>NZ_JBNDKZ010000001.1:0-1649042 GCF_050435845.1 Kosakonia sp. 1610 | reverse complement strand
GAACGCTGAATGAAGTGCGGGAAATAACGGAAAGATGGGTGTCAGAGTATAACTGTGAACGCCCGCATGAATCACTGAACAATATGACGCCAGAAGAATATCGACAGCACTATTATTTGGCCGGGATCTCAAAAAATTCATGGAACTAAAATGGGTCTATTTACAGAGTTCTTCCCCAAAACTTTCCCCAAAACCGCTCCTGTTAAATTGATACCCACCCTGCAACTGCACTGCCCGGAATGGAGGATGAAGGTAATGAAAGACGGGATATCTGGCGTACTGTGTGCAGCCCAAAAATAAAGTCCGGGAATATTATGAGGATATTTCCCGGGTTTTTGTTTAACTTTCATTCTATAAATTAGTAGTTATTTCCCATTAATTTAACTTCCCATGAAGTACTATCTAAGATAGTTATTAGTGCCAGACAATTTGATAAGTCACCATTTTCTAATGCACTATATTTAACTGGTTTAACTAACGCAGCTAAAAAACACTTTTTTATATCACTTAATGAGTTGGAAAAATGCTTGATCTCATCCCATGATAATTTAAATCCAGTATCGCTGGATAACACTCGTTGCTCAAAATCAGACATGGACATACCTTGTGGAGCTATTCCAACTGCTTCTATTTCATATAGATACCAATCCCATCTATTAGCCGGTACTTTGTCTAATAAGTGAGATAAATGGACTTTTTCTCCATTGTTCCACATCGCTCCTTTACTTACATACATTATGGCATCTCCAAATCTTTTGCAGGACCATGTTGCGGTGTTCCTCCTGTAGGGTTAGGAATATACGCATGCTGAGTATGTGGCGCATCAACATCATGGACTGGCCTCCCATTTTTATCGCGCGGTAATGGTCGATCGGGGCGATAAGTGCCATAAGGATTTTTATCTTCAGTACCTGTTTTGCACAATCCAGGCGCGTCAATATATTTGAGAGGGTTTGGCGCATAACTATATAAGTGCAGCCCACCACTTAACCCTATCGGATCCTGAACGGTGAACCATCCGATCTGTGGGTCGTAATAGCGGAACAGGTTATAGTGCAGGCCGGTTTCGCTGCCTGCATACTGCCCAGCATAGCGCAGCGGCTGGTGCTGGAGCATCACCATCGGAAACAATTGGGTTTGTGAACCGCCCTGATGAAAAGTGGAGCAGAACGGTTTACAACATGGACGGTAAAAAAAGCCAGGCGTAAAAATGCGAAAAAAATACCATTTTTTAATAGGTTGTATAATTTCCTTGTCTGGTTGTAATGGTGCTGGTGTATTACTAAACCCACCGACAGAAACTGGATACTATCCACCAACAGAATCCCAAACCGTTGATAAAGCACCAGCCGACACTTCACAAAAGGGAACTCGGACTGTTATACGAAAAGCTCCTGACTGACCATATTGCCCGGTTATCAGTCATGCGATCGGTTCGATGAGTTTCATATTACTGGCTGATCGGTGAGCCCCAGCGTTGCCGGCACGATATCTTCAAATATTGCGATCAACCGTGGATCCATAAAGGGATAATGATCGGGGATATCGAGGACATGCAGAGGTTTAAATGCGATGACCCGACCAAATTCAGCCACTAAACGGTTTTTATGCTTTTGTTCCATAACACAAATAACATCGGCCCATTGAAGCAATTCGTAAGAGACTCTCTTTTTAGCATTTCGGCTGGTGCCCGCAGAGCGCACATCAAGGGATGGATGACGGCGGAACACCTGTTCCGCCGTAGGGCTTCGCCATTGATTACGGCTGCATATAAAAAGTAGTTTCATCAATGAGTTGGTACTCTTCCAGGCCTTGCATAGCAAGCTGCTGGTTAGTGATACGCGGATACTCAAATCCCAGTTGTGCGGCACGCAGTAATTTATCTGACCGCGTGTAGAGCATCTTCCAGTTTTTTTCGCCACGAAAAGTTAATAAGGCCGTATGAGCATCGCGAGATCGGTTACGTTGTTTCTGCGCTTTACGCCAGCCTCGGTTACGTGCTGTTTCCATTGATTCTCTCTCAGATTGATCGGGGTCAGCAGCCGCGATAACACGGGGAGAACAAGCCGGGAGATTCTAGCATCTTGCGAGCATATTTTGCATACCGGTTATCGCTACTAAGCCATTCCGGGCACCACGGGTTTTTTAAAAGCTACGCCTGACAGTTTTTTAAATGGCGTTGATGGCTTTATGAAATAACTATTACTGAACTAAGCAATCCTGATTTAAAAATAAGCCCACAGCGTAGAGCGAAATATCAATAATCCAGGCCGCCGATTTGCGGCCTTATTTATTATCTAGCCTTGCGCGAAATCTAAAACTAATCGTTCCATCGACCAAATTCGCATGGTGAAAATTTAGATGTTGCCATGCTTCTGTAAAACACCTTTATCATCGAACACGAAAAGCATTTTTTGTCCGGCACCATTCTGGCATACCAAACCGTCGGCACCTGTTTTATCGGTTATTCCCTGGCAGTCCATGTTGCTGACATAGGGCTTAAGCTGGCATTTAAGGGTTTTGCCATCCTGAATAACCAGGTGACCCGTCGCTGCAATGTCTGCCTTTGCCGGAGCAGGGCAGGCACCTTCGCCCCAGCGGACGTTTTGATTCTTTTCGACGAGTGAGCAGCCCTGCAGTAAGGAAGCGCAAGCGAGAATGACCAATAAGTAATTTTTGTTCATCTTATATTCCTTGTTAAGAGTGACGTTACTTTCTGCGCTATCGTGTTACTCCGGTTAACAGAGTTTGTACAGTGCCATAACTGGTAGGCGCTGGCCCAGAATATGTCTCTGATGAACTGGATTTACTCAGTGGTCAAACACTGTAGAGCAGTGTCCTGGATAATTGTTAATCGGTCAGCGTATCAGCCATTTCTACTCTGTTTCGGCCTTTTTTCTTGGCAAGATAGAGCGCGCTGTCAACTCGGTTCATTAATGATTCATAGTCTTCATCGGGAGAACGAATACCTACGCCGATGCTGACCGAAAGATGTTGTTCATCGCCCACGATAACTTTCTGAGCATTGATACGGATGGATTCAGCGATGCCGGATACATCCGGATACGACAATCCTTCAACAATCACAGCAAACTCTTCTCCCCCAATTCGATAGCCAATAATTCCGAGGTTGTTAATGTCATACAATTGTCTGCCAAATTCAAAAAGAACTCTGTCACCCACGGCATGCCCCCAGGTATCATTAATATTTTTGAAGTAATCCAGATCGATGATAATCAGAGCCTGTACACTGTTTTTCATCTTGCTGATATTCTCAATAAAATAGCGTCTGTTAGGGAGTTGCGTGAGCTCATCATGAAGAGAGAGCTTGCTGACAAAAGAGTAGTGCGAGTTCATTCTCAACATAACTTTATAGATGCTGATGACGGTAAGTAACATTCCGCTGAGTATTAATAAGTCCTCGCAGTAATATGCCATCCATCTCGGCTGATGAAATATCTCGTCCATTAAATCGAATGACTGGCCAGCAACCCACAACGTCAGGCCATGCAATGCCATATTTAAAGATTTTCCGGTTACGGATATCAGGGACGTAAACCATAAAATAAAAATAAGGAACAACAGCTGTAACAAGTCAATATAGAGACCCGGATTTGAAAATATTGCGCTGAGAGAACCCAGTGGGGGACCGGCCCAGCTTGCCGATGCGAATGCAACAGTAAAAGCAATGAGTACCCTGAACAATGCTGAAAATCTGAGAAGGCTTGAAGAGAGAACCATCATGATAATATTCGTTATAAGTTAATTCGCAGGACAGTTATGATAACTTTTTTCTACAGGTTGTACATTAGACAATATGTTTCTCAACACGCTAAAACATTTCTGGCTAATGCACCCAGAGACTCCTTCTCAGCAAATTGAGAAACTGCAGAGAAGCACAGTTCAGATAAGGCAGGGGGGACAAGGTATGACTACTCTGTACGATAAAACCACTTATATAGTGAATAACCCAAAAGATAAATCTTCCTGAAGGATAAAAGCGCTGACAGAGCAGCGCTTTTTAGTAATTATCTATCGTGAGTAAAAGTCAAAAATCAGAAACTTTCCCAGTCTGTATTACGAGCTTCACCAGCAGTCGATGCGGGTTTTGTTTGCAGCTGCTGTGTTCTGGCGATCGGCGTGCTTACTGCTTTTCCGACATACCCAGTATTTTCGTTAAGCGTAAAAGTAGAGACCAGGCTCGACAAGGTTTCAGCCTGCTCCTGCAGGGATTTAGATGCCGAAGAGGCTTCTTCAACCAGTGAGGCGTTTTGCTGGGTAACTTCATCCATTTGCCCGATCGCCTGGTGAACCTGCTCAATACCTTTACTCTGCTCAGTGGTCGCAGCCGCAATTTCGTTAACCAGATCCGCGACCTGGCGAACCGCATTGCTCACATTTTCAGTGTTACTTCCCACATTCGCTGCCTGGTTAAGACCCTGCTCAACCTGGGAAACAGAGAGTGAAATGAGATCTTTAATTTCACGGGCAGCAGAGGACGAGCGCTGTGCCAGAGTACGCACTTCAGAAGCAACCACCGCAAATCCTCGGCCATGTTCACCTGCACGCGCGGCCTCTACCGCCGCGTTAAGCGCCAGGATGTTGGTCTGGAAGGCGATACCTTCAATAAGGCCTGTAATATCGGAGATTTTTTCTGAGCTTCCACGAATCTCTGACATCGTTTCCAGCATCTGGCTGACTGCGCCCGCATTCACGCTCGATAAATTGTTAGCGTTATTCGCCAGTTCGCTTGCCTGAACTGCGCCATCGGCATTCTGGCGCACGGTTTCACTCAGGGTGGCCATACTGGCAGAGGTCTGCTCCAGAGAGGCGGCCTGTTCCTCCGTTCGTGATGACAGGTCTTCGTTCCCTGCAGCAATTTGAGCGGAGCCCGTGCTGACCGATTGTGCAGCATGGTTCACCGATAACAGCGTTGTTGAAACCTTCTCCAGCAGGCCGTTAAACGCTGATGCGGTCTGGCCTATTTCATCGTTTCTGTAGACAGTGGCAACCTGGGTCAGATCGAGACTGTTACTGACCTCTGTCATCGTGCTCTTTATGCTGTTAAGGCTGCGCTTGATGCCCTGAATAATAGTGATGGAAAACAGACCAAGCAGAAGGATCACCACTGCTGCGGCGCTGGTCATCATCCACCACGTTTTGGCATAAATTGTCTTGTTTTGTTCTCTCAGGGCCTCACCGATTTTTATATTTAATTCAATCTGATTGGTGAAATCGGCTTCCATTTTACGCGATGCAGCACCCACACCATCTTCACTTTTAAGAAGAGACAGGGATAACGCATTGTCGTGGTTTTTTGAGGCCGCTAAAAAAGCGGGTAACGCCGCACGAACGGCTTCGATATTACGGTATGCCTGCTCGGTCATCGCTTTATCTTCATCGCTGGAAATATCATTTGCCATGTAATAATCCGTGAGCGATTTCAGCGTGTTAAGCAGGCTGTTTATTCTCTCTTCAGCCGCAGTCTGGCCAGCAGTGTCCAAAGCAGTCTGGTGACGATAAAAGGCGATACCAAGCTGGCTGGTGGTACTGATTGATTTATTCAAATCCTTGATGCTGGGTATGGCATTGACCTGTACATACTCAAAACGCGACTGGAAACCTGAAATCACCGAAAGTGAGACGGCAACAACCGCGAAAAGTGATATAGCGAGCAAAGAAAATGCCAGCGACAAACGCTGTGTGATAGACATAAGAACCCTGGTGTTATTAGTAAATGAAGCAAAAAGGGGTTATCGACGCCGCGTTTAAAGGCTTTAACGATATTTAATAAATATATTTTTTTTGAAAAAATGGCTACTTCCTGAATTTATGCTAGCCAGCTTTTTTTCACCAAAATTAATTTCATTATCCTCTTTCATGTTAAATAACTTAATTAATCACCGTTGTGAAAGTGACTGATAGATAAGTCAATTTACAAATAAAATAAGCAGAACATAGCCATAATAAAATTTAACCAGACGGGCTCTATGGTTATTAACGTTGGAAAAAATTCCTTTTAGCCCGTTGATTGAACTCGCTCAACGAAAGCTCTTCGTCTGACAGCTGTGCCCGCGACTGCTACGTTAATATCAACGGTAACGGCTGGCTGCTGGCGTTACCCAGCAGCAGCGGGCCCAATGCGGCCATCAGTAACTTTTGTCAGGCAAGTTTGAAAACCGCAGCAGATCGGTTCAGATGAGCCGCCTGATCTTCCAGCGATGCAGCAGCAGCGGCGGCCTGTTGAACCAGGGCGGCGTTTTGTTGGGTCACTTCATCCATTTGGGTGATAGCGATGCTGACATGCTCAATACCGTTCACCTGCTCGCCGGAGGCGGTGTAGATTTCGGCCATAATTGCAGAGACGTTGTTGATCGCGGTGACTACCCCAGTCATGGTTTTGCCCGCTTGCGCGACCAGGTCGGTGCCTTCCGATATGCGGCTGTTCGAGGCTTCAATCAGTGCTTTTATCTCTTTTGCCGCCGTCGCGCTACGCTGGGCAAGTGCGCGCACTTCGCTTGCTACCACGGCGAAGCCACGGCCTTGCTCACCGGCACGGGCTGCTTCCACCGCCGCATTAAGCGCCAGGATATTGGTCTGGAAAGCGATGCTTTCAATGGTGCTGATGATATCGCCCACGCTTTTCGAGCTGTCAAAAATTGCCGCCATGGTGGTGACGACTTTATCCACAACTTTGCCTCCCTGCTGCGCGACGCTGGAGGCGTCAGACGCAAGGCTGCTGGCATTTTGCGCGTTAGAGGCATTTTGCCTTACTGTCGCCGTCAGTTGCTCCATGCTGGCAGAGGTCTCTTCCAGCGAAGCGGCCTGCTGTTCCGTTCGTACAGAGAGATCGGTATTACCCATCGCGACCTCTTTAGAGGCGCTGTCGATAGAGGTCGCGGCGGTCTGGATATCAGAGACTACTTTTTTGAGCTGCTCCTGCATGGCGGTGAGGGTGACGATCAGCACACCGGCTTCATCTTTTGAACGCGCAACCAGGCGGGTGGAGAGATCGCCTGAGGCAATCGCCTTTGCTGCGTTTACCGCTTCCCCAAGCGGAAGGGTGATGGCACGGGCAAGGAGATAACCCAAACCTGAAGCGATAAGGACACCTAACAGCGCGCCGATAAACAACGCCAGCCGGGTCTGCGTTTCAACCGAGTCGACAGAACCCTGACGCTCGCCGAGCAGTTTTTTTTCATTGTTGATGATTTCATCAATGGTGGCGCGCATTTGATCCATCTGCTGCTTGCCCGTGTTAGCTTCGAAGGCGGCATTGAAATCGGCCTGCGTCATGGTCCCGGCATTGAGTGCACGACGATGATCCAGCAATTCAGTAACAAACTTATTTCCCCACTCTTGCTCCTGTTGCAGCAAATTATTCAGGCGATCCTGCTGAGTAGGGTTATCAGAAGTTAAGCTTTTCGTTTCCTGCAAAACGTTAACGAAATCCTCTTTGCCTGAGCTCCACGGAGCCAGCATTTCCTCTTTGCCATTAATGGCATAGCCGCGTAGTCCGGTTTCCATATTTACCAGGTCCTGGGTCAAGGCACGGCTTTTATCAATAACGCGCCAGCTATGTATATTCCATTCGTTAGTACTGACAATTCTGGAAAAGTTATTGTAGAAAGTGGCGCAGAGTAATAGCAGTAAAATTAAAACGGCGCCAAAGGCAAAAAAGAACTTTTTCTTGATAGGTAAATTCCTGAACATTTGAACCTCGTTCTACAGAGAATGACAGAGCAGCTCCATGAGCCCTTAAACAGATAAGTTATCGGCATTGATTAATCTGCCTTTAACTAAAACTCGTCGAACTACAGGCAACGAAGAATATATCCACTTTGCTTTTTTTCTATGCTTCTGATTTTAAGGAGATAGCTCACTGCAAACGCAACGAGTGAAGCAGGATATATCGTTCGTCCAGCTGGCGTGGCGCAAGCATTGCAGTGCAGAGCTGTATCAGATGCAAAATCAGGAAGAAATCCTGTGTCTAACATATACAGGATTTCACCATTTTAATTTTCCCTGGCGCTATAAAAATGAAGTTCTGCCCGTAGAGCGAGGGATTAATAAGCCAGGTTATGGCGTTGTGGTTATTTATTGACAAAGAGTGGCTTTCTTCAAAAATATAATTTCGCTGTTTCCTGCTCTTTTGTTAAAGCCTGTTCCAGAAAATGAATCGCGTTATTTAACGCCTGGTCGGCTTCCGGCAGAGTACCGGCCAGAAGATGCCATACATGAAACATCCCTGGCCACACTTCGAGCGTTGTCCGTACGCGCGCTTCGCCTAAATTTGCAGCCAGCTTGATAGCATCGCTCAGCATGACCTCATTCTCACCTATCTGGATGAGGATGGGTGCAAGCCCCTGCACATTCGCATAAACCGGGGAGGCATCAGGATGGGTGGCAAGCTCTCTCGCCAGAAAGCATCTTGCCAGCCTGTTAAGAAAGTCGACGTTACAAAGGGGATCAATCCCGTCACGAGTCGTGGCAGATAAACCGCTATGGGTAAGATTAGCCCAGGGCGAGAGAGCCACGCCTGCGGCCGGAAGTGGAATACCCGCGTCACGGGCCTTGCGCATGATCGTCACCACCATCGCGCCACCGGCTGAATCGCCTGTTAGCACGAGATTTTCAGGCTGAACGCCGCTATCGAGAAGGGCACGATAAGCTGAAAAAACATCATCTATTGGCGTAGGGAAAGGGAATTCAGGCGCCTGCCGATAATCTGGTGTGTACACCCTGGCTTTTAATGCCTTAGCGATACGTCCAGTAAGGCCGCGGTATGCTTCGACCCCGCCATGGACATAGCCGCCGCCATGAATATAAAGCACCACTCTGTTGCCGGTATGTTCATCTCTCTCACTGATCATCGCGGGCGTATTGCCTAACGCGCTTGTTTTGTAGGAGACCCCTTCGATCGCAGGGAAGATTTTTTCGAGTCCCTGCATATAGCGGGTGCGAACCTCAGGCCAACTGGCTTCTGACGTACCGTATACCTTTTCGACAACCGGACCAGCTGCACTGATCCATCCATCCAGAGTTTTTTGAGCGTTTTTCGACAACATTATTGAATCCTCACTGATTGAAATTCTACAATCTGAGTATATTTAAATGATTGGCGAAAAAGGTTCCCCAATGACGGGCAAAAAAATCGCATCGCCAGAGAGTACTGGCTCAGCTCTGGAAATTAACGCATTACGTATCTTTGTTGCTGTGGCAGAGGCGGGCAGTTTTGTTGCTGGCGGTAAGGCAATGGGGCTGACGCGCTCTGCCGCCGGCAAAGCCATTGCGCGTTTAGAAGCTTACCTTGAGACCCGGCTTTTTCAGCGTACAACCCGCCGTTTGTCGCTTACGACAGAGGGGCACGAATTTTATCATCGTTGCAGCCAGATTCTGGAAGATTTAGACGAAGCTGAAGCGACTATCCGTCAGAACCTGCCGTTGCCGAAAGGCATCCTCAGACTGACCATGTCAGAAGGCTACGGCAAAATGATCGTTCTGCCCTTTATCAATGAATTTTTGCGGGCCTCGCCAGATATAAGTATTGAAATCAGCTTCAGCGATCGGGTTGTTGACCTCGTAGAAGAGGGGTTCGATCTTGCAATACGTGTAGGCAACGCAACCACCAGTTATCAATACATCACCCAGGTGATCGACAGAACAAGTCCACAACTTTGGGCTTCACCTGATTATCTCCGTCAGGCAGGCATGCCTGAATCACTTGCTGAGATTAAAAACCACCGTCGACTCGTTTATGGTCTGGGCGCGGCTTCCACCGCATGGACTCTCGTTGATAAAGCGCAGGGACAGGTAACAGTGAACGGCCGCAATCACGTCAGGTTTGACAGCGGGGATGCCATTCGTACAGCAGCTATAGCCGGGCTGGGTATCGGATTTCTCCCCTCATTTATGGTTGAGAAGGATATTCAGGAAGGACGCCTGGCCCAGGTGCTGCCCGACACGCAAGGCGAAGAGGTCGCTATCCATGCTATCTACCCCAACCGCCGCCATCTTCCTGTCAGGGTGCGGGCTTTTATTGATAGCTTTAAATCTTTCCTGAGTAACAGATTAAGCAGCGGCACATGACGCTGTATTGTTCGGGAACTCTACGCTGCCAGAAAGGGACGTGTTCATTCCTGCCCATTCCCGGCACCGCGGTTTTTAACTTCATCGCCCGTGCTCGCTCTGCTATTTGAACAACTCCGCGCCCGGATTAAATTCGCGAAAAGTATCATCACTCAAAATAAGGCCTTAAAACTTCCTCAGTCCACTTCATAAACGCTCTTACACGCGGCGATAAATTGCGCCGGTGTGCGACGACAAATGAGGCGGTGAGCGGCTCTGGACGCAGGTCAGGCAGGATCTCAATTAGCGCGCCGCGCTGGATATGCATTAACAGTGAAGGGTAGCCGCCCTGAATCAATCCCAGACCTGCAAGACCCGCGTCATGATAAGCCGGAACGCTGTTGACCGTGACCGCACCAGGCAGCATCAGCGATTTATAACCGTCGCCCGACGGATACTCCCATCCGTCAGGTCTGGAACCAAAATTGCGGATGTAATGCACCATCCTGTGCCTTTGGTTAACAAGGTCCTCGAGGGTCTCTGGTCTACCAAAGCGGCTGAGATAGCGCGGGCTGGCGGCATTTATCATGCGCAAATGGCCCAGCGGCCGGGCAATAAGCGTTTCGTCGACAATGGGCCCCAGCCGCACCACGCAGTCAAACCCCTCCTGCACCAGATCGACGCGGCGATCGCTGCTTGAAAGCTCTATCTCCAGTTCAGGGTATGCTTCCAGCAACTGGGGCAGGGCAGGTATCACCACGCTCTGCGCCAGGATTGCAGGCATATCCACGCGCAATTTTCCCTTCAGCGGCATGCCGGATGCAGTGAACATTGAGCGCAGATCGTCGGCTTCAGCAAGTAGATCCCCCGCACGGGCATAAAAAGCCCGCCCGTCTTCCGTCAGCTGCACGCTTCGTGTTGTGCGGTGAAGAAGCGTAGCGCCCAGTTCCTGTTCAAGTTCGCGCACCACCATAGACGCCCGTCCTTTCTGGATCCCCAGGCTTTCTGCGGCCTGGGTAAAGCTCTTCAGTTCTGCCACGCGAGCAAAAATAACCAGCGGCTCAAGATTCTTCATTGTTCATCCTCAGGGTAACAGTGCGTATTTTCTGGCGCCGTTTATGCAGGTATTAAAACTCAATAGAGTACTTTCACAGCGTCTATTTCGCATCACGTTTTCTGAAGGCAAATGAGGAGTAAACAGAAATGAAAAAAGGTTATTTAATCGGTCATGTGACCGTCAAAGACCCCGACGCGTATGCCGAATATGCCCGTGCAGCGGGGGAGGCCATGCAGCCCTTCGCGCCAAAGATCATTGCCTGGTCCGGGCAGTATGAAAACCTTGAGGGCGAGTCTCATCAACGGCATGTCATCTTTGAGTTCGCTTCTTTTGACGAGGCTAAACGCTTCTATGAGAGCCCTGAGTATCAGGCGGCAAAAACACTCCGCGCAGGTGCGGCGACTGGCACCTTTGTTTTGGTTGAAGGGAGCAGCCTCTGAATATGTATTAACGTGTCCGCTTCTCGCATGTGGCTGAATCGTAACGTTGCATCAGGGACAAGGAGTGCCCTGTAAAGCATCATTCAGCGATGGAGCAGAGATTTTAAGGTTAAACCGATCGGCCATGGAGTCCCGTTTTCCGTGCGGCAAAATAGTGTGCTGGCGTGCTGCCCATGGTTTTCTTGAACATGGTGATAAAGGCATTAACCGACTCATAGCCCAGATTGGCCGCCACGTTTTGTACCGAGACTCCGCTTGCCAGCTCCCGCAGGGCAACGATTAGATGCAGCTGCTGGCGCCACCGACCAAAGGTCAGGCCGGTTTCGCGCAGCATCAAGCGGGCTAAAGAGCGCTCGCTGAGTGCCAGCCGCTTTGCCCAGCTTTTAAAGGTGCTCCTGTCTTGCGGATGGCTGACCAGCGCATCGGCCATGGCGCGGATTTTGGGATGCGATGACACCGGCAGGCTCAGTTTCTGCTGCGGCATGGTGGCGAGCTCATCGAGCGTCACGCGAGTCAGCCTGCCGGCATGGCTCTGTGCGGCGCAATCCACCTCTTCATGAGTTAAGCGCTCCACCAGCGCTTTAATCAGCGGTGAAATCGCCAGCGTGCAGCATCTCTCCGGCAGCGCGGCGGCACCCGGTTCAATAAACAGATAGTTGAGATGCGCATTCCAGGTGGCTTTGGCGCTATGCGCGATCCCGCCTGGGATCCACATCGCGCAATCTGGCGGCACGATCCAGAGATCATTTTCCGCCCGGCAAATTACCGCGCCGTACAACGCAATGATCAGCTGCCCCTTGCGGTGCGTATGAACAGGTACTTCTGCTGCGTAATCCACGAAATCAATATGGCGTGCAACCGCCGGGCCGGAGGTGCTGTCCGGATCAAACAGAGTATGAGCAAGTCGGGGCGTCATCACTTTGGCAACATTTAGGTATTTTTTGACAGAATAGGGTATTTAGTGACCTGCGCAAACCGGAAATAATGCCCGGCATGAGCAAAATAACCTTTCGTCACATAGTTCCCGTGAATCTGATAAGCCGCATATCAGGCCGCAGGCTTGCATCGACGCTGCTGAGCGATGCCCACGCCATGCTCTACTCCGTCAGGAGTTTTGCCGCCGCGATGCTTGCCTGGTACGTTGCCCTGTCGATCGGTCTTGAGCGCCCCTCCTGGGCAATCATCACCGTCTATATTGTTTCGCAAACCTCGGTGGGCGCGTCCCTAAGCCGCAGCCTCTATCGTCTGGCAGGCACCGTCGTGGGAGCAGGGGCGACGGTGTTGATCGTGCCGACGTTTGTGAACATGCCAATTGTATGTAGCGTGATGCTGACCGGCTGGATCACCTTCTGCCTCTGTTTATCCCTGCTGGAACGCACGCCCCGAGCCTATGCCTTTGTGCTGGCCGGCTACACCGCAAGCCTGATTGGTTTCCCCGCCGTCTCCGATCCTGGATCGGTGTTTAACATCGCCATCATTCGGGTGCAGGAGATCACCATCGGCATTCTTTGCGCCGCGCTGATCCACCGATACGTTTTTCCGCGCCGGATCTCCGGGCTGTTCAACACGACATTAGCGCAGACCCTGCACTCGGCGCGCCAGCGTATCGCCGACACCTTGTCAGGCAAGCCCGATGCGCAGTCAGGGCCGCTGCATCAGGCGCTTGCGCTGCAATTTCTGCAGGGCATCAGCCACCATATTCCCTATGATTTTGCCCTTTCGGTGCCGGTGCGCCAGGCAAGGAAAGCCCTGCACGACAGGCTGGCGCGGCTGGTCATCGTCAACGGTGAATTACGCGATCGAGTGCAGATGATTGCCAGCATGCCAGCCGATATTCAGATGCTGCTGGATGACGTTCAGGCCTGGCTTATCTGCGACGATGCCGGGCAGCGTAAAAGCACGGCAGAGGCGCTACGAAAACGCAGCACACAGTTGGCGCAGCGGCGCGCGGCGCAGATAAAGACATTTGAGGACGCGCTGGTGGTGAATATGATCCGCTATATCACGGAGTCGATAACCCTCATACACGAGTGTGAGCATCTTTCTACCGCCATCCATCACGCCAGGCCAGTGCCTGCGCAAACAGAAAGCCAAGCGCTGAAAGGGTATGTTTTTCATCGCGATCCGCTTACCGCCGTCCGCACGGCGCTGGGCGCCTTTGCCATCATCCTGATCGGCTCTCTGGTATGGATTTACTCAGCCTGGCCAGAGGGCGGTACGGCGGTCTCTATCCTTGGAGTGTGCTGCACGCTGTTTGGCAGTTTCGACACGCCGGCACCCCATATTCTGAAATACATTATCGGCTCCATCTGGGGCGTTTTGATAAGCCTGATCTATAGCTTTCTCCTGCTTCCCCAAATCAGCGATTTCGCCGTACTGGTTGCGGTGTTTGCACCGGTCTATCTGCTGGCCGGGTCACTGCAGGCGCGGCCACCCACCACCTTTATGGCAATGGGCATCACGCTGACGCTGCCGGTGTTATGCGAACTGGGGGCGCACTACAGCGGTGACTTTGCCGTCGCGGCGAATACCGCAATCGCGCTCTTTATAGCAACCGGCTTTGCATTTATCAGCATGAGCCTGCTGCAAACCGTGCAGGCAGACGCCGCGATAAAACGTTTGCTGAAGCTCTGCCGGCGCGATATTCGTCGCAGCGTGAGCGGGGTGATGACCAGTGATGAGACGCACTGGACCAACCTGATGATTGATCGGGCCGCGCTGCTGATCCCGCGCCTGCCGCGCAGCGGGGCGTCATCAGCACGGGCGCTCGATCATCTGTTGCACTTTCTGCGCATCGGTCTTTCTGTCCGCCACCTGCGCCGCGGCGATTCGCCTGCGGGATGTGAGATCAACGAAGTGCTGTATCGCCTTACCCGCACAACTGAAACCGAAGCCTTGCGTGAGCGCATCGTCGCGATCGCAGGCCGCTGCTTGCCTGCAACAGATGAGCCATCGCGCCAGTTTGTCGACAAGCTGGTTGATCTGCACTGCGCGTTACGGGCGCAGGACAAGGGGTCCGCCAATGATTAATGACATCAATATCGTGGGCGTTTTTATCCCCGGATTGTTGGTAACGGCGCTTATCGCGCTGGTCTGCACGTTGCTGCTCGTGCCGCTACTTTGCTACAGCAGGCTTTACCGCCGTTTGCCGTTTCGCCCGTTGCTCGATCTCTCAAGCTATATCGTTACCTTTTTCCTGCTGTTGCAGGGCCTGACCACCCTGGGGTTACTCGTATGAAATCTTTACTCTCTTTGCTGGGTCGCTACGCGCTGACGCTGAGTGCTGTCGCGGTGGCGACGCTTGTGGCGTTTATCCTCTGGAAACATTACGCACAGACGCCGTGGACGCGCGACGGGCGGGTGCGTGCAGATGTGGTGCAGATTGCGCCGGATGTCTCCGGGCCGGTAAGCAGTGTGATGGTGCGCGATAATCAGTGGGTTAACCGGGGCGATACGCTCTATGTTATCGATCCGCACTGGCTGAGGCTTAGTGTGCTCAGCGCGCAGGCCGACGTTGAGGCAAAACGTCATGAGATGCTGATGCGCCAGGATGCGGCGCGCCGACGTGCACAAATCAAAGAGGTTATTTCCGGCGAGGATATCCAGCAAACACGCAGTGCGGCAGGTGTCGCGGTGGCTAATTATCAGGGCGCGCTGGCTGCGCTGGAGCTGGCGCAGCTGAATTTATCCCATGCCACCGTTCGCTCGCCGGTGGCAGGTTATGTCACGCATCTGCGGCTCCGCCCTGGCGACTATGCCACGGCGGGGGAGACAAAAGTCGCCATTGTCGATGCGCACAGTTTCTGGGTGGTCGGTTATTTTGAAGAAACCCGGCTGCGACACATCCAGGTTGGCAACCGTGCGCAGGTTTCGCTGATGGGGTATGACGCGATGATTAGCGGACACGTGGAGAGTATCGGGCGCGGGATCGGCGACAGCAATGACGAAACCGGCGGGCTGGGGCTGCCGGAGGTTAACCCGACCTTTAACTGGGTGCGGCTTGCGCAGCGGGTACCTGTGCGTATCCAGTTAGACAGGATCCCCGAGGGCGTAGTGTTAGTGGCCGGGCTATCCGCCAGCGTCGCCATCGCGCCTTAAATGGCGTTTGCGTCCCAGGCGAGCATGGCGGACGACACCGCCGCCTCATAACGTTAAGGTTAGAGCGTGAATATCCCGGAAGGAGACGCATTCTGATGATCAGAACGACGGATTATGCACTTAACGAGCAACGGCTTTTTCGCGACAAACGGTTTATCTTTTTGGGCGAGTCCATCCATGGTGTAGCGGAATTTACGCAGTTAAGAGAGGAGATCGCGGCGTGCTATTTTGACCACGCCGCAGTGTTGATATTTGAGGCTGACAGTACAGGGATGCTGTTTTCTCATCAACACAACGAATCTGCATTGGGCAGACTGAAGAATTTCCCCAAAATATTACGCACTCAGGAAACCGTAAGCTTACTGGCATGGGCTATCTCAAGGGATATTCCCTGTCTGGGCATCGACCCCATTCCTCGCAGATCTTTAACCGATTTCACCCAGCAGTGGCACGCAATCCGCCATCGGGAAACAGATGACTATTCCAGCGCCAAATCAGCGGGTACGCTTTTTGCCTGGCGTGACGCAACCATGGCTGAAAAGTTAATTGCCTTAACCTCAGCCTACCCCCGGCAGCGGATGCTGATCATGCTGCATAACCTGCATATAAAACGTGAGGGGAGCCGGGAGGGAGCAGCATTAAAGCTGAAATCTGTACGAGAATATTTCGAAGAGGTTTTTCCAGGGCAAAGCCACTCTGTGGCTCAGCTTGCCCGCAGTGGCAGCGCCTTACACAATGATTTATCCCCCTTTCGTTTTCACATTACCGACCCACACTCCGCAGAGTCTCTGTGCGGTGATGCTGCCTGCAATCTGCTTACCGCGGCAGAAATACCGGCTACCTGCACCGCATGGCACCATGCCTTTGAGCGTGAAACCGTGACAGCCAAAGATCAGTACGAGGGCTGTTTTATCTTCAACGCGGTGCGTTCGCCAGTGATAGTTTCCTCGTAAAATCCCCTCATCATCTCTGCCGTATGCCAGCAAGCGTGCAAGGGCCGCTTCAATCAGCCAGATGTTTATCTGCTCTCCTCTTTAAGCAGAGTTTCATCGAGCTTTTTCAGCACTTCATTCATTCCCCTGCTGACGATCCTGTCTTCACGCATAACGGTCCCCAGCGTCCGCTGAAGCGGGGGCGCCAGCGGGTATACGCTGAGTCCTTCACACTCTTTAGGGGCTGCCACGGCGATGCGGGGAACGATGCTGTAACCCAGCCCGGATCGCACCATTCGTTTGATCGCTTCAATACTGCCCAGCTCCATCACCGGGGTGGCAAGCTGGCCTGCATGCCGGAACCATTCATCAATCAGCGCGCGCGTTCCGCTTCCTGATTCAAAAATAATCAGCGGCAGCGACAAGAGCTCGTCAGGAGAAAGCGCTTTCATCGATCGCGCGGATAAATCCTCCGCCATGATGACCACAAACGCATCCCTGTAGAGCGGATTAACGCTCACGCTTTTGCCTGCTGCTGGCAGTGTGACCAGACCGATATCGATCCGGTTCTCCTCGACGCCGCGGACAATCTCTGAGGTGTTGCCGGTGCGCACATTCACCTTCAGCAGCGGATGCGTCTGGCGCAACTGCTGCAATATCGGCGGCAAAAGATGGATGCAGGCCGTGGCGCCTGTGCCAACGGTGACGGTGCCGGTGATCTCATCGGAATGTAGCGAGACCGACTCCACCGCGGTGGTTACCGCTGCCGCTATTTTCTGGCAGTGCTCGCAAAGTGTTATGCCAGCCGCAGTGGGCTTGATTCCCCGGCCGGTTCGCTCAATAAGCCGCACCTGCAGCGTCTGCTCCAGCTGTCTTATTTGCAGGCTGACAGCGGGCTGCGACAGGCCAAGCTCCTCCGCCGCTCTGGAGAAACTGCCCCGGCTGATGACCTGCCTGAAGGTGGCCAGATGGTCGAGGTTAAGGTTTGTCATGCCAAAGTTTTCCTTATGCTGCTGATAAGCCCGGTGGCCTGTCTGAAATGATCGCCAGGGGATAGTCTCTTTCTCAGACGCAATAAGGAGCCGTACTGATGGAAATTATTCAGGCAGAAGAACGACATATCCCGGCTATACAACAAATTTATGCATACCACGTATTACACGGCTGCGCCACGTTTGAAACCCAACCGCCCGACGAAGCGGAAATGGCATTCCGCCTGAAGCGGTTGCAGGCCGCAGGGCTGCCCTGGTTTGTCGCCGTGGTTGATGGCAACGTGCGCGGTTACTGCTATCTGGCGCGCTACCGCGAAAGGCATGGCTACCGGTTTACTCTCGAAGATTCGGTCTATATCGATGCCGCTTGCCAGGGGCAGGGCATCGGCAAAAAACTGCTCTCCCGTGCGGTGGCATGGGCCGAAGCGAGCGGTTTTCGCCAGCTCGTCGCCGTGGTGGGTAACAGCGAAAACGCCGCCTCACTTGCCCTGCATCGCGGGGCGGGATTTATGCTGACCGGCACACTCAGATCGGTGGGATTTAAGCATGGGCGCTGGCTCGATACCGTCATGATGCAACGCACCCTCGGGCAGGGTGAGAGCACGCTGCCGGAGATGGCTGAAAGATCCGGGCATTCTGCGTACTGATGCAGTCGGCTGGAGATCAGCAGAGGGCGTTGTTGCTGATATGTTAATTCGTTGTGGATGTTTCGTTTTTGGTGATAACGTAGCCACATCATAAAACCCGCATAAGGGATAACCGTGGCACACCAGCAAGCACCTTACATTGAAACAGAACGCCTGATTTTAAAGCAGTTTACCCTTGATGATTTTCCTGCACTCCAGGCGTGCTGGTCGACCCCGGAAATGGCAAAAATAAGCGGTGGCGAGATCCCCACGGCAGAAATGGTCTGGGCTCGCTTGTTACGTTATATCGGGCACTGGCAGGCGTTAGGGTATGGCTACTGGGCCGTGTTTGAAAAAGCAACGAACCAGTATGCCGGTGCGTTTGGCTTTCAGGATGCGCATCGCGACACCACGCCGAAGCTGGCATACCCGGAAGCGGGATGGACACTGATTCCGGAAGTCCGTGGCAAAGGCTATGCCTCTGAAGCGCTGGCGGCAATTTTACGATGGGCCGATGAGACGTTCGCTTCGCCTGTCTGCTGCATTATTGCTGAAGAGAATAAACGCTCGAATTATTTAGCCGAGCGTTTCGGCTTCGAGTTTCAACATTATGTGAGTTATCGGAGTAAGCCGGTGCGGCTTCTGGTTCGCGGCTAAACTCTTAAAACGCATTTATAAAATGTGATCGACATAACGTTTTTTCCTCAAAAAAATAGTTTGTCCGATTAAATGTGCTTCGAAATGAAATAGTGGCGCTGGGTGAGTTAAAGCATTTCAACGAAATGTCGATATTAGATCGAATAACAACCCCAATGAGTGCCGCTAATATGACATGGAAAAATACCCAGGGCCGAATAGGCCTGTTACTTATAAGCTTTTTCGTTATCTTATTGATCGTTACCTATATTGTTATCAAGCTATTCGTTTCTCCGCAGATTATTGAAACCGAAACCAAAAATATTCAGGCGACGGTTGAATTACAAAGTAATGCCATTAAAGAGCAGATGAACCGGGTTAAGGCTCAGCAGCGCTCAATTACTGAACTGGTTGTCGGTCTGCAAAGCGAGCAAATCGACGCATTATTACCGCATCTGGTTAACCAGTATGGGGATCTCAACGTATTCGGCGGTGGGATTTGGCCTCTGCCTGGTCAGCGCGATCCGGCGCGGGACAAATTCAGTACTTTCTATGCCCGCGACAGCGGCGGCAATCTGCAAGTCAACACCGTATGGAACCAGCCGGAATCGGCTAAATACTGGGAGCAACCCTGGTATAAAGACGGTATGAATGCGCCAAAAGGCGAGTGTGCATGGGCGAAAGCCTACCAGGATGCGGCCAGCCCACAGCCCCGCACTAACTGTGCCATGGCGATCTGGAAAGATGGCAAAGTCTGGGGCGTGGCGACTATTGACGTGACGCTGGGCTTCTTTAACCAACTGGCTGTCGACATGGGCAAAGCGGTCAATGGCAGCGTGCTGATTGTTGAAGCGGACGGCAAAATCGTCGGCAATGGATCTTCCGTACAGGATAAGCCCGCGCTCTCAAATGTCCGCGATCTCGGTATTCCGGCGGCATCGCCGTTAATGAGCCTGTTAGGCCAGGGTAAAACAACGGAAGTGCGCGGAAGTTATGACGGTGAAGACGGCGCGCATTCGCTGTTCGTTCTGCCTATTAGCGGCAGCCCGTGGTTTATGGCGGTTGATATTCCGAGCAGCCAGCTGGTGAGTATTTCTGACGCCATTATGACCAAGCTCACCATCGTACAGGCGATTATTGGACTTCTTATCGTCGTGATCATGATGATTATTGTGCGCAATATTTTCCACAATGTGACGTTGCTCAACCGTAATATCGAAGCGCTCTCCAGCGGCGGCGCGGATTTAACGCAGCGTCTTGCGCAGAGCAAGAGCCCGGAATTTAACGCCATTATCAACAACTTCAATAAGTTTATTACCTTCCTGAATGAACTGATGCAGCAGGTCGGGAGCAGCACGCTGGCGATCTCGTCGGCTTCGCGCCAGATTGCCAGTGGCAACCTTAACCTCTCTTCGCGCACCGAAGATCAATCGGCCTCGATCGTGGAAACGGCAGCGTCGATGGAAGAGTTGACCAGCACCGTGCGCCTTAACGCAGAGAACGCGTTGCAGGCCAACAAGCTGGCGGAAGAGGTTTCGGCGGCGGCAAAACAGGGGGCCAGCGTGGTCAACAAAGTTGTCTCCACGATGAATAACATCAATGACTCCTCCGCTAAAGTGGTGGATATCATCAGTGTGATTGATGGTATCGCCTTCCAGACCAATATCCTGGCGCTTAACGCCGCTGTAGAAGCAGCAAGGGCGGGCGAGCACGGCCGTGGATTCGCGGTGGTGGCCGGTGAAGTTCGCTCCCTGGCGCAGCGCAGCGCCCGCTCGGCTCAGGAGATCAAAAAACTGATTGAAGAGTCGGTGAGCAGCATTGAGCAGGGTAGCGGGCAGGTTCGTCTGGCCGGGGCAACAATGGATGGCCTGATGGAGAAAGTGGAAAGCGTGGGCGTGCTGATCTCTGAAATCAGCTCTTCCAGCGATGAACAGAGTCGCGGGATTGCCCAGATCAATATCGCCATCAACCAACTTGATAGCGCCACGCAGCAGAATGCGGCGCTGGTGGAAGAGGTTGCGGCCGCCGCGCAATCGATGGAAGAGCAGACCGTCCAGCTCGAAAACGTGGTTGGCAGCTTTAAGCTCTGACATACATAAATGCCGGCCCTGCGGGGTCGGCTTTTTCTCTTGCGTCTGTCGCTTATGCTCTTCGTCGATGCTCGCTTGGCACTTCCCATGTGATAAATACCCCTTCGTATTTCTGTCTTTTACTAAACGGTTAGTCGCCGCGGATTCGGTGGTTATTTTTAGTTTTGCCGGTGATGGTCAAGGTCGGATCTGTGGCTGGAGCGGGTATTACTGATAAAGTAATTTCTCATTTTTCGAGGCATTGCTACATTAGATATCAACGAGGTTATCGCCAAAAACATCAATGGCTCAAGGGGAATGAAGTGATATTTGAGATTAGAAAAGAAGGCAAAACTATTGGTGTTTCTGAATTAGAATTTGGTGATCCCCCAATGGGAATCGTTCATGGGGATTTAATACCAACACAGTTTTACTTTCCAAATGCCGATACAACAGGATGTAAACTATTCATTAGCGAAACTGATGAAGAAATAATGTGCGGTTTTATCGCTATCGAAGATTTGTCACAAGAGCTAGATGAACCTGCTATAACAGTCACCATATTGGTTAGTACCGCAGAAGATTATGAAAAATTTTTTAAACATCATTTAGATAAGTACGAAAAACAATTCATCTGAGAAATGCTGTAACATGCGTTTTCTTCAAATATCCATCATTTACATTATTGACGACACGTCAAGATCAGGCAGGTTCTTTCTCCTCGTTTGCTGAACCTGCCGTTTCCTGTGTGACCTGCTCCCGGTTGATTAATACACCTCGATGTTAGTTATGTTGTAGTTGGAGCTGCGAACATCCGCTCTTCGCTCAAAGCTGACCTTCAGCTCAATCACCGTGTCCGCTGCGTGCCGAAAGCATCCGTTACAGATATCAGCACTCTTGCTATAAAGTGATTGATTTAATTGATTACTTTACAAAGACGACCTAAGTTGATTAAAACCCTCAGGATTATGAGGACTCAGATGATTACCACAATGGAGTCATTAAAGGAGCATTATGCATTTTCAAACGTCTATTTTACTGGCAGGTATTTTTGCTTTAACCGGCTGTGTGGTGGCAGATATGGACTCGTCTAACTACACCTATGTTCCCTGGATACAGCTCTTTCAGAAAGTGGATTCAACGGGGCAGACTAATTTCCGGGAACGAAAGGAAGCGCTCTACAGCTGTGGTATTGATCGAAGCGAAAACCTGGATGATAAACACTGGAGTTTAAATACCCTGATGCCGAATGAGACGTCCGATGAACAGTCTGAGAGATTTGATCGGGTTATTGCCTGCATGAAACGTAAAGGCTACAAGGTGTATGGCTTTGATGAGTGCGGGCCATTAAAAAAGCCCACGGGTTTATGCCCTAACTAACGCGACTCTGGCTCAGCCGAATTTTTATTCAGTGAACGGGTCATTAGCACGGAATATCTCTTTCCCGCTCAAAGCAGCCTCGACTTCTCTCTATGTCTCCAAAAAATCCCGCCGGAGCGTGAATATCCGCTCCGTACTTACCCTGTGCATGCATAATTTATGGCAACCCGATTCTTTGCCTTTGGTTTAAAAGCCTTTTATTAATCTCTTCCTGCGAGCAGCAAAAAGCGTATACGTTATCGCTTGACCAAAGTAGAACGATCGTTCTACCATCAGCCCATGAACAAAAACATGACCAACACACGCGAGAAAATTCTCGCAACCGCTGAAGAGCTTATCTATCAGAACGGTATTCATGCCACCGGGATGGAACTTCTGGTGAAGACGTCCGGCGTGGCGCGAAAAAGTATCTATCACCATTTCACCAACAAAGATGAGGTGGCTGCCGCGGCGCTTAATGCGCGTGATGTGCGCTGGATGGCGTGGTTCAGGCGTGAGTGCGACAAAGCGGAGACGCCGCGCGAGTGCATCCTGAATATCTTTACCGTGCTTAAAAGCTGGTTCGAGTCGGAAGGCTATCGCGGCTGCGCGTTTATCAATACCGCGGGCGAAGTGGGGGATGCGGACGATCCGGTTCGTCAAATCGTCAGGCTGCATAAACAGAAACTGCTCGACTACCTTGTTGAACTTACCGGGCAGTTAAACGCGGATCAGCCATTACCGCTGGCGAGGCAGTTACTGATACTGATTGAAGGCGCCATCACCATGTCGCGCGTGATGGGCGATTACCGCGCCGCCGATGAGGCAAAAGATGTCGCTCAGCTATTACTAAAGCAGATCCCGTAACCGGGGTCTGCGTTCCAAAAATGAAACACTCACCTGTCCACTTATGCTGGAGGCACCACCATGTCCGATTCACCTATCCGTCCGCCGCTGCCGCCGTTTACCCGCGAGTCAGCGCTTGAAAAAGTCAGGCTTGCTGAAGATGGCTGGAACAGCCGCGACGCCGAAAAAGTGTCGCTTGCTTACTCTCTGGATACCAAATGGCGCAACCGGGCGGAGTTTGCCAATAATCGTGAAGAGGCGAGAGCGTTTCTTGAGCGTAAGTGGAAAAAAGAGCTGGAGTACCGACTGATCAAGGAACTGTGGGCATGTGACGGCGATCGCATCGCTGTTCGCTACGCCTATGAGTGGCGCGATGACTCCGGAAACTGGTTCCGCTCTTACGGTAATGAGAACTGGGAGTTTGGCGAAGACGGGCTGATGCACCATCGCTACGCCTGTATCAATGACATGCCGATTAAAGAGAGCGAGCGTAAGTTCCACTGGCCGCTGGGACGTCGCCCGGACGATCATCCGGGATTATCCGCGCTGGGCCTGTAAGTCTCCGGGCATCCCTCGCAGGATGCCCGTCCGTTATCGGCTGGCGAAAGCCGCAGGCCTGGAGGATCAGAAAGGTTTGGTGGGAAGGTACTTGCCATCCAGCGTGATCACGGCGCGATGGCCACCATCCGGATCGTCGACTTTTTTGATGTCCAGCTTGAAGTTGATCGCGCTGATCACACCATCGCCGAATTTCTCATGAACCAGCGCCTTCAGGGTCTGCCCGTAGACCGACATCATTTCATAGAAACGGTAGAGGGTCGGATCGCCGGGCACGCCGCCCCCAAAGCTTCCGCGAACCGGCACCGTTTGTAGTAGCGCAATTTCATCAGCATTCAGATCGAGCTTCTCGCCCACGACGCGCGCGGCACTCTCCGGAAGTGGGTGCTGGCCGAGCAATGCGGCAACAACGAAGGCTTCGGAAAGCCCGGTGCCATCAACGATCTCCGCATAGGAGAGGTTTTTGCGCGCCTTCGCCAGAATGATGGTTTCAGTAAGCACCTGGCGGGCGCTCTGGGTAACTTGAGTCTGGATCATTATTTCATCTCCTGTTGATAGGTATTTCAGGCAACACGCCTGGTACGTTGGGAAACAGCATGAACATCCGGGTTCTCCGCAAGGGAGACGAATTCCCGGCCATTGAAGGCGTCAATGCGTCCGCTGCCGATGTCATATACCCAGCCATGTAGCGTGACGCGGCCCTCTTCAAGCGCGAGGCGAATAGAGGGGTGCGTCTGAATATTGGCAAGCTGCGCAATCACATTTTCACGCACCATCGCCGCGACTTTCGTCGGCCAATCCGCATGCTGCCTTGACTCATTCACCACCTTCGCTGAATCAGCGTATCGCAGCCAGCTGGCGACGGCGGGCATATGATCCAGACACTGACAGGTGGCAATCGCCGTCATTGCGCCGCAGTCGGAGTGACCGCAGATCACAATGTCGGCGACCCTGAGGGCGGACACGGCGTACTCCACGGAGGCGGTAACACCGCCCGGCTCGGGGCCGTACGACGGCACAATATTTCCGGCGTTGCGGATCACAAACAGATCGCCGGGTTCGCGTTGAGTGACCAGCTCCGGCACCAGCCGGCTGTCGGAGCAGGAAATAAACAGCGCCCTCGGGCTCTGCTGGGTAGCGAGATCCCGAAACAGCGTGATGCGCTCGGGAAACGCCTCCTGCTGGAACTTCAAAAAACCGTCAATGATCGCTTTCATTGTGCTTTCTCACTGTCGTTGGGTGTGGAGCAGAGAGTAAGCCGTGCGTTGTATAAGGTAAAAGACTCATTTATTATGAGATTTATTAGATAATCTAATGGAGAGCATGATGCTCGCCCGCCATATTCACTATTTTCTTGCAGTTGCAGAGCATCTCAGCTTTACGAAAGCGGCAGCGGAGCTGCACGTATCTCAGCCAGCGCTTTCGCAGCAGGTAAAGTTACTTGAGGAGAGTCTGGGTGCTCAGTTATTTGATCGCTCAGGGCGCACGACACGTTTGACGGACACTGGAAAGATCTATCTGCAATATGCCCGTCGCGCGTCACAGGAGTTGCGTGAAGCCACGCGCGCCATTCATGAGGTGAGCGATCTCAGCCGCGGATCATTACGCGTGGCGGTGACGCCAACCTTTACGACCTACCTTCTGGGGCCGCTGGTTGAAGCCTTTCACGCCCGCTATCCAAAAATCACCCTCAGCGTGCAGGAGATCGCCCAGGAGCATATGGAAGAATTGCTTTTGGCAGGGGAGCTGGACGTGGGTATCGCTTTTGCGCCGGTGCACAGTCCCGATATTGAATCGGTCACGTTGCTGGAGGAGACGCTTGCGCTGGTGGTCAGCCCCAGACACCCCTTGTCGAAAGAGAAACGTGTTGAGTTGCAAAGGCTTGGAGAGGAGTCGCTTGTGTTACTCAGCTCGGAGTTCGCCACGCGCGAGCAGATCGATCGTTACTTTCGCAAGCATCACATTACCCCTCAGGTACTGATGGAGGCCAACGCCCTTGGCGCGGTGATTGAGATTGTCCGCTGGACGCCGCTATCAACGTTGCTGCCTGCAAAGACGGCGTTTGCCCAGGACGACCTGTTGGCTATCGCGCTTGAGCCCGAGCGGCTGCAGCGTACGGCTGTTTTACTGCGGCGAAGAGAGGGTTATCAAAGCTTCTCCGCCCGTGCCTTCACTGAAGTGGCAACAGAGGTTTCAGCCAGGCTAACTGACTGAAACGCAGCCCATTTATCGCTAACCCGGCGGATAGAATCTCTGTACTGTAACGCCAGATAACCGCCAGCCGCCGGGGCGAATATTCATCAGAAGCGATATGTCACAGTCAGGCTTCCGGTGGGGGACGCTTTGCGTTGTACGATGGGGCTAATACGCGCATCACCCGCCAGCTGCGTATAGCCTGCATCGGCGACCACGCTCCAGCGTTCGGTGAAGTTGTGCGTCCAGTCGAGATTGAGTGACCAGGCATAGATCCCCGAACCGGCGGTGTATTGCGTAAAACCCGATGCGGCGGACTGCGAGGCACTCACGCCGTAATAGGTCTGCATATAATCATTTGTCCCCCAGCTGCTGGTCAGCCCCAGCGTCACGCTATTTTTCGGCGAGTGATAAAGCGGGCTGACGATACCGAAATGCAGCGCCGCGCCGTTATCGCGCTGGGAAAAGGGCACCTCAGCCTGCAACTGCGCACTCAGCCAGTTGGTCAACTTATACCCAAGGCCCACCACACCGAGCGCCGAGCCTTTTACATTGCCCATTCCGCGCAAGTGGTCGCTGCCGTCGCTCATGGTATCGCTGTCGACATTGTGATCCTTACGGCCGGTGCGATAGCTCAGCGCCGCGCTGTAATCTAAGTTGCCAAGGCTGTTGCCATAACCGAGGCCGCGCGTCGAGCTGGCGAAGAAGCCATTACGCATTGAGTAATCGAGCACCAGCGCCGTCGAGACGCGGTTTTCATCGGAACCGGAATAGCGCGGCGTAACACCCACGCCGCCCCCCAACGTTAAGGTGGTACCCTGGGGCGGTTCTGCCGCCAGAGTTGGGGTGGCGAGCAATGCCAGTAGTGCGCCCGGCACGATGTTTTTCAGCGGGCGTCCCGGGAATGCAGGGAGGAACTTACGACGCGGTTCGGTGTTTCTCATTAAATACGTCCTTATGGAGTCATCTGATTACGAGTCACGCCTAGTTTGCATACCCACCCTAAAGTTCTCATGAGCCGAAAATGAAGAAAGCCTGAAGCGCGTAACGGTGAGATAAACCTGATAGATTTCAGCAACCGTTTTTTCTTCAGACGTTCTTCATTCACGACTGGTAACGTAACTATTGTGAAAATTCTACTTATCGAAGACGACCTCGATCTTGGCAACGGCGTACGTATTGCGCTGGCCGATCAAGGGCTAGACGTCATATGGGTTCGCCGCAAAGCGGATGCGCTGCATCAGCTCGATCTCTGCGTGCCGGAGCTGGTGCTGCTGGATCTCGGGCTGCCCGACGGCGATGGCATGAGCCTGATGGCCGCGTTGCGCCAGCGGCTCAACAGGATCCCGGTCATTATTTTGACCGCGCGAGGCACGCTGCAGGATCGTCTGGGCGGGCTGGATGCCGGGGCTGATGATTATCTGGTCAAACCCTTTGTGCTCGCCGAGCTGCTGGCGCGGGTGAGAGCCCTTGCACGCCGCAGCTACGGTTTTGACAATGAGGTAATCGACATTCGCGGGTTGTCCCTTCATGTGCCGACGCGGCGCGTGACGGTAAGCGCACGCACGATTGAGCTGACGGCAAGCGAGTACGCGCTGCTTGAGACGCTACTGTTGCGCCTCGATCGCGTGGTGACGCGCCGCTTTCTGGAAGAGCGCGTCTTCGGTGAAAAAGAGAATATGAGCAACACCCTCGATGTGCATATGGGCAATCTGCGGCGCAAAATTGGTGAAGGGTATGTGCGCACGGTGCGGGGCGTAGGGTATGTCATTGATACCGTTCCCATTGAGAAGAGGGAAGGGTGATGGGAACGTTCTGGCGCAGCCTGAAGGCCCCGACGCTGGCTCGGCGAATTATCATCGCCCAGATGCTGTTGCTCACGCTGCTATGGTGCCTTTTTCTCACCTTCATTTTGTGGGAGGACTTGCGCAGCCCGCCGATCCTCACCGGGAGTGAGACTTACGAAACCATCTTTACCATGGTCGATCAGATGGACGATCGCCCACTGGCGCGAACCGAGATGCTGGAAGCGTTCAGCCGGGCATTGCGGGAGGGGTATGGCGGTGGTGACGATCCCGCGCTCTCCATCAGCCTTATCGTGCGCAGAGATCACGCGATTATTTACGCCTCTGAAGGCGCGCCAACCGGGGTAACCAACAGCAGCTATGGCAAGCTGCAAAAAATCGAGAGCGAAGGGCGCAGCTGGACCAGCCGTACCCTTAAATCAGCAGACGGCAAAACGGAGGTTACGCTCATCACGCCTGCCGGCAGCTTGAACTTCTTTATCTACCTCAACTCGCGCGGCTACTACATCCTGCCGCTGCTGGTCTGCATCCCGTTTCTGCTATTTCCCGCCTGGCTGTCGATCCGCATCGCCATGCGCCCCTGGAACAGGGTGGTCAGCGAGATTGCCTTACGCACGCCGGAGGATCTCTCGCCCTTAAACGCCGTGCCAAAACATAAAGAGCTTCGCCAGATGGTCGATGCCATCAATGACTTTCTGGCGAGATTGCGGGAAAGCACGGAGCGGGAGCGGGTGTTTATTGCCGATGCCGCGCACGAGCTGCGCACCCCGCTGGCGGCGATGCGCATCAATGTTGAGGCGTTACAGGGCTATATCAGCAGCGAGCGCCAACAGGCGTTGCTGGCAGGAATTATTCGTAGCAACAGCCGTGCTGCTCGTCTCGTTAATCAGTTGCTGTTGCTGATGCACAGCGAAGCGCGCACCGATACGGTGATGGCCCCTGTGCCGCTGACCTCGCTTATCCAGGATCGCATGGCGGCGCTGTCGCCGCTGGCGGCTGAGCGGCGGATTGAACTGGAGTTTTACGCCGATGATGAGTTTTGCATCGACGGTGTCAGGGAGCGCCTGATGTCGCTAATTGATAACGTTATTGAAAATGCCATCAAATATAGCCCGGAGAGCGGGCGGGTTGAGGTCGCAGTGCGAACGTGTGGTGCATTCACCCAGCTTCGCGTCTCTGATGCCGGGCCCGGCATCCCCGTTGAGCTGCGCGAGCGCGTCTTCGACCGCTTTTTCCGCGATCCCAATCAGATGCAGAGCGGCAGTGGGTTAGGGCTCTCCATCGTCAGGGCGGTGGCGCAGCAACACAATAGCCGCATTAGCTTAAGCACCTCTGAAGAGGGGGGATTAGTGGTGACCGTTGAGTTTCCCGGTCACACCGCTGCCTGAAAAAAGGGAGCTGCTTTGCGAAGTGTATCGGCTTCTTAAGCAGCTTCACCTTCCATGAGAGAAGGGAAGCGATGGATCACGTTTCACCCGGACGTTGTGTCGTAAGGGTTTGTTATTGGTTATGTTTGCTGGTGTAGATGTCAGGCCGGCTAATGGACCAGGTGTAATTTTGCCGGTTCACCGGTTGATAGCCAAACTTTTCATAAAGCCATGGCGCGGTTGTGGTGAATAACACGATCCTACGAAGCTTTTCAAACACCGGGTGACGATGAATAGATTCCATAAGCCATCTTCCCAACCCTTCGCCCTGGTGCTCCTCGAGGAGATAGACATCACACAGATAAGCGAAAGTCGCGTGATCCGTTACCAGGCGTGCAAACCCTATCTGGGTTTCGTGGTGATAAACACCAAAGTTAAGGCTGTTGGCGATTGAAACTCTGACGGTCTCCAGATCGATACCTTTTGCCCATGTGGATCTCGTCAAATAGTGGTGCACTGCCTGTATGTCCAGTTTTTCGTTGTCTGTGCTAACCAGAAAATCATGCATACGCCATTCATGTATCGCTGAAGTGCTCACGCTCACACCTGTCAAAATGATGTCGGGAAACTGCACATTATCACTATCTGCACGCCATTAACCCCCACTGGATCTGGCTGGCTTTTTGTGAAGGTTGAAACGTCAGCACTCAGGCATGCGCTCCGCAGCGGCTCTTTTATGATGCGATGCGCACGCTATTGAGCTGGCCGTAATCCGCGAAGCAGCAGGTTCAGCGCGGCAATGCCTTGCGCAAGGCGCGTATCGCTCTCATCGCTATCGGCAATCCAGAATGCGGCTTCAGCCAGGCTTCCGTAAATCAGCGAAGCGAGCCCCTCCGGGTCGGCTTCTTCAATTACGCCCTGCTGGATCAGATCGCGAATCAGGGCCTGCATGGATTGCACGCAATGGCGCTGTGATTCAGGTGAGAAACCGCCCAGTACGGCTTTTGCATCGCGCAACATAATGCGCTGGAACTCAGGCTCCAGCGCCATCTCAAGGCAGGCGCGACAACGGCTGCAAAAACCTTCCCACGGATCGGCTGCACTGTCCGAAATCGCCTGGAGCCGTTGATCCATTTCATCATCAATTTGCTCTACTACCGCGGCCAGTAAGCCTTTTTTATCCCCGAAGTGGTAATAGAGCGCACCACGCGTTAGCCCTGCCTGAGCAGTCAGATCATCCATCGAGGTTTCAGCGAAGCCATGCTCTTTAAAAAAGTGGCGGGCAGTTGTCAGCAACGTTGCTCTTGTCTCTTCCATCTCGGCACGGGTACGGCGAACCATGATTTTTCCTTTACATACGCAATGAATGATTATTTACATACGCAGCGTATGAATATAGGATTGTTTTCATACGCCTTGTATGAATTGTCGCTGTGCCACGGCGTTGTGGCAAGCACATGCTACCGGAGAATGAGATGGCAACACTCTATCGAGACCTTTTTTCTGCCCCTGGAACCGGCCGTTTTACGGCGGCTGGGCTGCTTGCGAGACTGCCATTGCCGATGGCGGGCATCGGCATCATCACGCTGTTTTCGCAAAAGCAGGGCACCTTTGGGCTGGCGGGCGCGATTTCCGCCACGTTTGTACTGGCCTATGCGCTGCTCTCGCCGCAGGTCTCTCGTTATGTTGACCGCTACGGGCAATCCCGCGTTTTGCCCGCGGCGACCGCGATCAGCATTGCTGGCTTTTTCATTCTGATTGCCGGTTCACACTGGAATGTGGCCAGTTGGGTTCTGTTTCCTGGTGCCTTTCTTGCCGGATTTATGCCCAGCATGTCAGCCATGATAAGAGCGCGCTGGACGGCGCTCTATCGGGGCGATGCGCGACTGCAGACTGCTTATTCGCTTGAAACGGTGCTTGATGAACTGACGTTTATCATGGGCGCGCCTCTCTCTATTGCCCTCTCCATCACCTTGTTTCCGCAGGCAGGCCTACTGGTGGCTGTACTTTTGCTCTTTTCGGGGGTGTTTGCCCTGGTGATCCTGCGTGGCACGGAACCGCCAACGGTGACAACGTCGCGCGCCACGGCGGGAGAGGGTTCAGTCATTGGCATGAAAAGCGTGTGGCTACTGGCTTTGCTGATGGTGGGAATGGGCATGATTGTTGGCACCGTGGATATTGTGAGCATTGCTTACGCCGGAGAGTGGGGGCATCCGGCGGCGGCCAGCCTGATTTTAGCCGCGTATGCCGTTGGCTCTTGCCTGGCCGGGTTGTTGTTCGGTTCGTTACGCTTAACAACCCCACTTAGCCGCCTGTTATGGCTGGGCGGGCTGGCGACCGCAGCAACCACCGTCCCTTTGATTTTCGTGGCAAACCTCACCGCTCTGACCGTCGCCGTGCTGGTGGCAGGGCTCTTCTTTGCTCCCACAATGATTGTCGCCATGTCACTCATTGAGCGCCAGGTATCAGCACATCAGCTTACAGAAGGCATGACCTGGCTGTTGGCCGGACTGAATGTCGGCGTTGCCCTGGGCGCAGCGATAGCCGGTCAGGTAGTCGACAGCAGCGGAGCGCGACAGGGATTCTCCGTTGCCCTCTGCGCGGGCATCGCCGTGGTGCTGATGGCCTTCCTGAGCCATTTCACCTTGCGTAACCAGAATCATTGCGCCTGACAGGGCGCTCACATAAGGAACTGCATGATGAGTACTTTCTCTGGCGCGACGCAGGTTCGCGGTTTATGGACGCCGGTCCTCGCGGTTGGTCTGGCAACATTCTCTGTAGTGACGACGGAAATGCTGCCGGTCGGGTTGCTGACTTCCATCGCCGCGACGCTCTCTGTCACCACAGGCAGTGCGGGGCTGGTGATCTCTCTGCCAGCACTGCTTGCCGCGTTATTCGCACCCTTCGTAGTTATTGCATCGGGGGGGATCGATCGGCGTTTGATACTGTGTGGCCTGCTGGTGCTGCTGATAATAGCTAATTTGGCCTCGGCGTTGGCATCCAGCCTGGCCATGATGCTGATGGCGCGCGCCCTTGTTGGCTTATGCATGGGGGGAATCTGGGCTATCGCTGGCGGTCTGGCGGCGCGCCTGGTGCCGGAGAAATCGGTTGGCCTGGCGACATCCATTATATTTGGCGGTGTTGCGGCCGCATCGGTACTCGGCGTACCGCTGGGGGCGTTCATTGGCGATGCGATCGGATGGCGTTGGGCTTTTGGCTGCATGGCGCTTTTTAGCACGCTGGTCCTGGCGCTGCATCTTGCTGTTATCCCGCCGTTGCCTGTTGCTGCCTCCGCGAAGGTCGGCCAGTTCATTGCGCAACTTACCAACCGCACATTAGTGGCAGGTTTGCTCCTGACACTGTTGCTGGTAACCAGCCATTTTGCGGCTTTTACCTTCGTACGCCCGCTGTTGATCTCCGTATCCGGATTCCATACCCAGTGGATTTGGGCGATCCTCTTCGCCTACGGTATCGCGGGTATTGTAGGTAATTTCCTTGTGGGGATCGGCGCTGCCCGCAATACCACGCGCACGCTGATGGTGGTGGCAACGGCACTGGCCGTAACGCCGCTGCTTTTTCTGAGCGCAGGGCAGACGATCATGGGCGGCGGGGCGATTTTGATTTTCTGGGGGCTGGCATACGGTGGGCTCTCCGTCGGGCTGATGACCTGGATGATGAAAGCCGCTCCCGACGCCGTTGAGATAGCCGCAGCCCTTTATGTCGGCATCTTTAATATTGGCATTGCGACAGGGGCATGGGTTGGCGGGGAGCTTGTTGATGCGTTAACGCTTACCGCGCCTCTGTGGCTTGCCTGCGCATTAGCGATTGCTGCTCTGCTATTAACCATGATGCCGGGTTGTATCTCTGCCCGAAGATGACTGTAGCGCCCCCCAGAATCAGGGGGGCATTATCTTTCAGGCGCTTTTGTCAGAGCCAAAATGCCATTCAGCGGTGGTCGAAAGCGTTACGAACGGCCCGCTGAGCGTGGCATTGTGGTGACTGATGATGTCACTTGCTGACAAGCATTCGCTATCCATGGTGGTGTGCGCATCTGAAATCAGCACGGTTTTAAAGCCCCGCTCCGGCGCTGCCCTGCAGGTCGTATCGACACAAAACTCTGTTTTCATGCCGGCAATAACCAGCTGTTTTACGCCTGCCTGCTCGAGGTGATGCAGCAGGGTCGTATCCCGAAAACAGCTGGGATACTTTTTAACAAAGATAATATCCCGCCCGGCATCAACATCCATTTCCGCTATCAGTTGTGTTAGCGGGCTCTGCTCTGAGAAGGGCGAGTCATCTGGTCCGGTGTGGCGGGCAAAAAAGATCGGCACCCGATCCTGTCTCGCTTTAGCAATCAGCAGGCAAATATTTTCCAGCACATTATCTGCGGAGTGTGGGGCAACAGGGCCACGGAAAAGCCCCTGCTGCATATCGATAACCAAAAGTGCCTTGTCAGATGAAATCATGATGTGTCTCCATTCAGCATGTTATGAACGGAGAGATCGTTTTCCCCGTCCGGTTTGGCGGGGGCGAGGATCTGTTTGTCAGAACTCAGTCACAGATAACTCCACACCGCCGCAAGGCCCGGTGGTGGTGGTGGTCGTGATTGAGTGAACTGACATAATCATTTTCTGGCCTTTAGTGATGCGTTAACGATTAAAACAGGAAAGAGAAAGATGACAGAAGCGCCTCTTCGCTTATAACACCAGGCAAATAACGTTTTCAATCTCTAATCTGAACAACGCCCATTTAAAAATGGCACGAACGGGAAGATGCCACCTCGCCTCCTCATGTATATCTCCCTTCACAAAGAAAAAAGAGGAGACGAAGATGCTGAAAGGTAAAAGAGCGGTTATTACCGGCGGGGGCAGGGGGTTTGGCCAGGCGCTCTGCGTATGGCTGGCGCGAGAGGGCGTTGAGGTCGATTTTTCCGCGCGGCGGGCTGAGGATATTGAGAAAACCTGCGGCATCATTACCGCGGAGGGCGGGATCGCAAGAGGGTATCTGTGTGATTTAGCCCAGCCTGAATCCCTCTCTCACTTTGCCGATCGGCTGTTAGCGTCAGATAAGCCAATCGATATTTTAATCCTCAATGCTGCGCAGTGGTTGTCAGGCATCTTAGACGAGCAGCCTGCGGCAGACATTATCACGACCATCAACTCTGGCGTGACAGGGTCGATTCTGCTGACGCAGGCGTTGCTGCCGGGGCTTCGGCGATCAGAGAGCGCGGATATCGTCGCCATCATCTCTTCATGCGGTATCCCGAACTTTACGGACTCCATTGCCCACCCGGCGTTTTTCGCCAGCAAACATGGGCTTAGCGGGTTTATCACGAAACTGTCTCAGCAACTTAGCGAAGAAAATATACGGGTTACCGGGCTCTATCCACCCGATTTCGAAGTGACAGGATTAGACCCGCTTGCCGGGAGCCAGGCGAAAATGGGCGAGCGTCTGCTGAATGGGCGTTCGGTCTGGGAGACGATGCGTTTTGTGCTGACGCAGCCGCGGAGCTGCCATATCGGCCAGATTTACTTCCAGGGCCCAACCCGCGAAGCGCTGCAACCGTAGCACTTTCAGATTCAGCAAAAGGGAGTCGAATAAAAAACCGGGTTGGCACGTTTACACGCTAAACACCCCAGGGATTATCAACATGACGCGTATCGTGCCTGCCATCGCTCTCGGATTTCTGTTCTGTTCCTCTTCGTTATTTGCCAGCCCGGCTGACTACCGTATTAATTCGCAGGAGACCACCATTACCCTCTCCTGGCAGGCATTTGGCGATATGTCACAGGCCAGGCTGGGAAATGTCACCGGGGATATTGCGCTTAATGCTGGCAACGACAGAGATGACACTGTTCATGTCTCCATCCCGGTAGCGACGCTCAATGCCTCTAACCCGCTGTTAACCTGGCAGATGAAAAGTAGCCTCTTTTTTGACGCTGAACGCTACCCGAACATCATATTCACCAGTAGCCGGGTGGTGGCGCTCGGGCAGGGCCACTATCGGATCCTGGGCACTCTGGCGGTGAAGAACATTGCGCGCCCGGTCATTCTGGATGCCTTGCTGAATGATAAAACCAGCGGGCCAGAGAACATTTCCCTGCATGCATCAACCACCATTTCACGCTCGGCGTTCAATATGGCCAGTTTCGCGGCGCTGGTTGATGACCACGTCACCATCAATATTGCGATTCAGGCCCGCCTGCACCGGGCCGTCTGAGTGCAAGCCTTTGGCTATGCAAGCGCTGCCTGCAGGGTGAGCGCGTTTTGCTTCAACTGGGAGGTGGGGTTGCGGCCAATCAACACAAACTGGTAACCGTCTGCATGCCACCAGACAAGGTTCATCTGGTGGCGCTGCTCGTGATTCAGCTCCGTGCGCACGGGCTGGCTGTCCGGCGAAATGCAGAGCGCCATTGGGCCATAATCGGCATGCATCCAGGCGATCTGCGCAATGGAGGTGGTGTCGTAACGCAGGATGCGCACCATTTTCAGCTCTGCTCCGTGCAGTTCAAGCTGGTGCGCATTCGCCCGTAAACCGATGTCCTGTGCCGTGCGTGCCAGCCCGCGCTGTAATGCCGTGGGCGAGCTGTCTGCATCAAGCAGCGTCTCTGCGCTGTAGAGCGACATATATTGCGCCTCAAGGTCACGAATCTTTTCGCTCTCTCCCAACGTCTTTGTTGCAGGACGTGCCAGATAGCCCAGCCCGGAGCCGATCACCAGAAAACTGAGCGAGGCGGCGATCAGCGCCCGCCGGCTGACGCCATTGGCCTTCGGTTCAGTTGCCGCTGGCCGGGCGAGCAGGGTGGCGAGTTGTGCTTCCATGCGTGACTGCGGTGCCTCATTAAGCAGTGGCGCAAAAGCGCTGGCAATCTCTTGCTGGTTGAGCCTTAACGCGTCAGTGCGTGCGGCGAGCTGTGCATCTTGAGCCAGCGCGGCCTCGAAACGTCGGGCGTCGCTTGCCTCCATTTCGCCATCCAGCCAGGCGACGATAGCCTCATCGCTATAGGGCGCTGTAAATCTGATGGATTTCACTCTCGCTTCTCCTGTACAGGTCGCGGGGCGTGCATAAGCTGAGCGAGTTTCGCCCTCGCCGTCGCCAGCCGACTCATGATGGTGCCAATCGGCACAGACAAGGTATCTGCCGCTTCCTGATAGGTAAAACCTTCGACATAGACCAAAAAGACCGCGTTGCGCTGTGCTTCCGGCAGGTCGCTGACGTGCTGCATAATTTTTCCATAGTGCAGACGAGCTTCATCCTGCTCATGGGTCTCCGGCGCCAGCAGTTCATCACTTTCGACGAAGCCCTGCCCGAGACGTACCCGGCGGGCACGCACATCTGAAATCCAGATGGAGTGCAGGATGGTGAATAACCAGCTGTCGATGCGCGTGCCGGGGGTGAACTGCGCGCTTTTTTCCAGCGCGCGCACACAGGTAGACTGCACCAGCTCTTCGGCAACCTCACGATTGCGCGACAGCACCAGCCCATAGCGCCACAGGCGTGTCAGATGTTCAGCAAGATGCTGGCGGACGTCACTGGTAGTGATTTTTTTATCCTCATACCTTTACTCAGGATCCAGCATGGCTGTTAATTGCCGCTTCGAGATCCCGATACTCCTCGCAACTCTGCCCGCAGAGTGTGGCGATGGTTTTCAATTGTGCTTGCGCCAGGTCAGGACGCCCTTTGATAAGCCACGCTTCACCCAGATATTCCCGCACTTTGGCATATGTTGGATCGAGGGCGACAGCGCGCTGATAATAGCCGATACCCTCATCCGTACGCCCCAGTTTGCGCGTGGCGTAGCCGCGATAATTCCACGCTTCAGCCGTATCGCCATTTTTCAGCGTGTTGAGCAGATTCAGCGCAGCCTGATACTCCCCTTTTTTTGCCAGATGATAGGCGTAACGGGTTTTATCTTCATCACTGAGTTGGCCTGTTTTTTCGGGCACGCACTGCTTTGTCGAACTGTCGTACACCTGCCCGGTTGGGCAATCCGGCGTTTTGCTGTTGCTGCTATCGTCGCCGGCGGCAAAAACCGGCGCGCTTAACAGAACAAAGGCCACAGGCAGCAGACGTTGAATCATGGCGGTGGGTAATTTCATGGTGGACTCCAGGTTAACGAAACGCACGGCCGGGCAGCATACGACGCAGCACGCCGTCCCGTAACAGGTAGTGATGGAAAAGCGCGGCGAGCGCATGTAAAAGTGCCAGTGAGATCAGCGCCCAGGCTACCGTGTCGTGCCACCCAGCAAGGGTATGTCGCAGGGTGGGGGTAATTTCCACCCAGCCTGTCAGGTCGAACAGACCAAAGAACTGAAAAGGCTCATGCTGCGACCAGCGGAAAAGAAACCCCAGCACGATTTGCGTAAAAAGAAGCAGATAGAGCGCGCCGTGCATGCCATGCGCGAGCCCTTTCGCCAGAGCGGAACCTTCAAGCGGCGGCATCGAGAACTGGCGGGAGCGCTGGCTGAACAGTCGCCAGAGCGGGCGGACAACCATCACCAACGCCAGCAGGATGCCGCAGGAGATATGTACGGCCTGCAACCCTTTTCGCAGCGGCGTCCCGCGCTCCATCAGCTCCCAGATATGTGCGCTGGCAAAGAGGAAAATGACGCTGGCTGCGGTGATCCAGTGCAGTATCAGGGTAAAACTATCGTAGCGCTGTCGTGTCAGCGCCGGTGTTGTTGCGGTCATAAAGCGATTCCATCAGTCTGTTGATGATGGGTAAACGTCACACCATGGGGATCTATTCGATAAAAAAATGTTTTTCGCTTTTTACCCCGGCAAGCGGCACTAAAAAGAGGCGGCTATCACGCCGCAAAACCGCGAAGCGGTGCGGTTTGTTGTTCTTTAGCGCCAACTTTGCCAACATGTCTCCCCAGACACGCGCTGAGCGGTAATGTCGACCTGTTCTGCTACGAGGACCTCATATGAGCAATTTTCATCAACATACCGCCACCAGCCTTAGCGGCGAGCCTGTTCCGATGACCGACTACGCGGGGAAGGTGGTGCTGGTCGTCAATACCGCCAGCCATTGCGGCTTCACGCCACAATACGCTGGTCTCGAAACGCTCTATCAGAAATATGCCGCCCAGGGGCTGGTGGTGCTCGGTTTTCCCTGTAACCAGTTTGGTAAACAGGAACCCGGCAGCGCGGACGACATCGCGCAGACCTGCCACATTAACTACGGTGTGAGCTTTCCGATGTTTGAGAAAATTGAAGTCAACGGCGCCGCCGCGCATCCGCTGTTTCGTTACCTTAAAAAGGCGCTACCCGGCGTACTGGGGGAGCGAATTAAGTGGAACTTCACCAAGTTCCTGATCGGCCGCGACGGCAAACCGATCAAGCGCTTTGCGCCGTTTACCAAGCCGGAGAAAATGGAAACTGCGATCGTTGCTGCGCTTGAAAGCTGAGTTCAGCGCTTAATCGAAGGCGTTATTTTAGTGTGCTGGGGCACAGGTAGGGGAGGCAGGCAAGGGGTAAGACAAGTGTTCGCTATGTGCTTGGAGCAGACATTGATATATGTAAATTTATGGTGAGCAGGTCAGTTGAGGATTTTTAAAAAATGTTTGCTAATCAAATCAAGGCGTTTGGAAAGGCATTTGAAGGCAGATTAGAGCCCTTTCTACTTGAAGGTGCTTTGGATTATATAAACTTTAACGAAGAACCATTAGCCTTTGAAATCTTATGCGAACATATTTGTGAGTATGATGTACAGCTTAGCCAAACTGAATATGATGAAGCCATAGCATTAGCTAAACATATGGGGTTAGATGTACTGGATGGACCCTACAAGCACTTAGCTGGCTTAATTGTATAATGAGTCGATTTGACCTTTACCCCGCTGATTCTCACGGAATGTTATTAGCACTGTCCGCTCCTCGCTCATAGCAGACCTTCAGCGCCAGGAGCATGCCGGCTGGTAGCGCAAAGCGGGCATCACTCCTGCCAATCCGATACGCTACATTCCCTACATCACGGTTCGCCTTCCCAATAATCGACGCCTTTGCCCCTGAAGTCGAGCACCCTGAAACCATCATCTTTCTGATTGGTGGATTTCACTAAATATTTATCCGAATCCGGGTATTCGCACACTTCGGGGAACTCCATGGTGCTGACAGACATATACATCAGCGGCAGGGAGGAGGTGTTGATAATCTGATGCGGCCACGCTTTCCCGGGCGGAATAGTGATAACGTCTCCCTCTTCGATGGCAATCATCCGTTCGGCGATCCTCAGCGTGCCGTTCCCCTTCAGAATGATAAACATCTCCTCCTGAACATGATGGAAATGGAAGGGCGTCGATCTTTTCCCCGGCGGAAGCGTATCCACAGAGGCGCCGAGCTTTTGGGCCAGCGTGCCGGAGGTGAGCGAACCGCCCTCTGAGGCATAGAGAGGCTCCCGCTCAAAACGTACGTCATTTACTTTATTGAAGTTTTTTATGGTGAATGTTTCGCTCATTAGGTCACTCCATAGTTACCTGAGTCCAGCTCAGTTTTTTAATGACACTGATACATTACGCGATCCGTTACTATTTTCACCTTATCCGCTTACTTCTGCTCACGATCGGCGCTATACGCTACCGCTTTCATCTCCTGCAACGCTTCAAGACGGGTTTCCAGCGCGGCGTTGATATTCTCATAAGCCGTGCTGCCGAGCGGCAGGCGAAGCGGGGGGCTGGCAGCGTCCGCCGCTGCAATCATTGCCGCCACGCACTTCTGCGCATCGCCTTTGATGGCGAACTCGCCCGCAAGCAAAGCCGCACGCAGTCTCCCCGCTGGCGTATCGCGGTAGGCGGGCAGGGCATCGGCAATATCCAGACCCGCACCGAATTGCGTCGCCGTCGGGCCCGGCTCGACCAGTAAGAAGTCAATGCCGAAGGCCGCAACTTCCTGACGAACCGCTTCGACAAAGCCTTCAACTCCCCACTTCGTCGCATGATAGAGACTGAAATCAGGATAGGCGATCTGCCCCCCTTCTGACGAAACCTGCACAATGCGCCCGCCGCCTTGTTCTCTCAACAATGGGATCGCCGCGCGGATCAACTGAATGGAGCCGGTAAGATTGGTGGCGATTTGCCGCTCAATCTGGGCATCGCTCAGCTCCTCGGCGGCACCAAACAGGCCGTAGGCGGCATTGCTGACTACCACATCGATGCGTCCCGCTTGCGAAAACGCCGCCTCAATGGTCGGTTTTATCGTTGCCGACTGGCTCAGATCGAGCACGATGACCTGCAAAAGGTCGCCATACTTCGCCGCCATCTCATCCAGCACAGCTTTCTTGCGCATACTTGCAACCACCCGATCGCCGCGTGCCAGCAGCGCTTCACACATCAGGCGACCCAGGCCGCTGGATGCGCCGGTTATTAGCCAGGTTTTCATTATGCTTATCTCCGTTTGATAAAGTGGAAACAATCATAAAACGAATGATTGATGCCATAATCGCCCTGAACTGGAATGAGCTGGTGTGGAATATTCAACAATGAAGCGTCCCTCCTGGAATGAACTGTTAGCGGTGAAAACCGTTGCCGAGCAGCGGAGCTTTAGCCGCGCGGCCGATCTGCTCGGGCTGAAACGCTCGTCACTGAGTCACACGATCAAAGGGCTGGAGACGTCGCTTGGCGTGCAGCTCTTTCTGCGCACCACCCGCAGCGTTGCGCTCACCGATGCTGGTGAAATGCTGATGGCGCGCCTGTCGCCGCTGCTGGCTGAAATGGATGAGTTGCTAAATGATGTGAGCGCCAGCGCGCAGCAGCCTTATGGCACGTTGCGTATCAGCGCCAGCGATACGGCGATCGGCCTGCTGCTGGAAACGGTGTTGCCGGACTTTATCCAGCAAAAGCCCGGCATTGAAATTGATCTGGTGGCGCAGGGGCAACTGGTCGACATCGTCGAGCAGGGGTTTGATGCCGGCATTCGTCTGGTTGAAGATGTGCCGGGCGATATGATCGCCATTCCTCTCAGCGGGCCGCTGCGCTTTGTAACGGTGGCCTCGCCCGCTTATCTGGCAGGACGGCCAACAATTGCGCATCCGCAAGACCTGATGCAACACCGCTGTTTGCGCCAGCGTTTGCCTGGCGGAAAACGCTATCACTGGGAGTATCAGCAGGGAGAAACGCAGTTCGCGCTGGATGTGCCGGGTAGCCTGACGCTGAATAACAGCGCGTTAATGGTCGAAGCCGCCGTCGCCGGTCTGGGCATTGCCTATGTACCGGAGCGATACACCCGCCGACATCTTGGCGATCGGCAACTGGTGACGCTGCTTGATGACTGGGCTGTGGCGTCAGCAGGGATCGCCCTCTACTTTCCGCAACATCGCCATATGCCCGTCGCATTGAGGCTTTTTGTCGACAGGATCAAAGCGATGCAGCGTGGCTGAGCCTGTCCCGGGTGAACAAACCGCCACCCAGCCACACACATCTTTCGCTCAACGTTGTCGCAGCACGCCGGGAGGGCATCCATTGATGCGTTTGAACGCACGGCTGAAGGCGGCCTGCGAGGCATAACCCAGACGCTGGGCGACGGTCTCGATGGCGAGTTTCTCATTGCTGATCCAGTGGCTTGCCAGGCGCATACGTAACTCCGTGGCATAGCGTAAAGGGGAGACACCAATGGTGGACTTAAAACGATCGGCAAAAACAGAGCGAGAAACATTCGCCTGGCTTGCCAGTTCGGCAACGCTCCACACCCGGCCTGGATCGCGGTGGAGCGCCAGAATGGCGCGCGCCAGGCGGGGATCGCGCAAGGCAGCCATAAGACCAGAGGCGTTTTCTCCCCCGGACTCGATCCATCCGCGCACGATCATGGACGCGGCCACCTCGGCAAGCCGGGCGAGAATACCGGCGAAGCCAATACGCCCGGAGCAAATTTCACTTTTCATCGCATTCATGATGGGCACCAGCCCCGGATAACGCTGCTCCCCGGCGTCAACCACCATGGCTTCAGGCATCAGTTTACCCAGCGCCTGCATCGCGCCGAGATCAAACTCCATACAGCCATAAAAAAGCACCGTGCTTGGCGTCGGCAGTGTACTGGGGCAGGTGTCGATCCCATGCACGGATTCGCCGATAGGCGCGGCACCCAGTTCATCAATGTGCTGAAAAGTACTCGTTGCGCTGGAGAGCAGTTGATGGCTCGCGCCCTGGGGCATAAATACCGCGCTTCCGGCTTTGAGCGCATGCAGTGTGCCATCCCTGAGGCGTAAAAGGACGTCACCCACCGCAACGTAATGGAAATAGGCGTGGCCCGGTTTGGTGTCGAAACCGACGCCAAATTCCGGCCCGGTCTGCACACGACGGTACTGAACGCCGCGCAGGCGTAAACCCATCAGCAGTTCACTGATCAAGTCGGATGAGAGGGCAAAATGTGCTTCTGTGTTCAAATCAGGCGTTTCGGGTAAAAATGCAGGACGCAGCATCATAGATCGTCCAGACGTTGAACTCTAGACTTTGGGTGGAAATTTAACCCAGGAAGAGATTGTGATGAGAAATGATGTAACTGAAGCACGATGCGCAAAGGTTAATGAGGGTGAAGGATCAGGATCGGCATGGCTGGCGGTGTTTTCACTGGCAATGGGCGTGTTTGGTCTGCTGACAGCAGAATACCTTCCTGCCAGCTTACTGACGCCGATGGCCTACGATCTGGGTGTCACCGAATCCATGGCGGGTCAGGCGGTCACGGTAACGGCAGTGGTCGCGATGTTCGCCGGGCTGGCCGTTCCCCGGCTAACCCGCAGCCTCGATCGACGAATTGTTCTGCTTGGTTTCACGGTACTGATGATTGCCTCTAACCTGCTGGTTGCGCTCTCTTCAAGCCTGATGATTGTTTTAGCGATGCGCATCCTGCTCGGGATCGCGCTCGGCGGGTTCTGGAGTATGGCAGCAGCCGTCGCCATGCGCCTCGTGCCTGAAAACCGGGTACCGCGCGCGCTTGCCATCATTTTCAGCGGTATTGCTGTCGGGACAGTGGTTTCGATACCGCTGGGCAGCTATCTGGGGGGAATGTACGGTTGGCGCAGTGCCTTTATCGCAGCAACAGCAGTAGGGGCGCTGACGCTGATCGTCCAGCTCTTTACGCTCCCCGCGATGCCGCCGCGCAGCATGTTGAAAACGGCCTCAGTGGCAGACTTACTCCGCAGGCCAGGCATTGCGACAGGCATGATGGGATGTGTACTGGCGCATACCGGCCAGTATGCGCTGTTTACCTACATCCGCCCGGCGCTGGAGAGTGTTGTGCCGCTGGATGTCGATCGCTTGTCGTTGATTCTGCTGGGCTTTGGCGTCGCCAATTTTATCGGCACGCTGCTCTCCGGTTGGCTAATCGAGCGTAGCCTTCGCCTCACTCTGGTGGTGATGCCAGCCATTGTCGGCGCAGCCGCATTAAGCATGATCATCTTTCCACTTGAGGAAACCGGGCTGATGCTGCTGGTTGCGATATGGGGGCTGGCATTCGGCGGTATTCCGGTGGCATGGTCCAACTGGGTAGCACGCGCTGTTCCGGATCAGGCGGAAACGGCCGGCGGCATGGTGGTCGCCGCCGTACAATCCTCAATCGCCATCGGGGCGGCGCTGGGAGGCGTCATCTTTGGCTTGAGCGGCATAACCGGTGTCTTTGTTGTCGCAGGTGGCGTCATGTTCCTTGCTGCGCTTGTTATTGCCACAAAAGTACGTCTTGTGCAGGCAAACAGCGCGCGGGCGAATACCCCTGCAACCTCATTTGAATAACGATCTCTCTTTAGCTGGCCCGCCAGGCCAGCTAAATCGACGACTACGCTTTGCCACCTGACGTCACCCGCTGGCGGTGACAATCCGCCGGCTCCACTTTGTTCCCCTCTGCGGAACAGACACGTAACGGCTGCAGAGGCTGACCGCTGGTGTTATCCACCAGCACAGAGTGCACCTCTCCCTCGGCAAAGAGGTAGCGCTCACCCCATTGCCGCATCGCCACCACAATCGGAAACACTGCGCGGCCTTTGTCGGTCAGCACATATTCACTGTAGGCGCTGCCATCGGATGCCGGACAGATCTCAAAGATGCCGTGCTCAACTAACAGTTTGAGGCGAGCGGCGAGAATGTTTTTTGCCAGCCCCAAATTTTTTTGAAACTCACTGAACCTGCGCACATCGTCAAACGCTTCCCGGATAATCATCAAACACCAGCGCTCACCAATCGACTCGAGGGTTCGGGCCACGGGGCATTCACTGGTTCTGAGGGATTCCTGTTTCGCCATTTCTGCACTCCCGGCTTCTCTTTTGAGGGAGATGAGTATAAGTCCCTCGCAAACTGGTTGCAAAAGAAAACCGTCAATGCTATCTCTGTCGCTCCTGTGGTTTTAAAAAGCAACCAGAATAGGCAGGCGCGATGAGGAATAAGTTGAGTGTAGAGGCGGGTATTACGCAGGATGCAGGATCTGGCGCTGCTCTGGTGCTGAAACCGGGCATTGTCTTTTTGTTCTCGCTGATAAGCGCGCTGTCGGTGGCAAATGTTTACGCGTCACAGCCTTTACTGGAATCCATTGCGCTGACGCTCAATATTCCCCAGGGAGTGATTGGCAGCGTGGTAACAGCCACCCAGGCGGGTTATGCGCTCGGGTTGATTTTTCTTGTGCCGCTCGGGGATGGGATTAACCGAAAAACCCTCACCATCACGCTGCTGTCGCTCTCGGCTACGGCACTGCTGGTGGCGGGGTTTGCGCCCAATTTTGTCACTCTGCTGTGTGCGCTGTTCTTTATTGGCCTGCTGGCGGTGGTGGTGCAGCTGGTAGTGGCCTGGGCCGCCATCCTGGCGGCACCGGAGCAACGCGGAAAGATTGTTGGCACGGTGACCAGCGGCATTGTGTTGGGCATTCTGCTCTCCCGCGTTGTCGCCGGCAGCCTGGCGGATCTTGCCGGCTGGCGGGCGGTTTACCTGACCTCAGCCTGCCTGATAGTGCTGATGGCCTGCGTGGTGGCGAAAGCGGCGCCTGCGCCATCTGTTGAGAGGCGCACCGCGCCTTATCTCTCTCTGCTGCTCTCGGTTTTCAGGCTCTTTATCACCGAGCCGCAGTTGAGAAGAAGCGGTGCGTTCGCGCTGCTTATCTTCACTGCGTTCAGCATATTGTGGAGCGCAATGGTGTTGCCGCTCACTGCGCTGTCGTTATCCCATACGGAGACAGGCTTGTTTGGCCTGGCAGGGGTGGCCGGTGCACTGGCCGCGGCGAAGGCGGGTGCCTGGGCCGACAGAGGCTGGGGGCGCAGCGTCTGCGGTGCCGCGCTGGTCATGCTGACGCTCTCGTGGTGGCCCATCGCATGTACCGAATCTTCTCTGCTGTGGCTGGTTGTTGGCATCCTGATGCTGGACTTCGCCGTGCAGACGGTGCACGTCATCAACCAGAGCACACTCATCGCCGCCAGGCCAGAGGCTGCAAGCCGAATGGTGGGTGCGTACATGTGTTTTTACTCGACGGGCAGTGCAACGGGCGCAATTGTTGCCACCCAACTCTACGCTCACTTTGGCTGGAGCGCGGTCTGTATCGCCGGAGCGGGCGTCAGCGCCTGCGCATTTCTGCTCTGGTGCGTAAAGAGATAGTTTCATCCGCGCGCGCGAAAAATCACCGCAAGTTTCAACACGGCGGACTCAATTTCCCGCTCGTTGTAGGCGGCAAAGCCCATCAGAAATCCTGTTGAGGCAGGTTGGCCTGCATATAACGCGGTCAGCCCGAGCATATCGACATCCGCGCGGCGGGCGGCGAGGGCAATTTCAGCTTCTGCGATCCCCGATTTGAGGTGGCAGGGCATCTGCATGCCACCCGCTGGCGTAGCCCAGGTGACGAAATCAGCGAGGTGCTGCGCTATCAGGCTGGCCAGTTTGTCACGCCGCGCAACATAGACGCCGCGCATCATCCGCACATAAGCGCCAAAATGGCCGCCCTCGATAAATTTAGCCAGCGTCAGCTGGGGAATGGAGGCGGTATGACCATCCATTAATGTGCGCGCTACCGTCAGCGGCTCTACCAGCTCATCGGGAACAATCATGTAGGCAATGCGCAGGCCAGGAAACAGTGACTTTGTGAAGGTGCCGATATAGATCGTCCGGTCAGATCCATCCAGCCCCTGGACGCAGGCCATTGGCTTGCCCTCATAGTGAAACTCACTGTCATAATCATCCTCAATGATCCACGCCTGGTGTCGGTTTGCCCAGTCGATAACCGCCAGCCGCCGATCGAGAGAGAGCGTGGCGCCGCTAGGGTACTGATGAGACGGAGTAAGATAGATCGCCCTTGCCGGTTCGCTCAGCGCGTTAAGTTGCTCAATCGACAGGCCGTTCTCATCGAGTGCAACCGGCAGGGTCTTTAGCCCAGCGGCTTTGAACGCTTTATGCGCCCCTTGATAGGCGGGATCTTCAATCACCACGCCATCGTTGTTATCCATCAGCACGTTGGCGCAGAGCGCCAGCGCCTGCTGGGAACTGGTGACAATGATGATGCGATCTGCCGTAGCGTGCGCGCCACGCTCCAGGTTGACATACTCAGCGATCGCCCGTCGTAACCGTTCCATACCCTGAGGCGGGCTTTGATCGAGAGCCTGGTGACGATACTCTTTCAGCACCTGGCGTTGCAGGCGCTCCCAGGTATGGATCGGGAACAAACGCGTTTCAGGAATACCCGGTGCCAGTGGGCGAGGCCGGGAAAACTCACGCACCCCTCCGCTTTCATAGATAATCTCTCCCCGGGCGCTGAGCGCGGGTTTGCGCGCTCCAGCACTTGAACGGCGCTGCCGGGCATGCGATTTCAACAGCCGGGTACGGGGCGAGACGAAGCTCCCTTTTCCGGTGTGTCGTTCAATAAACCCCTCCGCATGCAGGCGACTATAGGCGGCTTCAATGGTATCCCGCGAGACCGTAAGCGATGTTGCCAGCGTGCGGGAGGCGGGAAGCGCTTTCCCCTCAGACAAGATCCCGTCGAGGATAAGCGTGCGTATCGCCCGCTGGATCCTCTCATGCAGCGGCAATGATCCGTTGGCAGGATCGATCATCCACGCTTTTACCGTTTCAAGTTGTGCATGCTTAAACATCGGCTCTCCCCGCCATGACGCATCTTAACCGCCAGTCTAAAGCAACAGGGGAAAATGCCGAATCTAAATTGGTCTGCTCTGCACGCCAAAATTGGTGGGGCTAAACGTGCCATTGCCTGCTTATAATCATTTCGCAAGCCTGATTAGCTATTTCCATGCAGTAAGTGGGAAATTACCGCCGGGATCTATTTCGGTGCAGCTTATTTGCGCCTGCCGGGCACGTAACAGATATAAAAAAAGAGAGGTCATTACTATGAGTAATACTATTTTTACGATTGAAGCGGTCATCGAGAGTGATTATGAAGGCTGGTTGCCACTGTGGGAGAAATATCAGGAGTTTTACAAGGTAGATATTCCCGAGGCGGTGACCAGACGTACGTGGCAACGATTTTACAGCCCGGTTGAGCCGGTATTCTGTGCGGTGGCGAAATATAACGGCAAGGTGGTGGGGTTTGCTCACTATCTCTTTCACCGCTCAACCTGGGCGGAGAGCGATTATTGCTATCTTGAAGATCTCTATGTGTGCGAATCCGTTCGCGGCCAGCAGGCGGGCAAGCAGCTGATTGAATATGTGCAGCGCGAGAGCAGAAAGCGTCACGCCAGCCATCTCTACTGGCATACCCACGAAACCAATTATCGTGGGCAGCGTTTATATGACTGGGTGGCGAAGAAGAGCGGCATGATTGAATATCGCATGCAGGTGAGATAGCGATATTTTTTGTACCTTTCATATGCCTTAAAAAATAAAGAGCAGCACTTCGCAGCACGCCACGCGCCGCAGCCGTTTTAATGTGAACAGGATGGAAAATAGTGAAGAAGATACTTTTGTGTGGCCTGATACTGGCCTCTGCGTCATGCGCTGATTTCCAGAAAAGTATGCAGGATCGGATGAATGCGGTGAACGCCGCGCTCACACCTAAAGGCTCAAACGTGCCGCAGAGCGCCTCTGGCAGGAGGGTGGGCACCATCACAAACGAGCAGTGCAAAACCAGCATCGGCAAGAGCCGCAGCTATTTCGAACAGATCATTGGCTTCAAACTTAACGAGTCCAACTCCTCCAGCTATACCTCTTTTTCGCAGACCTACAATCTGAAAATATCCGACAGGAAAGATCGCCTTGGCGGTAACTATGCCATCTGCGTCATTGCCATCGATCCGCAAACGAATAAAGTCACGACATTCTCTATGCCGGTTTAATACCGTGCAGAGAGGGTAATAAAACGGGGGCATACACAGGTGCTCCCGTTTCTATATGCATTACGAACCCGGCCAGCTTATATGTCTTGACTGATGGATAAAGCGATTTACAACAAGGCGCTGAGTGCGATAACTAATTGAAATGAAAGAAGCACTAACGCGACTTTAAACCATGAAAGTTGCCGATGTTTTTTAAAACTGAATTTGCCGAATACGCGGTTAAATTTTGATTTTTTAAGTAAGAGTTTACCAATCAGGCAAAGCCAGAAAAAATTCAAAAGCGGGATTGCGATATAAAGCAGCGGAAAAGCGGGTATGGTGTTGTTTTCTATTAGAGCTGCAAGGATTTTTCCCGGCCAAAAAAATACAAAAGAGACTAAGGATAAGAATTTGAACAGCACACTAAGTGAGTGATTGGAGTGCTGGATTGAATACGTCAACCATGTGAGCATCCAGCTGCCCACCGTGCTTAGCACCACACCTAAGATTTTGTCCCATGCACTATCTGATATGCCAGATGATCCCCCTGAGTATGAGCGGTATGAGGATTGTGAACTGTAATCAGTGTTTTGGTTGCTGTACGAAGATGAAGAATCGTAGCTGTTATTATTCTGTTTATAGCTTTGTTCGGCTTCATCTTTATTATGATAAATACCTCCATCCTTTCCTTCAAAGATGTCAGCACCAAAAATATTCTTACCCTTATAATCTGAGCTCATACTTGCCCCTGTTTCGCGATCAACTTTGCCATTTTTGGCAAAGCAAATTAAATCTATCTTCAGATGTTAACTATAAAAATGACAATACATCATACTGAAAACGTTTCCGGGCCGCTACAAAGCATAAAGGCGATCTGAATAAGGCGTGGGGAAACTGAATTCTGTGAAGCGTAGAAAGTAAAAACCCGGCCTTGGCCGGGTAATCATCAGCTGGCGTTTTCACAGCCCGGCTGAGCACGGTCAATGACCTGAGTGCCTTCAACGAGGTAGCCAAATTTGCCAAACAGGAAAGAGTAGTTAAACTGCGTCACGACAATATCTGATAGTGCGACAGAGCAACGATCCTTTTCAATTGCGCGATCAATAGCGGTTTTTACATTAGGAATACCTAACGGGAAAATCACTACCGGGGCAGAATCCTCGGCTTTCACGCGAGCACCTTTTACAAACTTATTTGAGTTAAGGTTATAATTTTTGGTGCTTGCTACTGTCAGGTCTGCCACGCGGGAACTGCACCCGGTTACCATCATTACGCCAACGACTAAAGCTAAGAACTTATTCATCTTATATTTCCAATTATTGCAATCAGAAATATCTTAACATTATTATGGTGCAATTAAAGCTACCATAATTGTCACTATTGAACAGAGAATAGACAGAAAACAATTTCAAGGCTTATTTGAGGCCGCATATGTGAATACGTATTTAATTCCGTACTGACAAGCGCGCAAATAAAACGGGAACCTTAGGGTTCCCGTTTTGCGTACAATGCCAGCCGCCTGAACCCGTCAGGCGAAGCGCAACTTACTGTGTCGAGGTGGTGGTGGTTGTCGTGGTGCCGGTATTTGAACCGTTATTGCCACCAGCCGCCATCAGTGCGAGGCCGGTAATGGCTGTGGCGACGGTCACTCCTGCAATGGCGGCAGACCCCACGGCAAACTCAGAGGCGTTTGCGCCTGCCGCTTCACCGCTATTGATCTCCAGGGCAGAGCCCGGCGCGGCAACAGCGTTACCTGCCGCTGCAAGCAGAACCACGGCAGCAATTGTCATTTTCATCTTTCTCTTCTCCATTTAACGTTTCCTCCATCAGGGCAATGACACCCACCCATACACTATTTTTATTGTTACTTAAGTGAAATTAATAACTGTATCTATATGTTAAATATACGTTTTGTTCACCCGTGATATGACTATCAAACGACTGATTTCCTGACGCCTCGTTTTTAATCTCAGCGGATATTTTCAGACTATCCGCATCCGTGTCCCCGCCGCTGCTGGCGCTTTTAGCGGCGCGGCCTACGCTTAAAAGGTGTGACGCAGCGGCCTGTAACCGGGCTGCGCGAGAGCTGTGGTGAATGGAAAACAGAACAAGGAGCAAGAATGAACATTGCCTGTCTTGGTTGGGGATCGCTGATTTGGAAAGCGGATGGTTTACCACTGGCCAGCCGCTGGCATGCCGATGGCCCACGTTTACCGATCGAGTTTTCCCGCGTCGGTGATGGGGGCGAGCTGGCAACGGCGCTCTGCATCAACGCGCCGGCTGTTCCGGTCCACTGGGCGTTTCTCAATACCGGCGATCTTGAGCTGGCGACTGCGGCCCTGCGCAAGCGCGAACAGATCCCGGATTCACGGGAAGATGGCGTCGGCTCGCTGGTGCTGGCGGGCAATATGGACGGTGCGCTCGCCACATGGGCGGCGGCGAAACAGCTTGATGGGGTGATCTGGACCGCGTTGCCACCGCGTTTCAATGGCATTGAAGGGCGGATCCCCTGTGTCGATGATGCGCTCGCTTACCTGCGCTCGTTAACGGGCGAAACCCTCAGCCACGCGCAGGACTATATCTGCCGGGTTCCCGCCGTGTTCGATACGCCCTATCGCAGAGCGATTCGTGAGCAGCTCGACTGGCCCTGCTGATTCATCCTTTCACGTAACTCATCACATTTTTGTAACACTTTCATCGCACCCTGGTAGCGCTTCGCCAGGGTAGACTCTGCCTGCTCATTGAATATGGAAAAAAGAGAACTTTAAGATGCCATTACGTTCGATTCAGGCGTTGTGTTTGCTCAGCTTTTTTATGGCGGATGTGCGGGATGGTCTTGGCCCCTTTCTGGGGATCTTCCTGATTCACTATCACTGGAGTGCGGAAGCGATCGGCTACGCGATGACCGCAGGCGGCATTGCCGGGCTGCTGGCGACGCTGCCCTCCGGGATTATGGTGGATGCCTCGGCGCGTAAACGGGCGATTATCGCCGTGGCCGCGCTGCTGATTATGGCGGGCACGCTGCTGCTGTGGTTCTTCCCCGGCTCGTTAATGGTTTACGCAAGCCAGGTAGCAACGGGCATTTCAGCGGCGTTTATCGGCCCGGCAATGGCCGGTCTGACGCTCGGCCTGGTGGGGCAGAAGCGCTTTGCTCATCAACTGGGGCGCAATGAGGCTTATAACCACGGCGGCAATATGCTCTCGGCGCTGCTGGCCGGTGTTGCCAGCTGGTACTGGGGCATCGGCGCGGTCTTCCTGCTGATGCTGGTGATGGCCTTTGGCGCGCTGATGGCGGTGCTCGCGATCCGTGAAAAAGATATCGATCACCGGGTCGCGCGTGGGCTGAATCCTGAAGAGGCCCTCGGTGAGATCCCCTCGCTCTTTACGCTGCTAAAAATCCCGGCGCTCACCATTACCGGGCTCACCCTGATGCTGTTCCATCTGTCGAATGCCGCACAGCTACCGATGCTGAGTATGCAGGTGGCTTCAGGCCATAACGCCACACTGTTTAACCCTGGCGCGTATGCCGCAATGACGGTGGTGATAGCGCAGGGCGTAATGATCCCGGTGGCGCTGATGGTCTCGCGTTATGCCCAGCGATATGGCTATGAAAAACTGATTTTGATCGCGCTGATTATCCTGCCGGTTCGCGCAATGACCGCCGCGCTATGGCCCTCGCCGTGGGCGGCGATCCCGGTGCAGATTTTCGATGGAATGAGCGCCGGTATTCTCGGCGTGGCTGTGCCAGGCTTTATTGCTTCGCTATTAAACGGCACGGGGCACGTCAATGCCGGGCAGGCGCTGGTGATGCTGATGCAGGGCTTTGGTGCCGCCATCAGCCCCTCGCTTGCGGGAACCGTCGCAACGCACTATTCGTGGCGCACGGCTTTTATCACGCTGGCGAGCATTGCCCTGACGGCGCTGCTCATCTGGCTCGGCTTCGCCAAAAAAGGGTCAACGCAACCCCTTCGCGAGTGACCTCTCCTGCGGCTGATGCGCTGTTAACGGTTCCCGGCGCATCAGATCGCGGCAGACATAAAAGAGCCCAATCATGAAGGGAAACTCATACAGCTCTTCTATCAAATCCTGATAGTCGCGCTTGTGCAGGAAGAAGTGGGCAATTGCGCGATGGTGCTCCACGCTGTCGGAGATCAGGAAGGTGACGACCACCAACGCAAAACTCCAGATAAGCAGGGTTTGATGGCGCAGGCGGTCACTAATCTGCTGGCGTAGTGCACGGGAAAAGAGGGGAAACAGTACCAGCGCGCCAATCAGTAACACCGAGATGGCGCGAAAGAGCAGGCGCGGCTCGTGGGGAAAATAGTCGCGGCCCCAGCTGACGCTGCGTCCGAGCAACACCAGCCACCACGTTGCCGCCCAGAGCCAGAAGCGTTTGCGCTCGGGCGTCAGCGGAGTAGCGAGCGCGAAGCGCAAGGTAAAAACAAAAGCAAACAGCAGCCACAGTGCCTGGACATTTTCTATCACTGATACCGACAGCCCGTGATAAAGGGGCAGAGAAAAGTCGGCGAAAAAGGGAATGATGCAGGAGAAAGCCGCCAGCATCACGGTAGTGGGCGTCAGGCGTTTATCGAATTTCATAATATAGCCACATTGATAATAATTAGCGGGCTAACATAGCGGATGAGGGGTTGTGCTGCTTTGCGATTAGTGGCGTATTGACTTATCAGGATGGGAAACGCACCGGCAAAATAGCCGGTTGCGTTATTTTCAGGCGGCCTGAACGGTATTGATAATCTTATGGATGCGTTGTTTGAAGCGCTTAATTGACCTGTCTATTTTCCGGCGATGAAGAAAGCGGAAATAAGATGAGAGCGGCACAAACTCAGCTTCGCCAATATTATCGATAACGACCAATTCATACTCTTGCGGCGCGGTTTTACGCACCAGCACATTGTACTCTTTCAGCGTCATGGTCGAGATGCCGTACTCAACGAGATGAGCGCGCAGCTCGGCGAGTTTCTCCTCCAGCAGCGGCAGAGAAAGACGCTTGTTCTTCAGGTAGAACTCCAGGCTTTTGGAAATTTTCCCATCGTAATCGGTGACCAGATCGAAAACATGGCCGGTACCAAAATTGGTCTGGATTTTACCGTAGTAGTTGGGAATGGCCTGGCATGCCTGAATAGAGCCTGATTTTTTGCGGTAGTAGCGCGTTTCGCGCTTCACCTCTTTTAACCCACCGTCGTCGGGGTTATAGAGGGTTTTGACACATTTTTGTCTATCAAACGGGTGCTGGTAACACCGGCGGTGGCGACCGCTACCTATATTCTCTTTTAGTATCAGCATGGTTACTCTCCTTGCCGGGTACTATGAGATTGCGCGGTTAAATATTTCCTAAACGAGGGAAATGCTTTGATACATTTGCCCGGAAGGCCGGGAATAAGCGCACCACATGTTAAATTTGGTCGCCCGGCGGGGGGAAAGAGCGACCCTGAAATAACGCACGGCGCGTATCACGTCATTGACGTTTACTCCTGAACCATCCACATATCTGCCTCTTCAAACATCTCTTCCAGCATGCGGTTGAGCTTTTCGCGATCGCTTTTGCTGGCATCGCTGTTCAGGCCGTTAGCCTGCATCGGTTTTACCCGCACATCGGCGTCCGGGAAGATGCGGTGTACGCGCTTTGTCAGTTCAGTGAGGATAATCTCGCGCGCGCCGGGTAAACCTTCAACATTACGCTTGTCGTAAACCAGTTCAACAAACACAGGGTCGTCCTATTCAGTCTGAATTTTTCGTGCAGCATTTATACTGGATAAAAAATCAGTATTCAAGATTAAAGCGTGTAAGAGAGGCGCATTCTGCGTACAAGCCCGTAAACCGGGCATATTGGGCAGAGCAGGGGGTGTTTTTTTAGCAGGGGGAAGAAATAAAGGATGGCAGTTTCGACATCAAAACTGCCAGCGAAGAGAGTACAAATTGTTTAAGCGTATATCCGTCACTTGCGCACTTTATAACCTGGTGCCCAACGCGGCACAAACGCAAATTTTTCGCTAGAGAGATTTATAAAATTGATGATCCGTGTATTAATCATCACTTTAATAATTAGTCTGCCCTTATGTTGGCTTTTAACAGTAGGCCAGCGTGTTATCTCTCCAGGCGATGATGAGGATCGGCATGGAGCTGTGCCAGCAGGCGCCAGGGCTTGCTGTCCAGCAGCCAGGCGGGAATATCCGCCGCCGGTAACGGGCGGGCAAAAAGATAACCTTGCGCCTCATCGCAGCCATACTCTTCAAGCATGCGCGCGGTTTCCAGATCTTCCACCCCTTCCGCCAGCACTTCGTAGTTCAACTCTTTAAGCATCATGATCACATTGCGCGCGATGATGCGGCTGTCGTTATCGGTAGCGATCTGGCTGACCAGCGAGCGGTCGAGCTTGATCATGTCAATGGGGATGCGCCGCAGGTAGCTGATATTGCTGTAACCTGCGCCAAAATCATCAAGCAGAATGGTAAAACCGAGCGCATCGAGGCGGTTAAGCTCGCGCAGGGCGGCATCGCTCTCCAGCACTTTCTCTGTTTCCAGACACTCAATGTGAATATCGGCAGGTGTAAGCCCGGCATCGATAATGTGCTGCGCCAGTTCATCGGCGAAACCGCTGCGCGAAAAGTCACTCACCGTGACGTTAATGGAGACAGGAAGAGCGATGCCGATCGCCTTCCATGCTTTGACCTGGGCAATAACCGTTTTAATCACCCAGCGGGTGATATCCGCCATCAGGGTCGTTTTTTCCGCCAGCGTGACGATCACCGCCGGCGAAATCGGCCCAAGCTCGGGGTGGGTCCAGCGCAGCAACGCCTCCACGCCCTCGGTCTTTCCTGTACGCAGTGAGACTTTAGGTTGATAGGCCATATGGAGCTGATCGCCCGATTTGATCGCTTCACTCAGATCGTACAGCAGGCGGAAATCGGTATTACGCTGCTCATCAAGGGCCTGGTTGAAGTGCAGCACCGGAATGTTTTCGCGGATCGCCTCATGCAGGGCGCTGATCGCCTGGCGCACTACCTCCTGCACGCTGTCCGTCTGCGGCGTAAAGGGGACATAACCCGCGTGAATAGAGAGATTGATATTGATATCGGCACCAATGGTCGCCTGAAAACCGTGCATGCTTTGAACCCGCTTAGCCAGCCTGAGCGCCGCGTTACGCTCGGTCAGCACCGCAAAGCGCCCGGTGGCGAAGGCGTAAAGGGTTGTTGCCTTGTTAAGCCGCAGGCGCATCTGTAACAGCGGGCCAAAGCTGCGCAGCAGCGTCTCCAGCGCCTCAACGCCGAGATAGCGGGTCAATTCATAGGCACGGGGAATATCAATACAGTCAAAAATGATCAGCGCATAGTCACCGGTCGCATTTTGCTTCAGGCGCGTCATCTCTTTGATTAAACAGGGGCGATTCGGCAGGCCGGTCAGTGCATCGACGAGGCCAATGTTGTAGCAGGATTCAAGGTAGAGCGTGGCGAGCGCCGCGATGCGCTCAAAACTGGCGAGCTGCCGGGCAGTGGGTTGGTGAATATCCGGATGGGTGACGCACAGTGTGCCGAGCACCGTGCCCTCTTTGGCGATCAGCGGCGCCGAGGCATAAAAGAGGATATCGCCACCTTTGACCAGCGGCTGATGGGAAAAGCGTGCGTCGAGGCGGGTATCGATACAAACAATCGTCTGGCGATCGGCCAGCGAATACTGGCACATGGTGCGATCGATGGCGATTTTATCATGCTCAATCGGCACGTTTTCGACGAACTTGATGTACTGAAACTTATCATCAAAGGTGGTAATAAAGCAGCCTGCTACGCCCATCACTTCGCTTGCCAGACGCGCAAATTCTGCCAGCGCCGCATCGCGGGCCGTATCTGCCTTACTCAATAATTCGAGCGCGGCCAGCTGTCTGCTTTCACTTTTTTTAAGACCCGTAAACATGGTGCGCTCCTGGCCAACAAGTTAAAACAGGGTGTCTTACTCTGAGAACGCCATCAGCGTGACAGGCCCCGGGTTACCCGATGCAGCCGCGTATCACTATTTCCACCAGCCAAGCTGGGTGCCGACCACGGCGATAATTGCGACGATCAACATAATGATGGTGGTCTTTTTCATAGGGGCTCCTCGGTCAGCGGCATGCGCCGACCCTGTTAAGTGTATATGAAAGCGAGGCCATTAAGATTTGCCTCATGTCAGCAACCGAGAAAACGCCATTAATTGAGCTGCTGGAACGCTTTTTTGCTTTTACTCTTCTTCACCCGATACATCACTTCATCGGCCGCGCGCAGGGCGCTGTCCGCATCGTACTGCTCAGGGTTAATTTCAATCACGCCGACGCTGGCGCCGGGGTAATAAAGATGGATATCACCGAGTTGATACTCACCGGCAATCTGCTTATCGAGGCGCGTTTTTAGCGCGCTGAGCAGCACGCCCTGCGGCTGGTGGAGCGGGCCGCCGGGGCAGGCGAGTAAAAACTCATCGCCGCCGAGACGACCAATAATGTCATCTTTACCGCGATCCTGCGTCAGCCGCTTGCCCACTTCAATCAGGAACCGATCGCCAGTCTCATGACCAAACTGATCGTTAATCCCTTTGAAATTATCGAGGTCGATAAAGGCGATAATGACGTGGATTTTGAGATGGCGGGCGAGGGAGAAGAGCGTCGATAGCGACTCAAACAGCGAACGGCGATTGGGCAGGCCGGTCAACACATCGGTATAGGAGTGGGCGATCAGCGCGGCGTTGGCTTCGCGCAGCTGGTCAACCAGATGCTCTTTTTCAATGTATTGCGCGATCAGGCCGGCAAACAGGCGCAGCACCTGCTCGCCGCGCACGCTGAGCATCTTTTTCTGATTGCTGGCCGCACACAGCGTGCCATAGAGCGAACCGTCCGCCAGCTGCACCGGCTGGCTGAGATAGGTGGTGATCCCCAGCGCCTGGGCGGCTTCGCAATCGCGCCAGCGGGTTGCCACATCATTGGCAAACAGGCAGTTATCATCCAGCGCGCGTTTGCACAGGCTGTCGCCAAAGGGGAGAGAGAAGCCTTCAGGGATCTTAAGCTGCTTGCTGTTACGGGAGTAGACAATGTGTTGCTGGCGGGGGTCGTCGCTGATTTTGGTCAGATAGGTCGATTCCATATCGGTCACCATCTCCAGCATTTCCAGAAACTGGCGGACTAAGCTTTCCAGCGAGTGCTCTTTCGACAGGGTTTCCGATACCCGGGCGAGAATGAAATCGGACATGAATATTGGGCTCCGGTGCGTGGGTACCTCGTTGACCCGGCACGTTATTGCTGACTATTTCGACGGCGCGCCATTAAAACATGAACCTAAAAGATTTGATATATCGTGTAACGGACAAAAAAAAGCCCCGCTGATGAAGCGGGGCAAAAACTCATTGATTACGGAATGATGTTCTCTGGTCATGGGTGAGAACAAGGCAGACTATAACGGCGAAAAGTGCATTAAGGATGGAGAAATCATGGAGATATGCTGCTTGCACGGCTATTCTGAAGAGCGTTGTTGGTCACTGTAAGGAAAAGAAGATGCGTTATGGGTTACTCGTTTTACCGCTGCTGGTCTCTGCCTGCACCTCATCACCTGCTCAAAAACCGGATCATCCGCAGGTTGGCATGGCTAACCCGGCGGCAGTCTACTGCCAGCAGCGCGGCGGCGAGCGCGTGCCGGTGCAGAGCCCGCAGGGTGTGCGCACCGAGTGCAAACTACCGGGCGGCGAGGTGATCGACGAGTGGGCGCTGTGGCGTCGCGATCATCCGACACCGGGATCGTGACAGCGGCAGAAAAGCCCGGTAAACTTCTCTTTCAGAATTATCTCATATTCAGCTTTAACGAGATCACGCGAGAGAAGCATGTTTCAGTTACGACCGGGCAGCCAGGCATTAGTCATCGGCGCCCAGACCGCCAGCGGGCGGAGCAATATCGGTAAATCCGTTGAGTTATTTGGTCTCTGCCAGCCGGGTGAGCGCTTTCTCAATCCGGTGAATGGCGTGGTTACCGAAATGCCGAGTACCGCAGCGCGCGCGCTCTGGCTGGTGACGGGCGATGTGACCGCGTTTGACGGTCAGCACGGTTTCGCCTTTGTACGCGCCGAGCACCTGATGCCCCTGCAGCCGGACAGCGCGCCGCAGGACGAGCGCTCGCAGGTGATGAGCTAACGCAGCGCGCGCAGCCACTCCGCCAGCACGACGGCGTGGTTTTGCTCCCTATCTTTTGCCGCATATAACAGCGTGACGGTGCCGTTTTTCCCCCGCGCCGCCAGCTGTTCTCCTGCCTCTTTTTGCGCCTCAAGCTCTTCCCGGTAGCTCTTCTTAAAGGCGGCAAAATCGATCGCCTCGCCGTGAAACGCTTTGCGTAGCTCCGTTGACGGAGCCAGCGTTTTGCACCATTCGTCATAAGCCAGATCGACTTTCTTTATGCCGCGCGGCCAGAGCCTGTCGACCAGCACCCGGTAGCCATCCTCTTTGCTGGCGGCGTCGTAAACACGTTTACACTGGATCATCGCGTTCTCTCCCTATTCGTCTGGTCATTGATTTTAAAGTGTTGTGATTAATGTTAAAGACGTCTAGTGTGATGCGCCTTATGTTAGCCATTATCTACCACGGCATAGGGGCACTTCTCCATGAACCACATTCCGCCTAAAAAGACACTACGCATTGCGCTGATCGGCGACTATAACCACGACACTGTTGCGCATCAGGCGATCCCGCTTGCCATTGATGATGCCGCGGCTGTGCTTGAGATCACCGCTGATTATGACTGGCTGGCAACTCGTGAGATCGACAATCCTGAAGATCTGGTCGGTTATGACGCCATCTGGGTCGTGCCGGGCAGCCCGTATGAGAATGCAGCAGGGGCATTTATCGCCATCAAATATGCGCGTGAAAACGCCATTCCGTTTCTCGGCACCTGCGGCGGTTTCCAGCATGCGGTGATCGAGTACGCCCGCAATGTGCTCGGCTGGGAGGATGCCGCCCATGCTGAAACGCAAACCGCAGGGCAGATGGTGATTACGCCGTTGACCTGTTCGCTGGTGGATCAAACCGCTGCCATTGAGTTAAGACCCAATACGCTGATTGCCCGTGCCTATGGGCGCAATGAGATTGATGAAGCCTACCGCTGTAGCTTTGGCGTATCCCCGGAGTTTGCCAGCGAGCTGGAGCGCGGCGATCTGCGGGTGACCGGCTGGGATGAAGAGGGTGAGGTGCGGGCGGTGGAGTTGATCACCCATCCGTTCTTTGTCGCCACGCTGTTCCAGCACGAGCGCGGCGCGCTGGAAGGTCGCCCGGTGCCGCTGGTGCATGCGATGCTCCGCGCCGCAGGCGAATAAGTCGATTGTGCCGGCTGGCAGAGCATCGGTGCCACCTTCCGACCCGGTACCGCTTTTGTAGGCCGGATAAGGCGCCAGCCGCCATCCGGCAGAGCATAGGTGCCACCCTCCGACCCGGTACCGCTTTTGTAGGCCGGATAAGGTGCCAGCCGCCATCCGGCAGAGCATAGGTGCCACCCTCCGACCCGGTACCGCTTTTGTAGGCCGGATAAGGCGTCAACCGCCATCCGGCAGAGCATGGGTGCCACCCTCCGGCCCGGTACTGTTTTTGTAGGGCGGATAAGGCGTCAACCGCCATCCGGCAGAGCATGGGTGCCACCCTCCGGCCCGGTACTGTTTTTGTAGGCCGGATAAGGCGCCAGGCGCCATCCGGCAGAGCATAGGTGCCACCGTCCGACCCGGTACCGCTTTTGTAGGCCGGATAAGGCGCCAGCCGCCATCCGGCATTTACCTGCCACCCGGTATCTACCCGGAAACAATCTCCCGATCCCGTCCGGCAAACGCGCCGCACAGCGCCATCACCACCGACAAGAGCGCACAGGCGATCAGCGGCAGATGCCAGTCGCCGCTGGCGTCATGCACTTTCCCCATCAGCGGCGGCCCGCAGGCGGCGAGCAGATAACCCACCGACTGTGCCATCCCCGACAGCGCGGCGGCCTGATGCGCCGAGCTTGCCCGCAGGCCAATAAAGGTGAGGCCAAGGATCATCGTCGCCCCGGAGCCAAATCCGTACACCACCGTCCAGATCGCCGCATGACCCGGCTGTAGCCACAGTCCCAGTGCACCCGCAGCACACAGCAGTGCGACCAGCGCCGCGATAGCCCGCTGATCCCGCAGGCGGTGCAGCACCAGCGGCACCAGTAAACCGGGCGCGGCGGTAGCCAGTTGCAGCACGCCGTGCAGCGAGCCGGCCTGCGCCTCGCTGAAGCCCTGGCTTATCAGAATCGATGGCAGCCAGCCGATCACAATGTAGTAAATCAGCGAGTTGATCCCGAGGTAGAGCGTCACCTGCCAGGCCAGCGCCGAGCGCCATATACCGCGGCTGTGAAGTGCTCCGCTGGCACTGAGCGCAGCCGGCGCACCGTGTCGCAGGCGCGGCAGCCAGAGCAGCAGCGCCAGCAGCGGGAAGATCATTAGCGTCAATAACGCGCCGTGCCAGCCCGCGCCGCTCTGCGCAATCGGCACCATTGCCGCGGATCCGAGCGCCGCCGCCGCGCCCATGGTGAGCGAATAGGCTCCGGTCAGTTTGGCGACATGCTGCGCAAAATCTCGCTTCAGCATGCCGGGCAGCAGCACATTGCCAAGCGCAATGCCGCAGCCAATCACCGCCGTACCGATAAACAGCAGAAGAGAAGAGGGCAGCGAGCGCAGGGCGATGCCAGCGCAGATCAGCAGCAGCGCGGCAAACAGGCTGCGCTCCATACCAATCCGGCGCGCCACGCCCGCCGCCAGCGGCGAAATCAGCGCGAACGCCAGTAGCGGCAGCGTGGTGAGCATGCCGGTTTGCGCCGTGGTTAAGCCATAGTCGGCGCGAATGGCATCCAGCAGCGGTGCGGCGCCGGTGAAGGTGACGCGCAGCGTGGTGGCAATCATCAGGATGCCAATAATCAGCAGCACACGCTGTTTGCCGTTTAAAGAGGGAGTGGTCATGGTGTTCTCATTAATAAACAGAGGACACTACGATAGCGTTTTTCACCGCTGTTTGAATCAAGCTAAAATGACACTTTATCGCTAAATTCGGACAACTTTATGCAGGACTTAGCCTTATCGGGCTTCGATCCCGACAGCCAGCAGGAAGCCGCCGTCGCCTTTCACATCCGCATGGCGGCGCACGAGCAGCGCATTCCCGCGCATCATCACCGCAAAGGGCAGTTGATCCTCGCCTTAAAAGGGGCGATCACCTGTGAAGTGGAGAATGCCCGCTGGATGGTGCCGCCGCACCACGCCATGTGGCTTCCGGGTTTTGTGCCGCACAGCAATCACGCCACCGCCAATGCGCAGCTCTGCTTTCTGTTTATTGAAAGCTGGGCGGTGGTGATGCCGGAGCACTGCTGCACCCTCAAAATCTCGCCGCTGGTGCGCGAATTGATCCTGCAACTTGCTGCCCGTTCAACCGCTGCACGGCGTGAGCCGCAGACCCAGCGCCTGATCCAGGTGCTGTTTGATGAGTTACCCCGTCAGCCGCAAATGCAGCTCCAGCTTCCCGTCTCCATGCACCACAAGATCCGCCAGATGGTCGAGACGATGGAGCAGGCCCCGGCGGAGCGGCAGACGCTGGCGCAGTGGGCGCAGCGTTTCGCCATGAGCGAGCGCAACCTTGCTCGCCTGGTGGTGAAAGAGACAGGGCTGAGTTTTCGCCGCTGGCGACACCAGTTGCAGCTGATCCTCGCCCTGCGCCTGTTGATTGAGGGGCATAGCGTGCAGCATATCGCCCAGGCCTTGGGTTATGACTCAACCACGGCGTTTATCACCATGTTTAAAAAGGGGTTAGGGCAGACGCCGGGGCGTTATCTGGCAACGCTTGGCGAGCAGTAATATTTTTTCCTGCCAAGTCCACTTATGTTGTGTGGACTTAAATCGTTTATAGCGCCCGAAACAAAAGGATAAGTCATTAATATCGCGAAACTGTTTTTAATAACTTTTTCAGATATTCAATGCACTTTTTGATATTTGTGTGATGAAAAACCTTATGTGACTTTAACGCGGCAATAACACAATAACCGGGCATAAGGATTAGCATGGCAACTTCATTACACACAAAAAACATCGTTGCGCTCAGCGCGCTGGCGCTGCTTTCGGCGCTCTCCTTCTCCGCGCAGGCAGACAAGCTGGCAGATATCAAAGCCGCAGGCGTCGTTAAAGTCGCCACCTTTGACGCTAACCCGCCCTTTGGCGCGATCGATCCTAAAACCCACGATATTGTTGGCTACGACGTCGATTTTGCAAAAGCGCTGGCGAAAAGCCTCGGCGTTAAGCTGCAACTGGTTGCCACCAACCCGGCGAACCGTATTCCGCTGCTGCAATCCGGCAAGGTCGACCTGATTGTTGCGGACATCACCATTACCCCTGAGCGAGCGCAGGTGATTGATTTCTCTACGCCTTACTTTGTCACCGGCCAGCAGTTTCTCGTTCCGGCCTCTTCACCAGACAAGCTTGATGCCTATAGCAAAGCGCGCATCGGCGCGGTAAAAGGCACCACCGGCGAGCAGGCGCTGCATCAGCGCTTCCCGCAATCCCGCGTGCTGGCCTACGACGACATCCCGCTGGCGTTGACCGCACTGCGTAACGGCAACGTGCAGGCGATCACCCAGGACAGCACCATTCTGGCGGGGCTGCTGGCGGACGCGCCGGACAAAGCGAAGTTTAAGATCCTGCCCGATCTGCTGTCGAAAGAGGAGATTGGTGTCGGCGTCAGCAAAGGGGAGAGCGCCCTGCTGAACAAAGTTAACGAAGAGCTGGTGAACCTCGAAAAGAGCGGTGAAGCAGCGAAAATTTATGACACCTGGTTTGGCCCGCAAACTAAAACTCCGGCTCCGCGTAGCTTTACCATAGAAGCGAAATAACGATGTTGGCAGGTCTCTTCTCTTCCTCTGCGGCAGATGCCGCAGGGGCGTTGCCCGTGCAAAAAGGCACGGTAGTGTTTCGCCAGGCGAGCAAACGCTTTGGCGACAACGTGGTGCTGAAAGCGATTGATTTACAGGTTGCGGCGGGAGAAGTGGTGGCGGTATGCGGCCCTTCCGGCTCCGGGAAATCGACGCTGATCCGCCTGATTAACCAGCTCGAAAACCTCTCCAGCGGCGAGATTTTTGTTGATGGTCAGCCCACCAGCCAGCTCACCGGCCGTAAGTTGCGTGAGTTGCGCCGCCATGTTGGCTTCGTTTTCCAGCAGTTCAACCTCTACGCCCACCTCACCGCGCTTGAGAATATCACCCTCGCGCTGCGCCACATTCACGGCAAAAGCGCTGCCGAAGCGCAGCAGATTGCGCTCGCGCTGCTGGCGCGCGTTGGCCTGCAGGAGAAAGCGCAGCACTACCCGGCGCAGCTCTCCGGCGGTCAACAGCAGCGGGTAGCGATTGCACGCACCCTGGCTGCCGACCCGCACATTATCCTGTTTGATGAGCCGACCTCGGCGCTCGATCCGGAGATGATTGGCGAAGTGTTGCAGGTGATGAAATCGCTGGCGCACAGCGGCATCACCCTGATTGTGGTCACACACGAGATGCAGTTTGCGCGCGAGATCGCCGACCGGGTGATTTTTATCGACGGCGGCGAAATTCTTGAGCAGGCCGCGCCCGCTGACTTCTTTACCGCGCCGCAGCATCCGCGCGCGCAGCGTTTTCTGCAAAAGGTGCTTAACCCGCTGCATGCCGATAACAAGGAGTTGTAATGGCACTGCATCTTGACTGGGCGGGTGTGCTCAGCGGCCAGCCCGCAGCGTGGATCCTCTCCGGCTTTCTCACAACCGTATGGGTCACGCTGGTGGGCATGATCCTCGCCACCCTGCTTACCGTGCTGCTGCTGGCGCTGCGTCTGGCAGGGGGCCGCGTGGGACGTGGCGCGGTGGCGGCATGGGTGTCGCTGTTTCGTAACACACCGCTGCTGGTGCAGCTGCTGTTCTGGTATTTCGCCGCGTGGAACGTTCTGCCGCTGGCGGTTCGCCAGTATGTAAACGACGAACACGCCTTTAGCATTCTGCCGGGCGATGTCTGGTGGTTTACGCCGGAGTTTCTCTCCTCTGCCTGGGCGCTTGGGCTCTTTACCGCCGCCTTTCTGGTGGAGGAGATTCAGGCCGGGCTGCTCGCTGTGCCGCGCGGTCAGGTGGAAGCGGCGCAGTCGCAGGGCTTCAGCCCGCTTGCGATCTTTCGTTGGGTGCTGTTGCCGCAGGGGCTACAGAATGCCTGGCAGCCGGTGGTGGGGCAGTATCTCAATCTGATGAAACTCTCCTCGCTGGCGACCGGGATTGGGCTGGGCGAACTCACTTACCAGACGCGGCAGATTGAGAGCTTCAACGCCCACGCGCTGGAGGCGTTTGCCGTGGGCAGCGCGCTCTATCTGCTGCTTGGTCTGCTGATGAGCGTGCTGTTTAACCTGCCGCGCCACTGGCGCTCACTGCGCCACGCCACGGAGGTGCCGCATGATCGCTAATATCACCGTCATTACCGATAACCTCGACTACCTGCTGTGGGGCAGAGCCGCGCAGGGTGAGCCAGGCGGCGTGCTGCTGTCGCTGTTAATGACTATTGGCGCGGCGGCACTGGCGTTTCCCGGCGGTATTCTGCTGGCGTGCTGCGCCTGGCGTTTTCGCGGCTGGCCGCGCAAGGTGCTGTTTCTGTGGGCGGAGCTGATTCGCGGTATTCCGCTGATCTTCGTTATCTTCTGGCTCTGGTTTTTACTGCCGTGGATGACCGGAGCGGATCTGCCCGGCGCGGTAACGGTCACGCTGGCGCTGGCGTGGTTTACCTCGGCCTCAGTGATGTACTCGACGCTGGCAGCGCTGGGGGCACTCCCGCGCGGGCAGTATGAAGCAGCGCTGAGCAGTGGTTTTTCCAGCGCACAGATCCTGCGTCGCGTGTTGTTGCCGCAGGCGTTACGCAACGCGCTGCCGTCGTTTATCGGCTTGCTGATCGCGCTGCTGAAGGACACCTCGCTGGCCTTTATTGTTAACGTCCCGGAGCTGACCACCGTCGCCGGGCAGGTGAACAACCGGGTGCAGGTCTATCCGGCGGCGCTGTTTATCTTCACCGGGCTGGTCTACTACCTGCTGTGCAGCGCGCTGGAGTTTGGCGTGAAGCGCTGGCAGCGGCGGCTTTCACTGCCGGCCAATTAGCAGCGATACCAGGCCTGCGGCAATCAGTGGCCCGACCGGTACGCCCCGGAACAGGGCCACGCCTAACACCGTTCCCACCAGCAGCCCTGCGACCAGCGAGGGCTGCGAACTCATCAACGTAACCCCGCGCCCGCCCAGCCATGAGACAAACACCCCGACGGCAATCGCCACCAGCGATTTCCAGTTGGCAAAGGAGTGCAGCAGCGTCGAGGGCGGCAGCGATCCGCTGGCAATCGGTGCCATCACGCCAATCGTCAGAATGATAATGCCGACCGTCAGCCCCTGCTTTTCGATCCAGGGAAAGAAGGTGTTGAGCGGTGTGACGCGCACAATGATCAGCACCAGAATCGAGACCGCAACGGTGGTGTTATGGCTGACAAAGCCGAGCGCGGCGAGGGCGAGCAGAATAAACAGCGTGGTATCAAACATGCAAAGCGTCCTTACTCTGCGCTCTCGCGCCTGAAATCGACCAGCGCTGGCTGGGCGATGCGCAAATAGTCGTGGGTATTCATGATCACTGATTTTTCCAGCAGCCCGGCGTTAAAGGCGATCTCATCGAAGCGCTGAAACAGCACCGGGTCGGCAACCAGGTCAAGGTCAGGGTGGAAAGAGAAGGGGGGAATGGCACCAAAAACGCAGGCGGTGAGGGCATCGACCTCGGCCGGGCTTGCCAGTGACGCTTTCAGGCCGCCAAAGTGTTGCGCTAAGCGGCTGAGATCGGCCTGCAGGTCGGCGGCCAGGATCGCCAGCACATGTTTTTTCACGCCGTTGCCTTTGATTTTACACACCAGCGCTTTAGCACCCTGGCCGAGGGCGGTACCGCGAATTTCACTTACTGCTTCACATTTGCCGACGGCATCATGCTCAACCACGCGAAAGCGTGCCTGTTGCTCAGTAAGAAGTTGGAGTAGATGCGCGTGGATATCGCGGCTGGCAATCTCAGACATGGTCGCTCCCGGAAAATGTAAAGAAGTTTACATTACCTCACATCGCGGGGGCTGAAAATAAAAATGCCGCCCCGGGGGGCGGCCAAAAAATACAAGCACTACAAACAATTCGTTGTGTGTACGGAAAAATCGGTTCTAAGCCCTGGTGGGCTTTACTCGCTCACATTACCCGCCGCAGCCATGACTTCCGCTGCGCCTCAAACTTCAATGACGATAATGTGCCACATGCTGGCGGCGGCAAGAGGGTAAATAAACCCCGTTTTTACGTCTATTTCTGCCTATCACCGGCAAATTTCGCTTATGTTACGCCAACTTAGGCACAGCTCTGACAAAAATGGCGATCTCAGGTGGCTTAACTAGACTTAGAGATTCACTTATCCACATCGGGAGTGTGACTATGGCTAATGTATATCAGTCATGCATTGATGCCTGCTATCAATGTGCTGAAGCCTGCGATCGCTGTGCGGTCTCCTCTCTGCAGGAGCCGCATCTTGAGATGATGAGAGCGTGCATTAAAGCGGATATGGAGTGTGCTGCGCTCTGCCGGGTGACGGCGCAGCTATTAAGCCTTGAGAGCGAGCAAGCGAAGCAGGTGTGCCGCATTTGCGCGGACGCCTGCCGCGCCTGTGCCGAAGAGTGCTCGAAGCACCAGCACGATCACTGCCAGCAGTGCGCCGCAGAGTGTCGCCGCTGTGCCGAAGTCTGTATGCAGATGACCGCTTAAGCCAACGCGGATCAACATGGAACGGGAGGGTGGCGTCAGCAACGCGCCACGCCCTACGCCCCGTGGCTTTTAAGCCTCTCGTTCACCTTGAATAGATTGTGGTAGAACTCGCCCTCTTTTTTAATCTCCGCCAGACGTTCACTGACCATCTGCCTGAAGGAGTCACCCTGGTGATTGCGCAGATCCGGGTCAGCACCCTTATCCAGCAGAAGCGCGATCTTGTCGAACTCGGCACCATAAAACGCCTCGGCCAGCAGTGTGTTGCCGAGCGAGTCACGGCTGTTTACATCCGCGCCGCGTGCGAGCAATAGCGCCAGCGTGGCGTTGTTTTTTGCCCTGATGGTCGAAAAGATTAGCGGCTCAGCGTAACGCTTCTCGCGGGCGTTAGCATCCAGCCCACCGTCAAGCATCGCTTTCAGCCAGATATCCTTATCGCCCATCGCCACCATTTCTGCCGGGCTCCAGGATTTATCCTTCTGCGGCTGCAGCGGGTCTGCACCCAGGCGCACCAAATCCGTGACGATCTGCAATCGCTCAGGCGGGTTGCCGTTATAAAAAGACTCATTGAGGGCAAAAAAGAGGATCGTCAGGTCTTCATTTCCCGGCGTGCTAAGGTCCGTCTTTTTTGCCAGACGCAGGATGGTGTAGCGATCTCCAGCCTGAATCGCCTTTGCCAGCACCAGCTGCGCGCCCGAAAAGTGCTTTTCAGGCTCGATTTTTTTCAGGCTCTTACAGCCGGGCAGCAGCGTACACAGCAGAGTGAGCAGGAGAGTGGAGAGTAATTTTTTCATGTCGTTTCCCCCGGAGAGCGGGGTTTACGTCCTCTACGAGTGCTTTTTGGGCTGTAGCAGCGCGACGGCCTGCACGTAAACCGCCTTTGCGGCACCGACGGCTTCACCTTCGCAGGCAATAAGCTGCGCCAGAATATTACCCTTGTTTAGGGTGCGCCCGGCGCGAAGCAGCGCTTGTGCTGCGTTGCCTATTGCGGCATGGACGGCGTCGTTGTCGTCTGAGTGGGAAATTGTCACGCTCTGTTCCTCGGGATGCTAATCCAGTTGGTGGCTTATCTGTGCGCCGGTGTTTATGGTGCGTAGCCACTGGTCGCCTCGCCTGAGGCACAAAAAAATGTGTCAGGGCAGAGCTTTTAAAAGTTTTTCACGCAGCCCGCTAACCCGGGTTGCCAGGTCAGATAACTCTGCAAACGGTGTGTCCATTACCGAGATCATATCGGCGGGGACACCGGCGGCGTCGATCTTTAACTGCTGCCCCTGTTCGGTCAGGGTGATCAGCACCCGCCGCTCGTCGCCTTGCGTATCGCGTTTTCTGGCGACCAGACCGGAGGCCTCAAGCCTTTTCAGTAGCTGGCTTAGCGTGCCGGAGTCCAGCTGGACGCGCGCGCCCACTTCCGACACCGTCACGTTATCTTTTTCCCACAGCGCCAGCAGCACCAGGTACTGCGGGTAGGTCAGCCCGAGCGGTTTCAGCCGTGACTGGTAAAGCCGGGTCATCGCCAGCGAGGCGGAGTAGAGCGCGAAGCAGAGAAACTGATCCACGGTCACCGGCGCATTGCCCGGGGCCGGCAGGTCATCACTCTTATCGCTGTCGTTATTTGCGTCGATACACATAAGCAATATGGGCCTGTAGCAAAGATGGAATTCTCTCTCTGAATAGCGGCAACGGATTCAGGGAGGCTGGCACGTTCACGTCGGATTAAAAGAGGCGCAGGGGAAGAGGAAAAAACGGCCTGCGCGTCGGTTGTCAGAGCGAAGTATTGAGTCTAATTATGTTGACGTCAACCTAATTAAGGCTGGTGTATGAATCAGAGGCAAAACCGCGCCGCCTTTACGCACTTTTCAGGCGGCGCGCTGTGCGCGATTAGAGGCGGAAAGTGTCCACCATGCCGCGCAGGGCATGCGCCTGAGCAGAGAGCGACTGCGACGCGCTGGAAGACTCCTCCACCAGCGCGGCGTTGTTCTGCGTCACGCCGTCCATCTGGCTGACCGCCAGGCTGACCTGGCTGATACCCTGCATCTGCTCCGAAGAGGAGAGGGAGATATCATCCATGGCGTCCGCCAGATCGCCGACCATGCCAACCACCTTCAGGATGTTGTCACCGGTGTCGGCGGCTTCAGCGACGCCATCTTCTACCTGGGCTACCGCCTGTTCAATCAGCGTTTTGATATCCAGTGCCGCACTGGCACTGCGCTGCGCCAAGGTTCTCACTTCGCCTGCGACGACGGCAAAGCCGCGTCCCTGATCACCGGCGCGGGCCGCTTCGACCGCGGCGTTCAGCGCCAGGATGTTGGTCTGGAAGGCGATGCCTTCGATTACGCTTGTGATCTCACGTACTTTTACCGCGCTCTGGGAGATGGCGTTCATGGTCTGCGACATGCGCCCCAGCTCCTCACCGCCGGTGCGGGCAAGGGTGGCGGTGGTGCGGGCAGTGTCAGCAGTCTGGCGCGCGCCGTCGGCATTGCTTTTTACCGTAGCGGTCAACTGCTCCATGCTGGCGGCCGTCTCCTGCAGGGCAGCGGCCTGCTGCTCAGTACGGGATGAGAGTTCGGTGTTGCCCTGCGAGATCTCATCGGCCGCCGAGGCCACCGAGACGGAGGCATCGCGGATATCAGAGACCAGGCTGCGCAGATTGGCCTGCATACCGGCAAGCGAAGCCAGCAGGCTACTGGTATCGTTGCGACGCAATGCTACCGGCGAGCTGAGATCGCCCCCGGCAATCGCCGCCGCAAGGGTCTGCGCCTGGGCGGGTTCGCCGCCGAGCTGGCGCATCAGCACGCGCACCGTAATCATACAGGTTGCCACTGCCAGTAAGATCGACAGCCCTGCCAGCCCCATCAGGATCATCGCCGTACGGGAGATATTTTCACCGTTCTCCGCGAGCGTATCGCGGCTTAACTTCATCTGCACATCCGTCAGTGCATTAAGGGCGTCCAGCAGCGCTTTTTGCGCCGGGCGGGCGGTGTTCATCAGGTAGGTGGTGGTCTCCTCCTGGCGATTTGACAGCCCCAGTTTTCCCGCTTCCATCAGCGTCGACAGGGCCGCAGGCTCTGCGGCAACAATGCGTGAAAGCGCCGCTTTGCCTTCGTCGGAAACATTTGATGCCATGCTCTGCTCCAGCAGTTCACGGTTATGGATGAAGAGTTCGCGCTGATCGTTCAGTCGCTTCCACTCCGGCTGCATCTGAGCCGGGTCTGTCAGCAGGGCGAGGTTACGCACGGCGATAGCCATATCGCGCGCGCTGCCCCGCATATCCAGCACCAGATCGTAGCGCTTCATTTTGGAGTTAACGGTGTCGTTCATACTGTCGCGCGCTTGCCACAAGCCCTGCAGTGCGGTTGCCGCACAAAGGATAAATAACACAATAATCAAGCCAAACCCTACGCTCAGGCGTGTAGAAATTTTCATCAGTTTTCTCATCCTATTTATGGTGTGGAGCACTATCGGCAAGCAGACGAGAAACCATTAGGGTTGAAATCAATCAAAATGTGTTCAATTGTGTCGCGCGTTAATTAATTGTGGGTTTTGTATATTTTGAGGAGGGTTAAGAAAGCTAAGTTATTGCGTAAGCAGGCTGGAAAGCAGCCAGTTATTTTCATTTAACTGGCTGATTTAGCGGTTAATTTTAAGCATTTCTAACAAAAGGCCGAAGTGACAGGGGGTAGCGATGTGCCAGAAAAAGACGTTGCTAATAGCAGCTTGTGTTAATTAATGGAGAGCAGAGCAACCAACAAACAAAAGGAGAAGAGGATGCAAATCAAGTTTTGGGTGTTGCTACTCGCGGTGCTTGTGCCATTGACATCGACTGCAGCAAAAGGAAGTTTGGTTTTTAATAAATGAAAGCAAACCCCTTAAGTTACCTGGCCATAATACAAGCGTTCTCCCGTGAACCATTCAGCAGCAAGGCTACGATCATCGAGCAAAACGGAAGCACCATTTTCAGAACGACCTTCAGTTATGAAGCCTCGATAATACTCTTCGGAGCGATAAATACAGACCTCACTTGTAAACATATCTGGAAGACATACTGAGGCGATAATCCGGGAACTGTAATTCATACCAGTCGTGGCCGTAATGAGGTTTGAACATGCATTAATTAAAGCTTGCGCACAAGCTTTCTGCTAAGTCGTCTACTCATGAATAATTCACTTTTTAGCTGTTCGAAGGGGGCATGTTCTGCCCCAACATAAGAGCACTCTATCCTAAGTTGCTTAGTTTATCGTTAAGTCTGCGCTTTAATGCACCGCAATCGGCTTGCGAGAATTTATATCCGCTCCTCGCTCTAAGCCGACAAAGGTAAATCCTGCTAAAGCTCGTTCATGTTTGGAAAAAGCCGCCCGGAGGCGGCTTGCCATTATTTCCGTGGTTTACCAGCATCCGAGCGCTTTTCCCGAACTCGACCATCATTGTTACGATCGCGGGGCTGTGTACCACCGCCGGGTTTAGGAACAACTACGCCTGGATTAAGTGGTCTTCTGTCAGCCATATTTGCGTTTCCTAAAAGAATGGCAAAGTTGCCGTCTCTCTTGATACGCCTGGTAGCGTGACCTTTCAATCCTTATGGGATGATCCGTTGCGCAACATCAACTTTTCACTTATTCAACTCAAAGGGAACATTGCGCCTATGACCCTTCTCTGGGCCGAGGGCATAAGTTGTTTGCCTCATGCAATTCCGATGGATATGCTTTAGGAACTTTTATATTAAAAGCTTCTGGAAAAAGAAGGAGTTATTTATGCGGGAAATAGTTGTGGTGCCATACGATGAAAAATGGCCTGAGCTGTTTAATGCTGAAAGTTTTCTGATAAAGAGACTGCTGGGTGAGGTGGCTAAAGATATTCATCATATTGGCAGTACGTCAGTGCCTGGCCTCTCAGCAAAGCCCGTGATTGATGTCCTGGTGGAAGTTTCAGATATCAATGAATTGGATCAATGTACCCCTGCAATGGTCAACGCCGGATACGTTGCTCGCGGTGAAAACGGTATTGCGGGACGTCGGTACTTCATAAAAGAGGGTAATCAGCGTAGCCATCAAGTGCATGCGTTTTCAGTAGGGGATAGACAGATACTAAGGCATCTTGCTTTTCGTGATTACCTGAGAAAACACACTGATATTGCAATGGCTTACGCTGAGGTGAAGCGTACAGCACAATTGCTATATAAGAACGATGCACAGGGTTATAGCGCATTCAAGACTCCCTTTATAGAGCATCATCTGCAACTTGCGTTGAATGGCTGGAACGATAGATGTTGAGTTTGTCACTGCGAACTATTTTTAAATACAATGCATTGCTCCGCATGCAGCAGCTGGGTTGGATATGATTGTTTTAACTGGGGGCAGAGATTGAACGGTCTGTTTTGTGCCAGAAATGGATCTGTTGTATGTCAAAAATGGGCGCAGGTCGCATCAGCACATCTATAAGTCTATTCCTTCATCTGCAACATAAATCACCTCTTTCACTTCATTTGGCAATGACTCATATTTCAACGGTGTTTTTGGTTTCGCAATTAATTTATATCCACCTTGTTCATAATCGTAACTGAACACGCCTTTTCTTGACATATCAACAAATGAATGTAGATAGCAAACACGTTGCTGCTCATTTGAAAATGCAGGCAGATTGGCTTCTATAACATAGACCTCCGACATGGGGACCAGCGAGTAAACATAATCAAAGATAAAATTATAGTCCTCGACAGAGGCTTTGATCCTTTCAGGAACCGGCCCCTGGCCTGCTGTTGCAAAATGCGCCAGGTACCCATCCGGGCTGGATAAAAACCAGTCCAGATCATTTTCTAAAAAGCCATCGTCCATTTCCGTCATTCTTTAACACCCAATATCTTTGACCGTTTCTCACAACGTAAAATCACATCGCTATTTCCTAATCCGATACGATGACCTACCCCCGTTTGATCAGCCATGCCAGTGTTACTCCTGCATTTTATGCACAATAGTTTAAAATCCCCGATTTAATTCCACCCCCCCCACACATCAACAAGTAAGCTTTTAATATTGTTAGGTATTTTTTGGTGCTTAAACATGAGGAAACCAGCCAGTGGAAGCAATTTAACTGGCTGATTTGTATGCGAGTTATATCTTAATTTGCATTTTGCTTATGAAACAGCTCGCGGAATACCGGGTAGATATCATCCTGGTCGCGAATATGCTGGATAGCGAAATTATCAAACATTGTTTGCAGATGTTCATATTCGCGCCACAGCGTCTGGTGCGCCCGACGTGTGATCTCGATATAGCTGTAGTAACGCACCACCGGCAGGATTTTCTTCGCCAGAATTTCGTGACACAGCGGTGAGTCATCCGCCCAGTTATCACCATCGGAGGCCTGCGCAGCGTAGATATTCCACTGCCCCGGGTCGTAGCGCTCCTTCACCACTTCATCCATCAGTTTCAGGGCGCTGGAGACAATGGTGCCGCCCGTCTCCTGCGAGTAGAAGAACTCATGTTCATCCACCTCTTTTGCCTGCGTGTGATGGCGGATATAGACCACTTCAACGTTTTTATAGGTCCGGCTCAGGAAGAGGTAGAGCAGGATATAGAAGCGCTTGGCCATATCTTTGGTGGCCTGATCCATCGAGCCTGAAACGTCCATCAGGCAGAACATCACCGCCTGGCTGGAGGGCTCCGGGCGTTTTTCGTAGTTCTTGTAGCGTAAGTCGAAGGTGTCGATAAAGGGTACGCGCTCGATTTTTGCCCGTAGCTCGGCAATCTCTTTGCGCAGACGCTCCTCCTCCAGCAGTTGCGCCGGTTCGCTTTTGGCGACGGTCTCCAGATTGCTCTCCAGCTCGCGCAATTCGCGGCGCTTGCCGGCCGTCATCGCGGTACGGCGGGCGAGAGAGTTTTGCAGGGATCGCACAACGCTGATGTTTGCCGGTACACCGTTGGCGGTATACCCGGCGCGGTGCGTTTTGTACTCGTTCATCTGCCGCTGCTGGTTTTTTTGCAGGTTTGGCAGGGCAAGATCTTCAAACAGCAGATCGAGATACTCATCTTTCGAGATCTGGAAAACAAACTCATCCTGGCCTTCACCATCCTGGCTGGCGTCGCCCTGGCCGCTGCCTCCGCCACCGCCGCCGCCCTGCGGACGTTCGATGCGATCGTTGGGCACAAAATGGTCGTTCCCCGGGTGAACGCGATGGCGTAAACCGCCGCGTCCCTGGTGGAACATCGGTTCGCTAATATCTTCCGTCGGGATTGAGACAGACTCGCCGCTCTCGACATCCGTGACCGATCGTTTATTGATCGCCCCGGAAATGGACTGCTTTATTTGCGCTTTGTAACGGCGTAAGAAGCGCTGGCGGTTCACCGCGCTCTTGTTTTTGCCGTTCAGACGCCGGTCAATGAACCAGGTCATAGTTCCCTCCCGCTGCGTATGCCAACTTTGCAACAGACCGCGCACGGGGCGCGGCCGGGGTGGTGCTGTTATGAGGATTTACGAACCCGCAGATACCATTCGCACAGCAGGCGTACCTGCTTGCGGGTATAGCCTTTCTCCATCATGCGGTCGACAAAGTCATCATGTTTTTTCTGCTCGTCGGTCGAGGTTTTGGCGTTAAAGGAGATGACCGGCAGCAGCTCCTCGGTATTAGAGAACATTTTCTTCTCGATAACCGTGCGCAGTTTTTCGTAACTGGTCCAGTTCGGGTTGCGTCCGCTATTATTCGCGCGGGCGCGCAGCACGAAGTTGACGATCTCATTACGGAAATCTTTCGGGTTGCTGATCCCGGCCGGTTTCTCAATCTTCTCGAGTTCCGCGTTAAGGGACTCACGGTCAAACAGCTGGCCGGTGTCGGGATCGCGGTACTCCTGATCCTGAATCCAGAAATCGGCGTAGGTGACATAACGGTCGAAAATGTTCTGCCCATACTCCGAGTAGGATTCGAGATAGGCGGTCTGGATCTCTTTCCCGATGAATTCGGCGTATTTCGGGATCAGGTAGCCTTTGAGGAACTCGAGATAGCGCTCGGCCTGCTCCTGCGGGAACTGTTCGCGCTCAATCTGCTGCTCCAGCACATAGAAGAGGTGCACCGGGTTGGCCGCCACTTCCACATGGTCGAAGTTGAATACCCGCGAGAGGATCTTAAAGGCAAAACGCGTTGAAAGGCCGTTCATCCCTTCATCGACACCGGCGTAATCACGATACTCCTGGTAGGATTTCGCTTTCGGATCGGTATCTTTCAAACTCTCGCCGTCGTAAACCCGCATTTTGGAGTAGATGCTGGAGTTTTCCGGCTCTTTCAGACGCGACAGGATAGAGAAGCGCGCCAGTGTCTCCAGCGTCCCCGGCGCGCACGGCGCGTGGGAAAGCTCAGAGTGATTAAGCAGTTTTTCGTAAATCTTCATCTCTTCCGAGATGCGCAGGCAGTAAGGCACCTTGACGATGTAGACACGGTCGAGGAACGCCTCGTTGTTTTTGTTGTTACGGAACTGCACCCATTCCGATTCGTTGGAGTGGGCGAGAATAATGCCGTTAAACGGCAGGGCGGAGATCCCCTCTGTGCCGTTGTAGTTCCCCTCCTGGGTGGCGGTCAACAGCGGGTGCAGCACCTTGATTGGCGCTTTAAACATCTCGACGAACTCCATTACCCCCTGGTTGGCGCGGCAGAGCGCGCCGGAGTAACCGTAGGCGTCCGGGTCGTTTTGCGCGTGGTTTTCCAGTTTGCGGATATCGACTTTACCCACCAGCGCGGAGATATCCTGATTGTTCTCATCGCCCGGTTCGGTTTTGGCGATGGCGATCTGCTCCAGAATCGACGGCCACACTTTAACGACGCGGAATTTACTGATATCGCCGCCAAACTCATGCAGCCGTTTTGCCGCCCACGGCGACATAATGGTGCCGAGATAGCGGCGCGGCACGCTGTACTCTTTTTCGAGGATCTGCGCGTCTTCCTGCGGGTTAAACAGGCAGAGCGGATGGTCGTTGACCGGGCTGCGTTCGCCGTTGGCGCTCAGCACGTAGATCGGCACGCGCTGCATTAAGGATTTCAGGCGTTCAGCCAGCGAAGATTTACCGCCGCCGACCGGGCCGAGCAGATAGAGGATCTGTTTCTTCTCTTCAAGCCCCTGCGCGGCGTGCTTGAGGTAAGAGACAATCTGCTCGATAGCTTCTTCCATACCATAGAACTCTTCAAACGCCGGGTAGCGTCCGATAACCCGGTTCGAAAAAAGACGGGAAAGCCGTGGCTCCTGAGCGGTGTCAACCATCACGGGCTCACCAATGGCCATCAATAGCCGTTCTGCCGCGTTAGCATAGGCACTGCGATCTTGCTTACAGATGGCAAGAAACTCCTGCAGTGTGAACTCTTCGTCCTTGGCAGCTTCATAGCGCTGGCGATAGTGATCGAATATATTCATGGCATGCCGTCCTTTCGTTTTTTAGCACAGGTTAAGAGCCGTTCGTATGAGTAATGGAGGCTCCCGGAAGCGTTAGCTGAACGACGCATTTAGTCACCGAGCAACCCTTGTGCCAGGTTGCATGCCAACAACTGAGCGCGGATCAGGTAAATCATCTTCTTAATTTAAGCGTAGAAGGCTTTGCAAATCTTGCATGCGCCCCAAAACCAATTTCAATGGCATATCAATAACTCATCCTAAAAATCCTGTTTTTGTCATAAGCCGCAGCCAGCGCTTTCATCGTTGTTTCATAACGCTGTAATGGGAACGTCATAACCCGGCTTCAGAGTAGAAAGTTAATTTTTTGTAATCTTCAGACAAAAAGAGTTGGGCGGGGTGCGCGGGGCGACTACACTTCATCCGCCAATTATTTGACGAACAGGAAAGAAAGGACTGTGACCAAATTCAAACTCCTGGCACTGGGCGTAGTGACGGCGATCTCTGCCTGCGCGGCCAATGCAGAAAGCAATTTTTCTCTCGGCGCGGGTGTGGGCGTGATGGAGTCTCCTTATAAGGAGTACGACACGCGCGTCACGCCGCTTCCGGTTGTAACCTATGAGAGCGATGACTTCTGGTTCCGCGGCATCGGCGGCGGCTACTACTTATGGAATGACGAAGCGGACAAACTGTCGGTGATGGCATTCTATTCACCCTGGCAGTTCAAGCCGAAAGATAGCGACAACATCCAGCTGCGCCAGCTGGATCGCCGCAAATCAACGGCAATGGCCGGTTTAAGCTATATCCATAATACGCAGTATGGTTTCCTGCGCACCACCCTTGCCGGTGACGTGCTGGATAACAGCAACGGCGTGGTGTGGGATCTGGCCTGGCTTTACAACTACACCAACGGCGGTCTGACCGTAACGCCGGGTATCGGCGTCGAGTGGAGCAGCGATAACCAGAACGAATACTACTACGGCGTATCGCGTTCAGAATCGCGCCGCAGCGGGCTGTCGAGCTACGATCCGGACAGCAGCTGGGATCCGTACCTCGAGCTGACCGTCAGCTACCGTTTCGCGGACAACTGGAGCGTTTACGGCACTGGCCGCTACTCGCACCTCTCTGATGAGATCAAAGACAGCCCGATGGTGGATAAATCCTGGTCTGGTCTGCTCTCAACGGGTGTGACCTACCGCTTCTGATTGTGCACGTCTACAGTGCATGTTGTGCATTCCAACAGGGCCTATGGCCCTGTTTTGTTTTATGGTGGTGCGTTCAACCCAGGAGGAGAAGATGGCAGAAAAAACGGTACGTCTCGGCGGCACGCTACTGCCCGCCATCGGGCAGGGCACGTGGTATATGGGTGAAAACGCCCGTTCCCGGCAGCAGGAGGTTGCTGCACTACGCGCGGGCATCGATCTTGGCCTGACGCTTATCGACACCGCAGAGATGTATGCCGATGGCGCGGCAGAAGAGGTGGTCGGCGAGGCATTGCAGGGTGGCCTGCGCGACAAAGTGTTTCTGGTCTCGAAAGTCTACCCGTGGAACGCGGGTGGTGAGAAGGCGATTGCCGCCTGCGAAGCGAGCCTGCGACGGCTGAAAACCGACGCGCTCGATCTCTATCTGCTGCACTGGCGCGGGAACTATTCGCTGGCGGAAACGGTTGAGGTGATGGAGACGCTTATCCAGCAGGGGAAAATCCGCCGCTGGGGCGTCTCCAATCTCGATTACGGCGATATGCAGGAGCTGATGCAGGTGAGCGGCGGCGATGCCTGTGCCACCAATCAGGTGCTCTATCACCTGGCTTCGCGCGGCATTGAGTACGATCTGCTGCCGTGGTGTCAGCAGCAGGCGATGCCGGTAATGGCCTACTGCCCGCTGGCCCAGGCCGGGCGGCTGCGCGACGGGCTGATGGAAAACCGCGTGGTGCAACAGATTGCCGAAGCACATCGCGCCAGCGCGGCGCAAATCTTACTGGCGTGGGTAATCCATCATCAGGGTGTGATGGCGATTCCGAAAGCATCAAGCATTAAGCATGTGGAAGAGAATGCCGCAGCGCTCGCTATCGTGCTCAATGATGATGAAATGCGACAGCTCGACGCGGCGTTTCCGGCGCCGAAGGGGAAAACCCCGCTTGATGTGGTGTAAGGCAGGCAATTCCCTCTCCCGGCGGGAGAGGGGAGGCAGGACGATCAGCGTTTAACGACGCGGATGGTCTGCGCAAGGCGGGAGGGTTTCTCTTCGCTCGCTTTCTGCGCCACGGTCGCATTGACCGACTCGACGCAGACAAAGGTTTTATAGCCATCATCCGGCATGTCCGCCATGCTGACGGAGAGCGCCGGGCCCGGGTTCCAGGCAACAACGTTGGCATTGTGGTGATGAGTCACTTCAATCGCGCGGTTCAGCTTCGCGTCGTGGATCAGGCTACAACCCTCGGCGTTAAGGTAGACGCGGTCAACGCGATCCGGGAAGGTCTGCACGCCGTCGGTCAGCACATCCTCTTTGGCGTCGTTCACTTTATCGATAAAGCGATCGCCGAGGCCGCTTACTTTAACATCTGCGATATCGCCAACGTTAAAGTAGGTGTGCAGCGCAGAGGTGGTTTCAAACTCACCGTGCGCTTCCAGCTCCATTTCGCAGGTTGCCGCCAGCTTGAAGCGGGCATAGAGAGTGAAGTCGTGCGGCCAGTGCTGGCGCGACGCGTCGCAGCTTTGCAGTTCGAAGGTCAGCACCACGCTGCTCTCATCTTCGTTATGCGCCTGCAGTGCCCACGGCAGGTTACGGGCAAAACCGTGTGCCGGCATACCCTGCTCTTTCGCCGGGCCGAACCACGGCCAGCAAATCGGCACGCCGCCGCGGATCGCCACACCCTCTTTAAACGGCGTATTGCCGCTCAGCCACAGTACCTCTTCTTCACCCTGCGGTTTCCAGCACAGCAGATGCGCGCCCTGGTAAGCAAATGCGGCTTTCACCTGCGGATGGTCGACAACCAGCACGTCGAGGTCATCCATCGTGCGGCGCGAGAGCGTCGGCGTGATTTGTTCGACTACCGGAAGTGCAAAAATTTTAGTAATCATTAACGCAATCCTCTGTCTTCAAAACAAAAAAAGAGCGACCGAAGTCGCCCTTTCAGAAAGCTTACCATCTCAACTTATTTGGAGATGTGAGCGATCAGATCCAGAACTTTGTTAGAGTAGCCGGTTTCGTTGTCGTACCAGGAGACCAGTTTCACGAAGTTGTCGTTCAGTGCGATACCAGCTTTAGCATCGAACACGGAAGTGCAGATTTCGCCGTTGAAATCGGTAGAAACAACGTCGTCTTCGGTGTAACCCAGAACGCCTTTCATTTCGCCTTCAGAAGCGGCTTTGATGGCTTTCTTGATCTCTTCGTAGGACGCTGCTTTTTCCAGACGAACGGTCAGGTCAACAACGGATACGTTCGGAGTCGGAACGCGGAACGCCATACCGGTCAGTTTGCCGTTCAGTTCCGGCAGAACTTTACCTACTGCTTTAGCAGCACCGGTAGAGGACGGGATGATGTTCTGAGCTGCGCCGCGGCCGCCGCGCCAGTCTTTGTGAGACGGGCCATCAACGGTTTTCTGAGTTGCGGTGGTCGCGTGAACGGTGGTCATCAGACCTTCGATGATGCCGAAGTTGTCGTTGATAACTTTCGCCAGCGGAGCCAGGCAGTTAGTGGTGCAGGAAGCGTTGGAAACGATGTCCTGGCCTGCATATTTCTCGAAGTTAGCGCCACGCACGAACATCGGAGTGTTGTCTTTGGACGGACCGGTCAGAACAACTTTTTTCGCGCCGGCAGTGATGTGCTTACGAGCAGTTTCGTCGGTCAGGAAGATACCGGTAGCTTCAGCAACAACGTCAACGCCGATTTCGTTCCACTTCAGGTTAGCCGGGTCTTTCTCAGCAGTAACACGGATGGTTTTGCCGTTAACAACCAGGTGACCGTCTTTCACTTCAACGGTGCCGTTGAAACGACCGTGAGTGGAGTCGTACTTCAGCATGTACGCCATGTAATCCGCATCTAACAGATCGTTGATACCAACGATTTCGATGTCAGAACGCTCTTGAGCAGCACGGAAAACAATGCGACCGATACGGCCAAAACCGTTGATACCTACTTTGATAGTCATATATTCCACCAGCTATTTGTTAGTGAATAAAAGGTTGGCTGTAAAATTACAAAAACCTTACGCAGCGTCAAGCGGAATCGTGTCAATCATTGCGACAAATCAATCATCCGCATGTCCGTGGTCAGACTGATTAATCTCACTTTCCCTTTGAGCATCTTCCCCATATGGGGTGCCGCCCAAGATTTTAAAGGTCACTAAAGATAAAAGTGTGAGGCTCATCACAATTCCCTGGCTGCTTTATCGCAACTGCTAAGTTTAGAACAAAAGTCGAGCCCTGAGTGTTAATGTTTTGTTAGAATCAGGGTGATAAGTTGTCGAATCATGACCGCGAGATGTAAACAAATGGCGAACAATTCCTCCCAGGACGATCTGAAAAACGATCTGACCGAAATGCAGTTCTACGTAACGCAAAATCACGGCACCGAGCCGCCCTTTAGCGGACGCCTGCTGCACAATAAGCGCGATGGCGTCTACCACTGCCTGGTGTGCGATGCCGCGCTCTTCAGCGCCGAGACCAAGTATGATTCTGGCTGCGGCTGGCCGAGTTTTTATGAGCCGGTGAGCGAAGAGGCAATTCGTTATATTAATGATTACTCCCACGGCATGCAGCGCGTTGAAATTCGCTGCGGCAAGTGCGATGCGCACCTGGGGCACGTTTTCCCGGACGGCCCGCAGCCAACCGGCGAGCGTTATTGCGTCAACTCTGCCTCATTGAGCTTTACCGATGAAGAGAATGGCGACCAGACTCGCGGTTGAAAAATCGATTCAGCTATTATTCCAGAGAGCAGAGTAAGATGAATATTGATGAGATCGTGAGCAATATGACGCCGGAGATCTACCAGCGTCTGGCAACGGCAGTTGAGCTGGGAAAATGGCCCGACGGCGTGGCGCTGACGCCGGAGCAGAAAGAGAACAGTCTGCAACTGGTGATGTTGTGGCAGGCACGCAATAACGTGCAGGCGCAGCATATGACCATCGATACCAACGGGCAGATGGTGATGAAGAGCAAACAGCAGTTGAAAGAGGTGTTTGGCATCACCCCCAAACCGATCGCCACCTTCAAATCCTGACGATCTGCCGGATGGCGGCATAAACGCCTTATCCGGCCTACGGGGGCATGCTTTTGCAGGACTGATAAGCGCAGCACCATCAGGCAGGTTTTTGGACTCGGTGCAGAGTGCCGCATGGCGGCGTAAACGCCTTATCCGGCCTACGGGGTGGCACGCTTTTGTACGCCTGATAAGCGCAGCGCCATCAGGCAGGTTTTCGGACCCGGCGCGGATTGCCGGATGGCGGCATAAACGCCTTATCCGGCCTACGGGGGCATGCTTTTGTAGGTCTGATAAGGCGCAGCCGCCATCAGGCAGTGCGCCGGAATCAGCAACGCTTACCCCTGCGTTTCCAGCCAGTCCGCCAGCGTATAGAGCGTTGCGCCGCCGCTTGCCATTGCCATAAACGCCTGCGTGCTGTCGTCGGCATGCAGGTTTACACCGCGACAACCATCGGTAATCACACTCACTTCATACCCAAGCTGTAGCGCATCCTGCACCGTAAACTTTACGCAATAATCGGTGGCTAACCCCATCACCACCAGCTCTCGAATGCCATGCGCCTGCAACCAGTCGTGAAGCGCCGTCTGCTGACGGTGGCCGTTATCGAAAAAGGCGCTGTAACTGTCGATACGCGGGTTTTCCCCTTTGTGGAACACCGCATCGATGGCCTGCTGATCGAGCAGCGGATGCAGCGCCGCGCCCTCGCTCCCTTGCACGCAGTGATCGGGCCAGAAGGTCTGCGCCAACCCCTCCAGCTCGCCGGTAACAAACGGCTCAACGCCGTGCTGGCTGGCGAAACTGCCGTGCCTGGCCGGATGCCAGTCCATGCTGGTCAGCACCGGTTCGCCGCGGCTTTTAAACCACGGGATCAGCGTGTTTGCCACATCCACGGTGCTGTCGCCGCCCGCAACGGCCAGCGCGCCACCGGCACAAAAATCGTTTTGCAGATCGACCAGCAGCAGAGCGCGTGCTTTCATCGTTAACTCCTTACTCGTCCGGCGTCAGTTCACCGCGCAGGTTTTGCGTCATCGCGGTGCGGATCGCATTCGCGTCCAGATCCTGACTTAGCAGATAGTGCAGTTTAGTCAGCGTCGCCTCGACCGTCATATCCGCGCCGCCAATCACGCCCGCATGGGCGAGGGCGTTACCGGTAGCGTAACCGCCCATATTGACCTTGCCGGACATGCACTGGGTCAGGTTCACAACCACGATGCCGCGCTCGCTCGCTTCCTGCAATGCTTTAAGGAACTCGCGGTTTTGCGGCGCATTGCCTACGCCATATGAACGCAGGATCAGCGCTTTTACCGGCTGCAGCAGGAAGTTACGCACCACATCGGCAGAAATACCCGGGTAGATAGTCACCACGCCAATCGGTTGCGGAGTGATCGGATGAACGATCAGTTCGCCCACGGTGCTCGGCGCAGGCGGCGTGCCGAGACGGCGAATATGGATACCCGCTTCCAGCAGCGGCGAGAGGTTCGGCGAGGCAAAAGCGTCAAAACCGTCAGCGTGGGCTTTAGTGGTGCGGTTGCCGCGATAGAGACGGTTGTTGAAAAAGAGGGTCACTTCGTTAATCGGGAAGTTCGCCGCCACATAAAGCGCGTTAAGCAGGTTGATCTGCCCGTCGGAGCGCAGCTCCGCTAGCGGAATTTGTGACCCTGTCACAATCACCGGCTTGCCGAGATTTTCCAGCATAAACGACAGCGCGGAGGCGGTGTAAGCCATGGTGTCGGTGCCGTGCAGGATCACGAAACCGTCATACTCTTCGTAGTGCGCTTTCACATCATCCGCAATATGCTGCCAGTCCTCTGGCGTCATATCGGAGGAGTCCATCAGCGGGGCATATTCATGGATGGTGAAGTCGGGCATCTCCGGACGATGGAACTCTGGCATCAGCGCCAGCTGGCGCTGCAGATGACCGGAAACCGGCACATAGCCATGCTCTGAACGCTGCATGCCGATGGTGCCGCCCGTGTAGGCTACGTAAATGGATTTTTTTTGCATGGTAAGTAGGTTCTGACTGAATCAAAAAAATCCCCTCCGGCGGAGGGGATGCGTAAGAAAATTAGCGAACGGTGGCGCAGTTCAGGCACAGCGCATAACGGTTCTGCGGATCGTTAAACACCGCCAGTTTATCCGTTTCGGCTTTCACTTCCTGCGCTGCGCTGGCCAGCGGTGCCGGCAGGTAAGCCTGCAGCGCCTGCGGCAGCATTGCGCGCACCGAGCCGGTCATGCTGTCCACCACGCGGTCCAGTAAGCCTGGTTCCTCTTCGTAGTAATCAACATGCCACTGTTTCAGCTTCGCCAGCTCTGCGGCTTTAGCAATCGCGTCATCGAAGTCGCCCAGCGCATCGACCAGACCGTTGTTTTTCGCATCCTGACCTGTCCAGACATGGCCCTGCGCGATTTTATCCACCTGCTCCGGCGTGCTGTTGCGCGACTTCGCCACCAGCGTGATAAAGCGCTTATAGCCGTTCTCGATGCTCAACTGCATCATCTGCTGAACTTCATCAGGCAGCGCTTTGGTCATGCTCACATCCGCCAGCGGTGAAGTGGCAACGCCATCCGTATGCACACCGATGCTGTCGAGGCTGTTCTCCAGCGTATTGATCACGCCAAAGATGCCGATGGAGCCGGTCAGTGTGCTTGGGTTGGCAACAATGTAGTTGGCTGGCGTCGAGATCCAGTACCCACCGGAGGCTGCCATGCCGCCCATCGAAACGACAACCGGTTTGCCTGCCGCACGGGCAGCGGCCAGTTCAGCGCGGATCACCTCGGAGGCGCTGACGCTGCCGCCCGGGCTGTTGACACGCAGGACAATCGCTTTGACCTTGTCATCCAGACGCGCATCGCGGATCTGCGCTGCGGTAGTATCACCGCCCACATTCCCCGGGGTCTCTTCGCCATCCATGATGGCGCCGTTAGCAAAGATCACCGCCACGGTGCCGCCCACGTCGGCTGGCGTTTTGGTTTGATAGTCATAGAAGCTGATGGCGCGGAAGTTTTTATCTTCTTTGCTCCAGCCAAACTGTTTCACCATCGCTTTTTCTGCGTCAGCGGCAGAGCCCAGCTCATCAACCAGCTTGTTATCAAGCGCATATTTCGCCGTATCGCCGTCCACTTTACGCAGACCGTCGAGCATCGCTTGCGCGCCAGGGAAGACCTGCTGGGCGGTGATCTGGCGGTTAGCTGCCACGGTGTTGAGGTAGTTTTGCCACAGCTCGCCGATCCAGCGGCTGTCCGCTTCGCGCGCGGCAGGGGACATATCATCGCGAATGAACGGCTCAACGGCGGATTTGTAGGTGCCGACGCGGAAGACGTGGGTCGTCACTTTCAGTTTGTCGAGCAGCGCTTTGTAGTAAAGGCCGTTGGTAGCGAAACCATGCAGATCGACCACGCCCTGCGGCGAGAGCCAGATCTTATTGGCAAAGCTTGCAAGGTAGTACTGACCCTGGCTGTAGTTATCGCCCACCGCATAGACCGGTTTGCCGCTGTCGCGGAATTCGCGCAGCGCTTTACCGATGTACTGCATCGAGGGCTGATCGGCACCGGCGAAATTCTTCAGATCGAGCACAATGCCGGTAATGTTGCGATCCTGCTGTGCCTGACGGATGGTTTCGACGATATCGAAGAGTGAGTTCTCCTGCAGACGATCGGAACTGGCGCCGAACAGCTGGCGACCCAGTGCGCCGAGGCGACCGCTGGCGGAGGTTTTATCGACCACCACGCCGGAGATATCCAGCAGCAGCGCACCGCGCCCGCTGTGCTCCGCTTTGCTGTCACTCATCTGCACCCATACGCCGACTGCGACCAGTATCAGCAGGATGAAGACAATGTTCATCACCAGGTTGCGGGTAAAGTTCAGCAGTCGCCAGCACCACTTAAAAAATCCGGCAATAATGCGCCAAAGGGTTTGCATGTATTCTCCCTGCGAGTTAACGGCCACCGCTGCCCGAGCGGCAAAGTGTGGTTATCCTAATTATCCCGCTGCCTCTTGTCAGCAGGAATCGCCTCCGGCGCTGTAACAATTTCTACGCCCATGTTAATTTTATGAACAAATTTCACAACAAGAGGTTAACTAATGGACGCACTTGAACTTCTCGTCAACCGACGCAGTGCTTCTCGCCTGGCAGAACCGGCTCCGGCAGGCGAACAGCTGGATAACATTCTGCGTGCCGGGATGCGGGCGCCAGACCACGGCACACTGCAACCGTGGCACTTCTTTGTGATTGAGGGGGAAGGGCGCGAGCGCTTCAGCCAGACAATGGAGCAGGCGGCGCGTGCCGCGGGCCAGGATGAAAAAGGCATTGAGAAAGCGCGCACCTCGCCGTTTCGTGCGCCGATGATTATCACCGTGGTGGCAAAGTGCCAGCAGCACCACAAAGTGCCGCAGTGGGAGCAGTTGCTCTCTGCCGGGTGTGCGGTGATGGCGATGCAGATGGCGGCGCTGGCGCAGGGCTTTAACGGCATCTGGCGTACCGGCCCGCTGACAAACAGCCCCGAGGTTCGCCAGGCGTTTAACTGTGGTGAGCTGGATCAAGTTGTCGGCTTCCTCTACCTCGGTACCCCGCAGCTGAAAGCCTCTACCACGGTGACCGTGCCGGATCATACGCCGTTCGTTACCCACTTCTGAGTGCCACTTTTGCCGGATGGCGATAAACGCTAATCCGGCCTGGGCCACCACGCAGGTTTGCAGGCCGGATTAAACGCTGCCCTCATCCGGCAGCAGGGTTACTTATGACTCGCAGCGAACTCCGCTTTGGCTTTTTGCAGCTGCTGCTGGAACGCCGGATTGGTGTGCAGAGTGGCGACAACCGCCGAGCCGACAACGCGCGCGGCGTCAACGTCGCTCTGCCAGTGGTAACCACAAATCACCCGGCTTTGGCCCAGGTCGAAGCCGCGCTTGAGGATCTCATTCTGTCGCTGCGGGTTCACTTCCGCCAGCACCAGCGCCGTAGCCCAGCCAATCGCCGTATGGCCTGACGGGTAGGATCCATTCTTCGACAGCTCATCCTGATCTTTGGTATTGCAGGTTGGCACGTTGTAGAAGGCGAAAGGACGAATGCGCATGTACTTCTGTTTAGCGCCGCGCGTTGCCAGATCGCCCGCATCTTCAATCATATTGGTCAGCAGCTTGTGCAGCTGCGGCGCATCTTTTTCGGTAATCGGTGAACCGAACGCGCCGGAGAAGGCATTGGCCACGCCGCCGCTGCTCAGGTTGGCGTCTTCAGCGGCAAGCTTGCCGCGCTCGGTATTGCGCAGTAAACGACCCTGCTCATACATCGCCTGATCGTTGAGAAAAGCGATGCTGCCCACTTCCGGCGGTGGCGGCAGCAGCGCCAGGCTATCAATCGCCTGGTCGTTTTTCAGGTAGTAGAGATCCGGTTTGGTGGTGGCATCATTTCCCGTTGGTACAAGAGCAAAGGCGTTGGCAGAAAGTAAACCCGCAAGGCAAAGGGTGATAAGGCTTTTTTTCATTAGAGATTCCTTAGATTTTTGACTGCAACAGCCATAGGTGGCTGTTGTCATATTTCTGTCATAATCTGCGCGAAATAACATTGCGGTGAATCGCAAAACCGCTCCTGCACCGTTCTGCTGCGGTGTGAACGCTTAAAAGATAACCAGCGATTATCACTCTTTCGCTCGCTTAATGAGCAACGGGGCGCGAAATCGGATTGTCACACTTACTACCTTACGGTTTGGGCGCTACCATAGCGCGATTGCAATGACAGGAGATGTCCATGAGCGAGCAAGCTATTCGTTTAACGCAATACAGCCACGGAGCCGGTTGCGGATGTAAAATTTCCCCCAAAGTGCTGGATACCATCCTGCACAGCGAGCAGGCGAAGTTCATCGATCCAAGCCTTCTGGTTGGTAACGAGACGCGTGACGACGCCGCGGTTTATGACCTTGGTAATGGCACCTGCATTATCAGCACCACTGACTTTTTTATGCCGATTGTCGATAACCCCTTCGACTTTGGCCGCATCGCTGCGACCAACGCCATCAGCGACGTCTTCGCGATGGGCGGCAAACCGATCATGGCGATCGCTATCCTCGGCTGGCCGCTTGATAAGCTGCCGCCGGAGGTTGCCCGTGAAGTGATCGAAGGCGGGCGCTTTGCCTGCCAGCAGGCGGGGATTGCGCTGGCCGGTGGCCACTCGATTGATGCCCCGGAACCGATTTTTGGCCTCGCCGTCACCGGCGTGGTGCCGACCGAGCGCGTGAAGAAGAACAGCACCGCGCAGGCGGGCTGCAAACTCTTCCTCACCAAACCGCTGGGTATTGGCGTGTTGACCACCGCTGAGAAGAAATCCCTGCTTAAGCCGGAGCATGTCGGGCTGGCGACGGAGGTGATGTGCCGGATGAACCTCGCCGGTGCGGCCTTTGCCGATATTGAGGGTGTGAAAGCGATGACCGACGTCACCGGCTTTGGTCTGCTGGGCCACCTGAGCGAGATGTGCCAGGGCGCGGGCGTGCAGGCGCAACTTACCTACGCCGACGTGCCGAAGCTGCCGGGCGTAGAGGAGTACATTACTCAGGGCGCGGTGCCAGGCGGTACTCAGCGTAACTTTGCCAGCTACGGCCATCTGATGGGCGAAATGCCGGATGCCGTGCGCAATCTGCTGTGTGATCCGCAAACCTCCGGCGGCCTGCTGCTGGCGGTGACGCCGGAGGCCGAAGCGCAGGTGAAAGCCACGGCGGCGGAGTATGGTATTGAACTGAGCGCCATTGGCGAGCTGGTCACCGCCCGCGGCGGTCGCCCGATGATTGAGATCCGATAAGTCGATGCGGTTATTTATTGCCGAAAAGCCCAGTCTGGCGCGCGCCATTGCCGATGTGTTGCCCAAGCCGCATCGCAAAGGCGACGGCTATATTGAGTGCGGTAATGGCCAGGTGGTGACCTGGTGTATTGGTCACCTGCTGGAGCAGGCGCAGCCGGATGTCTATGACAGCCGCTATGCGCGCTGGAACCTGGCGGATTTGCCCATTGTGCCGGAGAAGTGGCAGCTGCAGCCGCGCCCGTCGGTGCTCAAGCAGATCAACGTTATTAAGCGTCTGCTTGCCGACGCCGACGAAGTGGTGCATGCCGGTGACCCGGATCGCGAAGGGCAACTGCTGGTGGATGAAGTGATTGACTACCTGCAACTGCCCGCGGAAAAGCGCCAGCATGTGCAACGCTGCCTGATTAACGATCTCAACCCGCAGGCGGTGGAGAGAGCGATTGGGCGGCTGCGTGCCAATAGCGAGTTTATTCCGCTCTGCGTCTCGGCGCTGGCCCGCGCCCGCGCAGACTGGCTTTACGGCATTAATATGACCCGCGCCTATACGCTTTTAGGCCGCAACGCCGGGTATCAGGGGGTGCTCTCCGTTGGGCGCGTCCAGACCCCGGTGCTGGGGCTGGTGGTGCGGCGCGATGAAGAGATTGAGAACTTCGTCTCGAAAGATTTTTTTGAAGTGAAAGCGCACATTGTGACGCCCGCCGGGGAGCGGTTTACCGCCCTCTGGCAGCCGAGCGATGCCTGTGAGCCTTACCAGGATGAAGAGGGGCGCCTGCTCCATCGCGCGCTCGCGGAGCATGTGGTTAACCGCATCAGCGGTCAACCGGCGATGGTCACCGCCTATAACGATAAACGGGAATCAGAACTGGCACCGCTGCCGTTCTCCCTCTCCTCACTGCAGATTGAGGCGGCGAAGCGTTTTGGCCTGAGCGCGCAGAACGTGCTCGATATCTGCCAGAAGCTGTATGAAACCCACAAATTAATTACCTATCCGCGCTCCGACAGCCGCTATCTGCCGGAGGAGCACTTCGCCGGTCGCCATGCGGTGCTGAATGCGATTGGCGTGCATGCCGCAGATCTGCTGCCGCAACCGGTGGTTAACCCCGATACGCGCAACCGCTGCTGGGATGACAAAAAGGTGGATGCTCACCATGCGATCATTCCGACCGCGCGCAGCTCGAAGGTGAGCCTTAGCGATAACGAAGCCAAAGTCTACAACCTGATTGCGCGGCAATATCTGATGCAGTTCTGCCCAGATGCGGTGTTCCGCAAGTGCCAGATCGATTTGGATATCGCCAACGGCAAGTTTATCGCCAAAGCGCGTTTCCTGGCGGAAGCGGGCTGGCGTACGCTGCTCGGTGCGAAAGAGCGCGATGAAGATGATGACGGCACGCCGCTGCCGGTGGTAGCAAAAGGCGATGAGCTGTTGTGTGAGAAGGGCGAAGTGGTGGCGCGCCAGACGCAGCCGCCGCGCCACTTCACCGATGCGACGCTGCTCTCCGCGATGACGGGTATTGCGCGCTTTGTGCAGGATAAAGATCTGAAAAAGATCCTGCGCGCCACCGATGGATTAGGCACCGAAGCGACGCGCGCGGGCATTATCGAACTGCTGTTTAAGCGTGGCTTTCTGGTGAAGAAAGGGCGCTATATTCACTCTTCCGACGCAGGACGGGCATTGATCCACTCGCTGCCGGAGATGGCGGCGCGACCTGATATGACCGCGCACTGGGAGTCGGTGCTGACGCAGATCAGCGAAAAAGAGTGTCGCTACCAGGACTTTATGCAGCCGCTGGTCGGCACGCTGCATGAGTTGATCCACCAGGCGCGCAGCACCCCGGTGCGGCAGTTCCGCGGCCTGGTGGCACCCGGCGGCGATAAGAAAAAATCCTTCGCCAAAGGAAAGAGTAAGAAACGCCCGCCCGCGGCGGAAGCGCCTGCCTCGTAATTCCGTCAGCAATGCCCGATGGCGCTGCGCTTATCGGGCCTACAAAAGCGTGCTAACCCGTCGGACGGATAAGGCGTTTACGCCGCCATCCGGCACTCTGCATCGGATCCGAAAACCTGCCTGATGGCGCTGCGCTTATCGGGCCTACAACAGCATGCTAACCCGTAGGCCGGATAAGGCGTTTACGCCGCCATCCGGCACTCTGCACCGGATCCGAAAACCTGCCCGATGGCGCTGCGCTTATCGGGCCCACAACAGCATGCTAACCCGTAGGCCGGATAAGGCGTTTATGCCGCCATCCGGCACTCTGCATCGGATCCGAAAACCTGCCCGATGGCGCTGCGCTTATCGGGCCTACAACAGCGTGCTAACCGGTAGGCCGGATAAGGCGTTTACGCCGCCATCCGGCAATGCGCGGCGGTTAAATCACGCCCTGGGCGATCATCGCGTCGGCGACTTTAACAAAGCCCGCGATATTCGCGCCGCGCACGTAATGCGTCTGCTTCTCTTCACCGCCGTACTCCACGCAGGCCTGATGAATATCCAGCATGATGTGCTGCAAACGGGCATCCACCTCGTCGGCTTTCCAGCTGATGCGTCCTGCATTCTGCGCCATCTCCAGACCCGATGTCGCGACACCGCCAGCATTCGCCGCTTTGCCCGGGGCGAACAGCACGCCCGCGTCGAGGAAGAGATCCGTGGCTTCGATGGTGGTCGGCATATTTGCCCCTTCGGCTACCGCTTTGACGCCGTTGGCGATAAGCGTCTGCGCGGCCTCAACGTCCAGCTCATTCTGCGTGGCGCAGGGCAGGGCGATATCGACCGGCACTGACCACGGCTGTTTCCCTTCCAGATAGCTGAGGCCAAACTCCCGCGCATAATCGGCAACCCGGCCGTCGCGGCTCGCCTTGATCTCGCACAGGCGCGCCAGTTTTTCCGCCGTAAAGCCCGCTTCGTCAACCACCGTTCCCGCAGAGTCAGAGGCGGTGATCACGCGCGCGCCGAGCGACATCGCTTTCTCAATCGCGTACTGGGCAACGTTACCGGAGCCGGAAACCGCCACGCGCATCCCTTCAAAGCCAAGGCCGTGGCGCTCCAGCATCGCCTGGGTGAAGTAGACCAGGCCGTAGCCGGTCGCTTCCGGACGGATCAGGCTGCCGCCAAACGAGAGGCCTTTTCCGGTAAAGACGCAGGCGGTGTTGTTGGAGAGCTTTTTCATCATCCCGGCCATAAAGCCCACTTCACGCCCGCCTACGCCGATATCGCCCGCAGGCACATCGGTGTCTGCGCCAAGGTGGCGATACAGCTCGGTGATCAGCGCCTGGCAGAAGCGCATCACTTCACCGTCGCTTTTGCCTTTAGGATTGAAATCGCTGCCGCCTTTACCCCCGCCCATCGGGAGCGTGGTGAGGGCATTTTTGAAGGTCTGTTCGAAGCCGAGGAACTTGAGGATCGATAAGTTCACCGAGGGGTGAAAGCGCATGCCGCCTTTATAGGGGCCGATGGCGGAGCTGAACTGCACGCGCCACGCGCGATTAACCTGCACCTGGTTACGATCGTCTACCCAGGCGACGCGGAACTGAATCACGCGCTCCGGCTCAACCAGACGTTCAAGCAGCGAAAGCTGACGGTAGCGCGGGTTGGCCTCGAGAAAGGGCCAGAGGGTGCTCATCACTTCGCGAACGGCCTGGGAGAACTCCGGCTGGTGCGGATCGCGTTGATGAACAGTGTCGAGGAATGTTGCAAGAGAGGGGGTCTGATCCATAGATATAAGCGTCTCTTATTATGTTGATGAGTGTTGTTGTGTTTGCAATGCGCAAAAAACGGGCGCTTTTCGACTATAACATCGGCGACAGGCCACGCCGCAAGGGAAAATCTCGCTCATCAGATAAATTAAGAACCTGTTTACGGTCATAATGAAAAACGATGAAGCGGGAAACTAAAGTCCCGGAAAATAGATCCGTTATAGTAATAAGTGCAGTCAATCAAAAAGGAGAGGCTATGAGCCGATTTACAGGCGTTGCCGCCGCGTTATTGCTGATCGCATCGGGCAGCGCGCTGGCGGATCGCTACCCGTCACCGGGTGTGGAAGTGAATGTGCCGGCTGAAGTATTCAGCAGCGGCGGGCAGACGCAAACGACACAGCCCTGCATGCAGTGCTGCGTCTATGGCAATCAAAATTACAGCGAAGGGTCGGTGATCAAAATGGAAGGGGTGCTGCTGCAGTGCCAGCGCGATGAACGCACGATTTCCACTAATCCGCTGGTGTGGCGTCGCGTAAAACCCTGAATGCCTCCAGCAGGGGGATATCCGCCGGAGCCAGCGCATAGGTGAGCGCGTCGGCGGGTGTCACCCACGCAAGCTGGCTGTGATAATGGCGCGTTGGCTCGCCTGCAAAGGTGCGCACGTGCCAGGCGTGAAGTGTAATCAGCCGCCCGGAGACTTCCCGCTGATGGCTGGCAACAAAGCGCGCCGGAACCGCCTCGATACCCAACTCTTCACGCAGCTCGCGCACCAGCGCCTGCGGCTGCGTTTCACCCGCTTCCACCTTGCCGCCCGCGAACTCCCATAAACCGGGTTGATCCGCGTGCGGCGGGCGTTGCGCGAGCAGAATATGGCCGTCGCGCTCAATAATGGCGGCGACCACGTCGATGCTCTTTGTTTTCTGCGTCATCAGAGTTTGAACGTTGCCCAGACCGGCGCATGGTCAGAGGGTTTTTCCATACCGCGAATATCGTAATCGATGCCGGTCTCAATGCAGCGCTCCGCCAGCGGCTGGCTCGCCATCAGCAGATCGATACGCAGCCCGCGGTTATCATCAAAGCCTCTTGAGCGGTAATCAAACCATGAGAAGCGATCCGTGGTATCCGGGTTGGCTTCGCGGTAGGTATCCACCAGCCCCCAGTTTTTCAGGCGTTCCATCCACTCACGCTCTTCCGGCAGGAAGGAACATTTACCGGTACGCAGCCAGCGCTTGCGGTTCTCCTCCCCGATGCCGATATCGAGATCCGTCGGGCTGATATTCATATCGCCCATGATCAGCACCGGGTTCTCGCGCTTCAGTTCGTTATCGAGGAAGTGTTGCAGATCCTGGTAGAACTTCTCTTTTGCCGGAAACTTGGTCGGATGGTCGCGGCTTTCGCCCTGCGGGAAATAGCCGTTAATTACCGTGATATTGCCAAGCGGGGAGGGGATCTCCGCCATGATGATGCGACGCTGTGCCTCTTCGCCATCTTCCGGGAAGCCGCGACGCACCAGAACCGGTGTCTCTTTGGTCAGCAACGCCACGCCGTAGTGACCCTTCTGGCCGTGATAAAAGACGTTGTAACCGAGACGCGCCACCTCTTCGAGGGGGAACATATCGTCATGGACTTTCGTCTCCTGCAAACCAATCACATCGGGCTGGTGTTGTTCGACGATTGCCTGAAGCTGGTGGGGTCTGGCGCGCAGGCCGTTGATATTGAACGAGACAAATTTCATAGTCGCAGCCACTTAATGGGGTGAAAGATGCAGGAATGTTATCAGAGTTTACTTTCAATCACTGCCACTTATTCCGAAGCTCATCGCGTCTGCGCAAAAATCAGGCCAGCTGCCTCTTTTCAGGGCGCGCTGCGCCAAAATGGGGCGCGTTGGCAGAATTAATTTCGCGGACGATCACAGTTCCAGAATTAAATTTCATAAATGCATAAACTATCGCTAAATCCCGCGCTGGTTGGTCGCAATATCTAAAATTATTCACTTTTTATGCATGATAAGTGAATAGCGATCGGTTGTAAGTTATTGAAATAACGTTGTTGCACGCCGTTTATGCATTTTTCCCTCTAGCTGGCACGAAGCGTGCAATCTACATTAAGGGCGAAAACGTCATTTTTATTAACATTTATTCAACCATTTATTTACCGGTGAGGTCGCTATGTCTCTGTCTGTTACGCGTGAAAATTTCGATCAATGGATGCTGCCGGTCTACGCGCCTGCGCCCTTTATCCCGGTTCGCGGCGAAGGCTCACGTCTGTGGGATCAGCAGGGCACGGAGTATATCGACTTCGCCGGTGGCATTGCGGTTAACGCGCTGGGCCACGCTAACCCGGTGTTGTGCAAAGCATTAAGCGAGCAGGCGGCGAAGTTCTGGCATACCGGCAATGGTTACACCAACGAGCCGGCGCTGCGGCTGGCAAAACGGCTGATTGATGCCACCTTCGCCGACCGGATCTTCTTTTGTAACTCCGGGGCGGAAGCCAACGAAGCGGCGCTGAAACTGGCGCGTAAATATGCTCACGACACCTTTGGCGCGCAGAAGAGCGGCATTGTCGCCTTCAAAAATGCCTTCCACGGCCGCACGCTCTTTACCGTCAGCGCCGGTGGTCAGCCCGCCTATTCACAGGATTTCGCGCCGCTGCCGCCGCAGATCCAGCATGCCACCTTTAACGATCTCGCCTCTGCCAGCGCCCTGATTAACGACGACACCTGCGCGGTGATTGTTGAGCCGATGCAGGGCGAAGGCGGCGTAGTGCCTGCCGATCCGGCCTTTTTACAGGGGCTGCGCGAGATCTGCTCCCGCCACAATGCGCTGCTGATTTTTGATGAAGTGCAGACCGGCGTCGGCCGCACCGGCGAGCTCTATGCCTATATGCACTATGGCGTGACGCCGGATGTGTTAACCACCGCAAAAGCGCTCGGCGGCGGCTTCCCGATTGGCGCGATGCTCACCACCGAAACCTTCGGCAAGGTGATGAATGTTGGCACCCACGGCACCACCTATGGCGGTAACCCGCTGGCGGGCGCGGTGGCAGGCGCGCTGCTTGATACTGTCAACACCCCACAAATGCTCAACGGCGTGAAACAGCGCCACGAGTGGTTTACCGAACAGCTTAACGCCATCAACGCCCGCCATCTGCTGTTCAGCGACATTCGCGGCCTTGGGCTGTTGATTGGCTGCCAGCTGGTGCCCGCCTTTAGCGGTAAAGCGAAGCAGATCTCCCAGCTGGCGGCGGCGGAAGGGGTAATGGTGCTGATTGCCGGTGGCAACGTGCTGCGTTTCGCCCCGGCGCTGAACATCAGCGAAGAGGAGGTGCGCATCGGCCTTGAGCGCTTTGCCCGCGCCTGTGAAAAATTCCTCTCGGAGAGCACAACATGATGGTGATTCGTCCGGTCGCGGCAAGCGATCTCGCAGCCCTGATGAAACTCGCTGGCAAAACCGGCGGCGGTTTAACTTCACTGCCTGCCGATGAGGCAACGTTGGCGGCGCGTATTGAGCGCGCCCGCCAGACCTGGCAAGGCACGCTGCCGAAGGGCGAGCAGGGCTATGTCTTTGTGCTGGAAGATACCCAGAGCGGCGAAGTGGGCGGCATCTGCGCCATTGAGGTCGCCGTTGGGCTTAACGACCCGTGGTACAACTACCGCGTCGGCACTCAGGTGCACGCCTCGAAAGAGCTGAATGTCTACAACGCGCTGCCGACGCTGTTTCTCAGTAACGATCACACCGGTAGCAGCGAGCTCTGCACCCTGTTTCTCGACCCCGCCTGGCGTAAGGCGGGCAACGGCTACCTGCTGTCGAAATCGCGCTTTATGTTTATGGCGGCGTTTCGCGATCGCTTCAATGAGAAAGTGGTTGCCGAGATGCGCGGGGTGATTGATGAGCATGGTTACTCCCCCTTCTGGGAGAGCGTTGGTAAGCGCTTCTTCTCGATGGAGTTCAGCCGCGCGGATTATCTCTGCGGCACCGGGCAGAAAGCCTTTATTGCCGAGCTGATGCCGAAACACCCGATCTATACCCACTTCCTTTCGGAAGAGGCGCAGTCGGTGATTGGTCATGTCCATCCACAAACCGCGCCTGCGCGCGCGGTGCTGGAGAAAGAGGGGTTCCGCTACCGCAACTATGTCGACATCTTTGATGGCGGGCCGACGCTGGAGTGCGACATCGACCGCGTGCGGGCGATCCGCAAAAGCCGGCTGGTGGCGATTGGTGAAGGGCAGCGCGCGCCGGGCGAGTGGCCAGCCTGCATGGTCTCGAATGAGCGCTATGACGATTTTCGCGCGATGCTGATCAATGTTGACCCGCAGACGGAACGGCTGCTGCTGTCGGCGGGCGAGCTGGATGCGCTGAAGTGTCAGCCCGGCGATAGCGTCCGGCTGGTGCGCCTGTGTGCGGAAGAGAAGAGTGGTGAGGAGAGAGCGCAATGAGTTTATGGATCAACGGTGAGTGGATAAAGGGCCAGGGCGCACGTCGGGAGAAAACCAACCCGGTGAGCCACGACGTGCTGTGGCAGGGCTTTGACGCGGATAGCGCCCAGGTCGGGGCGGCTTACCAGGCCGCGCGCGCCGCTTTCCCCGCCTGGGCGCGCCAGCCCTTTAGCGCCCGCCAGGCGATCGTGGAGAAATTTGCCGCGCTGCTGGAGAGTAATAAAGAAGAGCTGACAACGATCATCGCCCGCGAAACCGGCAAACCGCGCTGGGAAGCCGCCACCGAAATCACCGCGATGATCAACAAAGCGGCGATCTCGGTAAAGGCGTATCACACGCGCACCGGCGAACAGCAGACGGAGATGGCCGACGGCGCGGCAACCCTGCGTCATCGCCCGCACGGTGTGCTGGCGGTGTTTGGCCCCTACAACTTCCCCGGCCACCTGCCAAACGGGCATATCATCCCGGCGCTGCTGGCGGGCAATACGCTGCTGTTTAAACCGAGCGAGCTGACGCCGTGGATCGGCGAGGCGGTGGTGAAACTGTGGCAGCAGGCGGGCTTACCGGCTGGTGTGCTCAACTTATTGCAGGGCGGGCGAGAAACTGGCCAGGCGCTGAGCGCGCTGGCAGGGCTGGATGGGCTGCTGTTTACCGGCAGTGCCAATACCGGCTATCAGCTGCATCGCCAGTTGGCGGGTCAGCCAGAGAAGATCCTCGCGCTGGAGATGGGCGGCAATAACCCGCTGATTGTTGAAGATCCTGATGATATTGATGCTGCGGTGCATCTGGCGATCCAGTCCGCCTTTGTGACCGCCGGACAGCGCTGCACCTGCGCGCGGCGGCTGCTGGTGAAACGCTCGGCGGCGGGCGATGCCTTCCTGAAAAGGCTGGTGGAGGTCGCCAGCAAGCTGATACCGGCTGCCTGGGACGCCGAGCCGCAGCCCTTTTTCGGCGGGCTGATCTCACCCCAGGCGGCGGAGCAGGTCTATCACGCCTGGCAGGAGCATGAAGCTCGCGGTGGCAAAACGTTACTGGCTCCGCGTCTGCTGGCGGCGGGCACCTCTCTGCTGACGCCGGGCATTATTGAGATGACCGCGGTGGGCAACGTGCCCGATGAAGAGGTGTTTGGCCCGCTGCTCTGCGTCTGGCGTTATGACGACTTTGACGATGCGATTACGCTTGCGAACAACACGCGCTATGGCCTCGCCTGCGGCCTGGTTTCGCCGCAGCGGGAGAAGTTCGATCGCCTGCTGCTGGAGGCGCGCGCCGGGATCGTTAACTGGAATAAACCGTTAACCGGTGCGGCGAGCACGGCGCCGTTCGGCGGTGTTGGCGCGTCCGGTAACCATCGCGCCAGCGCCTGGTATGCGGCGGATTACTGCGCCTGGCCGATGGCGAGCCTTGAGACGGCGGATCTCTCTCTGCCGCAGAGCCTTAGCCCGGGGCTTGGCCATTTGCGTGAGGAGCAGCCATGAGCGCGCGTGAAGTGAACTTTGATGGCCTGGTCGGGCTGACGCACCACTACGCGGGTTTATCCTTCGGTAATGAAGCCTCGACTAAACACCGCTTTCAGCGATCCAACCCAAAGCTGGCGGCGAAGCAGGGGCTTTTAAAGATGAAAGCGCTGGCGGACGCAGGTTTTCTGCAGGCGGTGATCCCGCCTCACGAACGGCCGAACGTTGCTGCGTTACGCCAGTTAGGCTTTCGCGGCAGCGATGTACAGGTCGTTGAAAAAGCGGCAACCCAGGCCCCGGAGTTGCTCTCCGCTGCCAGCTCCGCTTCGGCGATGTGGGTGGCGAATGCCGCCACCGTCTGCCCGTCGGCAGATGCCGAGGATGGCAAAGTCCACCTGACGGTGGCGAACCTGAACAATAAGTTCCACCGCTCAATCGAAGCGCCGACCACCGAAGCGCTGCTGCGGGCGATTTTCCGCGATCCGCACACCTTCAGCGTGCACGGCGCGCTGCCGCAGGTGGCGTGTTTTGGCGATGAAGGCGCTGCCAACCATAACCGCTTCGGCGGCGAGTATGGCGATGGGGGGGTGCAGCTCTTTGTGTATGGCCGTGAAGAGGGCAATGAACTGGCTCCCGGGCGTTATCCGGCGCGCCAGACGCTGGAGGCAAGCCAGGCCGTTGCCCGCCTCAACCAGGTGCGTGCGCATCAGGTGGTCTATGCTCAGCAAAACCCGGCGGTTATCGATCAGGGCGTATTCCATAATGATGTGATTGCGGTCTCCAACCGCCAGTTGCTGTTCTGCCACGAGCAGGCGTTTGCCGGGCAGCCTCAACTGCTGGCAGAGCTTGCGGCAAAAGTGCCGGGCTTTATGGCGATCGAAGTGCCGCAACAGGCGGTATCGGTCACAGACGCGGTGGCAACTTACCTGTTTAATAGTCAATTATTGAGCCATGATGATGGACGCATGACGCTGGTGTTGCCGCAGGAGTCGCAGGAGCATGCGGGCGTCTGGCGTTACCTCAACGACCTGCTGGCGCAGGATAACCCGATTAGCGCCCTTAAGGTCTTCGATCTGCGCGAAAGTATGGCGAACGGTGGCGGGCCAGCCTGCCTGCGTTTGCGGGTGGTGTTGAGCGAGGCGGAGCAGCGGGCGGTCAACCCGGCGGTGATGATGAACGATACGCTGTTTGCCACGCTCAATGCGTGGGTGGACAAATACTATCGCGACCGTCTCACGCAGGCCGATTTAGCCGATCCGCAGCTACTGCGCGAAGGGCGTGAAGCGCTGGATCGCCTCACTCAACTGTTGGATCTCGGGTCGGTTTATCCTTTTCAGCGTTAAGCGGAGGCGGTATGGAGAACTTTCTGGCAGCAACCATTGCGGGCGATATTCCACGCAAGATGTCCGGTGAAGCGGGCGGTATTCACTGGTTGTGGCATGAGCAGGGGATCCTTGAGCTGGTGCCGCCGCAGCCGGTAGGGCGTTCGCTGGTGATCTCCTGCGCCATTCACGGCAATGAGACGGCGCCGGTGGAGCTTATCGATCAACTGCTGCATAACCTCTTCTCCGGTGAGCAGCCGCTGACCTGGCGATTGCTGATTATTCTTGGCAATCCGCAGGCGCTGGCGCAGGGCAAGCGCTATATCAAAAGCGATCTCAACCGCATGTTCGGCGGGCGCTGGCAGCAGCTTCCGCCGAGTGATGAAACCATCCGCGCGGCGCAGCTTGAGCGGGCGGTGACGCACTTTTTCTCTGAAGGGGACGAGACGAGCTGGCATCTCGATCTGCATACCGCCATTCGCGGCTCGCACCATGTGCGTTTTGGTGTCCTGCCGCAGCGCGCCACGCCGTGGGATGAAGCTTTCCTGACGTGGCTCGGCGCGGCCGGGCTTGAAGCACTGGTGTTCCATCAGGCACCTGGCGGAACCTTTACCCACTTCAGCTGTGAAAGCTTCGACGCGCTTGCGTGCACGCTGGAGCTGGGCAAAGCGCTGCCCTTTGGTGCCAACGATCTGAGCCAGTTTCAGCGCACCGCCTGGGCGCTGGCGGCGCTGCTTGCCGGTGAACCCGCGCCTGATACCGAGCTTGCTCCCCAGCGTTACCGGGTAGTGCAGCAACTGACCCGGCGCAGCGAGGCGTTTACCCTCTATATGGACAATGAGACACTGAACTTTACCCCGTTCAGTGAAGGCACGCTGCTGGCGGAGGATCGCGGCGAGCGCTATGTGGTGACGCACCCGCAGGAGTATGTGCTGTTTCCCAACCCCAATGTCGAGATTGGATTACGCGCCGGATTAATGCTGGAAAAAATAGCGTAGCGTTAAGCCCTGCCACCGCAGGGCTTATTTTTGCTCTCTGAATTTATTACGGAATTATCTTGTTGAGTGCTGAAAAAAATAGCATACTCAGTTTTTACTTATCTCCATAAAAAACTTATATTTCAGTGCCTTGTTTATTTTTATTTCCACTCTTCATCGTTTATCCTTATTTCCTTCATATTTGATTAAATCCTCACTTTTATACTTTCACTGTTTTACCATCGCTCTGATTAATTGACGCTTGAAGCGCTAAAGTGATTAGCGTCAACACGGCAACCGCCGTATATAAAACTGAAGTAAGGAAGAATATTATGCGTAAATTGACTGCCCTGTTTGTTGCCTCTACCCTGGCGTTTGGTGCTGCAAGCCTTGCGCACGCTGATGATGCTCCGGCTGCACCGGCCGATGCCAAACCGATGATGCATCATCACAAAGGAAAAGGGCCGCACGAGATGATGTTCCAGGGCCTGAACCTGACCGATGCGCAGAAAACGCAAATCCGCGACATTATGAAGAGCCAGCGTGAAGAGATGAAACGTCCGCCAGTGGAAGAACTGCGCGCGATGCATGAGATTGTTGCCAGCGACAGCTTCGACAAAGCCAAAGCCGAAGCGCAAATCGATAAGATGGATGAGCAGCGCAAAGCCGACATGCTCAAACATATGGAAACGCAGAACAAGATCTACAACATTCTGACGCCGGATCAGAAAAAACAGTTCAATGCCAATTTTGAGAAGCGTCTGACAGAACGTCCAGCCGCAGGCGATAAAATGCCTCCTGCACCGGCTGAATAATTTAGTCTACCCCTCTTAAGACCGCCGGTTTTGCCCATCGCCAGTAGCACATGATGGGCAGAACCGGCGGTTTTTTCTCGCCTGCCTCTTGCCAGCCGCTACCGGCGCGGTATCCTCGTTGTTCCTGTGTGCCCGAAGTTGCTACTTATCTGAAGTTTATACTTTTTTACATCTCTGGTTACGTCGTAGCCTAAGGCATCGCTGCCTGGCTGCCGATAACCTGTTTATAGCAATGTGAACAAGAACAAGAATGCACGCTGTTTCAGAAGCAGCGGCGCAGCGTATCGCTGTGCTATTCAGGAGTGATGATGGAATTCTTTGATATTCGCAAAATGCCGGTCAATCTCTGGCGAAATGGCGCAGGCGAAACGCGCGAGATTTGCTGCTTTCCGCCCGCTACCCGCGAATTTAACTGGCGCGCCAGCATTGCCTCGCTGGCCGGAAACGGCGAGTTTACGCCGTTTCCCGGCGTCGATCGCGTGATCACACTGATTGAGGGCGGGGAAGTAACGCTCAACGGCGGCAGCGTGCGCCATACGTTGAAACGCCACCAGCCCTTCACCTTCGCCGGGGATCAGCCGGTCAAGGCCGAGCTTTGCGAAGGCCGCATGTCGATGGATTTTAATATTATGACCCGCCGCGATCGCTGCCAGGCGAACGTGCGCATCGCCGATCGCACCTTTACCACCTTCGGCTCGCGCGGCGGGGTGGTGTTTGTGCTGAGCGGCGCATGGCAGCTGGGCGATAAACTGCTCACCGCCGATCAGGGTGCCTGCTGGCAAGAGGGGAGGCAGACCCTGCGGCTGCTCCGCGCCGAAGGGCAGCTACTCTTTAGCGAAATCACGTGGCTGGCCGGGCACTAAGCCAGCTCAACGATCTCGTGTTCACCCGACAGTAGCGGTTTACACAGAATTTTATAGCCATCGTGATCGAAACCAGCGGGGGTGCGCAGTAAAGCTGCCGCCTCGCCTGGCGTATTGACCGAACCCAGCCAGAGCCAGTTATGGATGATGTGATATTGCGTCATCCCGCCGAAGCTCTCTTTCAACCCAATCGGGCCCTGCCACGGCCAGCACACCAGTTGCATGCGCGCCATCGCGGCGAGAAAACGGCTATTGTGCTCTTCAACACTCTCTTTCCCGCAGCAGGCACCGGCGCAGCGCTTTAACGCCGAGCGAAAGCAGGGGCGGCCGCGGCTGAGCGGCTCAAGACCGAGCAGGCCGTAACAGAGCTTCTCTTCATCAGCGATAGATTGCAGCGCCTGCAGCGCCGTACGCCGGTTGGCAAACAGGCCAAAAAGATGTGGCGATGAGGAAAAGTCCACTTCGCGGGCGTAGACCACCTGCGGTTTACCTTCCTCCACGCGCAGGGAACAGAGCTGGCGGTTACGGCGCAGGCGTTTATTAAACAGCGGCTGTTGCTCTTTAATAAGCCTGGCTTCCAGCAGCAGCGCGCCAATCTCACCGGCGGTGCAGATCCAGCTGACGCGCCTTGACTGGCGCAGCATGGAGGCTTCATCCGGGGTGCGGAAATGGGACATCACCCGGCTGCGAATATTGACGCTTTTGCCGATATAGAGCGGCATGGCCTCGCTGTCACCGTGAAAAATATAGACGCCAGGGTGCTTAGGCATCGCCTCAAGCCACTGACGCAGATGTTCGGGGTATTCATAGATTGCCGCCGCCTCAAATGAAAGACGCGGGGCCGATTGACGCCTTGCCACACGGAACTCCTGATACTGGTTACTTGTACAGTGTAGCAGGGTGCTTCAGGTTAAAAAAGAAACATTTGGAAAGATCAGGCAAGTGTGGGGCGGGAAGAAGGGCGCTGACACCGCTTCGCTTAGCAGGCCTACAGCGTATCTGTAGGCCTGAGCGGTCGTTACGGTTTACTGTTTTTTCCAGAAATCGTCGAAAATGGTGATTGGCTGACGGCGCTTGTGCTCGGTCTTCACATACCAGCCCTCAATAATGCGGGCGGTTGCTTCATCCAGCGTTTTGCCTTCCAGATAATCGTCAATGTTCTCGTAGGTGACGCCAAGTGCGGCTTCATCCGGCAGAGAAGGGCGGTCATCTTCCAGATCGGCAGTCGGTGCTTTTTTGTAGAGATGCTCCGGGCAGCCAAGGTGCGCCAGCAGCTGTTTGCCCTGACGCTTATTGAGGCGGAACAGCGGGTTAATATCGGTACCGCCATCGCCATACTTGGTGTAGAAGCCGGTGACCGCTTCGGCGGCGTGGTCGGTTCCGACAACAATCCCTTTGCACATCCCGGCGATGCTGTATTGCGCTTTCATACGCTCGCGCGCTTTCTCATTCCCGCGCACAAAGTCGCTCAGCTCAATACCGGTATCACGCAGCGCCTGCTCGCTTGCCAGCACCGACGCTTTGATATTGACGGTCAGGACGCGGTCCGGTTTGATAAACGCAATCGCGTCCTGGCAATCCTGCTCGTCAGCCTGCGCGCCGTAGGGCAGACGCACGGCGATAAACTGTAACTCGCTGTCGCCGCTCTCTTCACGCAGCTCCGAGATGGCTAACTGGGAGATTTTCCCCGCCAGCGTTGAGTCCTGGCCACCGCTGATGCCGAGCACCAGTGATTTGATAAAGGGATAGGTTTTCAGATACGTTTTCAGAAAATCCACGCTGCGGCGAACTTCTTCTTCGGCATTGATGGTTGGCTTGACGCCCAGTGCCTGAATAATCTCTTGTTGCAGAGCCATTAACCCCTCCGTTGTTGAATCCTGCTGTGCAGGTTGCAAATTGTTATTCATTAAAGCTAACCCCTTCGTGGGAAAACGACAAGGTTCACAGTTTTACGTGCCGTAATTTGCGCCGATTCAGGTCGTTTACGCACTTTTATTAGATTTTTCTGAAAGATATATCATTTTCTGTCTCAAGTTGAAAAAAGCAATATTATATTCCAGGCTTAGTTAACACGCTGATACAGAAGCGGATACTAAAGAGGATGGAATATGAATAAGAATATCGCAGGAATTCTGGGCGCCGCAGCAGTACTGACTATGCTGGCAGGTTGTACCGCTTACGATCGCGCGAAAGATCAGGTTAGTCAGCCGGTCGTTAAAGATGTGAAAAAAGGGATGAGCCGCCAGCAGGTAATGCAGATTGCAGGCCGTCCGTCATCAGAAGTGAGCATGGTTCACGCTCGTGGTACCTGCCAGACCTATATCCTGGGTCAGCGTAACGGCAAAACTGAAACCTACTTCGTTGCACTGGATGAGACCGGTCACGTGCTGAACTCGGGTTATCAGACCTGTTCTGAATACGACACCGACCCGCAGGCACCGCAGCAGCAGTCTCAGCAGAAAAAACCTTTCCAGTAATTTTTTGATTCGCCTGAGCAAACAAAAAACCGGCCATCTGGCCGGTTTTTTTATGCCTTATGCCGGCACGTTATCGATTTTGCTGATACGTGACCAGACGCGGTGCGCGGAAAGCTGTTCGATAAAATCTTCCACCAGCGCGGTGGACGCGATATCGCCTTCAATAATGCCCTCTTCGCCCTGCGGGTTTACGTGGATCACCCCTTTAAACTGGCGGGCGTCACCGGCAAGACCGATAGTCTTGAGATGCTTATAAGCTTCCAGCAGGTAGTATTTCGCATCGCCATTTTGCAGCAGCGTGCTGACATCGCCGCCGGGCACAAAAACGCCATCCACCGTCAGCGAAGGCGAACCGGCAAAAGTTGCCGCCACCGGCAGGCGGGAGCCATCATCAGCCACCACTTCGCCCATACGTGAGTAGAGCAGTTTGGCGTGCACGCCTTTGTTCTTCAGCCCCTGCAACAGAGTAAGCACATCCTGCGCACGCACATTGTCATGCAGCAGCACCGCGACCACGCGGCCCTTCACATCGCCATCCGGAATGGCATACAGGCTGAGGGAGGGATCTTTCTCCACGCCATTTACCGCAGGCGGCGGCGTAATATTGCACTGCTCTTCCGTCAGGGTAATACCCAGGTTTTCCGCGACGGACTGCGCCAGCTTGACATCAATATGTGCCAGCAGATCGACCACGCGTTCGCGAATATAGGGGCGTGCCACTTTGCTTAGCTCAAAGCTGAAGGCATCAACGATATGGCGTTGTTCAAACGGCGTCTGGCTTAGCCAGAAGAGGCGAGGATGGGCGTAGTACTCACCAAATGAGGGGCTGCGCTCGCGCACTTTATGCCCTTCAACACGCTCCTGATAGCTCTCAAAACCACCGCGTTTCGGCCCCGGCGGCGTTTCGCGCGGCCAGTTATCGTTGATGGAGTTCGGCTCATAGTTGGCCGGATTGGTATCGATATCCATCCGGTGCATGCCGTCACGCTGGAAGTTGTGGTACGGGCAGGTCGGGCGGTTAATCGGAATTTCGTGGAAGTTCGGCCCGCCGAGACGGCTAATCTGCGTATCGGTATAAGAGAAGAGGCGCCCCTGCAACAGCGGATCGTTGGTGAAATCGAGCCCCGGCACAATATGGCCCGGATGGAAGGCCACCTGTTCGTTTTCGGCAAAGAAGTTATCCGGGTTACGATTGAGCACCATTTTGCCGACCCGCTGCACCGGCACCAGCGCTTCCGGGATCAGCTTGGTCGGGTCGAGCAGGTCAAAATCGAACTTGAATTCGTCCTCTTCCGGGATCAGTTGCAGCCCCAGTTCATATTCCGGGTAGTCGCCCGCTTCAATCGCTTCCCACAGCTCACGGCGGTGGAAGTCCGGATCGCGCCCGGTCAGCTTCTGCGACTCGTCCCACACCAGCGACGCTTTACCCGCCAGCGGTTTCCAGTGGAAGCGTACAAAGGTCGCTTTCCCTTCGGCGTTAATCAGGCGGAAGGTGTGAATACCAAACCCTTCCATGGTGCGATAGCTGCGCGGAATGCCGCGGTCGGACATCGCCCACATCACGTTATGCAGGGTTTCCGGTTGCAGGGAGACGTAATCCCAGAAGGTGTCGTGCGCGCTCTGACCCTGCGGAATAGCCCAGTGTGGCTCCGGTTTTACCGCATGGACAAAGTCGGGGAATTTGTGCGCATCCTGCAAGAAGAAGATCGGCGTGTTGTTGCCGACCAGATCGAAGATACCCTCTTCGGTGTAGAACTTGGTGGCGAAACCGCGAATATCACGCACGGTATCCGCTGAACCGGCGCCGCCCTGTACGGTTGAGAAGCGCACAAACACCGGGGTGATCTTCTCCGGGTCGGAGAGGAAATCGGCCTTGGTGACATCTTGCAGGCTGCGGTAGGGCTGGAAGTACCCGTGCGCCGCCGAGCCTCGCGCATGCACGATACGTTCAGGGATACGCTCATGGTCAAAATGGGTGATCTTTTCGCGCAGAATAAAATCTTCCAGCAGCGTCGGGCCGCGCGAGCCTGCGCGCAACGAGTTCTGATCGTCGCTGATGCGCACACCCTGGTTAGTGGTTAGCGCGGCGTTTTCGCCGCCCTTACGGAACGGCTCCAGCGCATTCAATTTCTCATTGGCGGTATCGGGTGATTTCAGGCTGCCAGGTGCGGTGGGCTCTTCACCGGGTGCGGTCGGTTTTGGCGAAGGGCGGTGGGAGTTATCGGATGGTGCGAGGGAATCCAGTCCCGGGCGGGCTTCGTTTTCATCATCAACCGGGGCGCGGGAAGGTTGCGTCTCTTTCTCATGCTGCGACATTGAACTCGTCTCCTGTTATCCATGACTAAAAAGGCAGGTTATTGCCATTAACCCTTCTAACTATAGAACAATGTCCCGGTCGCGCCCGTTTACCGGCCCGGCCTTGAAAACGCGCTGAGAAGCGCACGCCGGGCGCGACGAGCGGGGTCACAATCGGCTATCATTGGCTTTCGTGTGTGTGAAATTTGTCTTTAGTGAATGCATCGCTTATGAAAACGCTTCGTCAACAGAATCGAGTCATTATCAGCTATGTCCCGCGCGTCGAACCGGCGCCCCCCGACCATGCGTCAAAGGTCGAAGGTTATCGTGATGTCTGGAGGCTGCGCGCTAAATATGTCGCGTTTGTGTTGATGGGCGAGAATTTCCGTCGCTCGCCGACCTTCACTACGCCGGATGCGGCACAGCGCTGGGCGACGCAGATGCGTCAGGAAGGCGAGATAGAGGAATAAAAAAAACGCCTGCAGTGTGCAGGCGTTTTTGTTTTTACACGTGAAGCTTAGCGATGCGCCAGTTCGGCGTGCTCTTCGCTGTCCAGAATGGTTTTATCTGTCTGCTTCAGCCACTGGCTGGTCAGCGTCCCGGCGGTCATGGAGCCGCTAACGTTCAGCGCGGTACGGCCCATATCGATCAGCGGTTCAACGGAGATCAGCAGCGCAACCAGCGTAACCGGCAGGCCAAGCGCCGGCAGCACAATCAGCGCGGCGAAGGTAGCGCCGCCGCCCACGCCCGCCACACCGGCGGAACTGATGGTGACAATACCGACCAGCGTGGCGATCCACATCGGATCCAGCGGGTTGATGCCGACCGTTGGTGCAACCATCACCGCCAGCATTGCCGGGTAGAGACCCGCACAGCCATTCTGGCCGATGGTCGCACCAAAGGAGGCGGAGAAGCTGGCAATCGACTCCGGTACGCCAAGGCGACGGGTCTGCGCTTCCACATTCAGCGGAATAGAGGCGGCGCTGGAGCGGCTGGTAAAGGCAAAGGTCAGCACCGGCCACACTTTACGGAAGAACTTCAGCGGGCTGACGCCATTCACGCCCAGCAGCACGCCATGTACCACGAACATAATGCCGAGGCCGAGGTAAGAGGCGATAACAAAGCTGCCCAGCTTGATGATGTCGTGGATGTTGGAGCCAGCAACCACTTTGGTCATCAGCGCCAGCACGCCGTAAGGTGTCAGCTGCATCACCAGACGCACCAGTTTCATCACCCAGCTTTGCAAGGTGTCGATGGCGGTCAGCACGCGCTGGCCCTTCGGCGCATCATCTTTCAGCAGCTTCAGCGCGGCAACGCCGAGGAAAGCGGCAAAGATAACGATGCTGATGATCGACGTTGGGCTTGCGCCAGTCAGATCGGCAAACGGGTTTTTCGGCACAAACGACAGCAGCAGCTGCGGCACGGTCAGATCGGCCAGTTTGCCGACGTAGTTGCTCTGGATGGCATTCAGACGCGCGGTTTCTGCGCTGCCCTGCACCAGCCCTTCAGCGGTAAGACCAAACAGATTGGTCACCAGCACACCGACCAGCGCGGCGATAAGGGTGGTGAACAGCAGCGTGCCGATGGTAAGGAAACTGATTTTGCCCAGCTGCGACGCGTTGTGCAGACGTGCAACGGCGCTGAGGATCGAGGCGAAAACCAGCGGCATGACGATCATTTGCAGCAGTTGCACATAGCCGTTACCGACTACGTTGAACCACTGAATAGACTCTTTCAGCACCGGATTATCGGCACCGTAAATAGCCTGCAGCGCAAGACCGAATGCCACGCCAAGCCCGAGACCAACCAGTACTTTCTTTGCCAGGCTCCACTGTTTGTGGCGCGCCTGCGCCAGCAAAAGCAGCAGTGCAGCGAACACGACAACGTTCGCGATTAATGGAAAATTCATCCCCGTTCTCCTGATTTCATTATATTGATGACATCGAGGTCATCCTGTGGCGCAAGGTTAGCAGAAGTGCCCGGGGCGGCTTATATCCAAATGGAATGCTTTATAGCGAAGTGTTCAAAAGCGACTATTTATCGTGCAATCTGGCGATCAATAAAGCGATTGAACTCATTTTGCAGGATATTTATCGCTTCGGATGACCAGCGGATTGCACCATTTTCGGGCAGGGTTTGCGGCATCCACACGGCATAGGTGAGCAGGGCCATGCAGAGCACGCGCTCCATCTGGTTACCTTTTTGTGACGCGAGAATCGGCAGGCGAAAGCGCCAGCGGCAGGGCCACAGCAGCGGCACACCGGCGGGCGTGAGCATATCTGCGACGATATGGCTGAGATAGCCGACGACCATACCCTGCAGCGCGTCCGTCGGCAGGATCCAGCTATCAGGCACTTTTAAGGCAAAGAGGGTAAGCGCAAGAAACACCGCCAGCAGGCTGTGGGTGAACCCGCGGTGACCAAAGGCACGCGCAACGGGTTTTGAGATCCACTTTAGCCGCTGGCCGAGGAAGGATTTTGGGTGATCGATGTCCGGCAGCAGGCAGGTGAGAATGGCTGAAGGCACAATATGCCACCAGTCGCCCTGTGCAAGCACGGGCGTCAATTCGGCATTCTTGGTAAACACCGCGCAGGCTATGGAGAAAAGCAGGTGTCCTTCCGCCGTCATGATCAAACTCGCTAAACTGTCGATGCATACAGTATAGGATGTTTGTACAGTAGGCGGAAGAGGTGACGGTGTAACTCTTTGTCACAATCCTGCTAATTTAGCGCGCCAGCCAGCCGCCATCGACCGCCAGCGTGTAACCATTTATGTAGTCAGCCGCCGAAGAGGCGAGAAAAACCGCCGCGCCCTGTAAATCCTCCGGCGTACCCCAGCGAGCCGCAGGAATACGATCGAGGATCTCCTGATTACGTTCAGCATCTTCGCGCAACTGCTGGGTATTGTTGGTCGCCATATAGCCGGGCGCAATCGCATTAACGTTAATATTGTGCTTCGCCCACTCATTCGCCAGCAGGCGGGTGAGGCCCATCACGCCGCTTTTTGAGGCGGTATAAGAGGGAACACGAATGCCGCCCTGGTAAGAGAGCATCGAGGCAATATTGATAATTTTGCCGCCGCTGCGCTGGGCGATAAATTGTCGGGCGACAGCCTGGGAGAGGAAGAAGAGCGATTTGAGGTTGAGATCCATCACCTCATCCCAATCCTTTTCGCTGAAATCGATGGCGTCACAGCGGCGGATCGTTCCGGCGTTATTGATGAGAATATCAAGGTGCCCCATCTTCGCCACCGCTTGATCAACAATCGAGGTCAGCTGCTGCTGGTCGCGCAGGTCGGCCTGAATCGCGTGAAATCGGCGGCCAAGCGCCTCGACGCGTTTTGCCGTTTCATGAGGGATTTTCCGGTTAACACCGACAATATCGCAGCCTGCTTCTGCCAGCCCTATTGCCATGCCCTGGCCCAGACCGGTATCGCATCCGGTTACAAGAGCCACCTTATCCGTTAGCTTAAAAGCATCCAGTATCATATCTACTCCGGCGTGATGTCATGTCGTGACGGGCGTCAATGCCTGCGGATCAGAATAGAAGGCGGGAGCGTAAAATACAAACAAATGAAATCATGTTTCAATATTTTTGTGATGCAGGAGCAGCTTTGCACTGCTCCTGCACATTGTTAACCGAGCAGATGCGCGGCGGTGAGCTGCTGCAAGCTGTCGAGTTTGACATTCGCCAGCACATATCGCGGATCGGCACGATGATCCTCATCGGGCACCACAATCGAACGCATGCGCGCCGCTTTGCTGGCAATCATCCCGTTTACTGAATCCTCCAGCGCGACGCAGGCTAAGGGATCGACACCGAGTTTCGCCGCACAATCGAGATAAACCTGCGGATGCGGCTTGCTGTAAGGCAGGCTCTCGGCAGAGGCCAGTGCATCGAAGCTGTCACGCAGGTCGAACATCGCTAAAACTTTTTCGAGCATATGCAGCGGCGAGGCGGAAGCCAGCCCAACACGCAGACCGTTCGCTTTGCACAATGCCAGCGCTTCACGCACGCCCGGCAGTAGCGGGCGCTCTGCTTCTACCAGCGCAATGGCGCGCTCAATAATTTGTGCGGTCACTTGCTGGCGGGACGGACCGCTCCACGGCTGTTGCGTATACCATAAATCAACCACCATATCGATGCGCAGGCCCAGCGTGTCAGGCAGTTCGCCGCGGCGCGTGATGTCGACGCCGAGGCTTGAGATCACCTCAAGTTCAGCGCGATCCCACAGCGGTTCCGAGTCAATTAATAAACCATCCATATCAAAAATTGCTGCAACTGTTTGGCGCGGGGCAGACATAACACCTCTCCGGTTAGCGTGATTAAACAGGGTGAAGGTAGTGAGTATGGCAATGCGTTCACCCTGGCGTCTTTAAAAATCAGGCGAAAATAGTTATCAGCAGGTAGACTAAGGCACAAACAGTGCGTCAACAACAAGGGGAATCCATGACGTATCAACAAGCTGGACGCATCGCCGTACTGAAACGCGTTCTGGGTTGGGTGATTTTTATTCCGGCCGTTATTTCGACCGTTATTTCGATCCTGAAGTTTATGTATGAGCATAGCGATAAACAGCCCGGTATTAACGCCGTGATGCTCGATTTTGCCCACGTGATGATTGAGATGATGCGGTTCAATACGCCATTCCTCAATCTCTTCTGGTACAACTCGCCGACGCCCCATTTTCAGCAGGGTCTGAACGTTCTCTTCTGGATTATCTTCGCGCTGATCTTTATTGGCCTGGCTTTACAGGCTTCAGGTGCACGCATGAGCCGCCAGGCACGCTTTGTGCGTGAAGGGGTGGAAAACCAGCTGATCCTCGAAAAAGCCAAAGGCGACGAGGGGCTGACCCGCGAGCAGATCGAAGCGCGTATTAATGTGCCAAACCACACCATTTTCTTGCAGATTTTCCCGCTCTATGTGCTGCCGGCCATTATCATCGTGGCGGGGTACTTCTTCTTTAAGCTGCTCGGCTTTCTGTAAAGTGACAGCGCCCGATAGCATTCGCGATCGGGCTTCTTAGCCTTCCACTTTTACGCGGCCAATACCCGATCCAGCGCCTTCTGTGCATTCATCAAATGTTCACCGCCGAAAAGAATGGCGCGGTTGAAGAGGGTGTAGAGCTGGTAAATAGGTTGGCGGTCGAGAAAGTCGGGCGGGAGCGGGGAGATAGACTGGTAACCGTCGTAGATCTGCGGCGGCTGATCCGGATGGAGCGGCAGCATCGCCAGATCGCACTCCCTGTCGCCCCAGTAGCAGGCGGGATCGTAAATATAGGGGCCATCCGGGCCAAGGGCACAGTTGGCGGACCAGAGATCGCCATGCAGTAAAGAGGCCTGCGGCTGGTGGCCAGCTAACCGCTGCTGAACATGTTCAACAATTGCATCGATATTGCCGAACTGTAGCCCTTTCTCCGCCGCCAGCTCAAGCTGCCAGCCGATACGCTGCTCGGCGAAAAAGGTCGACCAGCGTCGCTGCCAGGCGTTTGGCTGCGGGGTGGTGGAGAGATCGTTATCGAAGTCGAGACCAAACTGCGGCTGATCGCTCCACTGATGGAGCCGGGCAAGCTGCTGGCCCAGCAAAAAGGCGCTATGCATATCCAGCGGACGGGCGTGGAGATACTCCATCACCAGGAAGCTGTAGTCGCGGTCGCTGCCGACCGCCCACACTTCAGGCACCCGGACCGTATTGCTGCGCGCCAGCAGCGCCAGCTGATCGGCTTCGGCAGTGAAGATGGGAAGCAGGGCGCGTTCATCACATTTAACGAAACAGTCGCGTCCTGCGTAACGTATGCGCCATGCAGCGTGAATTTCGCCGCCCGGTAGCTCATCGCGTTGTTCAATTTCGCCTTCACCCAGTTGCTCGCTTAACAGACCACTTATCGCTTGCCACATGATATTTCTCCCATGTAATCAGCCAGATCATTAGGTTAGCGCACTAAAGCTGTGAAAAAATTCGACTTAACGCACACCAGGCGCACGCACGGCGCAGGATGGCACTTATTGCTCTTGTTGCCGCCACGTTTCCCAGGTGGAAACCGTGACATCGGTTTTTCGCCCGACGGCGCTTTCGGCCAGGCCGCTGGCGAGATCATGAACCTCTTGCTCATTTAAGGCGCTAATCAGGCCGAAGGTGTTGGTGCCCAGATCGTGCACCTTGCCATCGTCGTCCGCCATGGTGATAAGAAAGCCCGCAAGTGTAAAGTGGTTATTCAGCTCATTAATATCCGTTAGCGTCTCATCGTGAAATTTCACCGTGACGACGTAGCGGTTGATGCCATCGCTACTCATATTTCACCTCATTGTTAATGCAAATTTTTTTAGCATAGTCGGCGACGACTATTTGTCGACCATCGCCAGCGACTCTCGCTGCGTTAACGCGCTTAAGCACCGCATAAGTAGTCGTAGATCTTTTGCGTATCTTCACTGGCACACAGGCGCGTACCCTGATTGATGGTTGCCGCGCTGCCGGCTGCGACGCCAAAGCGCACCATATCGTCGAGCGGGGCATCTGCGGCAAGCTTAAGGGTCATGGCACCGACCATGCTGTCACCCGCACCAACGGTGCTCTGGCTTTTCATCGGCGGCGGCACAACCTGAACATGGCCCTGCTGATCCACCCCCAGCGCCCCTTGCGGCCCAAGCGAGACCACTACGCGGCGCGCTTTGCCGCTGTTAATGATCTCCTGCGCGGCACGCAATACGTCATGGGGTTGGTTGAGCGGTCGGCCAACCAGCGCGCTCAGCTCTTTCTGGTTGGGTTTGACCAGTTCGATATTGCCAATCTCCAGCGCAGCGGCCAGCGCTTCGCCTGAGCTGTCGATAATGCAGCGGATCCCCTGTTTTTGCGCGACCGTAATCAACTGCGTCAGTTTTTCAAGCTGTACACCAGGCGGAAGACTGCCGCTGATGACCAGAATCGCGCCGCTCTCTATCGTCAGCACTCTCTCTTCTATCTGGCGGAATTCATCTTCGCTGAGGGCAGCGCCGGGCATCACAAAGCGATACTGCTCGCCGCTCGCTTCAACGTGCACATGCAGGTTCTGTCGCGTCCAGTCGGCGGTCTGCACGCTGAGGGTCGGGACATGCTCATCGGCGAGCAGGGCAGTCAGGTGTTCACCGGTTGCGCCGCCCGCCGGGAAAATCGCGGTAGCTTTGCCGCCGAGGTGGGCAATGGCGCGGGCAACATTAATTCCGCCGCCACCCGGTTCAAAAACCGGCGAGGTGCAACGGAGTTTTCCTTCCGGATAAATTTGCGGCGTTATTGTCGCGCTATCGAGAGATGGCGCGAGCGTTAGCGTATAAATCGATACCATATTGACCTCCTGTTACGTAGGGTGCAGTAAGCCTGGCACCATTTACAGCGAAGGGAAAGTAAATAACAGTATGATTTTAAATACGATATTATTTTTACAGTGATATTTCGGAATCTATAACAATTATTCTGAGATCTCTCTTATTCAAAAAATCAAATAAGATTTCATTGATATGTTTAAGCGGTCTTTTTATAATTTGTTACCTTTCTGCGGACCGTTGGTCATTGATCCATAAGAAAGTTTCCGGGACCGTGTTGGTCTCATTTACTGTACGGATTTTAAAAAAATGAAGCTTTTTAAGACAGTACCCGCGCTGGTTGTAGCTGCGGGCGTGCTTGCGTCGATGAATGCTGTCGCAGATGATACCGTTTTTACTGTCATGGATGACCCCGCCTCCGCGAAAAAACCGTTTGAAGGTAATGTTAACGGTGGCTATCTCGGTCAGTCAGGCAACACAAAGAGTTCCTCTTTGACGGCTGACTCTACCCTGACATGGTATGGCGATTCTACGGCCTGGTCCCTGTGGGGCAACGCCAGTAATACCTCGTCTAATGACGAACGTTCTTCCGAGAAGTATGCCGTTGGTGGTCGTAGCCGTTATAACATGACTGACTACGATTACCTGTTTGGCCAGGCGAGCTGGTTAACCGATCGCTACAACGGTTACCACGCCCGTGACATCGCCACCGCCGGTTATGGTCGTCAGTTCCTGAATGGCCCGGTTCACAGCTTCCGTCTCGAATTCGGTCCGGGTGTACGTTATGACAAGTACACTAACGGCGATACCAAAACGACGGCGCTGGGCTATGCGTCTGGCACCTATGCGTGGCAGTTCTCTGACAATGCGAAATTTACCCAGGGCGTTTCGGTGTTTGGTGCGGACGATACCACTGTCAACTCCGAAACCGCGCTGAACGTGGCGATTAACTCCCACTTCGCGTTGAAAGTTGCCTATAACGTAACCTGGAACTCCGAGCCGCCATCATCGGCACCGGATCATACCGATCGCAGAACGTCGATTACCTTAGGCTACAAAATTTAACTGGACGGGCCGGATTATCCGGCCCGTTTTTATTTACACTCAGGGCGCAATTCGCCGGTTAATTTTATTTAAGTCCGCTCCTGCACTTTCTCTCCACATTTCCTCTTTGAGAAACATATTCAGTTTATTTGACACGAACGGCTAAATAAATTGACTGGGAAAAAGTGTGATCCAGATCTACAATTCTTGCTGTGGGCACGCTGCTGCCCGGCCAGTTAAATCTATTTCAGCAAGAGAATTCAATTATGAAAACAATCACAGCAACCGCCGCCGCGCTGGTTATTTCTGCGCTCTCTTTCAGCGCATTCGCGGCACAGCCTGCACAATCTACTAATCACATCACCAGCATCGAAGCGGGTTCAAACATGATCCCCGGCACGCATGCAGTAAAAGGTACTAATGACGCTGCTTTTAATGCGCATACGCTGGTAGCCGGTGGATGGGAATAAAGATTATTCTTAGCAGTTTCATCTGCTTAATTTAAAAACCGGATTATGCGGTACCGGTTTTTAAATTTGGCAAGACAGACTTAATAATGAGTCGATTCTGAAAAGTTATTTATAAAAAGTGCACGAATAACGCTTATCTCTGGTTGCGTTAAATCTCAGAGTATTAGCTACGCAGGAGAGAAAGAATATTCTCCGCCGCCTGGTTGGCCACTTTTAGCACGGCGTCCTGACCCTGCTGTAACAGCTGCGCTTTAGCCATCTTGCTCGCTTCCAGCGCGTAATCTGCATCTTCTATCCGGCTCTTTGCCGCCTGCGTGGCGACACTCTGCTGCGCCAGCACCGATTTGTTTGATTCAAAACGATTAATAAAAGCGCCATATTGCGCGCGGTAACCGCTCACTTTCTCCAGCGCCTGGTCGAGTTTGCCCATCGCCTTACCTGCGGTGGTTTCTGACAGCAGATCCGTGCCGGTTAAGCCAAGGGATTTAACATCCGCGGGCGTGGTCGGAATGGTCGTTGATTTGATCTCATCCCCGACAGTGGCGCTGGTTACCACTTCCCACGGCCTGCTCTGCTTAGGTGGCACTTCCGGCGTAATGGTCGGTTTTGGCAGGTCGCCCCAGGTCAGGTTGCTGGTGAAAGAACCGCTACCCACGATCATCACCACCAGATCTTCGGTGACATTATCTATTTTTAACCGCTCAAGGCGGTTCGAACCATTGCTGCCATCATTGTAGGCCGCAGCGGACTCGTAACGATCGCCATCGCCGCTGTATTTGATGGTCATGCCGTGATAGGCGAGCGTCTCGCTGCCATTTAATGCCCAGGATGTACCCCCTTCAATCAGCAGCGAGTCATCATAGGTGGCGCCACTCTTGAAACCGTTCGCTGGAGTCAACACGCGGCTGGTCGCCTTCGCAGAATCCGTGATACCACGGCTTTTCCAGGTGTAGTCCGGGTCGCTGCCGTTAATTGGCGTGCCTGCCAGATGTTTACCGTCACGCGTAAAGAGCTGAATATCGTCATCCAGACCGAGCGAGTCGATGGTCAACGTAATATTTTTCGCCCCCGCCGGGATATAGGCCAGCGAGACGATCCCAGAACTGAAAGAGTAGTCCGTCCCGCTCACCGGAAATTTCGTACTCAGCGGCGGTACATCGCCGATAAGCTGCGGCGGTAGCTCTGGCGAGTCCGTTGCCAGCGGATAAGAGCCGAAAATCTCGGTGCCTTCGGAAATCGACTGAATGGTATCCAGAATACTTTTATATTCATTCTGAATGCTCTGTCTGTCGCCTTCGGAAAGCGTGCTATTGCCGGCCTGGATAGCCAGGCTTTTAGCGCGAATCAGCCGTTCGCTAATGGTACTCAGGCCACCATCGGCGGTCTGCGCCATGCTGATGGCGTCATCAAGCCCGCGGGAAACCACGGTGTCTGCGTTGCTATTAGAACGCATACGATTGGCGATGGCCTGGCCTGCCGCATCGTCTTTTGCGCCATTGATTCGAAAGCCTGACGATAAACGCTCAATTGACTCTTGCAGAGTCGATGAGGTCGTTTTTCGAACCGTCAGGTTCAATCCCGTCATCTCGTTGTAATTGATCGCTTGCATTACCGTCGCTATATCATTCAAACCACGAATGCTCTATTTATCGGCAACAGGAGTGAGTTTCTTTAAGGTAAATCGATAAGGAAATTTAACTTTGTGCAACTGTATAAAAAACAAGTCCTTTTACATTTCCGCTATAGATTTGCTGTGTTGTGGCACACTTACAGGCAATGGGTATAAGGACAGGTTGCGTTTTACTCAAGGCTTTCTAATGAAAAAAGTGGGGCGATATGGGCAAGTTGAATGATGCGGCGTTATACGATGAGATGTGCCGGGTGGTGGGCAAGGTGGTGCTTGAGATGCGTGACCTGGGACAGGAGCCTAAGCATATTGTTATTGCGGGTGTGGTAAGAACCATGCTGGCTAATCAGAGAATTAAACGTACCGAACTGACCGAAGCGGCGATGGAAGAGGTGATTCGCGCACTGGGTTTCGACGCCTGAGCCGGGTTTCAACAGGGCACGCATTGCTGCGTGCCCGGGAGAAGCGAAAGCCCTAGCGTCGTTTTCTCGGGGAAACCGGAAGGGTTTGTGAATATTTCACTTTGCTGTGTTTATAGAAGGCAAAAAAAACAATCGCAATCAGCAGAACAATGGCTAAGATATAAACTATTACCATGATTTATCAGTGGGTTAGGGGTTAATGGGAAGCCAAATAGACTGCTTCCACCCCTGTTGTGTCAAGATGGCAAAGCAAAATCAGATAATACCTTCCTTGCGCCAGCACAGTTGAATGGCGACTTACTCCCCAATAGAGCCGAAAAAGGGCGCAAAAACGATCCGCGCCACACTAGCCCTTTCAACGCCGAGTGCAAATGTGTACTATTGTCGGGTACTTAACAGCAGCGGGTAAGGGTAAAGTGCGGTCATTACCGTTCGATACATATTCCGCAGAGTGAAGCGAGAAAACTTATCTAAGCGGCTGTTATATCTTTGAAATCTCATTTTGCATGTGCTCTTTCGTGTGGCGCACCACTGCAAATTAAGGAAATGAAATGCCTGTAATTACGCTTCCTGATGGCAGTCAACGCCATTATGACCACGCCGTAAGTCCCCTGGATGTCGCGCTTGATATTGGCCCTGGCCTGGCGAAAGCTTGCATTGCCGGGCGCGTCAACGGTGAACTGGTCGATGCTTCAGATATCATCGACAGTGATGCAAACCTTGCTATCATCACCGCAAAAGATGAGGAAGGGCTGGAGATTATCCGCCACTCCTGTGCGCATCTGTTGGGCCATGCTATCAAGCAACTGTGGCCGCACACCAAAATGGCGATTGGTCCGGTTATCGACAACGGTTTCTATTATGACGTTGATCTCGATCACACCCTGACTCAGGAAGATATCGACGCGCTCGAAAAACGTATGCACGAGCTCGCCGAATCCAACTATGACGTTATCAAGAAGAAAGTGAGCTGGCAGGAAGCGCGTGAAACGTTTGTCGCACGCGGTGAAAACTACAAAGTCTCCATTCTTGATGAAAATATTGCCCATGATGATAAGCCTGGCTTGTATCATCATGAAGAATACGTCGATATGTGCCGTGGTCCGCACGTACCGAATATGCGTTTCTGCCACCATTTCAAACTGATGAAAACGGCGGGCGCTTACTGGCGTGGCGACAGCAACAACAAGATGCTGCAGCGCATTTACGGTACCGCATGGGCAGATAAAAAAGCGCTTAACGCCTATCTGCTGCGTCTGGAAGAAGCCGCAAAACGCGACCACCGTAAAATCGGCAAGCAGCTTGACCTGTACCATATGCAGGAAGAAGCGCCGGGTATGGTATTCTGGCACAACGATGGCTGGACCATTTTCCGTGAACTGGAAACGTTTGTACGCTCTAAGCTGAAAGCGTACCAGTACCAGGAAGTGAAAGGCCCGTTTATGATGGACCGTGTGCTGTGGGAAAAAACCGGCCACTGGGACAACTACAAAGATGCTATGTTTACGACCTCTTCGGAGAATCGTGAGTACTGCATCAAACCGATGAACTGCCCGGGACATGTGCAGATTTTCAACCAAGGGTTGAAATCCTACCGCGACCTGCCGCTGCGTATGGCGGAGTTCGGTAGCTGCCACCGTAATGAACCTTCGGGTGCGTTGCACGGTCTGATGCGTGTGCGCGGCTTTACGCAAGATGATGCGCACATCTTCTGTACGGAAGAGCAGGTTCGCGATGAAGTGAACGCCTGCATCCGTATGGTCTACGATATGTACAGCACGTTTGGCTTCGAAAAGATCGTTGTCAAACTCTCCACCCGTCCCGAGAAACGTATCGGTAGCGACGAGATGTGGGATCGTGCTGAGGCGGATCTGGCAGTTGCGCTGGAAGAGAACAATATCCCATTTGAATATCAGCTGGGTGAAGGCGCATTCTACGGTCCGAAAATTGAATTTACCCTGTATGACTGCCTCGATCGTGCATGGCAGTGCGGAACGGTACAGCTGGACTTCTCCCTGCCGGCTCGTCTGAACGCCTCTTATGTGGGCGAAAGCAACGAGCGTCAGGTTCCAGTTATGATTCATCGCGCAATTCTTGGGTCACTGGAGCGCTTTATCGGCATCCTGACTGAAGAGTTCGCAGGCTTCTTCCCAACCTGGCTTGCGCCGGTGCAGGTAGTGGTCATGAACATCACTGATTCACAGTCTGAATATGTCAACGAATTGACCGAGAAACTGCAAAATGCAGGCATTCGTGTAAAAGCAGACTTGAGAAACGAGAAGATAGGCTTTAAAATCCGCGAGCACACTTTACGTCGTGTCCCTTATATGCTTGTTTGTGGTGACAAAGAGGTTGAAGCCGGCAAAGTTGCTGTGCGTACCCGTCGCGGTAAAGACCTGGGTAGCCTTGACGTAAATGAAGTTATCGAGAAGCTGCAACAAGAGATTCGCAGCCGCAGTCTTAAACAACTGGAGGAATAAGGTATTAAAGGCGGAAAACGAGTTCAAACGGCGCGTCCCAATCGTATTAATGGCGAGATCCGCGCCCTGGAAGTTCGCTTAACTGGTCTGGAAGGCGAGCAGCTTGGTATTGTGAGTCTGCGAGAAGCTCTGGAAAAAGCTGAAGAAGCCGGGGTTGATTTAGTTGAAATTAGCCCTAACGCCGAGCCGCCCGTTTGCCGTATAATGGACTACGGCAAGTTCCTCTATGAAAAGAGCAAATCTTCTAAGGAACAGAAGAAGAAGCAAAAAGTTATTCAGGTCAAGGAAATCAAATTCCGACCTGGTACAGATGAAGGCGACTATCAGGTAAAACTCCGCAGCCTGATTCGCTTTCTTGAAGAGGGCGATAAGGCCAAGATCACACTGCGTTTCCGCGGTCGTGAGATGGCCCACCAACAGATCGGTATGGAAGTGCTTAACCGCGTGAAAGAAGATCTGGTCGAACTGGCAGTTGTCGAATCCTTCCCTACGAAGATCGAAGGCCGCCAGATGATTATGGTGCTTGCTCCTAAGAAGAAACAGTAAGGCCATCAAGTAATTAAACCTGTGGGCCTCGTGCTCGCGGGTTTAGTTCGCCTTTGTTTCGTTTATTAACAATGCGAAGTGGAAATTGAAAAATGCCAAAGATCAAAACCGTACGCGGTGCTGCTAAGCGCTTCAAAAAAACCGGTAAAGGTGGTTTTAAGCACAAGCATGCTAACCTGCGTCATATTCTGACCAAAAAAGCTACCAAGCGTAAACGTCACCTGCGTCCGAAAGCCATGGTTTCTAAAGGCGATCTGGGCCTGGTCATCGCGTGCCTGCCGTACGCATAAGTCGTTAACCTTTTAACTTTTTAATTAGAATATACAGGAGAGCATATGGCTCGCGTAAAACGTGGTGTGATTGCACGTGCACGTCATAAGAAAATTTTGAAACAAGCTAAAGGCTACTACGGCGCGCGTTCACGCGTTTACCGTGTTGCCTTCCAGGCTGTTATCAAAGCTGGTCAGTACGCTTATCGTGACCGTCGTCAGAAAAAGCGTCAGTTCCGTCAGCTGTGGATTGCACGTATCAACGCAGCAGCACGTCAGAACGGTATTTCTTACAGCAAATTCATCAACGGCCTGAAAAAAGCCTCTGTTGAAATTGACCGTAAGATCCTGGCTGACATCGCCGTATTCGACAAAGTGGCATTCTCTGCCCTGGTTGAAAAAGCGAAAGCAGCTCTGGCGTAAGCCAGTTTAAGAGAGGGAGCCTGGCTCCCTCTTTTGCTTTAACAGTATCAATACATTGACTTTTTGCCGTGATGCGTTTTCAATAGCCCATCGTCGCCACGTAGCCGATTAAGGTAATGCAAGCATGAATGCTGCTATTTTCCGCTTCTTTTTTTACTTTAGCACCTGAATCCAGGGGGCTTGCGCGTGAAAGAAGAAACGGAAAACAGCGCCAGAAAGCCTCCCTTGTGGAGGCTTTTTTTGTATCTGCCGCGTGTAAATATCGTCATATAACGAGGAAAACCATGTCACATCTCGCAGAGCTGGTTGCCAGTGCGAAGGCAGCCATTAACGATGCCTCAGATGTCGCCGCGCTGGACAACGTACGCGTCGAATATTTGGGTAAGAAAGGGCATCTGACCCTTCAGATGACCACCCTGCGTGAGCTGCCGCCAGAAGAGCGCCCGGCTGCCGGAGCGGTAATCAACGAAGCGAAAGAGCAGGTTCAGCAAGCACTGAACGCGCGCAAAAACGATCTCGAAAGCGCTGCGCTGAATGCCCGCCTCGCTGCTGAGACCATCGATGTCTCCCTGCCGGGCCGTCGTATTGAAAATGGCGGTCTGCACCCGGTGACCCGTACCATCGATCGTATCGAGAGCTTCTTTGGCGAGCTGGGCTTTACCGTCGCCACCGGGCCGGAGATCGAAGACGATTACCACAATTTTGACGCGCTGAACATTCCGGGCCACCATCCGGCACGTGCCGATCACGACACCTTCTGGTTCGACGCCACGCGTCTGCTGCGTACGCAGACCTCAGGTGTGCAGATCCGCACCATGGAGCATCAGCAGCCGCCGATCCGCATTATTGCCCCGGGCCGCGTCTACCGTAACGACTACGATCAGACCCACACCCCGATGTTCCATCAGATGGAAGGGCTGATCGTTGATAAAAACATCACCTTTACCAACCTGAAAGGGACGCTGCACGACTTCCTGCGTAACTTCTTTGAAGAGGATCTGCAAATCCGCTTCCGTCCCTCCTACTTCCCGTTCACCGAACCCTCCGCCGAAGTGGATGTGATGGGTAAAAACGGTAAATGGCTGGAAGTGCTGGGCTGTGGCATGGTCCACCCGAATGTGCTGCGTAACGTTGGCATCGACCCGGAAATCTACTCCGGCTTCGCGTTTGGCATGGGGATGGAGCGTCTCACCATGCTGCGCTACGGTGTGACAGATCTGCGCGCATTCTTCGAAAACGATTTGCGTTTCCTCAAACAGTTTAAATAAGGGCAGGCGAAACAATGAAATTCAGTGAACTGTGGTTACGCGAATGGGTGAACCCAGCGGTTGATAGCGAAGCGCTCTCCGGGCAGATCACCATGGCCGGCCTGGAAGTGGACGGCGTTGAACCGGTCGCCGGTGCGTTTCATGGTGTAGTGGTTGGCGAAGTGATGGAGTGCGCTCAGCACCCGAACGCTGACAAACTGCGCGTAACAAAAGTGAACGTGGGCGGCGATCGCCTGCTGGATATCGTCTGCGGCGCGCCAAACTGCCGTCTCGGTCTGAAAGTGGCCGTTGCGACCGTCGGCGCGGTACTGCCGGGCGATTTCAAAATTAAAGCGGCGAAACTGCGCGGCGAACCCTCTGAAGGGATGCTCTGCTCCTTCTCCGAACTCGGTATTTCCGACGATCACAACGGCATCATTGAACTGCCGGCAGATGCGCCGATTGGCACCGACATTCGTGAATACCTGAAGCTTGAAGACAACACTATCGAAATCAGCGTCACGCCAAACCGCGCCGACTGCCTGGGTATTATCGGTGTCGCTCGCGACGTTGCGGTGTTGAATAAATCCCCGCTGAACGAGCCAGAAATCGCACCGGTTGCCGCCACCATTAACGATACGCTGCCGATCGTTGTGGAAGCGCAAGAGGCCTGTCCGCGCTACCTGGGCCGCCTGGTCAAAGGTATCAACGTCAGCGCGCCGACGCCGCTGTGGATGAAAGAGAAGCTGCGTCGCTGCGGCATTCGTTCAATCGATGCGGTAGTCGATGTCACCAACTACGTTCTGCTTGAGCTCGGCCAGCCGATGCACGCTTTCGACAGCGATCGCCTGGAAGGCGGCATCGTGGTGCGTATGGCGAAAGAGGGCGAAACGCTGGTGCTGCTCGACGGCAACGAAGCGAAGCTGAGCACAGACACGCTGGTCATTGCTGACCAGAAAAACGCGCTGGCAATGGGCGGTATCTTCGGCGGCGAGCATTCAGGTGTAAACAGCGAAACGCAAAACGTTCTGCTGGAGTGTGCTTTCTTCAACCCGCTCTCCATTACCGGTCGCGCGCGTCGTCACGGTCTGCACACTGATGCTTCTCACCGCTACGAGCGCGGCGTCGATCCGAAGTTGCAGTATAAAGCGATGGAGCGCGCCACGCGCCTGCTGCTGGATATTTGCGGCGGTGAAGCGGGCCCGGTTATTGACGTGACTAATGAAGCCTCTCTGCCGAAACGCGCCACTATCCGTCTGCGTCGCAGCAAGCTGGACCGCCTGATTGGTCATCACATTGCCGATGAGCAGGTGAGCGATATTCTGACCCGCCTTGGCTGCGAAGTCACCGCAGGCCAGGATGAGTGGCTGGCGGTCGCGCCGAGCTGGCGTTTCGATATGGAGATCGAAGAGGACCTGGTGGAAGAGGTTGCCCGTGTTTACGGTTACAACAATATTCCTGACGAGCCAGTACAGGCCGGGCTGATCATGGGCGAACATCGCGAAGCCAACTTGTCCCTTAAGCGAGTGAAAACTATGCTTAACGACAAAGGCTACCAGGAAGTGATCACCTACAGCTTCGTTGATCCGAAACTGCAGCAGTTGATCCACCCGGGCGAAGAAGCGCTGGTGCTGCCAAGCCCGATCTCCAGCGAAATGTCGGTGATGCGTCTCTCACTGTGGACTGGTCTGCTGGGCACCATTGTCTATAACCAGAACCGTCAGCAGAGCCGTGTGCGTATTTTCGAAACCGGTCTGCGTTTTGTGCCGGATACCCAAGCGAACCTCGGCATCCGTCAGGATGTGATGCTGGCAGGTGCTATCTGCGGTAACCGTTATGAAGAGCACTGGGACCTGGCGAAAAACAGCGTTGATTTCTTCGATCTGAAAGGCGATCTGGAGTCTGTGCTGGAGCTGACCGGCAAAACAGGCGCTATCGAGTTCCGCGCTGAGACCAATCCGGCGCTGCACCCGGGTCAATCTGCCGCGATTTATCTGAAAGATAAGCGCATTGGCTTTATCGGCGTGGTGCATCCGGAGCTGGAGCGTAAGCTTGATCTGAATGGCCGCACGCTGGTGTTTGAACTGGAGTGGAATGCCCTTGCAGACCGCGCCGTGCCTCAGGCTCAGGAGATTTCTCGCTTCCCGGCGAACCGCCGCGACATCGCTGTTGTGGTCAATGAAAATGTACCCGCAGCAGATGTTTTGGCTGAATGTAAGAAAGTTGGCGCAAATCAGGTAGTTGGCGTAAACTTGTTTGACGTGTACCGCGGTAAGGGCGTCGTGGAAGGGTCGAAAAGCCTTGCCATCAGTCTGATCCTTCAGGATACCGGCCGTACACTCGAAGAAGAGGAGATTGCCGCTACCGTTGCCAGATGTGTAGAGGCATTAAAAGAGCGATTCCAGGCATCATTGAGGGATTGAACCTATGGCGCTTACAAAAGCTGAAATGTCAGAATATCTGTTTGATAAGCTTGGGCTTAGCAAACGGGATGCAAAAGAGCTGGTAGAGCTGTTTTTCGAAGAGATCCGTCGTGCTCTGGAAAATGGTGAGCAGGTCAAACTCTCCGGCTTCGGCAACTTTGATTTGCGTGACAAGAATCAACGTCCGGGTCGTAATCCAAAAACCGGCGAAGATATTCCCATTACAGCACGGCGCGTGGTGACCTTCAGACCCGGCCAGAAGTTAAAGAGCCGCGTCGAAAACGCTTCGCCCAAAGCTGAATGATTTTGCATTAACCAAAAAGGCCGCCTCGCGGCCTTTTTTCTTTTCAGCATCCGCTATCCCTCTTAGAATCAGTCACCTGGCTGATGAGTAAACGTGAAACCATGCTGGCATACGCCCATCTTCAACAGCAACGCAACCGCCTCTGGCTCGGCGCGCTGGCGCTGTTTTTACTGCTTGCGCTCACTTTGAGTCTTTGCGCAGGCGAGCAGTGGATAGCCCCCAATCGCTGGTTCACTCCTGAGGGTGAGCTTTTCGTCTGGCAGATACGCTTACCGCGCACCCTTGCCGTGCTGCTGGTGGGTGCTGCGCTGGCGCTGTGTGGTGCCACCATGCAGGCGCTGTTTGAAAATCCTTTGGCAGAGCCAGGCCTGCTTGGCGTATCGAGCGGCGCGGGCGTAGGCCTGGTTGCGGCGGTGTTTCTCGGCGGCGGGATGTTGCCCGACTGGGCGCTCGGTCTATGCGCCATTGCCGGCGCATTGATGGTTACGCTTATCCTGCTGCGCTTTGCGCGCCGCCATCTTTCCACCAGCCGCTTACTGCTGGCCGGTGTCGCGCTCGGCATTATCTGCACTGCCTTAATGACCTGGGCGGTCTACTTCTCCACCTCGCTCGATTTACGCCAGTTGATGTACTGGATGATGGGCGGCTTCAGCGGCGTCGACTGGCAGCAGGGCTGGCTGATGGCAGCACTTCTGCCGGTGATGGTGTGGATCTGCCTGCAATCCACGGCGTTGAACGTGTTAGCGCTGGGGGAAATCTCCGCCCGCCAGCTCGGGCTGCCGCTCTGGTTATGGCGTAATCTGCTGGTGGCGGCTACTGGCTGGATGGTAGGCGTCAGCGTGGCGATTGCCGGGGCTATTGGCTTTATCGGGCTTGTGATCCCGCATATTATGCGCTTATGTGGCTTAAGCGATCACCGCGTTCTGCTTCCGGGCTGCGCGCTGGCGGGCGCGGTAGCCTTACTGCTGGCGGATATTGTCTCGCGCCTCGCGCTCAGCGCCGCAGAGCTGCCGATTGGCGTTGTAACATCGACACTAGGTGCGCCGGTGTTTATCTGGCTATTATTGAGGGTCGGGCGCTAAGCCCGGCAACCATCACATTCATTAAGGGGATGTTATGCAACAGAATATTCTGGATACCGAAGTCACCACTATTGATGGCGAAAGGATCTCGCTCAGCGCCTGGCGCGGCAAGGTGCTTTTAGTGGTTAACGTCGCGTCAAAATGTGGCCTGACGCCGCAGTACGAGCAGCTGGAAAACCTGCAGAAAGCGTGGGAAGGGGAAGGCTTTAGCGTGCTGGGCTTCCCGTGTAACCAGTTCCTTGGCCAGGAGCCGGGCTCGGAAGAGGAGATCAAAACCTTCTGTAGCACCACCTATGGCGTCACCTTTCCGCTGTTCAGCAAGATCGACGTCAATGGCGACGCGCGCCATCCTCTCTATGAAAAATTGATTGCTGCCGCACCAACAGCGCTTGCCCCGGCAGACAGCGAATTTTATGAGCGCATGGTCAGTAAAGGCCGCGCACCGCAGGCACCGGGCGATATTTTGTGGAACTTCGAAAAATTCCTGATTGGCCGCGACGGCCAGGTGATTCAGCGTTTTTCACCCGATATGACGCCGGAGGATCCGCTGCTGGTCAACGCCATTAAGCAGGCCGTCTCGAAGTAATGTCGATGCTGATGCAGCTGCAGCAGGTTGCTGAGCCAGGCAGGCTGGCACCGATAAGCGTGTCGCTGCCCCCCGGGCAGATCGTGCATCTTGTCGGGCCGAACGGGGCAGGGAAGAGCACGTTGCTCGCACGTATCGCCGGGCTTTCCGGCGGGCCGGGTAAGATAACTTTTGGCGGCCAACCGCTTGAGCAGTGGTCGGCGACGGCGCTGGCACGGCATCGCGCCTACCTGGCCCAACAGCAGAGTGCACCGTTTGCCATACCCGTGTGGCACTACCTGTCGCTGCATCAGCCTGATAAAAGCCAGCACGCCCTGCTGACCCACATTGCCGGTCAGCTTGGCCTGCAGGATAAGCTGGCGCGGGCAACCAACCAGCTCTCCGGCGGCGAATGGCAGCGGGTGCGGCTGGCGGCGGTGATTTTGCAGATCCATCCGCAGGGCAACGATCACGGGCAGTTGTTGCTGCTCGATGAACCGATGAACAGCCTTGATGTGGCGCAACAGGCGGCGCTGGATGGGGTAATTGGCGAGCTGGCCAGCGCTGGTATTACGGTGGTAATGAGCAGCCACGATCTGAATCATACGCTGCGTCAGGCACACCAGGTCTGGCTATTGCGTGAGGGCGAGTTGCTGGTGAGCGGCGCCAAAGCAAAGGTGATGACACCTGCGCATCTGGCTGACGCCTACGGCATGGTTTTCCAGCAGGTTGAGGTGGAAGGCCACCGAATGCTGATCCCGACCGTGTGACGCAATGGTGACTTGCCACAACTCGCGCTCCCACTGTAGATTAATCCGATAAAAAGAGATAACGAGGCGTATTGCAGAATGCGTATCTGGTTTTTACTGGCGGCAGCGCTTTTCCTTGCAGGATGTAGTTCTCATCGCGCCCCCCCGCCGAACCCACGGCTGTCGGACTCGATTACGGTGATCGCCAACCTGAACGATCAGCTGAGCGAATGGCGCGGCACGCCCTATCGCTATGGCGGAATGGCGCGTTCAGGCGTCGACTGCTCGGGCTTTGTGATGATGACCTTCCGCGACAAATTCGCGCTGCAGTTGCCGCGTGAAACGCGTCAACAGGCGAAGCTTGGCACCGAGATAGATAAAGAGGATCTGCTGCCAGGCGATCTGGTGTTTTTCAAAACCGGCTCTGGCGAGAGCGGGCTTCACGTCGGCATCTACGACACTGATAACGCCTTTATTCACGCCTCAACCAGCCGGGGGGTGATGCGCTCTTCGCTGGATAATGTCTACTGGCGCAAAAATTTCTGGCAGGCGCGACGCATCTGACGCGGCATCGACAGACAGAGAAAAAGGGAGCGCGCGTTATGCAGGCCTCCCTTTTTTTGTTTGCGGCAGCGGAACATTTTCATATAAACCAGGACGTTTCCACTAATTCATTTTTTAAAGTTTAATTATGCTGTTCGCAACTCACCGCCAGGGGGCAGGAGAATGCGGGAGCCAACGAATAACAACGGAGGGGAGGGTAGAAAAATAGAACGGGAAAAAAATGAAGCCAATCTCATTAAAATCAGTAAATATAGAATATTGTCAAACAGCTTTGTTGAAGCCGGATTTCACCCATAATGCGGGGCTGGCAAAATGATAGTTTCACTCGATTACAGCTATCGCTCTGAGCTTTTATTACTCCCGGCAAGAAACGGTAACGGAGTGCTTCAGGGTGTCGAAATTATCGTTAACTTTGTTGGAAAGGACAGCACCGTCCGCGCCCCGACAGAGCTGGTTTTGCCGCGCCTGACGAATGCAGAAAAAGTGACGCTATTTACTGAGCAACTGGCGCTAATTGAAGCCTGCCAGCTCTTTTTAATTCAGCATCACCTTACCGCCTGGATTAATATTTCTCCGGAAATAACCGAGCAATTACTGACGGATGACACGCTGGCGGCGCAGGTAAGAAAATTCCCGTGCCTTGAATTAGCCATCAATGAGAATTATCCAGATCTCAATAGCGGAAAAGAGAACAAAACTCTGTCTCTATTGGCGAAACAATATCCGCTGGTGCTGTGGAATTTCGGCGTTGGCGCTGCGTCAACCAGAGCGGTATTTGACGGGTTGTTTAAACGGGTCATGCTGGATAAAAACTTTATTCACCAACGTTTATCTACGCTTGCCTTCGAACCCTTTATGCGCGCCATCATTTCGCAGGTTGAACCCTATTGCGATGCGGTGATGATTGCCGGCATTGATGATGAGCCGTCGCTGAAGCGCGCAAGGGCGTTTCAGTTCAGCGCCATGCAAGGCGCACTTTGGCCTGCGGTTACCGCCGCGCAGCTGACGTCACTGATCCATCCATAGCCCTTGTGTTGCCCGGTGTTTAAACACCGCGTTAGGCACTACACTAAAAGGCTGGAGGATCTATGACCCTGACTTTTACTACTCGCTGGCGTGATGAACTGCCAGATTACTACACCGCGTTAACGCCCACTCCGCTCAGCAACGCACGCCTTATCTGGCGTAATGCTCCGCTGGCTGAATCCCTCGGCGTGCCCGAGGCGCTCTTTCACTCTGAATCCGGCGCTGGCGTCTGGGGCGGCGAAACGTTGCTGCCCGGCATGTCGCCGCTGGCGCAGGTCTATAGCGGGCATCAGTTCGGTGTCTGGGCCGGGCAACTGGGCGACGGGCGCGGCATTCTGCTCGGCGAACAGCAGCTGGCGGATGGCTCAACCCGCGACTGGCACCTGAAAGGGGCCGGGCTGACGCCATACTCGCGCATGGGCGATGGCCGCGCGGTGCTGCGTTCGACCATTCGCGAAAGCCTTGCCTCAGAAGCGATGCACTATCTCGGCATTCCCACCACTCGTGCGTTAAGCATTGTCACCAGCGACACGCCGGTGATGCGAGAGACCCGCGAGCAGGGGGCGATGCTGATGCGCATCGCGGAAAGCCATGTCCGTTTCGGCCATTTCGAACACTTCTACTATCGTCGTCAGCCCGAGAAAGTGCGTGAGCTGGCCGATTTTGTCATTCGCCATCACTGGCCCCATCTGCAGGAGGAGCCTGACCGCTACGTCGCCTGGTTCCGCGATGTGGTCCGGCGTACTGCCGTGATGATTGCCCGCTGGCAGGCGGTCGGTTTTGCCCACGGCGTGATGAACACCGACAATATGTCGATCCTCGGGTTGACGATGGACTACGGCCCTTATGGTTTTCTTGATGACTACAACCCGGCGTTTATCTGCAACCACTCTGACTACCAGGGGCGCTACAGTTTTGAAAATCAGCCGGTGGTGGCGCAGTGGAATCTGCAACGCCTGGCGCAGTCCCTCTCGCCGTTTATTGCCGTCGATGCCCTGAATGGGGCGCTGGATGAGTATCAGACCGCGCTGCTGACGGAGTATGGCAGCCTGATGCGCAGCAAGCTCGGCCTGTTTGTGCCGCAAGAGGGGGATAACGAGATCCTCAACACGCTGTTTGCGTTGATGGCGCGGGAAGGGAGTGATTACACGCGTACCTTCCGCATGCTAAACCATACCGAGCAGCAGAGTGCGGACTCGCCGCTGCGCGATGAGTTTATCGATCGCAGCGCGTTTGATAGCTGGTTCGCCACCTATCGCCAGCGCCTCCAGCAGGAGGGAATTGACGATGCGCAACGGCAGCAGCAGATGCAGGGCGTTAACCCGGCGGTGGTGTTGCGCAACTGGCTGGCGCAGCGCGCCATCGATGCGGCGGAGCAGGGCGACATGGCAGAGCTGGAAAGGCTGCATGAGATCCTGCGCCAGCCCTTTAGCGATCGCAGCGATGATTATGCCCGCCGTCCGCCGGACTGGGGCAAACGGCTGGAAGTAAGCTGCTCGAGCTAGTTTATTTGGTGAGGATCAGCTTGCCGGCATGGGTTTCGCGCAGCAAATAGCGCTGCCCGTTATGCTCAATCACAACACGGCGCTGTTCGCCGAGCAGCGCCTGGCTGGTGATGTACCGATCGTCGGCCTGAATCTGATCCGGTTTTTCGTGCGGGCTGGTGGGCGTGGCGGGGCTATCCATAGGCAAAGTCGCGCTTAACGGTAAATCAACAATGAGAATTATTATCGATAAACCGCGCAGTGAGGCAAGTGCGTTTCAGGGAGATCGCGCCGATCCCCCTAAAATCTGTAGGTAACCTCTGCCTGGTTCGCAGATGAGCCTGGATCAACCGCGCGTGGCGACGGCGGCGGCCAGTTTTTCCAGCAGCAGGATGCTGTCATCCCAGCCAAGGCACGGGTCGGTGATCGACTGACCATAGATCAGCGGCTGCCCGGCAACGATTTTTTGCGTTCCCTCTTTCAGGAAACTCTCCGCCATCACACCGGCAATGGCCGTTGAACCATTGCGAATTTGCGCACAGATCTCATCACACACCTCAAGCTGGCGGCGATGCTGCTTCTGACAGTTGCCGTGGCTGAAGTCGACCACCAGTTGCTCCGGCAGATCAAACTCGCGCAGCGTGTCGCAGGCATTGGCAATATCCTGCGGGTAAAAGTTTGGCTGCTTGCCGCCGCGCATAATGATATGGCCCCACGGGTTCCCGCTGGTCTGGTAAACGGTCATCTGACCATCTTTGTCCGGTGACAGGAACATATGGCTGGCGCGGGAGGCGCGGATCGCATCCACGGCAATACGGGTATTGCCATCGGTGCCGTTCTTAAAGCCCACCGGGCAGGAGAGCGCCGAGGCCATTTCGCGGTGGATCTGGCTTTCGGTGGTGCGCGCGCCGATGGCGCCCCAGCTAATCAGATCGGCGATAAACTGGCCGGTCACCATATCAAGGAACTCGGTGGCGGTCGGCACACCCAGTTCGTTGACCTGCAACAGCAGCCTGCGCGCCAGTTCGATACCGTGATTCACGCGATAGCTGCCGTTCAAATCGGGATCGGAGATCAACCCCTTCCAGCCGACCACCGTGCGCGGTTTTTCAAAATAGGTGCGCATCACAATCTCTAACTGCGCCTCGTGCTGCGTACGCAGAGCTTGCAGGCGGCGGGCATACTCCATCGCCGCATCCAGATCGTGAATAGAGCAGGGGCCGATAACCACCAGCAGGCGGCGATCTTCACCGTTAAGGATTTTTTCTATACGTCTCCGTGAGGCCGTCACATGGGCGGCGACCTCCGGGCTGACAGGATAGCGCTGTGCCAGCGCCGCAGGCGTCACCAGACTATCAATACGCGCGGTGCGAAGTTCATCTGTTTTGTTCATTAACGATCTCGAAATTAGGGGCTTCAGCGGCAAAAGTGCCGGAAGTGATGCGCTCACCATAAACCAATCGCGGCTGAAAACAAGCCCGCTACAGGGCGCAACACATCAGTGGCAAGCATGATAGCGCAGAATGCATTCATGTACTAGCTTATTAGTACATGCGACGGCTTAATCCCATCATATCGAGCATCTTGGTGGCGATCTCCTCAACGGAGTAGTTGGTGCTGTTAAGGCAGGGGATTTGATGGCGGCGGTAAAGTGCTTCTACTTCGGCCACCTCCATACGGCACTGGCGTAGCGACGCGTAGCGGCTGTTCTCGCGGCGCTCTTCGCGGATGGCGGCAAGGCGCTCAGGATTAATGGTCAGACCAAAGAGTTTATGCTGTAACGGCTTGAGCGCGGCAGGCAGGCCGAGGTTATCCATATCATCCGCAATAAAGGGGTAGTTCGCGGCACGAATACCGAACTGCATCGCCAGATAGAGGCTGGTAGGTGTTTTACCGCAGCGGGAGACGCCGAGCAAAATCACCTGTGCCTGGTCGAGGTTGCGCAACGAAATACCGTCATCGTGCGCCAGTGTGTAATCAATGGCGGCGATACGCGCGTCATACTTGGTCAAATTTCCCGGCGTCAGGCCGTGGGTTCGATGGGCAATCGGCGTCGGATCGAGTTTTAATTCCTGCTGCAACGGGGCCACCAGCGCCTGCACGATATCCTGACAGAACCCCTCACATTGCAAAATAATGGCGCGGATTTCCGGCAACACAATCGAGTAGAAGACCAGCGGGCGATTGCCGGTCTGCTGATAGAGCGCATCTATCTGCTCCTTGACCGCGCGGGCGCGGCTCTCGGTTTCCACGAAAGGCAGGGTGATGCTGCTGACGGCAACCGGAAATTGCGACATCACCGCATGGCCTAATACTTCAGCGGTGATAGCGGTTCCATCGGAAATATAAAACACGTGACGATCGACTGCGTTGTCCATTAATCCCATCCTGAGTGTGATGCGCAATTATCTGAAAGCTTAAATTAAAAAGCCTGCCACTGCGTATAACCTTTATCTCATTTTAAAATGAAATACCGTTTTTATTTTTAATGAACTGTACGGTTCATTTTTTAACACCGGGAAGTACGCGCAGCGCCGGGGTATTAAGAATTAACCTGGTCACCATTAATTGATGGGTATCTGTCCGAAAAACCGCTAAGGCTAATTGCTTACACGATTCACCGTTTTTTCAACGCAATTTATTATGCCAGGATAAAAAACGCTGTAAGACGTTATGTACCCCTTCATATATCACAAAAGGATTGTCTCGATGTCCAACAATGGCTCGTCACCGCTGGTGCTTTGGTATGACCAACTCGGCATGAATGATGTAGACAGAGTTGGAGGCAAAAATGCCTCCCTGGGTGAAATGATTACTAATCTTTCCGGTATGGGCGTCTCCGTACCGAATGGATTTGCGACCACCGCCGACGCGTTTAATCAGTTCCTCGAACAGAGCGGTTTAAATCAGCGTATTTATGAACTGCTTGATAAAACCGACATCGACGACGTCTCCGAACTGGCGAAAGCCGGGACGCAGATCCGCCAGTGGATTGTGGATACCCCGTTCCCGCCCGCGCTGGAACAGGCGGTACATGAAGCGTACGCCCAACTTTCGGCAGATGACGCAGAGGCCTCGTTTGCCGTGCGCTCCTCCGCCACCGCAGAAGATATGCCGGACGCCTCGTTTGCCGGTCAGCAGGAAACCTTCCTCAATGTGCAGGGCTATGACGCCGTGCTGGTGGCGATTAAGCATGTCTTCGCTTCCCTCTTTAATGATCGCGCCATCTCCTATCGCGTGCATCAGGGTTACGACCATCGTGGCGTGGCGCTCTCGGCGGGCGTGCAGCGCATGGTGCGCTCCGATCTCGCCTCTTCGGGCGTGATGTTCTCCATTGATACCGAATCCGGTTTCGACCAGGTGGTGTTTATCACCTCTGCGTTTGGGCTGGGTGAAATGGTGGTGCAGGGCGCGGTCAACCCGGATGAGTTCTACGTGCATAAGCCGACGCTCGCCAACGATCGCCCGGCGATTGTGCGCCGCACCATGGGTTCGAAAAAAATCCGCATGGTCTACGCGCCGAATCAGGAGCATGGCAAGCAGGTGCAGATTGAAGATGTGCCGCAGGCCGACCGCGATCGCTTCTCCCTGACCGATGAGGAGGTGCAGGCGCTGGCGAAACAGGCGGTGCAGATTGAAAAACATTACGGCCGCCCGATGGATATCGAGTGGGCGAAAGATGGCCACACTGGCAAGCTCTTTATTGTGCAGGCGCGTCCGGAAACCGTACGCTCGCGCGGCCAGGTGATGGAGCGCTACACCCTGCATGCGCAGGGCAAGATCATCGCCGAGGGGCGCGCCATCGGCCACCGCATCGGCGCGGGCACGGTGAAAGTGATCCACGATATTAGCGAGATGAACCTGATTGAGCCTGGCGACGTGCTGGTCACTGACATGACCGACCCGGACTGGGAGCCGATCATGAAAAAGGCGGCGGCGATTGTCACCAACCGCGGCGGGCGCACCTGCCATGCGGCGATTATCGCCCGTGAGCTGGGTATTCCGGCGGTGGTCGGCTGCGGCGATGCCACCGATCGCATCAAAACCGGCGAAAAAGTGACGGTCTCTTGTGCTGAAGGCGACACCGGCTATGTCTATGCCGAACTGCTCGATTTCAGCGTGAAAAGCTCAAGCGTCGACACCATGCCGGATCTGCCGCTGAAGATCATGATGAACGTCGGCAACCCGGATCGCGCCTTTGACTTCGCCTGTCTGCCAAACGAAGGCGTCGGGCTGGCGCGTCTCGAATTTATCATCAACCGTATGATCGGCGTGCACCCGCGCGCGCTGCTGGAGTTTGACGACCAGGAGCCGAAGCTGCAAAACGAAATCCGCGAAATGATGAAGGGTTTCGATTCGCCGGTTGAGTTCTATATCGGTCGCCTGACGGAGGGGATCGCGACGCTCGGCGCAGCCTTCTGGCCGAAGCGCGTTATCGTGCGCCTTTCCGATTTCAAATCTAACGAATACGCTAACCTGGTGGGCGGTGAGCGCTACGAGCCGGAAGAGGAGAACCCGATGCTCGGCTTCCGTGGCGCGGGCCGTTATGTGGCAGATAGCTTCCGCGACTGCTTTGCGCTGGAGTGTGAAGCGGTAAAACGCGTGCGCAACGAGATGGGGCTAACCAACGTCGAGATCATGATCCCGTTTGTGCGCACCGTTGACCAGGCGAAAGCGGTGGTGGATGAGCTGGCGCGCCAGGGGCTGAAGCGCGGCGAGAACGGGCTGAAGATCATTATGATGTGCGAAATTCCGTCGAACGCGCTGCTGGCAGAGCAGTTCCTCGAGCACTTTGACGGCTTCTCCATCGGTTCAAACGACATGACCCAGCTGGCACTCGGCCTCGATCGCGACTCCGGCGTAGTGTCGGAGCTGTTTGACGAGCGCAACGATGCGGTGAAAGCGCTGCTGTCGATGGCGATCCGCGCGGCGAAAAAGCAGGGCAAATATGTCGGCATCTGCGGCCAGGGGCCGTCCGACCATGAGGATTTTGCCGCGTGGTTAATGGATGAGGGCATCGACAGTTTGTCGCTCAATCCGGATACGGTGGTGCAAACCTGGCTCAGCCTCGCCGAACTGAAAAAATAACGGCGAAAACAAAATCCCCGGCACAATGTCGGGGATTTTTTTATTTCAGCTGCGAATATGTGGCCGATCACAATAACTAAAAAACGTAAAAAGCCTGGCAATTATTGCAATTGTTCCGATGCTGCCTTCTTCTAATACTTGAGCCTGTAGTGAGCGGTGCGATAAGAAATAACGCACCAGGATGAAATAATTTTTCACCTCACAAGGCTAATAACAATGACAATTTCCTCTGTCCTGCGTACGAAAGACAAAATAGGCTATGGCCTCGGCGATATGGCAAGCGCCCTGGTGTGGCAAACGGCGACGCTATTTCTCGCCTATTTCTATACCGATGTTTTTGGTTTACCCGCCGCCATTATGGGCACTATGTTTTTAGTCGTTCGCGTTATTGATGCGTTTGTCGATCCCTGTATCGGCGCGCTGGTGGATCGCACGCAAACACGTCATGGTCGTTTTCGCCCATGGCTGCTCTGGTTTGCTATTCCCTTCGGCGTCAGCTGCGTCATCACTTTCTATGTACCGGAGGCGGGCGCCACGGCAAAAATTATTTACGCCTGCATCACTTATGCCATTCTCAGCTTTATCTACTCCGCGATTAACGTGCCTTACTGCGCCATGCCCGGCGCGCTGACCATGGATCCGCACGAGCGCCACTCGCTGCAATCCTGGCGCTTTGGCCTGTCGTTTATCGGCGGTCTGATTGTTACCGTTATTGCCCTGCCGCTGGTGGCGCATCTCGGCGATGGCAACGTGCAGAAGGGGTACTTCTACGCCATGAGCATGATGGGCGTATTGGGGATTGTGCTCTTCTTTAGCTGTTTCTTTATGACCCGCGAACGCTTTACGCCGCGTAATGACACTTCCGGCTCGATGATAGGCGATCTCAAACTGCTGGCGGCAAATAGCCAGTGGCGCATTGTTTTCCTGTTTAATATTTTGCTGTTGACCGCCGTCGTCACCCGCGGTTCAGCCACCATGTATTACGTCAAATATGTGTTATTGCGCCCGGAAATGGTCTTCACCTTTATTGTCTCCGGCATGCTGGCTTCACTCACCGGCGCACTATTATCGGCGCGTCTACTCGGTAAATTCGATCGCGTGCGCGCTTACCAGTGGACGATTATTACTTTTGTCATCTTTGCCGCGCTGATCTTTATCATTCCGCCATCGCAGGTGTGGCTTATTTTCACCCTCAATATTGTCTTCAGCTTTATTCAGAACCTGACCACGCCGCTGCAATGGACGATGTTCTCCGACGTGGTGGATTATGAAGAGCACCGCAGTGGACGCCGCCTCGACGGGCTGGTCTTCTCCACCGCGCTCTTCGCCATTAAATTTGGTCTTGCCCTCGGTGGCGCAGTGGTGGGCTGGGTGCTCGGTGCGGTTGACTATATTCCGAACCAGGCTCAGCAGAGCGCAACCGTGCTCACCACCATCAATGCGCTGTTTACCCTGATTCCCTGCCTGTTATTTATCTGCATGGTGCTGCTGCTTACCCGTTACAAACTCAACAGCAGCGTCGCTGACAGCATCGCACAAGAACTTCTGCAAAAACGCGGTGGCAGTAATGAAGCCGCCGACGCGCAAACCACCCCGGATCTCAGCAACACAGGAGTGACCCGATGACCGCAATTTACAAAGACGCAAACCGCCCCGTCGCCGAACGCGTGGCTGACCTTCTTGCCCGTATGACGCCAGAGGAGAAGTTCGCCCAGATGCATGGGCTGTGGCTGGTGCTCTCAGAGGAGGGCGACCACCGCGAGCGGACCGATTTAAGCGATGAATTTGCCGGTGTAAGCGCTCAGGAGGCGCGGGCGGAGCGGCTGAAACTCGGCGTCGGGCAAATTACCCGCCCGCTGGGTACACATATTGTCGAGGCGAAACAGGGTGTACGCGCCGCCAACCGGCTGCAAAAAACGCTGATGGAGGAGACGCGCCTTGGCATCCCGGCGCTGTTCCATGAAGAGTGCCTGGTGGGGCTGCTGTGTAAAGACGCCACGCTGTTTCCCTCCTCTCTCAACTACGGCTCGACGTGGGATCCGGAGCTGATTAAACGCGCCGCGCAGCACATTGGTGATGAAGCGCGCTCGACCGGCTGTAAACAGGGGCTGGCGCCGGTGCTGGATGTCTCGCGCGATGTACGCTGGGGGCGTACGGAAGAGACCTTTGGCGAAGATCCATGGCTGGTCGGCGTGATGGCCTGCGCCTACGTTGAGGGGTTGCAGGGCGAGAAGGGCGATATGCTGGCGACGCTCAAGCACTATGTCGGCCACTCATTCAGTGAAGGGGCACGCAACCACGCGCCGGTGCATCTCGGTTTTTGCGAGCTTAACGACACCTTCCTGCTGCCGTTTGAGATGGCGGTGAAGTGCGCCAATGCCGGATCGGTGATGCCCGCCTATCACGATATCGATAACCAGCCGGGCCACAGCGATCGTTTCCTGCTCACCACCGTGCTGCGTGAACAGTGGGGCTTTGAGGGGATTATTGTTGCCGATTATGGCGGCGTCAGCCTGTTGCACCAGCATCATGGCGTTACTCATGATGCCGCCGAGTCGGCGGCGCTGGCCTTTAACGCCGGGCTCGATGTCGAGTTGCCGAAAGATGACTGCGCGCGTCATCTGGCGCAGGCGGTGGAGCGCGGTCTTATCACTATGGAGAAAGTGGATGAGATTGTCGCGCGACTGCTGGCGGTGAAGTTCCGCCTCGGCCTGTTTGAACACCCCTACAGCGACGAACAGAAGATTGTTCTGCAAGCGGAGGAGACACGGCAGGTGGCGCGCGAGGTGGCGACCCGCTCGTTGACGCTGCTGGAAAACAACGGCGTGCTCCCCCTGAGCGGCGCGCCGAAGGTAGCGGTTATCGGCCCGACCGCCGACGATCCGCTGGCCTTATTGAGCGGCTATAGCTTCCCGGTGCATCTGATTATCAGCGATATGCTGGAGGAGACGTCCCAAGTCACCACACCGCTTGCCGCCCTGCGCCAGACCCTTGGTGAGGCGCAGGTTCGTTACGCCAAAGGGTGCCATATCATTGAAAAACGGATGGCGGGCGCGCCGGTCTTTCCGGGCGATGCCTCAGGAAAACCGATGCAGGCGTCGCCGGTCTCAAAGGATATAAGCCTGATCCCTGACGCGGTGCGCGCGGCGCAAGAGAGTGAGGTAGTGATTGCCTGCGTGGGCGATCTCGCTGGCCTGTTTCAGAGTGGCACGGTCGGTGAGGGCTCTGACACCGATAGCCTGACGCTGCCCGGCGTCCAGCAGCAGTTGCTGGAGGCGCTGGTAGAAACCGGCAAGCCGGTGGTGGTGGTGATGACCGGCGGGCGGCCGTATAACCTGCAGGGGCTGGAAACGCGCGTCGCTGCCCTGCTGATGGCATGGGCACCGGGGCAGGAGGGTGGATGGGCAATTGCCGATGTGCTCACCGGGCGTGCGGAGCCGCAGGGCAGGCTGGTGGTGAGCGTGCCGAAGAGCGCGGGCGCCATGCCCTATTACTACAACCATAAACTGAAGAGCGGCGGGACGCCTTTCGCCTTCCACTTTGGCTCTCGCTACCCCTTCGGCTATGGACAGAGCTGGACGCAGTTTGCCTACGGCGAGCCTGAATTGGCGAGCAGTCAGGTCGATATCGACGGCGAAATTACGCTGCGCGTGAAGGTAAGCAATACCGGAGAGCGCAGCGGCAGTGACGTGGTGCAGCTCTATGTGCGCGATAACGTCGCCTCGATGGTGCGGCCGGTGCAGGAGTTAAAAGCGTTTCAGCGCGTGGCGTTAAGCCCCGGTGAGACGGCGACGCTCACCTTCACGCTACCGGTTGATATGCTCAACTTCACCCGCCGGGACGGAAAGCGCATTGTCGAGCCTGGCGAGTTTGAGTTGCAGATTGGCACCTCATCGGCAGACATTCGCGGGCGCGCAACCGTGACGGTAACCGGGCAGACAAAAGTGTTGCCGCAGCGATGGCGAATGATGAGTAATTGTGAAGTAAGTCGCTAATTTCAGACGAAACCCGCTATGCAAAGCGGGTTTCGTCTGAAATTAGCGCTATCAATAAAAAAAGGATAAAAAAAAGCCCATCGTGGGAGATGGGCAAAGACTACACACAGCAATTCGTTGTTTCACTCAGGGGATTTCCATGCTTATAAATCAAGGTGTTGATTTATAACCGTGCTCTTATAGTAGGCATGCGGAATTTTTGCGTCGATCAGATTCGTCTCATTAGTTAAACGCAGGTAAAGAATATATGCTGCAAAAGAGGCGATATACCGGAGATTATACAGGATGGGTGATGTAGCGGTGTTAAAATGATAAGCAATGCTTAATGATTATTAAGGCGGGCTACCCCGCCTTAACGGTATCAGGCAGGGTTGTCTAAATCGTCGACTTGCGCCAGCGCGTCGTCTGAGGGCGTCTTCGGTGCCGGGACTTCGTTAACCCAGGCGGAGAAGAGACGCCAGGAGACCGCCAGCAGCACCGGGCCGATAAACAGGCCAATCATGCCAAAGGCTACCAGGCCGCCGATAACGCCGGAGAGGATCAGGATCAGCGGAAGATCGGCCCCGAGGCGAATCAGCACCGGGCGGATAAAGTTATCAAGCGTTGCCACCACCGCACTCCATACCAGCAGCACCGTTCCCCACGTCGAATCACCGCTCCAGTAGAGCCAGATAATCGCCGGTACCAGCACCAGCAGCGGACCGATCTGAATCAGGCAGGTCATCAGCATCAGCACGGTAAAGAGGGTGGCGTAAGGCACGCCGGAGACAGCAAGCCCGATACCGCCCAGCACCGCCTGAACCAGCGCCGTTACCACCACGCCGAGCGCGACGGCACGGATCGCCTGGCCTGCCAGCAGCACCGCAGCATCGCCGCGCTCGGCCGCCAGCCTGAAAGCGAAGTGGCGAATACCCTCTGCCACCTGCTCACCGCGCCAGTAAAGCAGGGCGCTGAATAGCAGCATCAGGCCGCAGTGCAGCATCAGGCGACCAATATGCGCGGCCTGGCCGACAAACCACGTTGTTGTGGTCCCGACGTAGGGACGTAGCTTCGCCATAATCGCGCTACCGCCCATATCGAGCAGGCTGTGCCAGGCGGCGTAGAGCTTGCTGCCCACCAGCGGAATGCTGTTCAACCATGCCAGATCCGGCGGTGAGGAGACGCCGCTGGTCACGGCGTGGATCACCGTGCCGCTGGAGTCGACAAGGCTATTGACCAGCAGGGCGACCGGGATAATAAACAGCAGGATCAGCAGCAGCATCATCGCCAGCACCGCCAGCGAGCGGCGGCCGAAGAGTAATCGCTGCAGGCGCAGCAGCAAAGGCCAGGTGGCGATCACCACGGTTCCCGCCCAGGCGAAGCCGAGCACAAACGGCTGCACCACCCACAGGCAGGCAATGATCATCAGGGCTAAAAACAGTACCGACAGCATTAATTGCGGCACATCCCTGGAGTGACGACTATCAACTTTATCCATTATTCACCTTTCCAGTACTGAAGGGGCGGTGCGGCAGGCAAGCACCCATTATTATGCGAAGCGATATGCGCTGGTTTGCACCGCCTGATTCTGCCTGCAATTCTGCTGAGCACCTAAGAAAAAAATGTGATACAACGATGAGGGCTTAAAGCAAACGATTAACTTTTAACAACATTAACTGTCAGGCAGGGTCAAGCATAATGATCCCACAGATTTCCCAGGCACCAGGCGTCGTTCAACTGGTGCTCAATTTTTTGCAAGCACTGGAGCAGCAAGGTTTTACAGGTGATACCGCCACCAGTTACGCCGACCGGCTAACCATGGCGACAGACAACAGTATTTACCAGCTACTACCCGACGCCGTTCTCTTCCCCCGTTCAACGTCAGACGTTGCCCTGATCACGCGTCTCGCCGCCGAAGCGCGTTTTAAGGCGCTGGTCTTTACCCCGCGCGGCGGCGGTACCGGCACCAACGGCCAGGCGCTGAATCAGGGCATCATTGTTGATATGTCCCGCTATATGAACCGCATTATTGAGATTAACCCCGAAGAGGGGTGGGTGCGTGTTGAAGCGGGCGTCATCAAAGATCAGCTTAACCAGTTTCTTAAACCGTACGGTTTCTTCTTCGCGCCGGAGCTCTCTACCAGCAACCGCGCGACCCTTGGCGGCATGATCAATACCGATGCCTCCGGCCAGGGTTCACTGGTCTACGGTAAAACCTCCGATCACGTGCTCGGGCTGCGCGCGGTGCTGCTGGGCGGCGATATCCTTGATACCCAGGCGATGCCGGTTGCGCTGGCCGAAACCCTCGGCAAGGCCAGCACCGCTATCGGGCGCATCTATAAAACCGTGCTCGAGCGCTGTCGCGATAACCGCCAGCTGATTGTCGATAATTTTCCGAAACTCAACCGCTTTCTCACCGGGTACGACTTGCGCCACGTCTTTAATGACGAGATGACCGAGTTTGACCTGACGCGCGTGCTGACCGGCTCGGAAGGGACGCTGGCCTTTATTACCGAAGCGCGGCTCGATATTACCCGCCTGCCGAAAGTGCGCCGGCTGGTGAACATCAAATATGACTCCTTCGACTCCGCGCTGCGTAACGCCCCCTTTATGGTCGAGGCGCGCGCGCTGTCGGTGGAGACCGTTGACTCGAAAGTGCTCAACCTGGCGCGGGAAGATATCGTCTGGCATTCGGTTAAAGAGCTGATTACCGATGTGCCGGACAAAACCCTGCTCGGCCTCAATATCGTCGAGTTTGCCGGGGATGATGAAGCGTTGATCGATGCACAGGTCGCCTCGCTCTGTCAGCGGCTGGATGAGCTGATGGCGAGCGGCGAAGGCGGCGTGATTGGCTGGCAGCGCTGCGATGAGCTGGCGGCGATTGAACGTATCTATGCGATGCGCAAAAAAGCGGTTGGCCTATTGGGGAATGCCAAAGGGGCGGCCAAGCCAATTCCGTTTGCGGAAGATACCTGCGTGCCGCCGGAGCACCTGGCAGATTACATTGTTGAGTTTCGCGCGCTGCTCGACGGGCACGGGCTGAGCTACGGCATGTTTGGTCATGTTGATGCCGGTGTGCTGCACGTGCGTCCGGCGCTGGATATGTGCGATCCGCAGCAGGAAGTGCTGATGAAAACTATCTCTGATGAGGTGGTGGCACTGACGGCGAAATATGGCGGGTTATTGTGGGGCGAGCACGGTAAAGGTTTCCGCGCCGAGTACAGCCCGGCCTTTTTCGGCGAGGCGCTGTATGGTGAGCTCAGGAAAATCAAAGCGGCGTTTGATCCTGAGAACCGCCTGAATCCGGGGAAAATCTGCCCGCCGGAGGGGCTTGATGCGCCGATGAAGCAGGTTGATGCGGTTAAGCGCGGGACGTTTGATCGGCAGATCCCGACCACTTCGCGCACGGCCTGGCGTGGGGCGATGGAGTGTAACGGTAACGGGCTGTGCTTTAACTTTGATGTCAAAAGCCCGATGTGCCCGTCGATGAAGATCACCGGCAACCGCATTCACTCACCGAAAGGGCGCGCTACGCTGGTGCGCGAATGGCTGCGCCTGCTGGCCGACCGCGGTATCGATCCGCTGAAGCTTGAGAGAGAGCTGCCGGAAAAACGCGCCTCGCTGCGCACCCTGATTGAGCGCACCCGCAACAGCTGGCATGCGCGCCGCGGCGAGTATGACTTCTCCCACGAGGTGAAAGAGGCGATGTCCGGCTGCCTGGCCTGCAAAGCCTGTTCGACCCAGTGCCCAATCAAGATTGATGTTCCGGAGTTCCGCTCCCGTTTTCTGCAAATCTATCACGGTCGCTATCTGCGCCCGCTGCGCGATCATCTGGTGGCGACGGTCGAAAACTATGCACCGCTGATGGCGCGTGCGCCGAAGACTTTCAACTTCTTTATGAGCCAGCCATGGGTACGAAACCTGTCGGCGAAACATATCGGCATGGTCGATCTGCCGTTACTCTCAGTACCGTCGTTGCAGCGGCAGATGGTCGGCCATCACTCGGCCAATATGACGCTGGAGCAGCTTGAAGCGTTGAGCGAAGAGCAGCGCGCGAAAACGGTGCTGGTGGTGCAGGATCCCTTCACCAGTTATTACGACGCGCAGGTGGTGGCGGATTTTGTCCGCCTGGTAGAGCGGTTAGGTTACCGCCCGGTAGTGTTGCCCTTTTCACCGAACGGCAAAGCGCAGCACATCAAGGGCTTTCTGAATCGCTTTGCGAAGACGGCGCAGAAGACCGCGGATTTCCTCAACCGCGTTGCGGAGCTGGGGATGCCGATGGTTGGCGTCGATCCGGCGCTGGTGCTCTGTTATCGCGATGAGTACAAGCTGGCGCTGGCGGATAAACGCGGCGATTTCCATGTGCAGCTGGTGCATGAGTGGCTGCCCGCCGTGCTCGAAAAGGTTGAGCCACGCACCGTGAGCGGCGAGCCGTGGTATCTTTTCGGCCACTGTACCGAAGTGACCGCCTTGCCCGGCGCGCCTGCGCAGTGGGCGGCTATCTTCGCGCGTTTCGGCGCACAGCTGGAAAATGTCAGCGTTGGCTGCTGCGGGATGGCCGGCACCTATGGCCACGAAGTGAAGAACCACGCCAATTCACTCGGTATCTATGAGTTGTCGTGGCATCAGGCGATGCAGCGTCTTCCGCGCAACCGCTGTCTGGCGACGGGCTATTCGTGCCGCAGCCAGGTGAAGCGCATTGAAGGAAACGGTGTGCGCCATCCGTTACAGGCACTGCTGGAGATGGTGTGATGATCTGGAAACGCGCGGTTACGCTGGAAGCGCTCAACGCCATGGGCGACGGCAATATGGTTGGCCTGCTGGATATTCATTTTGAGCGCATCAGCGACGATACGCTGGAAGCGTCGATGCCTGTCGATGCGCGCACGCATCAGCCCTTTGGCCTGCTGCACGGCGGCGCGTCGGTGGTGCTGGCTGAAACCCTCGGCTCGGTGGCGGGCTATCTCTGCACGGAAGGGGAGCAAAAGGTGGTCGGTGTAGAGGTCAATGCCAACCACCTGCGCCCCGTGCGCAGCGGTCGGGTGCGCGGCGTCTGCAGCGCCCTGCATACCGGCAGCCGCCATCAGGTGTGGCAGATCGATATCTTCGATGAGCAGGCGCGCCTCTGCTGCTCTTCACGCCTGACCACCGCCGTTGTCTGAAGTGATTTCGGCGGGTTACCGCCGAAAATCTTCACGATTTATTCACTATTCTTAAGATAACCCATTAGCACTCCGTGCTATATTACGCGCTACGGGATGTAACGCTTGCGCTCTGATGCAAGCGATTGGGCTGTAACGCGTAATGACTTGATGAAGTTCTTCATTGTCTCTTTAAGCGCTACTGGATACATGCTTGAAGGATTGATGAATGACGGCATTTAAATTAGCTTTTCTCCACCCGCGTTACTGGCTCACCTGGGCTGGTCTGGGTTTTCTCTGGTTGCTGGTGCAACTCCCTTATCCTTTTCTTTCGCGTCTTGGCGCCGGTCTGGGGCGACAATCACGCCGCTTCCTCAAACGCCGCGAGAAGATCGCAAAACGTAATCTCGAACTCTGTTTTCCTGATATGAGCGACGAGATACGTGAAACGCTTATCGCCAAAAACTTTGTCTCGCTGGGCATGGGCCTGATTGAAACCGGCATGGCCTGGTTCTGGTCCGATAAACGCGTGCGCCGCTGGTTTGATGTCGACGGTTATCAGCACTTGCAGGCCGCGCAGGCAAGCCGCCAGGGTGTTATGGTGGTGGGCGTGCACTTTATGTCGCTGGAACTTGGTGGCCGCGTGATGGGGCTCTGCCAGCCGATGATGGCGACCTATCGCCCGCATAACAGCCCGGTGATGGAGTGGGTGCAAACCCGTGGACGTATGCGTTCCAATAAATCGATGATCGATCGCCGCAACCTGAAAGGGCTGGTGCAGGCGCTGAAGCAGGGCGAAGCCGTGTGGTTTGCACCGGATCAGGATTATGGCCGTAAGGGCAGCAGCTTCGCGCCATTCTTCTCGGTCAAAGACGCAGCGACCACCAACGGTACGTTCGTGCTTTCCCGCCTCTCCGGCGCGAAGATGTTGACCGTAACAATGGTGCGTAAAGAGGACAGCTCCGGCTACTCGCTGCACATCGGCCAGGCGCTGGATGATTATCCGGCCCATAACGAATTTGCCGCAGCCAGCTATATGAACCGGGTGATTGAGCGTGAAATCCTGCGCGCACCGGAACAGTATTTATGGATCCACCGGCGTTTCAAAACGCGCCCGATCGGCGAACCTTCGCTCTACAGCTAATCTTTCTTAACGCCCCGTTTCAGGGGCGTTTTGCCGTTTAATTAAAGGGAGTGGTTATGGTCAGGATTATTGCCGCGGGCTGCTTTGCCCTTTTCTCTGCCTGCTCGTGGTCAGCCGGTATCACGCTGCTCTGCGATGAGTACAGCGTTGAGGTGGAGCCCAACGGGCTGACGGTAAACGGGCGGCACTTCAGCGATCCGCAAGAGAAGCCGTATGAGATTGGCGATCAGTACACCGGGCGTTCGCTCTTTTACAGTGATAAAGAGGATCAGAACGCAGAAACAAACTGGGTTGCGATCCATATCATTACGCAACTGGGAAGCGGTAAAAAAGCCTTTTTCTATTCAGATAAAAACCACACCGATGACAAAGCGATCCTCTGTAGCCAGGGGAAGGAAACGCCGTCACCGTAAAGGCGAGCGCAGGGCGTTAACTGCTGAGATTTTCCCATAACTGCAGCTGTGAAAGGGTCAGAGCGTGGGGTAACGCATAGCCTTTAACGGCAGGAAAGAGGCTTTGCCACTCGCTGTCGCCACTCTGCAGAAGGTGCTCTGCGCGATTGTGCAGCCCCAGCATAAAACCGTACGCTTTAATCTCGCGCAAAAAGGGCAGGCTCTGTTGCAGCTCCGCGTGCGCGATGCGCTTATCAAGAACAATCTCGATACGATCCGCTGCGACATCATGGCGGGTGCAGAGATGATGAAGCGTGGCGAGATAATCGCTATCGTTCAGCCGCTGCGGCGGTAACGTAAAGGAGAAACAGAGCGTCTCTTTCTTTTTCGCCAGCTGGCACAGTGTTGTAAAAATAAATTCGGCCACGCTCGGCGGCTGCCCGCATGTTATCTCTACCGGACGGGGGAGTGCAGGGCGATCGCTGTATTCAAAAAAACGCGCGCTCGTCTGGTAACAAAGAATATTTTTCCCCGACAGATCGGTCACCGGCAGAAATTCTGCCGTCACGAGAAGTTTCTTATCAGCAATATCGACTATTATTGATTTCATTTCCCTGATTAAGCTCCCTACTCAAAAGAACAGGACTTTTCCAATATACAAGAGTGCAATTTTACCTACGCAATCATCACATTTGAAAATTGTTTTAAGTGATCGATCTGTTGCTGTTTGATAGCCTCTATCTATTGCTATTACAAAACCGATCGCTTAAATCTATATAATTGGTTAGCGTTATCGGCGTAATATTTGTATTAACGGCATATTATTATCTGTTGGTTTGTTTTGGGTTTTTGTTATCTTCTTGTTATCGCTGATAAAACATCAAAAATTTATTTCTATACTGTCTGAGAAAACCGCCGTGAAACGGGCCTGCGATCGCCGGGTTTTGTTTTTTATGCCGCAATAAAAGCATTAATTGTTTAAATACCAACTCCGCGCTGCCAATAAATCATCGGCCATGATGAAAATAGCGCGGGCGCGCCGGAAGGAAAAAGACGCACCCTGAAGATAAAAATGCCAATTAAGCGTAACGGGTGAGGAAATCAATAATCAGCCGGGTAACAAATTCCGGGTTTTCTCTGTTGCTAATATGGGCCGCGCTGGGGATGAGGCTAAATTCACAGCCCACTTTTTCCGCCATCAATTGGCCCTCCAGCGGCGGGCGCGGTAAATCCAGCTCTCCGGTGGCAACCTGCACCGGGCAACTGATTTTCTCCAGCATCGCCATACGATCGGGCCGCCCGAAAATGAGCTTGCCAAGCGGAACAATGCTCTCGCGCAGCTGCTCTGCGCTGAGTGCACCAAGCCGGGCCTTGAGCGCCTGAACATCAGATGGATCGGCATTATGCGAGTAGAACTGCGAAACCACATACTCCAGCAGCGGCGGGGGAAGGGTGCCAGCAGCGTCAATGGCGTTAAGCATGGCGAAATACTTTTCACGCGCCTCATCCGTTTCACTGCCAATAAAGGTGTCGATCAGCATCAGCGCTTTAACCCGTTCCGGAGCCATTGCGGCGAGTTCTGCGCCCCACATTCCCCCTACCGACAGCCCGACGATGGCAAACTCCTCAATGCCAAGGGCATCCATAATCTGCAGATGATCGGCGGCGAGATCGGCCATGGAGCTTTTCCCTGCGGGCAGCGCGGGGGATTCACCATGTCCCCACAGGTCAGGCACGATGACGCGAAACTGCTTCGCGAGCGCGGTCATCTGCGGTGACCACATGGTTTTATCAAACAGGTAGCTGTGACCAAGCAGGAGGGGTAAGCCGCTGCCGCTATCGATATATGACAGGGTAGATGGTGTCTGCATCACTCTTTTCCTTATAGGGGCGCTCGTTGGCGTGAGCGCGGTAAAAGTGCGCTCATCATATAAAAGATCGATCGCCTCGGGAGCCTGCAAATTCCTATTCTTCAGCGGGCGGTCACCTTTAAGCCCTTCCTATAATAAAAATAGGCATTTCCTATACATTTTTTGCGCTTTTACCGATTTAACGCGTTACGCTTGCTAAAGCCATTATTTATCAATTTATTAATCATTTTTTTACCGTCCTCTACACCCTTTCAACAGGGTCTATGCTTAACAGATACGCTGTAAAAAGGGCCCGCGGGGGAATAACCCTGCGGTAAGAAGGTTGAAGTGAGAATTATTATCACTAACATAGCGTTATGCCCTTCAGCTCAGATGAAGTGAGGTAACACGATGGAATCATTTAACCCCGAAGATTTTGCATGGCGCGGGCTTACCCTGACGCCGGCCGCCGCGGAGCATATCCGTGAGCTAACCGAAAAACAGCCCGGCCTTCTTGGCGTGCGGCTTGGCATTAAGCAGACCGGCTGCGCAGGCTTCGGTTATGTGCTCGACACCGTAAGCGAGCCGAACGACGACGACCTGCTGTACGAATCTGATGGCGCTCGCCTCTATGTCCCTTTACAGGCCATGCCGTTTATCGATGGCACCGAAGTGGACTACGTGCGCGAAGGCTTGAACCAGATCTTCAAATTCAATAACCCGAAAGCGCAGCACGAGTGCGGCTGCGGCGAAAGCTTTGGGGTATAGGCGGTACTATGTCTCGTAATACTGAAGCAACTGACGATGTCAAAACCTGGACCGGCAATATCAATTATAAAGAGGGCTTTTTCACCCGGCTGAGTACGGATGAGCTGGCGAAGGGCATCAACGAAGAGGTCGTGCGCGCCATTTCGGCGAAACGTAACGAGCCCGAGTGGATGCTGGAGTTTCGCCTGAACGCTTTTCACGCCTGGCTGGAGATGGAAGAGCCGCACTGGTTAAAAGCCCATTACGATAAGCTTAACTACCAGGATTACAGCTACTACTCCGCACCCTCCTGCGGCAACTGCGACGACGCCTGCGCCTCGCAGCCTGGCGCGGTGCAGCAAACCAACGCCAATACCTGGCTGACGGAAGAGGTCGAAGAGGCCTTTAACCAGCTCGGCGTGCCGGTGCGTGAAGGCAAAGAGGTGGCGGTAGATGCCATTTTTGACTCGGTGTCGGTTGCCACTACCTATCGTGAAAAGCTCTCCGAACAGGGGATTATCTTCTGCTCCTTTGGCGAGGCGATCCACGATCATCCGGAGCTGGTGCAGAAGTACCTCGGCACCGTGGTGCCGTCGAACGATAACTTCTTCGCCGCGCTGAATGCGGCCGTCGCCTCTGACGGCACCTTTATCTACATCCCGAAAGGGGTGCGCTGCCCGATGGAGCTGTCGACCTATTTCCGTATCAACGCGGAGAAGACCGGCCAGTTCGAGCGCACCATTCTGGTGGCGGATGAAGGGAGCTATGTCAGCTACATCGAGGGCTGCTCTGCACCGGTGCGCGACAGCTACCAGCTGCATGCGGCGGTGGTGGAAGTGATCATCCATAAAGATGCGGAAGTGAAATACTCCACGGTACAAAACTGGTTCCCGGGCGATAACAACACCGGCGGCATTCTCAACTTCGTCACCAAGCGTGCGCTGTGCGAAGGGGAGAACAGCAAAATGTCGTGGACTCAGTCAGAAACCGGCTCTGCGATCACCTGGAAGTACCCGAGCTGTATCCTGCGCGGCGACAACTCGATTGGCGAATTCTTCTCGGTAGCGCTCACCAGCGGGCATCAGCAGGCGGATACCGGCACCAAGATGATCCACATCGGTAAGAACACCAAATCGACGATTATTTCGAAAGGGATCTCGGCCGGAAAGAGCCAGAACAGCTACCGCGGGCTGGTGAAAATCATGCCGACGGCAACCAACGCGCGAAACTTCACCCAGTGTGACTCAATGCTGATTGGCCCTGATTGTGGCGCGCACACCTTCCCCTATGTCGAGTGTCGCAACAACAGCGCGCAGCTGGAGCATGAAGCGACCACTTCGCGTATCGGTGAAGACCAGCTCTTTTACTGTCTGCAGCGCGGCATCAGCGAAGATGACGCCATCTCAATGATTGTTAACGGCTTCTGTAAAGATGTCTTCTCCGAGCTGCCGCTGGAATTTGCCGTCGAAGCGCAAAAACTGCTGGCTATCAGCCTTGAACACAGCGTCGGTTAAGAATTAAAGGATAATAAATGTTAAGTATCAAAGATTTGCAGGTTGGTGTTGAAGATAAATCGATTCTGCGCGGCCTGAACCTTGAGGTGCGTCCGGGCGAAGTGCACGCCATTATGGGCCCGAACGGCTCCGGGAAAAGTACGCTCTCCGCCACCCTTGCCGGGCGTGAAGATTATGAAGTAACCGGCGGCAGCGTGGAGTTCAAAGGCAAAGATCTGCTGGAGCTGTCACCGGAAGATCGCGCCGGCGAAGGCGTCTTTATGGCCTTCCAGTATCCGGTGGAGATCCCGGGCGTCAGCAACCAGTTCTTCCTGCAAACGGCGCTCAACGCGGTGCGTAAATATCGCGGCGAAGAGGCGCTGGACCGCTTCGATTTTCAGGATTTGATGGAAGAGAAAATTAAGCTGCTGAAGATGCCGGAAGATCTGCTGACCCGCTCGGTTAACGTCGGCTTTTCCGGCGGCGAGAAGAAGCGTAACGACATCCTGCAAATGGCAGTGCTGGAGCCGGAGCTCTGCATCCTTGATGAGACCGACTCGGGGCTCGATATCGATGCCCTGAAGATCGTTGCTGAAGGGGTCAATGCGCTGCGCGATGAGAAACGCGCCTTTATTATCGTCACCCACTACCAGCGCATTCTCGACTACATCAAACCGGACTTTGTGCATGTGCTGTATCAGGGGCGCATCGTGAAATCAGGCGATTTCACGCTGGTTAAGCAACTGGAGGAGCAGGGCTATGGCTGGCTTACCGAACAGCAGTAACGCGCTGCAACAGTGGCACCATCTTTTTGAAACGAAGAGGGGTGCGCACTCCGCCACGGCTGAGCAGCACCTGCAGCAGATGCTGCGTCTCGGCCTGCCGACGCGTAAGCATGAGAACTGGAAATATACGCCGCTGGATGGTCTGTTACACAGCCAGTTTGTCGCCAGCAACGCCACCCTTGACGCCGCGCAGCGTGATGCGCTGGCGCTGCCGGTTGACGCCCTGCGTCTGGTCTTTGTCGACGGTTTGTTCAGCGCTGAACTGAGCGACGACACCACCGGCTCCGGGTTTGCGGTAACGGTAAGCGAAGCCGCCGAAAACCTGCCTGCGCCGGTGCAGCCGGAGGTCTTTTTACACCTTACCGAAAGCCTGGCGCAGAGCGTCACCCGCATTGAGGTCGCGCGCAATCAGCGGCCTGAAAAGCCGCTGCTGCTGATGCACGTTACCCAGGGGCTGGCCGGGGAAGAGATGAACACGGCGCACTATCGCCACCATATCGAACTGGCGCAGGGCGCGGAAGCGACGATCTACGAACACTATGTCAGCTTGAATGGCGCGCGCCATTTTACCGGCTCGCGCTTCACCATGCTGGTCGGCGCGAATGCGCGTCTGCATCATGTCAAGCTGGCTTTCGAGAACCCGCTAAGCTACCACTTTGCCCATAACGATATTGTACTCGGCGACGATGGCGCAGCCGACAGCCACAGTTTCCTGCTTGGTGGCGCGGTGCTGCGACATAACACCAGTACTCAGCTGAATGGTGAAAACACGCAGCTCAATATCAACAGCCTGGCGATGCCGGTGAAGAGCGAAGTGTGCGACACCCGCACCTGGCTTGAGCACAATAAGGGCTACTGCAACAGCCGCCAGCTGCATAAAACCATTGTCAGCGGCAAGGGGCGAGCGGTGTTCAACGGTCTGATCAAGGTGGCGCAACACGCCATTAAGACCGACGGTCAAATGACCAACAACAACCTGCTGCTTGGTCGTCTTTCGGAAGTGGATACCAAACCGCAGCTGGAAATTTATGCCGATGACGTGAAATGTAGCCACGGGGCGACCATTGGACGCATCGACGATGAGCAGATGTTTTACCTGCGCTCGCGCGGCATTGATGAGAACGCAGCGCAGCAGATGATCATCCATGCCTTTGCCGCTGAGCTGACCGAAGCCATCAGCGACGAGGCGCTAAAACAGCAGATTCTGGCGCGTATCAGCCAGCGTCTTGCAGGGGGCGAAGCATGAGTTTTCCCGTGAACGAGGTACGTGCCGATTTTCCGGTACTGCAACGTGAAGTAAACGGACTCCCGCTGGCATATCTCGACAGCGCCGCCAGCGCGCAAAAACCGAATGCGGTAATCGATGCCGAAGCGGAGTTTTTCCGCCACGGCTATGCCGCAGTGCATCGCGGCATCCATACGCTCAGCGCGGAAGCAACGCAGCGGATGGAAAATGTGCGGGTGCAGGCGGCAAGCTTCCTGAACGCGCGTCTGCCGGAAGAGATCGTGTTTGTGCGCGGCACCACCGAAGGGATCAACCTCGTTGCCAATAGCTGGGGCAACAGCCAGGTAAACGCGGGCGATAACATCATCATCAGCGCCATGGAGCACCATGCCAACATCGTGCCGTGGCAGATGCTCTGTGAGCGGGTTGGCGCCGAGCTACGCGTCATCCCGCTGAATCAGGATGGCACGTTGCAGCTTGAGGTGTTGCCCGGCCTGCTGGATGCGCGGACTAAACTGCTGGCGATTACCCATATCTCTAACGTGCTCGGCACCGAGAACCCTGTTGCTGAGATTATCGCGCTGGCGCATCAGCACGGTGCGAAGGTGCTGGTGGACGGTGCGCAGGCGGTAATGCATCACGCGATTGATGTGCAGGCGCTCGATTGCGACTTCTACGTCTTCTCCGCCCATAAACTCTACGGCCCGACCGGGATTGGCGTGCTCTACGCTAAAGAAGATATTTTGCAGGCGATGCCGCCGTGGGAAGGGGGCGGGGCGATGATCGCCACTGTCAGCCTCACTGAAGGCACGACCTATGCAAAAGCGCCGTGGCGTTTTGAAGCGGGCACGCCGAACACCGGCAGCATTATGGGCTTTGGCGCGGCGATGGAGTATGTGACGCGCCTCGGTCTGGAAGCGATCGGTGAGTATGAGCAGACGCTGATGCGCTATGCTCTCGATGCGCTGAGCGAGGTGCCGGATCTGACGCTTTACGGCCCGGCCGACAGAAAAGGGGTGATTGCCTTTAATCTCGGCAAACATCACGCCTATGACGTGGGCAGCTTCCTGGATAATTACGGTATTGCGGTGCGTACGGGTCACCACTGTGCGATGCCGCTGATGGCCTTCTATAATGTCTCGGCAATGTGTCGTGCGTCGTTTGCGATGTACAACACGCATGAAGAGGTGGATCGTCTGGTTACCGGCCTGAAACGTATTCATCAGTTACTGGGCTAACAGGGAGCACACATGGCCGCACTACCCGATAAAGAGAAGCTGGTGCGCAACTTTAACCGTTGCGCCAACTGGGAAGAGAAGTACCTCTACATTATTGAGCTGGGCCAGCGCTTACCGGCGCTGAGTGCTGAAGCGCATAACGCAGACAATCTTATTCAGGGCTGTCAGAGCCAGGTGTGGATTGTCATGCAGCGCAATGATGAGGGCGTGATTGAGCTGACCGGCGACAGCGATGCCGCCATCGTCAAAGGGCTTATCGCCATTGTCTTCGCCCTCTATCAGCAGATGACCCCGCAGGACATCATGGCCTTCGATGTACGCCCGTGGTTTGAAAAACTCGCCCTGACGCAGCACTTGACCCCCTCCCGCTCGCAGGGGCTGGAAGCAATGATCCGCGCCATCCGTACCAAAGCCGCCAATCTTAGCTAAACTCAAAAGACCCTTCTATCCTGTTTACGCGGGGCGTTTGCCGCCTCGCTGATTCTTCAGCTTTCTGACAGCCTGTCAGTGATTACAGGAAACACAGCATGAAACGCGCGTCTTTACTTTTTCTTTCCCTTTTTGGTGCACTAAGCACACTTCACCTGGCCCATGCGGCGGAATACAGCCTGCCTGCGAACGGCGGTCGCCTGATTGGCCAGAACCAGACCTACACCGTACAGGCCAGCGATAAAAACCTGCAGGCCATTGCCCGCCATTTTGATACGGCAGCAATGCTGATCCTTGAGGCGAATAACACCATCGCGCCAGTTCCTGCACCGGGCACGACGGTGACTATCCCAACACAAATGCTGCTGCCGGATACGCCGCGGGAGGGGATTGTCGTCAACCTCGCAGAGCTGCGGCTCTACTTCTACCCGCCGGGTAAAAACAGCGTGCAGGTCTACCCGATTGGCATTGGCCAGCAGGGGCTGGAAACGCCGGTGTCGGTGACCCGCATCAGTCAGAAGATCCCTAACCCGACCTGGACACCGACTGCGGGCATCCGTGCGCGCTCGCTGGAGCGTGGCGTGGAGCTGCCGAAAGTGGTGCCCGCAGGGCCAAATAACCCTCTGGGACGCTTTGCCATGCGTCTGGGGATTGGTAATGGCGAGTATCTGATTCACGGCACCAATGCACAGGACAGCGTCGGCTTACGCGTTAGCTCCGGCTGTATCCGCATGAACGCGCCCGATATTGAAGCGCTGTTTGCGCAGGTCGCTGCCGGTACGCGGGTGGCCATCATCAATGAACCGGTGAAGTATGCTGTCGAGCCTGATGGTAAGCACTACATTGAAGTGCATCGTCCACTGGCGCAGACCGTTGAACAGGACACGCAGACGCAGCCTATCGTCTTCTCACCGGCGCTGGGCGCGTTGATTGAGCAGTCTGGCGGCGACCATTCGATGATTGAGAAAGCGCTCTCGCGCCGTGCTGGTTATCCGGTGGTAATTGCGGGCGGGAAAGCCACCTCTGCGTCAACCGCGGTATTGTCGGTAAAGAACAGCATTAAGCCGACAGCCAGCGTTGAAGGGCAGAGCGAAGTGGTGATGCAGTAGGTTAGAGGGATAGAAGGAAGGCAAAAAAAATGGCGCACAATGTGCGCCATTTTCATTACAGGAACTCTTACTTACGGTAAGAGTGAGCCTGGTTGTCCAGACGCTGGTTAGCGCGAGCTGCGTCGTCTTTAGCAGCCTGAACGTCAGAACGCACTGCGTTCACGTCGTTGCTCAGCTGGTCAACTTTAGCGTTCAGAGTCTGAACGTCAGAAGACAGCTGATCGATTTTAGCGTTGCTGGAGCAACCAGCCAGCAGAGTAGAACCCAGGATTACCGCGCCCAGTACCAGTTTAGTACGATTCATTATTAATACCCTCTAGATTGAGTTAATCTCCATGTAGCGTTACAAGTATTACACAAAGTTTTTTATGTTGAGAATATTTTTTTGATGAGAATGCACTTAAATTTGATCGTTCGCTCAAAGAAGCACCGACTTTGATTTAACTTGCTAAAAACGCCTATTAAAACAGCGGATTCTCATCGGATTCATCTTAGATAAAGGGCGAATTAAATAGCAAAATCCGATTGAAATTTTTAATTCCATCCGCAAGCAAAAATATTTAAAAAAAAAGCGCCGCAAGGGCGCTTTTTTAATCTGCCAAAAAGTCCGGTAATTATTACAGTACGTGGACAGATGCAGTGTTGGTGGTGCCGCTCGGAACCAGCGCGCCGGAGACCATCACTACCACGTCGCCTTTGCTTGCCAGACCGCTTTCCAGCGCCACTTCTTTACCCAGACGGTAGAAATCATCCGTAGAGGAGATCTCTTTCACCAGTTGGGCAACAACGCCTTTGCTCAGCACCAGCTGACGCGCAGTCACTTCATTGGTGGTCAGCGCCAGGATAGTCGCATCCGGGAAGTATTTACGCACAGCGCGCGCAGATTTACCGCCCTGAGTTGCCACAACGATCAGCGGCGCTTCCAGCTTCTCAGCGGTTTCCACTGCGCCACGGCAGACAGCTTCGGTAATACGCAGTTTGCGGCTGTCGTTGTTGTAGTCCAGACGGCTGGTCATCACGCGGTCAGTACGCTCGCAGATGGTTGCCATGATGGAGACGGACTCCAGCGGGTATTTCCCTTTTGCAGATTCGCCAGAGAGCATCACGGCATCGGTGCCGTCGAGGATGGCGTTCGCCACGTCGCCAGCTTCAGCGCGGGTCGGACGCGGGTTTTTGATCATGGAATCGAGCATCTGGGTAGCGGTGATCACCACTTTACGTGCGCGAATACATTTTTCGATCATCATCTTCTGCGCGAAGATCACCTCTTCAACCGGGATCTCAACGCCCAGGTCGCCACGGGCAACCATGATGCCGTCCGACGCTTCAAGGATCTCGTCGAAGTTGTTCAGGCCTTCCTGGTTTTCAATTTTGGAGATGATCTGGATGTTTTCGCCGCCGTGCGCTTTCAGGTGCTCACGGATTTCAACCACGTCAGAACGCTTACGGATAAAGGAAGCAGCAACGAAATCGACGCCTTGCTCGCAGCCGAAGATCAGATCCTGCTTATCTTTTTCCGCCAGCGCCGGCAGGGCGATGGAGACGCCCGGCAGGTTCACGCCTTTGTTTTCGCCGAGATCGCCGTTGTTCAGCACTTTACAAACAACTTTATTCCCTTCGATGGCGGTTACTTCCATACCGATCAGACCATCGTCGACCAGCACGGTATCGCCGACGCTCAGGTCGTTGGTGAAGCCTTCATAGGTCACGGCAACGGTGTCGCTATTGCCAACAACGGATTTGTCGGTGGTGAAGGTGAAAGTCTGACCCGCTTTCAGCGAAACGTCGTTACCGCCTTCCAGTTTGATGGTGCGGATTTCCGGACCTTTGGTGTCCAGCAGGATGGCCGCTTTCTTGCCGGTTTTGCTCATCACGTTGCGCAGGTTCTGGATGCGCTGGCCGTGCTCAGCATAGTCACCGTGAGAGAAGTTCAGACGCATGACGTTCATGCCTGCGTCCAGCATTTTGGTCAACATCTCTTCGGATTCGGTTTTCGGCCCGATGGTGCATACAATTTTGGTCTTTTTCATGACAGTTTCTGGTCTTTAAGTTTGGGTTGAGAAGGAATGGGAATTCACGCTCCGGGATGCGCACGGCGCCGGAGTCAAACCTGTGTTGCGAAAAGAGCGATGCCACAGACTAAGGATAGGTGACATCAAAAAAGCGTGCAGAGGAATGTGTGCCTGAGGTTCAGCCAGTCTGGGAAAACATTGATGTGAGTTATCTGCTTTACAGTTCAATCAGCTGAATCCATTCAAATTAGGATTGCGGCATTATAGCGTCCACAGTGACAGAAAGGAATTAAAAACGCTGTTTCAAAATACGAATTGATGACCAGCATCGTTTCGTTATGCAACCGTTATCACATAATTGCGCAACCGTTGCACCAGCGTATGCACTTCTTCTGCTGAACAACCCGGCGTCAGCAGTTGCATCAGAATGACCGCATCTTGCGGCAACATTATTGTACAGCTGCGCAAGTGCTTATTTATCGAGCCACTCTTTTGCTGAAAAAAATTAGCAATAAGAAAGTTCCATATATCTCAATTGACTCACGCCTGAGATCAGGGTATTAAATAAATGCAAAGCAAACTGCTTGCACTCTAATTAATTACCACGATAGCTAATTTTTTAATCACGCCGACCTTTAAGCGAGGCGGATATATCGTTCATTTCGTCAGCATAATCGCAGAAATATATTTTATATTTCCGAATCACTATCACGTTTTTGCACCAAATTTAGATTAAGGAAAATCCTAAAACGCTTGCATTTAAGCGTGGCTAACTTTTTGTTTTAGTTAGTTTCTTCTAACGCAGCGCGAAAGTGGCATAAATCTAAGTTGTTGATATATATGAATCTTCATTTTTTGAGATAATTTGCAATAAAGCACGGCGTAACTACTCTTAAGCGACTCTTAATGAGAGGCAAAACTTTATAAAAAAATTTGTTCCGGAGAATTACACCCGGAGGTCGGCTGGTGCCTGCTAATTATTTTACCGCCAGCCCTATTTAATGCGTTGACTCTTGATGAAGGTTAGGCGATGACGACTTCCACAGTTGTTGGTCATGGATATGCTTTTATTTCACCGCCGGAAATTCCGACCCAACAGGGGCCGATGGGTATCCTGTATGATTTTAATGACGGCGCCCGTTTATTGTTGCCAGCCGGTAACTGGCGGGTCGAAATAAGCGATGACGAAACGGGAAATATCCTCTTTGCTGACGATGTCGGGCAGGGGTGGGTCATCAGCACGAAAAAATATTATGTGCCGTTTCGTCTGCGGGTCTGGGACGGAGTGCAGGCGGAGCCCGTGCTGGATCATGCGCTGGATATGCGCGGCAAAAGGGTGCTGATCTCTTTTCCCAGCGGCACGCTCGGCGATCTGGTCGGCTGGGTGCCGTACGCCGAACGCTTTCGGCAAACCTACCAGTGCCACGTTGACTGCACGCTGGCGCAACCGATTGTCGATCTCTTCTCGCCGGTCTATCCGCAACTCAATTTTTCAACCCCGGAAAGCTGGCAGGCCGGGCCTGGCGTGAGCGCGCCGCCCTATGCCAGCTGGCGCGTCGGGCTCTTTTTTAATGGCGATCTCGACAAACAGCCCTTTGATTTTCGCGCCGTTGGCCTGCACCGCACCGCCGGGCATATCCTCGGCGTCGACCCTAGCGAAATTATCCCGGATCTGCGCCAGCACACTCCACGCCGCATCGCTGAGCCCTATGTCTGCATCGCCACCCAGTCCACCAGCCAGGCCAAATTCTGGAACAACGGCACCGGCTGGCATGAGGTTATCGACTATCTACAAGCGCAGGGCTATCGCGTGCTTTGCATCGACAAAGAGCGCGTGGTCGGCCGCGGTTACGTCTGGAACAAAATCCCCCACGGCGCGGAAGATTTCACCGGCAATCTGCCGCTGGCTGAACGCGTGGCGCTGCTGGAGCACGCCGACTTTTTTATCGGCCTCGGCAGCGGTCTCTCCTGGCTTGCCTGGGGCTGCCATATCCCGGTGGTGCTGATCAGCGGTTTCAGCCTGCCCAACAGTGAGTTTTATACCCCCTGGCGCGTCATCAACACCCATGTCTGTAACGGCTGCTGGGATGACGTGCGGCTCAATTTCGATCATCAGGACTATTTCTGGTGTCCGCGCCACAAAGGCACGGACCGGCAGTACGAATGCACACGATTTATCACTGGCAAGCAGGTCATCGGCCATTTACGTCGGCTGATTGCCCTGCGAAGCAATCCCTTTGGCATCAAAACAACAGCATTGGCAGACCCCGATCAACACGCCGCATAGCGGATGAGAGACGGGTTTCGAGGACATTGAAATGAAGAAAAGTCTTAACTGCAGTTACCGGCTGGTGTGGAATGACGTTCAGCGGGCGTTCGTGGTGGTTTCCGAACTGACACGGGCAAAAGGCAAACGCGCAGGCGGAGCGGTATTAATCTCAGCGGCGGTGGGCGGTCTGTTCGCCAGCAGCGGGGCAATGGCATTCACCCCCGATGTCACCGATTCGGTGCGGGATGAGGTGGTGCAAGAGGGCGTGCAGAATGTACGCACCGGCGGGTTAACCACTAACCATACTATCGGCAGTCGCGGTACCCAGATCGTGGCGGGCGGTCAGACCGTTGACACCCGCGTTCAGGATGGCGGCTCGCAGATCGTGCGCCAGAATGGCCAGACCACCGGGACGGTGGTCACCAACGGTGTACAGATTGTTGAAGTGGACGGCACGGCAACCGGCTCGCAGCTTAACAGCGGCGGCACGCAGGCGGTCTCCGGTAAGGCGAGCGGCACCGTGGTCGGTGCAGGCGGCGTGCAAACCGTGTTGCAAAGCGGGCTGGCAAGCCAGACGGTAATTAACAACGGCGGCGTGCAGGCTGTTAGCGGCAACTCAGTCGAGGGTGTGGTTAATGCGGGCGGCACGCAGCTTATCAACAGCGGCGGTTTCTCGCAGGATGCGACGGTCAACAGCGGCGGCAGCCAGCACGTTAACGTCGGGGGTTCCGCCGCCGATACCGCTATCTTTGGCGGCGGTAATCAAATTGTTGCCGGTACGGTATCCGGTGCCCACCTCAACGACGGCGGCGCGCAGCTGGTTCAGCAAACCGGTAAAGCCATCGGCACCATCGTCAATAATCGTGGTACCCAGACCGTCGACGGCACCGCGATCTCTGCGGTGGTCAACGGCGGCGGTACCCAACTTGTGCATAGCGGCGGTCTGGCGGCGGGCACAACCGTCAACAGCGGCGGCATCCAGCATATCAAACAGGGCGGCGCAGCCTCCGACGGCGTCGTGTTTGGCGGCGGCACCCAGGTTCTCTCAGGAACCGCATCCGGCACCAGCGTCAGCGACGGCGGTGCGCAGTTAGTCCAGGCAACCGGTAAATCTACCGGGACCATCATCAACAATCGCGGCACACAGACCGTTGACGGCCAGGCGATCGACTCCGTGGTCAATGCGGGCGGTACGCAACTGGTGAATCGCGGCGGTCTGGCGACCGGCGGCGTGGTCAACACCGGCGGGCTGCAGCATATCAGCGTAGGCGGTGCGGCATCCGACGCCACTCTGCTCGGCGGCACCCAACTGGTGGAAGGTATGACCTCCGGTACCGTCATCAATAACCGCGGTTTGCAGCAGATCCACGCCAGCGGCATCAGTAAAGACGCGGTGGTTAACGCGGGCGGTGAACAGGATGTCGACGGCGTTTCGCTCTCCGCTGAGGTGAACGACGGCGGGCTGCAGAAAGTGCGCAGCGGCGGTAGTGCAACCAGCGCGGTGATCAACGCGGGTGGGATCCAGAGTGTGCTCACGGGCGGTTCAACCACCGCTACCACGCTGCTGGGCGGTATTCAGCAATTAGCAGGCGTAGCGGCAGACACCATTATCGGTGCGGGCGGCGTACAACACGTGCAGGTAGGCGGCAGCGCGACGGGATCGCTTATCAACGAAGGCGGCCTGCAGCGCGTGGACGGCACAGCCACCTCATCGGTTATCTATGACGGCGGCACCCAACTGGTGAATAACGGTGGTCTGGCCAGGAGCGCGACCGTTAACAGCGGCGGCCTGCAGCATATTAATGAAGGCGGAGCGGCGTCCGACACCACGGTGTTTGGCGGCGGTAAGCAGGTTGTTGCCGGCACGGCGTCCGGGACCAGCATCAACAATGGCGGTCATCAGCTGGTGCAGGCCACCGGTAAAGCCACCGATACCATTATCAACAGCGGCGGAACCCAGGCGGTAGATGGCGCGGCCATTGCTGCCGTGGTCAACGACGGCGGGGTACAGCTGATCCACTCCGGTGCGCTGGCCAGCGGATCGCAGGTGAATGCCGGTGGTTTGCAGCATATCAATGAAGGCGGTGCAGCGTCGGATGCGCTGCTGTTTGGCGGTACCCAGGTTGTTGAAGGTACGGCATCCAATACCCGCGTCGATGCAGGCGGCGTGCAGCAGGTTCACGCTACCGGCAAAACCACCGACAGCAAAATCTATGACGGCGGTTTCCAGGATGTTGACGGCACGGCAAACGGCACCACCGTCTACAGCGGCGGTAAACAGCTGATCCGCAGCGGCGGTCACGCGAACGATACCCGCGTTGATAAAGATGGCGTGCAGATTGTGCGTGCCAACGGTGCGGCTTCAAAAACCACCCTGCTGGGCGGAACGCAGCAAGTTGCCGGGCTGGCAGGTGATACGGTTATCGGCGACGGTGGCATTCAGCACGTGCAGGTGGGCGGCATCGCAACGGGATCGCTTATCAACAGTGGCGGTTTGCAGCGCGTTGACGGTTCGGCGACCTCAGCCGTGGTCAACAACGGCGGCGTGCAGCTGGTTAATAGCGGCGGGCTTGCCGCAGGCTCCATCGTCAACAGCGGTGGCCTGCAGCACATCAATGTCGGCGGCGCGGCCTCCGACGGCACGGTATTCGGCGGCGGCAAACAGTTGGTGGCAGGTACGGCTTCCGGCACCAGCGTCAGCGATGGCGGTCAGCAGATCGTGCAGGCGAGCGGCAAAACCACCAATACCCAAATCAACACCGGCGGCGTGCAGAGCGTCGACGGCAATGCCACCTCATCGGTCGTGCGCAACGGCGGCACGCAGCTGGTGAACCGGGGCGGCCTGGCGGCAGGCACCACGGTGCACAGCGGCGGCCTGCAGCACATCAATGTTGGCGGCGCGGCCTCCGACGGCACGGTATTTGGCGGCGGCAAACAGGTGGTTGCGGGCACGGCGTCCGGCACCAGCCTGAGCGATGGCGGTCAGCAGATCGTGCAGGCGAGCGGTAAAACCACTGATACCCATATCAACAGCGGCGGCGTGCAGAGCGTCGATGGCACCGCTATCGCCTCCGTCGTTAATGACGACGGTCAGCAGATTGTCAACAACGGCGGCCTGGCTGCCGGTTCAATCGTCAAAAACGGCGGGGTGCAGCACGTCTCAGCCGGTGGCGCAGCCTCCGACGGCACAGTGTTTGGCGGCGGTACGCAGCTGGTTCAGGGTACGGCTTCCGGCACCAGCATCAGCGACGGCGGCGTACAGCTGATCACGAAAGGTGGCCAGGCACGCGGCACGCTGGTGAACAGCGGTGGCGTCCAGCGCGTAGACGGTCAGTCGTTCGAGGCGGTGATCAATAACGGCGGGCAGCAGATCGTTGACCCGTACGGCTGGTCGCGCCAGAGCGTGATTAACGCGGGCGGCAAGCAGATCCTCAGCAACGCGGCGGTAGCGATCTCCACCGTTCTCAACGGCGGTGAGCAGCACGTCAATAACGGCGCGAAATCCTTCGCCGCGCGCGTGCTGGGCGGAACGCAGAATATCGGCAGCGGCGGCCAGGCCTTCGACGCGCGTATCGAGAAGGGCGGCGTGCAGAACGTTAACGATGGCGGTTATACCTACGGCGGCACTATCTCTGAGGGTGGCAGACAAAACGTTGCCACTGGCGGCGTTACCGACTTCACTTTCGTCGACGGCGGCCTGCAGGTCGTTGACGGCACGTCGATTGTCAGCATCGTGAAAAACGGCGGGCGTCAGGTGATCAACAAAAATGCCAACGCCGAAGTCTCTATCGTCATTGATGGCGGTATCCAGGAGGTGTACGGCACCACCACCGGTTCGGAAATCACCCGTGCAGAACAGCGCATCTACAGCGGCGGCTCAGCTACCTCTACCGTGCTGAACGACGATGCAGTACAGAGGATTTACGACGGCGCCGTGGTCACCGATACACGCAACCGTCACGGCATCCAGAATATTTACAGCGGTGGCCGTGCGGAAAACAACCTGATGGATAACTTTGCGGTGCAGAATATCGCCGCCGGGGGCACGGCGGTCAACACCTCGTTGGGCAACGACAGCCAGCAGAATGTGCGCGGCAGCGCGGTGGATACCGATCTCTCCTCGAACAGCGTGCAGAACGTCTACCGCGGCGGTACCGCGACCCGCACAACGCTCTATGAGCGCGGCACGCAGAATATCTACAGCGGTGGTTCATCCGATTTTGCTGTTATCAACGTCGGCGGGATCCAGAATGTGCTGACCGGCGGCACCGCCAGCAACACCACCATTAACGGTGGCGGTACGCAGAACGTCAACAGCGGCGGGACGGTGATCTCCACCATCATCCGCGAAGGCGGGATCCAGAACGTCAATGACGGCGCAATCGTCATCGACAACAAAGTGGTTGGCGATCAGGTGGTTAACCAGGGCGGTACCGTTGCCTCCTCTACCGTCAGCGAAAACGGCGCCCAGAGCGTCACCTTCGGCGGCAAGGCTATCGCTACCACCGTCAGCAAAGGCGGCGCCCAGTTCGTTCGTGCCGGGGGCGTGGCGGATCTGACAGCGATTGAGCGCGGCGGCATGCTGGCGCTGGAAGATGGCGCCACGGTCACCAATATCAATCTCAACAGCGGCGCAGCGCTGATGGCGGGCACTGACACCACCCTTAACGGCACCAACGCTAACGGCAGCTTCTCCATTGCCAATAAGATCGCCGATAGCCTGCTGCTGGAAAGCGGCGGTCTGCTGGCGGTTGCCGCAGACGGTAGCGCCAACAACACCGTGGTCAGCGAGAACGGTACGCTGAGCGTTGCCGAGGGCGGCATGTTGACTGGGGTCACCAAAATCAATGATGGCGGTACGCTGGCCGGTAATGTGAACAACGACGGCGAACTGCGTATTACCACTGAGAACAGCGCCAGCACCGTTAACGCGGCGATCAACGGCAACGGTACGCTCTATAAAGAGGGTAACAACACCCTGACCCTGAGCGGTGCGCTTAATCAGGCGGGCGGCACCTACCTGCAGAGCGGTACGCTGGTGTTCAGCGGGCTGGATGCGGTGACCGACATCATCGCCCAGGCCGGGACCTCTTTGCAGTTGAGCAACGGCTCCACGCTGACCGGGATGATTGACCCGACCGACCTCACCGTCGATGCGGGCTCAAACTGGCTGATGACCGACAGTTCCCTGCTCGACAACCTGACGCTGGGCGGCACCATTGATTACCAGGCACCGACCGGGGCATTTGTACCGAAAACCCTGACCGTCACTAACCTGGTGGGCAATGGCGGCACCATCACCCTCAACACCCTGTTTGATGGCAATACCGCAGTGAGTGACAGCCTGGTACTGGATGGCGGTACCGCCACCGGTAACACCAATATCGCCATTCGCAGCCAGGGCGGCCTCGGGGCACGTACCAGCGGTAACGGCATTCAGGTCGTTAACGCCATTAACGGCGCGACCACCACCGATGATGCTTTCCGTCTGGACGGCAGCCTGCAGGCGGGTGCGTATAACTACACCCTGCAACAGGGCAGCGCCGACGAGAGCTGGTATCTGACCACCGCTGAGGCAGGCGGTAACGCAGACGGCCCGCAGAACTACCGTTCGGCGATCTACCTCTACAGCTCCGTCTACGCTCAGGCAATGGACTATGACAGTGCGCTGCTCGGCTCGCTGGATGCCCGTCGCTATGCGGCGCGTACCCCGACCGAAGGCGGCAGCAATATGTGGGCCCGTTTCCAGGCCGGTCAGTTGAGCCACGATCACGGCGGCAGTGATCTGAGCAATGGCAACACGCCGGAAAGCAAAGGCGGCTACACCTTCCTGCAGATCGGTAGTGATTTGTGGCAGGGTTCAGGCTCGGGCATGGAGTGGACCGCTGGGATCTACGGCGCGGCAGGTCTCTCTGCCATCGACGTGCAGCGTAACAACAAGTCAAAAGCTGGTACGGTTCGCGATGACGCTTACAGCGGCGGTCTCTACCTCAATGGCGTGCATGAGAGCGGCTGGTGGATGGACGTAGTGGCACAGGGTACTCGCCACAACTTCGACACTAATCCGCGCGACGGCGACGGCCTGAAAACCCACGGCTGGGGCTACGTTGGCTCCTTCGAAACCGGTCTGCCGTTTGAGATTGGCAGCGGCCTGGTGCTGGAACCGCAGGTGCAGTACCAGTATCGCGGCGTGAACCTGAAAGATGGCAGTGATGATGTGGCTGACGTCCAGTTCGGTGATGGTCACAGCCAGCAGGTACGTGCCGGTCTGCGTCTGGGCAACAATGCGACGCTGAAAGAGAGCGGTAAACCGGTACCGGTAAGCTGGTTTATCCGTCCGTCCTTTATCCAGACCTTCGACTCGAAGGGCACGCTGAACGTTAGCGCGCCGGGTGTGGCAGGCAGCGAAACGTCGTTCAATCCGGATCAGGATGGCACCGCGGCAGCGCTGGATGTCGGCATCGATGGCCAGATCCGCGATAACGTGACCCTCGGGGTGCGCGCGGGCTACACCCGCAGCATCGATGACGCGGGTACCGGCGGCTACGGCGGTCAAATCACGCTGAAAGTCGGCTTCTGATAAGCCTTGCAGTCATATGAAAAGCCGCGCCGCAAGGTGCGGTTTTTTTTATCTCTTATTTCTGTGGGAAAATTTTTATCACGACCGGTAACGCGCAGAAGGCGTGTGGGTGATGCTGAAGCTGAGATGAAATAAAGGGGATAAAACAGAGAGTAACAACGAATGGTGCGTCCGAGTGGACTCGAACCACCGACCCCCACCATGTCAAGGTGGTGCTCTAACCAACTGAGCTACGGACGCACTGAAGAAGGATGGTGCGTTCAATTGGACTCGAACCAACGACCCCCACCATGTCAAGGTGGTGCTCTAACCAACTGAGCTATGAACGCAATGTTGTGGTTGACAACGGGGACGAATATTAGCGGCAGCCCGCAGATGTGGCAAGCGGAAAATGGCAGATTTCTTACTGAATTCACTCGATTGCGGAACAACTGAGCAAAACGCGCTGAAAGTAGCCGCCCGCAGACGGCTACAGCGGTTTAGCGTGCCGCGCGCTGCAAAATACGGCTCGAAGGCTGACGCTGCAAATGGCGCATGCGCAGCATCATCATTACCGCCGCCGAGGTCAGGCCAATAATAAAGCCCATCCAGAAGCCTGCTGGTCCCATTGGTGCAACCAGCAGATCCGTCAGCGCCAGAATGTAGCCGGTCGGCAGCCCCAGCACCCAGTAGGCGATAAAGGTAATAAAGAAGATCGAGCGCGTATCTTTATACCCGCGCAAGATGCCGCTACCGATCACCTGAATCGAATCAGAGATCTGATAGATTGCCGCCAGCATCATCAGATGCGATGCCAGCGCCACCACTTCCGGGTTGTCGTTATAGAGCAGGGCGATTTGCTCGCGCATCAGCACCGTAAACACCGCGGTAATGGCCGCCATACAGACGCCGACCATCAACCCGGTACGCGCCGAGGTTTTGGCATCAATCGTCGAGCCCTGACCGAGGCGGAAGCCGACGCGAATGGTGACCGCCGCTGCCAGCGACATCGGCAACACGAACATCAGCGAGCTGAAGTTAAGCGCAATCTGGTGTCCGGCAACATCGACAATGCCGAGAGGCGAGACCAGCAGCGCGACGACGGCAAACAGGGTCACTTCGAAGAAGAGCGCCAGCGCAATCGGTAAGCCGAGCTGGGCCAGTCGTTTCAACACCGCCATATCGGGTCGTGCGAAGCGGGCCTCGTGTTTGATGTCGCGCATCGCACCGGCGTGTTTCACGTAGAGGCGCATAAAGATAAACATCACCCAGTAGACCGACGCGGTCGCCACGCCGCAGCCGACGCCGCCCAGCTCCGGCATACCGAAACGGCCATAGATAAAAGCGTAGTTAACCGGAATATTGACCAGCAGGCCGAGAAAGCCCATCACCATACCGGGTTTGGTGCGCGCCAGCCCTTCGCACTGGTTGCGCAACACCTGGAAGAAGAGGTACCCCGGTGCGCCCCACATCAGCGCGCGTAAAAAGTGGACCGCTTTATCGGCCATCAGCGGGTCGATGTTATGCATGGCGCGAATAATATGACCGGCGTTCCACAGCACAATCATAATCAGCACCGATACGGCACCCGCCAGCCAGAACCCCTGGCTCACCTGATGCGCGATGCGATCGCGACGCCCGGAACCATTCAGCTGCGCAATCACCGGCGTCATTGCCAGCAGCAGGCCGTGACCAAACAGAATAGCGGGGAACCAGATAGAGGTACCGATAGCGACCGCAGCCATATCCGTGGCGCTATAGCCCCCGGCCATCACGGTATCGACGAAGCCCATCGCCGTCTGGGCAACCTGCGCAAAAATCACCGGCAGGGCAAGTGCCAGTAATTGACGCGCCTCTGTTACATACTTCTGCACGCGAACACCTATATATTGTTGTTATAAGAGAGAATGGAAATACTTAAGAGAAAGGAGTTATATCCTTGTGCGACAAAAAATGCCGCACTGCGATAAGTGCGACATCTGCTCAAATAGTACCTGTTAACGCCCCTTTTTGCCACGTTATCCATAAATCAAAATTATCTTTCGCCGCAAAGCGGGCTTCAGGCTGGCAAGGGGATTTTTCACCTGTTATTGTGCGTGAAGCACACGGTAATGCCGTAAGAATGAAACAGGAGTGATGATTATGTTTACGGGTATTGTACAGGGCACGGCAAAAGTGGTGTCGATTGACGAAAAACCGAATTTTCGCACCCACGTTGTTGAGCTGCCTGAAACGATGCTGGACGGAATTGAAACCGGGGCGTCCATTGCGCATAACGGCTGCTGCCTGACCGTCACCGAGATTAACGGTAGCCATATCAGCTTTGATTTGATGAAAGAGACGCTGCGTATTACCAACCTTGGCGAACTCGAAGTTGGGGATATCGTTAACGTTGAGCGCGCGGCGAAATTCAGCGATGAGATTGGCGGGCATTTAATGTCGGGTCATATTATGTCGACCGCTGAAATCGTCAAAATCCTCGCCTCGGAAAATAACCGTCAGATCTGGTTTAAAGTGCAGGATCCGACGCTGATGAAATACATCCTTTATAAAGGATTTATTGGCATCGACGGTATCAGCCTGACGGTCGGCGAAGTGACCGCCACGCGTTTTTGCGTGCATCTGATCCCGGAAACGCTGCAGCGCACCACCCTGAGTGGCAAAAAACTGGGCCAGCGCGTCAATATTGAGATCGATCCGCAAACTCAGGCCGTTGTCGATACCGTTGAGCGCGTACTGGCGGCCAAAGAGGCTGCTGTTGTGGTGAATGTCGTCGAGTGACCAGACGCCACAAACAGCAAAAAGCCGCAGCGTAGCCGTTGCGGCTTTTTTGTTGCTCAAACGCAGCGCTAACGCGCGACGCGCAGACCTTTCTCGACGCCGCGGCTAAACACCACCTGCCAGAGCTGAATATCGCGGGCGCGAAAGGCCCCGGCGCAGGCGTTCAGATAGTAACTGAACATGCGTTTAAACCGCTCGGAGTAGTTGTCGGCAATCTCCGGCCACGCGGCGAGAAAGCGCCCATACCAGGCCATTAGCGTGCGGTCATAATCGGCGCCGAAGTTGTGCCAGTCCTCCATCACAAAGTGCGGCTCACTGGCGGTAGCGATGTGGCGCACCGAGGGCAGACAGCCGTTCGGGAAGATATAGCGGTTGATCCACGGATCAACATTGTTATCGGTCTGTCTGGAGCCGATGGTGTGGAGTAAAAAGAGGCCGTCCGGCTTCAGGTTTTTGTCGACCACATCAAAGTAGGTGGCGTAGTTTTTCGGCCCGACGTGTTCAAACATACCGACGGAGACGATGCGGTCAAACTGATCGCGCAAATCGCGGTAATCCTGCAACAGAATCTCCACATCCAGCCCGGCGCAGCGCTGTTGCGCCATTTTCTGCTGCTCTGCGGAGATGGTGACGCCGACCACGCGAACGCCATAGTGCTGTGCCATAAACTGCGCCAGCCCGCCCCAGCCGCAGCCGATATCGAGCACGCGCATACCGGGGGTTAACTGTAATTTTTCGCAGATAAGCCGCAATTTTGCCTGCTGCGCCTCGGCAAGGGTGGTCGCCTCTTTCCAGTAGCCACAGGAGTACTGCATCGCCGGGTCGAGCATGCGGGTAAAGAGATCGTTGCCGAGGTCGTAGTGCTCTTTGCCGACAATCCACGCCCGCTTTTTACTTTGCAGGTTGAAGAGCCGGGCCGCGGCGATGCGCAGCGTATCTTTGAGATGGTGCGGAAGCTGTTTTTCAAGGCCAGCGCGCAGTACCTGGGTGAAGAATATGTCGAGCCGCTCGCACTCCCACCAGCCGTCCATATAACTTTCGCCGAGTCCGAGCGATCCGTCCTGTAAAACGCGTTTGAAAAAATCAGGATTTTTCACCTGAATATCTGCGGGTGCGGGACCGTTGATACGAATACCTGCGCGACCCAGCAGTTCGTTTGCTATGCGGAACCAGTTGTCATCCCGCACGCTCACTTCTTCTATACACGATGAACTCATACCTTCTCCATCACGAATAGTGATCAGAACTCTACAAGCGTAGACGCTGGCAGAATTTGTGAGAAATCTCACGGTTTGCACCGTAAGGCTGATATCAGACGTAGAACAGAGGAAGGGAGAGACCCTTGCCAGAAAAGGCCCTCCTTGGGGAAACGAGCACGCTCCGGTGCCCGTTACTGCATAATATTTATCGTATTTATGAGATAGCCGAGAATCAGTATAGGCCTCAATATCAGGTGATTCAACTTGTCGCTAATAGCAGGCTAATTACGCCATTAGCGACAGTCCCGTCAGCAACTACCCGCGCGCGGAGGAGGGCTCACGCACTTCATCCTGCTCTTCGCCTGCGCGATGCTGAATGCCATAACCGAGTGCCGCGAGCAGCACCATGGCGAGCATCACGCTGGTGGTGGTCAGCAGCGGGGTAATGATCAGCCACGAAACAACGAGGCTTGCGAAGAAGCAGAGCCCCAGTTGCAGGGTATTCTGCAATGCTGCCGCGCGGCCCGTCGCCTGCGGGAAGGGACGTAGCGCCCGCGCCACCACGATAGGGTAGATAGCGCCATTTGCCATCGCCATCAGGCAGAAGGGGATCAGCAGCGCGGTCAGCGAGACGCCGGGAATGAAGCCGACTGCCCAGGTCGCCAGCACGCTCAGAGCGAAGCCGCTCAGTAACCACGGCAACATGCGCGAACCCTGCCATTTTTGCAGCGCTGCGCGGCAGCCGTAACCACCAATCAGGAAGGCGAAGGTTTGTGGCACATAGCTCAGGCCAATTACCGACGGGCCATAGCCCATCTCATGCAGGATAAACGGCGAGCCGGTAAGCCAGGCGAAGAAGCTGGCAGAGCAGGCGGCGTAGATCATCACATTGCCGCGATAATCGCGGGCGCGCAGCAGATCGAGGAAGGTGAGTGCCTGCTGGTCATGCGCCACCTCTTTTACCGGCGATTTGAGGCGGAAAACCGGGATCATCAGCACCACGGTGATCGCCAGCAGGGTAGCGAAAATCGCCTGCCATTCAATATGCGCCAGCAACCAGGCACCGAGCAGCGGGGCCAGCGCCGGGGTTAAGCCGACCAGCGGCATAATGGTGGCGAAAATGCGGTTAACACGGTGCGCCGGGTAGTGATCCGTCACCAGCGCCTGCCAGCTAACGGTAGCGGCACAGACGCCGACAGCCTGCACAAAACGCAGCACCAGCAGCCAGGTGGCATCGCGCACCCAGAGGGTGCCAAGGCAGCCCAGGGCGAAAATAGAGAGACCAATCAGCAGAATCGGTTTGCGACCATAGCGATCCGACAGCGGCCCCCACAGCAGCTGCGCCACCGCGAACCCGGCCAGGAACAAACTCAGCGAGGCGCTGATCACGGCGGGAGAGGTGTTTAAATCTTGCTGAATCGCGCTGAAAGCGGGCAGGTACATGTCGGTGGCTAAAAAGCCCAGCACGCTTAAGCCCGCGAGCCAGACTAAAAATCCTTTGCCAGGTTGCATTCTCATTTCTCTTTAATTGCAGGTAATCAGGGTGGGGAAGTGTAAGGAGTGCTTTCCTGGTTGTGAAACGCTAATATTTGCACATTGGTTTCAAAAATTTTGCAGGCAGAATATGTGGTCAGAATACTCCCTTGAAGTGGTGGATGCCGTGGCGCGTAACGGCAGCTTTAGCGGCGCAGCGCAGGAGTTGCACCGCGTGCCCTCTGCGGTGAGCTACACCGTGCGTCAGCTGGAGGAGTGGCTGGCGGTGCCGCTGTTTGTGCGCCGCCACCGTGATGTGGAATTAACCCCCGCCGGGGTCTGGTTTTTAAAGGAGGGGCGGTCTGTTATCAAAAAAATGCTGATCACCCGCCAGCAGTGTCAGCAGATTGCCAACGGCTGGCGCGGCCAGTTGCCGATTGCCGTCGATAACATTGTGAAACCCGCCCGCACCCGGCAGATGATTGTCGATTTCTATCGTCACTTCAGCGATGTCGAACTGGTGGTCTACCAGGAAGTGTTCAACGGTGTGTGGGATGCGCTCGCCGATGGTCGGGTTGAACTGGCGATCGGCGCCACGCAGGCCATTCCGGTCGGTGGACGTTATGCTTTTCGTGATATGGGCACTTTGAGCTGGAAGTGTGTCGTCTCACGTCAGCATCCGCTGGCACAACTCAACGGTCCGCTAAGTGATGAGACGTTGCGCAACTGGCCGTCGCTGATTCAGGAGGATACCTCCCGCTCGTTGCCGAAGCGCATTACCTGGCTGCTGGATAACCAAAAAAGGGTGATGGTGCCCGACTGGGCCTCGTCGGAAGCGTGCCTGTCGGCGGGGCTCTGCGTGGGGATGGTGCCAGCCCATTTTGCCCGACCGTGGCTCGATAGCGGTGACTGGGTGGCGCTTGAACTGGAAAACCCGTTTCCGGATGCCGCCTGCTGCCTGACATGGCAACAAAACGAGGCGTCGCCTGCGCTGAACTGGCTGCTCGATTACCTGGGCGATAGTGAAACGTTGAATAAGGAGTGGCTGCGGGAGCCGGAGTAAGGCTCCCGCGCAAAGGGATTAACGGCGGTAATCGCGGAAGGGGCCATCGGCCACCGAGCGGCGCTCAACCAGGCGCGGATGTACCTCAATCGACTGCGACTGTTCGCGCTTATTCACAATGCGATCGAGCAGCATGGTGAATGCCGTTTCGCCCAGTGAGTCTTTCGGCTGATGAATCGTCGTCAACGCCGGGGTGAAGAAGCGCGAGTTGCGCACGTTGTCATAGCCGATAACGGAGATGTCCTGCGGCACGCGCAGACCCATCTCATCGGCGGCGCAGAGTGCGCCCATCGCCATAATGTCGCCGCCGCAGAAGACTGCAGTGGGGCGTGAGGACTGGCCGAGGATCTGCTGCATGGCGCGGTAGCCGGACTCCGGCTCAAAGTCGCCCTGCACAATCCAGTTTTCCGGCACGTTGATCATCGCTTCGTTCATCGCCTTCATAAAACCGGCCAGACGACCTGCGCCGGTGTTGCGCTCCAGCGGACCCGGGATCACGCCGATGTCGCGATGGCCGCGCTCGATCAGGTAACGACCGGCCATATAGCCGCCCTGGAAGGCGTTATCGATCACCGAATCGGTGAAGTCCGCCTTCGATTCGCCCCAGTCCATCACCACCATCGGAATATGGCGATACTCCTCAAGCATGGTGAGCACGGTTTCCGGGTACTCAGAGCACATCACCAGCAGGCCATCGACACGCTTTTGCGCCATCATCGACAGATAGGCGCGCTGCTTCTCCTGGCTGTTCCAGGCGTTGCCGAGGATCAGGGTGTAACCCTTCTGGAAACACTTCTTCTCAACCGCTTCGATGATCTCGGCGAAGTAGGCCGCTTCACTGCTGGTCGCCAGCAGACCAATCGATTTGGTGTGATTCACTTTCAGGCTGCGCGCAACGGCGCTTGGCGAATAGTGCAGCTCTTTGATCGCCGCCCAGACAGCGTTGCGCGTCTCTTCGGCGACGAAACGGGTTTTGTTAATTACATGTGATACGGTTGTAGTGGAAACGTTTGCTCGTTTCGCGACATCTTTAATCGTTGCCATCAGATATTACTCCAGACCATATCGTAAGCTCCTGATAATTCGGTAGGTAAACGTTTGCCTTTAAACACCCTGAACTCATCAAAGTGAGTGCGGTACGCCGGGAAAACGACACTGGACGTCAGGAGGGGAGTCAATGGCCGGTACGCTAATAAATTTAGCGTCGAATTTTGTCTGATCTTGAGCAAAAGGGGAAGTATTAAAACGGTTCTGCTGGCAAATCACGCAAGATTTTTCCCATAATTTGTGCAAAAATGCGTAAGCTCACTTTTTGTGGGGAAATTAAATGGAGAAAAATTGATGAGCACCGATCTTAAGTATTCACTCTTCACCACCGTCATCGTTCTGAGCCTGATTGTTTTCGGCGCGCTGACCGCTGCACTGCATTGATCTGATGCGAGGGAGAGCCCTCTCCCTCGGTTCTTGCGTCCCTATTGTTACCCGTTGCGCAATAAACTTTTCTCCGTACGCTCACTTCTGTTTTTTGTGACACCTGTCATACTTTTGCCTTTCGCGACCCGCTAGAGGGTCGGCATGTCCATTTCGGAGTCAAAAGATGAAAATAAATTTCCCCCTGCTTGCGCTGGCGATAGGCGCCTTTGGGATTGGTACCACTGAGTTCTCCCCGATGGGATTACTGCCGGTGATTGCGCAGGGTGTTGGGGTATCGATTCCGGCGGCGGGGATGCTGATTAGCGCCTATGCCATCGGCGTGATGGTGGGCGCGCCGCTGATGACGCTGCTGCTTTCCCATCGCGGCCGTCGTAACGCGCTGATTTTCTTAATGGCGATCTTCACCGTTGGCAATGTGCTCTCTGCCATTGCGCCCGATTACGCCACCCTGATGATCGCCCGTATCATCACCAGCCTTAACCACGGCGCGTTCTTCGGCCTTGGCTCGGTGGTAGCCGCAAGCGTTGTCGCGAAAGAGAAGCAGGCCAGTGCGGTGGCGACGATGTTTATGGGGCTGACTATCGCCAATATTGGCGGTGTGCCTGCCGCCACCTGGCTTGGGGAGACTATCGGCTGGCGCATGTCCTTTATGGCAACTGCCGGGCTTGGAGTGATCTCCATGGTCTCGCTCTTCTTCTCATTACCGAAAGGCGGCGCGGGCGCACGACCCAACGTGCGCAACGAGCTCGCGGTACTGATGCGCCCGCAGGTGCTGACGGCGCTGCTGACTACCGTGCTCGGTGCTGGCGCAATGTTTACCCTCTATACCTACATCTCGCCGGTGTTGCGCACGTTGACGGACGCCACGCCGGTGTTTGTCACCGCCATGCTGGTACTGATTGGCGTTGGTTTCTCGATTGGTAACTTTTTGGGTGGAAAACTGGCGGACCGCTCGGTAACCGGCACCCTGAAAGGCTTTTTACTGCTGCTGATTGTTATCATGCTGGCGATCCCGCTGCTGGCGCGCAGTGAGATTGGTGCGGCGATCGCAATGGTGGTGTGGGGCGCGGCAACCTTCGCGGTGGTGCCGCCGTTGCAGATGCGCGTAATGCGTGTTGCCCATGAAGCACCGGGGCTGTCGTCATCGGTCAATATTGGCGCATTTAACCTGGGTAATGCCCTTGGCGCGGCGGCAGGTGGGGCGGTGATTTCCGGCGGTCTCGGCTACAGTTTTGTTCCGGTGATGGGAGCGATTATTGCCGGGCTGGGGCTGCTGCTGGTGCTCTTCTCCGGGCGTAATTCAGCGTCGCGCGTCTGTGCGGCAGCGGAGTAAGGCGAAGTAACACCTGCCGCGCAAGCGGCAGGTGGGAGAGGGAGTTAGCGAATGGTTTTCGGTGTCACTACGCGGCGCGCACCAACATAGTGGCGCTGCCAGTAATCTTCGCTTAATGAAGTGACCTGAATATCCTGGCCGCTTCGTGGTGACTGGATAAATTTGCCGTTGCCGACATAGACGCCAACGTGATCGGCGGTGCCGCGACCCTGGGTGCGGAAGAAGACCAGATCGCCGCTCTCCAGTTCGCGCAGGTTAACCGGCGAGGCATCACGCAGGTGATACATCTCATTGGCGGTACGCGGAATACGGAATTTCACCAGATCTTTATAGGCGTAATAGACCAGCCCGCTGCAATCAAAACCGGTTTTCGGCGAGGAACCGCCCCAGTGGTAGGGTTTGCCGAGCTGGTTCATCAGCTTCGACATCGCGGTTTTTTGCACTTTTTGCACGCGCAGTTTATGCACGTCAGCCAGCGTGCCGGCCTGGCTGCTTTTCACTTTAATACAGTGCGGCTTGTGGCCTTTGCGCGGCGTACACTTCTCAGTCCAGCTAACGGTTGCAGTTTTCAGTGAGCTGGATGCTTTACGACGCGAGGGAGTTTTAGCGGTTTTCTGCGGGGTAGCGCTGTTTTTCTTTTTTATCGATTTGGTCGACGTTTTGGTTTTTGCGGTTTTTTTACTGCTGACTTTTTCTGCTAGAGTGCCACTGCTTTTCTTTGTTGTTTTTGTAGAACTGTTTTTTTTCTTACGTTCGGATGCTTTCGCCAGATGTGTTTTTTGCACGGCCGAGGCTGGCGCTTGTTCAGAAGCGCTCGCTAATGGCGTGAAAGACAATGTGGTGAACAACAAAGCACAGAGCGTGATTGAAGCTTTTGGTATCCGCGCCACTGAGCATTCCCCTGTTAGGGCAGGCATCTTATTATGCTTGCGTATGATTTAAAAAACTCGTCGATTCTAATCTATAAAAAGCCCAAACGTTAATACTGTTTTTGCATCTGTAACGTCGTTTCGTTAACAAGCGCGCAAAAACGAGCAAAACGTTTCGCTAAAAACGGTTTTTTCGCCGCCTGAGCCGCGCCGGGTTGGCTTAAGTCACGCTTACCTTATCGTGCCTGTAACAGCGTAAATTCGCGCGGTGAATAAAATGTTATTTTCCGAAGCAAGCCTGACCCGCTACAATGTTCGATCTCTGCCGTAGAAGAAGTTGAAGGAAGCAAAGACAATGAGTGAGACTCTTGAGAAAATTCAGCGCCAGATCGCTGAGAACCCGATTCTGCTGTACATGAAAGGCTCGCCGAAACTGCCAAGCTGCGGTTTCTCCGCCCAGGCCGTTCAGGCGCTCTCTGCATGCGGCGAGCGTTTTGCCTATGTGGATATCCTGCAAAACCCGGATATCCGTGCCGAACTGCCAAAATATGCAAACTGGCCAACCTTCCCGCAGCTGTGGGTTGAGGGTGAGCTGGTTGGCGGCTGCGATATCATTATCGAGATGTATCAGCGCGGTGAATTGCAGCCGCTGATCAAAGAGGCCGCAGCGAAATATAAAGGCGTACCGGACGCCGAATAACCCGGCGTTATCGGCTCCGCCTTGAAAGGGCTCATGTTTCGACATGAGCCCTTTTTTATTGCCTGTCACCTGCTCACGGTGCGTTGACTTAAGCTAAATTATTGGGTATTACTGTGCAAATTTTGCACGTAACTGTTTGTTAATTATCCTATTTTAAGAATTTTGATAAACCCAGGCATGCTTTTTCTGATGACCAGCTGTGAACAGGATTGCCTCAATTCAGGATGAATGATGAAAACAATAGACAAGATGATTGCGTTGATGACGCTTCTCTTTGCTTTTTCAGCCACGGCGCAGCAACCGCTGGCAAGCAAGGAGAATGTGATGACCAGTATCTCACTGGGCACCCTAAGCGGAACGGCGAAGGAGCGGGTCTATGATACCGATGAGGGCGGACGCAAAATCAGCGAGCTTGACTGGCGCTATCGTCACGCTGTCGTGGTGCGGGGCTCTATCGAGTGGCCGTTGCAGTCATGGCTCACTTTCGGTGCGTCCGGCTGGACAACTGTCGCGCACAGTGGCAGCAAGATGGATGATTATGACTGGCAGCAGGCGTCGCAATCCCGATGGACCGACCATAGCTCTCACCCTAATACGTGGCTCAATTTCGCTAACCAGTGGGATCTCAATCTGACCGGATGGCTCATTCATCAGCCTGACTGGCGGCTTGGCGTGATGGGCGGCTACCGGCAAAGCCGTACCAGCTTCTCAGCGCACGGCGGCACCTTCAGCCGTAATAATGGCGCAAAGGTTGGCCGTTTCGATGATGTGAAAGTTCTCGGATATTCACAGCGCTTCAACGTACCCTATGTTGGCCTTACCGGTCGTTATCGCTATGGCAATGTTGAAGCAGGAACCAGCCTGAAATATAGCCGCTGGGTAAGCGCGCAGGCGACAGACCAGCACTACTTGCGCAGCATCACCTTCAGCGATACTACCCGGCAGCAGCAGAACTTTTCCCTTTCGGCTAGCGTCGGCTATTACGTCACGCAGCAGGCAAAGCTCTATCTGGAAAGCACCTGGGATCGCACGTTAAACAAAAAAGGGACCAATACCGCCACCTTCTCCAGGGAGGGGACCTATGCGCGCGCCTCTTTCAAGGATAGCGCCGGGATAGAGCACTCCGCGCTGCTCACCACCGCCGGGCTGGTCTACCACTTTTAATAAAAAACCGGTCTGTTGACCGGTTTTTTCAGGCTTCTGAATCGACTTCTGGCGTCGGCAACGGCCAGCCGCCAAGGCGCTTCCAGCGGTTGACGATTTCACAAAACAGTTGTGCGGTCTGCTCCGTGTCATACAACGCGGAGTGTGCCTGCGTGGCGTCAAAAGCGATGCCAGCGGCCGCACAGGCTTTAGAGAGTACGGTTTGACCCAGCGCCAGCCCGCTCAATGAGGCAGTATCGAAGGTCACGAAGGGGTGAAACGGATTGCGTTTCATCGCCGAACGCTCGGCGGCAGCCATCATAAAGCTGTGATCGAAGGTCGCGTTATGCGCCACCATGATCGCCCGGTTGCAGTTCTGGTCTTTCATCCCTTTGCGTACCAGTTTGAAAATGGCATGCAGGGCGTCGTATTCGCTTACCGCGCCGCGCAGCGGGTTGGTCGGGTCGATCCCATTAAACGCCAGCGCTTCCGGCTGCAGATTAGCTCCTTCGAATGGCTCAACGTGAAAGTGCAGGGTGCTGTCAGGCATCAGCCAGCCTTGCTCATCCATTTTTAACGTAACGGCGGCGACCTCCAGCAGGGCGTCGGTTTTGGCGTTAAACCCGGCGGTTTCAACATCGATTACCACAGGGTAAAAACCGCGAAAACGGTCGCACAGAGCAGTCAGTTGAGCATTATCGGACATCAGGATCTCTTGATAGGAAAAAAGGGCAGCGCATTATGGCAAATTTTACGGAAAGATGTAAAACAGCGGGCGCATTGCGCGCCCGGGGGGATCAGTGACCCAGACCGCGTCCGGCATCTTTCTCTTCAATCAGTTCGATTTTGTAACCGTCCGGATCTTCAACGAAGGCGATAACCGTGGTGCCGCCTTTAACCGGGCCAGCTTCACGGGTGACGTTGCCGCCGTTTTTGCGAATCGCTTCGCAGGACTCCGCCGCGTTTTCCACGCTCAGCGCGATATGACCATACGCCGTGCCCAGCTCATAGCTGTCGACACCCCAGTTGTAGGTCAGCTCAATCACCGCTTCTTCGCTCTCATCACCGTAACCGACAAAAGCCAGCGAATATTTGTACTCCGGGTTTTCGCTGGTGCGCAGCAGTTTCATGCCCAGCACGTTGGTGTAGAAATTGATTGAGCGTTGCAGGTCGCCGACGCGCAGCATGGTGTGAAGTAAGCGCATAATATCCTCTTTTATGAATGCGTTAACGTTCCGGTTCGAAACACGGTTTTAGTATAGCGGCCGATCCGGGCCGCTATCAAATCTCAATCCGCTTCTCAGAGAGAAGGGTAGTCGGTGTAACCTTCCGCGCCGCCGCCATAGAAGCTTTCCGGGCGCTGCGGGTTGAGTTCCGCTTTCAGCTGCAGGCGTTTTACCAGATCCGGGTTGGCGATATAGGCGCGGCCAAACGCCACGGCATCAATCAGCCCCTTGTTGATCAGGTCTTCCGCTTTTTCCACGCTGTATGCGCCAGCACCGATAATCGGGCCATGGAAGCGCGCACGCACTTTTTCACGGAACGTTTCGCTGTAGGGCTCACCGCCCGCCCAGTCCGGCTCGGACATGTGCAGGTAAGCAATACCGCGTTTACCCAGCTCTTCAATCAGGTAGAGCGCGTCCGCTTCTTCGTTCGGGCCATTGTCGGTGTTCTGGAAAGAGCCGATTGGCGAGACGCGAATACCGATGCGATCGGCGCTCCACTCTTCACACACGGCGTCAATCACTTCCAGCACAAGGCGCGCGCGGTTTTCAACGCTGCCGCCATACTGGTCGGTACGCTGGTTAGCAGAAGGAGAGAGGAACTGGTGCAGCAGGTAGCCGTGGGCAGAGTGCAGCTCAACCAGATCGAAACCGGCTTCGCGCGCGTTGGCAACGGCCTGGCGGAAATCATTAACGATGCCCGGGATCTCATCGGTCTCCAGCGCGCGCGGCATGGAGGTATCTTCACGGGTGGCGTTGCCGTTTTCATCACGCAGCGAGGTACGGGTACCCGCGCTGATGGCAGACGGCGCAACCGGTGCGGCACCGCCCGGCTGTAAGCTGCTGTGAGAGATACGGCCGGTGTGCCACAGCTGAACCGCAATACGGCCATCATCGGCATGCACTGCATCGGTGATCTTTCTCCAGGCGGCGATCTGCTCGTCGCTGTGCAGACCCGGCGCGCCCGCATAACCTTTGGCCTGCGCGGAGATTTGCGTCGCTTCACTGATGATAAGCCCGGCGCTGGCACGCTGGCGGTAGTACTCCGCCATCAGCGGTGTTGGGACATCGCCCGGCTCAATGCTGCGCAGGCGCGTCAGGGGCGCCATCAACACGCGGTTCGGTACGGTAATGGCACCGACTTTCAACGGCGTAAATAATTTACTGGACATAAACAACTCCTGAATAGACCGGTCGACTAGTAAAAAGTGAAATAAAAAGCCTGATGTTATTCAGGCCGGGTAATGATCTGCTGCGCATGCGCCAGCGCGCTTTCCAGCGGCACGGCACTGCGCGAAATTTTCGCCTGCAGATTTGCGCCGAGCCACAGGGCATATAACACCTGTGCCTGGGAGCGCGCTTCGCCTGCAAAGGCGAGGCTCTTCTCCTCGCGTCCCTGCTCCAGCGCCTGTGCCAGCAGGGCGATAATCCCCCGCGCACCGCTGTCCATCGCCGTGCGCATATCTTCCGAGAGATCGCACACTTCCGCCGAAAGCTTCACCGTCAGGCAGCCGCTGATATGGCCCTGCTGGCAAAACTGATTCAGCGTCTCCTGATAATAGGCCAGCAATCTGTCGCGCGCCGTGCCCGGGCCGCTGGAAAAATGGTTTGCCAGCCGCTGGTGGTAACCGGCGTAGTAGCGCTCAAGCAGCGCCACGCCAAACGCCTCTTTCGAGCGAAAGTAGTGGTAGAAGGAGCCTTTCGGCACTTCCGCCGTTTTCAGTAATTCGCTCAACCCCATGCCGGTAAAGCCGCGATGCATACAGAGCTGCTCGCCGGTGGCCAGTAAGTGTTCGCGTGTATCGTGTTCAGAATTCTTGCGCATCGACACACTCTAGCGGGCGAACTTTGTGATGGCAATTGGCGAACAATGCGTTTTTAACAGTTGCGCAATATCTCACCGCGGTCTTGAATGTAGAGAAAGCCTGCATCTATGGAGCGTCCATTGCCTGAACAACTGGAGTTTTTCCCGGTCCAGAGTCCGTGTCGCGGCATCTGTCAGACAGATGAGCGCGGCTTTTGCCGTGGCTGTATGCGCAGCCGCGATGAGCGCTTTAACTGGCAAGCGATGAGCGATGCGCAAAAGCAGGAGGTGCTGCGCCTCTGCCGCCAGCGCTGGCAGCGTAAATTGCGCGCAATGCGTGACCAACCCCCGGAAGAACCTGATCAACCTTCGCTGTTTTAAGGGCAAAAATGGGTATACTCGGGGCAAATTACCTTCGAGGAAATCATGATGGTTCAGCGTATTGCCCTTGCGCCGCAAGGTCCTGAGTTCTCACGTTTTGTGATGGGTTACTGGCGTCTGATGGAGTGGAATTTCACGCCGCGCCAGCTGGTCAGTTTTATTGAAGCTCATCTCGATCTTGGTGTCACTACCGTCGATCATGCCGATATCTATGGCGGCTATCAGTGTGAAGCCGCCTTCGGCGAAGCCCTCAAGCTTGCCCCGCATCTGCGCGCGCGCATGGAGATGGTCACTAAATGTGGCATCGCCACCACCGCGAAGCCGGAACACGCGCTCGGTCACTACATCACCGAGCGCGACCATATTATTCACAGCGCCGAGCAGTCGCTGGTCAACCTGGCGACCGACTATCTCGATCTGCTGTTGATCCATCGCCCGGATCCGCTGATGGATGCCGATGAAGTCGCCGAAGCCTTTTTACAGCTGCATCAGAGCGGTAAAGTGCGCCACTTCGGCGTCTCTAACTTTACGCCTGCGCAATTCTCCCTGCTGCAATCACGGCTGCCGTTTACGCTGGTCACCAATCAGGTGGAGATCTCGCCTGTGCACCAGCCGCTGCTGCTTGATGGCACGCTCGATCAGCTTCAGCAGTTGCGCATTCGCCCGATGGCGTGGTCCTGCCTGGGCGGCGGGCGCATCTTCAGCGATGCCGACTGCCAGCCGCTGCGCGATGAGCTGCACCGGGTGGCAACGGAGCTGAACGCCGAAAACATTGAGCAGGTGATTTACGCCTGGGTGCTGCGTTTACCCTCTGCGCCGCTGCCGATTATCGGCTCCGGCAAAATTGAGCGCGTGCGTTCATCCCTTGGCGCGCTGAATCTTCAGATGTCCCGCCAGCAGTGGTTCCGCATCCGTAAAGCGGCGCTCGGCTACGACGTGCCGTAAGCTAACGCTATGACCTCCCGGTGAAAAGTGCCGCTCTGGCCTACACTTACAGAGCGAAAACAATCCAACGGAGGTCACATGAAGCGTTTTAGTCTGGCAATGCTGGCTCTGCTCACCTGTGCGGGTGCGCAGGCCGCCAGTGAAGAAGTGCAGATGAACCTCGTCACCGCGCAGGGCGTCGGGCAGTCCGTCGGTAGCGTCAAGATCAGCGAAACCGATAAAGGGCTGGAGTTTGCGCCCGACCTCAACGCGCTACCGCCCGGCGAGCACGGTTTCCATGTGCATGCTAACGGGAGCTGCGAGCCAGCGATGAAAGAGGGCAAGCCCTCTGCTGCTGAAGCCGCGGGCGGCCACCTCGATCCCCATAAAACAGGCAAACATGCAGGACCCGAAGGGGAAGGCCATTTAGGCGACCTGCCGGTGCTGGTGGTCAATAATGACGGTAAAGCTACCGATGCCGTCGTCGCGCCGCGCCTGAAAAAGCTGGACGAGGTGAAAGGCAAGGCGCTGATGATCCACGTCGGTGGCGATAACATGTCCGATCAGCCAAAACCGCTCGGCGGTGGCGGGGCGCGTTATGCCTGCGGCGTAATTAAGTAACCGGCTCGCTGATGGTGCCTGGCGCGGGCGCGTTTTCCAGCTGGGCAAGCGCGCAGTAGAGACGCCAGATTAGCGAGGCAAGTTCCCGCGCGGCGGGCTGGTGATGCTGGCCCAGCGCCGCGCAAATCCGATCTAACTCTGTGAGCGTGGCGTTGAGCGATCGTTGCTGCACGCCGCGCTCGCTCATCACATCCCGCAGCAGACCAATGGCGCGATCGCGCACCCGGCTTAACGGATCGGAACGCGTCTCCCAGCCGCGCAGTTGCCACACCACATGCGAACAGTTGAGCAGCACCACGCCCCAGCGCAATAACCAGCGCCGCGCCTGTGCATCCTGGCTGTTACTGAGCTGGCTGATGTGGTGATAAACAACCGACTCATATTGGTGTTCCTGCAACCTCGGCGTGCGGCTCAGTTGGTCAACAAAATGGCGGCGCAGGGCGCGAATATGGCGACGGCTTTTACGCGCATCCGATCCCGGTCGCAGCACCGCAAAGGCGAGCCAGGCCAGCGCCACGCCGAGGATCTTTGCCAGATCGGCATTGAGAAAATCGGCAAAATCAAACACCGGTGGGTCGCTCACCGCGATAAACGATCCCATAAAGACAATCAATTGCCCCCACAGCCCGGCGCGCTTTGGCATCTGAAGCTTGAGCAATTGCAGGGTGGTAAGCAGCGGAAAGAGAAACAGCAGAAACAGCGCCAGCGCGTTGATCTGCACCATCAGGCCAAATTTCACCACAAAGCTAAACAGCGTCAGCAGGGCAAGCGTGCGCAACAGCAGGGTTAAAGAGTTGAACGGCGCGGGCGAAACGGAGTAGAGCACGCAGCTGATCGCCGCCAGCGTCAGCGCGGCGGATCCATGCTCCCACTGCGCGCTGAGGCTCCACGCTCCAACCATAATCAGCGCGACAAAGGTTCGCAGCCCGCTCCACAACGCTTCGGCATTATCGATATCGCGCATTAACGCCGGGCTGCGCGGTGGCAGCGCTTCGCTTACCGGCGAGGCATTTTCCAGATGACGTAACCAGCGGCTGCTGGCAAGGTATAAACGGCAGAAGTAGCGCAGCTGCTGCCAGAAAGCGTGATGGCGATAGTCAGCCTGCGGCGTCGGTGCCAGCGGGGCAATAATGCGTGCAACCGTTAGCGCATCGGCATCGTGATGCGCCAGCTCTGCCAGCAGCTGCTCAAGCAGAGGGCGCAGCGTGGCGGGCGCGTCGGGCCAGTTGAGCATCATTCGCCGCAGGCTGGAGATGACGCTGGTCATGCGCAACTGCTGATGGAGTAGCCAGGTGAGCACGCGGTTTTGACGGCGAAAGCGATAGTGGCTCCAGAAGGCCTGAATGCGCAGCAGGTTAGTGGTGAGGATCTGCCCAATCAGGCTCTCATGCGCGTTGCGGATAGCGTCGTTTGTTTCCGCCTGCCAGAGCAGGCTGGCGTGCTCCAGCAGCCGGGCGTGCATCCTTCTTAGCGCGGCGAGCAGCGTCGGGCCATCGGCGGTGCCAGGCAGGATCATCATCATCAGGCCGCCGCACAGAATGCCGAGGATCACCTCGCAGACGCGCGCCTGGGCGATGTCCCATAGCTCGGTAATTTCGGTGATATTGGTCATCGCAAACGCGATGATGGCAGCGGTGTAGCCCGCCAGCTGGAAAGCATAGGCGACGTTATTGCTGAACTGGGCGCAGGCCCAGGTGCAAAAGGCTATCCAGCCCGCCATGGCAAACAGAAAAAGCCACGGATCGTTAAGGGTTTGCCCGGCGATAATCAGTGCGGCGCACGCCCCAAGCAGGCTACCGGCAATGCGCCCGAGGCTTTTGCTGATCACGCCGCCGACGGTGGGAAAGCTGACGACTGCCGCAGAGGTCATCGCCCAGTAAGGCTCGTCAAGATTGAGCGCATAGGCCAGCGTCAGGGCCAGGCACATAGCAATGCCGTTACGCAGCGCGTAGCGCCACTGGCCGCCGGTGGCCTTGACCCACGGCAGGTTTTGCCACAGCCGCGCCAGCCTGCTCACGGCTGCTCGCTGATGGTCACGGTGCAGGTGGTGCCGGCCACCAGCGTCATATCCTGCGGCAGGGCGTCAAACTGAATGCGTACCGGCACACGCTGCGCCAGCCGCACCCACGGAACAGTCGGTTTTATATCCGCCACCAGCCCGCTGTCGGCCTCCACGCTCTGATCGTAAATGGCGCGACCAATGCTGGCTACGTGACCCTGTAACGTTTTATTGCTGCTGTAGAGTACAATCTTCGCTGCGGCACCTTCACGAATATGGCGCAGTTTGGTCTCTTCGAAATAGCCGACGACATAAAATGAGTGGCTGTCGACCAGCGCAAACACCGGCTGACCGGCAGTGGCGTAGTTGCCCGTGCGCGCAGAGAGGTTTGTCACCCAGCCATCGACCGGCGCGGTAACGCGGGTTTGCGCCAGCTGCCATTTCGCCTGGTTAAGCTGCGCCGTGGCGACGGCAACATCGGCCTGCGCCGCTTTCACGCCAATATTGGCGGTGTCGAGATCTTCAGCCGAAATGTAGTTATGGGAAAGGTGGCGGCGGCGGTTGGCTTCGTTATTAGCTTTTGCCAGCTCCGTTTGCGCCTTCGCCAGCTGCCCTTCAGCATTCACTACCGCAATGTGATAAGGGGTATCGTCAAGCAGAAACAGCACATCGCCTGCGTGAACGTACTGGTTATCTTTCACCGCCAGCTGGCGAATAGTGCCGGAGACCTGCGGCGTGATGCTCACCTGCTCGGCGCGCACTTTGCCATCCCGCGTCCAGGGCGACTGCATATAGACGTTCCACATCCACCAGCCTGCGGCCAGCGCAACCGCCACGACCAATAACGTTGAGAAATACTTCAGTGAGTTAAGCCGCATCGTTACCACACCATCAACAGACCGAGCGCGAGGCTCAGCGCAATCACAAAGAAGGAGAGATCCATCAGCATCGGATGCCAGATATCGCCCGCGTAGATCCAGTCGCGCAGCAGGCGGTGCGCCATCAGCCAGATAAGAAAGCCCAGCATCACGGCTTTGAAGAGCGGCGGAAAATAGACCGAGGCGCCAAAGATAAGATCCTGGAAGGGTAAATCGGGAGAACTTGAGGTTAACTTCACGCGTCACTGTCCTGTTTAAAATAAGTGCGCCAGCGCGCGGAAAGCGGCGCGGCACAAGCCCTGGCGAGGCGAGCAATATATTTGTTTTACAAATATAAATGCTGCAAACTATTCTAAAATGAGTATAATAACTTAGCAAACTAATTATAAGGAGATGAAATTGGAATCGCCATTAGGTTCTGATCTGGCACGCTTAGTGCGCATTTGGCGTGCTTTGATTGACCATCGCCTAAAACCTCTGGAATTAACGCAGACACACTGGGTGACGCTGCACAATATTCATCAGTTACCGCCCGATCAGTCGCAAATTCAACTGGCAAAAGCGATCGGCATTGAGCAGCCTTCACTGGTGCGCACGCTCGATCAACTGGAAGAGAAGGGCCTTATTTCTCGCCAGACTTGCGCCAGCGATCGGCGGGCAAAACGCATTAAATTGACTGACAAAGCGTCGCCTATCATCGATCAGATGGAGACGGTAATTCGTAAGACCCGGGGTGAAATTTTATCCGGGTTCTCTGCGGAGGAGCTTGAGATGTTGATTAAGATGATCGCCCGGCTGGAGCACAATATTACCGAGCTCCAGTCGCGAGACTGAAAGCAAAAAGCCTTGCGATCGCAAGGCTTTTTTTATGCCCGTTAAGGGCAGGCTTATGCGGCCATCAGCATGACCGCACACGCTGATGATTAACGCGGGGAAACGGTAATTTCGCGGCCGTTGCTTGCCATTACGACGCGCTGACCTGCAACGTACTGGGTTTTACCCTGTTTCTGCACCACCATAATGGTGTTGCCGTCGTCCTTACGAATTTCCAGCTCCACGCCCTGGGTTTTGTTCATCGCACCCTGCGCGGATTGACCCGCAACGCCACCGGCTACTGCACCTGCGGCGGTTGCCAGCGAACGACCTGCGCCGCCGCCAATGGTGTTGCCCAGGAAACCACCCAGTACGGCACCACCCAGCGCGCCGATAACATTGCTGTCATCACCGCCCTGAATCTGCACCGGACGAACGTTAACCACGGTGCCGTAAGTGACATTTTGCACCTGTTTGGCTTCGGATGCAGAGTAGACGTCGCCGGAGAGCGAGTCGTTATTCACACACCCAGCCAATGTAAAACCAACCAGCGAAACTGCCAGTGCACGTAACATCATTTATGAATCTCCTGTTCACCATGAAACGCCCTTGCGAGCATCCGTCATGGCTAAATTATATGGCATATTCGCAATGCCACTCGAATCTTCAGCCAATTCCCGAAAAAAATGATACACAAAGCGCGATCAACCCGATCTAAACGAAGCGATTATAAGCGTACTTTGCGCCATTTACACTTAAGCAAAATGGTGAGGATTGTTAAAAAGTGTTTGCAGTCGATGGCGTAAACGGACGCTTTATGGTGGAGTGGAGCCTCTTTGCCATGCATGAAAGGAAGGGATATGAAATCAGGTCGCTATATTGGGGTGATGTCGGGCACCAGTCTGGACGGGGTAGATGTGGTGCTGGCCGCCATCGACGACACCATGGTCGCGCAGCAGGCAAGCCTGACCTTTCCCATTCCGCTGCCGCTTAAAGAGGGGATCCTCAACATCTGTCAGGGGCAGGAGCTGACCCTCTCTCAGCTTGGCCGCCTCGACACGCAGCTCGGCAAACTCTTTGCCGATGCGGTATTAGCCCTGATGGACAGAGAGCAGCTCATTGCCCAGGATATTGTGGCGATAGGCTGTCACGGCCAGACCGTCTGGCACGAACCGACGGGCGTGGCGCCGCACACGCTGCAAATTGGCGATAACAACCAGATTGCCGCGCGTACTGGCGTTACCGTAGTCGGTGATTTTCGCCGTCGCGATATGGCGCTCGGCGGGCAGGGCGCGCCACTGGTGCCCGCTTTTCATCACGCGCTGCTCGCGCACCCGGTTGAACGGCGTATGGTGCTTAATATCGGCGGTATCGCCAATCTCTCACTCTTGATCCCAGGCCAGCCGGTCAGAGGTTTCGACACCGGGCCGGGCAATATGCTGCTTGATGCGTGGATCTGGCGTCACCAGGGCAAACCCTATGATGAGAACGCACAGTGGGCGAGCGAAGGCAAAGTGATCCTGCCGCTGCTGCAAAGAATGCTGAGCGATCCCTATTTTGCAGAACCGGCACCGAAGAGCACCGGGCGGGAGTATTTCAATGCCGCCTGGCTGGAGCGTCATCTTGTTCACTATCCGGGGCTTGCCGCCTGCGATGTACAGGCGACGCTGGTGGAGCTGACGGCGGTCACCATCTCCGAACAGGTGTTACTCAGCGGTGGCTGCGAGCGGCTGCTGGTGTGCGGTGGCGGTAGCCGCAACCCGCTTTTAATGGCGCGTCTGGCAAGCCAGCTTCCGGGTATTGAAGTGGCACCGACCGATGATGCCGGGATCAGCGGCGACGATATGGAAGCGCTCGCCTTTGCGTGGCTGGCCTGGCGCACGCTGGCTGGCTTGCCGGGCAATCTCCCCTCGGTGACCGGTGCTGCCGCGCCAACGGTGCTGGGGGCTATCTTCCCGGCTAACCCACGGCAGAATCAGAGTTAACCGCATTCCACTTCAGGGGTACGCCGCTAGACTGACCGGGTTTAAGGAGGGCGCTTCGCTCTCCGTGACCTGGAGCGTCCCGGAGTATCCTATGAAAAAAATTCTTATCGTCTGCCTGCCCGCACTGCTCGCCGGATGCAGCTATTACAACCAGTTCGTCGAGCGCATGCACACCGATACTCTCGCCTATCAGTGCGATGAAAAGCCGCTAACCGTGAAGATTAACCAGACCCGCCAGCAGGCGAGTTTCGTGCTTGATAACCAGCAACTGACCCTGCAACAGGGGCTCTCCGCCTCGGGCGCGCGTTACACCGACGGTGTGTACGTTTTCTGGTCAAAAGGCGACGGCGCCACCGTCTATAAACACGACCGTATTGTCTTAAACAACTGTCAGTTAATTCCGCAGCGTTGAGATTTTCACCGGGGGGCGCATAATAGCTCTCCCTGAGGACAACTTTCGCTAACGCCATGACTGATAACGATCAATTGCAGCACATCGCGCACCTGCGCCGTGAGTACACCAAAGGCGGTCTGCGCCGCGCCGATCTTCCCGCTGAACCCTTAACGCTCTTTGAGCGCTGGCTCGGCCAGGCGTGTGAAGCGCAGCTCGCTGACCCGACGGCCATGGTGGTCGCTACCGTCGATGAGCATGGGCAGCCTTATCAGCGCATTGTGCTGCTCAAGCACTACGACGAAAAAGGGCTGGTGTTCTACACCAACCTCGGCAGCCGTAAAGCACAGCATCTGGAACATAATCCGGCCATCAGCCTGCTCTTTCCGTGGCACATGCTGGAGCGCCAGGTGATGGTGACCGGCAAAGCGGAGCGTCTCTCCACCCTTGAAGTGGTGAAGTATTTCCACAGCCGCCCGCGCGACAGCCAAATCGGTGCATGGGTCTCGAAGCAATCAAGCCGCATCTCGGCGCGCGGTATCCTCGAAAGCAAATTCCTCGAACTGAAACAGAAATTCCAGCAAGGCGAGGTGCCACTGCCCAGTTTCTGGGGCGGCTATCGCATCCCGATTGAGCAGATGGAGTTCTGGCAGGGCGGTGCAAATCGTCTGCACGATCGTTTTTTGTACCAGCGTGAAAATGGCGCGTGGAAAATCGACCGTCTGGCACCGTAAAACGCCGAAAATGTTGTGATAAGCGCTGGTGCAACGTAGCCCGGCGCTTTATGCTATCTGCCCCCCTGAAGTATCCTTTCGCATCTGGCGAAAAGTCGTGTACCGGCATAGGTGCAGTCCGTTTTATACATGGAGAATTTGATGGCTAGCAGTAACTTGATTAAACAATTGCAAGAGCGGGGCCTGGTGGCCCAGGTGACGGATGAGGAAGCGTTAGCAGAGCGACTGGCGCAGGGGCCAATCGCGCTCTATTGCGGCTTCGATCCCACCGCTGACAGCTTGCATTTGGGGCATCTGGTTCCTTTGTTATGCCTGAAACGCTTCCAGCAGGCGGGTCACAAACCGGTCGCGCTGGTGGGCGGCGCCACGGGGCTTATCGGCGATCCGAGCTTTAAAGCCTCCGAGCGTAAACTCAATACCGAAGATACCGTGCAGGAGTGGGTCGACAAGATCCGCAACCAGGTAGCACCGTTCCTCGATTTTGACTGCGGCGAGAACGCAGCTATCGCGGCGAACAACTATGACTGGTTCGGCAGCATGAACGTGCTGACCTTCCTGCGCGACATCGGTAAACACTTCTCTGTTAACCAGATGATTAACAAAGAAGCGGTCAAACAGCGTCTGAACCGCGATGATGTCGGCATCTCCTTCACTGAATTCTCCTACAACCTGCTGCAGGGCTATGACTTTGCCTGCCTTAATGAGCGCTACGGCGTGGCGTTGCAGATTGGCGGCTCCGATCAGTGGGGCAACATCACCTCCGGTATCGATCTGACCCGTCGTCTGCATCAGAACCAGGTCTTCGGCCTGACCGTACCGCTGATCACCAAAGCCGACGGCACCAAATTTGGTAAAACCGAAGGCGGCGCGGTGTGGCTCGATCCGAAGAAAACCAGCCCGTACAAGTTCTACCAGTTCTGGATCAACACCGCCGATGCCGATGTTTATCGCTTCCTGAAATTCTTCACCTTTATGGACATCGCTGAGATCAACGCGCTGGAAGAAGAGGATAAGAACAGCGGGAAAGCGCCGCGCGCGCAGTATGTGCTGGCCGAGCAGGTAACGCGTCTGGTTCACGGTGACGAGGGTCTTACCGCTGCGAAACGCATCACCGCAAGCCTGTTCAACGGCACGCTGAGCGATCTCAGCGAAGCGGACTTTGAACAGCTGGCGCAGGATGGCGTACCGATGGTTGAGATGGAGAAGGGCGCGGATCTGATGCAGGCGCTGGTTGATTCCGAGCTGCAGCCGTCCCGCGGCCAGGCGCGCAAAACCATCGCCTCTAATGCTGTCACCATTAACGGTGAAAAGCAGGCCGATCCGGAGTATTTCTTCACCGATGCCGACCGTCTGTTTGGTCGCTACACGCTGCTGCGTCGCGGTAAGAAGAACTACTGCCTGGTGTGCTGGAAGTAATTTTCTCTGGCTTCAGACGATAAAAAAGGCGGGATATTCCCGCCTTTTTCTTTGCCCTGCGTTAATACCGTCTTCGGTAAATCAGGCAATGCCTTCCGCAGAGAGCGCCGCAGCCACCGCCGGGCGTGCCGCCACGCGTGACATGTAGGCTTCGATATTGCCAAGACCGCTCATATCGAGTTTTACCGCATGCGCCCAGCGCAGCACGGTGAAGAGATAGCCATCGGCAATAGTGAAGTGCTCACCACCGATCCAGCCGTTGCCGCTCAGAGAGTCGTTAACGTAGTGCAGCTTCTTCTCCAGCTGTGCCCGCACGGTCGGTTTGTACTCTTCCGGCGTATCCGGGCGGAACAGCGGGGTGAAGCCTTTGTGCAGCTCGGTAGCGATATAGTTCAGCCACTCCAGCGCCTTGTAGCGCGGCAGCGTACCGACAGCCGGCAGCAGCTGGCTTTGCGGCGCGTTATCCGCAACGTACTGCATAATGGCAACGCCTTCGGTGATCAGCGTGTTGTCATCCAGCAGCAGCGCCGGAACCTGGCCTTTCGGGTTAATCGCGAAAAAGTCTTCGCCATCTTCCAGACGTTTTTTCATCAGATCGACGCTAATAAGGGAGATCTCTTTCCCGGCTTCGCGCAGCGCGATATGGGAGGCGAGTGAGCAGGCACCTGGCTTGTAGAACAGTTTCATCGACGTTTCCTTTTATCTGAATTCCGGCATAGAGTAGTACGCCGTTGCATAAAAAAAAAGCCGCTAACTGACGTTAACGGCTTCTTCATTTCTACCCGCTTGCGATTACGCAGTGGCGGTTTTGGACGCTTCATCCGCGTCGTCACGGCTCTGGGTCATGCGGTTCAGCTTCGGCGCGGTCAGCACCATCAGCACGGCAATCACCGCCGTCGCAATACCAATCTGCAGGAAGACGCTACCGTAGATGTTCAGGGACATCAGCGGGTCGGTGACGTTCTCCGGGATCGCCATCTGGTTGGCCACGTAACCAGCGATGATATTCGCGCCCGCGGTGGTCAGGAACCAGCTGCCCATAATAAAGCCCATCAGACGCTGCGGCACCAGCTGCGCGACCATCGCCAGGCCAAGGCCGGAGATCATCAGCTCACCAATACTCTGCAGGCCGTAGCTCGCAATCAGCCAGCTTACGGAAACAATACCGGCATCAGAGGCGAACTTGGTGCCCAGCGGCAGCACGAGGAACGCGCCGGAGCAGAGCACCATCCCGATGGCGAACTTGTGCGGCATCGGCAGGGTATCGCCCATTTTGTTATAGATAGCGGCAAGAATCGGGCTACCGATAATGATCCAGAACGGGTTCAGCGCCTGATACTGCTCCGGCTCAAACGCGATGCCGAACAGCGTATGTTCAACGTTACGGATAGCGAAGAAGTTCAGGGAGGTTGGCATCTGGCTGTAGAGCACGAAGAAGACGATAGCCTGCACCATCAGGATAAAGGCAACGATCATCTTACGACGCGCCGCGCCCTGCAGGGTAAAGGTCTCTTTCGCGAAGATAGCGATAATGCCCAGCGCGATCACGCCCAGCACCATACGCGCGATACCCTGGTTATGCAGCAGCCAGGTGGCGATGGCGATCAGCACCGCAATACCGACGATAGTCGCCAGCAGGTAGCCAACGCGCAGCGGTTCGAAGTCCGGTTTGGAGCCGTAGTTTTTCACCCAACGTTTGCAGAACGCAAAGTTAACGATGGTGATCAGCAGACCAACGACGCTCAGACCAAACGCGGTGCTCCAGCCAAAGCGGGCAGCAAGCCATGGCGTTGCCAGCATTGAGAAGAAGGAGCCAACGTTCACCGCCATGTAATACATGGTGAACGCGCCGTCGAGACGCGGGTCATCCTTGTCATAGCACGTTGAGAGCAGCGAAGAGGGGTTGGCTTTAAACAGACCGTTACCGACGGCAATCGCTGCCATGCCCATATAGACGATGCTGGCATCGTGACCTGACCAGGCCACCAGCGCATAACCCAGCGCCAGCACAATCGCGCCCAGCAGGATCACACGTTTAGTACCGAGCACTTTGTCGCCCAGCCAGCCACCGATAGCCACCAGGCCATAGACCAGTGCGCTGAAGGAGGAGAAGAGCGTAATGGAGTCTGATTCCGACATTCCCAGTTGCTTAACCAGGTAAACGGCCATGATCCCTTGCAGGCCGTAGTAACCAAAACGTTCCCACAATTCGATAGAGAAGATGAGATAGAACGCTTTCGGTTGTTTGAAAGCGTTCATGCTGACGCTTTCTGTTGGTTTGTTTGCAGTTGACACGTAGACCTCTTTTTTTACATCCCATATTAACGGGGGGTGTTCAGCGCGCGATAACCAGTTTGCATCACGCTTTTAGTTATATTGGGAGGAGAAACGGCGGGTAATGTTCACTATCCTGGCCCCTGAGGCAAGTCTTTTGACATATTCTGTTACATAGATCCAGCGCATAACTTTGCTCGGCAAACTGAATTGTTATTCAGAGTTTAATTTTATCATTTTGGTAAAAGTGGATTTTTCCACTGTTTCTTAACATCTCAGCGCGGGGGTAAGGGATATGTTCGGCTATTTTCGCGCACAGGCAGTGCATTGGGCTGGTTTCTGAGACATATCTGGTTGGATGTCCCGCCAGAGTAGGGGCCGGGTGGATATCAGAGAGGGGTAAATTTTAACATTTAGCCCTTTATTAACATTGCCTTAGCAAATAAGCCTCAAAGCTCCTGGCGTTGGATTTTTTTCTTCTAAAAAAAGGTTTCGACTGTCTGAAAGTGTATAAGCGGATGATTATTTGCTCAAAGCACCGTTCGACCGCCCGATCGTGTCACTGGGCGACTCTTTTGCAGAGTTGTGAGGCGTATCACAATGAGTTATCTCCTAAAATCAGCCACTTTGTGGCGGCTTTTATTACAAGCGATACGCTTACCGGAGAAATAATTAACAATTGTTGCCCGGATAAGCCGGTTGTTCATGACAGCAGGGCGCCGCAGTGGCAGACTTCGGACTTTATTTTTATGGGAGCAAAGCGATGAATTTACATCCGTGGATCAACGCAGTACATCTTGTCAGCGCAGTCGTCTGGATTGGCGGTATGCTGATGACCGCCATGGTGGCGCAGTGGAGCCTGCGACAGAACGATAAAAGCACCACTCTGATTCTGCTTAACGATGTACGCAGCTGGAACCGCAGAATGACCAGCCCGGCGATGATCGTGCTGTGGATTGCCGGGATCGCCATGCTGGTGGCTCACGGTCAGATGCCGCACCTGTGGTTAATCGTCAAGATTGTGTTTGTGGTGCTGCTGTCGGGCCTGCACGGCTTTCTCTCCGCCACGCTGCGTCGGCTGGCAAATGGTGAAACCCTGAAGCGTACAGGCGCGCTGAACAACGCTACGCTGCTGCTGGTGCTGTTTACCGCGGTGATTACGGTACTGGCGGTGGTACGCCCCTTCTGAGGCGTTAATCGGTCTTACTGTCGTATTCGCACAAATCTTCAATAATGCAGGAGCCGCAGCGGGGTTTACGGGCGATGCAGGTGTATCGCCCGTGCAGAATAAGCCAGTGATGGCAGTCAACTTTAAACTCCGCCGGCACCACTTTCAGCAGCTTCTCCTCCACCTCTTCGACATTTTTCCCCGGCGCAAAGCGCGTGCGGTTAGAGACGCGGAAAATATGGGTATCGACGGCAATGGTTGGCCAGCCAAAAGCGGTATTCAGCACCACATTGGCGGTCTTACGCCCGACGCCCGGCAGGGCTTCCAGCGCGGCGCGATCTTCGGGCACTTCGCCACCATGTTTTTCCAGCAAAATGCGGCAGGTCTTAATGACGTTCTCCGCTTTGCTGTTGTAAAGGCCGATGGTTTTGATGTACTGCTTGACGCCATCAACGCCCAGCTCCAGCATCGCCTGCGGCGTATTGGCAACCGGGTAGAGCAGCGCTGTCGCTTTATTGACGCTGACATCCGTCGCCTGGGCTGAGAGCAGCACGGCGATCAGCAGTTCAAATGGCGAGGTGAAGTTCAGTTCGGTGGTCGGATGCGGGTTGTTCTCCCGCAGCCGGGTGAGGATTTCGAGGCGTTTCGCTTTGTTCATTATGCCTTCCCGGGCGAGGTCTCTGGCGCGTCGTTGGCCTTCGCGGCGGCAGCGGCTTCACGACGTTTTTTCATTTTCTGATCGATTAAGTACTTCACCGCCAGCATCATACCGAGGCCGATAAAGGCGCCCGGCGGCAGCATTGCCAGCAGGAACGGCGAGTCCGTATGGAACACTTCGATGCGCAGCCCTTTGGCCCAGCTTCCCAGCAGGCCATCCGCGCCGTCAAACAGCGTGCCGTTGCCGAGCATTTCACGCATCGAGCCAAGCACGAACATTGCGCCGGTCGCCCCCATGCCGATGGCAAAACCGTCCAGCGCCGACAGCGCCGGCCCTTTTTTCGCCGCGAAAGCTTCTGCGCGACCGACCACGATACAGTTAGTGACGATCAGCGGAATAAAGATCCCCAGCGACTGATAGAGGCCGAAAGCATAGGCGTTGATCAGCATCTGCACGGCGCTCACCACCGAGGCGATGATCATCACGTAGATGGGAATACGGATCTCCGACGGCGTCCAGCGCCGCAACAGGGAGATAAACAGGTTAGTCAGGGTCAGCACCAGCGTGGTCGCCAGCCCCAGCCCGAGGGCGTTGGTAGCGGTCGACGTTACCGCCAGCAGCGGACACATGCCGAGTAACTGCACCAGCGCGGAGTTGTTTTTCCACAGCCCCTGGACAATGACCTCTTTTACTTCGCTCATCGTTTACTCTCCACACTCTGGCAAACGGGACAGCTGCTCAGGCAGCGTCATGGCGTAAATCCCGGTGCGCTTCACCGCATTCACCACCGCGCGCGGGGTGATGGTCGCACCGGTAAACTGATCGAAATCGCCGCCATCTTTCTTCACGGCAAAGTGGCTATCGGCCGGGCCGTCGATTTTCTTGCCGGCAAAGTAGGTGATCCAGTTACTGATGCGCAGCTCGATTTTATCCCCAAGCCCCGGCGTTTCATGGTGTTCGGTAACACGCACGCCCAGCACCGTACCGCTAAAATCCGCGCCGACCAGCAGCTGGATAGCACCGGAGTAGCCATCCGGCGCGGTCGATTCAATCACCGCCGCCACCGGTTTATCCTCCTTCTGCGCAATCCATACGCGATGCGAACCTTTACCGAGCGCCGGGTCGCTCACTACATAACAGCTCTGCGCCAGCGCGTTAGTATAGCTCTCGGGCGGCAGCACCTGATCGAAGAGTGCTTTTTGCTGCAATACCGCCTGGTCGGCGATGGTGCTTTTGGTCATCTGGTTAATGGCGGCGGTCAGGCCGGTGGAGCCAGCGGCAAAGAGGGCCAGCGTGACGCCATGTTTACGCATTGTCTCTAGCATGACGGCTCCTTAACGATGTCCATACACACGCGGGCGCGTGTAGTAATCAATCAGCGGCACGGTGATATTCGCCAGCAGCACCGCAAAGGCGACGCCATCCGGGTAGCCGCCGAAGCTGCGAATCAGCCATACCAGCAAACCAGCCAGCGCGCCGAAAATCAGACGGCCTTTATTGGTGGTCGAGGCGGTGACCGGATCCGTAAGAATAAAGAATGCGCCGAGCATCGTCGCCCCCGAGAGTAAATGCAGCTGCGGGGCTAAGAAAGTCTGCGGGGCGAAGAGCCAGCCAAGGGTGGCGCACAGGGTCAGCGAGAGCAGGAAGCTGACCGGGATATGCCAGCGAATGGTATTTTGCGACAGCAAAAAGATCCCGCCCGCCAGATAGCCAAGGTTAACCCACTGCCAGCCTGCACCCGCCAGCACGCCGCTGTAAATCGGGTACTGCATAATCTGCTCAACGCTGTGTCCGGCATGCAGCGAAGTTTTAAAGGTGTCGAGCGGCGTCGCCTGGCTGATGCCATCCACGCCCATGCGCAGGGCATCCATCGTCGCACCCGTGGTGCTGTGACCGGTAAAGATTACCTGAAGGGCATCCAGCAAACCGGGCACCGTACGCGCAATATCATGGGGCGGCAACCAGCTGGTCATCTGCACCGGGAAGGAGATAAGCAGCACCACATAGCCGATCATCGCCGGGTTAAAGGGGTTATGGCCGAGACCGCCATACAGCTGCTTGGCGATAATCACCGCAAACACGGTGCCCAGCACCACCATCCACCACGGTGCAAAAGAGGGGATACTGATGGCGAGCAGCAGGCCGGTTAACAGGGCTGAGTTATCCGCCAGAATGGTGCTGACGGACTGTTTGCGCAGTTTCAGCACCAGCCCTTCGGCCAACAGGGCGCTGATGATAGCGAGAATAAGCTGGATCAACGTTCCCCAGCCAAAAAACCAGAGCTGCGCGGCGATGCCCGGTATCGTCGCCAGCGTGACCAGCAGCATAATGCGCGAGGTCTGGCGCTGGTTATGGGTGTAAGGGGAACTTGCGATTCTGAAAACCATTTAATCCTCGTTAACAGCTTGCTGCGCGGCTTTTTTAGCCTGAACTCGGGCAATGGCCGCCGCGACCGCCGCTTTACGCGGATCATCATTGGCAGCCTGGGTGTGCGTGGAGGCCTCTTCTGCGCTGGATTGCGCGCGGGCCTGCTCCGCTTTACGTGCTTTGGCACGGGCAATCGCCGCTTCAACGGCGGCTTTGCGCGGGTCGACCGGTTCGCTGGCTTCCGGTTCGGCAACTGGCGTCTCTTTCTGTGCCTGCTCCGCTTTACGCGCTTTCGCGCGTGCAATCGCTGCTTCAACGGCGGCTTTGCGCGGGTCGACCGGCTCGCTGGTTTCCGGTTCGGCAGCAGGAGCCTCTTTCTGCGCCTGCTCCGCTTTACGCGCTTTCGCACGGGCAATCGCCGCTTCAACGGCGGCTTTGCGCGGGTCGACCGGTTCGCTGGCTTCCGGTTCGGCAACTGGCGTCTCTTTCCGTGCCTGCTCCGCTTTACGCGCTTTCGCGCGGGCAATCGCTGCTTCAACGGCGGCTTTGCGCGGGTCGACCGATTCGCTGGCTTCCGGCTCGGCAGCAGGAGCCTCTTTCTGCGCCTGCTCCGCTTTACGCGCTTTCGCACGGGCGATTGCCGCTTCAACGGCGGCTTTGCGCGGATCAACCAGTTCGGTGGTTTCCGGTTCGGTAGCGGCAGCGACTTTCTGCGCATGCTCAGCTTTACGGGCTTTGGCGCGGGCAATCGCTGCTTCGACAGCGGATTTGCGCGGGTCGTCGCCTTCAGCCGTCTGCTGCGCTTTTTCCGCCTGACGCGCGCGCGCCTCGGCTTTACGCGCTTCGCGGGCGGCAATCACTTCGCGGTTATCCGGCTCTGCGCCAGCCTGCACCACCACCGGCTCTGCGGCAGTGGCCTGTTTCTCTTTCACGCGCGAGAGGGCGGCTTCGATTGCCTGTTTATCCTCTTCGCCAGGCTTCGCGGCAGCCTGCTTGTGACGCGCCTGGCGCGCCAGTTTTTCGCGCTCAAGACGCGCCTGACGGGCTTCAAAACGCGCCTTCGCTTCGGCGGTGCGTCGCTCTTCCTCGGCGATGGCGGAGATCTCCGCTTTCTCCTGACGGAAGTATTGCACCAGCGGAATATTGCTCGGGCAGACCCATGCGCAGGCACCGCACTCGATGCAGTCAGAGAGATTGTGTGCGATGGCTTTGTCGTGCTGCTGGCCTTTGCTGAACCAGTAGAGCTGCTGCGGCAGTAAGTCCGCCGGGCAGGCGTCGGCGCAGGCGCTACAACGGATGCAGCCTTTCTCTTCCTGCGTTTCGCCCATTTCGCTGGCCGAAGGGGCGAGCAGGCAGTTAGTAATTTTGACCACCGGCACATCCAGCCACGGCAGGGTAAAGCCCATCAGCGGGCCGCCCATAATCACCAGCTGTTCTGCCGAAGGCTGGAAGCCAGCGAAATCGAGCAGGTGGCGAACCGGCGTGCCAAGCCGCGCCCAGACGTTGCCCGGCCGGGCAACCGCTTCACCGGTCAGCGTCACTACGCGTTCCGTTAACGGTTCACCGTCAATCACCGCGCGCTTCACCGCGTAAGCGGTGCCGACGTTTTGCATCAGCACGCCGATATCGGACGAGCGTCCGCCGTGTGGCACCTGCTTGCCGGTGAGGATCTGCGTCAGCTGCTTTGCGCCGCCGGAGGGGTATTTGGTCGGGATCACTTTCAGCTGAATATCGTGGCTGCCCGCCAGCACCGCACGCATCATCGAGATCGCCTGCGGTTTATTATCTTCGATACCGATCAGCACCTGGCGCGGCTGAAGGATATGCGCGAGGATGCGCACCCCTTCCATAATCTGCGCGGCGCAATCCTGCATCAGGCGATCGTCGGCGGTGATATAGGGTTCGCACTCGGCGGCATTGATAATCAGCGTATCGACTTTATCGCCGGCGCCTTGCAGCTTGGCACCGGTCGGGAAGCCAGCGCCGCCCAGCCCGGCAACGCCGAACTGATGGATACGCTCAATCAGCGCCTCAACGCTCTGGGTGCGATAATCCTGCCACCCTTCACGCGCAATCCAGCGATCTTCGCCGTCCGCTTCGATAATGACGCTCAGCTCCGGCAGCGCGGAAGGATGCGCGGTGGCATGAGGGGCAATCGCCACAACGGTGCCGGAGGTCGGCGCGTGCACCGGCAGCATACGACCGCGGCCACGGGTCAGCGGCTGTCCGCGCAAAACGCTATCGCCCACGCTGACGCACAGTTCGCCTTCAGCGCCGATATGCTGCTTTAAGGGAATGACAAAACGGTTCGCCAGCGGCAGTTGACGCAGCGGCGTACCGTTAGACTGGGTTTTCATCTCCGGCGGATGAATGCCGCCGTGGAAATCCCACAGTTTCTCTTTTCGGAATGCGGAAAATAACTTAAGCATGGTGCTCCACGGGAATAGTGCGCACCGGAATGGTGTGCAGATCCCATTTCCAGTTCTGCGTGGTTGGCGCAACCGGGCGCAGGTCGATACACTGCGTCGGGCACGGATCCACACAAAGGTTACAGCCGGTGCAGAGATCGCTTATCACCGTATGCATGGCGCGGGTTGCGCCCACGATGGCATCGACCGGGCAGGCCTGAATGCATTTTGTACAGCCGATGCAGTTGCTCTCATCAATGATGGCAAGCATACGCACCGGCTCCAGCGCGTCGGCATCGCCGTCAATCGGCTGCGGGTCGACGTTTAACAGCGTGGCGATTTTCTGCATCACCGCTTCGCCGCCGGGAGCGCAGCGGTTGATCTTTTCACCCTGAGTGCCCACCGCTTCAGCGTAGGGGCGACAGCCGGGGTAGCCGCACTGCCCACACTGGCTCTGCGGCAGCACTTCATCGATACGTTCAACAACCGGATCGTCCTCGACCGCAAACCGGCGCGAGGCGTAACCGAGGATCAGGCCGAACAGCAGCCCAAGTACGCTCAGGACTGCAACGGCGATGGTTATCGCATTCATTACAGTTTTACCAGACCACTAAAGCCCATAAAGGCCAGAGACATTAAGCCGGCGGTAACTAACGCAATCGCATTACCGCGAAACGGCGCGGGAACATCGGCGACGGCAAGGCGTTCGCGGATCGCGGCGAACAGCACCATCACCAGTGAGAAGCCGACGGCGGCGGCGAAGCCATACAGCGCCGACTGCATAAAGTTGTGCCCAAGGTTGATGTTGAGCAGAGCGACGCCAAGCACCGCGCAGTTGGTGGTGATAAGCGGCAGAAAGATACCGAGCAGGCGATAGAGCGCCGGGCTGGTTTTACGCACCACCATCTCGGTGAACTGCACCACCACGGCAATAATCAGGATAAAGGAGAGGGTGCGCAGATAGACCAGGTTCAACGGGATCAGCACCCAGTTGTCGATAAGCCATGAGCAGATCGAGGCCATGGTCATGACGAAGGTGGTTGCGAGCCCCATACCCATTGCGCTTTCCAGCTTTTTGGAAACGCCCATAAACGGACACAGGCCAAGAAACTTCACCAGTACGAAGTTGTTGACCAGTACCGTTCCGATAAATAGCAGAAGATAGTCTGTCATTATGTGGCCTGAAATGAAAAAAGCCGCCTATTATCGGGCAAACTGCCCCGGGCGACAACAGGTTAACTGTAAGGTTATTTACGGGTTAATAAAGGTCTTCTTCACGCGCACCGCGCGCTTGAAGTAGGGCACAAACAGCGCCGCCGCCAGCAGCGGAAAGATCAGCTGGCGAACCGCCATCGCATCGGAAACCGGTGAAAAAGCAAATGCTTTTATCGCCAGCAGCACGCAGACCAGCAGCCAGATAATGTAGTGTTTCGGCACCAGGCTGCGGCGTTTGAAAAAGGCGATGGTCAGCCAGAGCGTATAGCACCAGAGTGCGGCGGCAAAAACAAAGGATAAGATCAACAGCAGCATCGCTTTCGACGGCTGCGCCAGCAGGGCCGAGAGCGCATGCGGCGTTAACAGGGCGGTGACGTAGAGCATTAACGCCAGCGAGGTGCTTAATAACGCGACCAGCAACCAGGCCAGAGGGGCGAGTAACCAGCCTCCGATACGTTCTGCGGGTGTTGTTGTCATGCCATTTCCTCTGTTAACACATTCAGTTGCGGCAAACATTGCCGGGCGACGAGTATAAAGCATCGCACGGCGATTGCCAGCGGACTCAGACCACGTAGCGCCATACCGAGCGCGGAACGCACCCAATGTCAAATAGCCGCCCGCCGGAGACCAGCTCAGCGCGGCGGTGATCGGCAGCGCGATACATATTAATGATCTCACTGCTCTCGGTCAGGGTGTAGTTAAGGTGATCAAAGAGCTTTTCCAGGCTTTCAAGCGAACTGATTTTGCGAAATTTTAATAAATAGTCCTGCACGGTCATGTCGGAGGGTGTCCATATAATGAAGAGGCAAAAAAAGAACGATATGCGCGCAAATAATAGACGTTATTATCCGGGCGTAAATAGCGTGAGAATAATCTGCCATTAAATTAAGCATATTCTTTTCAGATAAAAACCAGGCGCCACTAAGGCGCCGGGCGAAGAAGGTTAACGTCCTTCCTCATGATGGGCAACCCGCTTCTGGCGCGATATGGGCTATCGCAGCAATAGGGAATACCTTTATTTCTTTTGCACTGCCACGCTTTGCTCAGGCGGCTGGTAATTATCAATATGGCTGGCAAACACCAACAGAATGGTTGATACGCCGAGCACAATCCAGCCCATTAATTCAACAATCCGATTGAATATTGCGGTCATATTTATACTGCTCCCTGGGATTAACATCACACGCCGGTAGTCATTAACGGGTGTTGGGCGCAGATTTAAGCAGATTTTGTGACCGGAAACCAGACCAGAATAGGCTTAATTATTCATCGTAAAAATGCGTCACAACAGCGGTTGTCGGCGTCAGGCAGATAGTGTGAAATGGAGGTCCACTGAAAAGAGGCCGTGATATGAGTGATATTATTCGGGTTGGCGTGATCGGATATGGCTACGCCAGTAAAACATTTCATGCACCGCTGATTGCAGGCACCGCCGGAATGGCGCTGGCGGCTATTTCCAGCAGTGATGAGTCAAAGGTCAAAGCGGACTGGCCCAACGTCGATGTTGTTGCCGATCCCAAACGTCTGTTTAACGATCCCAATATTGATTTAATTGTCATCCCCACGCCTAACGATACCCACTTTCCGCTGGCGAAAGCGGCGCTGGAAGCGGGCAAACATGTGGTGGTCGATAAACCCTTTACCGTGACACTGTCACAGGCGCGCGAGCTTGACGCGCTGGCCCGCAGCTATGGCCGCCTGTTATCGGTGTTTCACAATCGCCGTTGGGACAGCGACTTCCTGACGCTGAAAGCGCTGCTTGCCGATGGCGCACTGGGTGAAGTGGCCTATTTCGAATCCCATTTCGACCGCTTCCGCCCGCAGGTGCGTGACCGCTGGCGCGAACAGGGCGGCCCGGGGAGCGGCATCTGGTACGATTTAGCCCCGCATTTGCTTGATCAGGCGATCAATCTGTTTGGTCTGCCGGTCTCATTAACCGTCGATCTGGCCCAGCTGCGCCCGGGCGCGCAATCCACCGACTATTTCCATGCGGTATTGACCTATCCCCAGCGCCGCGTGGTGCTGCACGGCACACTGCTGGCGGCGGCTGAATCTGCGCGCTATATCGTCCACGGCACGCGCGGCAGCTATGTGAAATATGGGCTTGATCCGCAGGAGGAGCGCTTAAAAAGCGGAGCGCGCTTACCGCAGGAGGATTGGGGCTACGACATGCGTGACGGGGTTTTGACCCGCATCGACGGCGAAACGCGGAGAGAGGAGACCTGGCTGACGCTGCCGGGCAACTATCCGGCCTATTATGCGGCAATCCGTGATGCGCTGATGGGCGGCGGCGAGAACCCGGTTCCGGCCAGCCAGGCGATCCGCATTATGGAGCTGATTGAGCTTGGTATTGAGTCAGCAAAACACCGCGCAACCCTCAGCCTCACCTGAGTGAGTGGCTCACGGCCTGCCGTGAGCCACGCTCATCAGGCCTGCGCGACGCGTTCGCGCAGTGCCTGTTTCTCTTCGGCAGTGATAAAGGCCATCTCCAGCCCGTTAATCTGCGCCTGGCGGATCTGCTCAGCGCTCAGGCCGGCTGCCGGGGCGGCGACTTCATATTCGTGACCAATATCGATCCCCTGAACCGCCGGATCGTCCGTATTGATGCTGGCCAGAATGCCGTGATCGAGGAAAGTTTTCAGCGGATGGCGATCGAGGGAAGCCACGGTGCTGGTCTGAATGTTGGAGGTGAGGCAGGACTCAATACCGATGCGCTGTTCGGCGAGGAAGTCCATCAGCGCGGCATCTTCAATCGCTTTTACGCCATGACCGATGCGCACGGCACCCAGTTCACGGATCGCCTGCCAGATGCTCTCCGGACCCGCGGCTTCACCGGCATGCACGGTGATCTGCCAGCCTGCATCGCGGGCGCGGGTGAAGTGGGAAAGGAACAGGCTTCCCGGAAAACCGAGTTCATCGCCCGCCAGATCGAGCGCAGTAATACCGTCGCGATGGGCGAGCAGGGCGTCCAGCTCCTGTTCGCAGGCGGCTTCGCCGAAGGTGCGGCTCAGAATACCGATTAAGCGCGCCTGCACATTAAAATCGCGGCTTCCTTCGCGTACCCCGGCAATCACCGCTTCCACTACGCCTGCCACCGGCAGGTTGTGGGTCATCGCCATATAGCCCGGCGAGAAGCGCAGCTCAACATAGTGCAGGCCATTTCGCGCCGCATCTTCCATGTTTTCGTAAGCGACGCGTCGGCAGGCATCCAGCGAGGCCAGCACCTTTACGCCCCAGTCGAGTTTGGCGAGAAAGCTCACCAGATCCGGTTCGTTCGAGGTGACCTGCACATGCGGGCGCAGCGCGTCGAGGGTTTGCGCGGGGAGGGTTAAATTATACTGGCGGCCAAGATCGAGGATGGTTTGGGCACGGATATTGCCGTCAAGATGACGATGGATATCGGTTAAAGGCAGTTTTAAATCAATCATGATCGCACTCATCTTTTTGTAAAAGTGCAAAGCATTATACAACACTTCGTTAACTTATTAAAAATAGTAATAAAATGAGCAGGATGGAAAAGTAGGACGTGCAAAGATGAGGGAAAAGTATGCATCTGCTGATGCCAGCGCAAGCCGGGCTGGCATCGATCACGCCCTCAGAAGAAGACGTTGAAAATCACTGTGACGATCAGCAGCCAGCAGGGGAGTGAAAAGTAGAGCGTGCCCTTTTTGTCCGGGCTACGTTTAAGCAACAGGAGCGTGATAAAGGTCACCGCCAGCGCGGCGAGATAGAGGATCACCAGCAAGTGGCTCTGCAACACATTGTGCAGCGCGATGGCCAGCAGCAGACTCGACACCAACGCATAGAGGCGGAACGTGCGGGTAAAAAAGATCCAGCCGAGAATAAAGTAAACCAGCGACACGCCCCAGACCATCATTCACTCCCTTGATAAATTTCGCCACAGGCTAACATGAACGCAGCGCGGCAATCAGCCTTTTTACTCCCTCTTCCAGCTTCACACGCGGGCAGCCGACGTTAAAGCGAATAAACCCGCGCCCCTGAGGCCCATAAACATCGCCGCGCATAATCGCCACCTGTTGCTCCTCAATCAGCGTTTTTTGCAGCGTGTCGTCATCAATCTCCAGCGCTCGCAGATCGATCCACGCGAGGTAGGTCGACTCCGGCGGCTGCCAGCGCAGCTGCGGGAAGGCGTCGTTAAGGGTTGTGGCGAGGTAAACCAGGTTAGCGCGCAGATAGCTGCGCAGAGTCTCAAGCCACGGGGCGCCTTCACGATAGGCGGCAACATGTGCCGCTACTGCCAGCACCGCCGGGGAGGATAAGCCGTTAGCGTTTTTTAACGCGTCGAGATAGCCGTTGCGCGACGCCTTGTCGCCAAACAGCCCCCATGCGCCGGTTAATGCCGGGATATTGAAACTTTTAGATGCCGAGGAAAAGAGCGCCCACGGCGAGCGCGCGACATTGCACCACGGAATGTGCTGCTGCGCGCCCCAGACCATATCCATATGGATCTCGTCGCTGATCACTTTTACCTCGTGGCGCTCGCACAGCAGTGCCATCGCGGTCAGCTCTTCGTGCGTCCACACTTTGCCGGTCGGGTTATGCGGGCTGCAGAGCAGCAGAACCTTGCTTTCCGGCCGTGCCAGCACGGCTTCGAGCTGCGTCATGTCACATACCCAGCCGCCGTGATACTGGTGCAGCGGCACCGTCAGCAGCTTGCGCTGATTATGGCTTATCATCTTCGGAAAGGCGTCATAGACGGGCGTGTGAACCACAACGGCATCGCCGGGCTGCGTCCACTGGCGGATGGTCTCGGCAATCATCCAGATAACCGACGGCCCATAGACCAGGGCGTCGCAGTCGATTCGGGTGTCGAAACGGCTGGCGAGCCAGTATTCGATAGCGCCGAGAAAGTCATCGTTCTGCCAGCGGCTGTAGCCGAAAACCCCGTGCGCAAGGCGCTTTTGCATGGCGTCGAGAATACAGGGCGCGGTGGCGAAATCCATATCCGAGATGGTAAAGGGCAGCAGGTCGGCGCGGCCAAAACGATCGCTCACGTAGTCCCACTGGGTGCACCAGGTGCCGTGGCGATCAACCGGGGTGGAAAAATCAAAGGAAACGTCGCGCTTCATCTACTTGCCTCTGGAGTTGTTTGTACCTGCGCGGCCGTAATGAGCTGCGCCATTTCATCTTTTACCGACTGCACCTGCGGCCCAATCACCACCTGCAGGTTATGGTCGTTGACCTTCACCACGCCGAGGGCGCGATGGGCTTTCAGCGCGGCAGTATCAACCTGCGCCATGCTGCCCACCGACAGGCGCAGGCGGGTAATGCAGTTATCCAGGCTCTGCACATTTTGCGCTCCGCCAAGGGCGGCAAGCAAGGCCGGGACATCATAGCCGGAGCGGCCTGTCGCTTCTGGCGTTGTGCTTTGCTCGCGCTCAACCGTCTGCGGTTCGCGGCCAGGCGTTTTCAGATCAAAACGGGTAATGGCAAAGCGGAACAGCGCGTAGTAGACGATAAACCACACCGCGGCGACCAGCGGCACCAGATACCATTTGGTCGCCAGCCCGTGCAGCACGCCGAAGACGATAAAATCAATCACATTGCCGTCGGTATTACCAATCGTCACCCCAAGCACCGCCATCACAGTAAAACCCAGTCCCGTGAGGAGGGCGTGGATCAGATAGAGCGCCGGGGCGACAAAAAGAAACAGAAACTCAACGGGCTCGGTGGTGCCACCGACGACGCAGGCGATAACGCCGGAAATGAGCAGCCCCTTAATCTTGTGGCGGTTTTCCGGGCGCGCGCAGTGGTACATCGCCAGCGCTGCGCCGGGCAGCCCCCCCAGGAACGCAGGCATTTTCCCCTGCGAGAGAAAACGCGTCGCGCTCTCAGAAAAGCCGTGCGTCTGCGGGCAGCCAAGCTGGGCCTGGAAGATGGTCAGCGCGCCGCTTACCTGATGACCACACACCTCCATGGTGCCGCCCGCATCAGTAAAGCGGATCAGTGCCACCAGAATATGTTGTAAGCCGAAGGGGAGCAGCAGCCGCTCGCCGGTGCCGAAGATCATCGGCCCGAAGTCGCCCGCGCGATCGATAAGTTGCCCGAGGCCGCTAATGCCGAGCGCAAACCAGGGCCAGATAAGCGGGATCAGCAGGCCAGCAATGCCCATCACCACGCTTGTGACAATCGGGACGGAACGCGTGCCGCCAAAAAAGGCCAGTGCGTCCGGCAGGCGCAGGGTGTGAAAGCGCTCATGCACCCGCCAGACGATCACCCCCGCAATCACCGCGCCGAGGATGCCGGTATCAATCGACTGAATGCCAAGCACGCTCTGAATGTTATGCGTCTTGAGCACGGCTGCGTCGTTAGTCGGTAAAATACCCTGCGCGGTGAGCCAGAAGTTGACCGCCAGGTTCATCACCGCATAGCCGACAAAGCCAGAAAAGGCGGCGACGCCTTTATCTTCGCGCGCAAGGCCCAGCGGGATGGCAATACAGAACATGACCGGTAAGAAGGTGAAGGCAAATGCGCCGATTTTGCTCATCCAGATAAAGATTGCCTGCAGTAACGGATGGCCTAACAGCGGCAGCAGCGTAATTACATCACGGCTACTTAGCGAGCTGCCAATGCCCAGCATAATCCCGCAGAATGAGAGCAGCGCAACCGGCAGCATAAAGGTGCGGCCAAGCTGCTGAAAAAACTCCCACACGGAATTACCCGATCTCTTTTTCCCCGTCATAACAACTCCTCATAAAAGTAAGCGAACGGCAGGCTTCCTGACTCTGCGTATAGGGTTTTATCAGCTTTCTGCCGCTGGCGGCACCGCTAATCATCCTGACGATCTTAATTAGGAATTCAACTAGATAGAGGGGGATTTGCGAGCTGTTTTCCAGCTTTACTAAATGGATGAGAAAATTTCATATACCCGGTTGCGAAGGCCGAAAACCGCGACTATTTTTAGGGGCGAAATTAAGATCCTCCAGCCATGATGCGGAGGCCCGCTATTGGTATCTCTATTCAGGATGACTATGCAGACGACAACCACAGAAGAGCAGCTCAACGCTTATTTTGGCGCGAGTGCCGGTGATAATGAGGCTGAAAGGCAGGTTATTAGCACGATCCTTGCTAACCTGCGTTTGCAACAGCGTGATGTCACCCATAAACATCTCATCCTCGCGCTGGTTGGGCTGCTGGAAACGGAAGACGATCCCACCACGCTGGAGATTTATCGCCGCGCCTTAGAGCGGGTAGTGCAGAAAACGCCGGACGATATGTAAAACGGCACGATTGATCAATGAAGACGCCTTCATTGAGGACGAAGGCGTTTTTTACGCCAGTCAGGCGGAGTAGGTTACCCGTTCGAGGATGAGCTGCCGGGCGGCATCAAGCACGCGCTTCTGTCTGGGGTCGGTGGTTATACTGCTCTGTGCACGCAGCACCATTACAAGGTTGCTGGGTTTCACAGGCCGTTGAGAGTGCATAAGGTAGGTAGCGGCTATGCCGATGACCTCATGGATCTCTTCAGGTTCAACTTGCACATCGTCGTTCAATGACTCTCCCTTGTTGCACTGTTGATTCTCTCTTCCAGGCACGCCGGCCAGATCAAATCCACTGTGCATTCGTCGGAACATGCGAAGCAAGTCTGAATAGAAGGGTGAAAAGTAAGGGTCCGGTAGGGAACGCCAGACCTGATGACGAGTTGCTGCTGGAAAATCAGTGCTTGCGGGCTTTGTTATCGATGCCCGGGCCTGATAAAGGCAACCGGCTCTTTAAGCGGCTGACCTGTAAACTGCTTTTGCGCCCGCGTGAGGCCGGCTGGGTTTTATAGTGGTGAATACCGCTGATCGCACTTTGCAGCGCTTCGCGTCGTGTGCTGTCGGCTTCGCTCATCAGGGACTCTTGCAGTTGCCCAATCAGCGCATCGAAAGAGACATCATCATCTGAATCAAGCAGGGCCAGTACCGCCTCGCCCATTACCGTATCTACAAGCTTATCTGACTCATTTTTACTCATTCTGCCTCACACATTTGCTGCACCGTACAAAGGTTTCCCGGTCATGCATCTTAGTAACGTTATGCTGAACGTTATAGCGCATTCATTAAAATTATGGAAATGACGAGCCCATTTTTCTGGTGAAAATCAGCTTCAGCAGATCGCCATAGCGCGCTTCTGTTAACGGATCGTTGGCGTTATCGAGACGCGCTGCCAGTTTGATACAGAGACTCTGTCGGCTGACCTGGCCTTTTTCACGCAAAAGCTCGATCACGATTTCGCCTAACAACTCCTCTTGCGAGGGCGTGCAACCCGGCGGGAAGAACGCACTCTCATCCGGACCTTTACCCTGGAAACCTTTCACGACTGTCCTCTCTTCAACGGGCTAAATGCCAAAAGAATGATTTTGCATCAACGGACTGATTCGGTTATCAGCCTCGCGCTACAAAGCATTCAGCAGCCCCGAATTTTGCTGGCTAATAATAACTGAAAGAAATAGATAGGGAAGGGAAAAGGGGCTTACGGAGGATATATCTTCCAGGGGGAAAGCCAAAAAATGCCCCTCATGTGAGGGGCATTTTGCTTACTGCTGCGGGATTGCCGGCGGAGCGGGAGGAACCGCCTCACCCGGCACGGCTGGCTGCAGTGACGGCAGGCCAAACATGCCGACAAACTGCTCCAGCGGCATCTTCTCGCCGTTCAGCGTCACCTGGCCGTTGGCATACTGCAGGCTGGTGAGAATGGTGTTGTTCTCAAGGGTAGTGATGCGGAACATCTGGCCCATTGCCGCCAGGCCTTTCACCTGCTGGTTAGCCAGTTTCGCCGCATCCTCTTGCTGATACCCTTGCAGCTTCGCCACCTGGGTCATCAGTTCGGTCGCCATATCCACCGGAATGGAGAGCTTGCCGTCGAGAGATTTCACATTGCGATCGACCTGCTGAGCCAGCGTCTGCGGTGCGTCAGCGGTTTTTGCCGGATCTTTCAGGAACAGCGAGAGGTTAAAGGTCGATTCGCCTTTCGCATTTTTCCAGCTCAGCGGGGCAACGGTAATCACCGGCTCGCCTTTCAACAGCAGCGGTACGACACTGAGAAACGCTTCGGTCGCTTTCTGCTGGTACAGCTCAGGATTCTGGGCGATATCAGGCTGCGCCATCAGCGCGCGGATCTGCGCATCATACTGCTGCGTGGCCTGATGCCAGGCGTTGCCATCAACCTGGCCGACTTTCAGCGTCAGTTTGCCGTTGCCGAGATCCTGGCCCTGAACTTTCAGGCTGTTGAGGGTGTAATCGACCTGGCTGTTGATATTTTTCTTATCATCCGCCACGTCCGATTTCGCCGTAAGCTCCATCCCTTCAAGAATCGCCATCTCTTTGTTTTCAATAGAGATAGCAAGTTTATCAAGGCTCATCTTCTGGCTGCCGGTGCGCTCATTAAAGGCGCTGATTTCACTGGAGCCATCGGTTTTGAAGTTATTAAAGGAGAGCTGCACTTTCTGGCCAAACTCGTTAACCGTATCGACCAGGCCGCTTTGCGCTTCGCCGCTCACCGCGACCGCATTACCCTCTTTATCAGCGCTGACGCGGAAATTACCGCCGCCGAAAGCGACTTTCTCACCCTCTTTTTCGAAATTCAGCGCGCGCAGGTTGATGTCGCTGCGGGTATCACCGGCGTAGCCAATACGCGTTTCGGCGACGAACGGCGACTCACCTTTCGCCATCTCAAACAGCGCTTTGGTGACGTCATTATTGACCAGCTGCGTATGGACCGAGGCCATTGCCGGCGTCAGGCTGAAGGATTTTAGCTGTGCCAGCGGGAAGGGGCCGTGATCGACATTTTCATGCAGAACCACGCTCTGACCCGGCTTCAGCCACGGGCTGGTGGTGCCGGCAATCGGCTTGACCTGCAGGGTGAAGGTACTGGAGAAGAGGCTGCGTTTGTAATCCTGCGCCGAAAGCTCAACATTGGCGTCCGGCGCGCTGCGTTTGATCTGGGCATTTGCCTGGCTCACCATCTCGCCCAGACGACCTTCCAGCTGTTTCCCGGTATACCAGGCTCCGCCTGCCCAGACGACACCTAATGCAACAATAACCCCGGCGGCAACCAACGTTTTTTTCATAGCGCTTATCCCTGAAAAAGAAACCAGGCGGTGTAAACCGCCTGGACTGTCAATGAAGTTCGCTAAAGCTTAGCAATAGTTGCTTAAAACTTCAGTAACTTAGTCGATTTTATTAAACACGCGTGCCACCCGTCCGGTGCCGCTCGCGGCGACCGGCGACTCATCCGCGCCGATAAACGCCGATTCACCCGCTTTCAGCACCAGCGTTTGTTCACCTTTGCTGAGCACCGCTTCACCTTCGACACAGAAGATAATCGCCGCGCTCTGCTGCGCCAGCGGCGTTTCGTGGGTGGAGAGATCGTGCAGCGAGAAGGCAAAGTCAGCGACCGGGATCGGGAAATCGAGGGCGGCATCGTCACGAACCGGCTGCGTCAGCAGATCATCTGCCGCTTTCGGCGTGAATTTGACGTTCGCTACCAGTTCCGGGATATCAATATATTTCGGCGTCAACCCGGCGCGCAGCACGTTATCCGAGTTGGCCATCACCTCCAGCGCCACGCCCTGCAGGTAAGCGTGCGGGGTTTCCGCGAACAGGAACATCGCTTCGCCGGGGTTAAGTTTAACCACGTTAAGCAGCAGCGGTGAGAAGAGGCCGCTGTCGTCCGGGTAGAATTCGGCGATGGTGCGGATGGTGTTCCACGGCTCGCCATGCTCTTTATCAAGCACCGATTTCAGCACCGCCAGCGCGCGGGACTTCTCTTCGTTCTGCATATTGAGCAGCGCGGCAAAAAGCTCGCTCAGGCGCTCGGCACCGGGTGCCTGCAGGAAGTGGGCGATGGCGGGATGTGCCCCGGCGACAGGTTGCAGCAGGGAGACGATCTCAGAGAACTCGCGGAACGCGTTCATCGCCAGGAAAGGGGTGAGGGCAAAGACCAGTTCCGGCTTGTGGTTAGGATCTTTGTAGTTGCGCTCGGCGGCATCCAGCGGGATACCAGCCGCGTTCTCCTTCGCAAAGCCCAGCTCTGAGTTTTTCTTGTTCGGGTGAACCTGGATTGAGAGCGGTTGGTCAGCGCAGAGCACTTTAAACAGGAACGGCAGTTCGCCAAAGCGTTCAGCCACGGCATCGCCGAGCAGGCGGCGCTTATCGGCCTCAATCACCTCGCGCAGCGCGCGGGTTTGCCCCTGTTCGTCCTGCACTTTTGAGCTGCTCTTCGGGTGGGCACCCATCCATAACTCGGCCATTGGCAGATTATCCGGATTGGCGATGCCGTAGAGTTCCGTTAACGCACTTTTACTACCCCAGGCATAGTTCTGCACGGAGTTGATGAGTTTTTGCATTATCAAGCCCTTTTTTGATTAGGAAAATTATCGCGCCATTAAAGCAACAAACCCGGCGGAAGTAATCAGTGAGGGTAAAAAGTCGTACTAGTCTCAGTTTTTGTTAAAAATTTGTGTAGGATATGGCGACTCGCTTTAACACAGGCTGAGGGATCTCCTGCCTGAACAATAACCAAATCTTGCCGTAAGTGAGAGAACAATGTCGAACAAACCCTTCTGTTATCAGGATCCTTTCCCCCTCGGAGAGGATGACACCGAATACTATCTGCTAAGCCGCGACCACGTCTCCGTTGCCCAGTTTGAGGGGCAGGATATTCTCAAAGTCGATCCGCAGGCGCTGACGCTGCTGGCACAGCATGCCTTCCATGATGCGTCGTTTCTCCTGCGCCCGGCGCATCAGCAGCAGGTTGCCGATATCCTGAGCGATCCGGAGGCGAGCGAGAACGATAAATATGTCGCACTGCAGTTCCTGCGCAACTCGGAAATCGCCGCTAAAGGCATTCTGCCGACCTGCCAGGATACCGGCACGGCGATCATCATGGGTAAAAAGGGGCAGCGCGTCTGGACCGGCGGCGGCGATGAAGCCGCACTGGCGCAGGGCGTTTACAACACCTATACCGAAGATAACCTGCGCTACTCGCAAAACGCGCCGCTGGATATGTATAAAGAGGTCAACACCGGCACCAACTTGCCTGCGCAGATCGATCTCTACAGCGTGGACGGCGAGGCGTATAAATTCCTGTTTATCGCCAAAGGCGGCGGCTCGGCAAACAAAACCTATCTCTACCAGGAGACAAAAGCGCTGATCACCCCGGCGAAGCTGAAAAACTATCTGGTAGAAAAAATGCGTACCCTCGGCACCGCGGCCTGCCCGCCGTACCACATCGCTTTTGTCATTGGCGGGACCTCTGCGGAAGCGACGCTGAAGACCGTGAAACTGGCTTCGACCAAATATTATGACGCGCTACCGACCCAGGGTAACGAGCACGGCCAGGCGTTTCGCGACGTGCAGCTTGAGCAGGAGTTACTGCAGGAAGCACGCAACCTCGGCCTCGGCGCGCAGTTCGGCGGCAAATACTTCGCCCATGATATCCGCGTGATCCGTCTCCCACGCCACGGCGCATCCTGCCCGGTCGGCATGGGCGTGTCGTGCTCCGCAGACCGCAATATTAAAGGCAAAATTACCCGCGACGGCATCTGGCTTGAGCGCCTTGAGCAGAATCCTGGCAAATACATCCCGGAAGCTCTGCGCCAGGCGGGCGAGGGCGAGGCGGTAAAAGTCGATCTTAACCGCCCGATGAGCGAGATCCTGGCTCAACTGTCGCGCTATCCGGTCTCTACACGCCTGTCGCTCACCGGGACGATTATCGTCGCCCGCGACATTGCCCACGCCAAACTGAAAGAGCTGATGGACAGCGGTGAGCATCTGCCGCAGTACGTAAAAGATCACCCGATCTACTACGCCGGACCGGCGAAAACGCCGGAAGGGTACGCGTCGGGATCGCTCGGCCCAACCACTGCCGGGCGTATGGACTCCTACGTCGATCAGCTGCAATCCCAGGGTGGCAGCATGATTATGCTGGCGAAGGGCAACCGCAGCAAACAGGTAACGGACGCCTGCGCGAAACACGGTGGTTTCTACCTTGGCAGCATCGGTGGCCCGGCGGCGATCCTCGCGCAGAACAGCATTAAACATCTCGAGTGCGTAGCCTACCCGGAGCTGGGTATGGAGGCTATCTGGAAAATTGAGGTGGAGGATTTCCCGGCGTTTATCCTCGTGGATGACAAAGGCAATGACTTCTTCCAGCAGATCCAGTCTGGCCAGTGCGCCAGCTGCCTGAAATAGTCCCTGCCGCCCTGCGGGGCGGCTTTTTCCCCGTTTTGGCCGTTATAAAGCACGAACTTCACAACAACATTCTAAAAAGCATCAATACTTTTACCTGTTTGCAAGTGAGCCAGTCGAAAACCCTATCACTTTGTACCCAAGGAGAGAGTAATGACAACGCATCGCAGTGAGAAAGATTCGATGGGCGCGATTGACGTCCCGGCAGATAAGCTGTGGGGCGCGCAGACCCAGCGGTCGCTTGAGCATTTCCGTATCTCAACAGAGAAGATGCCGGTCTCGCTGATCCACGCCCTGGCGCTGACCAAACGCGCGGCGGCTAAAGTGAACCAGGATCTGGGGCTGCTGCCGGAAGAGAAGGCGCGCGCGATTATGGCGGCGGCCGATGAGGTGCTGGCCGGAAAACACCCTGACGAGTTTCCGCTGGCGATCTGGCAGACCGGATCGGGCACCCAAAGCAACATGAACATAAATGAGGTGCTGGCAAACCGCGCCAGCGAGATCCTCGGCGGCGAGCGCGGTATGGCGCGTAAAATTCACCCCAATGATGACGTCAACAAGAGCCAGAGCTCCAACGATGTCTTCCCGACGGCGATGCACGTCGCGGCGGTGATTGGCGTGCGCGAGCAGCTTATCCCGCAGCTTCAGGTGCTGAAAAAGACCCTCAGTGAAAAGGCCACCGCCTTTGCCGATATCGTCAAAATTGGCCGTACCCATCTGCAGGATGCAACGCCGCTGACCCTCGGCCAGGAGATCTCCGGCTGGGTAGCGATGCTTGAGCATAATCTTAAACATATCGAACAGAGCCTGCCGCATCTCGGCGAACTGGCGCTCGGCGGCACCGCGGTAGGTACCGGGCTGAATACCCATCCGGAATATGCTGAACGGGTGGCAAAAGAGCTGGCAAGCTTTACGCAGCAGCCGTTCATTACCGCGCCGAACAAGTTTGAAGCGCTGGCGACCTGCGATGCGCTGGTGCATGCCCACGGCGCGTTAAAAGGGCTTGCCGCGTCGCTGATGAAAATCGCCAACGACGTGCGCTGGCTCGCCTCCGGCCCGCGCTGCGGCATTGGCGAAATTTCGATCCCGGAAAACGAGCCGGGCAGCTCCATCATGCCGGGCAAAGTTAACCCGACCCAGTGCGAAGCGATGACCATGCTCTGCTGCCAGGTGCTGGGCAATGACGTGGCGGTGAATATGGGCGGCGCGTCGGGTAACTTCGAGCTTAACGTCTTCCGCCCGATGGTGATCCATAACTTCCTGCAGTCGATTCGCCTGCTGGCGGATGGCATGGAGAGCTTCAATGAGCACTGTGCGGTTGGCATTGAGCCAAACCGGGAGCGAATCGATCAGTTGCTGAATGAGTCGCTGATGCTGGTGACTGCCCTCAATACCCATATTGGCTATGACAAAGCGGCGGAGATTGCCAAGAAGGCGCATAAAGAGGGGCTGACGCTGAAAGCCTCGGCGCTGGCGCTCGGCTACCTGACGGAAGCCGAGTTTGACAGCTGGGTGCGGCCGGAATCGATGGTCGGCAGCATGAAGCCTGCCTAATCCGCCACGTAGAGGTGCAGCCGGGGAATGATTGGCGTTAACGGCTGCGCCTGCGGTTTGTAGCGGTGCTGAATGTTATCGGCGTTGTAGTCCAGCAGTTCGCCGACGTCCGGCACCGCGCCGCCATTCTCCTCCGATATCAGCGTGATAATCGGCGTCGGGCAGGCGTGCTGCACCTGTTTTTGCGAGCCGGCGTACCAGACGCGGGCGATAGGTTGTACCTTCACCGGGCGTTTGATCTTCAATCGCGCTTTTTGCGGCAGGGCGGCGACATCGTTGTACTCCTGCTGAACGCGCGCCAGCCACTCATCTCTGCTCCAGCCTGCCACCGCGCGCGGTGATTTCAGGCTCTTCTCCAGCTGCGCCAGCACCTCATCGCGGGTGAAATTTTTAATAATGTGCTTATTAGCCCAGCCGAAACGGATGGTCGCCGGTGCGCGCAGCAGTGTTAATGTGCGGTAAGCATTGAGGGTAATCAGCCCCGGCAGATGGCGATGCACCCACTCGAAGCGGGCCGTGGGCGCCAGGCCGGATTCAACCGTGACGATCTTTTCAAACGCCTGCTTGAGCGAATTAATCGTGTTAATGCGCGCCTCCAGCGCCTGCAACATCGCGTCACTTGCCTGATAACAGACCACGCCCGGCAGCCGCACGGCGGCTTTACTGCTGCGGTTTTCCGACTGCTGCTGAATAAAGAGGTGGGTGTAGTGGTTGAGCGCGAGGCTGGCCGCCGCTTTGCCGATATGCTGCTTCACCGCGATGGTCGGGAGCGGATCGTGCTCGGCCCCTTTGGCAATCTCCGGCAGGGTAAAGACGCGGGCGACCATCAGGCGGCACTCGCTCAGTTCAGCCTTCAGCGTCGCCAGCTCTCGCTCCAGCTGGCGAAAGGTGCTGTTCAGGCGGTCAATCAGGTCTAACGCGGCCATTGTGCACTCCTGTAGTTACAACATACTCATGGTTTATAGCACAGGAGCCGGGCATTAGCCACTGTGCGTTTAAGGGTTAAACAGGAAGCGGAAGGTTATGGTAGATCGGCCACTGGAAGGTAAATTTCGCGCCGCCAAGCTCGCTCTCGCCGCAGCTGACGCTGCCGCCAAAGGCTTGGGCGATGGAGTGGACAATCGCCAGCCCTAAGCCGCAGCCGCCTGTGGCGCGATCGCGGCTCGGATCGAGGCGCACAAAGGGTTCGAAAATACGCTCCCGTTCAGCCGGCGCAATACCTGGGCCATCATCTTCCACCGTCATGCTGGCAAGCGATCCCTGACGCTGCAACGTCACCTTAATCGTCCCTTCGCTGTAGCGCAGGGCATTGTTGACCAGATTATCCAGCACGCGCTCCATCAGGCGCATATCGAGCGCGCCATATTCATCGCCTGCCTGGCAGTCGAGCAGTAAGCTGTGCTGCGGGTTCATGCTGCGCGCATCGTCGAGATAACTGCTAAACCAGGCGGGCAGATCCGGTGTCGTCAGCTGCAACTCGGTCTGTGGGCGATCGAGGCGGGCATAAGTCAGCAACTCCTCAATCAACCCCTCCAGTTGCCCGATATCGCGGTTCAGCGCAGTGTGCTCGGCCTCGCTGAGGTTATCGCTCATCTCCAGCCGGTAACGCAGCCTGACCAGCGGGGTGCGCAACTCATGGGCGATGCCGTCAATCAGCTGTTTTTTACTGGCGATTAAGGCGTTGATATTGTCCGCCATCTGGTTAAAAGCGATGCCGAGCCGTTCGAAACTGGAGGCGCTATCAAAGTGGATGCGCTCCTCAAGATGGCCTTCGCCGAAGCGCTGTGCGGCAGACTCCAGCCGCAGCATCTCCTGCCAGTGCGGCCGCATCCAGATAAAGACCGGGAAGGCCAGCGAGATGGCAATCAACGCCATTAACCCCATATCCAGCAGCCGCGTTTCATGCAGGAAAAAGAGATAGGGCACCGGGCCGACCGCCAGCACATAGTGGCTGCGCGGGATGCGCTGGATAAAAGTGTATTCCGAATCAATCGCGACAATATCGCCCTCGCGCAGACGCTGGGCAGCCGCCGGATCGAGCTTGAACTTGTTCATCGGCTCGACCTGCAAATCGAACGAGAGATTAAGATCCAGCTCTTTTAAGGTCTTTGCCCACTCGTGGGGCGGGATTTCGCGCAGTTCGCTACGCATTAGATAGAGCGAGCTTTTCATCAGGTCATCAAGCGACTGGCGGCCGGCGCGCTCGGCGGTAAATTTGTAGACCAGACCGACCAGCATCGTCATCACCAGAAAGCAGACGAACAGCAGAAGGTAAAACTGGACGAACAGCTTTTTCATCGTGACACCTGGTTACGGATTTCAGTTGTCCCACGCATGGGGAGCAAACAGATAGCCTTTGTTACGGACGGTTTTAATACGATAGGGCTCAGTGGCGCTGTCGAGCAGCTTTTTACGCAGGCGCGAAATCGCCACATCAACACTGCGATCCATTCCGTCGTAGCTTACGCCGCGCAGGTTTTTAAGCAGCGCATCACGATCCATAATCTGCCCCGCGTGGGTGGCAAGCTCCCACAGCAGATCAAAGTCAGCGGTTGAGAGCGCCACCTCAACGCCTGCCAGCAGCACCTGGCGGTTAACGGGGTCAATCGACAGTGTGCCGAAGGTAATGGTTTTATGCTGTTTCAGCGACGGCACCGCAGGCTCGGCGGCTGCTGCGCTGCGCTGGCGTAGATGGAGCCGCAGTCGCGCCAGCAGCACGGCGGGCGGGGTGGTTTTCAGAATATAGTCGTTAGCGCCCATCTCCAGCGACAGGATATGGTTCATATCGCTATCAAGGGAGGTCAGCAGCACAATTGGCCCGTTCCACTGTTTGCGCAGATCGCGACACAGGGTCATGCCATCTTTGCCTGGCAGCATAATATCGAGCAGCACCAGCTCCGGGTTCTCCCGCGCGATCACCTCTTCCGCGCGATCGCCTCTCGGCTCGACAATCACATCCATATCGTGCTTGCCAAGGTATGCGGCAATCAGTGCACCCACATCCGGGTCGTCTTCTACAAAAACGATCTTATTCATAAGCCATCATAATGAGCAAAAACGTCAACATACACCGCCTTGATAGAACCTGCCATTACTCTTTTCTAAACGAACGCGCTTCCGCTATGCTGGCGGCCTATGTTGTTGAAGTGTTAACAGGAAAAATGATGGGATTGCTGATGAAAGCGGCGATTGGCGCGCTGGTGGTGGTGCTGATTGGTCTGCTGGCGAAAACAAAAAACTACTATATAGCCGGGTTAATCCCGCTCTTTCCTACCTTTGCGATGATTGCGCACTATATTGTCGCCACCGAGCGCGGTGTCGAGGCGCTGCGCACCACCATTATCTTTGGCATGTGGGCGATCATCCCTTACTTCCTCTATCTTCTTTCGCTCTGGTACTTCACCGCGTTTATGCGGGTAGGGCCGGCGCTGGGCTGTGCGGTGATCTGCTGGAGCCTCAGCGCCTGGCTGTTAATCTACTGCTGGAGTCGCCTGCACTGATCTCAGCGCACCAGCATCCAGGTGGCGGGCAGGGCGGCAACCAGCAGCAGGAAAATCAGGACTTTTTCGCGCTGCATCAGCGAGATGGTGTCGTTATGGGTGCTGCGGGCGTAGATAAAGACCAGCAGACCTGGGGCATAAAGCACCACTGAGAGCAGCAGGTGCATCGGGCCGGAGGCGTAGAGCAGCCATAAACCGTAGAGGCAAGCCCCAACGGCGACCATCCGGTGCAGCGGACGACGCGCGATTTTCAGCAGGAAAGCGCCAACCAGCAGGTAGGGCACGAGGATCATCTCTGAGGCAATGGTCAGCAGAGTGTTGTAATCCGAGCCGGTAAGCCAGATCAGCACCAGGCAGATCTGCACGCTGGCGTTGGTCAGCCACAGCGAGGCTGCAGGGGCGCTCTGTTTGTTCTGGTGCGCGAAGATACGCGGGAAGGCTTTATGCGTTGCCGCCAGCAGCGGCACTTCCGCCGCCATAATGGTCCAGCTCAGGTAGGCACCGCACACGGAGATAATTAATCCCGTCGCGATCACCACTTCGCCCCAACTGCCCAGCAGTTTCACCATCAGCCCGGCCATCGACGGGTTACGCATTTCTGCCAGCTCCGGGCGCGCGACCACACCGAGAGAGAGCAGTGTTACCAGCAGATAGACCGTCAGTGCCGCCAGCACCGCCAGCAGCGTCGCGCGGCCGACATCCTGTTTATTACGCGCACGGGCAGAGACCACCACCGCGCCCTCCACGCCGATAAACACCCACAGGGTGATCAGCATGGTGTTTTTCACCTGCTCCCACACCGGCACGCCGAGTGCTACGCCGCTAAAGTCGAGGGAGAATTTATTGAGGTTGAAGGCCAGCGCCGCCAGCACGACAAACAGCCCGAGCGGGACCAGTTTCGCCAGCGTTGCCGCCAGGTTGATGCTCGCTGCGGTTTGCACGCCGCGCAGCACCAGCGCATGAACAATCCACAGCAGCGCAGAAGCACCGACGATCGATTGCCAGGTGTTGCCATCGCCAAACAGCCGCAATGACGGGCTGTCAGTGAAGAAACTGAGGGCGGAGAAGACGATCACCAGATAGGAGACATTTGCGATCACCGCGCATAGCCAGTAGCCCCAGGCGGAGCAGAAACCAATCAGCTCGCCAAAGCCTTCGCGGGCATAGGTGAAGATACCGCCATCGAGATCCGGGCGGATGCGGGTCAGGATCAGCATGGCGAAGGCGAGAAGGATGATGCCGACGCCGGTGATCAGCCAGCCGATAATCAGCGCGGCAGGGCTGGCGACTTCCGCCATATTTTGCGGCAGGCTGAAGACGCCCGCACCAAGCATTGAGCTCAGGACCAGCGCAGTTAAAGCGCTAAGGCCAAGTTTCTTTTCCATTGTTATCCTGTCAAAAAAGCAACTCATCCAGAATAATTATTTTGCCGGAGCGCATAAATATGGTGGATATCACTAAGGCGCGGAATTTTACGGAGAGTCGTCAGGGCATGCAATGAGGGCGAGGGGAATTTTGTGAAAAAGGAGATAAAACTGAAAAAAAAGGCGGCTTTCTAAGCCGCCTTTTCTCTGAGCGACGCCTTATTTATAGAGGTCGGCGCTGATGGTCATGTTGTTGCCGCTTTCAGACCACTGACGCGTGATGTGATAGTACTTCGCGCCTTTTGCGGCGGCACGTTTGGCGACCTGATAAGAGATTTCAGTCATGTTGCCATAGTTGCCGGTGAACTTAACGCTGTCGAAAGGCACCATCTGCGCGGCGGTGATTTTATTCAGCTCTTCAATCTTTTTACCGTCCGGAAGCGTGACACTGTAACGGCCGCCGGTAGAGGATTGCGTTTCAAAGAAACGGCCGACGCCGACGCCTGCGGTGGCATCTGACGCTACGCCTGGAATTTCAACACGCTTCGCTTCTTCACCGCCTTTAGCCAGCGCGGCACGGCCCGCTTCGGAGTCGCGTGGGATGGCGTCTGCGCTCTGAATCACCCGTTTTTTCGCATTGGCTTTATAGATGAAGGCCGTAATCAGCTGGTTACCGCCCTGGTTGGCATCAACCTGGCGCACGATATAGAACGCATCAGCGCCCTTCGCTTTCGCCGCTTTACTGATAGCGTCGTTAACTTCCGGCTGGGTGCGGTAGAAACCCTGCACCGTCACGGTATCGTAAGGCTCGAGCGCAATGGCTTTATCTTTTGGATATTCGGTTACGCCATTGATCACGCGATAGGTCGGCTTGTCTGCTTTCGCCGCATCAGCTTTATAGAGATCGGCGGTGACGCGCTGGTTGCCGCTGTTATTGGCATCAGAGGTGTCAACAACATAAAAAGAGGCCGCGCCCTCTTTATCTGCGCGTTTGGAGACGGCGTTAACCGCATCGCCAATCGCGTTAAAACGTCCGGTAATCACGATGCGATCGTAAGGCTTCACCGCAGCGGCTTGCTCCGGTGTTAACTCTGTCGCGGCGTTAGCAGTAAACGCGGTTGCGGACAGAAGTGCTGACGCCAGGAGGGTGTACTTGAGCTTCATAAAAATAATCCTTCGCCTTGCGCAAACCATAAGTTGTTATTAATAAAACGTCGGTGATTATTGCATTTAAACCGCGCGACTGTCTGCGTCATTTTTTACAGAGTGTGCGCGGCCAGGGGGATAAACCATAACCTTTAGTGATATGTTGAAAAAATAGCCCCTTGACCAGCAAAAGTGATAAAGGTTATGAGTTTTTAAAGTTAATGTAATGTTAAAAGGGATGGTGGGGCGGAGATAAATCATGTTTTGCCGCTTCGCTTAAGCGGAATATCAGCCTTTCCACGTTAATTTAAGTCAAATAACCCTGTCAGCCCGCTTCAGCGCTTAATTTTCGCGGATTAGTGCAGCATTTCGCTTTTCTGACGGTGGATCGCAGGCGTTATTTTCAGTAGGTTATAGAAAGTTTGTTACTGTTTTATTTTCCGCACGGCGTTAATTAGCCACCGCGAAAAACGGACAAACCATCAACTAAAAACCGATGGAAGGGAAAACTATGCGTATTGGTGTACCTAAAGAGAGGTTGGCCAATGAAACCCGCGTGGCCGCGACGCCGAAAACGGTCGAGCAGCTACTAAAATTGGGTTTCACCGTCGCGATTGAGAGCGGCGCGGGCAAGCTGGCAAGTTTTGACGACGAGGCGTTTGCCCAGGCGGGCGCGACCATTGTCGATAGCGATAATGTCTGGCATTCGGATGTGATCCTGAAAGTGAATGCGCCGCTGGAGGAGGAGATTGCACTGCTCAATCCGGGCACAACGCTGGTGAGCTTTATCTGGCCTGCGCAAAACCCGGCGCTGATTGAGACGCTGGCGGCACGCAACGTCACGGTGATGGCGATGGACTCCGTTCCGCGCATCTCGCGCGCTCAGTCGCTGGATGCGCTGAGCTCGATGGCGAACATCGCCGGTTATCGCGCGATTGTTGAAGCCGCCCACGAGTTTGGCCGCTTCTTCACCGGGCAGATCACCGCCGCCGGTAAAGTGCCACCAGCCAAAGTGATGGTGATTGGCGCAGGCGTTGCTGGGCTGGCCGCCATCGGTGCGGCTAACAGCCTTGGCGCGATTGTCCGCGCATTCGATACCCGCCCGGAAGTGAAGGAGCAGGTGCAAAGTATGGGCGCCGAGTTCCTCGAGCTTGATTTTGAAGAGGAAGCGGGCAGCGGCGACGGCTATGCGAAGGTGATGTCTGAAGCCTTTATCAAAGCGGAGATGGAGCTCTTTGCTGCGCAAGCGAAAGAGGTCGACATCATCGTCACTACGGCATTAATTCCGGGCAAACCGGCGCCGAAACTGATCACCCGCGAGATGGTTGACGCCATGCAGCCGGGCAGCGTGATTGTCGATCTGGCAGCGCAAAATGGCGGTAACTGCGAATATACCGTGCCGAACCAGGTCACCACCACTGCTAACGGCGTCAAAGTGATTGGCTACACCGATCTCCCGGGCCGCCTGCCGACCCAGTCGTCACAACTCTATGGCACCAACCTGGTTAACCTACTGAAACTGCTCTGCGTTGAGAAAGATGGCAACGTGGTAGTTAATTTTGACGACGTGGTGGTGCGCGGCGTAACGGTAGTGCGTGAAGGCGAAGTGACCTGGCCGGCACCGCCGATTCAGGTCTCTGCCCAGCCGCAGGCCGCACCGAAAGCGGCCCCCGCTGCGCCGAAAGAGGAGCCGACACCGGCTTCACCGTGGCGTAAATATGCGCTGATGGCGCTGGCGATTGTGCTGTTTGGCTGGCTCGCCGATGTCGCACCGAAAGAGTTCCTTGGTCACTTCACCGTTTTTGCGCTCTCCTGCGTCGTGGGTTTCTACGTCGTGTGGAACGTCTCCCATGCGCTGCATACGCCGCTGATGTCGGTCACCAATGCCATCTCCGGCATTATTGTCGTCGGGGCGTTGTTGCAGATGGGGCACGGCGGCTGGGTCAGCTTCTTCAGCTTTATCGCGGTGCTGATTGCCAGTATCAATATTTTTGGTGGTTTCACCGTCACTCAGCGCATGCTGAAAATGTTCCGGAAGAACTAAGGGGTAACAAATGTCTGGTGGATTAGTTACAGCTGCATACATTGTTGCCGCGATCCTGTTTATTTTCAGCCTGGCGGGGCTTTCAAAGCATGAGACCTCCCAGCAGGGTAACAACTTCGGTATCGCCGGGATGGCGATCGCGCTGGTGGCGACCATCTTTGGTCCGGATGCAGGGAATGTCGCCTGGATCCTGCTGGCGATGATCATCGGTGGCGCAATCGGCATGCGTCTGGCGAAGCGTGTTGAAATGACCGAAATGCCGGAATTGGTCGCAGTGCTGCATAGCTTTGTTGGCCTGGCGGCGGTGCTGGTGGGCTTCAACAGCTACCTCGACCACAACCCGGGTATGGATCCGGTGCTGGTCAATATTCATCTCACCGAAGTGTTTATCGGTATCTTTATCGGTGCCGTCACCTTCACCGGGTCGATTGTGGCATTTGGTAAGCTGCGTGGGAAAATCTCCTCGAAGCCGCTGATGCTGCCGAATCGTCACAAGATGAACCTCGCCGCGCTGGTGGTTTCCTTTGTGCTGCTGCTGGTGTTTGTACGTACCGAAAGCGTTGGCCTGCAGGTGCTGGCGCTGCTGCTGATGACCATCATTGCGCTGGTATTTGGCTGGCATCTGGTGGCGTCGATTGGCGGCGCGGATATGCCGGTCGTGGTCTCGATGCTTAACTCCTACTCCGGTTGGGCGGCGGCGGCGGCGGGCTTTATGCTCAGCAACGACCTGCTGATCGTCACCGGTGCGCTGGTTGGTTCGTCCGGGGCAATCCTCTCCTACATTATGTGTAAGGCGATGAACCGCTCCTTTATCAGCGTGATTGCCGGTGGGTTTGGCACCGACGGCTCCTCCAGCGGTAGCGAAGAGGAAGCGGGCGAGCACCGCGAAATCAACGCTGAAGAGACGGCGGAGCTGCTGAAAAACTCCCACTCGGTGATCATCACTCCGGGCTACGGGATGGCGGTGGCGCAGGCGCAGTACCCGGTAGCGGAAATTACCGAAAGACTGCGCGCCCGCGGTGTGAAAGTGCGTTTCGGTATTCACCCGGTCGCCGGGCGTTTGCCGGGCCATATGAACGTGCTGCTGGCGGAAGCGAAAGTGCCGTATGACATCGTGCTGGAGATGGATGAGATCAACGATGATTTCGCCGATACCGACACGGTGCTGGTGATTGGTGCCAACGACACCGTTAACCCGGCGGCGCAGGACGATCCGCGCAGCCCCATCGCCGGTATGCCGGTGCTGGAAGTGTGGAAGGCACAGAACGTGATTGTCTTTAAACGTTCGATGAACACCGGTTACGCCGGCGTGCAGAACCCGCTCTTCTTTAAAGAGAATACGCAGATGCTGTTTGGCGATGCCAAAGCCAGCGTCGATGCCATTCTCAAAGCGCTGTAAGGTTTACTGCTTAACGATACCGCTCTTCGGAGCGGTATTTTTTTGCCCGCAGTAAGGCTTGTCAGAGCGTCTATACTTCTTGCTTGATCTTTTTATAAGGAGGAAGGATGACGTTTTTGTCACGTTTTGACTTTATATCCATCTTGATGATGCCCTCATTCTGGATTGGTCTTGGTACGGTGGTGATTGTGACGCTGGTGGTTTACTGGCTCTTCACCCACTTACTGAAAATGGTGCTGAAAGGCGCGCGTAGCTGGAGTGAAAAGCAGGGCGGCGTCGGCACATTGCAGCATGTGGTGGTGGATATGCTCAGCCGCACCAGCAGATTCCTGCTTTTTGTCGCGGCGTTACTCTTCAGCCTGCGCTTCGTCGACCTTCCCGATCACCTCTTTAACACCCTCGGGCATGCCTGGTTTTTAGTGCTGGCGATCCAGATCGCGCTCTGGCTTGATCAGGGCGTGGTGTCGTGGATGCGCCACCTGATGTACTCGCCTAATACCAGCAAAAACCCGGTCACTATGGTGATTGCCGGTCTGCTGCTGCGCATGATGCTCTGGACGATGATGCTGCTGTCGATCCTGGCAAACGTCGGCGTCAATATTACCGCGCTGGTGGCGAGTCTTGGGGTAGGCGGTATCGCCATTGCGCTGGCGGTACAAACCATTCTGAGCGACGTTTTTGCCTCGCTCTCCATCGGCTTCGATAAGCCCTTCGAGATCGGCGACTTTGTGGTGTTCGGCGACGTTGCCGGTACCATTGAGCATATTGGTCTCAAAACTACCCGTATTCGCAGCCTGAGCGGGGAGCAGATTGTCTGCGGTAACGCCATTCTGTTGCAGCAAACGCTGCATAACTACAAGCGTATGCAGACGCGCCGTATCGTCTTCACTTTTGGCCTGGCGCTCACTACACCGCCGGATAAGCTGCGCAAAGTGGGCGAGATGGTAAAAAACATCATCACCGACGTGGGCAATACGCGTTTCGATCGCGCCCACTTCCTCGGCTTTGGTACCGATCGGCTCAACTTTGAAGTGGTGCACATTGTTAATTCTGCGGATTACAACACCTATATGGATATTCAGCAGGAGATCAATATCCGCATCATGGAGCAGTTGGCGGCAGAAGGGATTGAGCTGGCGATACCGTGCGTGGTGGTGAAAGGAGGGCTGGCGGTAGAAACGCCGTCGGCAGAGCCGCAGAGTGAACAACCGGCAGTATAAAAAAACCCGCCTTGCGGCGGGTTGTTTGCTTAGTCGTCTTCGTCGTCATCCAGCTCAACGGGCGACTGGTAATCATCCGGTTTGATAACCAGCAAATCGCAGCGCAGGTGATCGATCACCTGCTCTGCGGTATTGCCGAGAAACGCGGCGGAGATACCGGTGCGGCCAATGGTGCCAAGCACTACAATACCGGCCTGTAAATGTTCCGCCAGATCCGGGATCACCTCTTCCGGCAACCCTTTCTCGACATGGGTCATTTTCTCATCGATACCAAACTTTTGCCGCAGCGCTTTCATCGCCAGCAGGTGCTGGCCGCGAATGGCGTCGTTATAGACGCTCGGATCAAACTCCGGCAGCTCAATCGCAATATTGATGGGGGTGACAGGATAGGCACCGACGAGGTGCACTTCAGTATGGTTGACCTGCTCAGCCAGATGCTGGGTCTCTTTCACCAGCTTCTCATTCAGCGCGTTGTGATAGATCTCTTCGCTGGCAAGGTTAACCGCAACGACAGCGCGACCGCCTTCCGGCCACGGCTGATCTTTGACCATCCACACCGGGCAGGGGCATTTACGCAGCAGATGCCAGTCGGTCGGGGTGAAAATCACGGATTCCAGTTTGTCGTGCTGGTGGGTCATCTTCAGCAGCAGATCGTGGCCGCCGGAGAGCACTTCCTGAATAATCGCTTCGAAAGGACGGTTATGCCACACCACTTTGATGTCGATTGGCACACCCGCGTCGATATAGTATTTCGCCTGTTCGCGGATCCATGCGGTGCGCTGGCTGATAACGCCCTGGCGCATCGCCGTTCGCTCATCGGGGGACAGAAGGGTGGTCATCTCGTATGAGAAGTCATAAATCGGCAAAAATGCTTTGATCCGACCGCCAATCCGTTGATGCAAATACACGGCACGTCGTAATGCGGGTTGATCGTCCTGATTAGGATCGATGGCGACCAACATATTCTGATACTTAGCCATACAGGGTCTCCTTACATCTGTCACCACTCTCTGACAGTAAAAGATAACCCATATAAGCTGAATGAAACAGCGGAAACCTTTTGCCGGATCAATAAATCAGAAAAATGTAATGACCCGGCAAAAAGGCAAAAGGTGGGGGTAAAACTCAGGCAACGTTACGGGCGTGGCCCGCCAGCTCAGAGAGCAGATCGCCATTTTCGATGGTGATATATTTCCCTTTCACCGCCAGCATGCCGCTCTTCTGGAAACGACCCAGCAGACGGCTGATGGTCTCAACGGTCAGGCCCAGATAGTTGCCGATGTCGCCACGGGTCATGGTCAGACGGAATTCACGCGGCGAGAAACCACGCTGCGCAAAACGACGGGAGAGGTTATAGATAAACGCCGCCAGGCGCTCTTCCGCGTTTTTCTTCGACAGCAGCAGGATCATATCCTGATCGCCTTTGATCTCACCGCTCATCAGACGCATCATCTGCTGGCGCAGGCTCGGCATTTTACCGGAGAGATCGTCCAGCGTTTCGAACGGGATCTCACACACCATTGAGGTCTCCAGCGCCTGAGCGAAGCTCGGGTGATGACCGGTGCCGATGGCATCAAAGCCCACCAGATCGCCCGCCAGATGGAACCCGGTGATCTGCTCATCACCCTGTTCGGTGATGGTATAGCTTTTGATGGTGCCAGAACGGATAGCGTAGAGCGATTTCAGCTCATCGCCTGCTTTAAACAGGGTCTGACCTTTCTGGATGGGCTTTTTACGCTCAATGATATTGTCGAGCTGATCCAGCTCATGCTCATTAAGAGTAAAGGGGATGCAAAGCTGGCTGATACTGCAATCCTGACAATGGATAGCACAACCGCCAGACTGAATGCGTCGAATAATTCGCTTTTCCGGGATCATAGGTCTGCTCTACGCCGTAATTGATATTGGTCAATTTTAACATCTTTTTATGGCGCACGTAAGCCTGGCAAAACGTCAATTCACCATAAATGAAACAGTGGAGCGAAACGGTAAAGACTTACTTTGTCTCATGTTATTGAATTTCCACCAATTCACTAAGGCTTTTGCGAGCGAAGTACATGAAATGCATACTAAACAGACCTGTTTTCTCACAATAGTAAGTAACGTTCATGGCGCAGCAGCCACTCTTTACGGGCCACGCCGCCCGCATAGCCGGTGAGCATGCCGTTACTGCCGATCACGCGATGGCAGGGGACGACGATGCTAATTGGATTGGCTCCATTCGCCGCACCCACGGCACGCGCCGCGCCTGCGCGGCCAAGAATGGTCGCCAGTTGACCATAATGCATCACCTGACCGCAGGGAATGGTGCGCAGCATCTGCCACACTTCACGCTGAAAAGGGGTTCCGCCCGTTGCGGTCGGCAGGGTATCAATCACCGCCAGATCGCCGTCAAAATAGTCCTGCAGTTTTTGGCTCAACCCGCCAGGATTCTGCGAAGCCACGCGCTGATACCCTTCACGACGATAGTGAATATTAAGCAGTTCAACCATCCGGGCATCATGTTCTTCCCACTCGACGGCGCGCAGCTGAAACTGCTCATCGCAGATGATCCACAGCGGGCCAAGCGGGGTGGAGATTTTATCTTCAAGCAGGGTGAGCATCGGGCGTCCTTATCACTAAATAGCGGCGATAATTTAGCAAACAAAAAAGCGCCTCACCATACCCTGAAAGGGTGGTAGCTTGAGTCTTCAATAAGGAAATAACCCTTAAGAGTTAAATGGCGGAGAAAATATAAGGTTACTAACGTTTATTAATTAAAAAAATAGAGCCTGCCGACATCCGTCAGGCTCCAGAGTACACACAAACTGAGCATCCAATCTTTATTTTTTGCACGCGATCCTTGCGCCTTCCCTATATTTATAGCGGCCATAATAATTATTGCCAGTTTTAATTAGTGATTAATTTCACGATTATTTAACAGAGGTGCAGGGTATAAAGACACGCCTCGTTATACCGTTTTTATAACACCTTGAGCCTACGCATAATTTGCCCGCAGCATTGAGAAGCGCTCCTGCGCCAGCTATAGTACTTCAGCAGATGTTGCTGGAGGACTGCCCCATGAACCCGGATGAAAAATCGCTGTTTCTTGACGCCATGGAGGATGTCCAACCCCTGAAACGCAGTGCCGATGTGCACTGGCACCCGAGCCATAAATCCCGACCCTTGCAGCGCATTGACACCCTGCAACTCGATAATTTTTTGACCACCGGCTTTCTTGACCCGGTCGCCCTTGATACGCCGCTGGAGTTTCGCCGCGAAGGGCTGCAAATCGGCGTGCTCGATAAGCTGCGGCTGGGCAAATATACCCAGCAGGCTAGCCTGAACCTGCTGCGCCAGCCCGTCGAGCAGTGCCGGCAGATGCTGTTTAGCTTTATGCATCAGAGCCGTAAAGATGGGCTACGCAATGTGTTGATCATTCACGGAAAAGGTCGCGACGAGACCTCGCACGCCAATATCATCCGCAGCTACCTGGCGCGCTGGCTGCCAGAGTTTGAGGATGTGCAGGCGTTCTGCCCGGCGTTACCGCACCACGGCGGCAGCGGCGCATGTTATGTCGCCCTGCGCAAATCCGAGCAGGCAAAGCAGGAGAACTGGGAGCGGCACGCCAAGCGCAGCCGCTAGCCGACAAGCGGAACATCCGCTAAGCGTGTAGTCCAGGCGGGGGAGAGCAAGGAGCGCTTCATCTTCCAGCCTGGCGCGACGCCCTGGCCGGCAAACCATAATTTATTTCCCTTCTTATTAAGCGTGTCTAAAACATTCATTAGTGATTCGCTATTTTCTCGCGGAGTAAATTCATCGAATAAATTAAGTTGCGCGACGCCTTTACTAAAAAAATCCCCCAGCATAACGCCCGCTTTTTGATATCTCGGCCCTTGCTTCCAGATAATATCCAGGCTACGCGTTGCCGCTGCAATAATATCGCGGGTGTCATGGGTTGGCGTCAGTAAACGAATGCCTGCGCTGTTGCTGTAATAAGGTTCGTCATCATCGTGCGGGCTACTCTTAATAAAAGCTCCGACATAGCGGCAATATTGACGATCCGCGCGCAGCTTTTCAGCGGCCCGCGCCGCCCAGGTGCAGATGCCTTCGCGCACCGATGCGTAGTCGCTGACGCGCTCGCCAAAGGAGCGCGAACTGATGATTTCATGCTTCGCCGGTGCGAACTCGGCAAATCCCAGGCAGGGTTCCCCGCGCAGTTCACGTACCGTTCGCTCCAGCACCACGCTGAAGTTTTTACGGATAAGCCATAAATCGCTCTGCGCCAGCTTGAGCACGGTATCAATGCCCATCGCCTCCAGCCGCTTGCTCAGACGGCGACCAATTCCCCACACTTCGCCTACCGGCAGGGCGGCCATCAGCTTTATCTGCTGTGGCTGGCGCGACAGATCGACCACGCCGCCCGATGCCTCCGGCCACTTTTTCGCGGCGTTATTCGCCAGCTTGGCCAGCGTTTTCGTCGGCGCAATGCCGACACCGACGGTGAGCATGGTGCGCTGATAAATGGCATTACGCAGGGTGCGCCCAAACTCGCGCAGCTGTGGAATGCCGGTTAAATCTACAAACGCTTCATCGATGCTGTAGATATCTACCGCCGGACAGAGCTCCTCCAGCAGCGTCATCACCCGATGGCTCATATCGCCATACAGTGCGTAGTTACTGCTGAACACCGCCACATTGTGACGCTCCATTAGCGCCTTCTGCTTGAAGTAGGGGTCAGCCATCGTAATGCCGAGCGCTTTGGCTTCAGCCGAGCGGGAGATGACGCAGCCATCGTTATTGGATAAGACTACTACCGGCTTACCGGTTAAATCGGGCCGGAAGACGGTCTCGCAACTGGTGTAGAACGAATTAACATCAACGAGCGCGTACATGATGACGGGGCGGCAAAGTGATCACGGTCGTCACGACGCCAACAATATGCGCGCCTTCCTCTTCTTCGATCCTGATCGCCGGATAAGCGGGGTTATCCGCCACCAGCTGCGGATAAGGCCGCAGCCTCAGCCGCTTTACCATAAAACCGCTTAACAGGCGGGCGACAACAATATCGCCATCGCCCGGTTGCAGGCTGGTATCGACCAGTAACAGCGAACCCGGCAGGATCGCCGCCCCGCACATGGCGTCACTGGACGCCCGCATTACATAGGTGGCTGACGGGTGGGCGATCAGGCTGCTCACCAGGTCGATCGCATCTTCAATGTAGTCCGCAGCCGGACTCGGAAAAGCGCTGGTAGTCATAATGGGTGTCGATCTTTTATTATTACTGTATATAAATACAGTATCGTTGTTCGCACGAAAGGATCAACCCCCTGGAGGCAGGATCGTTGAAAGATCCTGATGATATTGGCAATTTTTTGCACAATCATTTTCAGCGTTTGCGCGGCGAGCTGCATGTTTCTCCGGTTAATGCTTTTGCAATCAAAGAGTAAGACACTACACTTAGTGAGAATCTTTCCATTGGACGGTCCGCATGACAACGCTCAAGAGCAACAACTTCTTTTTTACCATTTTGTTATTACTGGTCAGCGTGGCGTTTTTCACCCTGATCCAGCCTTACTACTCCGCCATTATCTGGGCGGTGATCCTGGCATTGATCTTCTATCCGCTGCGCACAAAGCTCACTATGCTCCTGCGCGGGCGGAACGGTATCGCCTCGCTGATTACTGTGCTGCTGATCTGCATCCTCGTTTTTATCCCGATGATGATCGTGCTTTCGTCGCTGGCGGTAGAGATCAACGCGCTCTACCAGCGTCTGCAAACTAACGCGACGGATCTGCCGCAGCTGTTAAGTAACGGCATTGCGCACCTGCCGGAGTGGGCAAAACATGCGCTGCGCGAAAACAACTTCGATTCGGTGGACGCGATCCGCGAAAAACTCTCGGGTGTTGCGCTCAGCGTCGGGCGTTATCTGGCGGGCAGCGCGGTGATTATCGGTAAGGGAACACTGGGATTAACCATCAGCTTCTCGCTGATGGTCTATCTGCTCTTTTTCCTGCTGAAAGATGGCGCCGCGCTGGTGAAGAAAATCTACGAGGTGATGCCGCTGTCGGCCAAAATCAAACGCCGTCTGTTCCTGAAATTTGCCGGTGTGGCGCGCGCGACGGTAAAAGGGACTCTGGTGGTGGCGATTGCGCAGGGCGCGCTGGGCGGGATTGGCTTCTGGTTCGCTGGTCTGAGCGGCAGCCTGCTGTGGGGTGCGCTGATGGCGTTCCTGTCGCTGATCCCGGCGGTCGGTACCGCACTTATCTGGATCCCGGCAGTGATCTTCCTCTACTCCACGGGCGAGCTGCTCACCGCCACGCTCCTGACCCTCTACTTTGTGATTGTGGTCGGGCTGGCAGACAACCTGCTGCGTCCGCTGCTGGTGGGGAAAGATACCCGCATGCCTGACTACCTGATCCTGCTGACCACCCTTGGCGGTCTGCAATTCTTTGGCATCAATGGCTTCGTGCTTGGGCCACTCGTTGCAGGGTTGTTTATCTCCTCCTGGAACTTGCTGGCAGAAGCGCGTGCCAATGCGCTTAATACGCAGCAGGAATAAAACGTAACAGGCTGCCGGAAATAAACCGGCAGCCATTCGTTTAGCCTGCGTTTAATTAATTCGACAAGCGGTAAAGAATTGCAAATACTTTGAGTAAAATCTTAGCTTGTGCTAAATATAAGGCATGTACAACAACTGAGGACAATTTTTAACCGCCACGAAGAGAAGCAACGCGCGGTAAATTGTAAAAATATGGACATTCGGTTCAGTAGTCTTACCTCCTGTTTTTCACTTCCAGCCTCCTTCTGCTGCCCGCCTGCGGGCGAACAATACTGGCGCACTGCGCTGTAGTCCTCTCCTGCCCGATCCGGCGCCCTGTGCGCAACTGTTAATTTTTTTACGGTTTTCCGCTATGCGGTAAATCGCAAGGATCTCTATTCTCAAGCAGGAGAAAAAATATGATTTACTGGATTTTATTAGCATTGGCGATTGCCTCGGAAATAACCGGCACGCTATCTATGAAATGGGCAAGTATTAACGACAGCCACAGCGGTTTTATTTTAATGCTGGTGATGATCGCCTGTTCCTATATTTTCCTGGCGTTTGCGGTGAAAAAAATCGCCCTCGGCGTGGCCTACGCATTATGGGAAGGTATTGGTATTGCCATTATTACGCTGTTTAGCGTGCTGCTGTTTGATGAACCCCTCTCACCGTTGAAAGCGGCGGGTCTGGTGACGCTGGCGCTCGGTATTGTGCTGATCAAGTCCGGCACGCGTAAGGCCCCACGTCAGGAGCAGGGTCATGTTACTGCTTGAGTGGGTGCACGCGTTATGGCTGGCGATGGCCATTATTCTGGAAATTGTTGCCAACATCTTTTTAAAACTTTCTGACGGCTTTCGTCGCAAACTCTATGGCTGCGGATCGTTAGTGGCAGTGCTGGCGGCGTTCAGCGCGCTGTCGCAGGCGGTAAAGGGGATCGATCTCTCCGTCGCCTACGCCCTGTGGGGCGGGTTTGGTATCGTGGCGACGCTCGCCGCCGGCTGGATCCTCTTCGGCCAGCGCCTCAATGGCAAAGGCTGGATCGGCCTGGCGCTGCTGCTTATCGGGATGATGCTGATAAAACTTGCCTGATGTGATATTGCCCGCGTTTGCGGGCAACGAAATTTGTGGGCTGTATTACGCTTAGAGGACAATAACAAACGTTACGGGACACCAGTAAGGGTCGTCGATGCTCAATCCGCTAAGCTGGCGCAATATCCCCACAGCAAGAACGCTTTTTGTGATGATTTTTCTGGCGGGAGCTGGGCTCATCATCTCCGTCGTTGCGCTCCTCTATCTCTCACTGCACCTGATTAGCAGTAAAGCGAATGAAATCGATGAGCACCGCGCGGCGCTCGCCGTGCAGGGGGCGATTCAGACTTCGGTCAACAGAATGCGATCTCTCGGCCTCGATAATGCGGTGTGGGATGAGGCGGTGCGCGTCGTCTACCGCACGCCGATGGATACCGGCTGGCTCTACAATACCTGGGGCGCGGGCTTTAAAGTCGACAATCTCTATGACGGCACCTTTGTGCTGGATGAGCACTTTGCAGTGGTCTGGGGCGCGTTTCGCAGTCAGCCTTTTACCGAGCGCAATCTCGCCTTTTTTGGCGACGGGCTGGCGGCGCTTATTCGCAACCATGCCGCGGCCCTACAGCAGGGCAAGGACATTTTCGCCGGTATCACCCGCACGCACCGGGGAGTAGCGTTTGTCAGCATTGGCCTGATCCGCCCGGTGTCGGGGCGGCTTGATAAGCAGGGCAGCGCGCGGCGTTACTTAGTGATGACCCGTCATCTTGATGATGAACTGCTCAGCGAACTGGGCAGCACCTTTCAGATCCAGAACCTGCGCCTGGCGCCGCAAAACGCGCAGGGAAGCAGCATGCCGTTGCACGGCTCCGCCAATGAATTCCTTGGTTATATGAGCTGGAAGCCGCACTTTCCGGGCGCGGAAGCGGCAGACGCGGCGGCAGCTGATATCCGCCAGATCGCGATGCTCGCCTCGGGCCTTATCCTGCTGTTTATCGTGCTCAGCAGCGCCGGGCTTTATAAGCTGGCAAAAGGGGAGAAGCTGGCGCGCAGCATTGCGCTAACCGACTGGCTCAGCCGTCTTCCTAACCGACGCGCGCTGATTGAGCAGTTAGATCAGTGGAGCGAGTGGGGCAACAGCGATCTGATAAGCGTGGTGTTTATCGATCTTGATGGCTTTAAAGATGTGAACGATATCTATGGTCATGACGTGGGTGACCGGCTGATCGTCACCATTGCGCAGACGTTGCAGGAAAAAGTGCCGACCGACGGCATGCTGGCGCGCATGGGCGGGGATGAGTTCGCCATGACCCTGAGCGGGCCGTGGTCGGTTGAAAAAGCCACCGACTTTGCGCAAACGGTGCTCGACTACTTCTGCGCGCCGGTGCGCATTGGCAAACGTTCGCTGCATATCAGCGCCAGCATCGGCATCGCCAGCGGAACGCTGGTGGAGTGCTCAAGCTCCGAGCTGTTCCGCCGGGCTGATATCGCCATGTACCATTCGAAAATGTGCGGCAAAGCGCGGATGACGCATTATGACGCGGCGCTAAACAGCGCCCGCGAGCGCCAGCTGATGATTGAAAACGATATTCGCGACGGGCTGGAGCGGGAGGAGTTTGACGTCTGGTATCAGCCGATTATCGATGCCCGCAGCGGCAAGATGAGCGGCGTTGAAGCGCTGGCGCGCTGGCCGCGGCGTCCGGATGGCGAGCTGAAACCGGACGAGTTTATCCCGATTGCTGAAACCAGCGGCCTGATTTACGCGCTGGGGCAGTTTGTCCTGCGTCGCGCCTGCCGCGATCTCTATCCGCACGCGGGGCTCAAACTGTCGGTCAATATCTCTCCCGCGCAGTTTCGCGACCCGGAGTTTGAAGACAAAGTCGCTCAGGTGCTGGAGACCTGCCGCTTTCCGGCGCAGCGCCTGCAACTGGAGGTGACGGAAACGTACGTGCTGGAGAACCCGGAGCGCGCGCAGGCGGCGATTGCCAACTTAAAAGCGCTGGGCACGGCGGTCGCGCTCGATGATTTCGGCACCGGTTACTCCAGCATCGGCTACCTGCGGCGCTTTAATTTCGACACCATCAAAATTGATAAGTCCCTCGCCGGATTAGTGGATAACGATGAGCAGGCGTCAGCATTAGTAAGCGGCACCATCCGTATTGCCAGCGCGCTGGGGATGCAGGTTGTAGCGGAGGGGGTGGAAAACGAAACGCAAATGGCGCTGCTGCGTGATGCGGGCTGCGATCAGTTGCAGGGCTTCTACTTTAGCGCGCCGATGCCGCTGGAGAGGCTGTTACAACAACCTCTCCAGCGGCAGGAGTGAGTTACTGCACCGTATCGCTGGCCAGCGCGTCCAGCTTGTCACGAAAACCGGTCACCGCAATCGCGCGGTTATCGGCGCGCCAGCGATCTTTTGCCGCCGGGGCGGAGCTTTGCACGGCGATCAACTGCCAGCCCTCATCGGTTTTTAACATCAGCGGTGAACCGCTATCGCCCGGTAGCGTATCGCACTGATGCGACAGCACGCTGCTCTGCGCCCAGCCCGTCACAATACAATCCTGGTGGCTGAAGAGATTATCCAGATGATCTTGCGGATAACCTGCCTGCGTCACTTTGCGGTTGGCCGCCTTCAGCGCTGCAGTAAGCGCATCTTTATCGCCGCTAAACAGCGGCAGCGGCGTAATGCCGGAGGGGGGATAGCGCAAAACGATCAGCCCAAAATCCCATGAGGCCGCCGAGGAGGGGACAATCCACCCTTCGCCGTCGGCCTTCAGGCGTCGACCTAACGAGGCATCAACCCGCCCTTCAATACCGTGGATCTCATAGCGCCAGATCCCTTTTTGCGACACAAAGCGCAGCGCTATCGCTTTATCAATTTTGCCGCGCGGCGGCGTCAGCAGACAGTGCCCGGCGGTTAAGGCGAGATGTGGGGAGATAAGTGTGGCGGTGCAGAGATTGCCGCTGGCGGTCTCGAGCTGGCCTATTGCATCCCACGGTGCGGTGGTCGGCGACGCGACGCGGACACGATCGTCATGCCCAAAAAAGAGGGTTTTTATATCCCTGGCGCTAACCGCGTCCTCATCGCCATCATCAGCATGTCCAACAGCGGAAAACAAAAGCAGCGGTCCCAGCAACAGCACAACGGTTCTTCGCATAGTACTCTCAGGTGGGGAAATTATGATTATTAAGGTCGAGCCATGAGTAATAAATATAGACGGGACGCATAGAAAGCGGGAGTAAAATCAGCGTGCTACATCAATAAAGATAGAAACGGAGGGCGATAAGCGCGCAGAGAATTAACATCATCAGGATAACTTCAAAACGATAACGTCGCAGCATGCTCAGGCCTCCAGAGAAAAACGGCGCTTCACCCGAAGGGCTCAGCGCCGCGTTTTAGCACGGCGCTCATGGGGAGCGCCGGTTACAGACACGTGGCTTATGCAGCCGGCTGTGCAGCCGGTTTAGCAGCAGTGTGTTTTACGTGTTTGTGGTGTTTTTTAGCAGCCTGGGCTTTCTGCTCTACAGCCGGTTTAGCAGCTGCTTTTTTGTGGTGCTTTTTAGCAGCCTGGGCTTTCTGCTCAGCAGCCGGTTTAGCGGCGGCTTTCTTGTGCTGTTTTTTAGCAGCCTGAGCTTTCTGCTCAGCGGCTTTTTTGTGTTTCTTGTGGTGAACTTTCTTCGCCGGAGCTGCTTTGGTGTCAGCAGCAGCCGGAGCAGCGGTAGTGGTGGTCGGCGCAGCAGCCGGCGCCTGAGAGGTGGCAGCGGTGTCAGCAGCGAAAGCAGCAGAAGACAGACCCATTGCAGCGGCAACAACCAGAGCTAATACTTTTTTCATTCCGATATCCTCGAATTGGTTTCTTCATTCAACCCCACTGCGGGGCCGTTGAAAGAACTATATCCCTGTTATCGAAGCGTTTCCGTGAGTGATTGGTATCGGCGTGTAACGGAATGTACAGCGGGGGAAAACGCGCCGGAAAGCGGCTCCGGCGCGGGGTGATCAGAGGTAACGGCGGGTAAGGTGCTGGCGGAAATAGTCCGCATTCAGCGGCTCGCCGGTGGCGTTGGCAATCAGCTGGGCAGTGCTAAAGCGGCTGCCGTGCTGCCAGATGTTCTGGCGCAGCCACTCAAACAGCGCGCTGAAATCACCGGCGGCGATAGCGTCATCCAGACCCGGCAGCGCACGGCGCGCGGCGTGGAACAGCTGTGCGGCGTACATTGCGCCCAGGGTGTAAGAGGGGAAGTAACCAAAGCCGCCGTCGGTCCAGTGGATATCCTGCATACAGCCGTTGCGGTAGTTGCCTTCGGTTGATAGCCCAAGCCAGGCCTGCATCTTTTCATTCCACAGTGCCGGAATATCGTCGACCTCAATCTCACCGTCGATCAACGCCCGCTCGATCTCATAGCGCAGAATAACGTGTGCCGGATAACTCACCTCGTCGGCGTCAACGCGAATATAGCCCGGCTTCACGCGCTGGTTCCAGGCGATAAAGTTGTGCTCTTCAAAGGCAGGCTGCATACCGAACCGCTCAATAATCGCCGGCTGCAGACGGCGCAGGAAGGCTTCGCTGCGACCAAGCTGCATCTCAAAGAAGAGGCTCTGTGATTCGTGGATCGCCGTGGAGCGCGCCAGCGCAATCGGCTGACCCGGCCAGCTACGCGGCAGGTTCTGCTCATAGCGGGCATGACCGGTTTCATGCACCACGCCGAACAGAGCACTCAGCAACTCATTTTCGTCGTAACGGGTGGTGATGCGCACATCTTCCGGCACGCCGCCGCAGAAGGGGTGGGCGCTGACATCAAGGCGTCCGCCGTTAAAATCGAAACCGAGCGTCTTCATCGCCTGCAAACCCAACTCGCGCTGATCGGCAATCGGGAACGGCCCTTGCGGGGCGATAAGCGTCTGCTGCGCCTGTTTCTCTACCGCCTGTTTCAGCAGATCCGGCAGCCAGCTTTTGACCTCGCCAAACAGCTCATCAAGGCGGGCGCTGGTCATATCCGGCTCGAACTTATCCAGCAGGGCATCATAGGGCGAGCAGCCTTTCGCCGCCGCGCGCAGCTTCGCCTCTTCGCGGGTGAGTTTCACCACCTCTTTCAGATTGGCGGAGAAGCCCGCCCAGTCATTGGCCGGGCGCTGGGTACGCCAGGCGTGTTCACATTTACTGCCCGCCAGCGACAGAGCTTCCACCAGCGCTTCCGGCAGCAGGGCTGCTTCATCGTAGTGGCGCTGCATTTCACGCAGGTTAGCCTGTTCAACGTCGTTGAGATCTTCCTGACCGGCGCTGGAGAGCCACTGGCCGACCTGCGGATTGGTTAAAATCTGGTGGCGCAGCACGCTCAGCTCGGCCAGCGCTTCACCGCGCGCGGCGCTGCCGCCCGGCGGCATCATGGCGAACATATCCCAGCCGGCAACGGCGGCAAGATGTGAGAAACGTGACAGGCGAAGGAAGGTACGGGTGAGTTGTTGATAGTTCTGCTTATCCATAATGCCTCTGATTTTTTTGCATTTTATTAACCCGAACGCCCAAAAATAGTAGTTCTGCGGCTAATGTTAAAATCTGTACCATAATAGAGAACACATTCATTTAACCAATAAACGCATAACACAGCAAAAAACCATGAATCCTTTCATTTGGGTGATCTGCAGTTTAATGGCGCTTGACGCTGTGCGGGAGTTGATGGGCGCAAGCTCCGTCTTCGCGCTTTTCTAGCCCTTTTCCGCACTACATTGCAATAAAAAAGCCCCGCTTGCGCAGGGCCTGTCTTCCTTATACGCGCTAGCGCAGACGCGCGTGCAGCCTTGTGCCGACCAGCACGGCGAGCACCAGCATCGCCGCGATAAACCCGCCGACGCCGTTCCAGCCATAGCTGTGCCAGAAGACGCCGCCTAAGGTTCCTGCCACGCTCGATCCAAGATAGTAGCTGAAGAGATAGAGCGACGAGGCCTGGCCTCTGGCGCGCTTAGCGCGTGGGCCAATCCAGCTGCTGGCAACGGAGTGTGCGGCAAAAAAACCGCTGGTAAAGAGCAGCATGCCGATAAAGATCGCCCACAGCGAGGAGAAGAGCGTCAGCAGTAAACCGACTAGCATGATTGAGGTAAAGGCGATCATCACCGGGCCGCGGCCATATTTGCTGGTCATCGCGCCCGCTTTTGGCGAACTCCAGGTGCCGGTCAGATAGGCCACCGACAGCAGGCCAACCACCGCCTGGCTCAGCATCCACGGGGATTGCATCAGACGATAGCCAATATAGTTAAACAGCGTGACAAACGACCCCATCAGCAAAAAGCCTTCGAGAAAGAGCAGCGGCAGGCCGCGATCGCGCCAGTGCAGACGGAAGTTGATCAGCAGCGTTTTTGGCCGCAGAGAGGAGGGGCGAAAGTGGCGCGAGGGGGGCAAAATCTTCCAGAACATCAGCGCCGAAGCCAGCGCAAAGCAGCCAATCACCGCCACTGCCACCCGCCAGTTAAAGAAGTCGGTAAAAACACCGCTCAGCAGGCGGCCGCTCATGCCACCGATGGAATTCCCGCTAATATAGAGCCCCATCGAGAAGGCGACAAAACTGGGGTGGATCTCTTCACTCAGGTAGGTCATACCGACCGCCGCCACGCCGCTTAGGGAGAGCCCCACCAGCGCGCGCATTACCAGAATGCCGTGCCAGCTGGTCATCATCGTTGAGAGCAGCGTGCAGCACGACGCCAGAAGCAGCGCGGTAACCATTACATTTTTGCGCCCGATTGCATCTGATAACGGCCCGGTAAACAGCAGGCCAATCGCCAGCATGGCGGTAGAAATAGAGAGGGATATACTGCTGCTGGCGGGCGAAACACCGAACTCATGGGAGAGCACCGGCAAGATAGGCTGAACGCAGTAGAGCAGGGCGAAGGTCGCCAGCCCGGCGGAGAAGAGCGCCAGCGTGACGCGCATAAATTGGGGAGTACCACGTTTAATAAACTGCCCGGACTGAGCGACGGGTTTTTCGTTAACGATGTGTGTCGGTTCGCTATCAACCGTTGTTGTACGACTCACTTGGGATCCTTACCTTTTTGGCCCGTCATTACGGGGACAGGCTTACCACGGCGTAAGGGTATGAAAGCGGCAATATTCTGTCTAATATATTAATAATCTCAAATAATACTTTAAAAATATCAATATTAATCATGTCCGTATCTCTCCGCTACTTTCCATTTACCCCATCAAAATTAGAAAGTTAATGAATTCCTAATGTCCGTGGTTGTCCGTGGTGATCCGTTGAAATCCGCAACCCGTTCGGGTACAACGCCGGGACTAAAAAAGGGGAAACGGGTACAAATGAAACTCTCGGCAAGACAAGTAGATACAGCGAAACCATACGACAAAGATTATAAATTACCAGACGGAAACGGCCTATTTTTACTGGTGAAAACCAATGGCGCAAAATACTGGCGATGGCGGTACACATTTGCGGGGAAAGAGCGTTTATTAGCGCTTGGGGTATACCCATCGATAACACTTGCGAATGCGCGCGACCGGCGCGACGAGGCAAAAAAATTGCTGGCGCAGGGAGTCGATCCAGTTAGGGCAAAAGCTGCTAACGCATTACTTTTGCGCACACAAGAGGTGACGTTTGAAGATATCGCGTTAGAGTGGTATGACTTCAAAAAAACCGGGTGGGGCGATTCATATACCCGTGACGTTATGCGGGGGCTGGAAAATAATATTTTTCCTTGGATCGGCAAATATCGCATAGATAGCATTGAGCCGGTGCAAGTGCTCGATTTAATCCGGGCGATTGAGCGACGCGGGGCTACATCACTATCTGGAAAAGTACGCCGGTGGTGTAGTGAAATATTCAGCTATGCCGTTGCTACTGGCCGTGCCAAATATAACCCGGTCAGCGAACTGCACATAGCGCTGCGTCCACATTTCGCAAAGATCCGCCCACACCTAACCGCCAACGAACTCCCGGCCTTCCTCACCGCTCTCGATGGCTACGAACGGCACGGCGGGCTATCACACTTAGGGCTAAAAATCCTCATTCTCTCCGGCCTGCGCACTCATGAGCTGCGCCATTCAAGATGGGCGTGGGTAGACTTCGACCAGGGATTGTGGGAAATCCCAGCGGAGTTTATGAAAATGCGCCGTCCTCATATCGTTCCATTATCTCGCCAGCTTGTTGAGCTGCTGCGCGAACTGCACCAATTAACCGGGCGCTATGAAAATATGTTCCCAAAGCGAGGCGATCCTACAGGGGTGATGGATAAAATGGTGATCGGATTGTTGATTTATCGGCTTGGCTACAAAGGGCGGGTAGTAGGGCACGGTTTCCGGCACACATTGAGCACCATTCTCAACGGTCAGGGGTTTAACCCGGATTGGATTGAGCTACAGCTCGCGCATAGGGATGGTAATAAAATACGTGGCATTTATAACCATGCGTTATATTTAGATGGCCGCCGCGAAATGATGCAATGGTATGCAGACCATATTGATCACTTGCGGCGGCAAGGGGTTAGTTAATCAGGGTTTTCTTCCACGCCTCAACCTCGCCGCGTACCCAGCGCGATGCGGCTCCCAGCTTGCGGGGTCTCGGGAATTCGCCCCGCTTGCAACGGTCATAGATGGCAGATTTTTTCAGGCCGACCGACTGAATAACTTCCCTGATCGGGATCAAATCAGTATCAGATGTAACGGGATTCATGCGCTAAACTCCGTCGATTCCTCCAGCCAGCTAGGACTCGAAAGCGTTTGATCTGCGCTTTCTAAATGCGCAATCACATCACGCAAGATTTCTTTAAATTCTGGGTCAATGTCTGAAACCTCTCTCAGCGATCCCATGATCATGACTTGCAAGATACCGAAAACATGCATTACCTCACCAACATGTTCCGGGTTGGTTTCTTGGAACAGCCCAGCCAAAGCCTTAGCGCAGCTCAATACTGCATCACTATGAAATTCTTTTGCGTTACGCATTTTGCACCTCGGCAATCTCTGCAATTTGTTTATACATGGAAGCGATTTTTATCAATTGCATGACGGAAGGATGTAACGCGATATAAGCCCTAAGATCTGGCTTTGATAATTCCAGCATGAAATCTGAAATATTTGCTAATAATGCTGCAATGCAAAGCATATCTTCGCCATTGGTTTCTGTTTCCATTTCCTTAAAAAAGCTTCCATATGTTTGTACGCAACCAACCGGCGATTTTTATCAGTTTGTGATTTATTTTCTTTATTCATTTTCAACCCTAAGTTTACTTATTAGTAACACTGGTTTTGCGCCTAGCGAAATCAACTAAATTAAATGCGCCCGCGCTGCAATGTTTTGTAAATCATTCGTAACTGGACAACGTTAAGTAGGTAAGCGGCGCGGGGATGCGCCGCGCTGAAATTTTCCCGGCTTTCGTCGTAGTCGATAATCAATTCTTCCAGCGCGGTGATCGCATCATCAATCGCCTCTGATGCGATTTGTAAACGCTGTAATTTATAGGCTGCACCTACTTTCATGAATGCATCCCCTCGGCGCGTTCTTCCTCACGGCGGCGGTAAAATTCCACTACGCTGGCGGCGCTTTTAGCCATTTCAGAAACGACCGGCGTCTCTGCTTTCCCTGCCATCAAAAAACATTTCACTAACATTTCATCCAGCAGCGCCAACCGCGCGCCGCTGGCAATATCCCCGATGTAGCTCCCCGTTTCGGGGGAAAATTGCTGCCACGCTTTCGCGGTCTCTGCGCAGCCGCCAGACTCAACGAAAAGGCGGGCCAGCGTATCGCGCGCCTCGATCAACGCCGCGTTTTCAGTAGCCAGCTTGTTGTATTCTTCTGCCGTGTAAGTTTTAACCGTCATACTTTCGAAATCTCCCTGATGAATTTATCTGTGGTAACGAGCTGCCAAGCCTCGCCGCCGTCGAATGAAATCAGCCGCCAATGCAAATTAACCTCAAGCCAGACGCACACCGGGCGACCGCCTTTTGTGTGGCGTGAAACAGCGGTGTGATTAACCTGTTTGCTCCGGTAAAGCGCCATCACCTGATCCGCTTTTGCCTCGATTTTTGGGGGCACCTTGTCGCCCCATTTCCCGCAGGCTTTCGGCTTCGGTTTTTCCCCTTTGCGCTTCGCGCCGGTGCCTCTCACAAGCGCCGTTTCAAGGCGGGTAAGGTAGGCCCGGAGAGTGGTTATTTCCGTCTCCGGGAACATGCTCGAATGCATGAGCTTTAACGCATGTTTCAGATCGTCATGCGTGACTACCTTTCGCCGTGCGAACGAGAAGCCCCGCAGCGCCTGCTTAACGCTGCGACCATCTGCCCGCGCACACGCTCGGCATAACTCCGCATGCAGCAAAGTTTCAGGAAATTCGCTATACTTCTCTGCGATGATTTCCCGCGCCGTTTTTCCCTCGAACATAGAACTTCCTCAAATTAAACCTAAAACCTGCTTTCGAAACCCCTCAATTTCGAAAGGAATGGCACCTCTACGGCGTTAACTCCCCTTAAGTAACCCACATGTACCGGGTATGGTTTTGAGCCGCTTAGATGCGCTTATATTCATCCTCTGAATCCGGTCGGGATCTCCGCGTCCGGTTCGGAAATTTGTGTGATATCTCGGGGCTGGGGTTTGCCGCCGTTTGGCGCGATCAACCCGGTTAGCCCGGCCTGCATCGCAAAATCAATCACGTCCCCCGGCGTGTGACCGGCCTGGCGAAACTTCGCCAGCAGGGAAATCACCGCGTTAACTTCGCCCACTGTGTTGATTTTTCGGCCTTTTGAGATCCGGTATTCAACCCAGCGCTGCCAAAGCTCCGGCGATAGCCAATCAGGGAGATCCGGCGTGATGGACTGCGCCGATGAGCCGCTGATAATCACCACGCCTTGCGATTCGTGCCGCTTGGCGGCGCTTTCCCGGAGAACGCAAATCCCCGCATCGAGCTGCGCCAGCTTGGTGATCGATTTCAGGCGGGGGGTTTTCCAGTCCAGCTCGATTCCGCAGCTGGAGCCGTCGCCATCGGTCACGTAAATATCAACTCGCCCGCTGCGCCCATCGCCCCGGTCTGAAACGGGATGTTCGAGACGAATGGCCAGGCCAGCAGATTTCAAAACCTCCACGGCGCTGGCGAGAAACTCACTCGCAGATTCCCCCGACAATTTTCCCTCAAGCAGATCCGCAACCTCGCCCCGAAAATCCCTTCCCGCCGGGAAGGGTTTGGGTAGGGGATCTTTTAAGTCTTTTAGATCTTTTCTTTTCTTTTCTTTTCTTACGTCACGCGTTACGGTCTCCGTTACGTCACGCGTTACGTAACGGTTTTCGTCACTTTGTGACGCGAGTAACGCCTTTTTGCGCTCACGATATCGGCGCTGCCTTTCTGCTGCGCTGCTTTTTTTACCGCCAGCTAAGTTATTGAATTCAGTGAAGTTAGGGAGATGGATGCAATCATTTTCCGCGTCATAAACTACCCAGCCGACCTCTGCTAATGCATCGCCAAAGCCAGGGATCTGCACTAATTCGTCGATATCTTTTAGATCTGTATGAGGCAACACGCCGTCACGTGCGTGACGGTTAGCGTTACTCCAGAAAACGAGTAACGCACCAACCGTTACATAACGCGTTACGTAACGCGATGCCGTCACGGTGTTATCACCGGCAACGGTAAAATTCCCCCCGTTGGACTTCTCTAAAATTCTCGCTATGCCATTGACTTTGGGGTCATTTGGTAGGCTTGTGCGCATCTTGATCCACCAATCACCAGACATCGATCACCTGCGCTTTCTTTTCCATCCGTGTAACGCCGTTACGTAACGCGTTACGGTTGATAACGGTCACCGTTATTTTGTTGAGTTACTGCGAACCTGATTTTTCAGGCGCTTTGTTTCAGCCGCCAATTTATAGACACGCGGGTCATACTGGAGAGCGCCACCAGATGCGATCTGCAGACGCATCGCGTTACGCTCTGGCACTAATTCGCCCCATACGGAAACGGACGGCGGCGAAACCTCGGCAGCTTTTGCTAGTTTCGATTTGTTCCCGAAAAATTTAATTGCATCAGCCGTGAACACTATTTACCTCTCAAAAGTTAAGTTTGCCTAAACGCTAGAATATAGGGATTATTAAGTCAAGGAGAAATTAAACTATCCTAACTATGAACAAAAAAACACTCGGCGAGCGCCTACGGGAATGTAGGCTAGATATGGGGTTATCCCGCACGGAGCTGGCGAAGCGCCTCGGGGTAAGTCACGTAACGGTAAGATCTTGGGAGATAAACGAAACAAAACCGAATGGCCCACGCCTGCAAACATTAAGCAGATGTATAGGAAAGCCCCCGGAATGGCTGCTATATGGCGATGATGGGGCTTTAAATGCGGATATAACTGGCGATAAATTCACTACGGTAGCCCTAAATGAGACGCAGACTGTTCTTATAGAGTTGTTCGACAGCCTGCCCGATTCGGATCAGATGGCGTTCCTTGAATCCCTTAAAAAACAAGTGGATGAAAACGAGCGGCGCTATCAGGAGCTTAAGGCAGCGCAAAGGAAAAAAAGCCTTAAGAAGTAATCTCTTTTTTTAATTGACTTAACAAAGTCCCATCGATCACACTCCTACCATTAAGTTTCCTTAAAAAAATACTTGCCTAACTAATTAGGTTTTCTTAAAGTTATTTCCGTTCAGATGTGATCAGCCTCTGACTTTGACAGTTTTTGCGTGTGCGAATGGTGGCGACAGCCCTTGCGCAGGCAAAAATCTGTTAATGAAAGGACAACCATGATGAAAGGCAATATCAGTTTTATAAGCGACTGGATGCGCGGCGAGCCGGTGTATAACAGGGCGAAACCGTCTTTATCCAGAATCATATTCCGCAAGCTATTAGCGATTTTGAACCAGAAGGGAGATCCGACCATTTGAGAACGAATTGCGAGTATTGCGATAAAGAGATCGAAGAGTCAGAAGTATTTGAAAGCGTGTTGTTTTTTTATAGGGGCGGCGTCGCCCAATCAGAAAACAGAAAATATTGTTGTAAACATTGCGCCGAAGCTGACCAGATGGCGCACGAAATTTAGGGGTTGATTGTGGGAAAGATTCATTTTGCAGAATTAAAAGTGGTTGACCTGGGTAATGGGTTTGGGAAATTCAATCTTAACGACCAGCTTTATGGGCTGTTTTCCCGGACAGACGTTAAAGATAGTAAAGCCGTTGATATTATTTTAACGAATGACGTAACGTCTTTTTATGTCATGGGAGAGGTGCATTGTATGGGTTGCGCAGTTAATTCAATAGGCGATCTGTATGTGATGATTTTGGAGGCCGATAACGCCTACGGAATGGATTACGAGAAGTACAAATCAACATATTCGCCCGGTGTACAATCCCAAGTAAAACACTGACAACAGCCCCCGCAAGGGGGCTTTTGCTTTCTGAGGTGATCCATTGTCCGAAACCCCTGCAGTACCCCCGTATTTTGAGCCTGGCCGTTATGAAAATATCCCCAACGAAACCTATCACGCCGCGAACGGCATAAGCAGCTCGCAGATTAAAGATGCCCGCATTAGCCTGCTGTTGTTCCACAAAAAGCACGTTACGAAAGAGATTGAGCGCGTACAAACCAAAGCTTTCAGCCTGGGCAGTTTGCTGCATGCGCTGGCGCTGGAGCCGGAGACCGTAGAGAAGGAATTCAGCATAGAACCGGCGTTACCCGATGGCGCGTTTACCACGATGGCCAGCATGCGGAAGTTTATCGACAAGCATAACGCTGCGTTACGCGAGGGAGAGAAGCCTCTCAAAACCTCCGGTACAAAAGCCGCCGTTGCTGCTGCTATCCGGGCGGTTAAGCCCGACGCTGTATTTGCTGACGAGCTGATCGCCAAATGGGAGGAAAACCCCGAAGGTAAGATCCTCGTGACGCGCGAACAATACGCCACGGCGCTGGCTATGCAGGCAGCGCTTTTCGCCGACCCGGACGCGGGCAAGTTGTTACGTCACGCGTCACGCACGGTAGAGGTGAGTTACTTTGGTATTGACGATGAGACCGGGCTGGAAATCCGCACCCGGCCAGATCTGGAAATTGAGTTCGAAGGGCTGCGCCTCGGGTTCGACCTTAAAACGGTAAGCATTGGTGACGTGCGCGAGCGTGATATCAAAGCGGTGTTACACCGGGAGATCATGAAACGCGAATATCACGTTAGTGCGGGCATGTACTGCGAAAACTCCGCGCTGGATAAATTCGCATGGATATTCGTGAACAAAGACGAGGGCTATCACTGGGTTGCAGTGGTATGGGCGCACACTGAGCAGATCGAGCTGGGCGCGCTGGAGTATCACGAAACCATGCGGCGCATTGCGGCGGCTATGGATTCCGGCTATTGGCCTGCGCCGGTAACAGAAGAGTACACCGATTATTTGACGGAATACGAGCGGCAGCGTTTAGATGCGTTACGTAACGTATAGCGTTACATGCATTGCGTTACGCGCGTTACGTTATGCGTTACGTTACGACCGTAACGCGTAACGGTGGTCAGGATTCCGACCTAATCACTGATCGATTATCAGCCTCATTATTCACAATGAGGCTTTTTTATGACCGAATTAGCACCGGCGACTATCGACACTAACACCGCCATTTTCAATCCCACAATGCTGGGCCAGCTCACAAGCCTGGCGGATCTGATGTCGCAGGCCGTTGTTACCGTTCCCGCACACCTCGCCGGAAAGCCAGCTGACTGTATGGCCATCGCAATGCAGGCTATGCAGTGGGGCATGAATCCCTATGCAGTAGCGCAGAAAACTCACCTGGTAAACGGCGCGCTGGGCTATGAGGCGCAGCTCGTTAACGCGGTGATCTCCAGCTCGAAAGCAGTACAAAGCCGGTTTCATTACCGTTACGGCGGCGACTGGTCACGCGTTACGGTCACGAAAACGGCGCAGGTTGAAAAGACCGGGCGCAATGGCAAGTACACCACGACCGAAACCGTTCGCGGCTGGGTTGACGCGGATGAAAAGGGGCTTTACGTGGAAGTGGGCGCGCAGCTGCGCGGGGAAAGTGAAATTACGTGGGGCGAGCCGGTCTATCTCTCCAGCGTGGTAACTCGTAACTCACCGTTATGGGTATCAAACCCCAAACAGCAGATCGCATATCTGGCTGTTAAGTATTGGGCGCGCCTGTACTGCCCGGAAGTGATCCTCGGCGTGTACACCAAAGACGAGCTGGAAACGCCGCAGGAAAAAGACGTAACGCCGTTACGTGATGGCGTTACGCGTTACGTTACGGTGTCAGAAATTGCCGGTGACGTGATCGACGCGGAAAAGGAAGCCGTTAACGTTGATGAGCTGTGCGAACGGTTCCGCCTCGGCATCGATGAGGCCAGCACCGTGGAAGAGGCGCAGAGCGTAGGGCAGGAAATCAATTCCCACAAAGCGGAGCTGGGTGCAACGCTGCATCTTGAGCTGAAAAACAAAGCCGCGAAGCGCTTTCACCAACTCAAGCACCTGAATTTTGTAACGACCGCCATTAACGAGATCCCCAAACCGGGAGAGCCAGACGCCGTGGAACTTTTTGAGCGCGCCGAAAAAGTTTTATTGGCGGCTAAACGCCATTTGGGGGATGATCTGCACCAAAGTTACAGCGTCACTTTAAACGATATGCGCCCGGATTATTTGCCGGTTTAAGCAGGAGGGAAATCGATGGCCAGCACCATTGGAGATAGGGTTTTATCTTCGGTATTAGGGTATGTGGAGAGCAATCCGGGCGTAACGGCCCGCGATATAAGCGACGATCTGCAAATGGATTTTGCGTATGCATCACGCATCGCCAAAGAGCTGACAGAAAAGGGCATTTTGATGCGCCGCCGGTTGTCGAAAGGCTATCACTACTCAATGCCTGGCGAAATGAACGAGAAGGGCGAGCCGCTGCCGCCGCCTGCGCTCCAGGCATCCAGTACCGCCATGCTGCTGACCGCAAAAGAGACCGCTGCCAGCCTGATGGCGCGCGGTCTATACCGGCGGGCTGCAACGGTGCTAACCGGTGCGCTTGAGAATGCTTACATGGATTCAGAGTTTAAGAAGGTGCGAGCGTTGCGGGAAAAGTGTTTGAGGATGGCCCCGCGCGCGCGCCCTTGTGAATATGAACCTTATGCAGGCTCAAACGTATCTTTGCCGGTTAACGGCTTTTTCAGGAACTGAAACAGAAACCCCGCAGCAGCGGGGTTTTTTATGGGCATTGTATTAATGTGCTGTGCGCTTGTGCCGCTTGATTCATGTTCGGAACAAGAGGGAGCAAAAATGCACTTAATCATTGAATATCTATCTTATTTTACAGTTTTAGTGGGCACGGTTTATGCGGTTTCATGGGTTCTCAACATAGAACCTCAGAAGCAAGGATATAAAACGTTAGAGGGGTTGCGCGGTGTCTGCGCTGCATCTGTTGCCATCTTCCATATATATTATCGAGCTGGGGGAGCCGATGATAATTATTGGTCAGTTGACTATCTACCGGAATCTATAATTCGTGCTTTCAACCTCACCGGGGTATTACCTGTAGCACTGTTCTTTATGCTCAGTGGATTCCTATTTTTCCGCAAAGCGTTGGCACCTCATTTTAATACGCGTGCGTTTATCGTGGGGAGGGTTGCCCGGATATACCCGCCGATCATCGCCATAACCGCTATAGCATACGTTGCATCGCTAATCGTTAACGGCTCAGATGCAGTATCAACCCCGCTGTGGTTTATCCGTTCTTTGCCTACGCTTTTCAAAATGCCATTCCCTACTATTAACGGCGCTTACCCTGGCAATTCGGGTCTTGGTGTTACCTGGACACTGGTATGGGAATTGCGCCTATACGTTGCTATCCCGTTTATAGCGCTGCTTATGCGCTACATAACGCACAAGCGCGCGTTAGTAGTGATTATCTGCATGGTTGGCGTCTGGCTGGCGAAACATCTGTTTATCGGCGCACATTCAAACCTTGGCCTGATTATGTATTTCCTGTGCGGCTTCCTGATTGCGGCTATCGATGACAAACGGCGGCCAGCTGATTGGATCTGTATGATGCTATTTGTCGTTTTAATTTCCCTGCTTATTCGCCGCAATCCGTTCAGCGTATCCTCTCCGCTCTACGTTGCCGTTATTTTCTTTTTCATCCGCAACGGGTTTAGCTTTTACGGGCTGCTAACATGCCGCGCCGTGCAGCTGCTGGGGACGTGTAGTTACTCACTGTACCTATGTCACTGTATTACGCAGTTTGTTGCAAAGCACTACCTGTACAGCACCGGTAATAATGTCTGGCAGCTGGGTTCAATTGTTGCCACCGGCGTATTAGCTCCGCTGATGTATAAGTTTGTTGAGCGGCTTACCATCCGCCGCTGTCGAGAAAATACCGCCCCTTTGACAGCTCAACATTAGCCGTCGCTGGTGAAACCGAAGGATTAAAACGACAAACCCCGCAGCAGCGGGGTTTTTTCATGGTGGTGATCAAACGATGCAATCAGCCAGTTTTATAAATCGGTCTATCTCATCGTAAAGCGGCGGCAGCTCGCCGTTGCCGTTATGCCACATTGTTTCCTGTGCGGCGCGCAGCTCGCCGAACGCCCGCTGCAGTGCCATGCAGCAAAGAACATGCTTAAGGTTTCTTTCCAGCTCGCTGGCATCGTCGCGCAGATCTTCCAGTGCTGATCTCAATTCTTCCATACGTCCCCCGTAACTTTCCCTAACTGAAACTAAAGATTTCTTAAGCCGGTGAGAAGGGGGAAGATTTGACGGTGTGAAATAGGGCGCAAAAAAAACCCCAGCACGGGGGCCGGGGTTTTCTTGGGTATCACGGAAGCTGGTAAGGAATCCGCTTAACCGTATGACTATCACTAAACCCTTTCGATTAAGGCGGGGTTTTAAGTGGAGCGTAAAGCAAAAACTCAACGTAGGCAGTATGCATTTTTGGGAATTACAATTCAACGGAAAGGCTCGAAAAAGTGTCCGTTTGTTAATACTATTTTTCTTTGTGTGGTTATTTTGATGGGGTAGAATGCATCGCGTTGAGTTTAAACACTTCTCTCAAGCCAGGCGAAAGGATTTCCCCCGCTGTAACGCGTGGTGGCGACGGGGTTCGGGCTTGGAAGGAGCGTAAAGCAAAAACTCAACATTTGCAGCGCCTTAATTCGGGGGAAAGTTAGAACCAGTTAGGGCGGCTCCTTCCTCGATAGAGGAAACGGATGATGTTTAATCGTGAATTCGCTAAACGCGTAATCACTATCATCATTGCTGTTTTACAGCTGATCTTGTCATTCCTGTAATGGCTTGAAACGTAACTAAGGCGCTCCCGCTTACCGGCTGGAGCGCCTTTAACATTTGGGGCGCTATTCGCTTTCCGGTGGTATTGGTAGTTCCCTGCGCGGGCTGTACAGCGTGTGATTGATAACCACGTAACCGGCATCGCACCACTGCCCGACCTGCGCCCGTGAAACAGCTGCGCCGTTACGTGTCGCCAGCGCCCGCCCGAAAGCGGCTTGATTGCCGCCGTAGTAAAGATTGATGTATTCGATAAGTTCCATATTTCCCTGCATAGCAAAGCCCGCGTAAGCGGGCTGTGTTGGTTATTCGGCTTGTTCTTCCTGCTCGCGCTGGTAGTCCCATTCAGTGCAGCAATAGCCAACCTCGTCGAACTGCTCGGCGGTATATTCACCGTCCAGAATATCCAGCATGATGCGCGCCGGTGTGGTTTCTTTGGCTTCGCTTTGCTCGCCCTCCCAATGTAAGCGGAGTTTCATATTCGGTTCCTTGTGCTCCTGCTCGGCGATCTCTTCGTAGCTGAATAAATTTACTGTGCTCATTTTCTGGTTCCTTGTTTGGGTTGATTCGTTTCGATGGATGTATAGTAAATATCTATACAGTGGATGTAAAGTAATTTCCTAAACTTTTTTTCGTGGGGCAAAAAAAAGAGCGCCCAGCGGCGCTCTATGGTTATCGGGTTAGGTCGAACATCAGATCGCTGTAGCGGTGTCTTGCTGCCGTGTCCTCTTCCCGGATGATCTCGCGTATGGCTTTCATCGCCTCATCAAGCGGCGCGCCTGCTATGCCCGCATCCATCAGCTCCTGTTTCAGCATGGTGTAACACCGGGTCACCGCCTCGATGTGCGCCACGCGGTGAGCCAGTGCGCCCAGCTCGCGCGTCATAGATTCACGTTCTTCCATCATTCGTCCTCTTCCTCGGTCAGCCCTTCCAGCAGGATTACCAGCGCTGCATATGTGGTGCGGGTCTTAATCTTGGCAACGTCGCGTTGCCACTGCTTTTCAGCTCGTTCAATGGTTCGCATATGGCTCCCCAGCTCGAGCGCCAGCACTCTGATTTTCTCTGCCTGTTTTGGTGTGATCATTTGTTGGTTCCCTGAATGGGGCCGCTTGCGCGGCCCGGTGCTATTAAAGTTCGTCGTAGTTCTGGATGGCGTTGAGCATGGCGCGGCTCTCACCGCTGAGGCGTAGCTCGTCGTGGAAGTCCAGCGCCAGACCGTGAGCCACATCGATAGCCAGGCGGCGAATGTGTGGGCGCTGCTGCTGCCAGACCTCGGGGTCATGCATGTTGGCAACAATCCAGACCGCGCCATCAAGCACCCAATCCATTTCGAGCGCCTCGGCGTGAGCGGCTTCGATATCGGCTCCGCTCCATTCCCGCGGATCCATTCCATCTTCATCGGTGCGATCATCCAGCAGGGCGAGCAATCCAATTTTGGCGCTCAGTTCGTGCGTTAGCTCTGCGTGGCGGCGCGGGGTGTAGAGCTTGAACATTCTTCCGCCATGCTCGGCACAAGCGGCGTTCCAGCGCGCACACTTAGCGCCAATCGTTGAGGTGTTATCACGCATTAGAATCTCAGCGGTCTGAATCAGTGCGGTGATATTCATTTCTGGTTCCGCTGTTGCCGGTGCTGCCGGTTCCTCAACGCCTACACAGACTTTTGCAGTAGCGCGCATGTTCTCAACGATTGGCGGGTTGTAAGTGCCCTCTTGGGTGCTTCTAAACTCGACGTTGTAAGTGCCATCTTCCAGCGCAATGATGCTTTCGATTCTTACTTTGTAGATACCAGCCCACTGGAAAACATCGCCAACTTTCATTTCTGTAATTGCTTTATAAACGTTCATTTGTTGATTCCCTGAGTTTGTTTAAGTTCTTAAATCGAGTTTGCCGTCTCGATGTGATGTATAGTAAAAAACTAAACATTTAATGTCAATTAAATTTCTATACATTTTTTTCAGGGGGTTGATTTGGAAGGGGTTAAAACGGTGTTGGTTGAGATGGAATAGAAGGGGCGTTTATGATGTACGGGTATATTATGGAAGCGTGTTGCTTTCATGAGGGTTGATAGTGATAGCACTCGTCGCCCGCGCTCTGCATCGCGCGCGCGCGTTTTTCGTGTGCGCGTCATAAGGAGAAGCATTTGCCGGTTGTCGTGTCGTACCGTGTTGACTGGTTCCGTGTGATCGATGACATTACGCGGCGGGGGATCTCCCTCTATGAGATCGCCAAGTGGACAGACATATCAAAGAGCGCCCTTATAGGCTGGAAGCAGGGGAGTCACCCATCACACCATAACGGGGAAACGTTGATCGATTTCTGGTGCATGGTGACGAACAAAGAGCGCAAATTACTCCCTCAAGTGGTTTCTAAGCGTCGATTCGTTTATGAGAGCAAAAGGCGCGTGATTACTGCGACAAATGAGGCGTTGAGCGCATAAAATCTCTATGCATTTCTGACCCTCGTTTATGCATGCTTTATGCAGTGTCCCTAACTCAAATCAGCTGAGTTAACTGCGTGAAATAAGGCTTTCGACCTGTTTACGTGATGAGTGCTGTTTCGTTGGTTTGCGCAACGTCCATTATGTTAAATAGAGCCGTTTTTCCTCAAATCTTCCAATAGTCGGGATTCCGACCATAATCACCGCGCATTGTTGCCGCTCACAGTTCACAGGAGCCGCAACAATGGCACGACCAAAGAAACCTATCCAAATCCCCGGCAATGAGACTGAGACCCAGCAGAACGCGGCAGAGGCTGCGGGCGTGGCTATCGTCTCAAACAGCGCCCCAGCATTCGACCCAGCTTTGACTACTGACACCGGCGCGATCTCCGCTGCAATGGCGGGGCTGGATGTCAATGCCGCTGCCGTTGTAGAGCGTAACGCCGTGCTGTCAGATATGCCGGTATCAGCAATGCAGATGCTCAACGTATGGGATGAGCTGGGCTTTGTAGACTCGTTAGGCCGTCCTCTCACTGACAACCCCGAATTCCTGCGCCTCATCAAGAAAGCTCACACGCAGCCTGCAATGGTCACTAACAGCGACGGCGTAAAACGTCCTGCACCTGGACGCCCTCAACTCACCGATAAAGGCTGGCATGTTCCCGGCTGATAGCATGGAAAGCAAACAGAAAGCGATTAAATCTTGTGCGTAATCGGTTGAAATCGGGCAGGAAACGAGCGTAAAGCGGCTATTAAACGAGCATTAATTCTCTGGAAAATCGGCCCCTTTTTCGAAACTGCACCCCCCCTACACCCCGGATTTTTTCGCGGCCTGAAAGTAGGGATATCGCCAAAAATATTTTCACAATTTTCACCAAAGTGATTGTTAAAAACTATCGGTCACTTACAACCAATAGAGGGTTTCTATATGTGTGGTGGTGGTGCTCCGCAGGTAGTTAAGACCGACCCGGAAGCCGAAGCAGCTGCAGCTGCAGACGCAGCAGCAAAGGCAGAGAACGCAGACGCCGCAGCGCGCCGTAAGCGTAAGCAAGGTTCCTCTCTGCTAGCGAGCGGCGCAAGCGGCGCAGCAGACTCTGGCAGCTCACTGTTATCGACTGGCGCGACGGCTAAGACCCAGCTGGGGGCGTAATGGATAAAACGGCAGAGACCATAATTCGCCGTGCTGACGCGCTCAAGGGGGCGCGTACCCAGCACGAAACGGTTTGGCGTGAATGCTTCGACTACACCTACCCGCTGCGCGGTAACGGGCTGGCGGGCGAAGTGCTGGACGCGCAGAGCGCTAAACACAAGGTAGCTCGCTTACTGGATGGCACCTGTACGGATAGCGCCAGAATGCTGGCCTCTGCGCTTATGTCAGGCATGACCCCGGCTAATTCGCAGTGGTTATCGCTGGACAGTGAAAACCTCCCGGAGGATGCAAAGGCTTGGCTGAGTGAGTGCGCGACCCTGCTTTGGGAGAACATCCACGCGGCCAACTTTGACGCGGAGGCATACGAGGCGAATCTCGATGTTGTGTGCGCCGGTTGGTTTGTGCTTTACGTCGATGAGGACAGGGACAAGGGCGGTTTCACCTTCCAGCAGTGGCACCTATCACAGTGCTATGCCACATCGAGCCGCAAAGATGGCGTAGTCGATACGCTGTTTCGCTGTTACTCCCTCACCGCAGAGCAGGCAGTAAAAGAGTTTGGCCTCAACAACGTGAGCGAGAAGGTGCGCAAGGCTGCGCAAGAAAAGCCCGACGAATGTTTTGAGTTTATCCACGCCATATTCCCGCGCGCGACGTGGGTAACGGCTATCACTGCGCAGCAGTGGATCAGCTCGCTGCCGATTTCCGCGACACCGGCGCAGCGGCAGGAGAATGCGCAGCAATGGGAACACTATCAGCAGACGTTAACCCTGCAGCCCGTTTACCGGTCAATCATCGACGGCAACCCGGCGCAGCAGATGGAAGCTGTTAACTCAGTGCAGCCGCAGCCGGACACGCCTGATTACGCGTTTAAGCAGCAGCTGCATAACGCAGCTCAAGCGAAGATGAAAGCCGTAAACAAGGCGCGCGAGGCAGATCCGGCTGCATGGCTGCGCCAGCATACTGACGTTGCCAGCGGTGCACTTACCGCATTTGAGAGCGGGCAGGCATCCGGGGAATATCTGGCCGCGCGCATCGAGGCGGAAAAAAGCCGGTTAGGTATTCGCAGCAAAAGCATTCTTCCCAACGCGCTGGCGCAGCAGCTGCTTAACCGCATCGATAACAGCCAGGAAAGCAGCGTTACGGTTAACCGCGAGGATTTTCTAACTAGCGTTTACAAAGGGCTGGCGTCTGGCGTACATCTCACCAGTGAAACGCCGGATTGGATGAGCGGTTTCAAGGGAACGCAGAACGTAGCCAAACGCGTTAGCCAGGAGCGCGTATTGCACTTTAAAGACGGTATCGCATGGCATGAGTATAACCAGCAGTTTGGCACCGGTAGCTTGCGCGAGGCGCTATTTAGCGGCCTGAGTAACGCAGCTCGTAACACCGGCATGATGCGCGTTTTAGGAACTAACCCGCAGGCCATGTTTAATTCGCTGGGGGAATCCATCGGCAAAGACCTGAAGCGCGCCGGGAACCCGGCAGCGATGGCGGATTTTAATAGCCGGTTGAACAAGCTGAAGCGCAACGTATTAACGCAGGTTGATGGCTCGCTGAATATCCCCGGTAATGTCACGCTAGCGCGCGTGGCAGGGAATATCCGTGGCTGGATGCGAATGTCCCAGCTCGGAGGCGCGGTTATCTCATCGCTGAACGATACGGCCATTTCTGCCAGTGAGATGCGCTATCAGGGGCAGAATTTTATGGAGTCGCTCACCGGCGCGATAAAAGGGCGTTTCTCGCGGTTTACCAGCGCAGAACAGAAAGAGATTTTCGCCTCGATAGGCGTTTACTCTGACTCAATGACGCGCGAAATCACGCGCCGGTTATCAGGCGATGACACCATGGCCGGGAAGATGGGCCGCGCGCAAGAGCTGTTTTTTAAATACAACCTTATGAACTTCTGGACGGAATCAGGGCGGCAGTCTAACGCGCTGATGATCACCCGCTGGCTGGCCAAAAACGCAGAGTTACCGCACGGGCAGCTATCTGAGGATTTCGCCCGCGTATTGGATTTGCACGGCATCGGTGAACGGGAATGGGAAATTTTTCGCAATATGGATATGGCCAGCGCAGACGGCGAGAAATTCATGGTGCCAACGGCGATCCGCGAGGTGCCTGATGATGTTATCGCCGGTTACGTGGAAAGCAAAGGGCTGAAAGTGACGCCCCGATCGCTGGATAATGCGCGGCAAGATTTAGCGGGCCAGCTCCGGGGTTACGTGCTCGACCGCCTGAGTGTTGCACTGGCAGAGCCTACCGACCGCACTCAAGCGCTCATGAAAATGGGGACAGTATCAGGTACGGAAGTTGGCGAGGCGGTGCGCTTTGCTGGCCAGTACAAATCCTTTACGGCAAGTTTCATGCAGAGCGTGCTGGGGCGCGAGGTGTACGGGCGCGGTCATACACCGGCGGCGCTTGGCGAGTCGAAAACGGCCTCACTCACGAACGCGCTGTTACGCAACGGAAAAGGCGCTTTTGTGGGCGCGGCAAATCTCTTTGTATGGGCCACGGCGCTGGGCTATATCTCAATGCAGACCAAACTGCTGGCCAAAGGCCAGACACCACGACCGGCAGACGGGAAAACGTTTCTGGCTGCAGCTGCGCAGGGCGGCGGGCTGGGGCTTATGGGGGATTTCTTTTTTGGCCAGACCAACCGCATGGGGGCCGGTGCTTATTCGTCATTGGTAGGCGGGCCAATTGGCACCGCAGCGGATAGCATGATCCGCCTGCTACAGGACACCACGCGCGGAGAAGCGGAGCTGGGCGACTGGTACAGAACCGCGCTAGATAACACGCCGTTTCTCAATATGTTCTACCTACGTACGGTGATGAACGGGCTTATTCTCAACCGCATACAGGAAAATTTAGACCCCGGATCTCTCGAACGGTACGAGCGCCGTGTGCAGCAGCAGCAGGGCAACGAGTTTTTACTAAAGCCATCGCAGTTTATGCTGGGCGGAAATTGAGAGATTCCTAATTAACGGCGTTTGTGTTTACAGACCCACAAAAGAGGCGCATTTTTGCTACGCAATCCGGGGCGTTAAGGTGACATTTCCTCATGAATGTCCTTTCATTATGTCGCCGTAAGCGGGCCGCTTATGCGCGCCCCGGATTGTCTAAAGGTGGAAATTTAAGCAAATGTATTAAGACTCATGGGAACGATAATTCCATTGCTTTGCCCCGAGGCCGGGGCTTTTTTTTGGCCAAAATTCAGGGAAAACAAATTGAGCAAAATCAAACTTTACGGGGCGGCGGCATTGCTGGCCGTATCAATGGCGGCATCTGCTGGAGCGGAGGCGGCTAAACTTACTGAATGGACTTATGCAAGCGGCGTTTTTTACATCGATACGATTGAACAGCCGAAAAATATCATGCTGACCGTAGAGGCAACATGGAATTTAACAAGCCACGCATTTTTTACGATGATCCCAGGGAAATGGAATAATTGCGAGCCTGATTCTCAAATGGTCGGTGATGAAATGGCACCGATGAAAATTAATGACCGGTACTTTAAAGCTAAATACGCGTGTGCTGGCGGCTCACGGATGATCATCCCCGCTACGAAAATAGGACAGAAATATTTAGATGATTTAGCGTACAGCGGAAAAGCATTCACATTCTCTTTTCGTAGTGATGTAACGATGCATTACCCAGCGTCGAATATTAAGGGAATGCTCGCACGTAAAAAAGAACTGCAACAGGCGCAATAACCTCCCGACAGTAGTCAGGATTCCGACCGCGCCGCCGGTCAACGATCAGCCCCATTAATCAAAATGGGGCTTTTTTATGCGTGACGATCACAAAACCCGCCTAACTGAACTCACAGAAAAACTTACTGAAACCGTCTTAGAAGAAATCAACCCGGATAACTGGCCCGGAGCTGGCCAGACGCTTGAGCGCATGAGCAAAGTTGACCGGGGGGATCGCTACTGGTGCAAGCAGAACGCCGCCGCCACGCTCGTTTTGCTGAACAAAATCACCTCCCTGATGAACTACAACGGCAAAGACAAGCCGACAGACAAAGACGAGGAATTTGATTTAGGGAAGCGTGTCGCAGAGGCAGAGCGCGAAGCAGCTGCCGCCATTGATCGCGCTATGAAAGGGCGCAAATGATCTCGTTTGTTGCCTTCTATCTCATGTGGGCGGAGCGCATGGGGTGGAAGGTGCCAGATTGTCATATTGTCGCCTGCAACTGGATGCAACACCGTGGAAAGCTCGCGGTGCTGCGCTGTTTCCGTGGTTTCAGTAAGTCCACTATTCTGGCTATCTATAACGCCTGGCGATTTTATACAGATCGCCAGTACCGCATTTTGCACCAGTCAGAATCAGACACTACCGCGCTTAAAACCAGCCGCGACACGCAGAACATACTGCGCAACCACCCGCTAACGCAGGGCTTACTGCCGCCGGGTAATGGCACCGTTGAACAATGGTGGGTTGAGGGGGCTAACGATAGGCGTAACGCCTCAATGTTCGCGCGCGGCAGCCAGTATCAGCTGCATAGCAAGCCGATCGGCGATGTGCGTTTAGACCCGGATCGCATCCGTGAATATAACGTTGAGCCTGAGTTACGTTACGCAAATAGGGCTTTCTCGATGTGGCTCGGCTCCGTGCAAATCGTTGGCGCGGTGGCGTGGTGGGACGTGGCAACCGGCAAGGTTAAAGCCGATGCCTCCGCGTTTTCTCTGATGCTTACCGACTCGCGCGGCCATTTGTATTGGCATGTCTGCCAGGACTTGAAAGGCGATCTGGCCACGTTCGACGACAACGACAAAATCATCGGCGGGCAGGTAATGCAGATTAAGGAACTGGTTATCAAATACCAGATCCCAAAAGTCTGCGTAGAGGTGAACGGCCCCGGCTCTTTCGCCGGTAAATTGCTGTTACAGGCGCTAAAAGGGACGGGGTGCGGGGTTAAGGAAGAGTACAGCGTTACGAACAAGCAGAAGCGCATTTTGGACGCGTTTGAGGCTCCGCTAACGTCTGGCTTCCTATGGGCGCATAGCGACGTGTTAGATGGGCCGATGTATGGCCAGATGCGAGACTTTAACCCGGAGCTGACAAACCAACATGATGACTTTATCGACTCCGGCGCGGGCGCTATTAGTCAAACGCCGGTGCGTATCGGGAAATTAGTCGGGAATCCGACCGGAGAAGGCCGCGAAAATTGGCGACCGATAGACGGCGATCACCACGTCGAAACCGATTATTAGAGGCGCTATGTCTGTATCAAGCCATCAACCTTACATCACGTATACGGCGAACGGGGCAACAACCGTTTTCCCATACGATTTTTACATCATCACCCCTAACGACCTGCAAATCTCGATTGATGGCGTGATCGTAACTACCGGTTACAGTGTCACGGGCGCAGGCAATCAGGGCGGCGGTAACGTCACTATGCTGACGCCACCGGCTGCGAACTCGGTTGTTTTCATAGAGCGCGTAGTGCCTACCTCGCGTCTGGCAGATTACCAGGACAACGGCGATCTGCTGGCCGATACGGTTAATAAGGATTTTGACCGCATTTGGATGGCCATCCAGCGGGCATTTATTTATCTCGATCTCTGCCTGCAACGCCCGCTACTGGGCGGGCCTTATAACGCCGTGCCTTATCGCATCGAGAATTTAGAAGATCCGATTAACCCGCAGGATGCCGTTAACAAACGTTATACGGATTTACAGGGGAGTAACTATTTCGCGCGCTCTCTTCGTGTCCCTGAGACACAAGTAAATATTTTGCCCGCAGCCGGTGCGCGTGCTAACCGCGTTTTCACGTTCGATAAGAACGGCCAGCCGATGATCGTCGCCCCCTATCCGGGCAGCGCGGAAAATGTATTTATTGAGCTGGCCAAAGACACCGGCGCGACCCTGATCGGCGCAACCCCGGAGGGAACAGTACAAGCGGCGCTCGATAACCGTGTGAAAAAAACCGGCGACACCATGAGCGGGCCGCTTACCATTTTCGGCGATGGTGGCGCGTTCGCCATTCATCCGCTGACAGCTAACGCCCAAAGCTATCTGTATGCGTTCGACTCTGCTGGCGGCATGCATTGGTATGTTGGAAGCGTTACCGACAACGATAATGATCTGCATCTCGGCAATGTCCACGGCGGCAATGCTATGACTCTGGCAGAGGCGGGCGGCATTGCTATTGCTCCCAAAGCTGGATCAGGTGTAGCGATAGGTGGATCTACCGTTATCAGTGGAAGCTTGACCGCAACTAATTCCGTTATCGTTGGTGATGGTACGCCGACAACGCCAGCGGTACTTGATGAGTCTGGCGACATCACCGGCGCGGTGTGGAATAGCGGAAAGCTGAGTAACTACATTCAAACTTATGTTGCCAATCAGATTCAAAACGAGATCACAAACAACCCGCCGGGCCAATCTAATCCGGGTAGCAATGGCTCGCTGACTATCGCGGGGATTACGTTGCAGTGGGGTAGACTAGATATCGGACTTGGCGCAGCTATCGGCGTGACGTTCCCAACGCCATTCCCTACAGCTTGCGTTAATGTCCAGCTAACAATATTTTCAACTGGAGGAATAGGAGATTGGCAAGTATGGGTAAATGGTGAGCCAACCAATACCGGATTTACTGCAACAGATAACTCTGGTAGCGGTACAGGGACAAACGTTTTCTGGCTCGCCATCGGATATTAACAAAAGGCCGCATTGAGCGGCCTTATTTTTTGAAATATTTAAAAACAACGCTGAAATATTAATTTATAAATATAGCGTCAATTTTGCAGTCAATTAAATAAATCGCATTGCTTTTCTTGATATATTCCTAATGTTATTTAGATTTATTGAACTTTATCTGGTTAAAAATGTACGCTCCCCATTTCTTAATCAATACGGGAATTTCAAAATGAAAAAATTAGCCTTATTTATTGCTGCTGCTGTTTTCGCTGGCAACGCTGCAGCTACAGCCGGTGATTCAACTCTTACCGTTAATTATTTCCAGACAAAATCGTCTGGCATGAAAGACGTTGCAGATACAGCAAGCTCTGCAATGGACGCATGGAATGCTGCAGCTCTGGCTGCTTATGGTAAAGATGCTGTGAACTATAGCCCGGAAGGATATAGCAACCTCGGCGGCGTTTCCGTGCATTACCGCTATGAGATCACCGACACCCTCGGCGTTATCTCCGCAATTTCTTGGGCGCGTGAGACTGCTTACTCTACCGAAACCGCACCGGCATCAAGTGCAGAATCTCGTGTTAAAGGCTCTTACCTGGCTGTTATGGCTGGCCCGTCTTACCGCATTAATAACTACGTTAGCGTTTATGCTATGGCAGGCGTCGCAGATAAGAAGCTGAGCGTTAACACCTCCGGCGATATCGGCGATTTCCATGCCAGCGAAAACCAAACTGATCTGGCCTACGGCGCAGGCGCACAGTTCAATATTTATAAGGGTATTACCCTTGATCTGGCGTATGAGGCATCTAACGGCGGTGAATGGAAAACCAGCGGGATCTCTGCTGGCCTCGGCTACAAGTTTTAATTTTTCCAGTTCCTTATAGATACCTAAGCCCGCAGCGCGCGGGCTTTTCTTTATGCGAAAAAAATGAACAATCCAGCCAGCAAAGAATTTTTAAAAGAATGCTTGTACCGGGAAGTTTTGAAAGGCGATACCAAACCTTTTTCATGGATGCGCGCTATAAGAAAAGGCGCGGTAAACAGTCAGAAAAGGTTTTATTTCTGGTTTAGAGTTTACAAATATGTTTCACATAATAATAAATTCTTTTTGGGGAAGTACGCTAAAAGTAAATATAAAAAGCTATGTTTGCGCTACGGTGTTGATATTCATATTCGTGCGGTGATCGGGCCGGGTTTACATATCGGCCATTATCATGGGCTGGTTATCAAAGAAAATATTATCATTGGGAAAAACTTTGATGTTCGTCAAGGTACGACAATCGGCAACAAAAAAGGTATGGCTGACGGTGTAGCCATAATTGGCGATAACGTCACTATTGGCGCTAATTCGTGCATTATCGGAAAGGTTAACATTGGAGATAATGCGACGATAGGCGCACATACATTTATCAATAAAGATGTACCCGCAAACACCACGGTTTACAACCGGATCGAGACGGTAGTAACACCGAAGAATTGACCAGCAGCCCGCCACCGTGCGGGCATTTATCAGGAGTTGTTGTAATGGGATTTTTTACCTTTGATCGCCTTATTACCCCATCACTAATGTCTATTTTTTATGCTTTATGTGTAATTGTTTGCGTTTGGATGGCGATAGATGGAGGTGGGATCATATGGATAGTCGGGGCGCTTTTCGTGCGCATTCCACTTGAGTTCACTATTGTCGCGTTTAAGTGCTGCGAGTATTTGCGCGATATCTGTGAGCAATTGCCAGCGAAGCCACGCATTGAGCCAGATTTTAAACGTAATAACCGTGACGCAGATTTCAACTAACTGCCAGCAATTGCCCGCCACCGTGCGGGCTTTTTGGTGAAAATGAAATATATGAAAAAGCCAATAAAAATAATTCTTTTATGCTCGTTAGTTATTACCGGGAAGGCTCTTGCAAAAGAGATGACCTATCAAGAACTTGTTAAGCAGTTCGAAAACGAGATGATTGAACAAGAGGAACAAACAAAAGCAGCCGCAAGGAATATGGCGCTAATGATGAGAGCATACGGGGAAGCAGCAAAGAACATACGTAAGCGGAAAGAGGCACAAATTGGCAAACAGTTTATTGACGCATACTACGAAAAATTAGCTAACGCTATGGCCTTAAGGTTTCCAGATGGCAAAGATTATTTCTGGAAAAAATCAACTGTGACGGTGCATCTTGATGCTAAAGGGCAGCTCTTACGCAGCGATTGCACAGGGGATAAAGGATTATGTGAAGCCGCCAAGCGCTCATTAGTTGGCGTCAAATTCCCGCCAATGAATAGCATCATAAAGGGGCATTTGTTGAGAACTAGGGGCGGGCTAAGCATCCCATTCTCGCTCGAGCCAACGCCTGAGATAGCGGCAAAACTAGCAATAGCGAAGAAAAAATTTGCGGCTGAAAAAGCCGCTGCTGCAAAGGCCGCTGCTGAAAAGAGAGCTGCCGCTGGATATGTAGACGATTTATTTGGCGATTTGTCCCCCTCTAAACCGGCCAGCAGACGGCGTGACAGCACGATGCAGAGCACTTCCCGCAATGGTGCATCAGGTGCAGATGTCAGTAACTACGCAGGGCAGATTAAAGCCGCCATTGAGAGCCGTTTCTATGATGCATCCTCTTACACGGGAAAATCCTGCACATTGCGCGTTAAGCTGGCTCCCGATGGCACACTTTTAGATGTCAAATCAGAGGGGGGAGATCCGGCGCTATGCCGAGCGGCAACAAGAGCAACAATGGAGGCGAAAATGCCTAAGCCGCCAAGTAAGGCCGTATATGAGATATTTAAAAATGCGCCTATGGATTTCAAGCCCTAACAACATCCCCTATTAAGCCCGCCGCCGTGCGGGTTTTTTTTAACCGTTTTCAGTCAGGATTCTGACCCCCGCAGCGCCTTACCTTCGATAAAGATTAATCAATCACCCCCCGGCGGGGGTAAGGCAAAAAACTATGTCGAAAATGTCCACTATCGCAGACGTTGCCGCGCGCGCGTCTTACACATCGTCAACTATTAGCGGGGGCTATTGGATGCTTAACCTACTCGACAGAATCACCCCATCACAATGGGCGGCGATCGGCGTTCTGGCGTCTATCGCTTTCGGCCTCTTAACCTACTTAACGAGCCTCTATTTCAAAATCAAAGACGACCGCCGCAAGGATGCAGCTGCAGCTGCTGGGTTAGCTCATGAGGAAATTTAAATTAAGCGCGGCAATGCTAGCGCTTATTGCTGCCGGTGCGACCGCGCCGCAACTGCTGGATCAGTTGCTCGATGAGAAAGAGGGCAACAGTTTGATCGCATACCGGGACGGCTCCGAAATCTGGACTATCTGCCGGGGAGTAACGCAGCTCGATGGCAAGCCGGTGACCGCTGGCCAGCGCGTAACGGTGGAGAAATGTCGCCAGGCGAATGCGGTTGAGCGAGATAGGGCGCTGGAGTGGGTAGAGAAGCACGTCAAAATCGCGCTGACAGCGCCGCAGAAGGCCGGGATCGCATCTTTCTGCCCGTATAACATCGGCCCCGCTAAATGCTTCTCTAGCACGTTCTACGCGCGTTTAAATGCGGGTGACCGGCGCGGGGCTTGCGAGGCTTTACGATGGTGGGTGAGAGACAGGGGTAAGGATTGCCGGATCAAGGCAAGTAACTGTTATGGCCAAGTGGCGCGACGAGATCAGGAATCGGCGTTAGCCTGCTGGGGGCTGGATGATTAGAACCGCGATTATAGGAATAGGGCTGGCTGCTGCGTTCGCAGCCGGTTGCCTGTACACCGGAACGGTGCGCGACCGCGCAGAGCTGACGCGGGAAGTTAACGCGCAGACGGCGGCGAGACTGATAGAACAAGGGCGCAGCATTGCCCGCGATGAGGCTGTAAAGGATGCACAAAATAGACTTGCGCTGGCAGCTGCTGGCGCTGCCGCTCTGCGCGACACTGTTAACCAGCTGCGCGACCAATCCGGGCGACTCGCTTCCCAGTTGGACGCCGCAAAGCGCGCCGGTAATTCGCCCGCTGCCGCCGGAGGCGCGGCAACCAACTCCGGGGCCGGAGTGCTCGCCGACGTGCTCGGAAGCATTGCAGAGGAAGCTGCAAGCTATGCTCACATTGCTGACGAGCGTTACAGCGCGGGGATAGCCTGCGAGACGATTTATAGCAGCGTAGAGCGATAGGAAGGAAATCGAGACGAAAAAAAGCCCGCAGGGAAACGGGCTTTTGGTACTTCCGGCAAATCAACAAATGAACTTAAACAATTACGGGTCTTCGGGTATGTCAAGGAACCCGGTCGCAGCTCCATCCGCAACCGGCGATAAATTTAACCTCATCGCTTTGAAAAGACAAATCATCGTGTGAAAAATCCGAAAACTCTGCGAAAGTAGAAGCGATGAATTATACGGGTATCTATCCGGGTGCATATGAAATTAATTCAACGTGAACCCGGTATATGGCGAGCCTGTAGCCAAGGAATAATACTTCAAAAATATGAATATCGAACTGCGCCACCTGCGTTACTTTATCGCCGTTGCAGAAGAGCTCCATTTTGGTCATGCCGCCGCGCGGCTGAACATCTCGCAGCCGCCCCTGAGCCAGCAAATTCAGATCCTCGAACAGCAGGTCGGCGCGCGGTTGCTGGCCCGCACAAATCGTAGCGTCTCATTGACCCCGGCCGGACGCCAGTTTCTGGCCGACAGCCGGCAGATCTTAAACCAGGTGGATGAAGCCGCCGCCCGTGCGCTACGTTTGCACCAGGGGGAAACAGGCGAGTTACGCATTGGCTTTACCTCCTCCGCGCCCTTTATTAAAGCGGTCTCAGATACCCTCTCTTCCTTTCGCCAGCGCTACCCGGATGTGCATATCCAGACGCGAGAGATCAATACCCGCGAACAGATAGCGCCACTTAATGAGGGAACGCTGGATCTCGGTTTGATGCGCAACACCCCGTTGCCGGAGACGCTGGCGTGGGAGGTGATTCTGCGCGAGCCGCTGCTGGCGATGGTTCCGCGTAACCACCCGCTGGCAACACGCACGGCCGTGTCTCTGCACGAGCTGGCGCAGGAGCCGTTTGTCTTTTTCGATCCCCATGTCGGTACCGGCCTGTATGACGATATCCTCAGCCTGATGCGGCGCTACCAGCTGACGCCTCGCATCGCGCAGGAGGTGGGCGAGGCGATGACCATTATCGGCCTGGTGGCCGCAGGGCTTGGCGTGTCGATTTTGCCCGCCTCGTTTCACCGCGTTCAACTCAGCGAGATGTGCTGGGTACCGATTGTGGAAGAGGATGCCGTCTCGGAGATGTGGCTGGTGTGGTCAAAACACCAGGAGCAGGGGGCAGCCGCGGCGCGTTTCAAACAGCAGCTCCTTGACGCGGCAAACGGCTGAATTTCGCCCATAACGGAGGGCAAAATGTGCGTTAAATCACAAGCATGGGTAAATATTTGACGACAGCCGTTAAGTGTTTCACCATAGCCGAATGTTTATTTCGAAGCGCGAAAATAAGGGAGTATGAGGTGGTCGCTGATAGCCAGCCGGGGCATATTGATCAAATAAAGCAGACCAATGCGGGCGCAGTCTATCGCCTCATCGACCAGCTTGGCCCGGTTTCGCGTATCGACCTCTCCCGGTTAGCGCAACTGGCCCCGGCAAGCATCACCAAAATCGTGCGCGAAATGCTGGAAGCCCATCTGGTGCAGGAGACGGAGATCCAGGAGCCGGGCAGCCGCGGGCGTCCGGCGGTCGGGCTGGTGGTCGAAACCGAAGCCTGGCACTACCTCTCGCTGCGCATTAGTCGTGGCGAAATTTTTCTCTCCCTGCGCGATTTAAGCAGCAAGCTGGTGATCGAGGATCGTCTCGATCTCCCCTTAACCGCCGCCGAACCCTTGCTCACCCGCATCATTACCCATATCGATCAATTTTTTACCCGCCATCAGCACAAGCTTGAGCGGCTGACGGCGATCGCTATCACGCTGCCGGGCATTATTGATACGGAAAATGGCATTATTCACCGCATGCCTTTCTATGAGGACGTGAAGGAGATGCCGCTCGGCGAAGCGCTGGAGGCCCATACCGGCGTGCCGGTCTATGTGCAGCATGACATCAGTGCCTGGACGATGGCGGAAGCGCTGTTTGGCGCCTCGCGCGGCGCGCGGGATGTGATTCAGGTGGTGATCGATCATAACGTCGGTGCCGGGGTGATCACCGATGGACGCCTGCTTCATGCGGGCAGCAGCAGCCTGGTGGAGATTGGCCATACGCAGGTCGATCCCTACGGCAAGCGCTGCTACTGCGGCAACCACGGCTGCCTGGAGACCATCGCCAGCGTGGAGAGTGTGCTGGAGCTGGCGCAGCTGCGCATGAGCCAGTCGATGAGTTCGATGCTGCACCAGCAGCCCTTAACAGTGGAGTGGCTCTGCCAGGCGGCACAGCAGGGCGATCTGCTGGCAAAAGATATCATCAGCGGCGTCGGGGCGAATGTCGGGCGCATTCTGGCCATCATGGTCAATTTGTTCAACCCGCAAAAAATATTGATTGGCTCGCCGCTGAGCCTTGCGGCAGAAGTGCTGTTTCCTACCATTGCCGACTGCATTCGCCAGCAGGCGCTACCGGCGTACAGCCAACATATCTCCGTTGAGAGTACGCAGTTCACCAATCAGGGCACCATGGCGGGTGCCGCGCTGGTAAAAGACGCGATGTATAACGGATCGCTGCTGATTCGTTTGTTACAGGGGTAACATTTTTACCCAGTCGCGATAAAAATTGCGCTATCTCAAATTGAGCCTCCACCACTTCCCGTAGACTTTCTGCTCTGAATTATATTTCCGGTTTATATTTTCGTTGCTTAACGGTGGAGTTACTTATGCTTAAGCGTTTCTTTGTTACGGGTACAGACACTTCTGTCGGGAAGACAGTGGCGTCCCGCGCGCTGCTCCAGGCGCTGGCTGCCAGCGGCAAAACGGTGGCAGGTTATAAGCCTGTTGCAAAAGGAAGTCAGGCAACGCCGGAAGGGCTGCGTAATAAAGACGCGCTGGTGCTGCAAAGTGTCTCCTCCCTCGAACTGCCTTACAGCGCCATCAATCCGATTGCGCTGAGCGAAGAGGAGAGCAGCGTGGCGCACAGCTGCCCCATCAACTATACCCTGCTGTCGAACGGGCTGGCCGATTTGTGTAAGCAGGTCGATCACGTCGTTGTCGAAGGCACCGGCGGCTGGCGCAGCCTGATGAACGATCTGCGCCCGCTCTCCGAGTGGGTGGTGCAGGAGCAGATGGCGGTGGTGATGGTGGTGGGGATTCAGGAAGGGTGCCTCAACCATGCACTGCTTACCGCGCAGGCGATCGCCAGCGATGGCCTGCCGCTGATTGGCTGGGTAGCAAACCGCATCAACCCGGGCCTTGCGCACTATGCCGAGATCATCAACGTGCTGAGCAAAAAACTGCCCGCGCCGCTGGTGGGCGAGCTGCCTTACCTGCCGCGCCCGGAACAGCGCGACCTCGCCCACTATATCAACCTGCAGATGGCCACCGGCATGCTGATCGCCGATCGCGTGCTGGCCTGAGTCCTTTTTTGATCGTTCGCCGGACAGGGCTAATGCCTGTCCGGTCTATGTCACCCCCTGTGCTCATTTACCCATGAAACTTCTGAAAGCGCGCTTCACACACTCAGGCCATAGCTACGCTTAACGGAAAATCGTTTCCGGAGATGAAGCTTATGTATGCTTATGCAAAAGAGAAAACCAAGCCTCAATATCCTGCACAAACTGCCGCGCCTTCAGAAGAGGAAATCCTCGAACAACTCCGGTTTAATAATTTCCCTAAGGATGATCTCAAAACCATCCTCGATAAAATAAAGCAGCTTAATCCCAAATTAAAACAGCCCCACCTGCTGGTTGCGAAATATCGCTCAGGTGCCGCTGCAAACAGCCAGGGTAGCGCAAATGCTGCCTCATCCAAAAGTGCGTCATCAGCAACGACTGCTGGATACAAATTTTCCAGCGATATTGTGGATGGCGCGCTCTACTTATATGCCACTAACAAAGGTGCTCTGTTTATAAACTCGCTTATCAGAAAGGCAAAAGGACAGGATATTGATATTCCTGACTCGACAAAACTGGCGCGAGAAGCCAAAAGAGAGTTTGAAGTCGGCACAAATCCTCCGGCTTTTGCGCCCGGGATAGATATGAAGCTCGTAATCAAAACGTTAAGCCACAAAAGCAACGCCGTGGCCATCATGAACCAGGCCGTAGAGGAGGCGAAGTTTACCGGGATGGATAACTATTACAGAGGGACAAAACACCGACCCGTTCTGAATGCCATTTCACCGGGTATGTTAGTCAGCGCCAATTTTCTTATGTCGGTTACCCAGGATAAGAAAATGGCAAAAAGATTTGCCACGGGTAAATATAACTCACTCGCAGATTTGGATGAGGTAGGTGTGATATACGATATTGTGGGCAATCCAAAGAACTTTAAATATGGTGATGTGGTTGAAAAAGAGAGTCTTTTCCCCATCGGAACGAAGTTCAAATATATGGGGCATACCGGTACCACCTATCGCTTTGTTGAGCAATCGGCGGCGGAAGTGAAAAAATATAATGGTGATATTTACAGGTTGTACAGATAACGATCCTGGCGGCTATTGCTGTTCATCGGGGTGATTCGGTAAATCAAGGCCCAGGAGAGAAACTGATGTATGCCTATGCAAAAGAGAAAGCCAGGCCGCAGCCGTCCGCTTCGTCTCATGAACAGGATGATAATGCGATGACGGAGCGGGAGCGTATTGCAATACAGGCGCAGCGGGTGATTATTTAAGTAAACGAGCCAGTTTTATTGCTGTCTGGGAAAAAGATCTGGGCAACACAACGCCGGAGTCATTCGATAATTACTACTGGCAGGGCGGAAGAGGCATTTGCCGAAGGCTTCAGCGATTTGTACGGTAAGACGGAGTACCGGAAATGGCCGAATATCAAAGCTTATCTTGCGCGCAAAATGAAATCGGTGACCTGAAGGCGCTAACCGGGGCTTATCCGGCCTGCGGTTAACGCCATTTGGCAAATTTGCTTAACTCTCGCTATGGATCGCCAGCGCCCGGCGCGTTTTCCCGGAGCTTAAATACTCGGCGATGTAATCCTGCGAAATCTCGCCGTTATAGCGACCCTCTTCATCCACGATGGGCATCCAGCTGGTGTTACTCTCATAGAGCCGAGAAAGCACCACGCGCAGGTTATCCTCCGCTTTACCGGTAATGCGGAACGGGTGCAGCAGCGCAGCGCAGTCGCGGGCATCATGCCGCGCTTCGCGGCGTTTGACGAAGCCGAGCGGTTTACCCGCGCCGTCGACCACCGTTACGGCACGCATATCGTTATCATCCATAATGGCGAACGCCTCAGCGGCCGGGGTCGATTCCCGCACGGTGATGGTCGGTTGCTGATCGGTCACGTCCCCGGCTGATACCAGCAGCAGGCGCTTGAGCGTCCGGTCCTGGCCAACAAACGAGCCGACAAACTCATTCGCCGGTTTTGCCAGCAGCTCATCAGGGCTGGCGCACTGCACGATGCGTCCCTGGCGGAACACCGCAATCCGGTCGCCGAGCTTTAATGCCTCGTCGATATCGTGGCTCACCAGCAGCACCGTCTTTTTCAGCGCGCGCTGCATTTCAAGAAACTGGTTCTGGATCACTTCGCGGTTGATCGGGTCGACCGCGCCGAAGGGTTCATCCATCAGCAATACCGGTGGATCGGCCGCCAGCGCGCGGATCACGCCAATACGCTGCTGCTGGCCGCCGGACATCTCGCGCGGGTAGCGGTGAAGGAACTTTTTCGCATCGAGCGCCACCATCTCCATCAGCTCTTCTGCGCGGCTTTTACAGCGTGCTTTATCCCAGCCCAGCATGCGCGGCACCACGGTAATGTTCTCTTCGATGGTCATATTAGGAAACAGGCCAATCTGCTGGATCACATAGCCGATATTGCGCCGCAGGGTCACGGTATCCATGCCGCTGGTGTCTTCACCGTTAATCAGGATCTTGCCGCTGCTTGGCGTAATAAGGCGGTTAATCATCTTCAGCGTCGTGGTTTTGCCGCAGCCAGAGGGGCCGAGCAGCACGCACATTTCACCTTCCGGCACCATCAGGTTGACATTGTCGACGGCATTCACACTCTGGCCGTTCTTCTGCGTAAATTGTTTGGTCAGATTTTCCAGTTTAATCATTATCGAATCCCCTTCGGCGTCAGCACGATTTGTAAGCGGTGCAGTAACCAGTCGAGCACAACGGCCAGTAAACAGATCATCACCGCGCCGGCAATCAGCATGCGAATATCACTCCCGCCGATGCCGTTCAGCAACAGCAGCCCCAGCCCGCCTGCGCCAATCACGGCGGCGATGGCCATTACGCCAATATTCATCACCACGGCGGTACGGATCCCGCCGAAAATCACTGGCAGCGCCATCGGGATCTCCACCCAGCGCAAACGCTGCCAGAAGGTCATGCCAATCCCGCGCCCCGCTTCACGCAACCCCGGCGGCAGGCTGTCGAGAGCGGTGTGGGTGTTACGCACAATCGGCAGCAGCGAGTAGAGAAACACCGCGGTAATTGCCGGTAGTGCGCCAATCCCCTGGCCGACCAGCGAAAAGAGCGGGATCATCAGGCCAAACAGGGCAATTGACGGAATGGTCAGCACCAGTGTCGCCAGGCCAAGCACCGGCGTTGCCAGCCATTTGTGGCGCACAATCAAAACTCCCAGCGGCACGCCAATAAGTATCGCCATGCCCACCGCCAGCAGCACCAGCCAGAGGTGCTGGAAGGTGAGAGTGGCGAGGTAGCCGGCGTTGTCCATCATGTAGTGAATCGTGTCCATAGGCTCTCCTTACAGCAACCCTTTCTCGCGCAGGAAGTCGCGGGCGACCTGCTGCGGTGTCTGGTGATCGATATCGACTTTCGCGTTGAGGGAGATAATCACCTCATTGTTCAGCAGGCCGGAGAGGGTATTGAGCGCCTCTTCTAAGCCCGGATTAGCTTCAAGCGTGTCTTTACGCACCACCGGCGTAACCGCATAGCTCGGGAAAAAGCCTTTATCATCCTCCAGCGTTTTCAGGTCGAACCCCTTAAGGCGGCCATCGGTGGTGTAGACCAGCCCGGCATCGACAAAGCCGTCGCGGATGGCGTTATAGACGAGGCCAGGATCCATCTGGCGGATTTGCGGGCGATCCAGCTCCATGCCATAAGCCTGCTGCAACGGCTTCATGCCGTCGCTGCGCCCGGCGAACTCCAGGTCGAGGCCCAGCAGCCAGTTCTTTTTCGGGTTGGTTTTGCGGATCTCTTCAATCTTCGCCACCATCTGCGACATGGTGGTGATGTGCTCAGCCTCGGCGCGTTTGCGCTGCATAGCGAAGGCATAAGTGTTGTTCATATTGGCCGGATTGAGCCACATCAGACCGTGTTTCGCATCGAGGCGTTTAACGGTGTCGTAGGTCTCCTGTGCCGACATGCGTTTGTTGATGTGGTTAAAAATAATCAGCGAGGTGCCGGTATACTCCCAGGTCATATCGACCTGCTTGTTGATCATCGCGTTGCGTGAAATCACCGTTGCGATATTGGTCTGCGGCTGCACCTGAAAGCCTTTTTTCTGCAAATACTGCACGGTAAGGGCCGACAAAATATGCTGCTCAGTAAAGCTTTTGGTCGCCACAACCAGCGGTGCCGCATGGGCGCTGGCAGTGAGCAGCGCCGTTGCTGCCAGCCAGCCCAGCGTATGAAAAAGTCGTTTCATCACACTTCCTCTTATTGTTATCACGCCGTGTGCGGGCTAAGAAGACGGCCCAGCGCCGCCAGCAGGGTATCGAGGATCAGGGCGAACAGCGCCGTGGCGGCTGCGCCTAAAATCAGCGTCGGGAAATCGTTGAGGTAGATGCCGGGGAAGATCAGTTCGCCATAGCTGCTGGCGCCAATCAGAAACGCGAGTGGCGCGGTACCGACGTTAATTGCCGTCGCAATTCGCACCCCGGAGAGGATCACCGGCAGGGCATTCGGCAGCTCCACCTGGCGTAAACGCTGCCATTTGGTCATGCCAATTCCGTTCGCCGCTTCGATTAACGAGGCGGGTACCGAGCAGAGCCCGGCATAGGTGTTGCGCACAATCGGCAGCAACGAGGCGAGGAACAGCGCGATGATCGCCGGGATATCGCCAATGCCAATCACCACCATCGCCAGGGCCAGCACCGCCAGCGGCGGCAACGTGTTGCCGACGTTAAAGATCTGCATCACATACTCGGCAACCCCACGAGCGGCGGGGCGGCTAAGGGCGATACCGCTGGGAATACCGACTAAGAGTGCAAAAAACATTGAGCTGAACACCAGAATCAGGTGCTGTTGCCCGAGGTAAATCAAATCCACCTGGCGGGCTTTTATCGTCTCCAGCCCGACGCCCCAGGTAATCAGCGCCAGTATGGCGACAATCCCGGCGATGAAAAGCAGCGCGCGGGTAAGCATGGAAGTCTGCATTGCAGTGTCTCTCCCTGTTTGCATGCGTTATAGCAACCGCAGGTTGCATGTTGTTATGCCATGTTCGGCAGGGTGCTTTGAGCTATAGCAAGCGTGCGGGGATGCTTCCAGTTCTGAGGCCGCTTTTTAAAACCCAGCGGCAGGCAGCTTTTGCACACTAAGCCTTACCGCGTACAGGCCGAACGGAATATTAAAGAATTGTCTTAAAAGCGAAGCGGCAGAGGTGACGGTGTCACTAATGTGATTGCCGGGATAAACTATTCCGGCGCGTGAAAGGGCGCAAAATCACCGTAACAGCCGGTTTAACGCAGCGGCGAATAAAAACAGGTTGATGAGAACTCTTAAAAAATAAGCTCTGTTTATACGGGGCACATATCCTTAAACCAACCCGGTTATCGTTATAAAACCTTGCGAGGAGGCAACAGTATGTATGCTTCAGCGACAAAAAAGCCACTCAGCTCCTGGGCAGGAAAAGGGAGTCAGGGATCCTATGCAGAATCATCGCCGCTTTCATCACTGCATCAGGTTTCAGGTAAACACTCAGCCGCCTCGTTCAATGAGAACAAATCACAAAAAATCGCTGAAGTGGTGAATAAAATCACCTCGTCGCACGCCGCTCCTGGAAGAAAAACGTCGCCCAATAGCGCATTAAACTCAGATGTCGTAAACAGCTTTGAGTCGCGAGGCCACCATGAAGCAGTGCGGATCTTCACCTTGCCGGACAGCCAGCTAGGTCGGCAATTACCTGCACTACCTTCCTCGGCGGAGCTAGGTTTAACAGAGAGCGAAATTTCGGCCATCAAAGTCTACACATCAAGTAACTACACCCTGCTTAATAAATATGAAAGAAGCAGGAACATGGAAAACCATGAAGTCGAAAGGCTTGTTAACACACTGATAAAAAATGGTTTTTTAAAATCCGGCTTTGTGGGGAAAGAGTCTCTGGAAAGCGGAGTGAAAAATTTTAACCAGGTGCTGGATAGATCCAGAAAAAAACACCCCTCAAATGAAAGTTTCGGCAATGTGGTTGTGCGCGGTATTGGTTTCGATTATCCCTTTGGCGAAAAAGAGGCGAGGCAATACGCCACTGTCGGGGCTGTCATTGGGCAAAAAAGTTACACCAGCACCAGCGTCAGCACACCCTATTTAAATACCCATCTTCTGATCCTTGAAGCGCCGCCAGAAGCCGAAGGGCACTGGATTGCGCCAACCTCTGTGTTGCCCCAAGAGGATGAAATACTGTTTGCTCCCGGCGTGAAAATCAAAATCAAAGATGTGATTGATGTTAATGAGTTTGGCAGTGCCGATGTGATGAGTTCCGTTTTCAAGCGGTTTCATATATCGGGCGAAATCAGGCAGTCGCCTGTGTTTAAGAGCCTCAAGGAACCGCATCACTACATTAAAAAATATATCTATGGTGAGCTGCTGCCGCAAAAGTCCAGATGAGCCGCTGTTTCAGAAGCGTTTCTTAAAAAAATCCGGCCTGTACGGCCGGAAAAGGTGTTAACGGAAGAGCGCTTTTTGCGCTACCGGCATCAGCAAGTTTGCCCGCCACTCTGCCAGCGTAAGCTGTGCCAGCCGGGCGAGTGCCTGCCAGAAAGGGTGCTGCGCCTGCTCCTCCAGCACGGCAAGAAAGCGACCCGACCACGGCAGCAGATGCCACGCCAGAAGCTCATCGCAGGCCTGCGTCTTTCCCTGCTCCGCCAGCCAGGCCGCCAGCAGCAGCAGGGTGCCGATATGATCTTCCGGCTCGTTTTGCTGCGTCTCGAAAGCAATATTGTTGTCGCGCAGCCACTGGCGCAGGGCCAGCGTCGAGTCACCAAACAGCACGCACTCTTTATCCAGCCATACCGATCCCCACGGCGGTGCAGGCAGCGCCCACGGGCCGATAAACAGCCGTTGCCAGGCATCGGTTAACGGCTCTTCGCCATCCGCTGAAAATTGTTCAGCCAGCGGGAGCAGCAGGCTTTGCGCCAGCGGCCATGACGCCATCCACGCATTGTGCGTAAAGGCGTTGACCAGCGGCGCAGCAGGTTCGCTCTCCGGCGGGTAGTAAAAGAGAGCGCCAAGCACGCGGGCGGTGAAAATAAACGATTCACGCTTATCAACTGTCATGGTATTTCCCGAAAAAGTGCCGAAGGCCGGACAAGCGTTCACCGCTATCCGGCCCCGTAATCGATCACCCGGCAACGGCGACGCCAACGGTCATATGCAGCCCGTAAAAGAGGCCGCGGCCAATCAGCTCCCCGGCAACCACCAGCACAAACCCAACCAGCAGGCTACTGACGCGCGGCTGCCTGCGTAGCACCAGCGGGCAGATCCAGCAGCCCAGCCCCAGTGCTAAAAGCAGCAGTCGCAGCGCCTGGAGTAAGCCGTAATCCGGGATCAGCGCTGTAGCCTGCTGCACGGAAGAGTGGGTTTCGCCAAGCTGCATGCTCTGTATCATCACCACCGCTGCGCTTGCCAGCAGCGCGATCGCGCTTATCGCCGCAAAACGGGAGGCCGGAAAGCGTATGCCGACAAGGCGCAGCAGCAGTGCGGCGAGCAGCGGGCCGCCAATCAGCATGGTGAGGAAGAAGCTGGCGGTGGTGTAGCCGTTATGCCAGGTCGGCACGGTCTCAATCTGATAGACCCGCGTCATCGCCCAGACAAACAGCACGCCAGAGACCATGCTGATCAGCAGCCAGATGCGCCCAAGGCCAGCAGGCATTTTGCCGAGCCAGTTCAGCAGCCACCAGATGCCGCCGATGGCAAAAAAGAGCGATCCAGCGGCAATCTCATTACTCAACGCAGAGGCGCCAATACGGTTTAGGGAGTTAAAGGCGCGCAGCGGTGAGCCGAGGTGCATCATCGAGGCGACAAAGCCGATGCCCATCAGCAGCCAGAGGAAAAACTGGCTGCGGACAATATGCAACTGACCGCGGCGATCGCCCTCATTGGCCATCCATACCAGGCCGGTGCCAATCACACCGCCCGCCACACACTGACCGAGCACCGTAAAGAGCACCAGCGGCCATTCATGCCATCCGTTTCCCATTTCATACCTCCTGTGGATTAGCCAGATAGCCGCTTGTGTCCCCGGTCGGGCGGCTGTTGGCGTTGGGTTTGATGACAATATTTGGCCGGGTAAAGTGCGCCGCCGGAATGGGCGCGACCGCCGCCAGCGTGCCGTGCTTTTTACGCAGCGTCTCAATCGGACCAAAATCAAGGGCGCGCAGCGGGCAGGACTCGACGCAGATCGGCTTTTTGCCCTCTGCCACGCGCTCGTGGCAACCGTCGCACTTGGTCATATGCCCTTTCGCCGCATTGTATTGCGGCGCGCCGTACGGACAGGCCATATGGCAGTAGCGGCAGCCGATACAGACCTCTTCGTCGACCACTACAAAACCATCTTCGCGTTTATGCATCGCGCCGCTCGGGCAGACTTTGGTGCATGCCGGATCCTCACAGTGGTTACAGGAGAGGGAGAGATAGTAGGCAAAGACGTTTTGCTGCCAGACGCCGTTATCCTCCTGCCAGTTGCCGCCCGCGTACTCATAGACGCGGCGAAAACTGACGTCCGGGGTTAAATCTTTGTAATCTTTACAGGCCAGTTCGCAGGTTTTACAACCGGTGCAGCGGGCGGAATCAATAAAAAATCCATACTGGGTGCTCATCGGCTACTCCTCAAACCTTTTGAATGTCGACCAGATTGGTGTGCTGCGGGTTGCCTTTCGCCAGCGGCGAAGGGCGATGCGTGGTCAGCGTATTGACGCAGCCGCCGTGATCGACGCGATCGCCCGCCATATCCGCCTGGTGCCACGCACCCTGACCCATGGCGCTGACGCCCGGCATAATGCGCGGCGTCACTTTCGCCGCAATCCGCACTTCGCCACGGTCGTTAAACACGCGCACCAGATCGCCGTTCTTAATCCCGCGCCGTTCGGCATCAAGCGGGTTGATCCACACCTCCTGGCGGCAGGCCTCTTTCAGCACATCAATGTTGCCGTAGCTGGAGTGGGTGCGTGCTTTGTAGTGAAAGCCGAAGAGTTGCAGCGGGAAGGTGGCGCGTGCCGGATCGTCCCAGCCTTCAAAGGTGGAGGCATAGACCGGCAGCGGGCTTATCACCTCATCCTTTTGCAGCTCCCAATGGCTTGCGATCTCCGCCAGCTTGCTGGAGTAGATCTCAATTTTGCCCGACGGCGTTTTCAGCGGGTTGGCCTGCGGATCATCGCGGAATTTTTTATAGGCCACGAAGTGGCCGTTCGGATCTTTGCGTTTGTAGATACCCATCGCTTTCAACGCCTCGTAGGAGGGCAGCGCGGGATCTTTCTCTACCATTCTGGCGTAGAGGTATTTCAGCCACTCCTCCTGCGTGCGCCCTTCGGTGAAGCGCTGGTGGATATCCGGCCCAAGGCGGCGGGCGATCTCGCTGGTGATCCAGTAGATGCCTTTGCGCTCGAACTTCGGCGCGGTGACCGGCTGCAGGAAGATGAGGTAGCCCATGTTGCCGGCGTAGTCGTTGGGGATAATATCCTCCTGCTCAACGGTCATCAGATCCGGCAGCAGGATATCGGCATACATCGCCGACGAGGTCATAAAGTTCTCAATCACCACGATCGTCTCGCACTTGCTCTCATCCTGCAGCACATCGTGAGTGCGGTTAATATCGCCGTGCTGGTTGACGAGGGTGTTACCGGCATAGTTCCAGATGAACTTAATCGGCACATCGAGCTTCTCTTTACCGCGCACGCCGTCGCGCGTCGCCGTCATCTCCGGCCCGCGGGCGATGGCGTCGGTCCAGCTAAAGCAGGAGATGGCGGTTTTTACCGGGTTCTCCGGCATCGGCATCCGTTCGATAGTAATGGTGTAGGTTGACTCCCGCGCGCCGCTGTTGCCGCCGTTAATGCCGACATTGCCGGTGAGGATCGGCAGCATGGCGATCGCACGGGCGGTCAGTTCGCCGTTGGCCTGCCGCTGCGGGCCCCAGCCCTGGCAGATATAGGCCGGTTTGGTGCTGCCAATCTCTCTGGCGAGCTTGATGATTTTGTCTGCCGGGATGCCGGTAATGCGCGATGCCCACTGCGGCGTTTTTGCTACGCCGTCATCGCCCTGACCGAGAATATAGGCTTTGTAGTGGCCGTTTGCCGGTGCACCGGCGGGCAGGGTTTTCTCGTCGTAGCCGACGCAGTAGTTATCGAGGAAGGGCTGATCGACCAGGTTTTCGCTGATAAGTACCCAGGCCATACCGGCGACCAGCGCGGCGTCGGTGCCGGGACGGATCGGCACCCACTCATCTTCGCGTCCGGCGGCGGTATCGGTATAGCGCGGATCAATCACCACCATTCGCGCATTGGAGCGTTCGCGCGCCTGCTCGAGAAAGTAGGTAATGCCGCCGCCGCTCATGCGGGTCTCCGCCGGGTTGTTGCCAAACATCACCACCAGCTTGCTGTTTTCAATATCGGAGGTGCTGTTCCCTTCGTTTGAGCCGTATGTGTAGGGCATCGCGCAGGCGATCTGCGCCGTGCTGTAGGTGCCATACTGGTTGAGAAAGCCGCCGTACATCGCCATCAGGCGGGCGACGAGCGAGGCGGAAGGGGATGAGCGGGTAATGTTGCCGCCGACGATGCCGGAGGAGTAGTTGATATAGACCGCTTCGTTGCCATATTTGTCCACCACCCCTTTCAGGCGGCTGGCGATGGTGTCGAGGGCTTCGTCCCAGCTGATGCGCTGAAACTTGCCTTCGCCGCGTTTGCCGACGCGTTTCATCGGATAGTTGAGGCGATCCGGGTGATTGATACGCCGCCGGATAGAGCGGCCGCGCAGGCAGGCGCGCACCTGATGGTTGCCATACTGATCTTCGCCGGTGTTATCGGTTTCGACCCAGTAGACCTCCTCATCGCGCACATGCAGACGCAGGGCGCAGCGGCTGCCGCAGTTGACCGAGCAGGCTCCCCAGACCACTTTATCCGGTGCGGGTTGCATCGCCTGTTGCACCGCGGCAGCGGCGGAGCGCATACCAAACGGAAGAGAAAAACTGCTTGCTGCCAGCGCTAACGATCCGAGGGCGGTCGACTTTACCAGCGTTCGTCGGCTGATACCCCCGGCATATTCCGTCTTCGACATGACTCACTCCATTATTATTTTTAAATAAAAACTTACCCGCGAAAATTAAAAGCAGGCTAATGATGGAGGTATGGTAATCATTAAGGAGTAGGGGAATGTTATGCACGATCAAAGAGAGGGGAGTCCCCCTGGAAATCAGGGGGATTAGATTTTACTGATTGCTGTTACTGTTTTCGTTCTGAGATGATGCGCCGCCATTACGGGCGTAGATAATTTTGTAGGTATCATTGGCGCAGTGGCCAACTACCTGTCCGCCCGCCTGTTCAGCTTGATCGTTTGGCACCACGGTCAATTCGAACCCGGACTCCGGGACGCCATTATTAATAATCTTTTGCTGGATATCCGTTTTTACGCGTTCGCATGAATCCGGCGCGGCGAAAGCAGGAACAGAACCTACCAGCAGTGCTGCGCACAGCCAACGTGAATAGTGCATGCTTGTCTCCTTATTTATTGTGCGCTTTAAGCTTAGCACTTCTCTTTTCGACAAAAGGTAAATCTCTGAATCATCTTAGCTGTATGTGAAATTCCGCAGATACCCGATAAGGAAGTCGCTAACTCATTACGCTATCGGGTAAATGTTTTGCTAATATAAGCGCCATTCTAAAGAAAACTGTGGTGGAACCTTTGAAAAAACAGTTATTACTTATCTCTCTGGCCCTGGTTTTGGCCGGATGTGATGAGGAAAAAGGCCCGGTGGCATTCACGCCGGAGATGGCAAGTTTTTCGAATGAATTCGATTTTGATCCTCTGCGCGGTGCGGTAAAAAACTTTAGTCAGACCCTGCTTAACGATAAGGGTGAAGTGACGAAGCGCGTCAGCGGAACGCTGTCGAAAGAGGGCTGTTTCGATACGCTCGAACTTCACGATCTGGAGAACAATAGCGGCGTATCGCTGGTACTGGATGCCAACTACTATATCGAAGCCGAAACGCAGGAGAAGCGTCTGCGGCTGCAGGGGAAATGCCAGCTGGCAGAATTCCCGTCGGCGGGTGTCACCTGGGACACCGACGATAACGGCTTTGTGGTGCGCGCATCAGGCAAAGATATGGAAGTGAAGTATCGCTATGATGATGAAGGCTACCCGCTGGGCAAATCAACCACTTCAAAAGATGTGCATCTCGATGTTGCCTCCACGCCGGCTAAAGATAAGCGCAAGAAGCTCGATTATGCCGCGGTAAGTACGCTCAATGATAAGCCGCTGAGTAAAGTGCAGCAGACCTGCGACTACGACAAACATGACAATCCGCTGAGTTGTAGCCTGGAGATTGTTGATGAGAGCGTAACGCCGCAGGTGACGCATAAATACAGCATCAAAAACACCATCGAGTATTATTGATGCTGTCCGCTCACCGCGCTTATTGCGCGGTGGGTTAATAGTGCTGCTCTCTCGCTTCAGTAAAGTAGCATGCTTAATCAATGCAGCAATACCAGGGAAAATCTCTCTGATAATTTCATTCGAGGTAATCCAGCATTAATGCATGATGAGTCCTGGAACGCAGGGAAAGGTGCTTTCGATGAAAAAAACAGCAATAATTTTCCTTATCATGATGGCATCACCAGCTGTTTTCAGTGCTGATAACCGTGATATTTCTGAAGGGCCAGAAATAGACAGTTGTTGGCGTAATCAGCAAGATCGTGGTCAAGCTGCTACGTGTCTGCACGAGTTGAATGATAAAAGTAATAAGAGTCTTGATCTGCTAATTGAAAAAACAGTAAAGCAGATAAAGAAAAATAACACGGGACCGGTCTACAAAAGCAATAATGCAGAACTGACTATTGGTGATGTTTTTAGTAAGCACTTTCTGGAATCCCAACAGTCATGGAAAAGTTATCGTAATGATTTTTGCCTGGGCGTGGGTTCGCAAATTGGTGAAGATGCCTATGACTACTGGCCTTCTATCTACCAATGTCAGATCAACCTTAATCGAAGGCATGCGGAAGAGATAAAAATGCTTCATGCAGATGATAAATAACGGAGCAATCGCGTGACGCATAAATACAGCATCAAAAACACCATCGAGTATTATTGATGCTGTCCGCTCACCGCGCTTATTGCGCGGTGGGTTTTAACAGCGTGCTGCCGCTGGTTTTATGTTCCTGCAGATAGTGCTGCTGAAAAATACACATGCGGATGGTGTTGCGGTATTCGCCATTAATAAAGAACTCGTGAATTAATTCCCCCTCCACCTGAAAACCCAGCTTGCGGTAGATGTGAATCGCTTTCTCATTCTCTTTATCAACGATGAGATAGAGCTTATAGAGGTTTAATACCGTAAAACCATAATCCATCGCCAGCTTGGCGGCTTTAGACGCCAGCCCTTTGCCCTGGAATTCCGGCGAGATAATGATTTGAAACTCCGCGCGGCGGTGCACATGGTTAATTTCAACCAGTTCCACCAGACCGGCGTTGGTGCCATTACACTCGACGACGAAACGGCGCTCGCTCTGATCGTGGATATGTTTGTCGTAAAGATCGGAGAGTTCAACGAAGGCTTCATAGGGCTCTTCAAACCAGTAGCGCATTACGCTGGCGTTGTTGTCGAGCTGATGGACAAAACGAAGGTCTTCGCGCTCAAGCGGGCGGAGACGAACGGGATAGTCGTCACTCATAAAAATCCTTTCTCTGAGATGAAGGCGGGCGCAGCGCGCCCGACGAGATTAACGAACTTCACGCCCGGTGCGGCGATCCAGGCAGCGCAGGGTATTAGGTTCCCAGTACGCATTCAGGTTGCTGCTTTTCTGGCAGTTGTCGCGCGCATCGAAGGCGACATCATCTTTGTCCCACTCTTTCTCGACGCGTTTATTGACTTTGTGGCGCAGGCTGCGGGTGTCGTTCCACTGCTCTTTTTCCATCGCGGCGGATTGACGGGACTGCGCATTGTCGCCCGATTCGATCACCAGGCGGTTGGTTTCAGCCAGTGCGGAAGTGGTGTACACAATGGCACCCAGCGTCAGCATTGCGGTCAGGCACAGGCGTTTGCTAAGTGTAGAAGTCATGGCAATGGTCCTTAAGTGAGGAAAAACGTCTCTATTCTAAGCGATCTCCGCCTGCCAGCATACCGGGGCGAAACCGACTGTAAGAGCATTATCAGGTAAGATGGTTCAACCTATTTTCAATAAACGACCTGACTATGCTGAAAATTACGCTGCTCTTTTTTGTCACCGCTCTGTGTGAAATTGTAGGCTGTTTCTTGCCCTGGCTGTGGCTAAAACGCGACGGCTCACCACTGCTGCTGATTCCTGCCGCCATCGTACTGGCGCTTTTTGTCTGGCTGCTGACGCTCCACCCGGTTGCCAGCGGGCGTGTCTATGCCGCTTACGGCGGGGTTTACGTCTGTACCGCGCTTCTCTGGCTACGGGTTGTTGAAGGGGTAAAGCTAACCGTTTATGACTGGCTCGGCGCAGGGGTTGCGCTGTGCGGCATGTTGATCATCGTCGCGGGCTGGTCGCGAAGCTAACAACTGCGTGGTGATTTCCCTCCCCATTGACCTGGCTGGGGAGTGGAGCCTGTTATCTTTCTGCACAACCTTTTCTTTCTTCACATAATGATGAGCAGATCTATGACACATTTGGTTACCATTCTAGTTGGTGTAGTCAGCAAATCCTGTCGCAAATCATAGTCGGGTTTTAGCGACGCCTTAATCTAGTGAACCACTGTTTCATTTAATAAGATGAGTCTCACCATGGATAACAGGCTGTTAACGGCGAAAGCCACACTACCTCAGTACGATCGCAGCAAGCTGGTTGCGCGCATCGTGCATCTTGGTTTTGGCGCATTCCACCGCGCGCATCAGTCGGTCTATACCGATATCCTCGCCGCAGAGCACGGCAGCGACTGGGGTTACTGCGAAGTTAATCTTATCGGCGGCGAGCAGCAGATTGCCGATCTGAAACAGCAGGATAATCTCTACACCGTGGCGGAGATGTCCGCCGATGCGTGGACCGCGCGCGTGGTTGGCGTGGCGAAACGCGCGCTGCATGCGCAGGTGGACGGGCTGGAAACGGTGCTGGATGCCATGTGTGAGCCGCAGGTCGCCATTGTTTCGCTGACCATCACCGAGAAAGGGTACTGCCACTCACCGGCAACCGGGGAGCTGATGCTCGATCACCCGTTGATCGCAGCCGATCTGCAAAACCCGCATCAGCCACAATCCGCCGCCGGGGTGATTGTCGAAGCGCTTTCGCGTCGCAAAGCCGCAGGTTTACCGCCGTTCAGCGTGATGTCCTGCGACAACATGCCGGAAAACGGCCACGTGACGCGCAACGTTGTCTGCGCCTATGCCCGCACGGTGGACGCCGCGCTGGCGCGCTGGATTGAAGAGAACGTCACCTTTCCCTCCACGATGGTCGATCGTATCGTCCCGGCAGTGACGGCGGAAACCCTTGAGAAGATCGAACAGCTTACCGGCGTGCGCGATCCGGCGGGCGTCGCCTGTGAACCGTTCCGCCAGTGGGTGATTGAAGATAATTTTGTCGCAGGCCGCCCGGCATGGGAGAAAGCGGGGGCTGAGCTGGTGAGTGATGTGGTGCCCTTTGAAGAGATGAAGCTGCGCATGCTGAACGGCAGTCACTCCTTCCTCGCTTATCTCGGCTATCTGGCGGGTTATCAGCACATCAACGAATGCATGGAAGATGAACACTACCGCCGTGCAGCACATGCGCTGATGCTGCGCGAACAGGCGCCGACGCTGAAAGTTGAAGGTGTCGATCTGGCACACTACGCCGATCTGCTGATCGCGCGTTACAGCAACACCGCGCTGCGTCACCGCACCTGGCAGATCGCCATGGACGGCAGTCAGAAACTGCCGCAGCGTATGCTCGATTCTGTGCGCTGGCATCTGGCGCAGGGCAGCAATTTCTCACTGCTGGCGTTAGGCGTCGCGGGCTGGATGCGCTATGTCGGTGGCGTTGACGAGCAGGGGCAGGCGATTGAGGTATGCGATCCGCTGCTTGCGGTTATTCATAAAGCGGTGAACAGCAGCGCTGAAGGCGAAGCGCGCGTGGAGGCGTTGCTGGGCATTGAGGCGATCTTTGGCCGCGAGCTGCCAAAGGAGAGGGCTTTCGTAGCGCAGGTGCAGAAGGCGTATCAGATGCTGCTGGCGAAAGGGGCAAAAGCGACGGTCGCGCAATTTGCTGCCGGGCTGTAACTAAGCGACGAGTGCCGCAGCGGCGGCACTCATCTTCATCATGTTTTGCCGATCAGTGCAGGCCGAGGCGGATCAGCTCTACCGGCTCGAATTTGCCTTCACACCCTTCCACTTCCACCGTTTTGTTACGGCGCACTTTTTCAGCGCTTAACCCCTCGGCGTGAATAGCGACGATTTTGCCGATACGGCCTGTGCCGTTAATCATTACGCGTGAGCCGGTGGTGATAGGGTTACGGTTACGGTCATAAGTCATCATGATGGTTTCTCCTTGATAATATCCATAAAGCGAACCGGGGCAGAAGATGGCCCCAAAACGGACGCCCTATAAATACGCCACTGAGATGATGAGTTTTTGCTTTTGATCAAGGTCACACTTTTTTCTGGCAAAAAAGGTGACCTGATAAGGGAAAAAGAGGGGGATTACTCTTCGCTGAACCAGTCGCGATTTTCCTGGCGAATGGTTTTAACCGACTCGCTGATCTCCTGCAGATGCAACGTCATCGCATGCTCAACCGCATCGGCGTCGCGTTTTTCCAGCGCGTCGAAAATCGCCTGGTGCTGGCGCAGCAGCATCTCCGGTGGCGAAACATGATCGAGGCTCATATAGCGCACACGGTCAATCGTTGCCTTGATGTTTTCAATCGTATCCCATGCCAGCTGGCAATCAGCGATCAACGCCAGCTTGTGGTGAAAATCATCATCCAGTTCAAAGAAATCATTCAGCTGCTTACGCTCAATGGCGATCCGCTGCTGGTGGAGATTCTGCTCAAGCTGATAACAGGCGCTGTCATCTATCATCTGCGCGGCGCGACGGGCCACGGCGCACTCTATCGCCTGACGGACAAAACAACCGTTGCGCACGTGGGTGAGGGAGATTTTGTTAACGTAGCTTCCACGCTGGGGGCGGATCTGAATCAACCCGTTTTCCGCGAGCTTGATAAAAGCTTCACGCACCGGCTGGCGGGAGACGTCAAAACGCACCGACACCTCTTTTTCAGAGAGCGGCGTGCCCGGTGGGATCAGGCAGTGGACAATATCCCGTCGCAGGATGGTATAGATCTGTTGATTAACGGGTTGCGTAGGATTGAGTTGCGTTTCGGCGGCCATTCGCTCTTACTTTTTAAAGGGTTAACCCGGCTACCATACCATTGTTTCTGCGCACATCCCATACCCGGCCCGCAGGCCGGGCGGGAAGCATCAGCTCTGGCGGTGCACGCTCAGACCGGCATAGCTCTGGCTGACCGGCATCATCTCAAGTGTGTTGATATTGACATGCTTCGGCAGTGTCGCCACCCACCACACCGCTTCGGTCACATCTTCCGCGCTCAGCGCGGTGGTGTTTTCGTAGGTTTTCGTCGCTTTATCGTCATCGCCTTTAAAGCGCACGTTGGAGAACTCGGTGCCGCCAACCAGACCCGGCTCGATATTGGTCACACGCACCGCGGTACCGCTCAGATCGGTGCGCAGGTTGAGGCTGAACTGGCGCACAAAGGCTTTGCTCGCGCCGTAGACGTTGCCGCCCGCGTAAGGCCAGCTACCGGCCGTTGAGCCAAGGTTGATAATATGACCGCGATTGCGCTCGACCATGCCTGGCAGCACGGCGCGGGTCATATAGACCAGCCCTTTATTGTTGGTGTCGATCATCGTTTCCCAGTCATCCACATTTGCTTTGTGGGCAGGCTCCATGCCCAGCGCCAGCCCGGCGTTATTGACCAGTACGTCAATCTCGCGCCACTGCGCGGGCAGGGCAGCGATAAACTCGTCGATCGCCGCGCGGTTACGCACATCCAGCTGCGCGGTGTAGAGATTCTCGCCCAGCTCCTCTTTCAGCTCCTGCAAACGCTCCTGGCGGCGGCCGGTCGCGATCACGTGGTGACCATTTTGAATAAAACGGCGGGTAATGCTCTCGCCGAACCCTGCGGTTGCCCCGGTAACAAGAATAATCATGTCATTGTTCCTCAACGATTTTTGTGATGTCGTCACATAGCATGCACCGCACAGAGGCGGCAATACAAGTTTTGACTGTTAAAGAGTGTGGCAAAAAATGGTGGCTTGTGCAGGGATGAGAAAGGATTGCGCCGCGCGCGGTGGATGCCTACTCTGAGGAGACTTACCGCATTCAGGAGCAAACTATGTCGGTCTCTAATCCCTTTTTTACTGCCAGCCCGCTGCCATATCAGGCGCCACCTTTCGATCTTATTGAGCAGGAGCACTATCGCCCGGCCTTTGATGAAGGGGTGAGGCAAAAACGCGACGAGATCGCGGCAATCGCGCAAAACAGCAAGCCTGCGGACTTCGACAACACCATCCTGGCGCTGGAGCAAAGTGGTGCTTTGCTCACTTATGTGACCAGCGTCTTTTTTGCCATGACCTCGGCGGATACCAATGATTTCCTCCAGCAACTGGATGAAGCCTTCTCCACGGAGTTAGCGGGGCTGGCGAACGACATTTATCTTGATGAGCAGCTTTTTGACCGCGTTGAAGCGGTATGGAAAAGCCTTGATACCGCTAACCTCGACGCTGAATCGGCGCGTCTGGCAGAAGTGACCTATCAGCGTTTTGTGCTGGCGGGCGCGATGCTGGATGAGCAGGATAAAGCGACGCTGAAAGCGCTCAATACCGAAGCGGCGTCCCTGATTAGCCAGTTTAATCAGCGCCTGCTGGCGGCGGATAAAGCGGGCGGCCTGGTGGTGGATGATGTACGCCAGCTCGATGGCATGAGTGCTGAAGAGATTGAGCATGCCGCCGAAGCGGCGAGGGCTAAAGGGCTGGAGAACCGCTGGCTGTTAACGCTGCTTAACACCACTCAGCAACCGGCGCTGGCCGTACTGCGCGATCGTCAGACGCGAGAGAACCTGTTCAAAGCCAGCTGGCTGCGTACCGAGCGCAATGATGCTAACGATACGCGTGCGCTGGTGCTGCGCCTTGCCAGCCTGCGTGCCGAGCAGGCGCATCTGCTCGGCTTTGATGATTTCGCCAGCTGGAAGATCGCCGATCAGATGGCCGGTACGCCCCAGGCGGCGCTGGAGTTTATGCGCAACATCGCACCGGCTGCCCGTGCGCGTGCTGAGCGTGAGCTGGCAGATATTCAGCAGGTTATTGATAACCAGCAGGGCGGGTTCACCGCTCAGGCCTGGGACTGGGCTTTTTACGCAGAACAGGTCCGCATGGCGAAGTACGATCTCGACGAGACGCAGATTAAACCCTACTTCGCGTTGAACACGGTATTAACGGAGGGGGTATTCTGGGCGGCAAGCCAGCTGTTCGGCATCCGTTTTCAGGAGCGGTTTGATATCCCCGTTTATCACCCGGATGTACGTGTATGGGAAATTTTTGATGCTGACGATCGCGGGCTGGCGCTCTTTTATGGCGATTTCTTTGCCCGCGACTCGAAAAGCGGCGGCGCCTGGATGGGTAACTTTATCGAGCAGTCGACGCTTAACGGCACGCAGCCGGTTATCTACAACGTCTGCAACTACCAGAAACCGACCAATGGACAGCCTGCGCTGCTCTCCTGGGATGAGGTGATTACGACTTTCCACGAGTTTGGCCATACGCTGCACGGGCTATTCGCCAGCCAGCGCTACGCCAGCCTCTCCGGCACCAACACGCCGCGCGATTTTGTTGAGTTCCCGTCGCAGATCAACGAGCACTGGGCCAGCCAGCCGCAGGTGTTTGCCCATTACGCCCGCCACTACCAAAGCGGCGAGCCGATGCCGGATGCCCTGCGCGACAAGATGCTGCGCGCTACGCAGTTTAATAAAGGCTATGACATGACCGAACTGCTGAGCGCGGCGTTGCTGGATATGAACTGGCATGGGCTGGCGGCGAATGCGGATGTCAACGATGTGGCAAGCTTCGAAGCGCAGGCCATTGCCAAAGAGAAGCTCGACCTGGCCGCCGTACCGCCGCGCTATCGCAGCAGCTATTTTTCCCATATCTTCGGCGGCGGTTATGCCGCAGGGTATTACGCCTATTTATGGACGCAAATGCTCGCCGACGATGGCTATCAGTGGTTCGTTGAGCAGGGCGGGCTAAGCCGTGAAAACGGGCAGAAATTCCGTGACGCCATTTTGTCGCGCGGCAATAGCACGGATTTAGCTAAACTCTACCGCCAGTGGCGCGGACACGATCCGCAGATCGAGCCGATGCTGAAAAACCGGGGTTTAAGCAACTAAGAGGTGGCAGGAATCCGCTTATTAAAAGGGGGTTCCTGCCAGTATGTCAGTGAGGCGTGCTCGCAAGTTTTTCTTTTAATTGCTGAACCTTTTCGTAATATTCAGTGCCTTGCTTAATTCGCTGAAGATGCCTGTCAACTATCTGTTTGAAAGAGCGTCCTTGTTTATTAACTACGTCTGGATTAGCGCCGTGATCCAGCATAAAGAGAACTTTATCCAAATCATCCTTTAAAAATGCGTCGACAAGGGGAGTGTTACCCAGACTATCCCGGACATTTACATCCGCTCCCCGCTCAATTAAAAGTGTAAGTGTATCGATATTTTTTGAACTCACTGCTGAGAAAATAAGCGGCACGTTAAGTAATTTGTCCCGTGAATTAGGATCAAGGCCACCATCCAGCATCGCTTTTAACCAGATATCTCTATCGCTCATTGCCATCATCTGCGCGGGAGTGCCCGGCATATTCGGCTGAGCTTGCTGCGCATCTGCGCCAGCGCGGACAAGGTCTGTGACAATATCCAGCCTTTCTGGCGAGTTATCGTTATACATAGCTTCATTCAGAGCAAAAAAGAGCAGGGTGAGTTGCTCTTTTCCGGGAGTATTCAGATCGGTCTCTTTTGACAGGCTGCTAACGGAGTCACGATCCGCCGCCTCAATAGCTTTAGCCAGGGCTAATTGCGGGCCAGTAAAGTGTTTCTCAGGTTCTATTTTTTTCATATCATTGCACGCCGATGTCAGTACTAAAAGAAACGAAAATAGGAGAGTAAATACCAGTTTTTTCATGCTAATACCGACTTTTAATGATTCCAATATCCTCATCCTTTTGTGCTTCGATACAATCAATAACCTGCGACATACCGTGCTTATCCAGCATATCGCCAACACCACCTGGTAGCGCATGGGATTTGCCGATGGCATCAGGAAACATGTTTGAAAAGCCCGCTTTAACGGCGAAAGCTGCCGTATCAAATTGGGCTTCAATCAGGTCGGTAAGACTAACTTCCTGAATTTTAGTCAGCATCTCGCCATTGACCCTGTAAGCGGATATTGCCGAACCGTCACCGATACGCTGGGCACCATATTTTTCAACAGTACCATTATTCAACCCTGCGGCGTTAAACGTCCAGGTTGGCTGACCGCTGGACAAGCCGGCCGCTGAAGCCAGACCGCCACCAAGGGAATGCCCAGCAATGTCAACGTTGCTTCCACTCTCAGAGATTGCCCGACCCAGATTGACCGCTTTTTCATAATAGGATGAGTCAAAGCCTCCTCCCTGGGCAAGATTATTACCCCAGTCCAGCATCTTATCTGGACGCGTTCCCCTAAAAACAAGCGTTGGTTTCATATCATCCCCGAAGACATAGTGGTCAGGGGCGTAAACACGACTGAAGAAATTAGGCTCCACTGCCTTGTCAAACAGCATCTCGCGTTTCAAGCCAAGCGATGCCAGTGCATTTTCATCATTGCTTATATCGACCCATCCCTCTGGCACATCCGGCATGGTTTCCAGCGCATTGATAGGTTGCCCGGCTCGGCCATAAACATTCTGAGCGAGTTTCGCTTTTTCAACGGCAACATTGTTCTCTGCCAGACGGTTAGCTGCGGCCTGCGCATCGGGAAACTGTCCATACTTGCCTTTACTGATGAGATTTTTTCGCTCCTGCCAGCGCTCAGCTTTGGTCAGTGGCCGGAGAGGTTCATCCGTTCGGCTACTACGGGCACCGGCCACGCTGGGTGCTTCACCCCGCATTGCTGCATCAGAGCGCGTTAGCTGACTTTGCGGCATAACGGTTGGAGAGGGGCGTTTGCCAAATGTGCTGACCATCTCTTCATAGCGACGGATGATTGATTTGACCGGATAAGTGACGGACAGGTGAGACGAAAAAAGCTGCAGGCTCCCGTCATTATCAATAAAAAACGCTGCCGTCACCGGCGACCACATTCCCGAACTACTATCGATAGCAACCATCGCACCACGCTCAAGATCGACGGCAGCGAGCGTGCGTACATCGCGACCCGCCTGATAGGGATTGGCACCATTGCGCGAGCGTAGACTCTCCGGGCGGCTAAACAGTGAGCTCACCGATGAAGGCGGCATTGTTCTGATTCTTTGCACTGCAAGGTGAGGTTGAACAATAAATTGAAACTGAGACGGATCGACTTTTTCTTCGAGAATATAGGTCAATAACATGTAACTTGTCATGATACCGACTCCCGGAAGACGCCATTCCATTTAGTGGTATGCATTTGTTCCCCTGAACATAAATGATTACCCAGTAGGGCTCTTGATGGCTGGTTGTTGAACAACGGCTGCCCGCCCCGGTAAAGAAGTATATAAATTCTTGCAGAAATTTACAGGCAGGTAACCTGACGATTCTGGTGGGGGAGTAATGGTATAGCTTTAAATGTCCTGGAGAGGGGCATACAACAATATGGCGAACATGGCGTGTCGCCAAAGGTTCACCCGTAATAAACATTATCAACATAGGTAAACCGCTGGCAGCAGCGAGATCGCCCCTGCCAGTGATTAACGAACTCTTCAGATGAGAAGGCAACGCTGTTTCAAACCGCACGACTTCATAAGCAACATGTCAGGGCGGTTAAATCTTTGTTCCCATGATGCGCGAAACAACGGCTTTTGCCGCATCAAGCTTGGCTTTTCCTGCATCAGAGTGCGTACCGGTTTCGAATGCTTTGAAGTTACCTTCAATCTTCTCAGCGGCTCTTTCAATGAACACCTGCGGCAGCTCAGAGAAGATGGACTGGAAAATGACTTCATAGGCTAAAGCGCGACACTGCAGATCGTTAATCGCTTCTTCGGTTGTCTTCATCATCTCTCCTTAAGAAATGCTGTAATACATCGTACTGATTAAATTGAAAATTCTTCAGATCACCTGAACGAGCTAAACGCCCAGATCTTGTGGTAATCAACGGATTTGATCCTGTCAGCGTTCGCGAACGTCTCCTGTTAACCGTTATCGACCAGTTAACCGCTATTCTTTATCAAAAATTTAGAGCGCGGAATTTTCAGGTGCTGCGCGACGACGCATTGCGAGCGAGGCTACCTTTTCTCATCTCTGCGTTACCGCCTCTCGATAAACGTTTGCGCTTTAAAAACTTACATAACCCGCACGAGCATTGACCGTTCTCCCTTCGCTTAATAACGTTAAGCGTGGTGATGAATCCCCCTACGCGGAGGGGCTACCAGCCACATCTTTTGGGGTGAAAGCGAGTTGTGCGGGCTGGCGCGCGCTCACCGGGAGGCACCCGGCATCACCGAAATATCCTTAGCCAGAGACGGGTTATTTGGCCGGTCTCTGGCTTTTTGCCGCCTTTTTATACCCACACAATTGCGAAAGTGTGGCCTACCTCACGTTTCCCGCCGTAGCGTTATCCCTCTCATTAAGCCAAATTATAGGACCTAATTTTTAGCGCTTAACAATCTATGGCATGGCGCAGGCATGATGAGCATGGCTGTGTTAATGTCGAAGGCAATTTAAGCAACTGAGGTAACCGACATGACCAAAAATGTAGTGGTAATTCGCGCCGGTGGTAAGGTTGAGCAGGTGTCCGTGGAAGATAACGCCAAATCGGTCACCTTTAAAAATGAGCAAAGCGCTTTTCTGGAAATCCCGATCGAGCCGTGGGAGCTCGACGGCGAGACCTACTTCGTCGCCCGTTTCTCCGATCTGGTCACCCAGCAGGAGACGGAGCAAGCTATTCGCCAGTTTCATTAAACCCTAACCGCCTTCGGGCGGTTTTTTTTGCCTGTATGTGGAGGTATCCATGGAAACAGAACGTGAAGTAACAGCCGCTACGCCGACTATCAGCACGCAGGACAGCGCGCTGTCGCATCTGGTCTCCTGCGCAAACCTTGGCGCAAGCATGGTAGTCACGCTGGTGGTAGGCGGACAGGTAGTGGCAGGTGAACTGGTATCAGGTAGAGAGTATGCGCTGTCGACGGCGCAGGCGATTCGTTCTGTTGCTGGCGATGAGGATATTAAAAATCCTATCGCTACTTTTTTCGATCAGCTGGCAGAAGATTACCGCGTCGACGACGAGCATGAGATTCCACTTAACTACCTGCATATTAAAGATCCCTCATGGATGACAGGTAATGGCGGCTGGACAAGTGTAAAGGGCACAATATTACGAGTGCATATTGCGAAAGTCAGCGGGTTTTCATTGGGCAAAGCGAAAAACGCATAAATGCAAAAAAACGGGGCCACAAAAAGGGCCCCATTTTTTATAAAACATTTTTCGGCCAGCGTCGTCTTCTGAGTGCAGGAATACAGGTTAACGCAGTAAGTCGCGCGCCACACACTGAGCAAATTGCCCCGTGCGAAGGAAGTTTATCGGAACAATAAGTTGTAAAAGTAAACTTGTGGCTGCTGCAAACCGGGCACGTAAATTTGAGATTGGGGATAACCCCTCCGGTCTGATGAATTGAGAAACCACCCTAACACGGCAACCCGTTTAAAAGGGATATATCCTCTTTATTTTCAAATAAAAACGTCAATTAAGGTCAGGCAATCGTTTCGATGATTTCCCCTGATGAAGCGGTAATGGCAGGCGTCGTTTAGGTTCTGTTGAGGTTGTTACTGATAAAGTGACACCAGCCCGTTAACATTGAAAAACGAGTTAGCGTGTAACAATAAGCACAAATCTATCCATGCAAGCATTGACCGCCATAACCGGCGGTTTTTTTTTGCGCCAGATAAAGCAAAAACGGCTTCTTACACATAATGTAAGAAGCCGTCGCGGTGGGGGATTATCGTCGTTCATCAATCGTCCCATTTATGGCTAAAATAAGCGGCTAAAAAACCTGAAAACAAAATAATGCCCAGAACCGCCATAAATACATGCATATTTCCCATTTTGTACCTCTCCATTTATTTCACTGATTTGCCTCACTTGAAAATTTTATCGCTGCAATGGAGAGATAATAGCCTGCTAAATATCAACAAACGCTTAATAATGTGAATTAATTCACCGCTTCGGTAAATTTTTTCCGGTACGCCGCGGGCGACAGGGCGTGCTGCTGTTGAAAATGGTGGCGCAGCGAGGCGGCGTTAGCGAACCCGCTGTGACGGGCGATAAGCTCAATGCTCATCCGCGTTTGCGTCAGCAGTGACTGCGCGCGCAGCAACCGCTCGTGCAATATCCAGCGTGCGGGCGTGGTGCCGGTGGCTTCCTGAAAACGACGCAGAAAAGTGCGCTCGCTCATGGCGGTGCGCTGCGCCAGCGCGGCGACCGTATGGTTGCCCGCCAGGTGCTGGTGCAGATAATCAAACAGCAGACCGAGCTGGCGGCTTTCACGTGTTCGCGCCACCGGGCGAGCCAGGTGCTGGGTTTGCGCGCCGTCACGGTGAGGCTGCACCACCAGTCGTCTGGCGACGCTATTCGCTGCCTCAATGCCAAAATCCTCGCGCACCACATGCAGGCAGAGATCGATCCCCGCCGCGCTGCCCGCCGAGGTCATCACATTCCCCTCGTCATAATAGAGAGCGTCGTCCAGCACAACGATGGCCGGATAGTGTTCACGTAACAGGTCGGTATAGCGCCAGTGCGTGGTGGCCTTACGTCCGTTAAGTAAGCCCGCGGCCGCCAGCACAAACACCCCAGAACAGATCGAGATGATACGACAGCCGCGCTGCCAGGCTTGCTGTAACGCACGGCATAAGGCGGGCGGAACCGGGTGATTGGCGCCGCGCCAGCCGGGGATGACCACGGTATCGGCCTCAGCAAGCAGTTCAAGACCGCCTTCCGCCATAATGCGAATGCCGCCGGTAGCGCGCAGTTCGCCCGCATCAACGGCGGCAACGGCAAAGTCATACCACTTATCGCCCATCTCCGGGCGCGGCAGGCCAAACACTTCCACGGCGACGCCAAATTCAAAGGTACAGAGCCCGTCATAGGCGAGGGCGACCACGCGATGGCGGGCCGCAGGGTGTCGTAAAGTTGTCATTATCCTGGTGTTATCTGGCAGAGAAGGGCGCATTCAGGGCGCGCTGTTTTGGTTAGATTAGTGTTAACACAACCACGGAGAAAAGACGATGAGCTATGTAACCGATATTCCCGCCGCCTCCCCGGAAGAAGCCGCCAGCCACTTTATGCACCGCCTGAGCGTCGAGACGGACTGCGCGGATGTGCACCACGCCCTGACCCATAACGAGAAAGATTTTGTCTTACTGCACGTAGTCGGCAGCCCGGATGCGTTTGCGCGTCGCCATCTGCCGGGCGCGATCCATCTGCCTCACAACACTATTACGCCGGAGCGGATGGCCGAATGGCCCGCCGATACGCTGTTCGTAGTTTACTGCGCAGGCCCGCACTGCAACGGGGCTGATTTCGCAGCACTGAAGCTGGCGCGCCTTGGGCTGGCGGTAAAGATCATGATCGGCGGTATTACCGGTTGGCAAGATGAGGGTTTTCGCTTCGCCAGTGGGATAGAGCACGCCGCCTGATCGGGGATTAATTTCATCTTTCTGCACTGAACATGAATAATTTTCATGGGACGTGAAATTTTCTCGTTTGCCGCCGTGCGCCCGGTATGACATTTTGTTTGGACATTTAGCCGTCCAGAAGTCTAAATGTTCAAATAATGAATTATCACGCCGGGCAACCATCTGCCACGGCGCATAAGGAGAGAGTTATGCAGCGACATCAGGCCCCGTTCCGCGCAGACGTAGTCGGCAGCTTTTTACGTCCCGACGCCATTAAGCAGGCGCGTCAGCAGTTTGCGCAGGGTGAAATCAGCGCCGATCAGCTGCGTCATGTTGAAAACGAAGAGATTCGTCAGGTAGTGGAACAGCAGTGTGCCTGCGGTCTGCACGTGGTGACTGATGGCGAGTTTCGCCGCGCCTGGTGGCATTTTGATTTCTTTGCCGGGCTGGAGGGCGTTGAGCTTTTCGAAGCCGAGCAGGGGATCCAGTTCAATGGCGTGCAGACTAAAGCACACGGCGTGCGCGTGACAGGCAAAGTGAGCTTCAAAGACCACCCGATGCTGGAAGATTTTCGCTATCTGAAGAGCATCAGCGGCGATGCGCAGCCGAAAATGACCATCCCCAGCCCGAGCGTGCTCCACTTCCGCGGCGGCCGTAAGGTGATCGACGCGACGGTATACCCTGAGCTGGATGCCTATTTCGACGATCTCGCCACCACCTGGCGCGATGCAATCCGCGCGTTTTATGACGCTGGCTGCCGCTATCTGCAACTGGACGATACCGTCTGGGCCTATCTCTGCTCTGACGTGCAGCGCAAGCAGATTGTCGCCCGCGGTGACGATCCGGAAGAGCTGGCGCGCATTTACGCCCGCGTACTGAACAAGGCGCTGGAGGGTAAGCCGGAAGATTTGACCATTGGTTTGCATGTCTGCCGCGGCAACTTCCGCTCGACCTGGATCTCCGAAGGGGGTTACGAGCCGGTAGCAGAGGTGCTGTTCGGCGGCGTTAATGTCGATGCCTTCTTCCTTGAGTATGACAACGACCGCTCCGGTGACTTTGCGCCGCTGCGCTTTGTGCGCCCAGGCAAACAGCAGGTAGTTTTGGGTCTGATCACCACTAAAAACGGTGAGCTTGAGAACCCGGAAGGGGTGAAAGCGCGTGTTGAGGAAGCGGCGAAGTATGTTGATATCAGCCAGATTTGCCTCAGCCCGCAGTGCGGTTTCGCCTCAACCGAAGAGGGCAATTCCCTGACGCCAGAGCAGCAGTGGGAGAAAGTACGGCTTGTGACCCATATCGCCGAGCAGGTGTGGTAACAGGCACCGTCCTGGTTTGCCTCCGCTGCGCAATTGCCGGATGGCGGCTTCGCCTTATCCGGCCTACAAAAACGGAGCTCGCTGAAACGGCGTAGGCCGGATAAGCGTTTACGCGCCATCCGGCAATGGCGTGACCATGGTGGAATGGTTCCGTTCACCAGGCGTTGGGGAGTTTCATTAATCTCTTATGCGGTGAACGGGACAAGGGAAGCGGCCGCGCTCCCCTTGTCAATCCCCGCGGCCCCGCGAGGAAATCGGTGCTGCGCACTGCGCTCACCTCCCGCGTGTCTGCCTGCGGCCGGCTCGACTCGACATCCTGTCTCGGTTCGCCTCTGTCCGCCATCCATGGCGTCCAGACCTTGTCATTCACGCTTCGGTTCGCCGATTTCAGCGGGGACACAACCCCCTCGCTGTGATATTGCAGATATAAAACCGCATCGGTTTCGCTGTGGGCTCGTTTTTGTAGGCCGGATAAGGCGGAGCCGCCATCCGGCAATGGTGTGGCAGGGATAATGCCGGATGGCGCTGGCGCTTATCCGGCCTACGCCGTTCCAGGGGCTTCGTTACCGTAGGCCGGATAAGGCGGAGCCGCCATCCGGCAAGGGGTACGGGAAGATAATGCCGGATGGCGCTGGCGCTTATCCGGCCTACGCCGTTTCAGCGGCTTCGTTACCGCAGGCCGAATAAGGCGCAGTTGCGATCCGGAATGACGGGCATCACTTTATTGCGTCTGCAACACGCCCCATGGCCGGACGCGCATCCCTTTGAGCATCATCAGCCACGCGATGACAATGGTGACGATCAGGATAACAAACAGCGACCAGGGCGGCAGCGTGGTGAGGATCACGCCGGTTAACAATGGGTTCATCGCCGCGCCCAGCCAGCCGAGCGCCTGCGCCGAGAAATAGGTCGCTTTCATGCCCGGCGGCGCAATGTTATCAATCAACAGATACTCGCCTGGGGCATAGATCACCTCGCCGAGGGTAAAGACCGCGGCAGAGAGGCCCCACAGCCATAAATTGTCGCCAGAGAGCATAAAGCCCGCGAGACCGATAACAAAACTGAGCGTGCCAATCCCCATCAACGGCCGCAGGTTGCCAGGGGTGAGCTTTCGCCCAACGGCATACTGCAAGGTGACGACTATCGCTGCGTTGACCGGCAGAACCACCGCCACCACGCGCTCGGCGAACTCACTGCTGGCCACCACCATCACATACTGCGACAGGCAGGACGCAAAAGAGCCGGCAACGAACGAGGCGAGAAAGTTCGAGAGGGTAAACCAGCCCAGCGCTTTATCCTTCAGCAGCACCGACGGAGACCAGGCCGCGGCGGGATCGTGACCACTGCCAACGGCAATGCGCTGCACATAGAGCTGAATAAAGACCAGCGGAAATGCGGCGCAGAACACGGCCAGCCAGAAGGGCAGATTGATGCTCTGCATCACCAGCAGGGTGCCGAGCGGCGGCCCGACGGTCCAGCCGATATTGAGAAAGGTGTAGTTGAGCGAGAAAATTTTCGCCTTCGTCGCTGGCAGCAATGTATCAGCAAAATAGGCCTTCAACACCGTTGAAAAGACCGAATAGGCGCAGTTGATGAGGGCGAAAAAGAGCACCACCAGGCCAGCATGATGCGTCAGCGGAATAGCGGCAAATCCACCGATAAAGGCGACAATTGCCAGCAACATGTAGCGTTTTTTGTCGAACTTATCCGCCAGCATGCCAAAGCCAAGACTGAAGATGACGCCGATGGTCAGGGCGATACTCATCGCATAGCCGACCTGATCGACCGCCATGCCGTACTGGCGATTGAGGTAGATAGTCATGAACGGCAGCGTTGCGCCGCGGCCAATCGTTAACAAAAGTGATGAAAAAAGTAATGCGGCGGTGGAGCGCGTTTGTGTCGAGGTCATTTTCTTACCCGGCATGATTATTTTCGTTTTTGTGATGCCAACAGCAATAACACGCCGAAACTGAGGCGCACAACCGCCAATTTGTCTGGAGGTGCCAAAAACGACCTACCGAATTTAATGATCTATTACTGGACTATTTTTTCAGTTAACGTAAATTTTTTACAAATTTGTAAACAAAAAGGGGCGTAGATGGCGCGTAAAGATGTGCTGCTGGCAATGCTGGTAGTCGTGGCCTGGGGCCTCAATTTTGTGGTGATCAAAGTGGGTCTGCACGCCATGCCGCCGCTGATGCTCGCGGGGCTACGCTTTCTGTTGGTCGCTTTCCCGGCGTTGCTGTTTGTCGCCCGACCCAAAGTGCCGATGCGCCTGCTGCTCGGGTATGGCCTGACCATCAGCTTCGGGCAATTCGCGTTTCTCTTCTGCGCTATCAAGTTCGGTATGCCCGCAGGATTAGCCTCGCTGGTTCTGCAAGCGCAGGCCTTCTTCACCATCATTCTCGGGGCGGGGATCTTTGGCGAACGGTTGCAAGTCAAACAGCTGGCCGGCATTGCGCTGGCGGTCGTGGGCGTGCTGGTGCTGATTCAGGCGAGCTTCACAGGGCAACATATTCCGCTGCTCGGCTTTATGCTCACGCTGGCGGGGGCCTTTAGCTGGGCCTGCGGCAATATCTTCAATAAAAAAATTATGCAGCACAGCTCGCGCCCGGCGGTGATGTCGCTGGTGGTGTGGAGCGCGCTGATCCCGATTGTGCCGTTTATGGTCTGCTCGCTGATTTTCGACGGCCCGGCGCTGATGCTGGAAAGCGTGGTGGCGATCGATACCACGACGCTGCTGTCGCTGGTCTATCTGGCATTTATTGCCACCATTCTCGGCTACGGAATTTGGGGAACGCTGCTGGGGCGATATGAAACCTGGCGTGTTGCGCCGTTATCGCTGCTGGTGCCGGTGGTTGGCATGGCAAGTGCAGCCCTGCTGCTGGATGAGAAATTATCCGCGATGCAGCTGGCCGGTGCCGTGCTGGTGATGGCCGGGCTCTATATCAATGTGTTTGGTTTTCGTCTGCGCCGGGCGGCACAGGCAAACTGAAGGTAAAAAAAAGCCCCGCACGGTACGGGGCAAAACGGTTAGCTGCGTTGATGGTAATACGCTACGCCTAACTCGTCAGATTTGTCGCTTCCCGCCCCCATATGGTTGAAGTCATACGGCGATGTTTGTTGGGCAGCGGGTATGATCATGGCGTCACGGGCGCTTTGCCCTTTGCTGTGATCAAACTGCTCCGCATAACTCTGGCCACTCAGCAGCACCAAAAATGCCGCTGCGGCACAGGTAATACGTTTCATACTTTCCTCGATACGTCTTTAATTACAGGCGATTAGTTAACAAGCGTGATTTAGCGGATAGAGATAGCGGGACTCCGCAGGCATATCCGTGACACGGAACTTATGCGGCGGCACGTCAAAATAGTTTTTGAACGTGCGGGTCAGGGTCTGTTGCGATTCAAACCCGTAACGCTCCGCCAGATACAGGATCGGCTCATTGCTTCCCTTGAGCTTCTGCGCAATTTCCGTCAGCTTGCGGCTGCGAATGTATTGTCCCAGTGAATGACCAGTCTCTTTTTTAAACATCCGTTGCAGGTGCCACTTAGAGTAACCCGAACGCTCTGACACCTTTTCCAGGGAGAGCGGCGACTCCAGGTTATCCTCGATCCAGTCCAAAATGCTATGAATGGTAATAGCGTCAGTGTTGCGTCTGGACATCGTCATACCTCTTTGTTTTTACGGCAAGACTTTCTTAAGCAAATGCTCAAGTGTTGCCACTTCTTCTGCGGTTAAGTTTTTTGTTAATTCCTGATGCAGGTCTTGACCCACTAATTGATGACATTGCTCACAGAGCGTCGCGCCTTCAGGTGTTAATCGCACCAGCACGCCGCGCTTGTCATTAGGATTCGGGCTGCGTTCAATCCACCCTTTGCACACCAGCCTGTCCATCATGCGGGTCAGTGCGCCAAGGTCGACGGAGAGAACTTTTTTCAACTCAACCGGGGTAATACACCCTTCACAGCGGACAGAGCAGAGCACCTTAAACTGGGCGGCAGTGATATCCAGCGGCGAAAGATAGTCGTTGAGTAAACGATCTTTTTTTTGGTTAACCATGTGGATCAAGCGGCCTAAAGGAATGATGTCGTTAAATAGATCATTCGTGCTTTTCACAATGGTTGCCCCGGCAAGTAGTTTAATCACGGCAGATATTATTGCTCAGGCAAATATAAGTCAACCAAATGGGTATCGGATGCCACTAATTGCTAAAACTTTTCACGCTTAAGAATGTTTTTAATTTCATCTAGTTGAATTTACGCAACTTTTACCCATTATCAGCATAAGTGAAGGCGCTTTTGCCGCCGCGTTGCGGCTATACTGGCGGGGTTGTTAACCGGGGAGAGGTGAAACGTACCATGATGGAATTGATCAAAGTTATCGGTCTCGGGCTGGTGGTATTGCTGCCGCTGGCTAATCCGCTGACCACCGTCGCGCTGTTCTTAGGCCTGGCGGGTAACATGAACAGCGTCCAGCGAAACCAGCAGGCGCGCATGGCTTCGCTCTATGTCTTTATCATCATGATGGTCGCCTGGTACGCAGGCCAGGTGGTGATGAACACCTTTGGCATCTCGATTCCAGGCCTGCGCATTGCCGGTGGGCTGATTGTGGCGTTTATCGGCTTTCGCATGCTCTTTCCACCGGCGAAAAGTCATGAGTCGCCGGAGACAAAAGCCAAAACGGCGGAGCTGGCGGATGAGCCGGAGACCAATATTGCCTTTGTACCGCTGGCGATGCCGAGCACTGCCGGGCCGGGCACCATTGCGATGATTATCAGCTCGGCATCGACCGTTCGCCACGGCGCTGATTTTCCCGCCTGGGTGATCGCCGTTGCGCCGCCGCTGGTTTTTGCCGCCGTGGCGCTGATTTTGTGGGTAAGCCTGCGCAGCTCCGGCGCAATTATGCGGCTGGTGGGCAAGGGCGGCATTGAAGCCATCTCGCGGCTGATGGGCTTCCTGCTGGTCTGTATGGGCGTGCAGTTCATCATTAATGGCGTGCTGGAGATTATCTCGACCTATCCGGCGGGCGCCTGATGCGCCAGCTCTCCTGCTTCATTCTCTGCTGCTGTCTGCTTATCGTCGGCTGCCAGCAGCAACAACGCGTCGAAGCGCCGCTTGGGCAGAGCAGCTTTACTGCGTATCAACAGCAGACGCGCGATTATGTCGCCGCCCACCGCGCCTTTCAGACGCTGGATAAACCCGCCGAATTACGGCTCAATACGCCGCAGGAGTGGCGACCGGCGCAGAGAGCGCGCAAGGGGATTTTGCTGATCCACGGTCTTGGCGACGGGCCGGGATCGTTCGTCGATATTGCCCCGCAGCTTGCCCGCAAAGGGTTTCTGGTGCGCACGGTGCTGCTGGACGGCCACGGCACGCGTCCTGCCGACCTGATTGGCGTCAGCGTTGACCAGTGGCGGCAGGTGGTGAATGAGCAGGCGGCGATTCTGGCAAAAGAGGTCGATTCGCTCTGGTTGGGCGGCTTCTCTACCGGCGGCAACCTGGCGCTGGAATATGCCATGGCGCATGACAACGTGCAGGGGCTGCTGCTCTTCTCGCCGGCCTTCAGGCCAAGTACCCGCTACGCTTTTCTGGCGCCGACGCTGGCGCTGTTTCGCGACTGGCTGCGCCCGCCGGGGGCGCTTTTCCCCCAGCAGATCGCCACCCGCTATCTGCGCGTGCCGACCAACGGTTTTGCCCAGTTCTGGCGAACCAGCGCCAGCGCGCAGAGTTTGCTGGCGCAGAAGTCCTTCAATAAGCCGACGCTGGTGGTGTTAACGGAGCATGATTCGGTGCTGGATACGCGCTGGATCCTCGATCGCTTCGACCGCGCCTTTACCCATCCCGCCAGCCGTGCGATCTGGTACGGCACGCCGCCGTTCGAATCAGTGACAATGTCACGTCTGCGCGTGAAAACCGATATGCTACCGCAGGATCGCATCAGCCAGTTTTCCCATATGTCGGTGCTCTTTTCACCGGATAATCCGCTCTATGGTCGCCAGGGCAGCGTAAGGCTTTGCGGTAACGGGCAGTCGGAAGCGGCGGCACAGCGTTGCCTGAAGGGTGACGAGGTGTGGTATTCCGATTGGGGGTTAGTGACGCCGGGGAAAATTCACGCCCGGTTGACGTGGAACCCGTGGTTTGCATGGCAGAATTCGGTGATGCACGACGTTATCACCGCAGCGCCCTGATGGTGGAAACCGCGGCGATCCCGTAGGCCGGATAAGCGTAGCGCCATCCGGCATTATCCCCGCCACACCACTGCCGGATGGCGGCTGCGCCTTATCCGGCCTACAAAATCGAGCCTACAGCGACACCAGTGTGGCTTTTATCTGCGATATGGCAGCGAGGGGTTGTGTCCCCGCTGAAATCGGCGAACCGAAGCGTGAATGACAAGGTCTGGACGCCATGGATGGCGGACAGAGGCGAACCGAGACATGGAGCGAAGCCCGGAACGGGCGAGCAAGTCGAGTCGAGCCGGCCGCAGTCAGGCACGCGGGAGGTGAGCGCAGTGCGCAGCACCGATTTCCTTGCGGGGCCGCGGGGATTGATAAGGGGAGCGCGGCCGCTTCCCTTATCCCGTTCACCGCATAAGAGATTAATGAAACTCCCCAGCGCCTGGTGAACGGAATCATTCCACCAAAGCCACATGCAAACCCCATTGCCGGATGGCGCGTAACCGCTTATCCGGCCTACGCCGTTTCAGAACGATCACACTGACTCGCTCTGCTCCTCGAGCTGCACCGGCCAGCGGCGGAAAATCACCACCGCCCACACCAGCGCGGCAATCGCCGGGACGGCACCAGCATAACCGATGGTGCTCATCGACCAGTGCAGGCTCACCTGATTTCCCACCAGCGCACCTGCACCAATACCGATATTGAAAATCCCGGAAAAGAGCGCCATCGCCACATCGGTGGCATCCGGCGCCAGCGCCAGCACTTTCACCTGCATGCCGAGGCCAATAATCATAATCGCCACGCCCCAAAACAGGCTTAGCACGGCGAGATAGCTTTCGCTCCCGGCGGCAGGAAGCAGCATCACCAGCGAAATCACCAGCAGCCCGATGGCGCTGCACACCAGCCCGGAGGCGTGTCGGTTGCCGAGTTTACCGAACAGCACGCTGCCAATAATTCCCGCACCGCCAAGCAACAGCAGCAGGATAGTTGCGAAATTGGCGCTAAAGCCCGCTACATTCTGCACAAACGGCTCAATATAGCTGTACGCGGTGTAATGGGCGGTCACCACCACTGCCGTCAGCACATAGATGCTGACCAGCGCCGGGCGACGGAACAGCAGCGGCAGGCTTTTCAGCGAGCCGGAGTGCTCGCTGTTGAGCGTCGGCAGCAGCTTCACCAGGCAAATAAGCGTTACCAGCGCGCCCATGCCAATCACAAAGAAGGTGGTGCGCCAGCCAAAGTACTGCCCGACGATGCGGCCAATCGGCAAGCCGAGCACCATCGCCAGCGCGGTACCGGTGGCGAGCAGGCTTAACGCCTGGGCGCGTTTACCCGCCGGTGCCAGGCGGATCGCCAGTGAGGCGGTAATCGACCAGAAGATGGCATGCGCAAACGCAATGCCGATACGGCTAATCACCAGCACCTCAAAATTCCACGCCAGGAAGGAGAGAACATGGCTGGCGATAAACAGCACAAACAGCGCAATCAGCAGTTTTCGCCGCTCAATATGGCTGGTTAGCAGCATAAAGGGCAGCGACATCAGCGCCACCACCCAGGCGTAGATGGTCAGCATAATCCCGACCTGCGGGGTCTCCATATCGAAGCTTTGGGCGATATCAGAGAGCAACCCCACCGGCACAAATTCGGTGGTGTTGAAAATAAAAGCGGCAACGGCAAGCGTAACCACCCGTAGCCACGCGACTTTACGTGAAACAGTATTCGTCATCATAAGAGTGCTTTGGGTTGGTTTGAGAGAAGAAGAGGCGAAGATCTTAATGCTTTTGCCGACGGAAAGACAAACTTTTTGTGATGTAGATCTCATTTTTCATTCAGCAAAAAAATAGCGGTTGCGCCGCCGAAGGTTTGCCGTCAGAACAAAAGAAAAGATGAGGAAAAACAATGCACACAATTGACTTCTATCTGGTCGACGCTTTCAGCGACCACACCTTCGGCGGTAACGCCGCCGCGGTCTGTCCACTTACCGAGTGGCTGCCGGACGAGCTGTTACTGAAAATGGCGCAGCAGCATAACCAGTCGGAAACCGCTTTTTTTGTGCGCAACGACAGCGGCTTCGAGCTGCGCTGGTTCACGACGCAGGATGAGATCAATCTCTGCGGTCACGCGACGCTCGCCGCCGCTCACATTATCTTCGAATACCTCGATTATCCAGAGACTGAGATCCGCTTCAGCACCCGTTTTGTCGGCGAGTTAACCGTTGCGCGCAACGGCGACTGGCTCACTCTCAATTTTCCGGCATGGACAACCCAGGCCGTTGAGAACCCGCCGCCGCTGCTGCTGGAAACGCTGGGCATTGCGACGGCGCAGGCGGTGTATGAAGGGCGCGATTACATGGTCGTGCTGGAGAGCCAGGCGCAGGTCGAAGCCTTACAGCCCGATATCGCCGCCATGAAACCGCTGGGGAAAATGGTCTGCGTCACGGCACCGGGAGAGGAGTATGACTTTGTCAGCCGCTTCTTCTGCCCGGGCGAGTCGGTGGCCGAAGATCCGGTTACCGGTTCGTCGCACAGCATGCTGATCCCTTACTGGGGCGAGAAGCTTGGCAAAACGGTGATGCAGGCGCGCCAGGTCTCCGCGCGCGGCGGCGATCTGCGCTGCGAGTGGCGGGGCGATCGGGTGTTGATTGGCGGCCAGGCGACGCTCTATTTAATCGGCAAAGTCTATCTGCGCTAGCACAATGACCGGGGGCGATAGCGCCCCCGCAGCGCGCTTATTACGGCAAGCGCGCAATGTTAGTTTTGATCACCTCAACGGAGTGGTTGAACTTTGCCACTTCGTCGTCGGTTAAGTTCAGTTCGATAATCTGCTCCACGCCGCTGTGGGTCAGCACCGCAGGCACGCCAATCGCCACATTGTGCGCGCCATACTCCCCGTCAAGAATGCAGGAGATCGCCAGCGCGCGGTGGCTGCCGGTAAAGATATTGCGGCAGATCTCGGCGATCGTGCCGGCAATGCCATATTCGGTACAGCCTTTGCGGGCGAAGATCTCAAAGCCGTGGCGGCGCACGCGATCCGCCAGTGCATCTGCATCCAGCGGCTGGCCGGTCTTTTGTTGATAGACGTCGGCGATGGGCGAACCATAAATCGATGAGTGCGACCACACCGGGAACTGCGTATCGCCATGCTCGCCCATAATAAACGCGTCAATGCTCTGCGCGCCGATATCCAGCGTCTGCGCCAGCAGACGGCGAAGACGGGTGGTGTCGAGCCAGACGCCGGTGCCGATCACCTGGTTGCGCGGCAGGCCGGAGAGGGACCACACCTGCCAGGTAATGATGTCGCAAGGGTTGGTCGCCACAAGGAAAATGCCGTTAAAGCCGTTTGCCATCATGGTGGGCACAATGTTTTTAACAATGCGCGCGGTGTTGGCAAGCTCATCCAGCCGCGTCTGGCCGGGCTTCAGCGCGCCACCGGAGACGGTAATCACCGCGATATCGACATCCGCACACGCCTCGATGGAGCGGGTGGAGACGATCATCATCCCCGGCATAAACGCGGCGGCATCCGCCAGATCCTGCGCGTGTCCCTCTACGCGCTGGGCGTTAACATCCACCAGGATCAGCTCTTCACAAATGTTCTGGTTTAAAAGAGCGTAAGCGGCAGACGCACCGACATTACCGGTGCCGATAATCATCACTTTGCGGGCTTTTGTATTCATGGCGATTCCCTTGTCAGAATATTCTTGTGCGTAAAGTACAGCCTGTTATTGCCGGGGTGCAATATTGTCGCGGATCTATAGGTTATTCATATGAGTTAAGCGGCGGAATTTTCGCTAATTTAACAACGCGATAACTATAAGGAGCCGCTATGTACCGTATTGTTGATGCCACCGCCACGCAGCCGGAGGTGATTGCCCTCATCGCCGCCCTCGACCACTACCAGACCGCGCTCTACCCGGCAGAGAGCAACCATCTGGTCGATCTGGCTTCCTTTCCCGAAGAGACGCTGATCCTGCGTAAAATCGTGCATCAGCAGGATGCTGTTGGCTGCGGCGCGGTGTTGCTTAATGAGGATGGCAGCGCGGAGATGAAGCGGGTGTTTATCGATCCGACGCACCGCGGGCAGAAGCTGGGCGAGCAGCTGATTGCCGCGCTGGAGCAGGCGGCGAGCGAGAAGGGGTGCCACACGCTGCGGCTGGAGACGGGCATCGAGCAGCACGCGGCGGTGAAGCTTTATCAGCGCTGCGGATACCAGATTTGCGAGGCGTTTTCGCCCTATGAGCCTGACCCGTTAAGTGTATTTATGGAGAAGCAGTTGCCTGATGCGCTGCGAGCGTAGGCCGGATAAGGCGTAGCCGCCATCCGGCAATCAGCCGCGGTTTCAGGGGCTCCGTTCACGTAGGTTGGATAAGCGTGTAACGCGCCATCCGGCGATGGGGTTTTCATGTGGCATTGGTGGAATGATTCCGTTCACCAGGCGTTGGGGAGTTTCATTCATTTCTTCTGCGGTGAACGGGACAAGGGAAGCGGCCGCGCTCCCCTTGTCAATCCCCGCGGCCCCGCGAGGAAATCGGTGCTGCGCACTGCGCTCACCTCCCGCGTGCCTGACTGCGGCCGGCTCGACTCGACTTACTCGTCCCATCCATGGGACTCGCCCCTCCGGGGCCAGCGCAAGCGCTGTTCAAAATTGCTCCCGGCAATTTTGTCCCTGTCTCGGTTCGCCTCTGTCCGCCATCCATGGCGTCCAGACCTTGTCATTCCCGCTTCGGTTCGCCGATTTCAGCGGGGGTCAACAACGCCGCTGTGATAACGCAGGTAAAGGCAATATCGGTGTGGCTGTAGGCTCGTTTTTGTAGGCCGGATAAGGCGGAGCCGCCATCCGGCAATTGTGTCGCGGAGACAATGTCTGATGGCGCTGCGCTTATCAGGCCTACGCGGTTTCAGCCGCACCTTTCCTGTAGGCCGGATAAGCGTTTACGCGCCATCTGGCATAAAAAACCGCACGCCGAAAACCCTACGGCAACAGCGCAATAAATGCTTCAAGGTGTCGGCTTTTCGCGCCGCGTCGCCACACCAGCCAGGTGGTGAGCCAACGCCACTCCTCTGCCAGCGGCCAGGCATTGACCTGCTGATGGGCGGGCATGCTCTCCAGCATACTGCGTGGGATCAGCGCCAGCCCGGCACCGGCAATCACGCAGGCCAGCATGCCGTGGTAGGACTCCAGCTCGTGAATTTTCCCCGGCGTGGCGCGGTCGGCCTGAAACCAGCTCTCAAAATGGCGGCGATAAGAGCAGTTAGCGCGAAAGGCATAAATACTGGCACCGTTCACCTGCGAAGCGCGGGTAATCGGCTCATGGCCCGCCGGGGCGACAATCATCATCTCTTCGCGATAGACCGGAATGCCCTCCAGCCCCGGGTGCATAATCGGCCCGTCAACAAACGCCGCGCTCAACGTCCCCTCAAGCACGCCGTCAATCATGGTGCCGGAAGGGCCGGTGGAGAGATCGAACTGGATGCGCGGGTAGCGCTGGTTATAGGCGGCGAGCGTCGCCGGAATACGCACCGCGGCGGTGCTCTCCAGCGCGCCCAGCGAGAACAACCCCTGCGGCTCATCGCCCGCCACCACCATCCGCGCCTCATCCACCAGCGCGAGGATCTGCTGGCTGTAGCGCAAAAAGCTGTGTCCGGCAGGCGACAGGCGCAGGCGCTGATTTTCGCGGATAAAGAGATCGACGCCGAGATCCGCTTCCAGCTGGCGAATGCGCGTCGTCAGATTTGACGGCACCCGGTGCACCTTCTGCGCGGCCTGGGTAATGCTGCCGGTCTGCGCCACGGCGTTAAACATCTCAAGCTGGGTTAAATCCATGCTGTTCTCATAATGTGAATGGTGAAGTTAATATTATTCAGTTTTCAGAAATAACAAACTGCGTCACCCTAATGCAAGTTCTGAAATCATTGAGGGAAAAAATAATGTCTCCGACCGCCACCACCCATGCACTCTCCATCAACCCGGCAACGGGTGAAACCCTGCGCGCCACGCCGTGGGCCAGCCGTGAAGAGGTTGACCGCGCGCTGGCGTTGGCCGATAGCGGCTACCGCCACTGGCGCAACGTCAGCGTCAATGAGCGCGCGCAGAAGCTGCGCGATCTGGCCGCCGTGCTGCGTCACCGCGCAGAAGAGATGGCGCTGATGATGAGTGAAGAGATGGGCAAACCGATCCTGCAGGCGCGGGCAGAAGTGGCGAAGTCCGCCGCGCTGTGCGACTGGTACGCCGAGCATGGCCCGATGATGCTCGGCAGCGAAGCCACCCAGGTCGAAGCGCAGCGTGCGCGCATCGAATATCGCCCGCTGGGGCCGATTCTGGCGGTGATGCCGTGGAACTTCCCGCTCTGGCAGGTGCTGCGCGGCGCGGTGCCGATCCTGCTGGCGGGCAACAGCTATCTGTTAAAACATGCGCCGAATGTGCTCGGATCCGCGGCGCTGATCGGCGAGTTGTTCAGCGAAGCCGGGTTCGCGCCGGGCGTCTTTGGCTGGGTCAATGCAACCAATGAGGGCGTTAGCCAGGCAATTAACGATGCGCGCATTGCCGCCGTGACCGTCACCGGCAGCGTGCGTGCCGGGGCGGCAATCGGTGCTCAGGCCGGTGCGGCGCTGAAAAAGTGCGTGCTCGAACTGGGCGGTTCCGATCCCTTTATCGTGCTCAACGATGCCGATCTCGATCTGGCGGTGAAAGCCGCTGTTGCCGGGCGTTATCAGAATACCGGGCAGGTGTGCGCCGCGGCGAAACGCTTCATTGTTGAAGAGGGGATCGCCGACGCGTTCACCGAGAAATTTGTCGCTGCGGCGGCGGCATTACAGCAGGGCGCGCCGGAAAAAGAGGAGAACTACCTTGGGCCGATGGCACGCTTCGATCTGCGCGACGAGTTGCACGCTCAGGTTGAGGCGAGCATCAAAGAGGGCGCCACCCTGCGACTCGGCGGCGAGAAGACGCCGGGCAACGGCAACTACTACCCGGCGACGGTGCTGACCAACGTTACGCCGCAGATGACGGCGTTCCGCCAGGAGCTGTTTGGCCCGGTTGCTGCGATCAGCACCGCCCGCGATGCAGAGCATGCGCTGGCGCTGGCCAACGACAGCGACTTTGGCCTCTCGGCCACGGTGTTCACCGCCGACAGCGCGCAGGCCGAGTGGTTTGCCGATAATCTCGAGTGCGGCGGCGTGTTTATCAACGGCTTTAGCGCCAGCGATCCGCGTGTGGCTTTTGGCGGCGTGAAGAAGAGCGGCTTCGGGCGCGAACTCTCCCACTTTGGTTTGCACGAGTTCTGCAACGTTCAGACCGTGTGGAAAGATCGTCTGTAAGCGCAACGCGCCCCTGTGGGGCGCGTCATCACTGGCTGTCATGGATGTGTCATGATCCTTTTGTAGACTCACCGCAACTTAGTGGTTACAGAAGAATATCATGAACTTAACGCAAATTTTACGCCGAGTTTTTCGGCGTATCGCACCGCAGCAGTTTGGTTTGTTGGCCGGGATTTTTTGCATCATCGCGCTCTTTTCCGCCCTGCAAATCGCCTCCTCCTTTTTCCTTACCGCCTCGCTTCGCAGCGCGCAGCACGATGAGAGCCTGAACCAACAGGCGCATCTGCAACAGGTGCGGGCAGACGAAGCGCGCATTGCGCTTCTCAGCGCAAGCGATCTGCTCAACCGCGCCGGGGTCTACTTTATGCAGGATAAAGCGACCGGTTCAGACGGCAGCTGGCACAGCCTGATGGACGAAACTCAGCAGGCGCTGGCTGCGTCGAATAAAGCCTGGCTTGCCTTTCAGGCACTCAACCCGCCAAAAGATGACGGGCTGGTCAACAGCTATCAGCTCTTTTATGGCGCGCTGAAAGAGCAGGCTGACGGGCTGGTGAAAACCCAGTCGATCGACGCCTTTTTTGCCGTTCCGGCACAGGCATTCCAGGCCGATTTCAACGATAACTACGCCCGTTTTCAGCAGGCTGGCGCACAGCACGCCGAGCAGGGAAGGCAGTCGCTGCTTGCCAGCCTCAGCCGTTTGCAGCAGGTCTTTATGCTGATCCCGGCGCTGCTGGTCGCCATTGCGCTGGTGGTGTGGTTCGGCATGTCGCGCTGGGTCATCACGCCGCTGCGTACACTGATTGCTCACATCAATATTCTTGCCGCCGGCGATCTCGGCACGCCATTGCCGCCGGTGCAGCGCTTCAACCGCGAAATCACTCAGCTTAGCCATAGCGTCGGCACCATGCAGCGGGGGCTGCAACAGCTGGTGATGCAGGTGAGCGACGCCACCGCGTCAATGATTGGTACCATCGGCAGCCTGGCGGAAGGCAACCAGTCACTTAATCAGCAGTCGGCGAAGCAGGCGCAGGAACTGAACGATGTTACCGAGCATATCGCCACGCTGGAGTCGCACGTCGAGGGCAATACCGGTTTTGCTGAAGAGGCGCGCCAGCAGGCAGATGAAGCACGTAAAGTCGCGGCGGGCGGCGACAGGATGATGGAGACGGTGACGCAGTCGATGCGCGAGATTGTCGACCGCTCCGCCGAGATGCGCAATATCGTGGCGCTGATCGACGGCGTGGCGTTTCAGACCAACATTCTGGCGCTGAATGCTGCTATCGAAGCGGCGCATGCGGGCAACCACGGGCGCGGCTTCGCGGTGGTGGCAAAAGAGGTGGGCTTACTGGCGCGTAAGAGCAGCCACTCGACGCAAACCATTCAGCAGCTGATTAACCACTCATTGCAGGGGATCAACGATGGCACCCAGGCGGTGAGCCGTCTCGAAGATAACCTGCAACAGGTGACCGGGCTGGTCGGGCATCTGAGCGGGGTGTTGAGTGAAATTTCTGCCGCCACGCTGAGCCAGGGCGAGAGCATCCATAAGATGACCCGACGCCTTCACTCCCTTAACAGTGTGGCGCGGCGCACCGGTGAGCTGGTGACCACAGCAGCCGCGGCCTCCGAGCAGCTTTATCACGATTCTCAGGTATTGATGCAAGCGGTTGCGCGTTTTCGTCTCAGCGCCTGACGCGGCAAAACAGCTCTGGTATACTCGCAGCCCGATTTGGCCTGTGGGCGAGGAGTGAAAGTGGCATCGGTGATGGATAATGGCGTGCTGGAGACGATAGTCGACCAGGTACGCCCGCTGCTGGGACGCGGAAAGGTCGCGGATTATATCCCGGCGCTGGCGGCAGTCAGCGGCAATAAACTGGGTATCGCGATCAGCACCGTCAATGGGGAGCACTATCAGGCAGGCGATGCCGATGAGCGCTTCTCCATTCAGTCGATCTCAAAAGTGCTTAGCCTGGTGGTGGCAATGAACCACTACGGTGAGGAGGAGATCTGGCAGCGCGTCGGCAAAGATCCTTCCGGCCAGCCTTTCAACTCGCTGCTGCAACTGGAGATCGAGCAGGGCAAGCCGCGCAATCCGTTCATTAACGCCGGGGCGTTGGTGGTGTGCGATATGCTGCAAAGCCGCCTCAGCGCACCGCGCCAGCGGATGCTGGAGATTGTGCGCAAGCTCGCAGGCGTCGAGGATATCGTTTACGACACGGCGGTGGCGCGATCGGAGTTCGACAACGCCGCGCGCAACACGGCTATCGCCTGGCTGATGAAATCTTTCGGCAACTTCCACAATGATGTCACCACTGTTCTGCAAAACTACTTCCACTACTGCGCGCTGAAGATGAGCTGCGCTGAGCTGGCGCGCACCTTTCTTTTCCTCGCGCAGAGCGGGCAGGCGGAGCACCTCGGCCAGCCAGTGGTGTCGCCAAGGCAGGCGCGGCAGATTAACGCCCTGATGGCGACCAGCGGCATGTACCAGAACGCCGGGGAGTTTGCCTTCCGCGTCGGCCTGCCGGCGAAGTCGGGCGTTGGCGGAGGGATTGTGGCGATTGTGCCTCATGAGATGGCGATTGCCGTCTGGAGCCCGGAGCTGGATGACGCGGGCAACTCACTGGCGGGTGTCGCGCTGCTGGAAGCGCTCAGCCAGCGCCTTGGTAGATCGGTCTACTGATGGCGGATCTCGACGCGCTGTTTGCCCGCCTTGGGCGCTCAACCTTTCGCTCCCGTTTTCGCTTAGGCGCAAAGGAGCGGCATTACTGCGAAGAGAAGGGGGCAGAGGTGATTGCTGCCCACGCCGCCGATTTCGTCGCCCGGCGCCTTGCGCCTGCGCTGCCTGACAATGACGGTAAACAGACGCCGATGCGCGGCCACCCGGTGTTTATCGCCCAGCATGCCACCGCCACCTGTTGTCGCGGCTGTCTGGCGAAGTGGCACGCCATTACACCGGGTCAGCCGCTTTCACCCGCGCAGCAGCAGTATGTTGTTGATGTGATTTATCACTGGCTGGTGATACAGATGAATTCGCCGCGCTGATGGCGGTTGCGCAACACCCTATAGCGGAAAACAAGCATGCTAAGCTTTAGGCTATTTCCGACGCTACTTCGGGCAGCTCCTGCCGCCCGCGACAGGAATTGAGATTTGATGCGAGCTTTGTTGTCCTCCTGGCGTCCGTTCAGGGAAGAGACCCCGCTGATAAATGCGGGGATGATTTTTGCGCTGACCACGCTGTTCTATTTTATCGGCGCGATGATGCGCCTGGTCGAGGAGTTGTCGCTCTTCTGGCCGCTAAACGCGGTGATGGCCGGGGTCTTCGCCCGCTACGCGTTTTTGCATCGCTGGCACTACTACTTAATCAGCTATGTCGCGATGCTGGCTTACGATGCCGTCACCACCAGTTGGGGCACGGCGTCGCTGATCATCAACTTCTCCAATATGGTGTTTATTATCACCATGGCGCAGCTTATCGGTTGGGAGCGGCGCCAGATCGCCAAGACGCCACAGCCGATCAATGCCCTGAAACTCTTTAGTTACTGTCTGGTGGCGGCGCTGCTCTGCGCCTTCTTTGGCGCGCTGGGCTCGGTCGGGATTGACGATCAGGGTTTCTGGCCGCTGCTGGCGGACTGGTTTGGCGAGCAGTTCTCAACGGGCGTGCTGATTTTGCCCTGCCTGCTGACCATGACGCGCCCGCGCGCGCTCAAAGGCTTTTCACTGCCGCAGGTGATACCGATCCTTGCGCTGGCAGTGTCGGTCGCCGCCTCGGTGATGATTGGCGGTGCCGGAAGCCTGGCGTTTCCGCTCCCGGCGCTGATCTGGTGCGCGGTGCGCTATTCACTGCCGTTAACCTGCCTGGTGACGCTTATCACCGGCGGGCTGGAGATTATGCTGGTCTCCAGCGGGCAGATCGATATTCACGTCCACTCGCCGTTTGATATTCCGCAGATGCTCTCGGCGCGCCTTGGCGTGGCAACGATGGCCATCTGCCCGGTGATCGTCTCGGTCAGCGTTGAAGCCATCAACCGCCTGATGCGCCAGGTGTCGCTGCGCGCCGATTTTGATTTCCTCACCCGCGTTTACTCCCGCTCCGGCCTGTATGAAGCCCTGCGCAAAGAGGAGAAGCGCTTTGTCGGCAAGCATCTGTCGGTGATGCTGATGGATATCGACTACTTCAAAAGCGTCAATGACAGTTATGGTCACGAGTGCGGCGACAAAGTGCTGACTTCGTTCGCGCAAAAAGTGCAGCAGGAGCTTGGCACACGCGGGCTGGTGGCGCGTATGGGCGGCGAGGAGTTTGTGGTGGTCGCCGTAACGGACGATGCGACGGCAGGCAAAGCGCTGGCGGAGACGCTGCGCCATGCGGTGGAAACCCATCTCTTTAAATGGCGCCAGCAGACGCTACATCTGACGATGAGCGTCGGCATCGGGCACGGCACGCCGGACCCGCGCCAGTTAACCGAGGGGTTCAATGATCTGCTGGCCGAGGCCGATGAGCATCTCTACCGCTCGAAGAACCATGGCAGAAACTGTACTAGCGATAGCCAAAACGATGCGCGGGAAGTGACTGTTTCGCCCGCCACGTGAAATAAGCAACACAATAAATATTAATAACTTATAAATATCTTGCGGCTGATTTTTGAGACCCATATGATTAACGTCGCGCGGTCGCAAGCAGCGGATTCGCTCACCCTGACAAACGTGCCGAATAGGCTACGCTTAATGCTGTAAACCGTTGTCTACTCGCCCGTTTGCTCGAGCGCGGCGGTCCAGACTGAGAATGATGAGATCGGCACTCTATGAAAACACCTGCGATTCCCGCAAATGAGGCACAGCGCCTGGCGTCATTACATGACTCCGGCCTGCTGGAGGGTGGCGTCAACGCCCGTTTAGACCGCTTAACGCGCCTGGCGCAACGGATGTTCAATGTCCCGGCGGCGTTGATTACGCTGGTCGATGAAGAGACGCTCCATTTTAAATCCACCGGCGGTTATCCGGCTGAAGCCCAGACGCTGCCGCGCAACATCTCCTTTTGCGGTCACGTCATTTTGTCTGAAACGGCGATGATCATTGAAGATACCCATCTTGATGAGCGATTTACCGATAATCCGCTGGTGACCGGCGAACCGCACATTCGTTTCTATGCCGGTTACCCGCTGCGCCTGCCGGACGGCGCGCTGGTGGGATCGCTGTGCGTGATTGATAAAGCGGCGCGCGGCTTTTCCGGCGCGGAAGTCGACACCCTGAAAGATTTCGCCATGATCGTCGAAGATGAGTTCGCGGTGATGAGCGCGGCGACGACCGATGAGTTAACCGGACTCTTTAACCGCCGTGGCTTCGATAACCTGGCGAAGTTCGCGATTGTTGGCGCACGCCGTCGCGCGCAGCCATTGACGCTGGCGTGGATCGACCTTGATAACTTTAAAGAGATTAATGACACCTACGGCCACGGCGAAGGGGATGAAGCCCTGAAGGCGATGGCGGAGGTGATGACCGCCAGCCTGCGCGAAGCGGATCTGCGGGTTCGCTACGGCGGCGACGAGTTCGCGATTGTCTTCTCCGATACCAATGAAGAGGGCGCATGGATTGCGATGCAGCATCTGGTCGAACAGGTTGAGGCCTGGAACCAGCAATCGGGTAAACCCTGGAAGCTCGGTTTCTCCTGGGGCGTCAGCGAGTTTAATCACGATGGCAGTGACGATCTGCGCGCCTGGATGAAAGAGGCGGATGAGAAGATGTATGCCATGAAATCCCGCAACAATCGCGGGCGCTGATCCATAACGAAATCGTATGGGCGCGGCGCTTGAGTTAGCCTGTTCCGCGTTGAATAGTGGTCATTTTACAAGGAAGACAAATGACCGCTTATCATATCAATAGCCTCTCTGGTGAGGCGATCCTCTGCCATATCGACAGCCTGTGCGGCGTGCTGGAAAACTGCGTCGCCGGCGGTGCCTCCGTCAGCTTTATGCACCCGCTTTCGCGGGAAAAATCACATCAATTTTGGTCCGGGGTTGCCGCAAGCGTAACGCGCGGCGAGCGTATTGTCCTGGCGGCGCAGGATGAGGCGGGTGAGGTTGTCGGTACCGTGCAGGTGGTGCTCGATCAGCCGGAGAACCAGCCGCACCGCGCCGATGTCTCGAAATTACTGGTGCATGGTAACGCGCGACGTCAGGGGCTGGCGCGTCGCCTGATGACAGCGCTGGAGCGTGAGGCGCAGGCGCACGGCAAAAACGTGCTGGTGCTGGATACGGCGACCGGAAGCGGAGCGGAGAACTTCTACACCGCCTGCGGCTGGCAGCGGGTGGGTGAGATCCCGCGTTATGCGCTGATGCCGGATGGAAATGTGACGGCGACGACACTTTTTTACAAGTTCATATAACTGGCGTCAATAAGCCGCACCAGTTTGATCAAAACAGGGTTTCATGGTCGTAAAGTCTGATAAGTTATTACACCAATCTTCCAAGGTTGTATGACTAATCTAAAAAAGGAACCCACTGTGAACACATTAAACCGTCGCAATTTTCCCGGGGCTGACTATCCAGAACGTATTATTCAGTTTGGCGAAGGGAATTTTTTGCGCGCTTTTATCGACTGGCAAATCGATCTGTTGAACGAGCACACCGACCTCAACGCCGGTGTGGTGGTGGTTCGTCCAATCGAGAGTGATTTCCCGCCTTCTCTGAGCACGCAGGATGGTCTCTACACCACCATTATTCGCGGCCTCAACGAGCAGGGCGAAGCGGTGAGCGACGCGCGTCTTATCCGCTCCGTTAATCGTGAAATCAGTGTTTACACGCAGTATGACGAGTTTCTTAAACTGGCACACAATGCGGATATCCGCTTCGTTTTCTCCAATACCACTGAAGCGGGTATCAGCTACCACGCCGGGGATAAATTCGATGATGCCCCGGCGGTAAGCTACCCGGCTAAACTGACCCGCCTGCTGTTTGAACGCTTCCGCCATTTTGCCGGCGCGCAGGATAAAGGCTGGATCATTATCCCTTGTGAATTAATTGATTATAACGGCGACGCGCTGCGTGAACTGGTGCTGCGTTATGCCAACGAGTGGGCGCTGGGCGCGGAATTTATCCAGTGGCTTGAGACTGCGAACAGCTTCTGCTCGACGCTGGTTGACCGCATTGTTACCGGTTATCCGCGTGATGAAGTGGCGAAACTGGAAGCGGAGCTGGGTTATCAGGATGCCTTCCTCGATACCGCCGAGCACTTCTATCTGTTTGTTATTCAGGGGCCTAAATCGCTGGCCGCTGAGCTGCGTCTGGATAAATACCCGCTGAACGTGCTGATTGTGGACGACATCAAGCCATATAAAGAGCGTAAAGTGGCGATCCTCAACGGGGCGCATACGGCGCTGGTGCCGGTCGCGTTCCAGGCGGGTATCGATACGGTCGGCGAAGCGATGAGTGACACGGAGATCTGTGCCTTTGTTGAGAAGACGATTTACGAAGAGATCATTCCGGTGCTGGATCTGCCGCGCGACGAACTGGAGTCTTTCGCCAGCGCAGTGACCGGGCGTTTCCGTAACCCCTATATCAAACATCAGCTGCTCTCTATCGCCCTGAACGGCATGACCAAATACCGCACCCGCATTCTGCCGCAGCTGCTGGCAGGGCAGAAAGCCAGCGGTGAATTACCTGCGCGCCTCACCTTTGCGCTGGCGGCGCTGATTGCGTTCTATCGCGGTGAGCGTGACGGGAAGAGTTATCCGGTGCAGGATGATGCGCACTGGATTGAGCGTTACCAACAGCTGTGGAGCCAGCATGGTGACCGTCAAATTAACACCCGCGAGCTGGTGAGTGCGGTGCTGTCGGTGAGCGATCATTGGGAGCAGGATCTGAGCAAGGTGCCGGGTCTGGTGGAGCAGGTGACGCGCGATCTGGATGCGATTCTGCTGCGCGGCATGCGCGAAGCGGTAAAACCGCTCTGCTGTTAGCTGGCTGTTAAATGCCGGATGGCGCTGGCGCTTATCCGGCCTACATTTTTCACTTCCACAATCCACTCGATCCCCGTAGGCCGGATAAGGCGTAGCCGCCATCCGGCAATTCCACACTCCACCCGATCCCGTAGGCCGGATAAGGCATAGCCGCCATCCGGCAAAACAGCGAAAGCTGAAAGCACCCATCTAGTTACAACATACTATTAGAGGGTTGTATAACAGGTTCCAGCAACCTCTGCGCCAATACCTCGTCGGGCAGGGCGAAATTGCGTCACAATCCATTAGCAAACTTGCAACTGTGACATTGATCACGTTTAATAGCCGCTGCGCTCCTTTTCCCCCTGAATAATTATGATTGTCCGTCCTGAAAAACACTGGCTTGCTCGTCTCTTCGTCTGGCACGGCTCCGTACTGCCGAAAATCGCTTCACGCCTTACCATGAACTTCCTGCTCTCGGTCGCCGTCATCTGGATGCTGCCGTGGTACACCTCGCTTGGCATTAAGCTAACGGTCGCGCCATTCAGCATTCTCGGTGTGGCGATTGCTATCTTCCTCGGTTTTCGCAACAACGCCTGTTTCGCCCGCTACTCGGAAGCGCGTCTGTTGTGGGGGCAGTTGATGATCGCCTCGCGCTCGCTGCTGCGGGAAGTGAAAACCACGCTGCCAGACGAAAGTGACGTGCGCCACTTTATGCAGCTACAGTTCGCCTTTGCCCACGCGCTGCGCATGACGCTGCGACGCAAACCGCAGGGCGACGTGCTGTCAAAATATCTCTCGGCTGATGAGTTACGACAGGTCTTAAATGCCCATTCACCGGCGAACCGTATTCTGCTGTTGATGGGCCAGTGGCTGGGCGAGCGCAGGGCGCAAGGGGCGCTGTCGGATATTATGTTCCACAGCATTACTCAGCGCTTACACGATATGTCCGCGGTGCAGGCTGGCTGCGAGCGTATCTTTAATACGCCGCTGCCTTTCGCCTATTCACTGATTTTGCACCGCACGGTCTATCTCTTCTGCATCATGCTGCCGTTTGCGCTGGTGGTGGATCTGCACTTTATGACGCCCTTTATCTCGGTGCTGATCTCCTACACCTTTATCTCGCTCGATACGCTGGCGGAAGAGCTGGAAGATCCCTTTGGCGAAGAGGATAACGCTCTGCCGCTGGATGCCTACTGCAACGCGATTGAAATCGATCTGCTGCAAATGGAAGACGCCGACGATCTGCCGGTCAAACTGACACCGGACAAAAATTACCAATTGTCCTAAACTTACAGGGGCGTAAGCCGTAAGATTTTTTCACTCTCCTGGCTCAGGTCATCTAAAAAGAGGGACATGTGATGGAAAAGTCCGATAAAACCTTCTCGTTCGCGCTGACGTTTATCGTTGGCCTGTCACTGCTCGCCACGGCATGGGATATCTCACTCTTTAGTAGCCTGCCGTGAGCCATCTGCCAGCAGCGCCTGCGTCTCTTGCGCCGGGCGCTGCAACAGTGCAATCGCCTCTTCAGCTGACGTGACATTGGCGTAACCGATAATCAAACCGTAACGTGGCGAATCACCTCTGTACCATTCTGAAAGCGGGCTGACCTGCAACTGATGTTGTTGCCAGAGTTGTGCCAGCGCCACATCCTGCGTGCTATCACGCAAAAACGCGATGATATGCATGCCACCGTCGCGCACCTCCACATCAAAAAGCTGCGGATAAATCTGCGCCAGCGCCGCCAGCACGAACCCGCGCCGGGCAGAGTAAAGATTGCGCATCTTCTTCAGATGCTTATAAAAGTGGCCTTCGCTGAGAAAGGCGGCGAGAATTTTTTGCGTTAACAGCGGCTGGCCGCTCTCGGTGAGTTCAGCCGTTTGCCGGAACTGCGCGATCAGCGTACGCGGCAGCACCAGATAACTGGTGCGTAAGGAGGGCAGCATGGTTTTGCTGAAGGTGCCCATATAGATAACCCGGTCATCACTATCGAGGCTTTTCAGCGCAGGCACCACTTTGCGCGTGTAGTGAAACTCGCCGTCGTAATCATCCTCAACAACCCAGCTATTGTGCTGCGCTGCCCATGCCAGCAGCTGCTGTCTGCGGGGCAGGGAGAGGGTGACCGCCAGCGGGCTTTGGTGTGACGGTGTCACAAATAGCAGGCGGGCGTCATGGTGATGGCGCAGCAGAAACTGTACATCCAGACCGTCGTTATCGACCGGCACGCTATGCAGTTGCTGGCACGTATGCTCCAGAATGCGCTGGCCTAAAAAATAACCCGGCTCTTCAAACACCACTTTATGCTGTGAGCCTGCAAGCAGGGTAAGGATCACCCGCAAGTTATGCTGATACCCGCCGGTGATCACCACCTGTTCCGGACTGCAGGCGAGCCCGCGCGAAACATTCAGATAGTGGGCAATAGCGTCGCGCAGAGGAGCGTAGCCCATTAACGGCGGCGTAAGCATTTCGCCCGGATGCAGCGCGCGCACCGCTTTAGCGCTGAGCAGCAGCCATTTTTTACTCGGGAAGGCATCAAGCGCCGGAATGCCGAGGCGCAAGAAACCGCTCTGTTTACGTTCGGCGTCGCCAAACGTTGACGCTGGGGTGGAAAGGGGCTTATCGCGAGCTTTACGCTTGACCGGCGACAGTACCAGTTCAGGATTGACGCGTGTGCCGCGCGCGCCATCGCTGACCAGAAACCCTTCACCGATCAGAATCGACCACGCGGTCTCCACCGTTTTTCGCGCCACGCCCAGTTCGCTGGCCAGCACGCGCACTGAAGGGACTTTATCTCCCGGCTTGAGCAAACCTTGCGTGATGCTATCTCGGTACTGTGAATAAATAGCTCTGTATCCCGGCTTCATGTCCTACCTGTTTTTCGCGTTTTTGCATCTTTTTCCTGCGACATTGACGCGTACTATAGCCCCCGTTGAAACAATAAACGAGGCAAATAATATGAGCACCCGCATCAATCTCTTCCAGCGCGTTCCCGATCTGATCAACGCCTTTTCCGCCGCCAGCCAGGCGGCGCACAACAGCGGTCTGGATAACACACTCAAAAATCTGGTTGATATTCGTGCCTCGCAGCTAAACAGCTGCGCTTTCTGTCTGGATATGCATATTAAACAGGCGCGGATTCTGGGTGAGCGGGAGTTACGGTTGCATCATGTCGCCATCTGGCGCGAATCGCCGCTATTCACCGCGAAAGAGAAGGCGGCACTGGCGTTGACCGAAGCCCTGACCCGGCCCGGGGCTGAAGGGGTAAGTGATGCCATTTATGACGCGGCGCGTGAACATTTTGATGAAGTGGCGTTATCAGAGCTGGCGTTTGCTATCTCGATTATCAACACCTGGAACCGTTTGATGATCGTCTCGAAAACCGCGCCGGGCGCGCTCGATAAAGCCTACGGCCTCGATCGCGCGAACCTCGAATAGCCGTGCGGTTTCATCGGCCGGATAAGCGCAGCGCCATCCGGCAACACAATTCGGCACCCATGCAAAATCAGTGCAGTTTCGTAGGCCGGATAAGCGCCAGCGCCATCCGGCAATACAGCCCGGCTCATGGCTGAACCGGGCAGGGACATCGCTTTCCGACGTCAAGAAACCATTAATGCGCCAACTGGAAGAAACGCACCGAGTTGCGCAGCGCCTCGCTCTGCTCCGTCATTGACTGCGCGGCCACCGCGGCCTGTTCCACCAGCGTGGCGTTCTGCTGGGTCACCTGGTCCATTTGATCGATGGCGACGCTGATCTCTTTAATCCCCTGATGCTGCTCGGTTGAAGCGGCGGAAATATCGGCGACAATATCCGTCACCTTATTCACCGACGAGACAATCTCCTCCATCGCACGGCTGGCGGTATCGGCAAAACGCGAACCGTCGGTGATTTTTTCCACCGTCCCCTCAATCAACTGCTTAATCTCTTTTGCCGCATCGGCGCTCTTCTGCGCCAGGTTACGCACTTCGCCTGCGACCACCGCAAACCCTTTACCCTGTTCACCGGCGCGCGCCGCTTCCACGGCGGCGTTGAGCGCCAGAATATTGGTCTGGAACGCGATCCCCTCAATTACCGAAATAATGTCGACAATCTTCTGCGAACTGTCAGAGATCTCATGCATGCGCGTCAGCATATCGTTAACCTCTTTGCCGCCTTTGAGCGCGGTTGCAGAGGTCTGGCGCGCCAGCTCGCTCGCTTTGCGGGCGTTCTCCGCATTACTCTTCACGTTTTCCGTAATCTGTTGCATGTTCGATGACGTCTGCACCAGCGACGCGGCCTGCTCCTCGGTGCGCTGCGACAAGTCATTATTACCCTCGGCAATCTCACCGGCGGCATGGGAGATCGATTCGCTGCCATCAATAATGCCGCGAATAATCTCTGCCAGCTGGCCGTTCATATATTTAATCGTCGCCAGCAGACTATTGCTGTCACCTTCGCGCAAATCGACCGCCGTCTCCAGCTTGCCGGCGGCCACCGCCTGCATAATCGACATCGCATAATCCGGCTCGCCGCCCAGTTGCCGCGCCAGGCTGCGCGAAATAAAGAGGGCGCTCACACCTGTGGCAATCAGCGCCAGTAGCAGTAAGCCGATCAGCACATAGAGCGCGTGGTTGTAATTCGCCTGCGTCGTTTCGCCCATACGATCGCCGATAGCCACTTCCATATCGACCAGCGTCGCCAGGTCTTTCATCAACTGTGTGCGGTACTTCGCCGACACCACACCGCTGATCTTCGCCGCTTCTGCCGCGTCGCCGTGGTTCATCGCCTCAATCACTTTCGCGTTGACGTCGATGAAGTTTTTGAAGTTATCAACCACCGTAACAAACAGCGCGTTCATCTCCGGCGTTGCATCGGCAGAGATTTTTGCGTACTGCCGCTGGGCATTGAGGAAGGTCTCCTGGTTTTGCAGCAGCTCATTACGATGTTGATCGAGGGAAGCGGGAGTTGTCGAAGCGATGTACTGCACCTGCTGTAAGCGCATTTCCGCTAACACACCTCGCATCTCAAGGGTGTAGCGAATGCCGGGCATGCGCTCCTGGCGGAATTTATCAATTTGTTGTTTGCTGCCGTTAAGCTGATAAATAGAGACAATGCCAACAATTAACATCATCACAATAAGAATAGAGAAACCAACGAGCAGTTTCGTTAATACCGTCGCGTGCGCAATTTTTTTCATGATCCTGAAGTTTTAAAAAAGAGTGGTACTAGTAATAACGGCAGCAACCGCAGAAAGATTGAGGTTAAAATTCGATCTGTATCACATATCGCACTGATATTAGGGAAAATATCTTACAGGTGAGGTCAGTTTTAATTAAGGCAAGTGAGGGTGTTAAATAAGATCGGAGAGGTCTGTTAATTAATTGAAATAATATTTCACTTAAAGCGATAAATATATTCGCGCACACAAACGTGCGCGAATAATTAACCTTTAAGACTCAGCGGCAGCTCATCTGCCCACTTTGTGGCTTGCGTCATTAATTCTGATACTGCGGAGTAAGGCAGGCCAATCTTGTTTGCGATCGCGCTGGTCTCATCCCATAAACGCTGTTCATAGACGCGGGCGAGGTGAACATAGGGGTAGAGTTCGCCGCTCTCTTTTTCCAGCGCTGTTGCCACATCCGGCGAGACGGAGATCTGCTCCATCAGCTCCTCAAGCGGCAGGCCGAGGATCACATCCAGCAGGGAGAAGAGCCCCACCAGGAAAGCGTCATTGGCGACATTATTGCTGGAAGTGCGCGCCGCCACCAGTTCGCAAAACTTGGCGCGGATCAGGCTCAGATAGTAGATCTCGGTATTGGTAACATGCTCAAACGAGGTAAGACAGGCCACCAGCACAAAACGGCGCATCTCGTTGATGCCGAGGTAAACCACAATGTCGCGTAAGGACTGGTTACGAAAGCCGCTAATCCCGCGTGTGTTATATAAGATGTTCTGCGCATAGCGCATGATCTTAAACGACAGCGAGACATCACGTTTCAACAGCTCTTCAATGCGGTTTAAGTTCGGCGACTCGACGTTAACTTCCTGCATCAACCGCAGTGCGAAGGCGCGGTTCTGCACCAGCTTGTTGCGCTTAGAGACCACCGGCTTGCTGAAGAAATAGCCCTGGAAGAGGCGAAAGCCCAGTTTTTTATAGGCTTCGAACTCATCATAGGTTTCTACTTTTTCCGCCAGCAGCACCGCGTGGCGCAGCGCATCGCGGTTGGCGTTAACCCAGGCGTCAATCTCTTCCAGTGAGCTTCGTCTGATATCGAACTTAATCACATCGATATAGGGCAGGAAAGCGTCCCACTGGTTGCCGGGTGCGAAATCGTCGAGAGCGACGCGAAAGCCAAGGTTCTGCAGGCGTTTTACCGTCTCCAGTAGTTGCTTGTCCGGCTGCGCATCTTCGAGGACTTCGATCACCACGCGGTTTTTCGGCAGCGTTTCGGCAAGGCCGTCAATCAGTAACTGGTAGGGGAAATTGACATATACCGTCGTCAGATCGTTCTTACGTCCGACAGGCGCACTGAGAAACTGCTCTTCGATCAGTTGAGTCGTGGCTTGCTCGGCAGAGATCTCCGGAAAACGGTTATCCATGCTATTGCGGAACAGCAGTTCGTAACCGACGGTGTTCAGTTGGTTATCAAAGATCGCCTGTCTGGCCACAAAAGAAAACATTCACCACCCCGTACACCGTGTACTTTTGTATAAGTATTACAAATATATAAGCTTATAACACACCCTGAATAGCCGAAGCGTGCGTCTGATACTAAAAAAGTGACCTTTAGCGCTAAAAATATAGGCCAGCAAAGCGGTAAGTGTACAGGTAATGAGGATATTCTTAAGCGTAACCGCTCAAAGTAGCAGCATCACGCTGTAAAAAACGGCAAATATGCAGAAAAGCGTAAGCGAGGCAGGGGATAAAACAGGCGCTGCGCCTGCGTGACAGCCAAAATCGCTGTCCGGCATGGCGCAGCGCCAAAGGCGCGGGATTAAGTACGCGGCGTCTGTTCAGCTGGCGCAGTGGCATGCACTTCGTTCACGCGCTTACGCACGCCAAACCAGCCGGCAACCAGCAGAACGGCGATCAGCGGAATGGAGCCGATAGTGAAGGTACCGTTCGGATAGTCGAACGCCATCAGTACCAATACGCTGAGCAGGAACAGCAGCGTCAGCCAGGAGGTCACCGGCGCACCGGGCATCTTGAAGCTGACATCTTCTGCTTTGCCTTCGCGGATCGCTTTGCGCAGGCGCATCTGGCACACCACGATAAAGCCCCACGAAGCGATAATCCCCAGCGACGCGACGTTAAGCACAATCTCAAACACCTGCGACGGCACCAGGTAGTTCAGGAACACGCCCACAATGTAGACGCAGATTGTCGCCAGAATACCGGCATACGGCACCTGCTGGCGGCTCATCTTCGACATAAACTTCGGTGCGGAACCGCCCATCGACATCGAGCGCAGAATACGCCCGGTGCTGTAGAGGCCGGAGTTGAGGCTGGAGAGCGCGGCGGTCAACACCACGATATTCATCACGTCGCCAATATATGGCACGCCAAGCTTCGAGAAGAAGGTGACGAACGGGCTTTGTCCCGCCTGATAAGCGTTCCACGGCAGCAGCAGCACCAGCAGCACCACCGAGCCAACGTAGAACAGGCCGATACGCCAGATCACGCTGTTGATCGCTTTCGGTACCATGGTCTTCGGCTCTTTACATTCGCCTGCGGCGGTACCGACCAGCTCAATAGAGGCGAAGGCGAATACCACGCCCTGCACCAGCACCAGTGCGGCCATCATGCCGTGGGGGAAGAAACCGCCGTTATCGGTAATCAAATGGAAGCCGGTGCTGTTGCCATCAAGCGGTTTGCCGGTGCCGAGGAAAACCGTCCCGACCACCAGAAACAGCACAATCGCCAGCACTTTCAGCAGCGCAAACCAGAACTCCATCTCGGCGAACCACTTCACGCCGATCATGTTCATGGTGCCGACGATCGCCAGCGCGCCGAGGGCGAAGACCCACTGCGGCACGTCGCCAAAGGCGCCCCAGTAGTGCATATAAAGCGCGACGGCGGTGATATCGACAATGCCGGTCATCGCCCAGTTGATGAAGTACATCCAGCCGGCGACATAGGCGGCTTTTTCACCGAGGAACTCACGGGCGTAAGAGACGAAGCTGCCGCTGGAAGGGCGGTGTAAAACCAGTTCGCCCAGCGCACGCAGAATAAAGAACGAGAAGATACCGCAAACGAGATAGACGATAGCCAGCGATGGCCCGGCCATTTGCAGTCGCGCGCCGGCACCGAGGAAAAGACCGGTACCGATTGCGCCGCCGATGGCGATCATTTGTACATGGCGGTTACCCATCGCCCGGCTGTAGCCCTCTTCATGAGAGTTCAGCCAGCGACGTTTCGCCGCGTGATGCTCCGTGGTGTTGTTGTTCTCTGTTTTCATTGCATTACCCTGTTGACCTGTCTGACCTTGCGGAATGTCTCAAGCCGCAGCACAAAAACCACACGATTTGCACCGTCGGCTACACGTTCTCTCTTTCCATTGTTTCTGTGTATGGATAAGGGAAAACATGGCGCAGCATCGTAACCGCAATCGTTTACTGACGCAAAACATACCCAGCCGTAAACAGCACACTATTAGTCGAAATTGTGAAGTCAACTCCATCAAGCAGAGGAAATGATTCAGGATGGTGAAAAATGCAACAGAAAAAACCACAACCATAAAACGGTGTTTTACCCAGCCAGCACCTGCATTTGTCATCATTCATTTGCAGAACAAATAGGTTGAGCGCCTGGCAACGCTGACTTTGCGAATTTTTTGCTTACCAAATGTAAATTAATTGTTTCACAGCAGATTCCGCGCGCTCCAGTATTGGCTCATCTTCTCTGACACGAGAGCGTGCCATGTCTTACCGACTAAGTTTGCTGGACAAAAGCCCCATCGCGGAGCATGAAACCGCGCAGGACGCGCTCCTGCGCACGCTACAACTGGCGCAGCAGGCGGAAAACTGGGGCTATCACCGCTTCTGGATAGCTGAACACCACAACACTTCACAGCTGGCGAGCCCGTCACCAGAGCTGCTGATCGCCTGGATACTCGGCCAGACGCGGCGCATCCGCGTCGGCTCCGGCGGTGTGATGCTGCAACACTACAGCCCCTACAAAGTGGCGGAGAATTTTAACCTGCTGGCGAACCTTGCGCCGGGGCGTGTCGACCTGGGGGTGGGCAAAGCGCCCGGCGGTTTACCGCTCTCCACCCGCGCGTTGCAGCAGGGGGTGAACCCAGACGAGAAGGGGCGCTTTGCCGATCAGCTGGCGCAGCTGGATAACTGGCTGTCGCTGACCCCGGACGAAAGCGCGGATGAATCCTTACTGGCAACGCCGCTTGCGCCAGTGCAGGCGGAGCGTTTCCTGCTCGGTGCCAGCCTTGAGAGCGCCACGCTTGCGGCATCCCTCGACTGGAACTTTGTCTACGCCGCGCATCTGAATGGCGACAAAACCCTTTTGCGTGACGTTGTCACGAGATGGCAGCAGCTAAGCCGCCGCGACACGCTGGTTGCCGTGCAGGTGATTGTGGCAGAAACCCAGGCGCAGGCTGACACGCTGGCGCAGCAGGTTGAAGTGTGGGGCGTTGAGCTGGCGAACGGGCAAAAAGTGAGCGTGGCGAGTGAAGCGCAGGGGCAGGCCTTTGCCCGCCAGGCTGGCAGCCCGGCAGTGCGTATTGCGCGGCGCGAAAGCGCCATCATTGCCGGCACGCCAGAAAAGGTGCGGGCCGGGCTGGATGCGCTGCATCAGCAGTTTGGCATTGACGAATTTATTATCGACACGCCGGTGGCGGAAGGACGTGCGCGCGTAAACTCGCTCCTGCTGCTGGCGCAGGCGGTCGCGCAGACGCAAACCCTACAGGAGGTGGCGGGATGAGTTTTACCGAACAGTTAATTGCGTGGCGGCGCGAGCTGCATCAGCACCCGGAGCTGTCGCTCCAGGAGTTTGAAACCACGCGGCGCATTCGCCACTGGCTGGAGCATGCCGGGCTGCGCCTGTTGCCGCTCGATCTGCCGACCGGAGTGGTCGCGGAAGTCGGAAGCGGCGAAAAGGTGATCGCGCTGCGCGCCGATATCGACGCGTTACCTATTGAGGAGGCGGTTGAGTTGCCGTTTGCCTCGCGCAACCCCGGCGTGATGCACGCCTGCGGGCACGATATTCATACCAGCGTGATGCTCGGCGCGGCGTTGCTGTTAAAGGCGCGTGAGCAGCACCTGCCGGGCAGGGTGCGCATCCTGTTTCAGCCAGCGGAAGAGAATTTTGGCGGCGCGAAACGGCTGATTAAGGCCGGTGCGCTCGAGAGTGTGAGCGCGATTTTTGGCATGCACAACGAGCCGGGCCTGCCGGTCGGCGCATTTGCCACCCGCGGCGGCGCGTTTTACGCCAATGTCGATCGCTTCAGTCTGAAGGTGAGCGGTAAAGGGGCGCACGCGGCGCGGCCGCATGAGGGCAATGACGCCATACTGCTCGCCAGCCAGCTGGTTGTGGCGCTGCAAAGTATCGCCAGCCGCAACGTCAACACCCTCGAATCGGTGGTGCTAAGCGTAACGCGTATTCAGGGTGGCAATACCTGGAACGTGCTGCCGGAGCATGTCGAGCTGGAGGGAACCCTGCGCACCCACGATGCGGCTATTCGCGCGCAGGTGAAAAAGCGCGTTGAGGCGATCGCCGGCGGGCTGGCGCAGGCCTTCGATGCCGGTATTGCGGTGACCTGGTTCGACGGCCCGGATGCGCTGGTCAATCACCCGCAGTGGGCGGACTTCGCCCGCGAGGTCGCCAACGAGCACGGCTACCGTACCGCAGAGGCGGATCTGCATATGGGCGGGGAGGATTTCGCCGTTTATCTCCAGCAGATACCCGGCGCGTTTGTCAGTATCGGCAGCGACAGCCCGTACGGTCTGCACCACCCCGCGTTCAATCCTGACGAAGGGCTGATTGATGAGGCGGCGCGCTACTTTGCCCGCCTGGCAGAAAAAGCCTTACAGCACCCTTAACAAACCTTTAAATGACCTGGGGCGGTGGCTCCGGGCCACCTGTTGCCTGAATTCCGGAGGGAGTATGTCTACAGCACGACAATTGCGGCTTGGCACCATCTTGCATGGCGCATCGGGAAATATGTCCGCCTGGCGACATCCTGCGGCGGTCGCCGACGCCAGTATTAATTTTGACTTTGTGCAGGAGACGGCGCGTGTCGCTGAGCAGGGGAAACTCGATTTCTTATTTGTCGCTGACGGCTTATATATCAATGAAAAATCGATCCCCCACTTCTTAAATCGCTTTGAACCGCTGACGGTGTTGTCGGCGCTGGCAAGCGTCACCCGGCATCTTGGTCTGGTGGGCACGCTCTCAACCTCCTATAGCGAACCCTTTACCGTGGCGCGGCAGTTCGCCAGCCTCGATCACCTGAGCCATGGCCGGGCAGGCTGGAACGTCGTCACCTCACCGCTGGAAGGTTCGGCGAAAAACTTCTCCCGTGAAAAACACCCGGATCACGCCTTGCGTTACCGCATTGCCGATGAGTATCTCAATGTGGTGAAAGGGTTGTGGGACTCCTGGGAGGAGGATGCATTTATTCGTGATAAAGCCAGCGGGCAATTTTTCGACCCGGCGAAACTGCACACCCTCAACCACCACGGCGACTTTTTCCAGGTCGCAGGCCCGCTGAACATTGGCCGCACGCCGCAGGGCAGGCCGATTATTTTCCAGGCGGGCGCCTCGGAGGATGGCAAAAAACTGGCGGCGCGCCATGCCGATGCCATTTTTACTCACCATGAAACGTTAGCGGAGGCACAGGCCTTCTACCGCGACGTGAAGCAGCAGCTGGAACAGCACGGGCGACATGATGACGAGCTGCACATTTTCCAGGGCGTCAGCGTGATTGTCGGCGACAGCGAAGCGGATGCCGAGCAGCAGTATCAAACCACCGCCGCGCTGGTCTCCATTAATGATGCGCTCAACTACCTCGGGCGCTACTTCGAGCACCACGACTTTAGCCAGTACCCGCTCGACGAACCCTTCCCGGAGATTGGTGACTTAGGGCAGAACAGCTTTCGCAGCACCACCGATGAGATCAAGCGCAACGCCCGCGAACGCCAGCTGACGCTGCGCCAGGTGGCACTGGAGAGCGCCTCGCCGCGTCCGCGTTTTTCCGGTACCGCTGAACAGGTGGCCGACGGCTTGCAGGCGTGGTTTGAGAGCCGCGCCGCCGACGGGTTCATCATCCAGGGCGGTACGCCGGATACCTTCCCGCGCTTCGTCAAAAAAGTGGTGCCGATCCTGCAAGCGCGCGGTCTGTTCCGCACCGACTACCCCGGTACAACTCTGCGCGAAAGTTTAGGCCTGGCGCTGCCCGCACATCCCCGGTCAACACAATAGAAGAAGAGAACGCTATGCAGAGACGCACCCTTTTACTGGCGGCAACGCTTGCATTGACGCCGCTGACGCAGGCCAGCGAGGTGACCATCAATGGCACTGGCGTTAGCCTTGAGGCCAATTCCACGCCGATCCATACGGCGAAAAAACCGCAGGCGATAAACCAGCTGCCGCAAGGGTACCGCTTTGTGCAGCCGGGTAAGTTCACCGTGGCGGTTGCCGCGCTTAACTCGCCGCCGCTAACGGTGTTTGCCGCTGACAACAAAACCCTGCTCGGCAGCGAAGTGGATATTGCCCGGCTGGTGGCCGATAGCCTCGGGCTTGAACTGAATGTGGTGCCGACCTCCTGGGAGGACTGGCCGCTGGGCGTCGCCTCCGGCAAATATGATGCCGCGATCAGCAATATCACCGTCACCCAGGCGCGCAAAGCGAAGTTTGATTTCGCTACCTATCGCAAAGACTCCCTCGGTTTTTATGTCAAAACCGCAAGCCCCATCAAACAGATTCAGCAGGCGGCGGATATCGCCGGGCTGCGCATCATTGTTGGCTCCGGCACCAATCAGGAGGCGATCCTGCTGGCCTGGAACGCGGAAAACCTGAAGAAGGGGCTTAAAGCCTTTACGCCGGTCTACACCAAAGATGACGCCGCGCAGACGCTGGCGCTGCAATCGGGCCGCGCGGATGCCTTCTTTGGCCCCAATGTGATTGGTGCATGGAAAGCGGCGCTGACCGGCAAAACCCGGCTGGTGGGTAGTGTCGACGGCGGCTGGCCAAAAGCGGCGCATATTGCCGTGACGTTGCGTAAAGGCAACGGGCTGGCACCGGCGGTGCAGAGCGCGCTGAATGGTGCGATGGCGAGCGGTGATTACGACAAGGTGCTCAACCGCTGGGGTGAAGGGGTAGAGCGTATCGCGCAATCAGAAATTAACCCGCCAGGCCTTGGCGATTAAGGAGCAGAGGATGAACGAACGTTTCCGTGATGTCTCACCCGACGCCGACGAGCTGCAACCGATCCTCACCGGGCTGTTTGCCGAGTATGCCGCCCGCTACGGCGACTACTTTTCCCGCGACGCCGAAGTGGAGCTGACTGAGTGGTATTTACCGCCGCAGGGGCTGTTTATCGTGCTGGAGCGAGAGGGAAAGATTATCGCCACCGGCGCTTACAAACCTTTTGATCAGCGCACTGCCGAAATCAAACGCATCTGGACCGACGCCTCGCTGCGCCAGCAGGGGCTGGCGGCGCGCGTGGTGCAGGAGCTGGAGCGCCGCGCCGAGCTTGCCGGTTATAGCCAGATCTACCTGACTACCGGCTTTCGCCAGCCGGAAGCGGTACGGCTCTACCTGAGCCAGGGCTACCAGCCGCACTTCGACCTGACGCGCAATACGGAAGAGTACAGCCTGCCGCCGTTTGATGGCCGGCTGCGCTTCAGCAAAGTGCTGTCGTCGGCCCGTCTGAGCAAAACCGCCTGAGGAGCGACCATGAAAAGTACCGAAACAATCAAAGTGGTGCCGGCCCGCTACCCGCTGCGCACCGTGGGGGCCATCGTCGCGCTGTTTGTGCTGGCGGCGGTGATCCAGTCCGTGGCGTTCAACCCGCGCTGGGAGTGGGGCGTCTTTGCCCGCTGGTTTTTCGACCCGGTGATCCTCGAAGGGTTAGGGCAAACGCTGCTGCTGACGCTGGTCGGCACGGTGTTGAGCGTCATTCTCGGCGGGCTGCTGGCGCTGGCGAGGCTCTCCTCGTCGTGGCTGTTGAGCAGCCTTGCCTGGGGCTATATCTGGCTGTTCCGCTCGCTGCCGCTGATTGTGGTGCTGATCATTTTGTATAACTTCTCCTACCTCTATGACTCACTCGCCATCGGCATTCCCTTTACCAGCATTGAGTGGGCGCGCTACGAGACGATTAATGTGCTCGGCCAGTTCGCCACGGCGGTGGTCGGGCTGACGCTGGTGCAGAGCGCCTATACCGCAGAGATCATTCGCGGCGGTTTTCTTGGCGTCGATCACGGGCAGTATGAAGCCGCTGCCGCGCTCGGTCTGCCCGCCTGGCGGCGCACGGTGCGCATTATTTTGCCGCAGGCGCTGCGTACCATTTTGCCCTCGGGGTTCAACGAAATTATCAGCCTCGCCAAAGGCACGGCAATGGTTTACGTGCTGGCGATGCCGGAGCTTTTTTACACCATCCAGATGATCTACAACCGCACCCAGGAGGTGATCCCGCTGCTGATGGTTGGCGCCGCCTGGTATCTGGTGATCACCAGCGTGCTGTCGGCGATCCAGTATCTGGTTGAACGCTGGCTGGCGCGCAGTGAACGCCGCTCGGCTATCAATCCGTCCGTTTACCGCGCAGCGGCGACGACGCACACCACCCACGCCACGGAGCCTGCCCATGCCCATCTCTCCTGAAGGCCATATCTCGATTAGCGGCGTCAGCAAATATTTTGGCCGCCATAAAGCGCTGGATAATGTGTCGCTGGAGATCCCGCCCGGCACGGTAACGGTGATCCTCGGCCCCTCCGGCTCCGGCAAGTCGACGCTGCTGCGCACCATTAATCACCTTGAGCGCGTCGACGAGGGCTTTATCCGTATCGACGGCGAGTACATCGGCTACCGCCAGCAGGGTGACAAACTCTACGAGCTGAAAGAGAAGGAGATCCTGCGCCAGCGCGTCAACGTCGGGTACGTGTTTCAGAACTTCAATCTCTTTCCGCACCTGACGGTGCTGGAGAATTTGATTGAAGCGCCGATTGCCCATAAAAAGCTGAGCCGTAAAGCGGCGGTCGAGCAGGCTTTTGAACTGCTGGATGTGGTCGGGCTGCGTAACAAAGCCGATGCCTGGTCGCGTCATCTCTCCGGCGGCCAGCAGCAGCGTATCGCCATCGCCCGTGCGCTCTCGCTGCGCCCGCGTGTGATGCTGTTTGATGAGCCGACCTCCGCGCTCGATCCGGAACTGGTGGGCGAGGTGCTGGATGTGATCAAAAAGCTGGCGCGGGCCGGATCGACGCTGGTGGTAGTGACCCATGAGATCGGTTTTGCCCGCGAGGTCGCCGACCAGGTGGTGTTTATGGTCGACGGCAAAATTGTGGAGCAGGGGAGTAGTGAGGCGGTGCTGAACCAGCCGCAGCACGCCCGCACACGCCAGTTCCTCTCGAAAGTGCTGTAAGGAGTGCGTATGAAACAGGCATTACTGGCGCTGATAGTGTTCAGCTCAGACCCGGTTGTGGCCGGGCAGATCGATCTGCGCGCCAATGAGCAGCCGATTGTGGCGACGCGGGATGAGGCAGCAATCGCTAAAATTCCGGCGAATTACCGTTTTGTCGAGCCGGGCACGCTGACGGTTGCCATCTCCGCGCTTAACTCGCCGCCGCTGGCTCTGCTGGCGAGCGATAACCGCACGCGCATTGGCAGCGACCCGGATATTGCCAGGCTGCTGGCGAGCAGTCTTGGTCTCAAGCTGAAACTGGTACCGACCGCCTGGGAGGACTGGCCGCTCGGCATCACCTCCGGGCGCTACGATGTGGCGCTGGTCAATATTGCCGTCACCGAGGCACGTAAGCAGAAGTTTGACTTCGCCACCTATCGCGCCGATTCGCTCGCTTTTTCGGTAAAAGCTACCAGCCCGATAAACGCGATTAGCGGCCCAGCCGACCTGGCCGGGCGCAGGGTGATTGTTGGCTCCGGCACCAATCAGGAGCGGATCTTGCTGCGCTGGAGTGAGGAGAACCGCGCCGCCGGGCGCGAGGCGGCAAAACCGATTTACCTGACGGATGACGCCTCCGGCAATTTATATATTCAGTCCGGGCGCGCGGACGTGGTGTTTGGCCCGCAGTCGGTCGCGGCATATAAAGCGGCGCTGAATGGCACAACAAAAGTGGTCGGGCTGGGGCCGAAGAAAACCTGGGTGGCGACCACCAGCAAAAAGGGCAACGGCCTGGTGCTGGCTTTGCAGGCGGCAATCAACGGCGCCATCGCGCGCGGCGAGTATCAACAGGTGCTGGCGCGCTGGGGTGAGCAGGGCGAAGGGGTTGAGACTTCGCAGGTCAATCCGCCGGGCGTGAAGTGGTAAAAAATGATAGCGCTAACATGATTATGGTGGGTTTTTGCAGCTTGTTTAGTGCACCAAACTTGTACAAAAAGTGAAAATGCGATCGGCTGCAAAAATGTCCGTCAGGAGGGTATCAGCTCAGCGGTAGTTGGCGTGCTTATTAATGTTAGCGCTAACATTTTTAAACAAAATGGTGAGGTAATGCACTGATTTAAAAGTGAACAGAGGTATTGATTGGAGTTATAGTTATACTACAAAATATAACGTAGCCAATGCTAACGCCTCTGCGGGCTCTGTGAGTGAAGATGGCAAGACCTTCTCGTGCTGTTATCTCCCGCGCGCCGACGCTGGATGACGTCGCCCGCGCCGCCGGGCTCTCCTCCATGACCGTCAGTCGGGCGCTTAACACGCCGGACCAGGTACGGTCGGAAACCGTGAAAAAGGTGCTCGCCGCCGTCAAAGCGACGGGCTACATTCCCAACGCGTTGGCTGGCGGGCTGGCCTCACGGCGCAGCAAACTGATTGCCGTGCTGGTGCCCCACCTCAACGATCCGCTGTTTGCCGATACGCTTCAGGCAATGGGTGAAACGCTCTCACAGCGCGGTTATCAGATGCTGCTGTGCAGCGCCGGTTACACGCCGCAAACGGAAACCGAGCTGGTGTCGACCCTGATGTCGCGTCGCCCGGACGGCATTGCGCTCACCGGCATCCATCACGCTAATGACCTGAAAAAGATCATCTTCAACGCCAGCGTGCCGGTGGTGGAGACGTGGGATATCACGCCAACGCCCATCGACATGCTGGTCGGCTTCTCCCATGAGAAAGCGGGCCTGGCAACAGCAGAGTATCTGCTCGGCAAAGGCTACCGGCGTCCGGGGCTGGTATGGACGACAGAGAGAACGGCTGCGCAGCGTAAAAACGGGCTGTGCGAAGGGCTGGCGCGTCACGGCATTACCGACGTGCCTTGTGTTGAGTCGCAACTGCCTGCCCGCTTTGCTGATGGCCGCGCCGGGGCGGCGCAACTGCTGGAAACCACAGAGTTAGATGTGATTATCTGCGGCTCCGACACCCTCGCGCAGGGGGCGATTAGCGAGATCCAGGCGCGCGGGCTGCGCGTGCCGCAGGATGTGGCGGTAATGGGCTTTGGCGATCTCGACTTTGCCGCAGCAACTGTGCCCGCCATCACTACGGTTGCTCTTGATCGTTACGCTATCGGCGCGCGGGCGGCGACACTGCTGGCTAATCGCATCGAAGGGCGCAGCGACGGCGAGCAGATTATCGATATTGGCTTTCACCTGACTGAGCGGGAATCGGCGTAAAAAGATGAGAATCAACATTATTGGCACCAGTGGCAGCGGCAAATCGACGCTGGGTAAGCGTCTGGCGCGCCAGCTTAACGTGCCCTATATCGATATGGACACCCTCTACTGGCGGCCCAACTGGCAGGGGACGCCGGACGAAGAGCTCTACGCGAAACTTGAACAGCTCCTGCAACAGCCCGGCTGGGTGCTGGACGGCAACTATAACCGCAGCCGCGACATCAAATGGCGTAACGTCGATCTGATTATCTGGATCGATTACGGCTTCTGGCGCACCCTGCGCCAGGCGGTGCTGCGGGCGATAAAACGCGCGCGGCACAAACAGGAGCTGTGGCCCGGCACCGGCAACTGCGAAAGCTTTCGCCGCTCCTTCCTGAGCCGCGAGTCGATCATTCTCTGGACCATCAAGACCTGGCGCAGCAACCGCGAGCGTTACGCGCGTGATATGGCCGATCCACGCTATCAGCACCTGCGCTTTGTGCGCCTGACCTCGCCACAGAAGGCTGACGAATTTCTCGCCACTCTGACCTAAGCTTAAGCCTCTTGTGACATGCGAGGTAACCCTATGATCACCGTTTATGGCGTACAAGGCTTTGGATCGGCCATCAGCGAAGCGATGCTTACGCTGGCTGATATCCCTTATCAGTTTCACGATGTTAAAGGCTTTGACCAGCCCGGCCCGCAGCAGGAGATGCTGCGCACGCTCAACCCGCTCTGCCAGGTGCCTACGCTGCAACTGGAAGATGGCAGTGTGATGACCGAATCTGCCGCCGTGGCGCTGATGATCCTCGACAGTCATCCTGATTTGGCTCCGCCAGAAGGGACGCCGGCGCGCCAGCAGTTCTGGCGGCTGCTGATATGGCTGGTGGCGAATGTCTACCCGACCTTTACCTATGCCGATTACCCGGAGCGCTGGGTGCCGGACGCGGCGGAGCAGTTGAAAGAGAGCTGCATCGCTTACCGCAAAACCCTCTATCTGTGGCTGGAGAGCCAGTTGCAGGCCGCGCCTTACGCCTTCGGCGAACAGCTTACGCTGCTGGACATCTATCTCTGCGTGATGCGCAGCTGGGGGCCGCGCCAGGCGTGGTTTGCCAGCAACACGCCGAAGATAAATGCTATTGCCGATGCCGTCTGCGCGCTGCCAAAACTCGAGGCGGTGCTGCGGCGTAACGAGATTATCGGCTAGCGCGGGTTGCCCGCTGTGTTATCGTCATTTTTTTATTAAAAAAGGAGCAGACCATGCCGCATATCGATATCAAATGTTTTCCCCGCGATCTGAACGACGAGCAGAAGAGTGCGCTGGCGGCGGATATCACCGAGGTGATTATTCGCCATCTCAACAGCAAAGAGAGCTCCATCAGCGTGGCACTCACCGAGATCGCACCGGAAGAGTGGCAGGTGAACGCCTGGGATAAAGAGATTGCGCCGCAGATGGAGAAGCTGATTAAAAAGCCCGGCTACAGCATGTAACGGCTGACCGGGCAGGCCTTACTGCCCGGCAACCATCCTTTTGCCGCTGGCGACAAAAGTACCGCCGCCGAGATGGTGGATCGTGTTCAGCTGATCATCATCAAACTGCCAGCGCCCCTGCACAAAAGCGCGCTCATCGGCGGCGGCAGAGAGCACTTCGCCAAACAGCGTGTCATATTTCTCCTGCGCGGCGGTCGGCGGCAGCAGGCGACACTCCATCCACGCCAGACACTTCTCTTCCACCACCGGCAGGCCCAGCACCGGCCCGGCAATCGCCGGAATGCCATAACAGTTGAACTTATCCTCATCGCGCCCGGTAATGCTGCCAACGGCGTAGGTCCAGTTGGCGGCGGCGACACAGGGGATGACAATGCCAAACATGCCGCTGCGCTCAATCAGCTCGCGCGACCAGGTGCTTTTATCCACCACGATGGCGATGCGCGGCGGCGAAAACTCGACCGGCATCGACCAGGCGGCGCTCATTACGTTGCGACGGTCGATCTGCTCATCGCGGCTGGTGATCATCACGGTCGGGCCGTGGTTTAACAGGCGGCTGGCGTGCTCTAACGCCACCGGACGAAAATGGCTCATAACCTCTCCTTTAGCAAAATTTCCGCAACTACCCGGCGTGGCGGGCAACCACAATCTGCCCGCGGCCTTGCTCCTTCGCCATATAGAGCGCGAGGTCGGCGGCGCGCACCAGGTTATCAGCCCTGGCGTGGCGTGGCCAGGTGGCGAGACCGATGGAGACCGACACCGGGCCGATATCCTGCGACTCGTAGCGCATCGGGTGTTTAAGTATGGTGTTTAGCAGCCGCTCGGCGATCATTTTCGCTTCCGTTTCGCTCTTACCCGGCAGGATCAGCAAAAACTCCTCGCCGCCGTAGCGGAAGGCGACGCCGCATTCGCCGAGCGTGTCGGTAATAATGCGCGACAGTTCGCGCAACACTTTATCGCCCGCGTCATGCCCGTGCAGATCGTTGAGTTTTTTGAAGTAGTCGACATCCAGCATCAGGCAGCTCAGCAGCGTATTGTCGACCATTGCCTGATCGATCATATTGCGCAGCGTCTCTTCAAGGCTGTGGCGGTTACGCAGGCCGGTCAGGGAGTCATAGTTCGCTTTTTCGGTCAGCGTGTCGCGCAGCATCTGGTTAGCTAGCGCCAGCGCGAGGGTTTCCGCCAGCAGTTCAAGATAGATATAGGGCGGCTCTTTGCCCGGCGTGTAGTTATCAAAGGTCAGCAGGCCGATACTTTTGTTCTGCGCATTCAGCGGCACGCAGATCGCCCGTGCGGCGATCTCGGGCACGATGTGATCGCAGGGCATATCAACGTCACCGTTACCGGGGCTATGCAGCTGGCCGCGCTTCAGCGCCCAGCAGCTGTCCGGCGCGAAAGGGGTATCTTCGCCGGGCGGCAGTGCCCAGCGGGCGACACAATTCATACGATTCGTGTTGTTATCCAGCAGATAGAGCCGCGCGCCCATATCGGGAACGATCTGCGGCGCAAAGCGGCTTACCACCCGCACAATCGCGTGCAATGAATCACACCCCTGCAAACGCTGGGTCATGCGCGCCAGCAGGGTGCGCGTCGCCCATTCGGCATCGCGCTCCAGCTCGAGGCGCTGGCGGGCCAGCCCGTTCTCGCGAAAAATGCGGATTGCCTGCGCCATATCGCCAATCTCATCGACCTGCGCCAGCACCGGCGCTTCGACGTTGTAATCCTGCGTCGCCAGCCGGTTCACCACGTCGCTCAGCGTTACCACCGGGCGCAGGATGCGGTGTTTGATAATAAAACCGAGCACAAACAGAAACAGCAGGGCGGTCAGGCCGACCATGATCTCAGAGAGGGTGCGCAGGCGCAGGGAGAGGTCGGTGGCGTTCGCAATAGCGCTTTGCGTGCGCTGATCGATCAGGCTACGAAAGTGGGAAAAGCGGTATTCGGTTTCCGCGAGGCGATCCTCATAGCTGGCGCTAAAGAGCAGGTTCATCGCCTCATCAATTTTTCCCGTCTCAACGTCGCTGATGGCGATCCGCTGCTCATCTTCCAGCTGATCGAGGGTCGTAAGACCATCACGGAGAATAAGCAACTCCTCATCGGAGGCACCGTTATCGCGCAGCGCGGCGAGATGATTCTCCAGATCGATATCCTGCTCTGCGCGGGTCTTCCAGCTCTGAATGGCTTCAGGCTGCTTTTTTATCACCGCTTCGCGCGCCAGCTCGCTTAACGCCCACGCCTCTTTTTCCAGCGCATCGGTGAGGGTGTCGAAAAGACGGCTTTGCGTCACCGCCTCGCGCTCATTACGTTCCGCGCTGGAAGCCAGAAATAGCGCGACGCCGGAGCTGAGCGTTAACACCACCGTGGCGATATAGGCAAAATTGGTTATCGTGGCGATCCGCACGGGCATCCCTTTTTGGTTAAGAACAGCGTTCTTTTCAGTGTAGACATTGCTTAAAAATCAAGGTGCCATATCCGTGTCATTTCAGCGTCACACTCCCTGCCTATAGTCAGCCGCAATCAAATCCCAAAGAGGATAACAAGATGTTTGCTCCCCTGACTTCTGCTCAGGTGGATGCGCCCTGCGGATGCAGACCGCGGGTTTCGCACGGCTTCCTGAAACAGGAGGGCGTCGATGAGCGCATTCACTGACATCCGGCTGCAAGGCGTTTCCTACGCTTTCGGCGCGCACACCGTTCTCAATCGCATCGACTTAGCCATCCCCGCGGGCACCATCGTCGCGCTGCTCGGCCCCTCCGGCTGCGGCAAAAGCACGCTGCTGCGCCTGCTGGCGGGGCTGGCGCAGCCGGCCGCTGGCGACATCTGGTTTGGCGATCGCTGCGTGGCAAAAGCGGGCTGGTCTTTACCGCCCGAAACGCGCGACATTGGCATGGTGTTCCAGGATTACGCGCTGTGGCCGCACATGAGCGTGGCACAAAACGTCGCCTTTCCGCTGAAGATGCGCGCTGTGCCGCGCGGCGAGCGTGATGCACGCGTGGTGCAGGCGCTGACGCGCGTCGGGCTGGCGGATTTCGCCGATCGCAAACCCTCCGGGCTCTCTGGCGGCCAGCAGCAGCGCGTCGCACTGGCGCGGGCGATTGTCGCCGAGCCGGGCGTGCTGCTGTTTGATGAGCCGCTCTCCAATCTCGATACCGCGCTGCGCGAAGCGTTGTGCCATGAGATGGCGCGCCTGTTGCGCCAGCTTGGCACCACCGCCGTCTATGTCACCCACGATCGCCGTGAAGCAGAGCTGCTCGCCGACCGCATTGTTCATCTCGCCTCCGGCGAGGTGGAGTCTGTTCGCACCGTTACGTCAACCTCAGGGGAATCTGCATGAAAGGCTTACTGTCCGTGAAAAAAGGAGTCGCCCTCGCTATGGCGCTGTCATCGATGATCATCTCCAGCGCGCATGCGCTGACGGTTTACACCGCCGGGCCGGGATCGCTGGCGAAAAACCTCGCCAGTGGCTTCGAGCAGCAGAGCGGGGTAAAAGTGAATATCTTCCAGGCCACCACTGGCAAAGTGATGGCGCGTCTGGAGGCGGAGCAGGCCAACCCGCAGGCGGATATTTTGATCTCCGCCTCGTGGGAGACGGCAGAAGATCTGCATAAACGCGGCTGGCTGCTGCCGTTTACCAGCGCTAATGCCGAAAAAGTGCCGCAGACGCTGAAAAGTGCGGACTATGTGGCGCAGGGCATTTCGGCGCTCGGCATTGTCTGGAACAGCAAAAGCGGCACCCCGGAGCCGAAAGAGTGGCGCGATCTGACCGCGCCTGCGTTTAAAGATAAGGTCACAACACCAGACCCGGCGCTCTCCGGCGCATCACTCGATTTGCTGATCGGGCTGCAAAATGGCATGGGCGATAACGCCTGGCAGCTTTTTGACGATCTGAAAAAGAACGGCATGGTGGTGAGCGGCCCGAACGCGCAGGCGGTGACGCCGGTGATGCAGGGGGCGAAAGCGGCAGTCTTCGGCGCGGTCGATTACGTCACTTATGGCAATATCGCGCAGGGCGAATCGCTGAAGGTCATTTTCCCGGCCAGCGGCACGGTGATTGCGCCGCGCCCGATGATGATCCTCAAATCGACCCAGCATGAGCAGGAGGCGAAAGCCTTTATCGACTATGTGCTGTCGCCGGAAGGGCAGAAAATGGTCGCCGACGCCTGGCTGATGCCTGCCCGTACCGATGTTGCCGCCAAACGTCCACTGTTAAGCGAGCTGAAACTGCTGCCGACCCAGAGCGACACCGGCAGCGAGCGCGGCGAGATCCTCAAGCGCTTCAACACGCTGTTTGCCCAGTAAAACCCACTGCGGGGGCACCCCCGCTTTCAGGATCCCTTGCCGTGAATCAGACCGTTATCGCCCGGATAACCACGGCGCTGCTGGTGATACTGGTGGCGCTGCCGTTACTCTTTATTGTGTTACAGGCACTCTTTCCCCACTTCAGCGCAGGCTCGCTGAGCGACCCCTTTTCGGCGATCCCGCACCTGCTCGCCGAGCCGCAGCTGCCGGCAATGTTCAGCGGCACGCTGCAAATCGCCCTTGGTGTGGCGCTGCTCAGCGCGGTGATTGGCCTGCCGCTCGGCGTCGCGCGCGGGCTGTTCGATCTGCCGTGCCCGAAGCTGTGGGATCTGCTGTTTCTGATCCCGTTTCTGACGCCGCCTTACATTGCCGCGCTCTCGTGGATGCTGGTGCTGCAAACCCAGGGCTACCTGATGCAGCTCACCGGGCTGGATCTCAATAATCTGCTGTTCAGCAAAAGCGGCATTGTGCTGGTGATGACGCTCAATATCTTCCCGGTGGTCTATTTTGCCGTCTCGCGCAGCCTGCTTGCCAGCGGGCAGCGGCTGGCGCTGGTAGCGCGGGTACATGGCGCAACGCCGTGGCGGGCGTTTTACCACATCACTTTGCCGCTGCTGTCACCCGCCCTGGCGGCGGGGATGCTGCTGGCCTTCACGCTGGCGATTGAGGAGTATGGCGTGCCGGCGGCGCTGGGCACCCGCTCCGGGGTAGTGATGCTGACGGTCGGTATTGAGGAGAAGCTCGCCGACTGGCCGATCGATCTGCCCGGCGCTTCGCTGCTGTCGCTGGTGCTGATTGCGGTTGCGCTCGGCGGCTGGGCGCTGCAACGCAAACTGACCGGCGGCACCGATGTCACCAGCGTCTCCGGCAAACCCGCCGCGCATGTTGGCGCAAAACTGGGACTGTTTACCGCACCAGTGGTGGCGGTGATGGCGATGATCGGTTTTATCGCGGTGGTGCTGCCGGGGCTGTCGATGGCGGTGACCGGCTTTAGCGCGACGCTCTCTGGCGGGCTGGCGTGGAACAATCTCACCGGCGCTCACTTTGCGGCACTCTTTGCCCAGCGCGGTGATGCACTGCCTGCGCTCGGCACCAGTGTTTCCCTCGCGTTTGCGGCGGCGCTGGTGACCGGCCTGCTCGGGTTATGCGCCGCCTGGCTGGTGGTAATGCAGAAGATAAAAGGGCGTGCGCTTATCGATGCGCTATCGCTTATGCCCGCTGCGCTGCCGGGCGTGGTGGTCGGGGTCGGGTTGATCCTGCTGTGGAACCGCGCGTTCTGGCCGGTTTCGCCCTATAACACGTGGGCGATTTTGCTGCTCTCTTACTGTTGTCTGTTGCTTCCGTGGCCGGTGCGCTACATCGGCAGCGCCATGCGCCAGCTCGGCGGCAATCTTGAACCGGCGGCGCGGGTGCATGGTGCCAGCGCGTTTCAGGCGCTGCGCTTTATTGTGCTGCCGCTGATTTCCCCGGCAATGCTCGCATCGATGTTGATGGTCTTCGCCATTGCTTCGCGCGAACTGGTTACCTCGCTGCTGCTGTCGCCTGCGGGCACGCAAACCGTGGCGGTCTTTATCTGGCGGCAGTTTGAGCAGGGCTCGGTGGGTCAGGGGATGGCGATGGCGACGCTGACGCTGATTACCGGGCTGGGCTTGATGCTGACGGCGCTGGCCATCATGCAGCGCAGCACAAAGGGATAACGTGAAGGCACGAAAACGCCAGTGGCGGGGCAAATATGGGTTATAACCAAAGGACATCACACGCAAGGAGCCTGTATGACCCCGTTTTTAAGCGCTTATCTGGATCGCATCGACTGGCATCACACGCTGGATGCCACCCTTGAAACCTTACGCGCCGTGCATCTGCACCATAACGCCGCGATCCCGTTCGAAAACATCGACGTGGTGTTGCCGCGTGAAATCGATCTCAGCGATGAGGCGATTTTCGCCAAGCTGGTCGTGGGCCGGCGCGGCGGCTACTGTTTTGAGCAGAACGGCCTTTTTGAGCGCGCGCTGCGCGAGATGGGGTTTGAGGTGCGCAGCCTGCTGGGGCGCGTGCTGCTCGCTAACCCGGATCAGATGCCGCCGCGCACCCATCGCCTGCTGCTGGTGCAGCTCAACGGGGAGCCGTGGATCGCCGATGTCGGCTTCGGTGGTCAGAGCCTGACGGCGCCAATCCGCCTGCAGGAGGAGATTGAGCAGGCGACGCCGCACGGTCTCTATCGCTTGTTGCGCGCGGGTGAAAACTGGCAGCTACAGTTCCGCCATCATGAGCACTGGCAGACGATGTATCAGTTTGAGATGGAGGAGCAGTACCAGGCGGATTACGTGCTCGGCAACTTCCACTCCGCGCACTGGCCGACCTCCCATTTTCGCCACCATCTGTTGATGTGCCGCCATCTGCCGGACGGCGGCAAAATGACCCTCACCAACTTCCACTTCACCCACTGGCAGCAGGGCAAAGTGGTGGAGGAGACGCATCTGCCCGACGTTGCCGCGCTGTATGAGACGCTACAGCAGCGCTTCGGGCTGGGGGTGAGCGATGCGCAGTCGGGCTTTACTCTGCAACAGCTGCAAACCGTGATGGACGGCTTTGATCTGCACAGCGGCAAGCGCTAGCAGAGCTCTTTCTCAATCATCCGTGCCAGATGGCGTTTGAAGGCTGATTCATCGACATCTGGCATGCCGAGGATGCAAATCCCGTCCATGCCGCAGACCATCGCAATCAGCCGCCAGGCGATATCCGCCGCCGGATCATGCAGGGTAAATTCGCCCGCCGCCACACCCTGTTCGATAAGCCTGACAACTTTGACGTGCCACATCTCCATCGTCAGCAGATAAGCGCCTTTGATTTCCGGATCTTTACTCGCCAGCAGCAGCGCTTCGCGCCACAGATGAATATAGGGCTCCAGACCGCCTTCATCGCTGCCGAGCATGGCAAACAGCTGCTCGCGCCACGGTGCGGTTTCCGGAACCAGCTCAACCTCCAGCAGTTCATCGATCAGCCGAATAAAGGCCTGCGATTTGAGTTCGTTCGACGAGATGAAATGGTGGTGTACCTGGCCCGTTGCCACCCCGGCTTCGCTGGCGATGCGGCGAACCGTCATGGCGGAAAAGCCCTCCGCCAGCGCGACACGCATGGCGGCCTGCAGAATCACTTCCCGGCGATCGTCCCGATTTAAATAGCTCATGAAATATTTTCCCCTTAAAACGTGCCGCGGAGTGTAACAAAAAGCTGGACATGTGTTCAACAATCCGTAGGATCGCATTTCTGGACGGGCGTCCAGAACGGATAAAAGAGGAAGAAGTTATGTTTCGTCAGTGGTTAACGTTGGTCATCATTGTGCTGGTTTATATTCCGGTGGCGATTGATGCGACGGTGCTGCATGTTGCCGCGCCGACGCTCAGCACCGCGCTGGATGCCAGCGGGAATGAACTGCTCTGGATCATCGATATCTATTCGCTGGTGATGGCAGGGATGGTGCTGCCGATGGGCGCATTGGGCGACAAAATCGGCTTTAAGCGCCTGCTGCTGATCGGCAGCGGTTTGTTCGGCGGCGCGTCGCTGCTGGCGGCATTTGCCCCTACCGCAGGCTGGCTGATTGCCACCCGTGCGCTGCTCGCTGTCGGCGCGGCGATGATTGTGCCCGCGACGCTTGCCGGGATCCGCACCACCTTTTCTCAGGCGCACCATCGCAACACCGCGCTCGGCGTCTGGGCGGCGATTGGCTCCGGCGGCGCGGCATTTGGCCCGTTGATTGGCGGTATGCTGCTTGAGCACTTTTACTGGGGCTCGGTATTTCTCATCAACGTGCCGATTGTGCTGGTGGTGATGGCGCTTACCGCCCGGTATGTCCCGCGCCAGCAGGGGCGTGCCGATCAGCCGCTGCATCTTAACCAGGCGCTGGCGCTGATTGCCGCCATCCTGTTGCTGGTGTGGAGTGCGAAAACCGCCATGAAGGGCACGCTGCCGCTGTGGCTGGTAACCAGCACGCTGCTGATTGGTGGCCTGTTACTGACCGGTTTTGTGCGCATCCAGCTGGCGGCGAGCCGGCCGATGATCGACATGCGGCTCTTTACGCACCGCGTGATCCTCAGCGGCGCGCTGATGGCAATTATGGCCATGGTGACGCTGGTGGGCTTCGAACTGCTGATGGCGCAGGAACTGCAATTTGTGCATGGCTTTACGCCTTTCGCCGCCGGGGTCTTTATGCTGCCGGTGATGATTGCCAGCGGTTTTAGTGGCCCGATTGCCGGGGTGCTGGTCTCAAAACTGGGGCTGCGTTACGTGGCGGCAGGCGGGATGGCGCTCAGCGCAATCAGCTTCTTTGGGCTGTCGCTGACCAACTTCTCGACCCAGCCAGTGCAGGCAGCAGTGCTGATGGCGCTGCTCGGCTTTAGCGCCGCCAGCGCGCTGCTCGCCTCGACGGCGGCCATTATGGCCGCTGCGCCGAAGGAGAAAGCGGCGGCGGCAGGGGCGATTGAAACCATGTCCTATGAGCTGGGCGCGGGTCTGGGGATTGCGGTCTTCGGCCTGATTTTAAGCCGCACATTCTCCGCAACCATCAACCTGCCACAGCAGCTGAGTGCCGAGGCGGCGGCACAGGCGTCATCATCCATCGGTGAAGCGTTCCGGCTGGCGCGGGAGTCCGATCCGGCGCTGGCTGAGGGGATTATTGCCGCCGCGAAGACGGCCTTTACCCACTCACACAGCGTTGCGCTCAGCACCGCCAGCATGCTGTTAGTGGTACTGGCAATAGGGATGTGGTTTAGCCTCGCACGCGTTGAGAAAAGCTGATCCCATCATCGCAACAGGGCGTTCTGCCAGCCGTAAAAGCGCGGGGCGCCCATCCCCCTTGTTCCCAATAGATTCACCTTTCTGTAACTGACACCTGACGCAGATTGCGAAACCGCTGCCGTCTTCAGAACGACCGCATCTCCCCTACCTCTTAGGAGGCACTAAAACGCAACGGCAGCGACTATTAGGTGTCACGCGCCAGGCGTTATTGATTTACCGCAATTAATTCATCTCGTGAAATGTTTAGTTTCCCCGCCGCAAGCGAAGATTGATTATTGAGGAAAGCAATGAACGTCAACCGCAGACAGTTTTTCCGTATCTGCGCGGGCGGGATGGCAGGAACCACGGTCGCTGCTTTAGGGTTCGCCCCGAAGATGGCGCTGGCTCAGACGCGAAATTATAAATTACTGCGCGCAAAAGAGACTCGAAACTCCTGTACGTACTGTTCCGTGGGTTGCGGGCTATTAATGTATAGCCTCGGCGATGGCGCAAAGAACGCCAGAGAAGCGATTTACCATATCGAAGGGGACCCGGATCATCCGGTCAGCCGGGGCGCGCTCTGCCCGAAAGGCGCGGGGCTGCTCGATTATGTCCACAGTGAAAACCGCCTGCGTTACCCCGAATACCGTGCGCCGGGCTCGGATAAATGGCAGCGCATCAGCTGGGATGAAGCGTTTAACCGTATCGCCCGCCTGATGAAAGCAGATCGCGATGCGCACTTTGTCGAAACCAACGACGCCGGGGTGAAGGTTAACCGCTGGCTCTCCACCGGTATGCTGTGCGCCTCGGCGGCAAGCAATGAAACGGGCATGCTGACGCAAAAATTTGTGCGCTCTCTCGGCATGCTGGCGGTAGATAACCAGGCGCGCGTCTGACACGGACCAACGGTAGCAAGTCTTGCTCCAACATTTGGTCGCGGTGCGATGACCAACCACTGGGTTGATATCAAAAACGCCAACGTGGTGATGGTAATGGGCGGCAACGCCGCTGAAGCCCACCCGGTCGGTTTCCGCTGGGCGATGGAAGCCAAAAACAACAATGACGCGACGCTTATCGTTGTCGACCCGCGCTTTACGCGCACGGCGTCGGTGGCGGATATCTATGCGCCGATCCGCTCCGGGACGGATATCACCTTCCTCTCCGGCGTGCTGCGCTATCTGATCGAAAACAACAAGATCAATGCGGAATACGTCAGGCATTACACCAACGCCAGCCTGCTGGTGCGGGATGACTTTGCCTTCGAAGAGGGCTTGTTCAGTGGCTACGATGCTGAAAAACGGCAGTACGACAAAACGACGTGGAACTATCAGTTTGATGACAGCGGCTATGCGAAACGCGATGAGACGCTGACCCATCCGCGCTGTGTCTGGAACCTGCTCAAACAGCATGTCGATCGCTACACCCCGGAAACGGTGGAGAATATCTGCGGTACGCCAAAAGCGGACTTCCTGAAAGTGTGCGAGGTGCTCGCCTCGACCAGCGCCGTAGACAGAACCACGACGTTCCTCTACGCGCTGGGCTGGACGCAACATACTGTCGGTGCGCAGAACATCCGCACCATGGCGATGATCCAGCTGCTGCTCGGCAATATGGGCATGGCCGGCGGCGGGGTTAACGCCCTGCGCGGTCACTCCAATATTCAGGGGCTGACGGATCTGGGGCTGCTTTCGACCAGCCTGCCGGGTTACCTGACGCTGCCGTCGGAAAAACAGACCGATCTGCAACAGTACCTGGCGGCGAACACGCCGAAAGCGATGTTGCCCGATCAGGTGAACTACTGGAGCAACTATCCGAAGTTCTTCGTTAGCCTGATGAAATCGTTCTATGGCGATGCGGCGCAAAAAGAGAACGACTGGGGCTTCGACTGGCTGCCGAAGTGGGATCAATCCTACGACGTCATCAAATATTTCAACATGATGGCGAAGGGTGAAGTGACCGGCTACATCTGCCAGGGCTTTAACCCGGTAGCCTCGTTCCCGGATAAGAATAAGGTGGTCAGCACCCTCAGCAAGCTGAAGTACATGGTGGTGATCGATCCGCTGGTCACCGAGACCTCCAGCTTCTGGCAGAACCACGGCGAGATGAACGACGTTGACCCGTCGGCCATTGCGACGGAAGTGTTCCGTCTGCCCTCCACCTGTTTTGCCGAGGAGGATGGTTCGATTGCCAACTCCGGGCGCTGGCTGCAGTGGCACTGGAAAGGGCAGGATGCACCGGGCGAAGCGCTCAACGATGGCGAGATCCTGGCGGGCATTTACCACCGGATGCGCGAAATGTACCGCAAGGAAGGCGGTAAAGGCGCGGAGCCGCTGCTGAATATGTCCTGGCACTACAGCCAGCCGCATAACCCGCACTCCGAAGAGGTGGCAAAAGAGAACAACGGCTACGCGCTGGAAGATCTCTATGACCCCAACGGTCAACTTCTGGCGAAGAGAGGCCAGTTGCTGAACAGCTTTGCGCTGCTGCGTGATGATGGCTCCACCGCCTCCTCGTGCTGGATCTATGCGGGCAGCTGGACTGAGCAGGGCAACCAGATGGCAAACCGGGACAACGCCGATCCATCGGGGCTGGGCAATACGCTCGGCTGGGCCTGGGCGTGGCCGATGAACCGCCGGGTGCTCTACAACCGCGCGTCGGCAGATTTTATGGGCAAACCCTGGGATGCGAAACGGATGCTGATCCAGTGGAACGGTGCGAAGTGGGTCGGGAATGACATTCCGGACTACAACACCGCGCCGCCGGGAAGCAATACCGGGCCGTTTATCATGCAGCAAGAAGGGATGGGGCGTCTGTTTGCGCTCAATAAACTTGCCGAAGGGCCGTTCCCGGAGCACTACGAACCGGTGGAGACGCCGCTCGGCACCAACCCGCTGCACCCGAACGTGATCTCCAGCCCGGTGGTGCGTATTTACGCAGAGGATGTGAAGCGTATGGGGAAAAAAGAGCACTTCCCTTATGTTGGCACTACCTATCGTCTGACGGAGCACTTCCACACCTGGACCAAGCACGCGCGGCTTAACGCCATTGCCCAGCCGGAGCAGTTTGTTGAAATCAGCGAAACGCTGGCCGCAGCAAAAGGCATCCGCAATGGCGATCGCGTTAAGGTCAGCAGCCAGCGCGGTTTCATTCGCGCGGTGGCGGTGGTAACGCGACGTCTGCAAACCCTGCAGGTGCATGGTCAGCAGGTTGAAACCGTGGGCATTCCGCTGCACTGGGGCTTTGAAGGCGTAGCGCAGAAGGGGTATATCGCCAACACCCTGACGCCTAACGTCGGCGATGCGAACTCGCAAACGCCGGAATATAAAGCGTTTTTGGTCAATATCGAGAAGGCGTAAGGGCGCGACATTATGGCTATGGAAACTCAGGACATTATTAAACGCTCTGCGACCAACCCCGTCACGCCGCCGCCAAAGGCGCGTGACTATAAAGCGGAGGTTGCCAAACTCATTGATGTCTCCACCTGTGTGGGCTGCAAAGCCTGCCAGGTGGCCTGCTCGGAGTGGAACGATATTCGCGACGAGGTAGGGCACTGCGTCGGGGTCTATGACAACCCCGCCGATCTCAGCGCCAAATCCTGGACGGTGATGCGCTTTAGCGAAACCGAGCAGAACGGCAAGCTGGAGTGGCTGATCCGCAAAGATGGCTGCATGCACTGCGCGGAGCCGGGCTGCCTGAAGGCGTGCCCCTCTGCTGGCGCAATCATTCAGTACGCGAACGGTATCGTCGACTTCCAGCAGGAGAACTGCATCGGCTGCGGCTACTGCATCGCCGGGTGTCCATTTAATGTCCCGCGCCTCAGTAAAGAGGATAACCGGGTCTATAAATGTACGCTCTGCATCGATCGCGTCAGCGTCGGCCAGGAGCCCGCCTGCGTGAAGACCTGCCCGACTGGCGCTATTCATTTCGGCACCAAAAGGGAGATGCTGGAGCTTGGCGAGCAGCGCATTGAGAAGCTGAAAGCGCGCGGTTACAGCAATGCGGGTATCTACAATCCGCAGGGCGTAGGCGGCACCCATGTGATGTATGTGCTGCATCATGCCGATAAGCCAGCGCTCTATCACGAGCTGCCCAACGATCCGCATATCGACACGGCGGTTGGGCTGTGGAAAGGGGTATTGAAACCGCTGTCGGCGGCCGGCTTCCTTGCCACGTTCGCCGGGCTGATTTACCACTACATTGGCATCGGCCCCAATAAAGAGGTGGATGACGAAGAGGACGATCATCATGAGTAAGTCGAAAATGATTGTGCGGACGAAATTTATCGACCGCGCCTGCCACTGGACGGTGGTGATCTGCTTCTTCTTGGTGGCGCTCTCCGGCATCTCCTTCTTCTTTCCGACGCTGCAGTGGCTGACGGAGACCTTCGGCACACCACAGATGGGGCGCATTTTGCATCCTTTCTTCGGTGTGGTGATCTTCCTGGCGCTGATGTTTATGTTCGTGCGCTTCGTGCATCACAACATCCCGGACAAGAAGGACTGGCCGTGGGTGAAAAATATCGTTGAGGTACTGAAAGGCAACGAGCACAAAGTGGCGAAGGTCGGCAAGTATAATGCCGGGCAGAAGATGATGTTCTGGACCATTATGAGCATGATGACCGTGCTGCTGGTGACCGGGGTGGTGATCTGGCGCCCGTACTTTGCCCACTACTTTCCGATTCAGGTCATTCGTTACAGTCTGCTGCTGCATGCGACCTCGGCGATTATTTTGATCCACGCCATCCTGATCCATATGTATATGGCTTTCTGGGTCAAAGGTTCGATCAAGGGCATGATCGAGGGCAAAGTGAGCCGCCGCTGGGCGATGAAGCACCATCCGCGCTGGTATCGCGACGTCGAACGTCTCGAAGCGAAAAAAGAGAGTACGGAAGGCATTAAGTAATTCGCTAACCGCTCCGGCATCCCGTCCGGAGCGGTTTTTTAGCTGTACCTGATTACGCTGTATTCCGTCGTTGCCGCGTGTCTCAACGCAACGTAATCTTCGCTTTTCCCCATCCATTTCCATCATCTCCTCCCTGGTTCTGTGCAGCGAAAATTAGCAATCCGCCATCATGCAAACAACGTCCTTTCATCAGGCTTATGCAGAAATTGCGAGGTTGCTTCCTGCATAAAGCAACGCCATGCAAACGGTGAAAATCTTTGCGAGGCATCTTCCAGGATCCTGCATTTCCTTTGGTTCTCCTGGTGACGGCGCGCGGCGTTATGACGATGATGGCGCCCGGCGAAGAGCGTGCCGGGCGCTTTTTGTTATGGGTTTGACGCTGCGCTGCGCAAGGCCAGTTTCCTCTGCAATAGCGGCACCAGCAGAGGAAAGAGAAGGGCGCTGAGAGCGCAAATTATCAGTAATGGTTTAAGGGCGTCGAGGGTCAGCGCCCTGGCGGAGAGCAGCCACGAAGAGAGTGAAAATGCGGCGGTGGTGGCGAGGTGCATCAGCGCCGTTTGCAAAGAGCCAAATCCCGCGCGTTGCGCATTATCCGGGAACTGCAGGGTGAGCACCGATGAGGAGACCAGGCGGCTATAGGACCCTGAGAGAAACAGCAGCATAAAAAGCCAGGCATTAGAGCAGTGCAGCGCGGGGATCAGCAGGCTGGCAACGAACAGGGCGCTGGAGGTCAGCGCCAGCGCCTGGGCGGTATAGCGTTGCGTCAGCAGGCCGGTAAACCGGGTCGCGAGATACCCGGCGATGCCACCGGCAAAAAAGAGCCAGGCAAGCTCCGTGACCGTTGCGCCAAGCAGCTGCAACAGCGGCACCAGTACAGGAATGAGCAGCATTGGGCTGAACTGTACCAGCGCATTGCCGGAGGCGAAGAGCAGCGTCTGCGCATCAAGGGTGATCTTCTGCCGTGGGCCTGATCTGCCCTGCTGGGCGGGAATGACGCACACAATCAGCACCAGCGCCACAAGGCAGCAGGCGCTGATTGAGAGCAGTGAGGTTTTCCACCCCCAGCGGGAGCAGATAAACAGCACCGCTGGCATGCCGACAATGCTGATCATGGAAAACGCGGCGATCACCGTCGACACCATCTTGCCGCGTAGCTGCGCTGGTGCGGCGTTGATCAGCAGGCTGGTCGCCACCCCCATGGTCGTGCCGCCGACCAGCCCGGCAAAAAAGCGCAGCGCCAGCAGCACGCCAAAGTGGGTGGTGAGTGTCGTCAGAAGAGTCAATATGCACAGCAGCGCCATATTGCCGATTAAAAAGCGCTGCTGATTGATTGCGCCGATGAAGTAGAACGCGATCGCTCCGGAGAACATCGCGGCGAACGTGTAGGCAGCAGAGACATAGCCGGAGAAGGCGAGCGGCACTGCAAAGGACGGGGCCATAAAGGCGAATATTGGATTGAAGGCCATATATTCCAGCGCGTTAGCGAACTGGATAAAGGAGACAACGATGGCCATGCTGGTAAGCGTCCGGGAGGCGTTTTGTTGTGACATAAGCAACGAGTAAACCTGTAAAAAAGAGGAACAGGTACTCTAATACCTGGCAGTTTTGAGAATAAGACGGTAAAAGTGACCGTCATTGTTATCAAAAATGGGATAAACATGCGGACAGGGCTGGATTTTACCGCGTTGAAGATCTTCTGTGCGGTGGTGGATAAAGGAAGTTTTGTGGCGGCGGCGAAGGCGCTGACCATGCCGACATCGAACGTCAGCCGCACGGTTGCCCGGCTTGAAGAGATGCTCAACGTGCAGCTTATTGAGCGCACAACCCGTCACCGGAAACTGACGCCGTCCGGGCAGCTTCTCTATACGCGCTCAAAGCCGCTGCTTGAGTCGCTGGAGCAGACGGAGGCGGAGTTGATGTCGCGGCAGGTGCAGCTAAAAGGGCCGCTACGCATTTGCATTCCGAGCGAGATGGGGCCGGCGCTGCTCGGCGATCTGCTGGCGGATTTCGCCTGCCGTTACCCGGAACTGGAGATCAGTTGCATAACCAATCTGTCCGGCTTCGAATCCCTGCGCGAAGAGGTGGATCTCGCCGTTATCGTTACCCGTGGCGATCTGGATGACAGCGATTACATCGCCCGTCCCCTGGCGACCTTTCCCTGCACCATTGTGGCTGCGCCTGCGTTAATTGAACGCTACGGCCTGCCGGTTTCTATCCGCCAGTTTGAGGCTTTACCTTGTATTACCACCGTCAGCGCGCTGAACGGCGCGGCCTGGCAATTTGTCGATGCCGCGGGTAAGCATGAGGTGGTCAACGTGAAAGGGCATTACCGCGTCAACAGCGGTGAGATGGCTTTCAAAGCTGCGCTGGCGGGCGTGGGGTTTGCCATCCTGTCAAAACAGGCCTGCCAGCAGCCGATTAATGAGGGGCGTCTGGTAGAGATCGTCTTCCCGCAGGCGGCAGCGCCGCTGCGTCTGGTTGCCATCTACTCCAGCCGCCGCTATCTGCCGGTGAAAACGCGGGCGTTGATTGATTTTTTGCAGCAGGGGCTGCAAAGCCCCGCAGATTAAGCAGGGGCAGAAAAACTGTATTCATGGATTAAAACGTCAGCGGACGGGTTTCAACTGGTCTGCCTTACGCGAATGGTCAATAATGCCCGTCGCAAACTTTTAACAAGTGGTTAGTGGTATGAAAAAAACGGTTTTTTCGTTGGCACTTGCGACCTTTGGTCTTGGGATGGCTGAGTTCGGTATCATGGGCGTGTTGACCGAGCTTGCGAATAACGTCGGGATCTCGATTCCGTCGGCGGGGCATATGATCTCCGCCTATGCGGCGGGTGTGGTGATTGGCGCGCCGATCATGGCGATGTTCTCCAACCGCTTCTCGCTGAAAAATGTGCTGCTCTTTCTGGTGGCGCTCTGCTTTGTCGGCAATACGATTTTCACCTTCTCCAGCGCATATCCGATGCTGGTGATTGGTCGGCTGATCTCTGGCTTTCCACACGGCGCTATCTTTGGCGTCGGTGCCATTATCCTCTCGAAAATCGCGCCGCCGGGCAAAGTGACGATGGCGGTGGCCGGGATGATCGCCGGGATGACCGTCGCTAACCTGATCGGTATTCCACTCGGTACGTGGATCGGCCATCTCTTTAGCTGGCGCTACACCTTTGTGCTGATCTCGCTCTTCTTTGTACTGGTGATGGTGTCGGTCATTTTCTGGGTGCCGAGCCTGTATGACACTGCGCCGACCCGCCTGAGCGAGCAGTTTCACTTTCTGAAGAAACCGGAGCCGTGGCTGATCTTCGCCGCCACCATGTTCGGCAATGCCGGGGTGTTTGCCTGGTTCAGTTACGTGAAACCCTTTATGGTGAGCGTCTCCGGCTTTTCACAAAATGCCATGACGCTGATTATGATGCTGATGGGGCTGGGAATGGTGCTGGGGAACATGTTCAGCGGCAGAGTGTCGGCGCGATTCAGTCCGATACGCATTGCGGCAGCGACCGAACTGGTGATCATGCTGGCGATGGTAGCGCTATTTTTCCTCGGCGAAAGCAAAGCAGGCGCGCTCTCATTGGGCTTCATCTGCTGTGCCGGGCTGTTTGCGCTCTCTGCGCCGCTGCAAATCATGCTGCTGCAAAATGCGAAGGGTGGCGAAATGCTGGGTGCCGCAGGTGGGCAGATGGCGTTTAATTTCGGTAACGCGGTAGGGGCATGGTTTGGCGGGCTGATTATTGCTTTTGGCTTTAGCTATAACTATCTGGCGCTGCCAGCGGCGGTGCTGACCTTCGCCGCGCTTACCTCGCTGCTGATTTATAACCGTCGCATCACCAGACACCAGGCAGAAGTGGTGACAGTGTAACGCAACGCCGGATGGCGGCTTCGCCTTATCCGGCCTGCGGGTGCTGGTTTGAATGGGTGAGGCTCGGTGATGAAATGCCGGATGGCGGCTTTGCCTTATCCGGCCTGCGGGTGCCGGTTTGGGTGGACGAGGCGCGGTGATGAAACGCCGGATGGCGGCTTTGTCTTTTCCGGCCTACGGGCGCCGGTTTGGGTGGACGAGGCTCGGTGATGAAATGCCGGATGGCGGCTCCGCCTTATCCGGCCTACGGGTGCTGGTTTGAATGGGTGAGGCTCGGTGATAAAACGCCGGATGGCGGCTTTCCCTTATCCGGCCTACGGGTTCTGGTTTGGGTGGACGAGGCTCGGTGATGAAATGCCGGATGGCGGCTTTGCCTTTTCCGGCCTGCGGGTGCCGGTTTGGGTGGACGGGGCTCGGTGATGAAATGCCGGATGGCGGCTTTGCCTTTTCCGGCCTACGGGTGCCGGTTTGGGTGGACGGGGCTCGGTGATGAAATGCCGGATGGCGGCTTCGCCTTATCCGGCCTACGGGTGCCGGTTTGACTGGACGAGGCTCGGTGATGAAATGCCGGATGGCGGCTTCGCCTTATCCGGCCTACGGGTGCCGGTTTGACTGGACGAGGCTCGGTGATGAAATGCCGGATGGCGGCTTCGCCTTATCCGGCCTGCGGGTGCCGGTTTGACTGGGCGAGGCGCGGTGATGAAACGCCGGATGGCGGCTTTGTCTTTTCCGGCCTACGGGTGCTGGTTTGGGTGGACGAGGCGCGGTGATGAAATACCGGATGACGGCTTTGTCTTTTCCGGCCTGCGGGTGCTGGTTTGACTGGGCGAGGCTCGGTGATGAAATGCCGGATATCGGCTTCGCCTTATCCGGCCTACGGGAGATAAAAGGTTGCGGGGTTTCGTAGGTCGGATAAGCGCAGCGCCATCCGACACGAGGCTACGTCAGGAACGGTTCTACGGCAGGAACGGTTCGCCCAGGGTTAACATCAGCCGGTTGGCCCAGGCAAAAAAGGCGGCGGACTGAATAAGATCCAGCTGCTCAAGCGTATCCAGCCCCTCGCTTTCAAGGCGCGATATATGGTCTATGGTCAGCGCTGGCGGGGACACGGAGAGTGCGGCGGCGGCGTCAATTTCCGCCTGCCAGCGTGCTGATTGCCCCTCATGCAACGCGCCGCCTGGCGCCACCGCCAGCAACGTCTCTACGGCGTTATCCGCCTTTGATAACTGGCTGGTTTTGCGTGCGTGTACCGAGGCGCAGTAGATACAGCCATTCACCTTACTTGCGACCGTCGCGGCCAGTTCGCGCTCGGCACGCGGTAGCCCACCGGGCGTATAAAAGATCCCTTTATCCGTCAGCGTGCGCTGCTCAAGCACCGGCAGGTTGCGTCCCAGCAGACGAAAATAGTCAGAATTGCTGTGGCCAAACCTGGCGAGAACGGCCTGCTCATCCACACTGAACTCTTCCAGCGGTTTTGCGGCGATCCACGGCTCCCAGCCCAACTCCTGCTGCGTGAAACGCACCGGCGCTGCTTTGCCGCTTCGCGTTTGCGCGGTTGTATGCCAACTGCCTGCGACAACAGGGGCGTCATGATGCAATACCGGCTTGCCATTCAGGAGACGCAGCCCGGCAAGCAGGCGGCTCTGAAAACTGACAAAGGCGATTAGCTGCGCCAGCGTAACAATATTTTCCGCGCTCCAGCCCGCGGCCTGCAGGCTGTTTAGCGTCTCCGGCGTCGCTTTAACCGGCGAGAAGGTTAGCAGGCGCGCAAACTCAATCGCGGGTGCCAGCTGTGCTGACGTCGGATCGGTCAGACCCTGGCCCGCATAGTGCGCGGCAAGATCGTCCGCGTTATGCCATTTCGCCACCTTGGCCGCCACGCTAAAGCGCGCCTCGGCAGAGAAGGTTTCATCATGGGTAGTAAAAAGTGCGTCGTAGCTGCCTTGCGCATGTCGCGTTGCTGCCTCGCGGGTCTGGCGAGCGGCGGCGAGGGCAGATGACGGGGCGATCCCGGCAAGATCGGCGAGAATGTCGTGACGTAAGCTCATGGTGACTCCTTATAAAATATGCGGCGCAATATGCCCGGCAATCAGTTCAATAGAACGCAGCGTGTCCGGATGGGAAGGCTCCACCGAGTGCACCTGGAAAGAGATATCCGTGGCACGAAGCAGCACGGAATCCTGCCGGAGCGAGGCGAGAACGGTCTGCGGATTGCCAATATGCGCGTCGAACTGCTGGATATAATCGGTGACGTTGTCACCGATAAGGGCATGACCTGCGGCGCGATGCTGCTCTGCCTGGCGGGTCAAACCCGGCGTGGCGACCTGAAGCGCATACGCGGTGGTATCAGCGACAAACGCGGTGCGGGAGGCGAGAATGCGCGGCGCAACGCCAGTTGGCAGGGCATCGAGATAGGCATCGACTATCGGATTCTGGATCTCATCCAGCCTTAAGCCGGGTTTATCAGCAGGGCGCGGCTGGGTGCGCGAGAGCATCAAACCGTGCCCGGCCCGTGCGGCACGCACCGCGCCCTCAATGGAAAAGGTCGCGATCCAGACCCGCTCCGTCAGCTGCGGTGCTGGCGGGTAAAGATGATTATCCGGATGGGCGAGCGAATCGCCGCGCCAGGCGCTCTGAATCAGATGCAGTGACTCCTCAAATACCGCGGCACGTTGATCAATCGTCAGGCCAAATGGCAGAAACGATGTCGGCGTGCCGCCGGAACCAAAGCCGACTTCCAGCCGCCCGTCCGCCAGCAAGTCCAGTACCGCCGCGTCCTCCGCCACGCGCAGCGGATTTTCCAGCGGCAGGGTGATGATCGCCGTACCGAGGCGAATGGTCTGCGTATGCGCCGCCGCATGGGCGAGGAAAAGCAGCGGCGAGGGTAATCCACCCTCATGCTCATGAAAGTGGTGCTGGGCGATCCACGCACTGTCAAAGCCGTGACGCTCAGCGTGGCGGATCTGCTCTGTCGCCAGGCGATAGCGTTCTTTGGGCGGCGCGTTATCCAGTAGACGGGTGAAAAAGCCCAGGCGTTTTCGCGTCATGCGAACTCCTCCGTAGCGGGTTGAAAATGGGGAATAGCGTCAATAAGCTCGCGGGTGTAAGCATCCTGCGGCGCGGCGAACAGCGCCTCGACGCTGCCGTGCTCAACCACCCGGCCGTTGCGCAGTACCGTGACGCTGTGCCCGATACGCCGTACCGTCGCCAGGTCATGGGTGATAAACAGATAGGTCAGCCCCAGTTGCTGCTGGAGTTGCTGAAGCAGGGCGAGGATCTGCGCCTGCACCGTCACATCCAGCGCGGAGGTGGCTTCATCCAGCACCAGAATGGAGGGCTCCAGAATCAAGGCGCGTGCAATCGCCACACGCTGGCGCTGCCCGCCAGAGAGTTCACGGGCGCGGCGGCTCAGAAGTTCAACGGGTAAGGCAACCCGACCGGCGACCGCCTCGACCCGCGTTCTGCGCGTCGCTTTATCCACTGGCGTGAAATTTTTCAGCGGCTCTTCGATGATTTCAAACAGCGTCTGGCGTGGATCGAGCGAGGCGAAGGGGTTCTGATAAACGAACTGGATCTCGCGTCGCAGCTGGCGTCGCGCCTCGCGGTTCAGGTGCGTCACGTCACTGCCGTTAATTACCACCGTTCCGCTGTCCGCCTGCTCGAAACCAAGCAGAATACGCGCCAGGGTGGTTTTACCGGAGCCAGATTCGCCCACCAGCGCGTGGGTGCTGCCGCGGCGCACCTCAAAACTTACCGCCTCCAGCGCCTGCAAAGTATGGCCTTTGCCCAGCGAAAACTGTTTTTCGATCCCCTGCAGGCGAATCGCCGGGGGGGCGAGAGGGTCGCCGGACACCGGGGCGATGGTCAGCGCCTCGCCGCGTACATCGCTGAGCAACTGTCGCGTATAAGGGTGGCGCGGTGCGCGAAGGATAACGCTGGTATCCCCGTGCTCCTGGATCTCACCATTGCGAAACACCAGCAGCCGGTCGGCGCGTTCGGCGGCCAGTGCCAGGTCATGGGTGACAAACAGCACCGCAGTGCCCGATTCGCGCCGCAGCGTGTCCAGCAGATCGAGGATCCGTTTTTGTACCGTGACGTCGAGGGCGCTGGTCGGCTCATCGGCAATAATCACTTCCGGTTGCAGCGCAATGGCGATGGCAATCAATACGCGCTGCTTCATACCGCCGGAGAGCTGATGCGGATATTGCGCCATGCGCTGCTCCGGGTGACTCAACCCCACTTTTTGCAACAGCGAGAGCACCTGCGCGTTGCGTTCGGCAGCGCTCAGTTGGCGGTGCAGGCGCAGCACTTCGCTGACCTGCTCGCCAATGGTTTTTACCGGATTGAGGGCGTTACCCGGATCCTGCGGCACCAGGCTTATGCGCGCGCCGCGCAGGCTGTCGAGACGCTTCGCCGACCAGTGACTGATGGTTTCGCCATTGAGCACGATCTCGCCCCGATCGCGGCGAGCATTCTCCGCCAGCAGGCCAATGATCGCCTGCGCGGTGGTGGTTTTCCCCGAGCCGGATTCACCGACAAATGCCAGCATCTCGCCGCGCTTCAGGCTGAAGCTGACGTTATGTACCACTTCGCGCCACGCCTGCCCGGTGCGGTAACTGAGGGTCAGATTTTCTACGGACAGAAGTGTCATGCGTGGCCTCCACTGAGTTGACGACTGATGCGGTTGACGGCCAGCACCACCATAATCACCACCAGCCCCGGGAAGGTCGTCAGCCACCAGGCGGTAGATAAGTAGTTGCGCCCTTCGGCGATAAGCAATCCCCACTCCGGTACCGGCGGCGGGGTACCGTAACCCAGAAAGCTGAGGGTCGAGAGCGCCAGGATGGCCTGACCAAACTGCAGGGTGGCAAAGGCCACCACGGCGGTAAGCGAATTGGGCAAAATATGCCGCCACACCACTGTCCAGAAGGTGCCACCGCTGCCCCAGGCCGCTTCGACATAATCGGTGTGGCGAACGCGCACCACTTCGCCGCGTGCGAGCCGTGCGAAGCTGGCAACAGAGGCGACGCCGACGGCGATGGCCGCATTCACCGTCCCGAAGCCCAGCAAAATGATCACCGTCAGGGATAAGAGCAGGGACGGGATGGCGAGCAGCACATCCACCAGACGCATCAGGATCGACTCCACCCGACCGGCAAACGCGCCGGCCAGCACACCGATCAGCGTGCCCACTACCAGCCCCATGGTGACGGCGGCCAGCGCGGCGGAGAGCGAATGCCTGGCACCATAAACAATCCGGGCGTAGAGATCGCGGCCCAGCTGATCGGTGCCGAGCCAGTGCCCGGCCTGCGGCGCAAGCCGCTGCGCACCGGCGACGCCTTCTTCCGGGTTCCAGCCGGTGAACAGCGCAGGGAAAAAGGCGGCCAGCAGCGCCGCAATGAGAACCAGCCACGCGAGCCATAAGCCCGGTTGCCAGCGCAACGGGCTGCGTAGCGGTGTGCGTTTTTGGGCCGCCGCCGCATAATCAACCAGACTCATGACGCGCCTCCGGTGACCGTTTGCAACCGCGGGTCAAACCACGGCATCAGTAAATCCACCAACAGATTGATCAGCACAAAGCCGAGTGCGGAGATCATCACTACCGCCTGTAGCACCGCAATATCCTGATTATTGACCGCCTGCTGCGTAAGCTGGCCCAGCCCGGCACGACCAAACACGGTTTCGGTGATCAACGCGCCAGCAATCAGTTCGCCGAGCAGCAAACCGGCGATATTGAGCACCGGCAGCAGGGCGTTGCCCAGCACATGCCGCCATAACACGCCGGTTTCGCTCATCCCTTTTGCCCGCGCCACGCCGACAAAGGGCTGAACCGACACCTGATCGATGCTGCGCATCAGGATTTGCGCCAGCGGGGCGGAGATCGGGATCGCCACGGTGATAATTGGCAAGATCAGCCCCTGCAAAGGCGACGGGTTAATCACCGGAATCAGCCGCAGCTGGAAGGAGAAGAGCTGAATAAGTGCGATGCCGAGCCAGAACGTTGGCAGCGAGATAAAGAGCACCGGCAGGGACTGGAACACGTTGCTCAGCCAGCGCAGCGCCGGTAAGCGCGAGGCGACCGCCAGCGTAAAAGCCAGCACCGCCGCCAGTAAGAAGGCGGGCAGCGCCAGCGTCAGGGTGTCGGGCAGGTTACTGGCGATCAGTTCGCTCACCGGCACCCCGGCCTGTACGGAGTAACCAACATCGCCGCGCAGCATGGCAAACAGCGTGTGGAAATATTGCTGCCACAGCGGGCTATCCGCGCCGTAAGCAACCCGCATCTCCTCGATTTGCGCCGGGCTGAGGCCCAGATCCGGGTTCTGAAATTTAATCAGTACCGCATCGCCGGGCAGCACCTGGAGCAGAAAAAAGGAGAGGGTAAAGGCGGCCCATAACACCAGCAGTCCTTGCCCGACGCGTCGCAGCAGATAGTGGCTCATCGCGATCCCCTTACTCTTTCTCGATCCAGGCGCCATAGAATGAGGGGCGTCCAACGGCTTCAAAGGCAACGCCTTTCACCGATGGCGCACCGGCAAACACCTGCGGCTCTTCAAAGATAGGGATCACATAGGCGTTATCGAGCAGGTAGCGCTGCGCATCGCCGGTGAGTTGCAGCCGTTTTTGCGGGTCAACTTCGGCTGAAATCGCCGTCAGCTTGTCATTAAGCTGGTCGTCGCGGAAACGCTTCACTTTGTCGCTGGAGCCGCCTTTTTGCAGCAGCGCATCGCGGTTGGCCGGGAAGAACATACTTTTCACCACGTCCGGATCGGCGCGGCCCACTTCAGAAACGGTTAAGGGCGTTTTCAGCGGGTCGAGGTTATCCAGCGTGCGGCTGCCGGCATCGCCTGCTTTTACGCTCAGGGCCACGCCGACCTGTTTCCACTGTTGCGCCACCAGTTGCAGCACCTCTTTGTTTTGCGGCTGTGGCAGCGACTCATACACCGTCAGTGCCAGCCGCTGGCCCTCTTTTGCACGCACGCCGTCCGCGCCAGTTTTCCAGCCCGCTTCATCAAGCAGCTGGTTAGCCTTTGCCGGGTCAAACGCCAGTTTGTCGCTGAGATTGACATACCCGGCGGCGGAGGCCGCGATCACCGAGGTGGCCTGCGGATAGTTGCGGGAGAAGAGGGTTTCAACCACCTGCTTCGCATTGGTGGCATGCAGCAGCGCCTGACGTACGCGCAGGTCGGCGACCAGCGGGTTGTCCGGGCGGAAACTGAGGCTGTCATTAACGCCGCGCGTCGGCGCCGCATAGATGGTAAAGCCCTGGTCGGTGGCCTGCTTCTCGTCGTAGGCCTGAACCTGGCGGATAAACCCGGCCTGGCCTGCCAGCAGCGCGCCAATGCGCACGCTATCTTCCGGCGTGACAATGATTTTTATGCCGTCGAGATTGGCAGGGCCTTGCTGAGGGATATTTTTCGGCCCCCAGCGGTAATCTTTACGTGCCGTGAGGGTCACTTCACGGCCGAGTTTCTCATCGCTGACCACAAACGGCCCGGAGCCAATAATATGCCGGGCGTCGCCCAGCGAATCGAAGCTGCGTTGCAGCGTGCTAAGGGAGACCAGGCCGGATCCGATGGTCGCCGTTCCCTGCAGGAACCCCGGCGAGGGCTTTTTAAAGTAGAACTTCACGGTGTGCGCATCGATCACTTCACTGTGGTCGTAGTTGTTGATCACCTCTGAGACCGGCAGGCGCTGCGCTTTATTCCCCAGCCCGTAGGTATCAAAGTTTTTCGCCACCGCTGCCGCATCCAGCGGCGTGCCATCGGAGAAGGTCACGCCGGGACGAATTTTGAAGGTGTACTCCGTTTTGTCGGCGTTGCTGCTCCAGCTTTCGGCGATCCACGGCTCCACCTCCAGTGTTTTGGGGTTCTGCCAGGTGAGTTTGTCGGTAATTTGATTGAGGATGCCGCCATTCGGGTAGAAACCGCCCGCCGGGGGGTAGAGGTTGGTGTGTGCCTGCTGCTCAAGATAGATCAGCGTGCCGCCTTTAACCGGCGTTTGCGCTGCCTGGCTCAGCAACGGAGCAGCCGTGATCAACGCCGCTAACAGCGGTCTACGAAAAGGGAAGCGCATGGTGAATTCCTTTGTTATCTCTTGTTTTAACGTCGCCTTCATCATCCGGGGAGCGTCAGAACAAGGGAACAAAGGAAATGAGATAAGCTTTTCAGAAAAGCGCAAAACAGCGGGGATGGGGAGGCAAGCGTAAGCGCGGTGCAGGGCGCGAACACCCTGCACCGTGCGCGATCAATGACGTAAATCGATCACCATACGGCCACGGATCTGGCCCTGCTCCATCTCTTTAAAGATGGCGTTGATATCTTCCAGCGGGCGCAGCGCCACTTTCGGCACCACTTTCCCTTCGGCGGCGAACTGGAAGGCTTCGGTAAGATCCTGACGGGTACCGACCAGCGAACCCACCACCTGGATGCCGTCCAGCACCAGACGCGGAATATCGAGGCTCATCGCTTCCGGCGGCAGACCAACGGCGACCACGCGTCCACCGGCGCGCACGGCGTCGACCGCCGAGTTAAAGGCCGCTTTCGCCACGGCGGTCACCACGGCCGCATGCGCGCCGCCGGTTTTCTCCTGCACCACTTTCGCCGCATCTTCGCTGCGCGAGTTGATGGTCAGATCGGCGCCCATGCTGGCGGCAAGCTTAAGCTGCTCGTCATTCACGTCAATGGCGATCACTTTGGCATTAAAGACATTTTTCGCGTACTGCAATGCCAGGTTGCCGAGGCCGCCCAGACCATAAATTGCGATCCACTGGCCCGGGTTAATCTGCGACACTTTCACCGCTTTATAGGTGGTGACACCCGCACAGGTGATGCTGCTGGCTTCCGCGGAGCCGAGGCCGTCCGGCACTTTTACCGCGTAATCCGCTACCACAATGCACTCCTGCGCCATGCCGCCATCGGCGGTGTAACCGGCGTTGACCACTTCGCGGCACAGGGTTTCATTGCCGCTGTTGCAATATTCACAGTGGCCGCAGCCCTGGAAGAACCACGCAACAGAGGCGCGATCGCCTGGTTTCAGCGAGGTGACGCCTTCGGCAATCTCCGTGACGATGCCAATCCCTTCATGACCGAGGATCACCCCGGTCTTGTCGCCAAAATCACCGTTTTTAACATGCAGATCGGTGTGGCATACGCCGCAACACTCCATTTTCAGCAGCGCTTCGCCATGTTTCAGCGGGCGCAGCGTCTTCTCTGCAATAGCAACCTGGTGATCCTGAGTAACAACGGCAGCTTTCATCTTTAATCTCCTTGCTGGCAAAAGAACGGTGAAGCGCTATCGCCTCATCCCTCAATACCCCTTAAGAGTTAATGGTTTAGGAAAGGGATTCAATAGCCTGGCAACAGAATGACATACTTTGCCGCCATTACCCTTATATCAGGTAGGGTAAATGGTGAGTAATCAAACAGTTAATGTGGTTACAAAACGTGCTGCACAGATGTCATGAATATGTGGGAAATATGAAAAAAGGCACCTTGCGGTGCCTTTGAAGCAGAGATAAAACGGCTACAACAGCAAGCGAAGACGGGCGATCTCGTCGCGCCACTGCGCCTGCAACTGGGGTTTTTGATGCTTCTCTTTGCGCGCCAGATCTTCCTCCAGCCGCATTTCCAGATCGATTAGCCGCTCCAGCAGAGCGTCATCATCGTCCGGTGCCGCAGCGGTGCAGGATTGCGTGTTAACCGCCGCAACCGGCGAGCCAGCGCGTTCGCGCAAACGGGCAAACACCGTGTCGGCATCATGCCACTCGCTCAGCTCGCCATCTTCCACCAGCCAGAAACGGTTACAGCTCTGGCTTATCAACTGCCGGTCGTGGCTCACCAGCAGCACGCCGCCGCTGAACTGCGTTAACGCCTGCGCCAGCTCCTCTTTGCCCGCCATATCAAGGTGGTTGGTCGGCTCATCGAGCATCAGCAGGTTAAAGCGCGCCAGCGACAGCCCGACAAAGAGCAGCCGCGAGCGCTCGCCGCCGCTGAGTGTTGCCACACGCTGGCTGTGACGAGAAAAGGCAAAACCGGCGCTGATCAAGGCCATTTTCCTGTCACCGGGCGCCGGGGCGAAAGGCTCCAGCGCGTCGAACAGGGTCGACTCGTCCGGCAACTGGTGCAGGCTCTGATCGTAATACCCGGCATGCAGCCGCGGATGCAGGCGCAGGGCGTCATGCTCCGGCTGGTGGTAAACCTGCCAGATAAGCCTTAGCAGAGAGGATTTCCCGCAGCCGTTGCGCCCGAGCACCGCCACCCGATCGCCGCTTTTCAGGCGGGCAAGCGGGATGCGGAACAGCGCAGGCAACCCCGACGCGGGGGAGACCGCCAGGTTATCCATCTCCAGTAAGCGGTCAGCCGCTAAGGGTTCGCCATGCAGCGCCAGCCGCCACTGGCTGCCGTCGGTCAGTTCCGTCTGGCTCGCTTTCAGGCGATCCACCTGGCGTGCCATCTGTTTTGCTTTACGCGCCAGATCTTCGTTGTCGTAGACGCGACCCCATGTCGCCAGCCGTTTGGCGCTGGCGGTCACACGGTCAATCTCCTTCTGCTCCGCTTTGTGGCGCAGGGCATCGCTCTCATCCCGCTCCCCAAGCGCTTTGCGCGCCAGAGTGCAGGGTAAGGCGAAACCGTGCAACGTATGGTCGCGCAGGATCCAGGTGCCGTTGGTGACGGCATCCAGCAGTGCGGCGTCGTGGGAGACCATCACAAAGCTGCCGGACCAGCTTTGCAGAAACTGCTCCAGCCACAGCAGAGTGGGCAGATCGAGGTGGTTGCCTGGCTCATCCAGTAACAGCAGGTCGGGTTCGCGGATCAGCGCCCGCGCCAGCAGCAGGCGGGTGTGTTGCCCGCCGCTCAGCGTCGCCGCCGTTAAGGCAATCTCCTGCTCGTTCAACCCCATCGTGGCGAGCAGCGATTCTGCGCGCCAGCGCTGGGTTTCCCGTTCAGCCGAAGGGAGTTGCGCCAGCACCGCATCAAGCAGCGTCATTGACAACAGTTCATCGGGGAGGTGTTGCTCCACGCGCGCCAGCAGGCAGTGATGCGCCTGTGTCACCATACCGGAAAGCGGGGAGATCGTGCCATCAAGCACCTTCAGCAGGGTACTTTTGCCGCAGCCATTGTCGCCAATAAGCCCAAGGCGATCGCCCTTTTTCAGGGTAAAGGAGAGGTCAGAAAACAGCGGACCGAAGGCGGTCTCAACACGGATTGATTGTGCAGATAGTAGTGTGCTCATTGCTTACTCAAGAGTTACAGGCGTGAAAACGCCTCGTCAAACATCGCTGACGACAACCCGGTAAGCCCGAGGGAAGGGAGAGTTATGCTTCGCTCAAGCAGAGGTTATCGCAGCACGATACCGGTAACGCTTGAGCTGGCGCGATCGCCAAATGCATGTGAATAGTCAAACAATTCACAATACAGCATAGGTAGCCTCCTTTTTTATATTCAGTAAGTTGATGGGTGAAAAGGAGTTTAGCGAGGAAGTGAATGATTTACCAGCAACAAAAAACCCGGAGCAGCGTGCTCCGGGTTGCGGGGAGAGTTAAATCGAGGTACGGCGATAGTTGCGGTACTGCGGCTCCCAGAAGTTGTCATCAATGGCCTGCTTCAGCGCTTCCGGGGAGGTTTTCACCGCCACGCCTTGCTGCTGCGCCATTTTGCCGACGGCAAAGGCGATTGCGCGCGACACTATCTGAATATCCTTCAGTTCCGGCAGCACCAGCCCTTCGCCATTCAGCAGCAGCGGCGAGTACTCAGCCAGCGTTTCACTCGCCGCCATCAGCATATCGTCAGTGATACGCGACGCGCCGGAGGAGATCACACCAAGGCCAATGCCCGGGAAGATATAGGCGTTGTTGCACTGGGCAATCGGGAAGACTTTATCCTGAAACTGCACCGGGGCAAACGGGCTGCCGGTGGCAACCAGCGCCATGCCGTTGGTCCAGCTGATGATGTCCTGCGGCGTTGCTTCCACCCGCGAAGTCGGGTTGGAGAGCGGCATCACGATCGGGCGCGGGCAGTGTTTGTGCATCTCACGGATAATCTCCTCCGTGAACAGCCCGGTCTGGCCGGAGACGCCAATCAGGATATCCGGCTTCACGTTGCGCACCACATCAAGCAGGGAGATCGCTTCGTTCTGGACGTTAATATCCCAGTTTTGCAGATTTTCGCGCTTCTGCACCAGCCCGGTCTGGAACGGCAGCAGGTTTGGCATGCCGTCGGTCAGCAGGCCGAAACGGTCAACCATAAAGACTTTCTGGCGCGCGGCTTCTTCGCTAAGGCCTTCACGCTGGGTCTGGGCGATGATCTGCTCGGCGATACCGCAGCCAGCGGAACCGGCCCCGAGGAAGACAATTTTCTGATCGCTGAGCTGGCTGCCCGCCGCGCGGCTGGCGGCAATCAGTGTCCCGACGGTGACGGCGGCCGTGCCCTGAATGTCATCGTTAAAGGAGCAGATCTCATCCCGGTAGCGGTTCAGCAGCGGCATGGCGTTTTTCTGGGCAAAATCTTCGAACTGCAACAGCACGTCCGGCCAGCGCTGTTTCACCGCCTGGATGAACTCATCCACAAAGGCGTAGTACTCATCGCCGGTAATGCGCGGATGGCGCGAGCCCATATAGAGCGGATCGTTGAGCAGTTGCTGGTTGTTGGTGCCGACATCCAGCACCACCGGCAGGGTGTAAGCCGGGCTGATGCCGCCGCAGGAGGTGTAGAGCGACAGCTTACCGATAGGAATGCCCATCCCGCCAATGCCCTGGTCGCCAAGGCCGAGGATGCGCTCGCCGTCGGTGACCACAATCACTTTGATATTGTGGTTCGGCACGTTTTGCAGGATGTCATCCATGCTGCCGCGATTTTGCCAGGAGATGAACACACCGCGCGCGCGGCGGTAGATATCTGAGAAGCGTTCGCACGCCCAGCCGACCGTCGGGGTGTAGATCACCGGCATCATCTCTTCAAGATGATTTTCGACGAGACGGTAGAAGAGGGTTTCGTTGGTGTCCTGAATGTTACGCAGGTAAATGTGTTTATCGATATCGGTCTTGAAGCCCTGATACTGCAACCAGGCGCGCTCGGCTTGCTCTTCAATGGTTTCCACCACTTCCGGCAGCAGGCCCAGCAGGTTGAAACTGCTGCGCTCTTCAACGCTGAAGGCGCTACCTTTGTTCAGCAGGGGAAACTCGAGCAACACGGGTCCTGCGTAGGGGATATACAGTGACCGATTCTTATTATGTTTGGCATTCATCTAACAGCTCCTTGAGAAACGAACGCGCGCACGGGGGGTGAGGTCGCACGCGGGTACAGCGGCGGGCGCAATTATAAAGCATTGAATGAGCAAATACTTCCCGATTGACCTATTCGTTGATTGAATTTTTATCAACTTTCCTGGTAAGCGGCATGTGGGGAGCTGAAATGTGATGCTGGCGGCATAAACAAAAAACTCCAGTATCCCTGCTACATGAATGGTCTTTGTCGTTATATGTTTGAAAAAATCGATAGCAAGGAACATTACGTTAAGGAGTAACGCTTATGGCTGCACATTTCCCTCAAAATAATGAAAGCCATTGTTGATATTGAAGGCGGTACACAATGAAAAAAGGATTTGGCCTGGCGGTGGCCTTTGTTGCGGCAGGTATTGCTACTTATTTTTATCTTAACAATCGCCCAACGCACATTATTGCCGTACATCAGAATGAATTCGTCGCCTCGGTATTGGTTGATCGCTTGCCGCTGTCTGATAGCAAGCGGATTGCCTGGTGGTTAATTAACAAAGAGACCATCAGTACGCAATACCACATTACCTCTATCCATGAACGGGGTGCGAAAAGTGTTTATATCTATGCCTTTGGTGAGGGTTATCTTCCCGAAGAGGATAAAGACCGGCTCTGCTTTGAGGATATGCCGGGGCCGAAAAACTGTATCGATAAAAATATCCTGATGATGGTGCTGCGCACGCGCGATGGCGCACAAAAATTCATTTTTGATGATGCGGTTTACGTTAAGGGACGGGAAGCTGGTGGAAAAAGCACAGAGTGAGTAACGCGGAGTAAAGCCCGGATAAACACCACCCCGCAGGGTGGTGTGGGAGTGGGTCTTAACCCGCGCGGCGATGACGGCCGGAGCGGTGGGAGACAACGGTCTCCTCGTTGTTGTCTTTGGTGACAACCTTACGGGTGTTCGACACTTTGTAATCCAGTCCCATAAGATGACGTGCCTGACGGTTCGATTTCATGCTTACTCCTTAATCCAGTTGCGTGTTTCAAGGACAAGCCCGGTAAATGGCCGGGCGAAATACAATCACATCATTGCAAGGTATGTTTCCATACCGAAAGATTATCCTCGGCTATCGCTGCGCAAATCTCAACCCTGATGGGCACTTTTAAGAACAGTCTCGCTGACCTGTGCGCCACATCACTCTTTTGGCCCGACTAGCAGCGTCAGCGGCCCACCGAGGCGCCTGTTTTGCAGCGGTCGCAGGCTGGCGAGCCGCGCGCGCAGATCGTTATCGCAGGTTGAGAGCTGGCACCAGGCCTCCAGCCAGGCAAGATTTGTCGGCTGCTGCAAAAAGGCCATATCCTGCTGAGCGCCGCTTCTGTCGGTGAAGGGCTGCGGGTTATCCAGCCCGGCAATCACCTGCGTGGCAAGCCGCTGTAACGCAGCCCTATTCTCCTGAGGCATATCGACGCCGTTGGCACGGGCGAAAAGGGCGATCATCACCAGCGGTTGCAGGGCGTAATTGTGATAAGCCAGCGCCCGCTGGCGGCGACGCAGCTCATTAGGCAGAAAGCCGTCGGCATCAATCTGGTTCATAGCGGTGCGGTAGATCGCCAGGGACTGGTCAAAGAGATCCTGCCGCCCGGTTGCTACTGAGGTTGCCATTAACGCCCAGGCTGCCCAGTAGCTGTGATTATTGACCTTTCTTTGCGGCAAATCCCGCCATTCGCTGGCGGTTAAATCCCCCATCTTGCCGAGCCAGCGGGTGATGTTTTGCGTCTGCTCAGGCCAGGCGTTCAGCGGATGGCTCGCTGAAAATTTCAGCTGAAGCCAGCCTGATGAGAAGGTAGCCAGCGCCCATTTGCGCATCGATTTACCGGTGTGGTTTCGCGCCTCGCCGAGTAGCGCCCCGGCCGTGGCCCAGCGATTGAGCGCGGTGACAACACAGGAAACATCGCGGGCATCGCCGCTGCGGTGCCAGGCGGTGATTTGCGCGCTGACGAATTTCTCCATATCGGCGATGGCGCGAGTTTGCTGGTGGAAAGCCGCTTCCGCCTGCGGATTGAGCGTGGCGCGGGCGCTGTCTGAACCTTCATATTTACTGCGAAAATCGAGTGTGCCGGTAAAGGGCGGTGGTGCGTCGGGGCAGGAGAGGTTTTTAGCCAGCGTATGTGTTGCCGGGGGCTGGCTAAAGCCTGCGGGGGGAATAAGGTGGGCGGCGTGGGTTGCCGCTGTAAAGAGGATAAAGATCAGCCCTGCGCGCAGAAACACCATGCTACGTTCTCCTTCCGCTACTGGAAGGGGGGACTATAGCATGGCCGTTTGTTTTTCAGCTGCCGCCAAAAACGTGCACCGCACGATGCAGGCGCGCGGCGCGTGCAGAGAGGTTTTCCGCCGCCTGGGTGACATGGTCAACCATGCCGCTATTGTTTTGCGTCATGCCGCCCACGCGGGAGACCGAATCGTTAATCAGCGCCAGCGCCTGCGTCTGTTCATGGGTGGCGGTACCGATCTCTTTAATCATTGTCGACATGGTGACCACATTCTCGATCATCGCCGTCAGGTGGCTCTCCGTGCTGGCAACCATACCGACGCCGCTTTTCACATTTGCCACGTTGTGTTCAATCAGCGTCTGGATCTGCCGCGCCGCCGAGGCGGAGTGCTGAGCCAGATTACGCACCTCGGCGGCCACCACGGCAAACCCGCGGCCCGCCTCACCGGCGCGCGCGGCTTCCACCGCAGCGTTGAGGGCGAGGATATTGGTCTGGAAGGCGATGCTGTCGATAACGCCGATAATATCGACGATCTTGCTGTTATCTGCCGAGACTGCCTGCATCATCGCGATGGCCTGTTTCATCGCTTCTCCGCTTTTCACCGCAACGACGCTGGTTTCGTCTGCCCGGCTCATGGCCTCTGCCGCCGTTTCCGCTGTCTGTTTCACCGCGCTGGCAATCTCCTCAACCGCTGCCGCCGTCTGGTGCAGGTCGGCGGAGGTTTCTGCCGTGCGGCTGTGCAATGCGTCGCCTTCGCGGGCGATCTGCTCGCTTACCCCACGGATCCCGGCAATTTGCGCTGAGACATCGCCGACCAGCGAATTGAGGTTGAGCCCGGACTGATTGACCAGGCGCATCAGAAGCCCAATCTCATCGACGCGATTAAAGTGCTGGTAATCAGCTTTGCGCCCGGAAACGACGCGCTGCATTTGCGCGAGCACAATTTTCAGTGGGCGGGAAAATTGCTGCTGCAAAAAGAGCGTGAGCAGGGCAAGAATAATTAACACCGCTGCGGATTTTTCTACGGCATTAAAATAGAAGAATTGCAATACCACTAACAGAGCAGCAGAGGGGATGATGCCGAAATAAATGCGTCCGGCCGCACTGATACGTTGAAATAAAGATAAAAATGAAAGTAAACCGCGACGAACCAGTAATCCTTTATAAAACTTATAACCTTTAATTTTATTTTCATTAACACGCTGATAAAGCGACGCGCTGGCGTCAATCTCTTCGCGTGCCGGAATATTACGCACTGAGATATAGCCGGTTAATTTTCCTTGCTGGTAGACCGGCGTGACGTTGGCGCGCACCCAGTAGTGATCGCCATTTTGACGGCGGTTCTTGACGATCCCGGTCCAGCTGTCGCCTTGCTGGAGGGTAAACCACATATCGCCGAAGGCGGCGGGCGGCATGTCCGGGTGGCGAATAATATTGTGTGGCTGACCTTTCAGCTGCTCTTCCGTAAAACCGCTGGCCTCAATAAATGCTGTGTTGGCATAAGTGATATGGCTTTGCGTGTCGGTTGTCGATAATAATGTCGAGTCTTCGTTAAGTAAATATTCGTTTTGTGTAACGGGTGTGTTGCGTTTCATAATAACCCCACGGTGGATCGCGCCATCTATTGCCGCAGGCGCAAAGAGCATAGTCATTTTCTTCATGAAATGTCGTTATTGTTATTGCCCGGGCATTTTCCATTAACTCAGGCGACACGAAAAGCGGTTGGGTTAATTATTTTTTAAGTGGCACTTAAAGAGTGAAGCGCATAATTGTTATTATTATGAAAAATTAAAATGGGCTGCGAAATATCAGCTAGCATTAAGTAAATCCTTAAGCCAAATTGATGGCGGGCGATGTGGAAAGGGGACAAAAAAGCGCAGCGGGGAAAAGAGGTTTTAACATCGGGCTGCGAAGGTTGCGTGAAGGAATGTGTACCATAAAGTCACTTTAATCTGCGATCACGCTAACAGATTGGCCTCTGTTCAGCCAACGGGATGGGCAGGATATTGCTAGACTCCCGCGATGGCATCATCCATTCGGGTTCTTTGTGGGCATTTTGAGGGTAGCATCGCGTGTTAGCGACTTTGATATACCGTAGCCGACTGAATCGGGCATTAATTCCCTCTCAACTGACTACTATCGTCGAGCGAGCAAACCACAGCAACGCAAAGTTGCAGGTGACGGGTATCTTATTGTTCGACGGCGAGTATTTTTTGCAGGTTCTTGAAGGACCGCTGGAGTCAGTTAACAGCGTTTTTGAACGCATCAACAACGATATTCGCCACGGTAATATCGTCGAACTGCTGCGGGACTTTGCGCCGCGCCGCCGTTTTATCGATCGCGGCATGGTGCTGTTTGATCTGCGCACGGTGCAACCTGCGGTGGTGCTACGCGCTGTATTGCGCTTTGGCATGGTGCGCTACAACCAGGCGAGCAGCGATCGGGCCTACAAATTTATCCGCAATTTTATCTCCTCGGCCAATAACAACGGCGGCGTACGCAATACCTCGCCTGACGAGTGGCGCTTTACCCGCAAAGCGTCGCCGTTTAGCCAGGAGACGCTGCCCATGCTCGAGGGGCAGCCCTGTCAGTTCGCCTTCCAGCCGATTATCGAACCGCTGCGCGGCAAAATCTCTTCACTGGAAGCGCTGATCCGCGGGCCAGACGGCGGCAGCCCGCAGGACTATTTCGCGACCATTGCACCGGAGAAACTGCACGAAGCGGATCTCGCCTCCAAAGCGTGGGCGCTGGCGATGGCACGTCGTATTGGCATCGGCAACCACAAAATTGCGCTTAACCTGCTGCCGATGTCGCTGGTCAAGATCCCGGGGGCGGTGGATATGCTCCTTGGGCACATTGCGCGCAATAAGCTCAGCCCCGGGCAGATTATTGTCGAAGTGACGGAAGATGAGGTGATCTCCAGCTATGACGAGTTCACCTGGGCGATCCGCCAGCTGCGCGCGGCGGGGATTGGCCTGGCGATTGATGACTTTGGTTCAGGGTTTGCCGGGCTGTCGCTGCTGGCGAAGTTTCAACCCGATAAGCTGAAAATCGATCGCACTATCGTTACCGATATTCATCTTCATGGTCCGAAACAGGCGATTGTTAAAGCCATTCTCGAGTGCTGTGCCGAGCTGCAAATTAGCGTGGTCGCGGAAGGGGTGGAGAAGGTGGAAGAGTGGTGCTGGCTTGAAGCCGTTGGCGTCGAGCGTTTTCAGGGCTTTCTCTTCGCCCGCCCGCTGCTGAATGGTGTGCCGGCGATTAACTGGCCTGAGCGTATTCCTCTCAATAAAAAACCCTCATAGCACGAAACGCTTAACCGGTTTGGCTTATAGATCATCGTACTTCTATGCTTAACGTATCGACAGTGGATGTGACAAAGGAGCGTGGATGAAAATTAAAAAGCAGCTCGCACGGAAACTGGCACTCGAATCTTCTCTGGGGCGCAGTATTACCTTTTTTATCGTGGCGCTGCTGCTGGCAGGAATGGCAACTACCACCTGGACGCTGACCCGCTCCTGGGAGCGTGCGGTCGAGGATATTGAGCGCGATGCGGTTAACCTGTCGATCTCGCAGGCGCGTCAAGCGGAAGATACTTTTCTCCAGGCGGAGCTGGTGCTGCGCGACATTCGCCGTAATCTGCCGGTAGAGAACGTTGACCAGATCAACGCACCACAGTTTGATATCTATCTCGCCGATCTGAAATCCCGCCTGCCGCAGCTGCATGGCCTGATGGTCTATGACGCTCAGGGCAATATGAAGTCAACGTCGTTTGGCAAAATCCCGGTGATGTCAAACAACAGCGACCGCGAATATTTTGTTTATCACCGCCGTAATGGTCACGGTAGCGTGCACATTGGTCATGTGATCCGTAGCCGCACGACCGGCGATTTAGTGATCCCGGTGTCGTTACGCATCAGCGATAAAGCGGGCGGTTTTGAAGGCATCCTGCTGGCGACGGTGCGGATCGACTATTTCCGCCATTTTTATGCTTACTTTGAGCTTGGTCAGCGCGACATGCTGGCGCTGCTGAATATTGACGGCACCGCGCTCTATGTGCGCCCGTATGGTGACGAGATCATCAACCGCAATCTCTCTGCCAGCCCGCTCTTTACACGGGAGCTGGCGCGAAAAGATCGCGGTAACGGTACCTGGATCTCCGCGCTCGATCACGTTGAACGCACTTATGGCTTTGCCCGCCTTGAGCGCTATCCGCTGGTGGTCGCTGCCGGTTACGACAGACCGGCGCTGTGGAACAGGTGGTTGCAGGAGAGCCTGCCGGATTTGGTGCTTAACGGTATGCTGCTGCTCGGCACCCTGTTGATGGGGTCGATTATCTTTCGCCAGGTGCGGCTCAATGTACGTAATCAGACCGAGCTTGCGGTGCTGCGTGATGAGCTGACCAGTATCAACCATACGCTGCAATTAATGGCGCTGGCCGATGGGCTGACAGGGCTTGCGAACCGTCGCCAGTTCGATCTCTTTTTAAATAAAAGCCTGAAGGCCTCGGCACTGACGCAAAAACCGGTGGCATTGATCATGATCGATATCGACTACTTCAAGCGCTATAACGATTTTTACGGCCATGTTGCCGGGGATAACTGTCTGCGGATGGTGGGTGAGATCCTACAAAAGCTGAAACTGAGACCGAATGATTTGATTGCTCGCTACGGCGGGGAGGAGTTCGCGATTGTTCTGCCGGATACTGGCCCTGAAGCGGCGCTGTTTGTTGCCCGTCAGGCGGTGACCGCGGTGCGCAATGCGCAGATCCCGCACGTGAAGACCAGCGCGCAGCAGAGCATTGTGACCATCAGCGCCGGGTGTTATAGCCTGGTTGCCGATCAAAATTATGATGACGCCATTCGCCTGAAAGAGGGGGCGGATAAGGCGCTCTACCAGGCGAAAATCGATGGGCGCGACCGGGCGCTCTCCGCCTCCTGATATGAGCCCTTGCCGGGTAGCGCTGCGCTTACCCGGCTTACAACTGCAATTCCCCCTAGGCCTGATAAGACGGAGTCGCCATCAGGCGATCTGCATGCTTACCCAACCTGCAAATTCATCATCGACTACCCTTAATGTTTCTAATGAAGCTGCAAGGAGAGAGCACGATGAGCATGAAGACCAGCGATTTCTTCGTCCAGCGCCTGAAAGAGTGGGGCGTGACACGTATTTATGGTTACCCCGGAGATGGCATCAACGGCGTGCTCGGGGCAATTCAGCGCGCGAATAAATCCGGCGACGGCATTGAGTTTATCCAGGTTCGCCATGAAGAGATGGCGGCGTTTATGGCGGTTGGACATGCCAAATTTACCGGCGAGCTGGGCGTCTGTCTCTCGACCGGTGGCCCGGGGGCAACCCATATGCTGACCGGCCTCTACGACGCCAAAATGGATCACGCCCCGGTGCTGGCGATTGCCGGCCAGGCAGAGACTACCGCGCGCGGAGCGAGCTATCAGCAGGAGATGAATCTCGATCGCGTCTTCTCCGACGTCGCCAACTTTGTCCAGGAAGCCGCGACTCCTGCGCAGGTGCGTCATCTGGTGGATCGCGGTGTGCGCGTGGCAATGGCGCAGAATGGCGTCGGGGTGGTTATTATCCCGAAAGATGTGCAGGACGAACCCTGGCAGGCTCCGCAACATGCCCACGGCTTTACCCACTCCGGCTCGGGCTATCAGCGCCCGCGCGTTATTCCTCATCAGGTTGATTTGCAACGCGCCGCTGAAGTGCTGAATGCCGGTAAAAAAGTGGCCATCCTGATTGGTGCTGGCGCACGCAATGCAGCGGTGGAAGTGGTGCAGGCGGCGAATGTGCTGGGTGCTGGCGTGGCGAAAGCGCTGCTCGGTAAAGATGTCCTTCCCGACGATGCGCCGTTTGTTACCGGCTCGATTGGTCTGCTTGGCACCGAACCCTCGTGGAAACTGATGCAGGAGTGCGACACGCTGCTGATGATTGGCAGCGGTTTCCCGTGGACCGAATTTTTGCCGGCAGAAGGCAGCGCCCGCGCCGTGCAGATTGATATCGACCCGGCAATGCTGGGGCTGCGCTATCCCTGCGAAGTCAATCTCCACGGCGACTCAGCAGAGACGTTACGCGCCTTGCTGCCGCTGCTGGAGCAGAAAACAGACCGTAGCTGGCAGGAGTCGATTGCGAAAAATGTGCAGAGCTGGTGGGAACTGATGGAGCAGCGCGCGATGGCACCGGCGAACCCGGTTAACCCGCAGCGCGTGGTGTGGGAGATGTCTCCGCTGCTGCCGGATGACGCGATTGTCACTTCCGATTCAGGTTCCTGCGCCAACTGGTTTGCCCGCGATTACCGCGTTAAGCAGGGGCAGCGCGCGTCGCTCTCCGGCGGGCTGGCCTGCATGGGCGCGGCGGTGCCATATGCGATTGCAGCGAAATTTGCCGCACCGGAGAAGGTGGTTGTCGCGCTGGTGGGCGATGGGGCAATGCAGATGAACAATATGGCAGAGCTGATCACTATTCAGAAGTACTGGCAGCAGTGGGCGAATCCGCGGCTGGTGATTTGCGTTTTCAATAACCAGGATCTTAACCAGGTAACCTGGGAGCAGCGGGTGATGGAGGGCAATCCGCGCTTTGAAGCGACCCAGCAGCTGCCGGATGTGCGTTATGCCGAGTTTGCGCAATCGCTGGGGCTGGGCGGGATTTTTGTTGATAACCCGGACGCGCTCTCAACCGCCTGGCAGCAGGCGTTGCAGTCCGACCGCCCGGTGGTGCTGGAGGTGAAGACGGATCCGGAAGTGGCGCCGTTGCCGCCGCATATTACCTTTAAGCAGGCGAAAGCCTTTATGGCCTCAATGGCGAAGGGAGATCGTGGTGCCGTGCAGGTGATTAGCGATACCGCCAGCCAGTTGTTCCATAAGAAGTGATGAAAAAGCCCGGTGAAAATGAACTCACCGGGCTTTTGCCAGACTCTGATGGCGGCTCCGCCTTATCAGGCCTACGTGGTGTTGTAGGCCGGGTAAGCGCAGCGCTATCCGGCAAGCAATGTCTGGGCGACTCCGCTTTATCAGGCCCACGTGGTGTTGTAGGCCGGGTAAGCGTAGCGCCACCCGGCAAACAGTGCCTGATGGCGGCTTCGCCTTATCAGGCCCACATGGTGTTGTAGGCCGGGTAAGCGCAGCGCCACCCGGCAAGCAGTGCCTGATGGCGGCTTCGCCTTATCAGGCCTACGCGGTGTTGTAGGCCCGCTAAGCGCAGTGCCACCCGGCAAGCAATGCCTGATGGCGGCTTCGCCTTATCAGGCCTACGCGGTGTTGTAGGCCGGGTAAGCGTAGCGCCACCCGGCAAACAATGCCTGATGATGGCTTTGCCTTATCAGGCCTGGAGAGTGTGTAACTCAAATCTTCTGCAAGAACGCCAGCAGATCGTTGTTAAGCTGATCCTGATGGGTAACGGCAAAGCCGTGCGGGCCATTGTCATAAACCTTCAATTCGGCACCGGGGATCATCTCGGCTGAAAGCTTACCGGTCGCTTCGAACGGTACCACCTGGTCATTGCTGCCATGAATCACAAGCGTCGGCACATCCACTTTTTTAATGTCTTCGCGGAAGTCGGTTTCTGAGAACGCGGTGACGCAATCAATCGTCCCTTTCAGCGACGCCAGCAGGGCGATATTCAGGGTCTGCGTCAGTACGCCGTCAGACACTTTCTGCCCGGCATTAAGCCCATAAAACGGTGTGGCAAAGTCGCTAATAAACTGCGCGCGATCTTTACGCAGACCCTCTTTGATCTCATCAAAAACGCTCTTATCGACGCCTTCTGGGTGGTCGTCCGTTTTGCCAAAAATAGGCGTAACGGCGCCCAGCAGCGCCAGGCCAGCCACGCGCGAGGTGCCATAACGGCCAATGTAGCGCGCCACGTCGCCGCCGCCCATGGAGAAGCCGACAAGCGTGACATCATGCAGATCCAGCGCGGTGATCAGATCGTTGATGTCGGAGGCAAAGGTATCGTAGTCATAACCGTTCCACGGCTGCTCAGAACGGCCAAAGCCGCGACGGTCAAAGGCGATAACCCGGTAACCACGCTCGGCGAGGAAGTTGAGCTGGCTGTCCCACATATCACCATCCAGCGGCCAGCCGTGGCTGAACAGCACCGGTTTACCTGAACCCCAATCTTTGTAGTAGATCTGCGTTCCATCTTGCGTTTTGATAGTACTCATTGCCTTACCTCATCGTTGAGTGGTGACACATTCTTGCTGGTTATTCATCAATGTTCGTATCGCGGCTGATTCGCCTCGCGTTTCGAATCACTACCGTAAAACTGTAGCAGCCCATCGCGCGCGTGCAGAGCATGCGGATGGAATCGGAGAATACGTAAGGAGATAAGGATGAAGATCAGGCTGGCACAACCCGATGAGGCACCGGCTATCTGGCGCATTCGCAATGCGGCGATTCGCCACGGCTGCAAAGGGATCTATAGCGATGAGGTTATTGCCGCCTGGACGCCGGAGACGATGCCGCAGGGGCAGGTCATGATGATTAACGAGAACCCCTTTTATATCGCGCTATCAGAAGAGGGGCAGCCGGTAGCGACCGGCTTTCTCGATATTGCCACTGGCAGCATCGAGGCCATTTTTACCCTGCCGGAGTGGGAAGGCCACGGGCTGGCAACGCACATTATGGATGCTCTGAAACAGGAGGCACTCAGGCGTGGCTTTAGCCATCTGACGCTTGCGGCAACGCCCAATGCCTGCAACTTCTATCAAAAGCGCGGGTTCACGGTGGTGCGGGAGAGTGTGTATCACTCGAAGCTGGCGGGAGCGGATCTGAAGTGCATTGATATGATCTGTCACCTGAAGGAGCGTGATGATGAGTAACAAAACCGCGGAGGGGATTCTTGCTCTCTATCAGCGCCATGCCGCAGCCTTTGCAGAGCAGCGCTCACGGGCGCTGTTTGAGAAAACGTGGCTGGAGAAGTTCGCGGCACGGTTACCGCCGCAGGGGCGAATAGTGGATATCGGCTGCGGGAACGGTCAGCCCATCGCGGGGTGGCTGATTGCGCAGGGTTTTCAACTGACGGGTGTCGATGGCGCGCCCGCGATGATTGATCGCGCCCGTGAGAATTTCCCCCAGCAACGCTGGCTGTTACAGGATATGCGCCAGCTGTCGCTGGGTGAAACCTTTGACGGGCTTATCGCCTGGGACAGCTTTTTTCATCTGACGCAAGACGATCAAAAGCAGATGTTCACCCGCTTTGAACAGCACAGCCATGCAGGCAGCGTCCTGATGTTTACCAGTGGGCCGGAAGATGGCGAGGCATTCGGCCAGATGGAGGGCGAAACGCTCTATCACGCCAGCCTTGCGCCGCAGATGTATCGCGCACTGATGGCAGAGATTAACTTTGAAGTGGTGGATGTGGTGCTAAACGATCCGCACTGCACCGGGCATTCGGTCTGGCTGGCGCAGCGTAAAGCGTAAGTGGAGAAAAGGGGCGTTTCCGCCCCTGAACGTGCTTATCTGATAATTTTTATGCTCTTCGACAGGGGTTCAATTACCGTCGAAACCATAATAAAGCAGAGCGCGCAGAAGCCGGTCATTGCCATAAACACCGCATCCCAGTTCCAGGTGTCCAGAATCACGCCAACCAGCAGCGGCATACACATTCCGCCGAGCTGCCCGCCCATGTTGATAACGCTGTAGGCCACCGGATAGATCTCTTTACTGGCGCGGCCCATGGCGTAAACGGAGTAGGCCGAGTAGCCCAGCGACAGCATCAGCCCCAGCATAAAGAGCATCAGCGAGAGGACTATTTTGCTCTCCGGTGCATAGACCAGCGAATACATGGTGAAGATAGTGGCGCCGGCGCTTAGCAGCATCAGCGGTTTGCGGCGTTTATTTAACACCCGGTCTGACAGCACGCCGCCGAGAAAATTGCCTAATACCGTACCAAGGAAGGGGGCCGCCGCCAGCACGGCGGAGCTGGTTAAGTCGAAACCGCGTTCGGTGATCAGATATTTGGGTAGCCAGGACATCAGCACGCTGACGATGCCGACCATCGAAAAGTAGCCCAGCGCCACGCCATAGATATCCCAGCAGCGAAACACCTGTTTCGAGGTAGTGAGTTCGTCCACCTGCCTGGTGCGGATCAGCTTATCCAGCCAGCCATATTTCAGCGTGTTCTGTTGCACACTCTGGGTCACTGCCGTCGACTCTTCGCGAATGTACGCTACCTCCTGCGCATTCACGAAGCGGCTCTCTTCCGGCTTGTTACGTACCATGAGATACCAGAACAGCGAGAGCAGGATGCCGGGAATGGCGAAGAAGACAAAGATATAGCGCCAGCCCCAGGTCATGATTATCCAGGCGCAGAGTGCGGGCACAATCAGTGGGCCAAACTTGGATCCCGCGAGAAACAACCCGGTTGCGGTGCCTTTCTCTTTCGCCGGAAACCACTGATTGATGGTGGCCGTTGAGCCAATCACCACCGGCGCTTCGCTGATACCCACCAGGCAGCGCAGCAACTTCAGCAACCAAACACTATTTACCACGCCCATAAAGCCAGTAAATATCGAGGTGAGCAGCATGCCGAGAGCGAAAATATTGCGCATGCCATAGCGTTTAATTAAGTAGCCGGCAGGGATTTGAAAGAAGGCATAACCGGCAAAGAACAGGCTAATAAGCACGCCTGCCATGGTGTTGGAGAGATTAAACTCCTCCTGAATAAACGGGATGGCAAAGCCAATATTGGCGCGATCCGCATTGGCGACGGTGTAGATGACAAAAATAAAGCTCATCACCCACCATCTGTAGTGCGTCATTTTTGGTCTGACTGTTTTGTTATCCATAATAGGTAATTCCGTAGGGTTTATTATTTTTTATCGCCGCAAAAATCAAATTCGCTGTAAGGACGCGCGCGTGAAAGGGCGCTTAAAAGCTGCGGCTCAATGGTTTCCCGTATACCAGAGGCGACGGTTAACAGTGCTTCAAGAGAAATTCCGGTGTTGACGCCCATGCGGTTAAACATATTTACCGCGTCTTCCGTGGCGCAATTTCCCGCAGCGCCTGGAGCGAAAGGACAACCGCCCAGCCCGCCTGCCGCCGTTTCGAAACGCCTGATTCCGTTCTGATAACCGACCAACATATTGGCGAGCGCCATGCCGTGGGTGTTGTGCATATGCAGAGCGAAATCGATGTCCGGAAAGCGCAGCTGCACGCTTTGCAGCACCCGCGCAGTCTGGCGTGGATTAGCAACGCCAATGGTGTCGCACAGGGTGACGCGGCGGATGCCCAGTTGATGGGCGGAGTCGATGATCTCCAGCAGGGTGTTGCTATCCGTTGCGCCAATAAAGGGGCAACCGAACGCTGTCGCCAGCGACAGCGCGATCGTTAATTCCGGCCAGCGGTGGCGAATCGCACGGAGATCCTCCAGTGACTCCTGATGGCTGCGATTGATATTTGCCCGGTTATGCGCCGGGCTGACCGATATCACATAGTTGATGTGCTTAATCTGATGCTGGTGCGCTAACTGCGCGCCTTTACTGTTAGGCACTAATACCCAGGGCGTTATCTGCGGATGTTTAGCCAGCACATGGGCGATAACATCACCGGCATCTGCCATTTGCGGGATCGCTTTCGGGCTGACCAGCGAGGTTATTTCGATCTGGGTTAAGCCTGCGTCAACGAGTTTATCGATGATCAGCGTTTTTAAATCCGTGTCGATAAACGATTTAATATTTTGAAAACCATCGCGCGGGCCTACTTCGGTAATCTGAATAGCTGTTGGCATCGTTATCTCCTTATAAAACGCCTGTCTGAATAAGCTCTGCGATCTTTTCATCGGAGTAGCCCAGCAGCTCTTTTAATACTTCGTGGTTGTGCTGGCCGAGAGTCGGGGCAGGGAAGCGAATCGAGGCTTTCTTATTGGTGAATTTGACCTGGTTTCCGGTCATGGTGATTTTTCCGGCGACCGGATGGTCAATATCGACGAACATCTCGCGCGCTTTGGCAATATGCGGATCTTGCGTGACGCGATCGATGGTATTAATCGGTGCGGCGGGAATACCGGCTTCCAGCAGGCGCTCGACGATGCGGTCAATAGGCAGCGTGCGCGTCCAGGTCTCAATAATAGGTTTCAGTTCTGCATGATGAGTGACGCGATCGATGTTGGTGCGGAATCGTTCATCTTCCAGCGCCGGAATATTGAGCGTCTGTTTCAGCAAGCCAAAGAGTTTGTCGTTGCCGCAGGCGATGATGACGTAGCCATCTTGCGCTTCGAAGGAGTCGTAGGGGTAGATGGCTTCGTAACGGTTGCCGATACGTGTCGGAATACGCCCGGTATTCAGGTAGATGATATTGATGATTTCAAGGGAAGAGACCATCGAATCAACCAGCGCAATATCGACTTTATCGCCAACGCCGGTTTTCAGGCGGTTCGCATAGGCCGCCAGCACGCCGATGGCGCAGCTCATGCCGCCGACGACATCCGCAATCGCCGTGCCGGTACGGGTTGGCGGCGTGTCTTGCCAGCCGGTAGTGCTCATCAGGCCGCTCATTGCCTGGCCGATAATGTCGTAACCCGCGCGCCTGGAGTAGGGACCGGTATGACCAAACCCAGAGACGGCGCCATAAATGATCGCCGGGTTAACTTTGCGCAAATCTTCGTAACCGAGACCGAGTTTTTCCATTACGCCGGGGCGATAATTCTCAAGAACAATATCGCTATTGCGCACCATATCGAGAAAAATAGCACGGCCTTCTTCTGATTTTAAATTAAGTGTGATGCCGCGCTTGTTTCTATTTAAGTTCATAAAGTAGGCGCTTTCGCCATTTATTTGCGGTGCATTAGCGCGTGAATCATCGCCTCTGCCCGGTAATTCGACTTTAATCACATCGGCACCGAAATCGGCCAGCATCATACCGCAATAGGGGCCTGCTAATACGCGCGTTAAATCGAGAACCCGCACGCCAGATAATACACCTGCCTGATGACTCATAATTGATTCCTTTAACGTTAAGAATGAATGCGTGGGTTTTTATTGCACCCATCAAAGAGTAATCAAGATGTATGCCAGAAATGATGTGCATTAATATGATCTTTAACTTGTTGATAATTAATTCTTTTTAAGAATAGTAATGATCTGAATGGCGTAATAGGCTCATAGCAATTGTGTTAGCGATTTCAAATGTGTTATTCAGTTAATAAGATAACAACAAAACAGACTAAAAACATGAAACATAAATCATTGCCAAATTTAGCGTTAATTACGCCTTATCCTTATTTAGCGGATGTCGTAATTGCACAGTGCGCCGGTTTATTTAATTGTCATGTTTATCATGGCAGCCTGGAAAAAGCGGCGACCATTGCGCGCACGCTCGATAAAGAGTATTACGATGTGATCCTGAGCCGGGGCGGAACCGCAGAGTATATTGCCCGCGCGACAGATATTCCTGTCGTCACTATTCAGATGTCGGTTTCTGATTTACTGAAAGCATTAATTCCAGTCCGGGATTGTCAGCGACCGATTGCCTTTTTTAATTACCAGCGCTATTTACCCGATGTTGTATTGCTGGCCTCCTCCCTGAATATCGTTATCGATGAGTTTGTCTTTATTTCTCATGAGGATATGACATTACAACTAGAGCAGTGTTATGCCAGGCACTACACCATCGTGGCGGGGGGATGCCCGGTGACCGAAACGGCACGGCACTATCAGATGCAGGGGATTTTGATTGAAAACGGGGTGGAGTCAGTAAACAGCGCGCTGCGAGAGGCGCTGGCCATCGTTGAGACAACCAGACGCAAAATGCTGGATATGACGCGGCTGGAGATCATTTTGTCCTCCATCACCGAGGGGATTATCGTCACCAATGAAAACAATGATATTCAGCTCTTCAATAAAGCGGCTGAAAACATCATTGGGATAACCGCTCCGCAGGCGCTGGGAAAACAGATTGATGCCATTATTAAAAACACGCGCATTAACCAGGTGCTGCTATCGAAGTCGCCGGAGATCCGCGAACTGCAGGAGCTGGAGAACACCTCAATCATTACCAGCCGCGTACCGATGTTTATGGGAAAAAACTGCATCGGCGTGGTCTGCTCATTTACCGATACGCCGCAGATCCAGAAAGTTGAGCGCATTATTCGCGGCAAATTACAGAAGAAGGGCTTTAATGCCCGCTATACCTTCGATCATATCCTGACTGCCGACAGCGCAATGCAGGCGGTGAAAAAGCTGGCGCAGGTCTATGCGCGAACCGATTCGCCGGTGATGATCTATGGCGAGTCCGGTACCGGTAAGGAGCTGTTTGCCCAAAGTATTCATAACCACAGTAACCGCAAAAGCGGCCCGTTTGTGGCCATCAACTGCGCCGCCATTCCGGAGAGTTTACTGGAGAGCGAACTGTTTGGTTATGAAGGCGGATCCTTCACCGGCGCAAAGCGGGAAGGGAAGGAGGGCCTGATTGAGCTGGCGCATCGGGGCACGCTTTTTCTCGACGAAATCGGCGAGCTGCCATTGCCGATCCAGAGCCGGCTACTGCGCGTTCTTCAGGAGTATGAAATCATGCATATCGGCGGGAAAGATATTATTCCCGTTGATGTGAGAATCATTGGCGCGACCAATCGCGCGCTCTCCAGCATGGCCGGGGAAGGAAGCTTTCGCCGCGATCTCTTTTATCGGCTCAATGTTTTGCCTTTGACCGTACCGCCGCTGCGCGAACGTGCAGGTGATTTCCGTTACCTGGCGAGTAAGTTTTTGTGTGACGCGGCGGCAGAACATCTGCTCGGACAGTTTATCGATTTTTTCGCGGCTTACTCCTGGCCGGGCAACGTGCGCGAGATGCGGTTTATCATTGAACGGCTGGCGCTGCTCTCCGTCGGCTTTCCGCATTACTCATTGCCGGAGATGCTGTCGCTTACCGGATCAACATTTTCCGCTGCGCCAGCGCCGCAACCCAACGCGCCGCTGCAGGTCAATCTGACCAAAGGCTCACTGAAAGAGATCACCAAAGATGTGGAGCGCCAGGTGATACGGTTTTATCTTGACCGGTATCAGCAGAATCAGGAGCAAGCCGCGTCTACGCTGGGCATCAGTAAAATGAGTTTATGGCGAAAGCTGAAGGGGCAAAGCCATTAATCTTGTGGTGGGAAGTTCGTGGAGGAGCGGCGGCTTAAGCGCACAAGCGCCGCAGCAAAGCGGCGCTGGCGTGAGCGATTAACGCTTACGTTTCTTCATCGCCATAATGATAAAAATGACAATCAGTGCACCGCAAATCATTCCTAAAATATGCATCTCTTCCTCATATCTCTCTATAACACCTGTTTTAGGCAAGCAGCGAATTATAGTCAGTAACGCCTTAAGATAATATCTGGCCTCCTATAATTAGGGGGCTGGCCGTATTTATCTTTTATTGCTGATAGTGACGCTGCGTAATTAAACCCCTCTGGTCAGGTTGCTACCAGAAATATTCCGCTTTATGTTTAGTCTTTTCTGACAGAAGGGAAGGTCATGTTCGTTTTATTGCATAAACTGTCGCGGCAGATACCCGCGCTAATTCTATTCTGGTGTATTAACTGGGTCATTACGCTCATTCTTCTCGCCATCGCCAATAAAACCCATCACCCGTCCCTTGTCGGCGCGGCGGTCTGGTTCAATATGCTATGGCTCTGTGCATATATCACCGAATACAGGGGGAGCGCACTGTTTCATGCACAGGAGAGCCAACGTTTGAAGCGTTTTCTGCCGCGCCAGCAATACAGCAAAGTGAAAGTGCTTGTGTCGATGGCGCGAGCAACAACGCTGTTGCTTTCGGCATGTTTTCTGCTGGCGATCGCCCATGCCAGCGCCACTATTGTCTGGTTTTTGGTCGCACTTTGCTGCGCACTGGGCTTCGCTTGTCTGGTGCGTTTCTATTTGCTCTGCACATCGGTATTGTCAAAGCAGGCCGCCTCGCTGCTCGGTAAACTCTGGCCGTTGGTGCTCGCGCTGGTACTTTTTTTCGCAAAAATGTCTGCCAGCGCTATTTTGCTTGAGTCCTGGGATGTTTCCGCCGCGCAAATGCCTTACACCACCTGGTGCCTGACGCTATTTATGGCAGCCTTTATCGCTTTCAATATTGCCTATTTTTTAATTACGGTGATTTCAGGGGTGATGGAAACCAGCGTGCGGCGACGTAAAAAGCGCGTCACACTGCCGATGAGCAGCCAGATATTTTTGGTTGTTGCGTTTGCCTGCGTCATGCCGGGATTAATGATGGCCAATGTCCGTACTCTTGGCGGTGCGCTGATGAATACATTTTATCAATTCGATACGCGCAGCACGTTTCGCTGTGGCGACCGCTATCAGACCATTGATGAACTTGGCGAAAAAGCGCGTTATTTAGCGGTGGGTATTAATCAGTACCGTGGCTTTTTCCTGAAGGACGGGGATTTACACGGCGTGGTCGTGAGATGCACCACTGGTGATAAATTTACCCGTTATCGGGTTTTGAGCCGCGAGGAGCTGGGAGAAGCCAAAGAGAAGGGCGATAAGACCGCGCACTAAGGCTAAAAGGCGCTGCGGGATCGCCTCCCGCAGCCGCCTGGCTACTGCTGATTTTCAGCTTCGCGGAATCAGTGACGAATTTAATAACTGGTTTTTAAACCATGCCGCATTTTATGAAACTGGAGCAAATTATGGACGACAACCAAACGCTGTGCACGAAGCTTCGCGAACGTGAGCGGCAGTTGCATTGCCTGGAAACCCGTAACCAACTCAGCGTGGTCGACGTATTGTTGCATGAACACTTTTTTGAGATTGGTCGCTCAGGTAGGCGTTACGACAGAGCGCAGGTTGTTGACGCGCTGATCAACGACGCGCCGGGAGATGAAATCCACGCGGAGGATTTCGCAGTCACGAAGTTGAGCGAAGGATGCGCGTTACTGACGTATCGTAGTTTTACTCTTAATGCTCAAGGCGAGATCGCCAGACCAACGCTGCGCGCATCGATATGGATAAAAACAGGTGAAGCGTGGCAAATGCAGTTTCATCAGGGTACGCCAGAGGCGTTTTGAAACAACACGGTGATGTTGAAAAAGCCGCAATGGAATACTCTCGTAGCGGCTTTTTAGCATAAGTCATTACACTAACATTTAATTAATGAGTTCAACTGTCGAGACGGTTCCGTAATAAGTTATGTAAAGGAAACTTCCATTTTTAAATTGACCTACAGATGTTGAAACTTTTACTCCATAGATAACGTTTCCTTGTGTTCCGGCTGAATTTACAAATGCATCATATGCTTCCTGATGTTCATTTCTCTTGCGCTCCATAAACCCACGAATTAAGCCTTTATCAGAAATTTCAACAGGATATGTCTTTTCAATAAAGCCATGAATATCAATGACTTTCATGTTTGATGGTAGTGTGTCGGTGCTTAATACTAACATGCTTATATCCTTGTATTTATCAGTGATTTCCTTCTTTCATCTGTTTTCTCAGAACCCGGTTGTGTAAGCACAGGGCTACTGAGCGATAAAAGAGAGAAGAGTTGAGCCATTTGCAGTTAATCAAAAGGAAAATCATACCTAGCAGAGCGGTAATTTGCGGCGTGTAGTTCGTAATATTATCGGCGAGTAATGAGTAAAACGATGAGAAGAAGAAGATAGTGGCTACGATGCCTGTTAACGCAATTAAAAAAAGGTAAATTTTAAAAGCGATAAGGGAGCCTCGCGCGGTGGCAAACATCGTTGTGACGATCAGTATGGCGTAGACTATCGCCGCGCAGAATACTCCGGCTAAGACTTTATACTCCGGTATCATTAACCATTTGAAAATGATAACCGAAACAGCAACTTGCTGCATGGCGTAACAAAAAAGGGCAAATATGGCGCTAATACCTAACGGAATGCCGGTCATATGCATACCGGTCGGCTTACCAAACCGGCTTTTCAAACGAACCCTTAGCTTTTCAAGCTGGTGAGGATCGTGGGTAGCCATTTTTTTGGCAACCACGGTGCTTAAGGCAAGGCTTTTTTTAATGTAGTTCATCATTGAACGCGAACTCAAATCCTCTGGTAATGATTGATTGTATTAAGCCCAAAACGTCTTTTCCAGACATGTATTTTGGTAGGTTTTTTAGGGTATAGCTTCGATACGCCAATGCCCAGTAGTAATGCTAACGAACCGTGTGAGGCTAACACCAAGTTATAACGCATATACATTCTGCCTACAGTTCACCCAATTTAGGCAGGGCTCGGCGGTAAAATGGCTTATGGATGCAGAATGGCATTAGTGTCATGGTGATTCATAGCATCCATCGTAGTGGCAAAAAGCCAGAATCTACCTCCCTCTGCTTTGGTGCGTATAATGTATATTATGTTAAATGATGTATTTGGTTATCCATCCAGACTCTCAGTTGTCTCAAGCTTATCGCCCCGGCCATGTTGTCCCCTGCTCCACTCATCCTTACGGTCGGCAATGAGCAAACCTCATATCAGCCGACTGGTTACGCGCTCCATACTCCATTGCGATCAAAGCTGCTTCTCTTTGCAGAAACCGCTTCACCGTTATCACCATAAAAAAGCCGGGAAAATCCCCGGCTCTTTTTTGCGTATCTTCAGAGAATGCCCATCTTCCTGGTCTCATCGATCCAGGGCCTGAACTCTTCCAACAAGTTGTCATAGAGTTTTTCGTCACTCATAGTGCCGAAATCATCCATCGCAAAGAAATCGGTGTTATCTACCCGGCGATCGGTAAAGTCATCCAGATTTTCGAGAATGCCGTAGTTCGAACCGCCAAGGCCGACGAACTTCCAGAAGATCGGATAGTTTGCGGAGCGACGAATCGCCTCTTTAATCTCGCGCGTCTTGCTGATGCCGCCATCGGTAATGAAGACCACGTAAACCGGCAGTTTGGACTCTTTGAAGTAGTCGACGATCTCTTCCATCACCGGCGGCTCATTATTCACACCGCCCAGCCCCGGCAGGATCTCAAACATCGTACGCTTGCCGTTCTTGCGTATTGTCTCGACGTAATCGTCAAGATTATCCAGCGTGACGTTCGGGTATTTTTTATGTTTCTTGCCGAACGCCCACAGATCCATCTCGCCGTCATCATCAAACTGAACGGCAAGCACTGCGATGCGATCGAGTACAGCCTGGACGTTACCTTTGTTAAATTGCCCGCTCATTGAGCCGGAAGCATCCAGAACAAACGCAACGCTTGCCTGCAGCGTATCCAGTTTATTCTTCGTCAGGCTGACCGTGGCTTTCTTCGCCAGGCTAACCAGCCGCGGCGATGTATCTTGCAGCTTTTTCTCGAGGCTAATGCGCGTCGGCGCTGGCGCTGAAGGTTGCGCGGCTGGCTGGGCAACATCAACACCATAGCTGACGGCTAATGGTTCAAGCCCGCCGTTAAAGCCCTGCCCCATTGCACGTAATTTCCAGGCGCTATTGTGGCGATAGACTTCAGCCAGAATGATCGCTTTTTCGCTGCGTCCTGCGGTTTCAACGTGAAAATCCGCAATGCCCTGAGCCTCAATGCTTAACTGGCTCAGGGCATCAATGCTTTCGCTGCCGTCAATGACGACCGTGATGCTAATCTTGCTGACGCTTGCGGGAACACGATCGAGCGCGATCGTGACGCTGGACTGCTGCTGCCCGAGCGCCAGTTTGACCGCGCCCTCCGCAGAGGTGAGATTATTGAAGAAGATAAAGTCGGCATCGCCGCTCACTTTTCCCCCGGCATTGAGCATAAACAGACAGGTATCGACTTCGCTCTTAAACCCTGCCCGTCCCGTGTAGTTGAGGTTCAGAGTGATGAGGTTCTCCGCCAGCGGCGTGTTTTGTCCCGGTTGTAATCTCATACGTGTTGTCCTTATCAATAACCCTGCTCCCTGCCCTCAGACATGCGGGTGTGCCTGAAGCGCTGAAGCGGATTCATCTCTTTTGCGTCGTTAAGGAAGTGATAGCGCGGATGCCACAATAGCCATAAAAATTGTAAACGCGGCAACGCTTTAAATATAAGAAGCAAATAAAAACCCCGGCTTACTCTCCGGGGTTTTATATTTTTATAGCGTTTAGATATTAACGCCATGTTGGGAAGCAAGCGCAGCCAGACCGCCCGCGAAGCCCTGCCCAACGGCTTTGAATTTCCACTCTGCGCCGTGGCGATAGAGTTCGCCAAAGATCATCGCAGTTTCAGTGGACGCATCTTCAGAGAGATCGAAGCGAGCAATTTCAGTGCCGTTGTCGTTGTTGTAAACGCGCATGAAGCTGTTGCTCACCATACCGAAGTTCTGTTTACGCGCTTCGGCTTCATAGATGGTTACCGCGAACACCAGTTTTTTGATGTCAGCAGAAACTTTGGTCAGATCGATTTTGACCTGCTCATCATCACCGTCGCCTTCGCCGGTACGGTTGTCACCCTGGTGCTCGATTGCGCCGTCAGGACTGGTTTTGTTGTTGAAGAAGATGAAATGGGCGTCTGACAGCACTTTACCGTCATCACCAACTGCGAATACGGAGGCGTCCAGGTCGAAACCCTGACCGTCAGTTACACGTGCATCCCAACCCAGACCGACCATGGCGATATTCATGGTAGGTGCTTCTTTAGTCAGAGATACGTTACCGCCTTTAACGAGAGAAACTGCCATTTTTAGCTCCTGCTAACAGTTGTGTTTGGGCTGAATAATCAGCCCATGTATGAGATCAAGATGCGTTGATGCCGTACTGAGCACAAACGGATGCCAGGCCACCAGCATAACCCTGGCCGACCGCGCGGAATTTCCACTCGCCATTGTGGCGATAGAGTTCACCAAACAGCATCGCGGTTTCGGTTGAGGCATCTTCGGTCAGATCGTAGCGAGCCACTTCAGTCTGGTTATCATCATTAACCAGGCGAATGAACGCGCCGGAAACCTGGCCGAAGCTCTGGCGACGCGCCTGCGCGTCATGAATTGTCACCACGAAGATGATTTTGTCGACGTCAGACGGCACCGCATCCAGTTTGATTTTCAGCGATTCATCATCACCGTCGCCCTCACCGGTGCGGTTATCACCGGTATGGGTTACGGAGCCGTCAGAAGAGGTTAAGTTGTTATAAAAAATGAAATCGGCGTCACCGCGCACTTTGCCGTTAGCGGCCAGCAGAAAAGCTGACGCATCCAGGTCAAAGTCCTGACCATCAGTCGAGCGCGCATCCCAGCCAAGGCCCACCAGGACATTTTTCATTGACGGCGCGGCTTTACTCAGGGATACGTTCCCACCTTTGGAAAGAGAAACACTCATAAAATAACCTCTCAAATTGTTGTGGATTTAGCGTAATACGTGAGGGGATTAACTCCCCTTTTCCTCTGAATCGGGTTTCGCCGGGAACATCACGCTGGCGATAATGCCCAGCGCCAACACACCCAGTACAACATACAGGCTGGTCGTCGCCGAAATGCTGTAGCCATGGTGCCAGATGTGGTCGGTGGCATTGAGGCCAAGCTTCGCTGCGATAAAGAACAGCAGAACGATAACCGCCTTCTCCAGATGAACCAGGTACTGCTTCAGCGCTTCGAGCACGAAGTAGAGCGTACGCAGGCCGAGGATAGCAAACATCATGGCGCTATAAACAATCAGCGGTTCACGGCTAACAGCAATAATGGCCGGGACAGAGTCGAATGCAAACATAACATCCGAAAGTTCAACGACGGCCACACACAGGAACAGCGGTGTTGCATACAGGGCGGCTTTCTTACCGCGGCCGATGGTCACATCACTGTTTTCTGGTTTTGCCAGTTCCGCATCCACTTCCTTCTGATTAAGCAGGAAGGCATGACCCTTCAGCTTTGGCCAGATCGGGAAGAAGCGTTTCACCATGCGGTACGCCAGATGCTGGGAGTAGTCCTCGATTTCATCATCGTCGTCGCCGCTTTTCAGCATCATCACCGCAGTCCAGGCCACAATAATGGCGAAAACCACTTCAACGTATGGACCAAGGCTCAGCAGGCTGGTACCAATTGCAACGAAAATACCCCTGAACACGATGGCACCAATTACGCCCCAGTAAAGCACGCGGTGACGGTAACGATCCGGCACGGCGAACCAGGAGAAGATGGCCATCATCACGAACAGGTTATCGACGGAGAGCACTTTCTCCAGCGCGTAACCGGTCACAAACAGGCTGGCGACTTCCGCGCCGTGATGAATATAGAGGAAACCGGCAAATGCCATCGCAACCGCAACCCAGAAGAGCGACCAGAGCGCGGCACTCTTCAGGGATATTGGCTTGTCGTCACGGTGCATAAACAAGTCAATAAAGATGGCACCGACTGAGAGCGCGATAAAAACAATAACTGTTTCAGTCGGAAAACCGATGTGTGTTGAAACCATAATTTACCCTTAGGGATGCAGATCAGAGGCCAAATTCAGCCGGGTCGAAGCCCAGCGCGAGAGCAATTTCGCGCACGGCAGTTTTCTCATCCTGGTCAAAGTTGCCGTCACTTTTCGCAACAGCAATACCAACACGCAGAGCCAGCTGCGCGGCTTCCGGTTGATCTTTTAACGCCAGGATGTATTTCATGGTTTCGCCTTTACCGATTTCGATATCGAAATCAAAGCTCGAGACCAGTTTGTTAAAGAACTCGATCACCTCATTGGTATCGAACACTTTCAGTTCTTCGGAAGAGCGCAGAAAGCCCATCATCTTCTGCTTCTCTTCAGAGCTTACGCCGTCGCTGGAGACGGCAATCCGCGCGCAGACCGCCACGGTGCCCTGCATAAATTTTTTGTTTTTGAAACGGCCAACCTGTCGGGTCAGTTCATCACGACTGGAGTTGATGGCGCCTTTTACTTTGTCAAAAAAACTCATAGTGGTGTCCTTTATTGCTGTGTTATTTAGAGCCGGCACTCCAGCGAAACCCCCAGCCAAATGCCCGGTCCATCTCATCCTGGCCTTTGAAGTACTGGTTAATTCGCTCGACTTTGATTGCCCCGTTTTCGTTTACCAGCCTGGCGATAGCGCACAGCGTGCGGCGGTTTTCACCTTCGGTAAGACGTGTCTCGATGGGCGGTTGATCCGGCATATGGATCGTGACAACACCATCCGTCTTATCCCAGCTCGGCACGCCCTGGTAGATAAAAGCGTAGATCAGGACTTCACGGATCTGCTTCCATTCACGGCCATTAATGTGTAACCACTCGCCATCCGACACTTCACCGGTACGATCGTCGCCCTGTAACTGAACGTACGGCTCGCCCTGATAGTTGCCGAAGGCGTTACCGAGCGCCTGGATAACCGACTTATAGCCATCCTGCAGCTCAACAAACGCGCCAAGATCGAGATCGATGCCCTTCGCGCCGAAAATGCCGGCCAGACCCGATTTTCCGTTGCCACGGTGCCAGTTGAGGTTAATGCGGATCTCGCCAAAGTTATCCCGTTTGGTCAGGCTGATCGCCGGTTTCTCTTTGGTGAGCGACACTTTGCTCAGGCTGATTTTGCTCTCTTTCGGCGGAGCCGGAGGCGCCACAGGCGGTGCGGGTGGCGGCGAAACTGGCGCTGGCGCAGGATCGTCGGCGATGTTGACACCGAAATGCTCCGCCAGCGGTTTCAGGCCGCCGTTAAAACCCTGCGCGACAAAGCGGAATTTCCACTCGTCGTTACGGCGATAGAATTCGCCCAGGATCAGCGCGGCTTCCTGACGACCATTGACATCGACAACGCCGCTCACCACGCTGGTTGCGCCCTGCTCTACATCAATAGTCAGCGTGCGCAGCCCGGCAACCGTCTGCCCGCCGTCACAGGTGACGGTAAAAGCGACCTTCTGAACATCAGGCTTCAGGCGGTTAAGTGCCACAGTAAAGGTGGAGTACTGGCCTTCGCTGGCGAGGCTGATTGAGCCATCGTCGTTACGCGGCTGGCCGTAGAAGACCATATCCGCATCGCCCTGCACTTTACCGCTGGCATAGAGGCGAAACGCTGAGGCATCAACCGCGCCGCCAGAGGTGACGCGAACCCGAAGCTCTTGTGCTGGAATGGGGGCATTGCCCCCCGGCGTCAGGTTCATTAGCGTACGACCGTTGCGACGATATCAGTATGCATATCGTCAATGGTGCGACCGCGGCAGGCGTGACCGTGGGCCGTAAAGTCCCAGTTGCCGCCGTTACGGCGCAGCGAGGAGATAACAATACCGGTGTGGGAGCCCTGCTCGGTCAGTTTGTAGCGGGCAAGCTCTTTGCCAGACTGATCGACCACGCGGCAGAACGCATTTTCAACGTCATTAAAGGTCTGGCCACGGAAGCTGTTTACCGTGAACGCGAGGTATTCAACGTTGGAAGGTAACCGGGTGAGATTAACGGTGATGACCTCATCATCGCCATCGCCTTCCCCGGTGAGGTTGTCACCGCTGTGGACGACGGAGCCGCAGCTGGAGGTCAGTTTGCGAAACCAGATGGTGTCGATGGTATTGCCGGAGCTGTCCATCAATACGCAGCCCGCATCGAGATCGATAGAGTCGCTGCCGCTAAACAGCCCGCCGAACAGGCTCTTTTTCTTAATCGGATCCCAACCGAGACCAAACTGAAGCTGACTGAGTGCCGAAGATTGTTTGCTGAGTGATACCGTCTGGTTCTTCGTTAATGAAACCATGCTTTGTTCCTTAAATTGGTAATGGTCATGACAATCAAAGGTAGGCTAATCGCGAACGAAAAAAATCATATCATGATGAAGTTCTCTGACAAGGTAAATATTGGTAGGTTTTGGCGAAAAGGCAACGTGACTGCGCTGGAATGCTCTTGTAAAAACAAGTCAAACAATTGAATTTGTTATTTATTTTTGCGTGATAAATTTTTAGTGAAATGCAATCTGATGCCAGTTTTACTCATCATATTATGATTGACATGCTCTGATGACATTCTTAGACTCACCCATCACCTCCTGCTGCATGCTTTTTCGGGTAATAAAAAAATATGAATAACAAAATTTGGCTCATGGAAGGTTTGTCATCCCAAAAAGATATTATTCAGGGAATTAAAACCTTCGCCGCAGCGCAACATCTTCAGTTGACCGTGTATGCCTCACACCGCCATGAGCGTAATGAGATCTTATCCGTTGCAGACCACGCGCTGATCGAGCCACAAGAGGCCTCTGAGCGCCTGGCGTTTATCACCGATATTGTGGCAACACATGGGATTCACCATATTCACGCTGGCCGCAACACCCTGTGGTTTGAAGAGAACCGCGCCGCCATTGAGGCCACCGGTGTTACGCTCACTACCGGTTCCACCAGCGCAGAGTGGCTCGCATTAGCCGAAGATAAAGTCGCTTTTGCCGGGCTGATGCAGCAGCACGCGCTGCCGGTCGTCCCCTCATGGCGGGTTGATTCGGTGAGCGATCTGCAAAACTACCTCGCGTCGCCGCCCTTCTCTGACAGCCCAGTCTGCGTAAAACCGGTAACCGGCATTTATGGCATGGGTTTTTGGCGTTTTGATGACACCGCAGCGGCAATGGATCTCTTTAACCATCCCGAAAACCGCACTGTTAACCCGCAGCACTATCTTGCCGCGCTCGCCAGCGCCGAATCATTTAAGCCGCTGGTATTGATGCCCTACCTGCCAGGCCCGGAGTACTCCGTCGATATTTTTGCCGACAACGGCGAAATCCTCGCGGCCGTTGGTCGCAGAAAAGAGGGGGCGATTCAGTATCTGGTTAACGAAGGAGCCGCCTTCGAGCTGGCCTGCCATTGCGCCCGCGTGATGAAAGCAGACGGGCTGGTTAACGTGCAGACACGCAACGATCGTCAGGGAACGCCGCTGCTGCTGGAGATTAACATGCGCCCTTCCGGCGGCATCGGTTATACCCAACATAGTGGCGTCAACTTACCGGGCCTGTTTGCGGCGTTTAAGCTTGGCCTGCTGACAAAAGATGAGGTCATCGGGCGTGCAGCATCCGCCTTTTCCCCCGTCGCCGTAAGAGCGGTGACAGACGTGCTGCTCTATCCGCAGACCCTCTCTAACCGACTGAACTAAGGCTGGATTATGTCTTTAGTGCCTGAAGATGCACGCTATCGCCGTACGCTCTCCTGCGGCGTCATCCAGGTGACGCGCAACCAGGGAGAGATCGCGCTGCAAAACCTGTTCGAAATCGCCGAGCGACGCAACCCTAAACGGGCGTTTCTCTTTGTCAGTAAAGTGCTCGGCCGCCATATTCCCGTTTCGCCTGCCATCATGCGCCAGGCTTACAGGCAGCTTGCCAGTCAGTTCCCGGCGGATCTGCCGGGCCCGGTGCTGTTTATCGGCATGGCGGAAACCGCCGTCGGTCTCGGCGCTGGCGTATTTGACGAACTGCGCCATACCTATAGAGAGTCGGTATATCTCACTTCGACCCGCCACCCTGTCGAGGGTGAACTGCTCTGCGAGTTTAAAGAAGAGCACAGCCATGCCACCGACCATCTGATCTACTGGCCGGATGATGAAGAGAAGCGCCGCCGGGTGAGCGACGCGCGCACGCTGGTGATGATTGATGACGAAGCGACAACCGGCAACACCTTCATCAACCTGCTGGCGGCGCTCCGTGAAACCGGCCACCTGCCGCAGCTGGAGCAGGTGGTTGCCATTACGCTGACCGACTGGAGCAATAATGCGTTACCGGCGCGCTGCCCGCTGCCGGTAACGGCGGTCTCCCTTGTCAGCGGCGAATGGAGCTGGACACCGTTTCCCGATGCGCCTGTACCGGTCATGCCCGCCGTGAATGTCACCTCCCGCGGCACGTGGGAGATCACCGGCAAACAGAGCTGGGGCCGTCTCGGGATGATCGCGCCAGCCGCCGATCTGGGGCGCGAGATCCGCGTTGCGCCGGGTGAGCGCGTGCTGGTTCTCGGCAGCGGTGAGTTTGTCTGGGAGCCGTTCCTGCTGGCCGAGCGTCTTGAAAACGCCGGCGCGCAGGCCTTTTACAGCTCGACGACCCGCTCCCCGATTGCGCTCGGCTTTGCCATCGAGTCGGTTATCTCCTTTACCGACAATTATGGTCTCGGCATTGCCAATTTTGTCTATAACGTCGGCCACCAGCGGTTTGACCGCGTGCTGCTCTGCACCGAGACGGTGGCTGAGAGTATCGATCCCCAGTTGCTGACGGCGCTGGCGGAGGTTGCCCCTGTCGTTGAGGTTGTTACTTATGAATAAGCCCGTCGTATTGAGCGATCTTGATGACACCCTGTTCCAGACCCGCCGAAAAATGGTCGACGAGCTGGCGCTGGAGCCTTTTCGCACCGGTGCCGTGGACCGCTCGCTGTCGCCACGCAGTTTTATGACCGAAGAGCAGGCGATGTTAGTGGACTGGCTGCTGGAGCAGGCCGAGCTTATTCCGGTTACCGCCAGGGGAACGGAAGAGATTAGCCGCGTGCAGATCCCCTTCCGCTCCTGGGCCATTACCACCCATGGCGCGGTGATCCTGACGCCAGAAGGCAAGCCCGATGAGGCGTGGAAAGCCCATATGCTCGATAAATTGTCTGCCTATGGGGAGAGGCTGGTCACCATGCAGCGCCTTATCACCGAAATGATGGAGGCAAAGGGCATCAACGCCTGGGCGAGACTCAATTATGAGTATGATGGCACGCCGATCTATATGGTGATGAAACACCGGGACAGCACGCGCCTTGACGAGCTGAATGCCATTGCCGATGAGATCGAGCAGCAGTTCCCGACCGACGGTTTCTACATTCACCGCAACAGTAACAATGTTGCCTGGCTTCCGCAGCCCGTCGAAAAAGGGCTGGCTGTGAGCTGGCTGCTGGAGAAGCTGCGCGCCGAGCGCGGTATTTTCCCGGTGCTGGGTCTCGGCGACAGCCTGAGCGATCACCGTTTTATGCAGCTCTGCAGCTGGTTTGGGATGCCGCGTCAGAGCCAGTTTGCCGATGCCATTGCGCAGCGCATTTTTAATGAGGGTTAACATGCAGCCACAAGCGAGCTTTTCCGGTTCCTACTTACCCGGCGACGTGGAGTTCCTGCTTCAGCCTGTTGAGATGGAGATGACCCCGGTCGATCAAAAAGAGGCGTTGATCCAGTCAGGCAAAAAGCACTACTCCGACATGCTCAGCCAGGAGCCAGCGCCGACACCGTGGCACCTTGATCTGTTCAAGCGGGCGCTCGACAGCGGTGCCGAACGGCTTGCCAGAGAGGTTACGCAGCTTGCCCGCGAACTGGCGGCACGTTTTGGCGACGAACCGGTTATTCTGGTCAGCCTTGTTCGCGCGGGCGTCCCGCTCGGCGTGATGCTGCACCAGGCCCTGCGCGATATGGGCAAAGCCTCTTTTCACTACGGCATCAGTATCATTCGTGACCGTGGTATCGACAGTGAAGCGCTGAAGATTATCGAGCGTCAGCACGGCACGCGCGGCATTGTGTTTGTCGATGGCTGGACAGGTAAAGGTGCCATCACCGGGGAGCTGATCCGCACCCTCAAAGGACGCGAGGGTTATCCGCCACAGCCGCGTCTGGTGGTGCTGGCCGATCCCTGCGGCTGTTCATGGCTGGCGGCGAGCGACGACGACTGGCTGATCCCCTTTGGTATTATGGGTGCGCCGGTATCGGGCCTCATCTCCCGCTCGGTGTGGACTGAAACGGGGCTGCACGGCTGTGTGGTCTGCGATCATCTGCGTGAGTATGAGTGCAGCCGCATGCTGGTCGATACCGTTGCGCAGTTTCGTAAAACGCTGCACCCCGCGAGCCTCCCTGCCCTGCACTGGGATCTGGATGCCGCGCAGGCGCTATGGCAAAAGAGCCGCGAGGTGATCGCCGATCTCGCTGAGCGGTTTAACGTCGACAGCGTCAACCGTATCAAACCCGGGATTGCGGAAGCGACCCGCGCGGTGCTGCGCCGCGTACCCGATCACGTCTTTGTTCGTGCAACAGACGATCCGGACGTTGCCCTGCTCGTCGGGCTGGCGCGCGAAAAAGGCATTGCCGTTACTGAGATGGGCGCGCAGCTCGGGCAGTACCGGGCCGTCACGATAATCAAGAAGGTACTCTGATGACTACACGCCTCTCCCCCTGGCATCTGGGCGCGACGCTCTACATGCCCGCCACACGTAACGATATTGCCGGGGCGATCCTCGACGGGAAGATCCCCGGCCTGCGCTCGCTGGTGATCTGTCTGGAAGACGCGGTCAGCGAAACGGATATGCCGGATGCCCTTGCCAACCTTGCGCAGCTGTTACACACCCTCAACGCTGCTAAACAGGCCGGTGGAAATAGTGACTGGCCGCTGGTGTTCATTCGCCCGCGCCACCCTGAGATGGGGAAATGGCTGACGGAGCACCTCGATCTCTCTGCCGTTGACGGGTTTGTGCTGCCGAAATTCACCCTCAGCGCACTGCCGCAGTGGTGGGAGATTATGGGCAATACGCACCTCTGCATGATGCCTACCCTCGAAACCGAAGAGGTGTTTGACGTTGTTCAGATGCGTGAGCTGGCTATCGCCCTGCTCGCCCACCCCTGTCACAGCCGGATTATTGCGCTGCGCATCGGTGGCAACGATCTGATGAACGTGGTCTCCCTGCGTCGTCCGCGCGATCTGACGCTCTACGACAGCCCGATGGGGTACGTGATCAAAATGCTGGTGTCGGTTTTTGCACCGCGAGATTTCGCGCTGACCGCGCCCGTTTGCGAACACATTGACGATCATGATGTGATGGCGCGTGAGCTGGCGCTGGATATGGCGCATGGTCTGGTCGGTAAAACGGCGATCCACCCGCGGCAGATTGCAGTCATTGAACGCGCGTTGATGGTCACTCAGGGCGAGCACTCCGACGCCCTGCGCATTCTCAACTCGACCCAGGCGGTGTTTAAATCCCAGGGGGCGATGTGCGAACCGGCGACGCACCGTCGCTGGGCCGTCGGTATTCTCGAACGCGCGCAGGTGTATGGTCTGGTGAATGAGCAAAGCGCAGATGGCATCAGGCTGCTTCCCGCGACTCAGCATCAATAAGGGCGCGCGTGATTTAGCTCATATTGAGGATCGGCCTGCTAGCATTGATGGCCATTTTGTTCAGGGAAGCGAACTGAGAGAAGAATAGCGCAACGTTAATGTCAGACGTTCGAACGCACTTGATCCACTACCTTTGAGGCAGGCTAAACCTAACGATGCAATTAAACACCAGACAGGAACGGATTTTTAAGCTCGCCAATTTACTGGGTTCCGGTAAACCCGTCGCCGCGGCCGATATTATCACCAGCCTCGAGTGCTCGGAGCCGACGCTTACCCGGGCGCTGAAGGAGCTGCGTGAGTCCTACTCCGCGGAGATCAAGTACAGCAAGGCGGCGCACTCTTACCACCTTGTTAATCCGGGGCATCTGGATAAGAAGACCTTGCGTCGTATGAATGAAGCGCTCGCGGCGCACGCCGAGCTGAAAACCAGCGAATCGGGCGGCAGAGTTTATCTTGATAAGGATAAAAAAACCGCCGTTTCGCTCTCGCTGCGTATGCGCATCCTGCGCAAAATCGATCGTCTGGCGAACCTCAGTGGTACGACGCGCAGTGAAGCTGTCGAAAAACTGGCTGAACGTGCCGTCGACGAACTGATTAAAGAGTTCAACGCCAAAAAGCTCGCGCGTTAATACCCGTGCCCCGGCAGCAGGCCGGGCGCCTCTTTTTGCCCCTCTCCTCATCTTTCCCTGTTGATGCCTATGAAAGTTGGCGTCTTGACATGCATTGCGCATGGTCGCCACGCTGAATGCGGACTAAACTTCGCAGAGGCCGCGCGGCATAACGCTATGTAGTTGTTGAAAAAGCGCTAATTTCATTTAAGGCTCTCTTTTTTTTCCTGCGCTTCGCTGCAATTCACAGTCTCTCCCGGCTTTCTCTGCTATTGCTGGATACAAACCTTTCATACCTCTAACAGGATTAGATAATGCGAAGACTACCCGTTTATCTGTTGCTTGATACCTCTGGTTCGATGCATGGCGAACCGATCGAAGCCGTCAAAAATGGCGTGCAGACACTCCTCACTACCCTCAAGCAAGATCCCTATGCCCTGGAAACCGCCTATGTTTCGGTGATCACCTTTGACTCATCGGCACGCCAGGCCGTCCCGCTGACCGATCTGCTGAGCTTCCAGTTACCGTCCCTTGCCGCCAGCGGCACAACCTCCCTTGGTGAAGCGCTCTCGCTTGCCGCCAGCGCCATCAGCAGTGAAGTGCAGAAAACCACCGCAGATACCAAAGGTGACTGGCGACCGCTGGTGTTTCTGATGACCGACGGTTCCCCGACCGACGACTGGCGCAAAGGGTTGCAGGATTTTAAATCGGCGCGCACCGGCGTCGTGGTGGCCTGCGCAGCGGGTCACGATGCGGACACCAGCGTGCTGAAAGAGATCACCGAAGTGGTGCTGCAGCTTGATACCGCCGATAGCTCATCCATTAAAGCGTTCTTCAAATGGGTCAGTGCCAGCATCTCGGTAGGCAGCCAGAAGGTGGAATCCAGCAAAAAAGAGGTGATTGGCCTCGACGATCTGCCGCCACCGCCGCCGGAAGTGAATGTCGTTTTATAACTCATCGATTAAGGGGACGTTATGTCTGTCAGTCTGAGCAAAGGCCAGGGCGTGAGCCTGAAGAAAAATGAGCACGATCTCTCCTCCGTCACCATTGGTCTGGGTTGGGATATCAACGAAGAGAAGAAAGGCTTACTGGGCGGGCTGTTTGGTAAGAAAGAGGAGGAGTATGACCTCGATGTGATCGCCTTCCTCTGTAACGCCGCAGGAAAGGTGACCGATCTCGGCAAAGTGGAGAATGGCAAACCGACGCTGGTCGATGGCGACATTATCTTTTTCAATAGTCTGCGCCATAAATCGGGCGATATCTGGCTGACGGGCGATAACCGCACCGGCGCGGGTGACGGCGACGATGAGCAGATCATTGTCAAGCTCAATGCGCTGGACGCCAGATATGAAAAAATCGTCTTTATCGTGCAGATCTATAACGGGGAAAAATTGCAGCAGCACTTCGGTAAAGTGCAGAACGCGTTTATCCGTGCCGTTGATGCCCGCAACGTTGAGATGGCGCGCTTTGATCTCTCCGGCGGGCCGAACTTTACTCACCAGCGCTCCATGGTGTTTGCCGAGCTGGTGCGTGAACCAACCGGCTGGAAGCTGAATGCCATCGGTGAACCGTCGCCTTCAGACTCCTTTGTCGCCCACCTGAGGAACTATATGTGATGCGCCGCTTACCTGTTTACCTGGTGATCGACACCTCCGGCTCGATGCGCGGCGAGTCGATTCACGCCGTTAACGTCGGTATCCAGGCGATGCTGAGCGCCCTTCGTCAGGATCCCTACGCCCTTGAAAGCGTTCATATCTCCATCATCACCTTCGATAATGCGGCGCGTGAGTTTATTCCGCTGACGCCGCTGGAGGATTTCCAGTTCGCCGACATCGTCGTGCCAAGCGCGGGAGCCACCTTTACCGGTGCGGCGCTGGAGTGCCTGATCGAGTGCGTCGACCGGGATGTGCGTCGCGCCGATGGTGACCAGAAAGGTGACTGGCGGCCGCTGGTCTTTCTGATGACTGATGGCACGCCTTCAGATGCCTTCGCTTATGGTGAAGCGGTGAAAGCGATTCGCAGCCACGCGTTTGGCTCAATTATTGCCTGTGCGGTTGGCCCGAAAGCGGGCCACGAGCACCTCAAACAGCTGACAGATAAAGTGGTGTCGCTCGAAACCCTCGACTCAACGGCCTTCGCGGGCTTCTTTAAATGGGTCTCGGCGAGTGTCTCATCGGGCAGCTCCAGCGCGGGCGTGAATAACGACTCGGATAACCTTCCGCCGCCACCGCCGGAGATCCAGCTGGTGCTGTAAGGTACAGGAGAGGCGGCTGCGCCTCTCTGCCACTCCCCTTTTGTTCGCGTTACACGGCCCTCACGAGGATAAGCAATGAGACGCCTTCCGGTATTTTTTGTCCTGGACTGCTCAGAGTCCATGATTGGTGAAAACCTGAAAAAAATGAACGATGGTCTGCAAATGATCGTCAGTGATTTAAGAAAGGATCCCCATGCGCTGGAGACCGCCTGGGTCTCGGTCATCGCCTTTGCAGGCATTGCGCGCACCATTGTTCCGCTCCATGAAATCGCCTCGTTTTATCCGCCGCGCCTGCCGATTGGCGGCGGCACGCACCTTGGTGCCGCGCTGCGCGAGCTAAGCGTGCAGATCGACAGCCAGGTGAGGGTCACCACCCATGAAGTTAAAGGGGACTGGAAACCGGTGGTCTACCTGCTGACCGACGGCCGCCCGACGGATGATCCCAGTGCGGAGATCAAACGCTGGAAAGAGCACTACGCCCGCAAAGTTAACCTTATCGCGGTCGGTCTTGGCCCCTCGGCGGATCTCAATATCCTCAGGCAACTGACGGAAAATGTGATGCTGTTTACCGAGTCCCGTGAGGGTGACTTTACCCGCTTTATTAAGTGGATCACCGCCTCCGTCACCGCCCACAGCCGCAGCGTGGGTGAAGAGAAACCGCCCGAACTCAACCAGACGGAGTATATCGTCCGGCTGGCGAAAGAGGACGTTGTCCGCGCCTATGATGAGAACTGCGTGACGCTCACCGGGCGCTGCAGTAAAACCCGCCGCCCCTATCTGATGAAATATGAGCGCCCGCCGGTGAACGTCTCCGGTCTCGATTTCCGGCTTAACCTGAACAACTTCAATATTGCCGGTTGCTACCCTATCGATGAAGAGTATTTCGACTGGTCTGACGCCTCGACCTACAACGTCCAGGTGAATACCCGCGATCTGCACGGCGTGCCGGGCTGCCCCCACTGCGGTAACGCCAGCGCGTTTGCCATGTGCGCCTGCGGCAAACTGCTCTGCATCGATGGGCCTGATGAGGTGGTCTGCCCCTGGTGCGAAAGAGTGCTCTCCTTCAGAGATAATGGCGGAGAGTCCGATTTTGACGTCAGCAGAGGACGAGGCTAATGAGCGTTAAAAAAGAGATTATCGGCTTTATTCTCCACTCGCACGGTCATCACGTCGGCGACGAAGAGTTAGACGCGTTATCCGGGGAGCCTGCGCTGCGGGACAAACTCGACGCGTTATTAACCGAACTGGAAAACCAGCTCGCGGCCGTCGAGGGTAAGACCACAACACCGCAGGCTGAGGAGAGCGCTGAAGCGATCGAATCAGCAGACGACGCGGTAACAGAGCCCGACGCTGAGCAACCTGCGCCGCGCCCGGAGTTGTGGAAGTTAATGCCCTACTACGAATTTGAGACCCCGGCAAAAGCGACCCTTGACCCAACCCCGCCAGTGTTGAAGCCAGGCCAGGTGCCGCCAGCGCGATCCGCTGAGGCAGAACGTCCACGACCTGCGCCCTGCGCACGTATCAGCGTGCCGAATGCCCGCGCAGGCGAAGCCTTTTGTGCCCCGCTGGTGATTACCCTTGATGATGGGCAGACGGCAACCATTCATGATGTGGTGATCCCTGACGCGTGCGGGCTTCATTTCGACAAGGCGCAGCAGGTACTGAGCGGCGTACCAACACAGAGCGGCGATATCGAGATGCTGGTGCGCTGGTCCTGCGCTTCGTACACCAATGGTGAAACACCGTTGCTGTTTGTGGTGAACCCCGATCCGCGCAGCCTGTGGAAAATCATTGAGCCACCAGCGGATGCCCCCTACCCGAAAGCGCATGTCGAACAGGAAGGGATTGTGCGTGATGGCGTGAGGATCGCCGGGGCGAGCCGCCGCGGGCGTTCTCATGAGCATGCGGGCAGTTTCCGCGATGATGACTTCTACCTCAATCACAGCGAAGAGACGGGCTGGAGCGTGATGCTGGTGGCCGATGGCGCAGGCAGCGCGGTAAACTCCCGAGAAGGGTCGCGCATTGCCGCCGAAGTGGCCGGGGAGTATCTCTTCAACCAGCTACGCGGGCCGCGAGGCGCGGAGTTAAAGCAGCAGATCGCGCGCTGGGGCACAGAGGAGCAGCAAAACACCATTAACGCGATGCTTCACCACTTTAAGCAAGCGGCAACCCTTGCGGTTAACAGCATCTCGAATGAGGCTATTCGCGCGGAGCAGCCGGTAAAAACCTACTCCACCACGCTGCTGGCAACCGTCTCACTGCGGCTTGGCGAGCAGCTGTTTGCCGCCTCGTTCTGGCTGGGCGACGGCGCAATTGCCGCTTACAGCCCCTCGGGCAAAGTACGCGTGTTGGGCAATCCTGACAGCGGCGAGTATGCCGGGCAGACGCGCTTTCTCGATGCGTCGATTATTGCCGATCCTGCCTTCTCCGGGCGCATCAGCGTCGGCAAGTGGCAGGATGTCTCGCATCTTATCCTGATGACCGATGGCGTCTCCGATCCCCGCTTTGAAACGGATAACGGCCTGCGCAGCGACGAGAAGTGGACGCAACTGGTCAACGAGCTTTCACCCCTGCTTGCGGATGCCGGGCAGGCACCGGAACGTCTCGCCGAGTGGCTCAACTTTTTCTCCCCTGGCAACCATGATGACCGCACTCTTGTGCTGGCATGGTGACTGACACGCGTTACGGGTGACTGAATATGGCAAATATCGTTACATGTACAACAAAAGATGGGCAGACGGTGCAGTACGTCGATGACGTCATCGGATCGGGTTCGATGAAAGATGTCTACTTCTCGCCGGACAAGTCCTATGTGGTGGCCTTCTACCACAAGCCGCAAAACGCCCAGGCGAGAGAGCGGATTGATATGATCACCGGGCGTTACCGGCAGAATATCTTTGAGCAGGCGGGCGGCGATTACTGGAAAGATCTCTTCTGCTGGCCGACGCATGTCGTGGAACACAACAACAAAATCGGCATTGTCGTTCCCGTCTATCAGCAGCACTTCTTCTTTAAGTATGGCTCGAAGAATGATGACTTCCTCGGCATCAAAGGACGCGAAAAAGAGGGGAAATGGTTCGCCAGCGCCAGTAACCAGAACAAATTCCTCGATCCGCGCGAGCGCGGCAACACCCTCACCTATCTGAAGGTCTGCCTGCTGCTGACCCGTGCGGTGAGAAGGATGCATGCCGCAGGCCTCTGCCACAGTGATTTGAGCTATAAAAACGTGCTCGTCGATCCCGAGCAGGGCCACGCCTGCATTATCGACGTCGATGGGCTGGTGGTGCCGGGAAAATACCCGCCTGATGTGGTCGGCACCCCCGATTTCATCGCGCCAGAAGTGGTGGAAACCAGCCACCTTGCGAAAGAGGATCCTAAGCGCGTGCTGCCGAGCATCGCGACGGATCGCCATGCGCTGGCGGTGTTGATCTATATGTATCTCTTTTTCCGCCACCCGCTCAGAGGTGGAAAAATCCACGATCTCGATGATGAAACACGGGACGAAACGCTGGCGATGGGCGAGCGGGCGCTGTTTATCGAACACCCGACGGACAGAAGCAATGCCGTCAAGCTTAACCAGATCTCCCCGTTTGCGCTGCCCTGGGCCGACCCGGAAAAAATCCCCTATACCATCATGGGACCTTACCTGACGCCGCTGTTCGATCGTGCGTTTATCGAGGGGTTACATAACCCCACCCGTCGCCCGACCGCTGATGAGTGGGAAAGCGCGCTGGTGAAAACCGTGGATCTGATCCAGCCCTGCCAGAACAGCAGCTGTGATCAGAAGTGGTATGTCTTCTCCGGGAAAACCAAACCGGTCTGCCCTTACTGCGCAACGCCCTACCGCGGGAAATTGCCGATTCTTAACCTCTACTCCTCCCGTAAGGCAGGCAGCTTCCGGCCTGACGATCACCGCTTAATGGTGTGGAGCGGTCAATCCCTTTACGCGTGGCATGTGAACCGGCTGATTGCGCCGAATGAGCGCACCACAGCGGAGCAGAAAAAGCGTGTTGGCTACTTTGTTTACCACAACGATCAGTGGTGGCTGGTGAACGAAGGGATTGAGGGGCTGATGTCGCTCCCGGATAAAAAGCCCATCCCGATTGGCGACAAAATCGAGCTGACGGACAACGCGCAGTTCGTTCTCTCCCAGGAAGAAGGCGGCAGGCTTGTAGTGGTTCAGCTCCTTTCCAACTGATCAACATCAACAGCAGGCAGCCTTTGCCTGCTTTTTTTCATGGAGTTCACCATGCTGCCAACGCTTACTACCATTGATGGCCTTTTTTACCGGGCAATCGATCCTGCGTACCGCGATCTGGCGCTGGCGGGGTCGCGAAACGCGGGTAGATATTCGCGGGCCGATCAACCGACGCTCTACCTCAGTTCTTCGCCCGAGGGCGTCGACGCGGCGATGCAGGCGCATAAAGCGAACCGCAGCGCGCAGCTGGAGATTATTCAACTGCGCGTTCACGCCGCCCGCATTTTCGATTTACGCAACGCTGCTGCGTTATCCGCCGCCGATATCGATCCCGCCGATGCCGTTGCGCCGTGGCAGGAGATTGTCGCTTCGGGCGGCACGCCCTCCTCCTGGCGCGTGCGTCAGCAGCTGGAAACAGTGGGTGCGGCGGGATTGATCGACCCTTCGCGTAAAGCGCCGGGTCTCTGGCATCTGGTGCTGTTTAGCTGGAATAGCGGCGCCGGGCAGCCCGAGGTGGAGATGGTGACGTGAAGCCTGTGAACATAACAGATTGTTTATCAATGTAAAAAAGTATGTGTTAACACGCTTTTTGAGCACAGATAAATCTCAGATCATTGCAAAACCATTAATTATGGTAGGCAATTATTGTTGATCGATACTATTTTTATGCGATATTTACTCTTGTCTTGACGGTGTCTCCTGCCTAATCAAGACCCGCTCGTGACTGAGCAAAACTGATGATGTACTAAAAGAAAAAATAGTATTTTGACTCTGCTGCCCTCCCGTGAGGGCATTTTTTTTGCCTGTGTTTTAGTAAGGACGCTGCATCGCCATCCGCCGCTTCGCATCCAGCCCGCTTGCGGCTTCTGCGGCAATCAGGCTTTTAAGCCGTGGCGAAAGCGCCTCCTCTTTGATCGGCTCAAACCCCAGTGAGGCGTAAAACCCAGCGTTGAATGGCGCATAGCGATCGGTGGTCAGCGACGCGCCCGCTAAACCGCGCCTCTCTCCTGCGCTCAGCAGCGCCCGCAGCAGCTGGCGACCAATCCCCTTGCGCTGCCATGCCGGGTGAACATCCATTTCGGCGATATGCAGCCAGTTATCCACGATCTGCGCCCCGGCAAAGCCGACCGGTTGTTGGTCGGCAGTCAAAGCCACCAACAGCAACCCTTCGTGGGATAACTGTTCGAGATCTTCAAGGCTGGAGGCCGCCGGTTCACCGCTTACCGCCCCGGCGGCCCGCAGCGTTTCAAAAGCGGCGAGTTCAATCTCTCTTAGCGCGGCGAGATGCCCGGTGCGGGCTGGCGCAATAGTGATGTCATTCATTGGGTTCCTGAATTATTCGAGGCAATCAGTTCACTGTCGATTATCTCTTTAACCACCCCTTCTGTCTGCCAGCGCGTCAGCTTCTCCACTACCGTGTGATAGAGCGCATCCTGCTGGCGCGGCAGACAGATCGCCTGGGCAATCTGCATAAAATCATCCTCCAGCACGCGGTATCCGGGGTGTTGAGCCGCCGTTTGCTCAAGGGGCTGGCGGATCCCGGCGACCATATCGCCCTCACCACTTAGAAAGGCCTCGATCGCCGCCTGGGATGAACTCAGGCGATTGAGCGTGGCGTGATCAAGCTCGCGGGTTAGGTAGAGATCGTACGCCGCGCCCCGGCCGACGTTTATCACCACGCCGGGTTTATCCATCTGCGCCACGCTCAGCCACGGGCTTTGCGCCTTTACCAGCGCCGTGCCCTGAATGGTGATATAGGGCTGGGTAAAGCGTAATGTCTCTTCGCGTTTCGGATCGACGGCAAGGAAAGCGATATCCCAGACGCCGTTCCCTGCATCCTCCACCACTTTTCCGGCGGTCGGATAGGTAATAAATTGCGCCTCTTTTGCCATATCGGCGGCAATCCGCCGGGCAAGTTCAACGGTGATCCCGGCAGGCTCACCCGCCGCGGTCTGGCGGGCAAGCACGGCGTTACCTAAATTGATGGCGAAACGAAGCGGTTGACTGGCTGACATAGTGCTTCTCCTGAAAGCAGTTTATGCCTTCAAAAGATAGCAGACGCGCGTCACTGCTGGCGGGCAATCAACCTTTTCAGCTCGGGAATACAGGAACCGCAGTTGGTGCCGCACTTAAGCTTTTCACCAAGGCGCAAGACGCTGTTGCACCCGGACTGAATCGCCTCGCCGATCGCCCGCTCACCGACAGCAAAACAGCTACAGATTGTCGCACCGGCAGGCGCTTTGCCGCTGGCGCTGCGCCCGGCCAGCAGCGCCAGGCGTTGTGCGGCGCTTTGTGGCGGCCGGGAAAAGGCGGCGATGACCGCTGCCCTGTCCGGCTGCGGGCGCTGGCGGTGCGCGTAAAAGGCCAGTTGCAGTTCGCCATCCGCCCAGGCGAGCAGATTAAAGCCGTCGCTGCCAAGGGCAGCAGGCTGGCACAGCCAGGCGTCAGCCAGAACATGTTCACGCAGCCACGCCATCCATGATGTTGGCCACGCACTGTCCGCGAGCGCAAAGTGCGTCACGCCGGGCTGAGTGATGCGGCTCCAGTAGGCAATTTTCGGCGCGGAAAGCGTATCTTCACGCAGAAAGAGTTCGCCCTGCCAGGCGGCCTGCCAGCGCTGAATATTGACCGGCATCTGCTTACTCTCCGGCTGGCCGGAAAGGGGATCGGTCTCGGCGGCAATCAGCGCATCGACTCTCGCCTGCTGGCTGAAGGCGCTGTTCCAGTGCATCGGCACAAACACCCGTCCGCGCGGTTGCAGCGCATCCGGCTGCGCGCGCAGCAGCAGCCAGCCGTGTGTTGATGAAACGCGCAGCAGATCGTCGGCGCTAATCTGCGGCGCATCGTCGGGGTGAAACTGGCAAAACGGTTCGCTGATATGCTGCATCAGCCGGGAAGACTTACCGCTGCGCGTCATGGTGTGCCACTGATCGCGGATGCGCCCGGTGTTCATCACCAGCGGCCAGCGCGGCGTCGTTGGGTTGGCGGGCAGACGCGGCGTTACGGCAATCAGGCGTGCCTTCTCGTCGGCAAAAAAGAAGCGATTATCGGTAAATAAGCGCGCCGTGCCGTGGGGATGCAGCCCATTCACTGGCCACTGAATGGGGTTAAGATCGTCCCACTGCTGACGTGTGAGCGTCGCCAGGCCGCTGATATCAAACGCCCGCGTGCCCTCATTTTCAAACCCCGACAGTGCGGCATGTTCGCAAAAGATCTCCGACGGGTGCTGCCAGCTAAAGGCGTCGGCAAACCCCATGCGCTGCGCCACCTGGCTTATGATCCACCAGTCGGCGCGCGCCTCGCCCGGTGGCGGCAGAAAGGCGCGCTGGCGGGAGATGCAGCGCTCAGAGTTGGTAACGGTGCCGTTTTTCTCGCCCCACGCCAGCGCTGGCAGGCGGATATGCGCTGCGCGGGTGGTATCGGTGTCGCGCATCACATCCGAAACAATCACCAGCTCGCAGCGCGCCAGCCCGGCGCGCACGCGATCGGCATCCGGCAGCGAGACCAGCGGGTTAGTGCCCATAATCCACACCGCTTTTATCTCGCCCTTTTCCACGGCGCGAAAGAGATCGACAGCATTCAGTCCGGGATTTTTTGTGACGTTGTCACTCTTCCAGAAGCGCCCGACGCGGTCGACCTCCTGCGGCGAGAAGCCCATATGTGAAGCCAGCTGATTCGCCAGGCCGCCCACTTCCCGGCCGCCCATCGCATTTGGCTGACCGGTTATCGAAAACGGCCCGCATCCTGCGCGGCCGATTCTCCCCGTCGCCAGATGGAGGTTGATAATGGCGTTGCACTTATCAACGCCGGAAGTGGATTGATTGATGCCCATTGAGTAGAGCGTCACCAGCGTATCGCTGGCGGCAATCATCTGGTAAAAGGCCCGCAGCGCCTCCTGCGGCAGCTGGCAATAGTCGGCGGTGCGCTCAGGCGTCCACTCCCCGACCGCCGCCAGCGTCTGCGCTGCGCCAGTGGTGTAATGGTTGAGAAACTCCCTGTCGAGTTTGCCCTGCTGCGCCATAAAATGGAGCGCGCCGCAAAACAGCGCCGCATCGCTGCCGGGGCGCAGCGGCAGGTGGAGGTCGGCGAGATCGCAGGTGGCGGTGATGCGCGGGTCGATAACGATAATGCGCATCTCCGGGCGCGCCTGTTTGGCTCTCATCAGCCGCTGATAGACCACCGGATGCGCCCAGGCGGTGTTTGAGCCGGTGAGGATCACGCACTCGGCAAGCTCCAGATCCTCATAGCTGCACGGCACCGCATCGGCACCAAACGCCCGTTTATAGCCGACCACCGCCGAGGCCATACAGAGGCGCGAGTTGGTGTCCATATTGCCGCTGCCGATAAACCCTTTCATCAGCTTATTGGCGACATAGTAATCCTCCGTCAGCAGCTGGCCGGAGCCGTAAAAGGCCACCGCCTGCGGGCCGAACTGCGCAATCACCCGCTGCAACCCTTCCGCCACCGCATCCAGCGCGCGCTCCCAGCTTACTGGCTGCTGGTCGATCTCCGGCTGCAACAGTCGCCCGGCGAGATCCAGCGTTTCGCCGAGCGCACTGCCTTTCACGCAGAGCTGCCCGTGGTTCGCCGGGTGCAACATATCGCCCTGGGCGCTAAAACCTTGTCCCTCAGGCTGCATATGCACCCCGCACCCGACGCCGCAGTAGGCGCAGGTGGTGGAAACCGCCGCGCCCGTCACAGGCTCACCGTGGCGATACGGTGTTCGCGCCCTGCCGCGACGCTTTGCGGCTGCGCCAGCACCCACACGCGCCCGCCCTCCACTTTTACCGGCCAGACGCTGAGCGCGGTCTGCTCATCATCGAGGCTGCGGCCATCGCGCAGGCGAAAGCGCTGCTTATAGAGCGGCGAAATCACCACCGGTTCACCGTTAACATCCCCCAGCAGGCCGCGCGCCAGCACGTTTGCCTCGCTATCCGGTTCATGGTTGCTGAGGGCAAACACCTGCTGCGGATGATCCGGCAGATGGAAGAGCGCGATTTGCTGATGGCCGAGCCGCGCCGCCATCCCCGCATGGTGCGGGATCTCCGATAATGGGCAGAGATCGACCCAGCCCTGCGGTAGCGGTTTGTGCGTAGCAGAAGGCAACGCGGCGCGCTCCTGCGCCGTTGCCGGGCGGATCTGCTGGCGCTCCGGCACCATCACCACCCCTTCATCGGGCTGGTCACTGTTAACAAACGGGCGGAACAGCGCCAGCCGATCCGGGTCCGAGAGCGTGGTCTGCCATTCGCACTGATAAGCGTCGATCACCGTCTGCATCTCGCTCTCCAGCTCGGCGGCGATGTTCAGGCTATCCTCCAGCACCACCTCGCGCAGGTAAGCCATGCCGCCGTCGAGATTATCCATCCAGGTGCTGGTGCGTTGCAGGCGGTCGGCGGTGCGGATGTAGAACATTAAAAAGCGATCGACGGTGCGGATTAATGCCTCGGTGCTCAAATCCTGCGCCAGCAGATCGGCGTGGCGTGGCTTCATGCCGCCATTGCCGCAGACATAGAGGTTCCAGCCCTTCTCGGTGGCGATCACGCCAACGTCCTTACTCTGCGCTTCGGCGCATTCGCGGGTGCAGCCGGAGACCGCCATCTTGATTTTGTGCGGCGAGCGCAGCCCTTTGTAACGGTGCTCCAGTTGCAGCGCCAGCGCGGTGGAGTCCTGCACGCCATAGCGGCACCAGTTGGAGCCGACGCAGGATTTCACCGTGCGCAGGGATTTGCCATAGGCATGCCCGGTCTCAAACCCGGCTTCAACCAGCTGCTGCCAAATCTCCGGCAGCTGTTCGAGGCGCGCGCCAAACAGATCGACGCGCTGGCCGCCGGTGATCTTGGTATAGAGGTTATAGCGCCGCGCAATCTGCCCGATGGCAATTAGCCCGTCCGGCGTGATTTCCCCTGCGGGAATGCGCGGCACCACGGAGTAGGTGCCATCTTTCTGGATATTGGCGAAAAAGCGGTCGTTGGTATCCTGCAACGGCAGGTGCTGCGGCTTCAGCAGGTACTCATTCCAGCAGGAGGCGAGCACCGAGCCAACCAGCGGTTTGCAGATTTCGCACCCGTGCCCGCGCCCGTGTTTCGCCAGCAACTCATCAAAGGTGCGGATATTGCCCACCCGCACCAGGTGGTAGATCTGCTGGCGCGAGTACGGAAAGTGTTCGCAGAGATCCTTTTTCACCTCGACGCCCATCTCTTCAAGCGCGAACTCCATCACCTGTTTGGTCAGCGCCGCGCAGCCGCCGCAGCCGGTCGCCGCTTTGGTGCAGGATTTTATCGCCGCCATATCACTACAGCCGCTATTCACCGCGCCGCAGATATCCGCCTTGCTGACGTTATGACAGGAGCAGATCTGCGCGCTGTCGGGCAGTGCAGCGACACCCAGTGTTGGCGCTGCCTCCCCGCTGCTGGCAGGCAGGATCAGCGTCTCGGGCCGCGCGGGCAGCGGCATCTCATTGAGCATCATCTGCAACAGCGTGCTGTAAGACTCGCTGTCGCCAATCAGCACCGCGCCGAGCAGCTTTTTGCCATCCTCTGAGACGACAATTTTTTTGTAGATCTCCGCCGGGCCATCAACCCAGCTGTAGCTCTCACTGCCCGGCGCGCGGCCGTGGGCATCGCCAATCGACGCCACTTCAACGCCAAGCAGCTTCAGCTTGGTGCTCATGTCCGCGCCGGTAAATGCCGCTTCACCGTCCGCCAGTGTCTCCGCCAGCGTGCGCGCCATCTGATACCCTGGCGCGACGAGGCCGAAAATCTGCCCGTTCCACAGCGCGCACTCGCCAATGGCGAAGACGTCAGGATCGGAGGTGCGGCACTGATCATCAATCACAATGCCGCCGCGCGGCCCAATCGCCAGACCGCAGTCACGCGCCAGGTTATCGCGCGGGCGAATGCCTGCCGAGAAGAGCACCAGATCGGTTTCCAGAAAAGTGCCATCGGCAAAGTTCATGCGATAGCGGCTGGTCTCTCCGGCGACGATTTCGCGCGTCTCTTTGCCGGTATGCACCTGCACGCCAAGGGCTTCGATTTTGCGCCGCAGCATCGCTGCTCCGCCTTCATCCAGCTGCACGCCCATCAACCGCGGCGCAAACTCCACCACATGGGTTTGCAGGCCGAGGTTTTGCAGCGCGTTCGCCGCTTCCAGCCCAAGCAGGCCGCCGCCGACCACCACGCCACACTTGCCCTCGTCGGCACAGGCTTTGATCGCCGCCAGATCGTCGAGAGTACGGTAGACCAGGCACCCCGGCGCATCATTACCGGGGATCGGCGGGACAAAAGGCGATGAACCGGTCGCCAGCACCAGCCGATCCCAGGCCGTCTGGCGACCCAGTTTATCGACGACAAAACGGTGCTGAAGGTCGATCTGCGTAATCCCCTGATTCAGGCGCAGCTCAATGCCGGTGGCCTCGAAAAAGCCCTCTTCCACCATCGACAGCGATGCGGCGCTGCGCCCGGAGAACCAGGCGGAGAGATGCACGCGGTCATAGGCCGGAACCGACTCCTCGGCAAAGACAATTACCTGGTAGCGCAGATGCAGTTCACGCTCCACCAGTTGTTGCAGAAAGTGGTGGCCGACCATGCCGTGTCCGGCGACAACTAAAACGGGTTTTGACATCACATCGCTCCTCGCTATCTCAGTGGATAACGGCTGGTTCAGAATGGGGGGAAGATCCTCTTCAGGGGTAAAGAGGCCCGGCTGGCCGGGGGTATTAAGCCGGGCGAAGTAACCCGGCCCGTCGCTGATATCGCCCCACAGCAGCACGCCGCGCAGCTGGTTATCGCTCATCACCAGGCGGCGATAATCGCCGGTAAACGGGTCGGTTGCGGTGTAAAGCGCATCGCCGTCGCGCGTGCCAGCGCAGTAGAGATCGAGGCCGCTCACTTTCAGGCGCAGCGGCACCTCTTCAAGCACGAAAGGCGCGTCCGCTTCACCAACAAGCCTTGCGACAAGGGTCTCCGCCTGCCGCCAGCAGGGCGCCACCAGCCCGAAGGTGATCTCACCGAACTGACAGCACTCGCCGATCGCTGAAATCGCCGCATCGTTGGTGCGCAAGTGACCATCCACCAGGATGCCGCGATCGCACGCCAGCCCGGCGGCCTGCGCGAGGGCGATATTGGGTCGCACACCGGCACAGACCACCACGCCCTGCGCCGGGATCCGCCGTCCATCCTGCAACTCCACCGCGCTGATTCGTCCCTTGGCATCGGCGCAGCAGGCGCGCGTCTCTGCCGCCAGCAGCGTGTCGATGCCGCGTGCGTTGAGGCTCGTTTGCAGCAGCGTTGCCGCGTGCGCATCCAGCTGTTGATCCATCAGGTGCGGGCCGCGATGCACAATCACGCTGTGAATACCGCGCTGCGCCAGCGCCGCCGCGGCTTCAATTCCCAGCACCCCGCCGCCCAGCACCACGGCTGTTTCTCCGGCGCTGAGGTGGCTCAGCATCGCCTCAACATCCGCCTGCTGGCGAAAGGCGTAGACGCCGGGTAGATCGATGCCGGGCAGCGGCGGCATAAAGGGGCGTGAACCGGTGGCGATCACCAACTGGTCGTAAGCGAGTGATTCCCCGCCAACGCAAACGGTGCGGGAGGCGCGATCGATCGCCGTCACCGGCTGACCCGCAAGCCACGTCACGCCGTGGCGGGCATACCAGGCCTCGTCATGCATCACAATTTCATCGAAGGTTTTCTCGCCCGCCAGCACCGGCGTCAGCAGAATGCGGTTATAGGCCGCTCTCGCCTCCTCATCGATCAGCAGAATGTTAAAGCGGTCTGGCGCGCGTTCGCAGAGCTGTGCCACAAGCCGTGCGCCCGCCATGCCGTTGCCAATCACTATCAGACGCGGTTTCTCCATCGGCGTACTCCTCAGGCCACGGCTTTATGTTTTTCATGCAGGAAGTGCAGCACCTGCTGGCGGTAGTGATGAAACTGCGCATCGTTAGCCAGCGCCAGCCGCGAGCGCGGACGCGGCAGCGTCACCTCCAGCACCTCGCCAACTTTCGCCGCCGGGCCGTTGGTCATCATCATGACCCGGTCAGAAAGCAGCACCGCTTCGTCGACGTCATGGGTGATCAGCACAATGGTGGTGTTGAGCTGGGTCTGGATCTCCATCACCGCATCCTGCAAATGGGCACGCGTCAGGGCATCGAGTGCGCCGAAAGGCTCATCCATCAGCAACACTTTCGGCTTCATCGCCAGCGCCCGGGCAATGCCGACGCGCTGCTTCATGCCGCCGGAGATCTCGCCGGGGCGCTTATGCATCGCATGCCCCATATGCACCAGTTCGAGGTTGTGGGCGATCCACGCCTGCATCTCGCTTTTGCTCATCTCGCCCTTAAACACCTGGTGTACTGCCAGCGCGACATTCTCCGCCGCCGTCAGCCACGGCAGCAGGGAGTGGTTTTGAAACACCACCCCGCGCTCGGGGCCGGGGCCGACGATCTCCTGGTTATCGCATAGCAAAACCCCCTGCGTCGGGCGGCTCAGCCCGGCAATCAGGTTTAAGAGCGTTGATTTCCCGCAGCCGGAGTGGCCAATCAGGCTCACCGTCTCCCCCTGGGCGATGGTAAAGCTGACATCATCAAGGGCGACAAACGGCCCACTGGCGGTGGCAAAGGTTTGGGTCACGTTTTCGACCCGGATAATGGCGTGCGTCTTTTTCATTTATGACTCCCGGCGAGTGTCGTAGCTAAAACGGCGGGCAATGGCCATCAGCCCCTGCTCCAGCGCCATCCCCACCACGCCAATCAGCAGAATGGCGATGATAATGTTTTGCACATTGAGGTTGTTCCACTCATTCCAGATCCAGAAACCGATGCCGACGCCGCCGGTCAGCATCTCGGCGGCGACAATCACCAGCCAGGCGATACCGATCGATAAGCGCACGCCGGTGAGGATGTGCGGCAGCACGGCGGGAAAGAGGATTTTGCGCATCACGGTGAACTCACTGAGCTTCAAAACGCGCGCGACGTTGAGATAATCCTGCGGAATACGCATCACCCCTTCGGCGGTGTTGAGGATCATCGGCCAGATGGAGCAGATAAAAATCGTCCACGTCGAGGCCGGTTCGGCGCGCTGAAACAGCAGCAGACCAATCGGCAGCCAGGCCAGCGGGCTGACCGGGCGCAGCAGCGCGATCAACGGGCCAAACATGCGGGCGATAAAGCGGAAACGGCCAATCAGAAAGCCAACGGGAATGCCGACCAGCGCCGCCAGACCAAAGCCGAGCGCCACGCGCTCAAGGGAGGCGAGCACGTTCCAGCCGATGCCCATATCATTCGGCCCGTCGATATAGAACGGCTCGGCGAAGAGGGTTTTTGCCGCTTCCCAGGTTTGCAGCGGTGTCGGAAAGCCTTTGCTGTTGAGCGCCGCCACCTGCCAGAGGGCGATCAGCACAACTGCGCCGAGCAGGCCGGGAATTGCGGCGGTAATAACGCGTTGCAGCATACTGCGCAGGCGGTTTACCGGCGCGCGTTTTGCCACTAAAGGCGCAGCCTGTGGCGCGGCGCTCTTCAGCGGCACAATCGCCGCGCTCTGCGGCGTGGGCTCCAGCGGGATCACTTTCGGTTGGGTGTTCGCAGACATTCTTGGCCTCACTTAGCGGTGGATGGCAAAACTGTTGGCGTAGGCCGCAGGATCGCTGCCGTCCCACACTTTTCCGTCAATCAGGGTGCTGCTGCGCATCGAGCTTGTGGGCACGCTGATACCGCCCACCGCCGTTGCAGCATGTTTGTAGAGTTCGCTGCGGTTGATCTGGCGCGCGACGGCGAGGTAGTCGGGATCGCTTTTCAGCAGGCCCCAGCGTTTTTGCTGGGTCAGAAACCAGATGCCGTCGGAGAGCCACGGGTAGCTCACCGCGCCATCGTTGAAGAAGCGCATCGCATGAGCGTCCTGCCACGTCTTCCCTAATCCATCTTCATAGTGACCGAGCATCCGCCCTTCGATGGTCTCAACGGCGGTGTTGATATAGGCGCGGGCGGCGATGGTTTTTGCCGTTTCGCGGCGGTTTTCATCGGAGGCGTCGATCCAGCGCGAGGCCTCCAGCACCGCGGCGGTCAGGGCGCGCGCTGCATTGCCGTTTGCCGAGACCCACGCCGAGGTGGTGCCGAGCACCTTTTCCGGATGATCGGGCCAAATCTGCTGGCTGGTGGCGGCGGTAAAGCCGATGCCGTCAAGAATGGCGCGCTGGTTCCACGGCTCGCCAACGCAGAAGCCGCTCATGTTGCCAATCTTCATGTTCACCACCATCTGCGGTGGCGGCACCACCACATTGCGCACGTCGGCAAAGGGATCGATCCCGGCATTCGCCAGCCAGTAGTAGAGCCACATGGCGTGGGTGCCGCTCGGGAAGGTCTGCGCAAAGGTGTAGGTGCCCTGCGGGCTGGCGGCGATCACCTTTTTCAGCGATGCGCCATCGGTAACGCCCGCTGCTTTCAGTTGGTTCGATAAGGTGATCGCCTGGCCGTTGTTGTTGAGGGTCATCAGCACCGCCATCTCGCGCTGCGGGCCAGAGACGCCGAGTTGCAAGCCGTAGACCATGCCGTAAAGCACATGGGCGGCATCCAGTTCGCCGGAGAGCAGCTTGTCGCGCACCGAGGCCCAGCTCGACTCTTTACTCGGGATAATGGTGATGCCGTACTTCTCATCAAACTTCTTCACCGCCGCCATCACCACCGGGGCGCAGTCGGTGAGCGGGATAAAGCCGACGCGCAGGGTCTTCTTCTCCGGTGCGTCTGAACCTGCCGCCCATACGCTGTTCATCAGGCCCGGGATCAGCAGGCTGCCGCCCAGCGCCGCGCTGCCCGCCAGAAAGCGGCGGCGCGAAAGTTTACTCACGGTGTTGTCATCGTCTTGCGTCATTGCGGCATCCTGTCAGTTGAAAAAGGGCAAAAAAAAAGCGTCCGGTTAGCGCTCAGTCTCCTGAACGCTAACGGACGCCTTTATCCGGGAAGTGATGCTGGCCGCCATTAGCCAGCACCTTCGTAGATAAGATAAGCAGAATGTGTGCCAGGTTTCTGATGCCTGTAAAAACAGGCGATTAGCGAGTTGGCTCACACAATTTGCACCGCAACGGGCGGTGAAATGCACACCTGCGGTGCAGCTACTCCTTTGGGGTTAGAGGGGCTTTTTGCCCATGACGGCGGCGACGGAGAGCATCGCATCGGCGATCTCCGCCAGTTTCTTATTCTGCTGCATCGCCATCTCGCGCAGGGTTTTGTGCGCCTGCGGCTCGCTCATCGCGTGGTGCTGCATTAGCAGGCTTTTCGCCCGCTCCACCAGCTTGCGCTCGGCAAGGGTGGCGCGCAGCCCGGCGAGTTCGGCATCCAGCGCCTGCAACTGGCGGGACTGCTGCTCAACCAGCTCCAGCACCACGCGGCTCAGTTGCGGCGGGATCAGCGCCGTAAAGTGATCCTCAGCCTGCGGCAGCTGGGCGATCTCCTGACGCTGCTGCTCGGCGTCGCGCTGCGCCGCCGCAATACGCTGGCGACAGCACTGCATCACCGCCTTCTCAAGTGCATCTTCAATACGTTTCATGGCATCGATACGCATTGTAGTGACCTCAAACCAGCGCAGCGCCGCCTCCGTTGGCTCACCCGGCGGCAGCGTGCGGCTACAGGCGAGGCGGCGAAAGCGCTCCAGCTCGCGGCTCTCCTCCTGCTGCTGTTGCTGCCACAGCCCGAGGCTTGCAGCATCGGCAAACTCGCTGAAGGTGTGAAAGCAGCGCTCCTGGGCATCAATCAGCTCCACCAGTTGCTGGCTCGCTGACTCATCAACCGAACCAATGGTAAAGCCTGCCGCCACCAGCGCCCGCTCCTGCCCGGCCAGCTCTTTGCCCTGCATAAAGCTGAACAGTGCCAGCAATGCGCGTGAGACGCTGGGATCGCCGGAGGTGTCTGCCGTTTCCACGATCAGCGCCAGATGGCAGCGGATCACCTCGTTGTAGCGCTGCATCGCTTCCGGCTGGGCAATGGCGAGCTGCTGCACCTGCTCGCGCAGCGGCGGCAGCGTGCTCAGGCTGTGCAGCACGCTGGCGATGCGGCTAAAAAGCCGCGCGGCGTTGCCCCGCGCCAACCCCTCCTGATCGAGCGTTGCCAGCTGCTGATGCACCGCCTGCGCGGCGCGCTCCACCTGCTCTGCCCGCTCGCGCAGCCGCCCGCCCCAGGTTTTCCCCTGCGAGCAGAGAAAAATATTGGCCGTGCCGCGCTCGCGTTGCAGCAGATGAATAAGCTGGCTCACCGCACCGACCAGCTTGCCCATCTGCAACAGCTGCTGCAGGCCGGTGATTTCGCTGCGCCGCGAGGCGAGCACAAAATCGAGAGCTGAAAGCGTCATCGCACACCCTTCTCCAGAAAACCGTAGCCTCACTAAAGCAAGAAGTGTGCCGCCGCGATTGACATCAGGCGCGGGCGGGTGAGAATGCCACTTCACATCACAGGGAGAGGTTCGGGATATGGTGAAAAAAACGGCGGCACTGCTGTTACTTATCGGCGTGGTCTGGCTGGCGTGGCTCTTTCTGCGCACGCCGCAGGTCATCAGAGCCGATGACAGCGCGCTCTACGTGAAAAACCTGCCGTTAAGCGAGAAAGGCAAAGTGAACTGGTGGCGCGAGAACCGCGCGGCGCGGCAAAAGCAGTTTCCCCTGCTGGTGCGCCCTGGTAAAGCCGTAGTGATCATCATGAACTTCGATCGCTACGATCGCCTGCCGACAGGCACCCGCGACGGCAGTATTGATGACTACAACTGCTTTACCGATATCAGCGCGCCGGAAAACTGCATCTATAAAGAGATGGTGATGCTGATTTTCATCCATCCTGGCAAGAAAACCGTTTATAGCTTTGGTGAAACCAGTTACGAGGAGAGGCCGGACGGCAGCCTGAAACGTGTTCACGAGAACTTTACCGTTAGGTAGATATATTCACTCACTGAATTGTTTGACTTAGCCGGTAATCCGACCAGAATGTATTTGCCCCGTATCTCGCTGAAAAAACAGAAACCTATGACCACACACTCGCGTTGTGTTACCCGCACAGGCCGCCTGAAAAAGATGGCCGTGCTGATGGCTGCGTTGCTGCTGGCCAGCTGCGCGTCGAAAGCGCCGAAATCCCTTGTGACGCCGAACCCGCCGGTGAGCAAACAGCCGCTGCCCGATGGCGGGCTGAACCAGCCGCAAACTATGCGCGGCATCTGGCTGGCGACGGTTTCCCGTCTCGACTGGCCGCCGATCAACTCGGTGACCCTCAGCCCGGCGCAGCGCGTCGAGCAGCAGAAGGCGGCGCTGATCGCCAAGCTCGATAAGCTGCAACGCCTCGGCATTAACACCGTCTTCTTCCAGGTGAAGCCGGACGCTACCGCGCTGTGGCCGTCAAAAATTTTGCCGTGGTCGGATACGCTTACCGGGGTGATTGGTCAGGATCCGGGTTACGATCCGCTGCAATTTATTCTGGATGAGGCGCACCAGCGCGGCATGAAGGTGCACGCCTGGTTTAACCCTTACCGCGTCTCGACCAATACCAAACCCTCCACGGTCGCGGAGCTTAACCGCACCCTCTCCCTGCGCCCGGCGTCGATTTTTGTTCTGCACCGGGAGTGGATCCGCACGGCGGGCGACCGTTATGTGCTCGACCCCGGTATTCCGGAAGTGCGCGACTGGATCACCAGCATTATCGCCGAGGTGGTAGCGCGCTACCCGGTGGATGGCGTGCAGTTTGATGACTACTTCTACAGCGAAACGGCCAGTTCAGCGCTGAACGACAGCCAGACGTTTCGCCAGTATGGGCAAGGTTTTGTCGCCAAAGCTGACTGGCGGCGCCACAACACCCAGCTGTTGATCGAGCAGGTGTCGCGCACCATCAAGCAACTTAACCCTAACGTGCAGTTTGGCGTCAGCCCGGCGGGCGTCTGGCGTAACCGCTCGTTCGATCCGGCAGGTTCAGAGACGCGTGGCGCGGCAGCTTATGATGAATCCTTTGCCGATACCCGCCGCTGGGTGCAGCAGGGGCTGCTCGACTATATTGCGCCGCAGATCTACTGGCCCTTTACCCGCGATGCCGCGCGCTACGATGTGCTGGCGAAGTGGTGGGCGCAGGTGGTGAAACCGACAAACACTAAGCTCTATATTGGCGTGGCGCTCTATAAAGTGGGTGAGCCGTCCAGAACGGAGCCGGAGTGGACGCGCGATGGCGGCGTGCCGGAGCTGAGAAAGCAGATTGAGATGAATGAAACCCTGCCGGGTATTGCGGGGACGATCCTGTTCCGCGAAGGTTACCTGGCGCAGCCGCAGACCCGCCAGGCGGTGGACTATCTACAGGGGCGCTGGGGGCGGTAATTACCAGTGCCAGAACCACCAGTAATCGGTGATGACGCTGAAAAAGCGCCCTATTCGATGAAGCACTCTCTCCAGCCAGTCCGCAAAGCGCGAGCGTAGCCGTGGCTCTTTCAGCGCCACGCCACGCTCCCTTAACGCCTCCCATGCCGCGTGGCGCACGGCGAAGACAAAATCCTCTTTCGCCAGCGTGACCAGCGCTTGTGTGCTGCGCGCACTCTGCTCCTGTTGCAGGCGGGCAATCAGATCCAGCCGCTTGCGGTAGTCGCTTTTGTCATGCACGAGGCGAGTTAGCTCCTCATCCGTCACGCCCTTCTCCTTCCTGGTGGCCTTCAGTTACTCCCCGGTCAGCGCGTCATAGAGCGTTTGCATCCGCGCGCGCAGATAGAGCACCGCTTTATGCTTGCGCGACAGCAGGGTCTGCACGCTGACGCCCAGCTCCTGCGCCAGGGCTTTGCAAGTGTAACCCTGTAACTCGGTTTTTTCGAACACCTCACGCTGGGCTTCGGGCAGCTCTGCCAGCGCCTGACCCAGCTCCTCCCATAAAAGCCCCTTCAGATACTCCTCTTCCGGCGTCTGGGCGATGCCAAACAGCGTTTCGGCTACCTCATCTTCAACGAAGTCTGACTCCTCATCACCGTCAGCAAACAGGCCCGATAATGGCACTTCGCGCTTTTTACGCGCCCGGTCGGTCATCTCGTTGCGCGCGGCGCGAAACAGCCAGGCGGCGACATTCTCCACCGGCTGCTCAACCTTCATTAACTGCCAGCTGATCTCCTGGAGGATATCTTCGCTCTCCTCTTTCACCAGCGAGCGGCTGCGGATAAAGGCTTTCAGCTTTGAGCGGCAGGCGTTCAGCGCCGTGACAAGTGCGGACTCAGTCGTCATGACGCGGGTCATCGCGCTCACCCGCGTTCGGACGCTGCTGCTCCGGCTCACCGCGACGTTCGTGCCAGCCGCAGTGGCCGTGGCGGCGAAAACCTTCCCGGCGTTTTTCGACAAACTCTTCACGCTGCTCCGGCGTCATCGCCATCCAGCGCTCATGCATGCGCCGGTGCGCGCGGCCCATGCCGAACATGCCGGGGCGAAAACCGAGGCCGCCAAAGAGAATGCGCGACAGCACCAGGATCCCGAGCGCCTGCCAGAAGCCGATGCTCTTTACCCCAAGGATCTCTGGCAACAGCGCGTTCCACAGCGACATCACCACCAGGCCGAGCACCACAAACAGCGCGGCGCCAATGATCAGCGGCTTCGCGCCACGATGGCGGCCAAAACCGTGCTGCCGTTCATTCATATGAAAATCTCTCATTGTTTTTCTTCCTCATCAGATTAGCGAATAAATGCCTGTGATGAAGTAGACGAACGAGCGCGGGAAATATTGCTAAAAAAGTGAAATAAAAAAACAGGCGCAACGAGTGCGCCTGAAAAAGTGCGGAGTAACAGGAAACTATTACGGGCGGCGGAACAGCGCGATGCTGCGGCCTTCCAGCTCGAAATCCTTCTCTTTGGTGATAACGATCCCGCGTTTCACCGTATCGGAGGTGGTCAGCTCCAGCACCCAGCCGCCTTCGCCAAACTGCGGAATGCGGAACGGTACGTTGCCTTCAAACGGGTTGAACAGCATCAGCACGTCGTGCCAGATGCCCTCTTCCTCTTGCAGATCGGCGCGGCCAATATAGACGCCGAGCGTGGTTCCCTCTTCCCACTGTTCCGGCAGCTGCTCGCCGCCGCCGGCGTTGTACCACTTGATCTCCATCCCGTCGCGCCAGTTTTCGCGGCGCAGCAGCGGCTGCGCGGCGCGCAGTTCAATCACCTGGCGGGTAAACTCGCGCAGCGCTTCGTTCGCGCCGTTTAAGGTGTCCCAATGAATCCAGGAGATCTCGCTATCCTGGCAGTAACCGTTGTTATTCCCGGACTGGCTGCGGCCAAACTCGTCGCCCGCCAGCAGCATCGGCGTGCCGTGGGAGAAGAGCAGCGTGGCGAGGAAGTTGCGTTTCTGGCGCTCGCGCACGGCGTTGATGCCTTCATCGTCGGTCGGGCCTTCCGCGCCGTAGTTATAGGAGCGGTTGTCATTGTGACCGTCGTTGTTATCTTCGCCGTTCGCCTCGTTATGTTTTTCGTTATACGACACCAGGTCGTTAAGCGTAAAACCGTCGTGGGCGGTGATGAAGTTGACGCTCGCCCACGGACGACGCCCGCGCAGATCGTAGAGATCGCCGGAGCCGAGCAGACGGGCAGCGAAATCGGTCGAGACGTTATCGCCCTTCCAGTATTCACGCAGCGTATCGCGGTATTTGTCGTTCCACTCCGCCCAGCCCGGCGGGAAGCCGCCAACCTGGTAACCGCCAGGGCCGATATCCCACGGCTCACCAATCAGTTTCAGCTTTGAGAGCACCGGATCCTGGGTGATGGCGTCGAAGAAGCCGCCGCGCTGGTCAAACCCTTCCGGCTCGCGGCCAAGAATGGTGCCGAGGTCGAAGCGGAAACCGTCGATATGCATCGATTCCGACCAGTAGCGCAGGGAGTCCGTCACCATTTGCAGCACGCGCGGATGGGAGGTGTTCACCGTGTTGCCGGTACCGGTATCGTTGATGTAGTAACGATGCTGATCCGGCAGCGTACGGTAGTAAGAGAAGTTGTCAATGCCCTTAAAGGAGAGCGTCGGGCCGAGTTCATTACCTTCGGCGGTGTGGTTATAGACCACGTCGAGGATCACCTCGATACCGGCATCGTGGAAGGCGCGCACCATGTCGCGGAACCCCTGGATGCCGCGCGGGCCGTAGTAACGCGAGGCGGGCGCAAAGAAACCGAGGGTGTTGTAGCCCCAGAAGTTGTGCAGCCCTTTATCGAGCAGGTGCTGATCGTCCGGGAACCAGTGCACCGGCAGCAGCTCTACCGAGGTGATGCCGAGGCTCTTGATATAGTCGACCGTCGCCTTGTGCCCCATCCCTTCAAAGGTGCCGCGCAGATCCTGCGGGATGCCCTGATTAAGCTGGGTGAAGCCCTTAACGTGGGTTTCGTAAATGATGGCGCTCGGCCAGGCGATATTCGGCCGGTTTTGATCCTGCCACTCAAACTCGTTGGGATCGATAACCCGGCACTTCGGCGTAAACGGCGCGCTGTCGCGCTCGTCAAAGGTTAAATCTTTATCTTCGTGCAGCAGATCGTAGGCGAAGTGCGCTTCGTTCCACTCAATATCGCCAACCAGCTCCCGCGCATACGGGTCAACCAGCAGTTTGTTGGGGTTGAAGCGATGACCGTTTTCCGGGTCGTACGGGCCATGCACACGGTAGCCGTAAAGGGCGCCGGGTTTCAGGCCGGGCACGTAGCCGTGCCAGATTTCATGGGTATATTCCGGCAGTTCCAGGCGGGCAATCTCCTGTTTGCCGCTCGGATCGTATAAGCAGAGTTCCACGCGATGAGCGTGAGCTGAAAAGAGCGCAAAGTTCACGCCCTCACCGTCGTAATTCGCACCGAGTTGCTGGCCGTGCCCCGCCGTGATGTGATATGGCTTACCGTTAGACATGATCCCTCTTTCTCTTATTTAGAGCGTCACCTGACTTAACCCAACCAGTCGCATAAAGTCGTTTTATGCGCTGACCAGTACTGCAAACGTAAAACCGCCAATCGATCGCAAATTGACGCGATCGTTGAGCAACACATCCTCTCCGCTAAGCATATCCCGGTAATGGCGATGCGCCAGCCGCTCCGGTAACGGGATCACCGCTCCGTTCAGGCTGCCATCCAGCGCGCCAAACAGCAGGCGCGGTGCCAGCACAATCAGCGCGTCATCCTCATCAACACGCGCGAAGGCGATGACATTATCCGCCTGCTCGCCGTCGGCGTTCAGCGGCAAATACTCACCGTGGCGGAACAGCGCCGGTTTCTCCTGACGCAGGTGCAGCAGGCGCGCGATAAAGGATTGCTTCAGCTGACCGCTCGACCACCCCTCCTGCAAACGCGGGTCGGCGTGCTCCTGGGCATCGAGCAGGCGCTCCAGTTCCGGGTAGTCCGGCTCCAGGCGGTTGTCCGGGTCAACGAGGCTGAAATTGAGCGCTTCGCTGCCCTGGTAGATATCCGGTACGCCCGGCGCGGCCAGTTTGATCAGCGTCTGGGTCAGGCTATTCACCAGCCCGGCGCGGATAAATGGCAGTAAAGATGTGGTGAAATCCTGTAAAAATGGCTGATTATCCGGCGAAAGCAGGTGGCGAACGTAGTCCAGCACCGCGCTTTCATAGGCATCGTTGCTGTCGACCCAGTCGGTACGCTGTTTCGCTTCGCGCAGCGCCTTCTCGACAAACTCAACAAAACGCCCCTCCAGCGCTTTCAGCCCTTCGGCATCGTCCGGCTGCAACGTCACCGGCCAGACGCCTGCCAGCGCCTGGTAGATCATCCACGCTACCGCCGGACGTGGCGCAGCGCCATCCTCCAGCATGCTCACTTTCTCTTTGTTCATTTCACGCCAGCGGGTCACGCACTCCGCCCAGCGCGCGGGCGCTTCCGTCAGGGTGTAGAGCCTGGCGCGGGCATCTTCGCCGCGCTTGGTGTCGTGGGTTGAGGTGCCGGAGAGCGCATCGGGCTGTTTCTCAAGCCGTGTCTGCATCTCCTGATGGAAACGGACAAGGGAAAAGTTACGGCGTAACGGCTCGGCACCCACTTCGTTGAGGGCGAGATCCATGTTCTGACGGAAGAAGAGCGTATCTTCCACCGATTTGGCCATCAGCGGCCCGGTCAGTTGCTGGAAGCGGGTGCGGAAACGGGCAGCCTCTTCACGCGCGCTGTCAGGCAGATCGCCGGTCAGAATACGGGTAATAAAGTCGAGCGCGGTTGGCTCCGGGGCAAAGCTGCTGGCCTTCACTTTCGAAACCACTTTTTGCAGCAGTGCCAGGTCGGCAGGCGGCAGACCCTGCGCTGTGCCGTAGGTGCGATAGACCGGGAAGGCGATCAGCAGCTCGCGCAATGCCTGGCGTAGTGCATCTTCAGCGGGTGCAGAAGCTTCATGCCCGGCGATGCCACCGGCAAGGCGCAGCAGCACGCTGAACTCACCGGCGAAGTTACGATCGACCATCAACAGCTTCGCCGAGCGCAGCTCTGCTTTCATGTCGACCGGTTTACCGACCACCTGATCGTAAGCCTCGCGCAGGCCGTCGAGATTCTCATCATCAACCAGCACATCGGAGAGCGCAGCGATAAACTCATACCCGGTGGTGCCGGAAACCGGCCAGTCGTCGGGCAGATGCTCACCTTTACCGAGGATCTTCTCAACGGTGATATGGCACTCATCGCCCGCTTTCTGCCGCAGGCGCATCAGGTAACCGCGCGGGTCGGCAAGGCCGTCGACGTGATCGACGCGCAGGCCATCGACTGCGCCGCTGTGCACCAGTTCGAGGATCAGTTTGTGGGTGTCATCAAACACCTGATCATCTTCCACGCGCATGCCGACGAGGCCGGTGATCTCAAAGAAGCGGCGATAGGAGAGATCGCTGGCTGCATCGCGCCAGCTCATCAGCCGCCAGGGCTGCTGTTCGTGCAATTCGGCGATTTTCGCCGCATCGGTCAGGCCAATAATCTCCTGCTCGCGCCCCTGCCAGCTCTCTTCCACCAGCGGGTAGACGCTCTCGTAATAGACAAACGCTGGTTTACCGGTTTGCGGGTCGGCTTCCACTTTCAGTTCGCCCTTCTCCACCACAGCGTCGAAATCTTCGCCGAGGAACGGCAGCGTCAGGCGGCGCGACCAGTCGATATCAAAATGGCGCGCCCATGGGCTCTTTTCACCCTTAGCGATCACATCGCGCCACCAGGCGTTCTCCAGCGAGGCGGCCATATGGTTCGGCACGATATCGATGATCAGCCCCAGCCCGGCGGCTTTCAGCGCCTGCGCCAGCTTGTCGAAGCCTTCCCGACCGCCAAGAGTCGGGTCGATCTCGTTAGCGTCGGTGACGTCATACCCGTGCGTGGAGCCGGAGGTAGCGGTAAAAATCGGTGATGCATAAAGGTGGCTGATGCCCAGCTTTTTGATATAGGGCACCAGCGCCACGGCGCGCTCAAAGGTCATGCCGTTACGAAACTGCAGGCGGTAGGTTGCGGTTGGCGTGCTCACTCGGCTTCTCCCTGCGATAAACGAACAATAATGGCATTCTGCGCCAGTTCGGCACCCGCCTCAGGCCAGGCAAAAAGCGTTTCGCCTGACAGTTCCGGTAGCGGCTGGCTGGCCGTACCGATATTCAGCGCCATAGAGAGCGTGCCCTGCGGCAGCGCCCAGCGCACGGCGATAAAACCGGGCGCGGTGGCAATAATCTCGCCCTGCTGGCGGGTTGCGCCGCGCAATAGCGGCACAATGTGCTGCTGGCGCAGGGCGAGCAGTTCACGGCTGAACGCCAGCCAGCGCTGCCCTTCCACGCTGTGCGGACGCGTCCAGTCGAGCTGCGAGCGGGTGAAGGTTTCCGGATCGTTCGGATCGGGCACATCTTCCCCTTCATGCCCGGCGTGGCCTTCAAATTCGCGCGTGCGCCCTTCGCGCACCGCTTTTGCCAGATCGCCGTGGAAATCGGTAAAGAAGAGGAACGGGTTGGTTTCGCCATACTCTTCGCCCATAAACAGCAGCGGAATATGCGGCGACAGCAGCAGCGTTGCGAGCATCACGCGGGTGCGATCGGCTCCGGCTAATGAGATGAGGCGATCGCCCTGCGCGCGGTTGCCTACCTGGTCATGGTTCTGGATAAAGTCGACAAACGCCACCGGCGGTTGTTGGGTGCTGTCGACGCCGCGCGGTTCGCCCGCGTGCTGCGACACTTCGCCCTGGTAGGCAAAGCCTTCAGCCAGCACGCGCGCCACCCATTTTTCCGGGCTGTCGGCAAAATCTTCGTAATAAGCATGGGTCTCGCCGGTGGCGAAGACGTGTACCGCATTGTGGAAATCATCGTTCCACTCGCCGGTAAAGAGCGTGGCGGTGCCGGACTCATCACGCGGATGGAGCGAGACGATATTGCGGCTGTCTTCGGTGGTGAGATGGATCGGGCGGTCGGTGATCTCCTGGCGAATGCGTTTGGCGATCTCAACCAGGATATGCGGCTCGTTGGTGTCCTCAATCTGGTCGATGGCATCGAAACGCAGGCCGTCGAGGTTGTACTCATGCAGCCAGTAGAGCGGCGCTTCGCTAATATAGGCGCGCGCGGCGTCGACATCATACGCGATGCCTGCGCCCCACGGCGTCTGGCGCTCTTTGTGGAAGAAATCGGGCGACAGCAGCGGCAGGTAGTTGCCCTCCGGCCCAAAGTGGTTAAGCACGATATCGAGCACCACCGACAGGCCGTAGCCGTGGGCAGCGTCAACAAAAGCTTTGAAATCGTTCGGCGTGCCGTAGGCGGAGTGCGGCGCATAGAGCAGCACGCCGTCATAGCCCCAGCCGCGGGTGCCGCCAAATTGCGAGACCGGCATCACCTCAACCATGGTGACGCCAAGCTCGGCGAGATAGGGTAATTTTTCGATCGCCGCCTGAAAGGTGCCCTGCGGCGTAAAGGTGCCAATGTGTAATTCGTAAACCACCGCCTCTTCCCACGGGCGGCCCTGCCAGTCAGCGTGTTGCCACTGATAGCTTTCCGGATCGACAACCAGCGACGGGCCGTTAACCTCAGCCAGCTGGCCGCGCGAAGCGGGATCGGGGATCGCCATACCGTCGGCGAGGACAAATTGATACTGCGCGCCTGCATTCACGCGGGAGACGGTGGTTTCAAACCACCCCTCTTCGCTACGCGTCATCGGCTTCTCTTGCCCGTCAAGACGTAGCGTTACGCTCTGCTGACCGGTGGCCCATAAACGGAAGCGAACCGCGCCGTCGGCCAGTCGCTCTGCACCCCATGTTTTTGAAAACGTTTTGGTCGCCATGCAATTACCTCTCCACGATGCCACGATGAACAATCATAGACGATAATTGGCAACCCGATGGGCGCAGGTCGGAGGTGTACGTCGCCCGGTACAGCGCTGTATACCGGGCGATGGCGGTTATTGTCTCTGCTTGTCCTCCTGCGCTTCGACCTCGCGGTACCAGCGCGGATGGTGCTTTTTAGCCCAGCGGCGGCTCACTCTTCCCTCAATCATCCCGGTGATCGAGCCTTTCACCCAGAAGGCCATGTAGATATGCACGAGGATGGCGAGCAGCAGGATAATCGCTGAGGTAGCGTGAAGTAGCAGGCACCAGCGCACCAGCGCAACGGGGAAAAAGTGCGCGAACCACGGTCGCCAGATGATGATGCCCGTCGCCAGCAGAACCGAAATCATGCTCATGATGGTCCAGAACATCATCTTCTGCCCGGCGTTGTATTTGCCCACGTCGGCGACCTTGTGCTCATTGCCCTTTAACACCTCGACAATGCCCTTCAGCCACGGCAGATCTTTTTTATCCGGGATGTTGTGATGGACAAAGCGGACAAACATCACCATCAGCAGCAGGAACACGCCGACACCGAAAAAGGGGTGCAAAATGCGCCCCATCTGCGGGGTGCCGAAGGTTTGCGTCAGCCATTGCAGCGACGGGAAAAAGAGCGCAATGCCCGACAGCGCCACGAGGAAAAAGGTGATCACCATCGTCCAGTGGCAGGCGCGATCGAAAAATTTGGTGCGCAGGATAGTCGTGCTCTTACTCATGACCATTCTCCTCGTCATCGTCCGTTTCCCTGTTCGGCCCAACGCCGATGTAGTGGAACAGCAGCCCGGCAAAGGTGGCGATAAACCCGGCGGCGGAGAGCGGTTTAAGGATCCCTTTCCACAGGTTTACCGGCGTCGCCACCTGCGGATCGGCGGGCAGATTGTGGTACAGCTCAGGCTTGTCGGCGTGATGCAGAACGTACATCACATGAGTGCCGCCGACGCCCGCCGGGTTATAGAGCCCCGCCTGCAAATAGCCGCGTTTTTTCAGCTGCGCGACGCGCGCCTCGCCATGCTCAAGCATCTCCGCTTTAGTGCCAAACTGGATCGCCCCGGTCGGGCAGGTTTTGACGCAGGCTGGCTCCTGGCCAACGCTGACGCGATCGACGCAGAGCGTGCATTTGTAGACCCGGTTGTCGTCCGGGTTGAGGCGAGGAATGTTGAATGGACAGCCGGCAATGCAGTAGCCGCAGCCGATACAGTGCTCAGACTGGAAATCGACAATGCCGTTGGCGTACTGCACGATAGCCCCCGCCGAGGGGCAGGCTTTCAGGCAGCCCGGCTCCGTGCAGTGCATGCAGCCATCTTTGCGGATCAGCCACTCCAGCCGCGCGTTTTGCGTCGTTTCGCTAAAGCGCATCACCGTCCAGGATTTGGCACTCAGATCGAGCGGGTTGTCATACACCCCGGCGCAGTGGCCCACGTCATCGCGAATATCGTTCCACTCGGAACAGGCTACCTGGCAGCCTTTGCAGCCAATACAGGTGGTGACGTCGATAAGCTTCGCTACTTCGGCACGAAAATCCCGCGCCTGCGGCGGCGGGGTCAGATCGCTGGTCGCCGAGCGTTTGATAATGTCTTGTGATTGCATCGTCGCGCCTCCTTACGCCTTCTCGATGTTGACTAAAAACGCTTTGTACTCCGGCGTTTGCGAGTTGGCATCGCCCACCGACGGCGTCAGCGTATTGGCGAGAAAGCCCTTGCGCGTCGCCCCTTCAAAACCCCAGTGGCACGGGATGCCGACGGTATCGACTTTGCGGCCATCGATGGTCAGGGTTTGCAGTCGTTTGGTGACCACCGCTTTGGCTTTGATATAGCCGCGTTTCGACGACACTTTGACGGTATCACCCGCTAAAATCCCCTTCTGCTGCGCCAGCCCTTCGCCGATCTCAATAAACTGTTCCGGCTGGGCGATGGCGTTCAGGCGCGCATGCTTGGTCCAGTGGCGGAACAGCTCGGTAATGGAGTAAGTGGTGGCGACATAGGGAAATGTTTCCGCATTGCCCATGTTGTTTCGGTCACTGGCAAAGATCCTTGCCACCGGGCTGGACACCACGTTCGGGTGCAGCGGGTTGGTGCCAATCGGCGATTCGATGGGTTCGTAGTGTTCCGGGAACGGGCCGTCGTTCATCTTGTCGAGGGAGAAGAGCCGTGCCACCCCTTCCGGGTTCATGATAAATGGCCCGACCCCGCTTTGCGGCGCGGCCTGGCTGTAATCTGCCACGTCCATACCTGCCCAGCGCTGGCCATCCCAGTGCAGCAGTGCTCTTTTCGCGTCCCAGGCTTTTCCAGCCGGATCTGCCGAGGCGCGGTTATAGAGAATGCGGCGATTCGCTGGCCATGACCACGCCCAGCCCGGCGTGCAGCCGAGGCCATGCGGGTCGCTGTTATCACGGTTTGCCATCTGGTTGCCGCGCTCGGTCCAGCTACCGCAGTAGACCCAGCAGAAGCTGCTGGTGGAGCCGTCGTCGCGCAACTGGGCGAAGCTGCTCAGCTGCTGCCCTTTTTTGGCAATCAGCTGGCCTTTGTCATCATAGAGATCCTGTAACGCTTTGCCGTTGGCTTCGCGGGCAATCTCCTCCGGCTGCGGATCGTACGGGTCGTTGTACTCCCACGACATATTGAGCAGTGGCGTCGGGTTGGCACCGCCCTCTTGCTGATAAAGCTCGCGCAGGCGCATAAACAGCCGAGCGAGGATTTTGCCATCGTGCAGCGCTTCGCCCGGCGGCTCGGCCGCCGCCCAGTGCCACTGCAACCAGCGGCCGGAGTTGGCAATTGAGCCATTCTCTTCGGCAAAGCAGGAGGATGGCAGGCGGAACACTTCGGTCTGGATCGCCGCCGGGTCGACGTCGTTCATCTCGCCGTGGTTCTGCCAGAAGGTGGAGGACTCGGTCGCCAGCGGATCGATAACCACCATATATTTCAGCTTCGCCAGCGCTTTTGCCGACTTGTTCTTGTCCGGGAAGGCCGCCAGCGGGTTAAAGCCCTGCACAATGTAGCCATTGATTTTGCCTGCCAGCATTAGCTCGGCCTGGGTCATCACGTCATAGAGGCGGTCCCACTTCGGCAGCCAGTCGTAGCCCCAGTTGTTCTCCGCAGTGGCGCGATCGCCCCAGAAGCTCTTCATCATGCTGACAAAGAATTTCGGCGTGTTTTGCCAGTAGTTCACTTCGTTCACACCCAGTTCAGGCGGCGTGATCTGCGAAATATAGGTCTGGTAGTCCGGCTGTTTCTCCGACGGCAGCGCCATATAGCCGGGCAGATTGGTCGAGAGCAGCCCTAAATCGGTATAGCCCTGAATATTGGAGTGGCCGCGCAGCGCATTCACACCGCCGCCCGCCATGCCGATATTGCCGAGCAGCAGCTGGAGCATGCCCGCCGCGCGGATGATCTGCGCCCCGGCGGAGTGATGGGTCCAGCCCAGCGCATAGAGAATGGTGGCGGTGCGATCCGGCACGCTGGTGGTGGCGAGCACGCGGCAAATATGCAGGAAGTCGTTAACGCGGGTGCCGCACAAGCGGCTCACCATCTCTGGCGTATAGCGCGCGACGTGGGCTTTCAGCAGGCTCCAGACGCAGCGCGGGTGGCTCAGCGTTTCGTCGCGCTCGGCGTGGCCCTGTGCGTCCAGTTGGTAGAACCAGCTGGATTTGTCGTATTGATGTTTTTCGCTGTCGTAGCCGCTAAAGATGCCGTCGTTAAAGGCGTAGTCGTCGCGGATAATCATTCCGGCGTTGGTGTAGTGGCGCACATACTCATGCTGGATCTGATCCTGCTCAATCAGGTAACGGATGATGCCGAGCAGAAAGGCGGTATCGGAACCGGCGCGGATCGGCGCATAGAAGTCAGCCACTGCGGCGCTGCGGTTAAAGCGCGGATCGACGACTAACACCGTGGCATCATTTTTGGTTTGCGCTTCCACCACCCACTTAAAGCCGACCGGGTGCGCTTCGGCGGCGTTGCCGCCCATGATCAACACCACGTTGGCGTTTTTGATATCGACCCAGTTGTTGGTCATCGCCCCACGGCCGAAAGTTGGCGCAAGTGCCGAGACGGTCGGCCCGTGGCAGAGCCGCGCCTGGCAGTCGATCGCCACCATGCCGAGCGCGCGGGTGAATTTGCCGTCGAGAATGCCGGTTTCGTTACTCGCCGCCGACGAGCAGAGCATGCCGGTGGTGGTCCAGCGGTTGACCGTTACGCCCTGAGCATTTTTCTCAATAAAGTTTTCATCACGATCTTTTTTCATTAAGCGCGCAATGCGCTCAATGGCGTCATCCCAGGAAATACGTTGCCATTGATTCGAGCCGGGCGCGCGATATTGCGGATAGCGCAGACGATTCTCGCTGTGAATATAATCCAGCACGCCTGCCCCTTTCGGACAGAGCGATCCCCGGCTCACCGGATGATCGGCGTCGCCTTCAATATGGTAAATCGCTTCATTAACGTTTTTGGCATTATCGCCGAGGCTGTACATCAACATGCCGCAGCCCACTGAACAGTAGGTGCAGTTATTGCGCGTCTCTTTGGCTTTTAACAGTTTATATTGACGGGTTTCCGCATGAACGGAAAAAGAGGATAGAAATCCGAGAGATGCGACAGTTGTCCCTGCCATACCGCCCGCGCAGATCCGAAAGAACTGCCTCCGGTTGAGCTCCATTACTTCTCCAGCTTAAACTTAAGACATGAAAAGGGATGGAGATTATAAGGATATTCCGACCAATAACCATTATCCATTTATGGTTATTGTGAGGGGTATTACGTGGCAGAGATAAGATTTAACTTAAGCCGGTTTTATCTCTGCCCGTTTATTTAGCGCGTTGCCTCAAATATGCTTTTGCCGATGCGTGCAATGGCATCGTTACTTTGCGCCAGCGTCGCTTCTGTTTGCGTAATATAGACAGAGACAATTATTGGCTGCCCTTTTTTCGGCCACACCACGCTGATAATTGAGCGCGAACCGTAGGCGCCGGCGCCGGTCTTATCACCGATTTTCCAGCCGGATGGCAGCGACGTGCGCAGCAGCGCATCGGCAACTTTGTCATCCTTCATCCACTGCACCAGCTGCGCACGGCTTTCGGGTTTAAGCGCGTTGCCGAGCGTCAGTTTCTCCAGCGTGTGGCTGACGGCGAGCGGCGTGGTGGTGTCCTGCAGATCGCCGGGCACGGCGCTGTTAAGCTCCGGCTCTTTACGATCCAGCCGCGTGACGTTGTCACCTAAACCGGCAAGCAAGGCGGTGACTTTTTGCGGGCCGCCCAGTTTCTGCGCCACCAGATTAGCGGCGGTATTATCGCTGTAGCTAATCGCCGCGCTGCACACCTGCTGCCAGCTCATGCTTTTTGGCGCGACAAATTTGCTGGTCACCGGTGAATAGTCCACCAGTGTCTCTTTGCTGAACTGCGTGTTGTTACTAAGGGCAAACTCGCCCCGATCCACCTTACTGAGCAGCGCGCCGCAGAGCAGCGCTTTATGGGTACTGTTGAGCGGAAAACGTTCATCACCGCGGTAGCTGACGCTCTTACCCGAGGCGGTGTCGATCACCGCGATACCGATGCGCGCGTGCAGCTTCTCCTCCTGCAAACGGGCAATGGCGGTGAGGGTTGCCTCATCGATGGTGGCGGCGTTGGCGGCTGACGCGCCGAGCAGCAGCGCGAGAAATGATTTAGCAGGCAGATGCATAGCGATAATCCTTGTCGTGGAATGAATATTATATCTGCCGGATTATGCCTGATGGCGTAGCGCTGCCATACTGCTGATTGATAACTCACCTCATCCGGGGACACGATGCGCATTGCTCAACTTAGCGATATTCACGCCGCAGCCGATAACGACAACCTCGCCCGGCTGCGTGCCGCCATTGCGTGGCTGATCGCCTTCCCGCCCGATATCGTGGTGGTAAGCGGCGATCTGGCAGATGATGGCTGGGCTGAGGGGTATCGCGACATCGCCGCACAGCTCAGCAGTCTGCCCTGCCGCACCCTGCTGCTGGCGGGTAACGCCGATGATAAAACGGTGATGTGCGCGACGATGCCGCAGCTGGCGGCATACTCCGCTGAAGAACCGCTGCATTTCAATGAAACGGTTGAAGGGATTTCGCTGATTGGCGTGGATGTGACGGTTGCCGGGAAGAGCGGCGGCGATATTACCCCCCATCTGCCGTGGCTGGAGCAGGCTTTGCGCGAGGTGGCGCACCCGGCAATGCTCTTTTTGCATCAGCACCTCTTCCCGAGCGGCATTGCGCCGCTGGATACGGCAATGTGCGAAGGTGGTGAGGCGCTGATGGCGCTGATTAACCGCCTGCCGCACCCGCCGCTGGCAATCTGCTGCGGGCATGTGCACCGCACGATGGCATCGACCTTCGCCGGTGTGGCCGCCTACTGCTGCGGCTCAATCTGCCCGGCAAATCCGCTGCTGCTGGATGAGAACAACGTGCCGCCGATTACCGATCCCGTCTCCCTGATGCTTCACGACATCGGCCCCCAGGGGCGGGTCAGCCATTTTATCGGCGTCGAAACGGTTGAGGATCGGTGATAAAAAAAGCTCCCCGCAGGGAGCTTGTTGCTGCTGGCTGTTACAGCGCAATACGGATGATATCGTCCGGCTGGGTGGCCTCTTTTTCGCGGCTCGACGCCTGTTTTACGCTGACGTAGAGCGTTTTGCCATCCGGCGACAGCGCCAGGCTGTTCGGGTGCGTCGGCGTATCAAAGGTCTTCACCACCTTGTAGCTCTTCGCGTCGATAACGCTCACTTTTCCCGCCTCGCGGTGGGTGACATAGACTTCGTTGCGCGCCGGGTTAAACAGCACCGCCAGCGATTCTGGAGCGGCGACGCGTTGCATCACCTTGCCGGAGCGGGTATCGACAACCAGTACTTCCGCCGCTTTTGAGTCGGTGATAAAGGCGCGGTGACCGGCGGTATCAAGGCTCAGGTTAAGGTAGAAGTGCTCTTTTCCGTCATCCTGCAACTTCTTGCGGTCGATAATCTTGTTAGTCGCGGTATCAATGGTCAGCAGTTCGCCATCACCGTTGGTGCTGTAAAGACGTTTCGCGGCGGCATCAAGCGCGAGCCCGGTGCTGTATGTGCCGGTGTTCGCAATTGTGCTTTTCAGCGTCATCGCTGCGCCGTCGACCACCCAGATGGCGCTCTCTTTACCCACGCCGGTCACGTAAAGCGTATTGGTGGTGTCATCTACCACCAGTTCTCGTGGGCTAAGCGGACGCACGGTGTCGGAACGTTTACGCCCATCAAGCACTACGCGGCCTTTGATATCACCGGTTTTTGCATCGACGGCAGTGACAGAGCCATTCACGGTATTGCCGAACCAGAGCGTCTGCGTCTGCTGGTTGATCGCCGCGCCAAAGGGTTTCACATCGCTGTGAATGGCCTGGGTGATATCCAGATTGGCGGGATCGAGGCGGTAGATCACACCGCCTTTATCGGTTTTGCGGCTCTGCGAGGTGGCAACCCATAAGGCGTTCTCCTGCTGGCTGACGGCCATCTCATACGCGCCCTTACCGACCGCTTTGCGCAGCATCTCTTCGGCTGCGTGAGCGCTGAATGAGCCTGCCAGCAGCAACGAACCGAGGAACAGCGCGCGGTGCAGGCGCGACGGAGAAAAATGAGCTAAAGACATAACGACTCCCTTTGTTGAAATTATGATTACCTATTCACAAGCATCCAGTGCACGAAACTGCGGTTTCGCTTATTGTTGTAGGTGAGAATAGTAATCATTTATGTTCGTAAAGTGGAGTCTTAATCGTTGATCAGGGCAAATTTCCTGCCGCCATATAGACTCATTCTTAACCTAACGTGCGTTCAACATTTTCAAATAATTTACATATCCATTAACATGTTGCCGCATTTTTCTTTTTTTGCTCCTCTTTCAACTCGGTTCCGTCATGAAAATCATTTCAGTTACAAAGGTCACGCTGCCCGTTTTGCTGCTGCCTGTTGCACTCTCTACCTCCGCCTGGGCGGCCTCTGGTGAACAAACCATGATCGTCAGCGCTGCGCCGCAGACGGTCTCGGAGCTTGATAGCCCCGCAGCGGTCAGCGTGGTTCAGGGCGATGATATTCGCCAGGCCGCGCCGCGCGTGAATCTCTCTGAATCAATGGGCAGCGTGCCGGGGTTGCAGGTGCAGAACCGACAGAACTACGCCCAGGATCTTCAACTCTCCATTCGCGGGTTTGGCTCGCGTTCAACCTATGGCGTGCGCGGCATTCGCCTCTATGTCGATGGTATTCCCGCCACCATGCCGGATGGCCAGGGGCAGACTTCGAATATCGATCTCAACAGCGTGGAGCATATTGATGTGCTGCGCGGCCCCTTCTCTGCCCTCTACGGTAATGCCTCCGGCGGCGTGATGAACGTGACGACGCAGACCGGGCGCGAACCCGCCACCGTGGAAGCGAGCAGCTATTACGGCAGCTTTGGCAGCTGGCGCTATGGTATGAAAGCCACCGGTGCCATGGGTGACGGCACCCACGCGGGCGATGTGGATTACACCGCCTCGACCACCCGCTTTGTTACCCACGGCTATCGCGACCGCAGCGGCGCGCGCAAAAATCTGGCTAACGCCAAACTGGGCGTGCGCATCGATGACGCCAGCAAGCTGAACCTCATCTTTAACAGCGTTGATATTAAAGCGGACGATGCGGGCGGGCTGAGCCGCGAAGAGTGGCGGGCCAATCCGCGCCAGTCGCCGCGCGCTGATGCGTTTCACACGCGCAAAACCATCAAGCAGACCCAGGCGGGCCTGCGCTATGAGCGTCAACTGAGCGAGCGCGACGATCTGAGCGTGATGATGTATGCCGGTGAGCGTGAAACCACACAGTATCAGTCGATTCCCCGCGCACCGCAGCTCAAACCGACCCACGCTGGCGGAGTGATCAACCTGAGCCGCCACTATCAGGGCATTGATACGCGCTGGACGCACAAAGGCGAGCTGGGCGTGCCGATGACCTTCACCGCCGGTCTGAACTACGAAAACATGAGTGAAGAGCGCAAAGGCTATGAAAACTTCATCATGAATGGCACCACGCCGAAGTATGGGCAGAAAGGCAACCTGCGCCGTAACGAGCGCAACCTGATGTGGAACGTCGACCCCTATCTGCAAACCGCCTGGCAGCTTACCGAGAAACTGTCGCTGGATGCGGGCGTGCGCTACAGCTCGGTCTGGTTTGACTCCAACGACCACTATGTGACCGCGCAGAATGGCGATGACAGCGGTGATGCGAGCTACCACAAGTGGCTCCCGGCGGCCTCGCTGAAATATGCTGTCACCCCGGCGTGGAATATCTACACCGCCGCCGGACGCGGTTTCGAAACGCCGACCATCAATGAACTCTCTTACCGCTCCGGCGATCAGAGCGGGCTGAACTTCGCGCTGAAACCGGCTACTAACGACACGCTGGAGATCGGCAGCAAAACCCGCATCGGTAACGGTCTGCTGACGGCGGCGCTGTTCCGCACCGATACCGATAATGAAATTGTTGCCGACAGCAGCAGCGGCGGGCGCACCAGCTATAAAAACGCCGGGAAAACGCGTCGCCAGGGTGTCGAACTCTCTGTCGATCAGCAGTTCGCCGGGAACTGGCGCGCGAAAGCGGCATGGACCTGGCTGGACGCAACCTACCGCAGCGAAGTGTGTGGTGATGCCACCTGCGAAGGCAACCGCATTCCGGGCATCGCGCGCAATATGGGCTTTGCTTCACTGGGCTGGATGCCGGAGGAAGGCTGGTATGCTGGCGCGGATGTGCGTTATATGAGCAACATCATGGCCAATGATGAGAACAGCGCCAAAGCGCCCTCCTACACCGTCGCCGGGCTGAATACCGGGTATAAGTTCAACTACGGCAACTGGATGATGGATCTCTTTGGCCGCGTCGATAACCTCTTCGACCGTAACTATGTCGGGTCGGTGATCGTCAACGAATCCAATAACCGTTACTACGAACCGGCTCCGGGGCGTAACTACGGCGTTGGCTTATCGGTGGCCTACCAGTTTAACTAAGCCACACCGCAGGCAATAAAAAGCCCGGCCATCATGCGCCGGGCTTTTTTATCGCTTCAGGCCATTAAAAGGTGGTCCAGCCCTCTTCAGCGAGCACCGCTGTACGCGGTTTCGGCGGCACAAGCGTGCTTTTACCGCCCTTAATCTTCGCCGGTTTTGCCTCATCACTGGCGAGGCGGAAGGCGGCAACCAACTCTTCCAGCAGGCGCGCCTGTTCCTCCAGCGAACCCGCGGCGGAAGAGGACTCGCTCACCAGTGAGGCGTTCTGCTGGGTGGTGCTGTCAAGTTCGCCAACCGCGCGGGCAATCTGCTCAATGCCGCGGCTCTGCTCTTCGGAAGCGGAGGAGATCTCGCCCATAATATCGTTGACGCGCGTGACGGACTGCACCACCTGATCCATCGTCTCGCCCGCTTTGACCACCAGTTTGCTGCCAATATTGATGCGCGAAACCGATTCGTTGATCAGCTGTTCAATATCTTTCGCCGCCTGCGAACTGCGCTGGGACAAGCTACGGACTTCACCGGCGACTACCGCAAAACCGCGCCCCTGCTCGCCTGCTCTTGCCGCTTCCACCGCCGCGTTCAGCGCCAGAATATTGGTCTGAAAGGCAATGCTGTTAATCACCGCGGTGATGTCGGCAATCTTATTTGAGCTGGTGTTGATATCGCCCATGGTATCGACGACCTGGCGCATTACCGTGCCGCCTTCGCTGGCCGTTTTCGACGCCTGCGCGGCCAGGCTGCTGGCGTTGCGCGCATTATCGGCATTGTTTTTCACCGTGGCCGTTAACTGCTCCATGCTGGCGGCGGTTTGCACCACGGCGGCGGCCTGCTGTTCGGTGCGGGAGGAGAGATCGGAGTTGCCATCGGCAATCTCGGTTGCCGCGCGGGAGAGCTGCGTAACGCTGTTACGCACTTCATGGATCATATCGCGCAGCCGGTCATTCATTCGCCCCATCGCGCCGGTTAACTGCCCCAGCTCGTCGCGGCTTTGCGCGCGGATTTGTGAGCTCAGATCGCCGCTGGCAATGCGTTCCGCCAGCGCCAGGTTGCGGTGCACTGGCCGGGTGATCTGACGAATCACCCACCATGAGACCAGCATGCCGAGCAGAATGGCAATCGCGCCGGTAACGGCGGTAATTGAACTGGAGGTGTAGGCCAGCTCTTCGTTGTGCGCTTTCACCAGCGCGATAATGTCACGCAGTGAGGCGCTGCTGGCGTCGCCGCCCACTTTGACTTTATCTTCCGCCGCTTTCAGCGCCTGCCAGGCGGTAAAGTAGTTCAGCGCCTGGCTGCGATAGCTAACGGTGTTGTCCCAGATGGCCTGTAACGGGGCTTGAAGTTCGCCCGGCAACTGGCTGTTCAGCGCCTGCACGTGGCTTGCGGTAGCGGCGAACTGCTGCTCAAGGCGATCGCGCGTGGCTGCATCAGGGCTATAACGTACGACCAGCGCTGCATCGCGCACGCCACTGATGGCAAAGAGCTGCTCATAGATTTGTGCCATCACCGCCGGGTCGGCCACTGGGGTACGTACCAGCGTGGTATAGCGAGCGGAGAGATCTTCCGTGCTCAGTTTATCGAGGCTTTCACGCAGGGTGCGCAGATCGCCGGTCGCTTTTTGCATCTCGCCAATGCTGGCCTGAAAAGTTGCTAAATTGCGGGCGACATCATCAATGATTTTACGTTCGTTGCTTGACCAGCTGAGCGCGTCGGCGCTGGCGGTCAGTTCGGAGGCGTGACGAACATAGTTCGCCATCACCTGGCCTGATTTATCATCGCCATAAAAATATTTAAGGCGGTTAATTTTTGCCTGGAATACTTCAATATTGATGTTGTACATCAAATTTGTTTTTACATAGACGTCGCGAATTTCTTTAAAACGCAGCACGCTGAGAATGGTGGCAAAAGCGACCAGAAAAAGAACCACACCGAATCCGACCGACAGCTTTCGACTAATTTTTATATTGCTTACCCGTTGGCTAATTGACATTTTTTCCCCTTGTCTAACGTCCATAGTGAGTGCCCGACTGCGCACGCGACAAGTTATCGGCAGGAAAATAAGCAGATTCAGGTTGCGGGGAAGTTATAGATTAAAAGTGTGATATTGATGCGCCCCATTCGCAAATTATTACCGGGGTGCATCAATATTTTTCATGAATTATCGAGTCAGTGAATTATCACTTAGCGTTCAAACTGTCTGTGCACGATAGTTGAGCCTTCGTCAATTGCTCGCCAGACGGCGCGCTCACTGGCAAAAGCATCACCCTCTTCTAATGCACAGAGCAGGTCGTGATAATGCTGCACGCGCATCAGGTGTTCAGATGATGGATATAAGTAGTTATAGCAAGGGCCAATTCGCACCCATAGCTGCTCAATTAAAGCGCTGAGCGTCGGCATGCCAGCGTGGGCATAGACGCTAAAACGAAACACGCGGTTGGCCTGTAACGCCTGCTCGGTGTTGCCGCTTTTCATCGCTTCATCAACATTAATTGCCAGCGTGCGCAGCTCACGCAGCTTATCGCTGGTCATGTTCTGGCTGGCGGCTCGCGCGGCCATGCCTTCGAGGTTTTTACGAATCTGATTAATTTCGTTATAGCGTTCCGCACTGACCTCCGGCACGAGAAAAGCCTGCGCCGGTGTGGCGTGCAGCGCGCCTGCGGAAACCAATCGCAGTAACGCTTCACGAACCGGTGTAATGCTCGTACCCAGCTGATCGGCGATTTCCTTCGTGATAAGCCGGGCGCCGGGTCTCAGGGCTCCGACAATAAGCGCACTCTTTAAACTTGCCTCGACCTGCATGGTGAGACTCGTTCGCTGCGCTTTCTCCAAATCAAGCATGTTTGCATCCTGTATAAATTCTTTATTTTCTCAGCCTGGTAGCGTGTCCATATGGTTATGCCTAAAGATATATTTTATAAGTGCATGCCTGGTATTGGATGATTGCGTAAAGTTAGAACAAAAAGTTATTTATTATGCACGACCACCAGGAACTGCCTCCACAAGGTCAACAATTCCTTATGCATGTATAATTAAAGCTGTTTTTCACAGAAATGCCCAATTTAAAATGGCGGTTTTTACCGCCATTTTTTTATTTAGTTTTCTGAGGCTACTTTTACCACAACTTTACCGAAGTTTTTCCCTTCCAGTAAGCCGATAAACGCCTCTGGCGCCTGCTCAAGACCCTCCGTTACCTGCTCGCGGTAATGAATGCGATCCTGTTTCAGCCAGCTTGCCATCTCCTGCTGGAATTCATGCAGCCGGTGACCATAATCCTGCATGATAATAAACCCCTGCAACCGAATACGCTTCTTCAGAATCGTCGCCATTAATAATGGAACGCGATCCGGGCCTTCCGGAAGGTCGGTAGCGTTATAACCGCTCACCAGACCACAGAGCGGAATGCGCGCCGAGGTATTTAATAACGGCAGCACGGCATCGAATACTTTGCCGCCGACGTTTTCATAGTAAATATCGATGCCCTGCGGGCAGGCCTTCGCCAGACGGTCGCTAAAATCGTCGGCATGGTGATCGATACACTCATCAAAACCGAGCACCTCCACGGCATGACGACACTTCTCGCTACCGCCCGCAACACCTACCACGCGACAGCCTTTGATTTTGCCAATCTGACCAACCGTTGCGCCAACCGGCCCGGTTGCTGCGGCGACGACCAGCGTTTCGCCCTCTTTCGGCTGGCCGATATCCAGCAAGCCCATATAGGCGGTAAAGCCCGGCATGCCAAGAATACCCAGCGCCCAGGAGGGGTGCGGAATGGTGCTGTCGAGTTTCACCAGATCATCGCCGCTGGCGATGTCGTAATCCTGCCAGCCGCTGCCGGCGAGAACCCAGTCGCCCTCGGCGAAGTCCGGATGCTGCGATTTGACGACGCGGCTGACGGTGCCGCCGCACATCACTTCACCGATTTTTACCGGTGGCGAGTAGGATGGCGCGTCGCTCATGCGTCCGCGCATATAGGGATCGAGAGAGAGATAGACCGTGCGCAGCAGCACCTGGCCTTCGCCCGGTGAGGCGACCTCATCCTCCTCCAGCCGGAAATTCTCTGTGGTTGGCGCGCCATGTGGACGCGAAGCCAGTACCCAGCGGCGGTTGCGGTGTGAATGTTGGTTCATTTTGCTCTCCTGTGCAGTATGGACTGACTAATGATAGTAGACGGTTAACGCCGCCCGCGCGTTGGCATTACGTGGCGGCATGATTGAGGCGCACCACCAGATAGCGGCACGGCTCAAGGGTTTCGTTGATAAATCGGCAGTCGTTCGGCGGGCCCAATTCCAGACAATCCCCAGGCTGCATCTCATGGCGCGTCTCGCCTTCTAGAAACACCAGGCTGCCCTCCTGTAACCAGATAAGCTGCCGCGCCAGCGCATAAGAGGAGGCAGGCATCGGGATATCGCTGCCGGGCGGCAGCTCAATCTGCACCAGATCGATCGGCAGGTCGCTGCGCGGTGAGACATGGCGGCGCAGATAGTGGGTTTGTGGATCGCGCCACACCGGCTGGCTGGCGAAGCGCAGCAGTTTGCCCTCCTGCATCTCTGCGCGGGCAATCAATGTCGACATGCTGATAGCAAACGCGCCGCAGATGCGCGCCAGCAGCGTTGCCGTTGGGCTGCTCTCTGCGCGCTCGATTTTGTGGATCATCGCCCGCGACACGCCCGCGCGTTCGGCGAGCTCCGTCAGCGACCAGCCGCGCGACTCGCGCTCGAGGCGAATTCGTGCACTGATCCGTTGATTTATATTGTCTGAGATAGTATTCATAACGTCATACTATAGTGTACAGATCAGGGGTTCAACCATGTCGATTCGTTATGCCGTGAAAGAGGATTGCGCGGCGATTGCCGCTATTTATAACCACGCCGTGATTAACACGGCGGCGATCTGGAATGATCAAACGGTGGATGCCGATAACCGCATTGCGTGGTTTGAGGCGCGCGCCCTGCTCGGCTATCCGGTGATTGTGAGCGAAGAGAATGGCGTTGTCACGGGCTACGCCTCCTTCGGCGACTGGCGCGCGTTCGACGGCTTTCGCCACACGGTTGAACACTCGGTCTATGTCCACCCAGATCACCAGGGCAAAGGCCTTGGCCTGGCGCTGATGGAGCGGCTGATTGAGGAAGCGAAGCGCATCGGTAAACATGTGATGGTTGCCGGTATCGAAGCACAAAATCAGGGCTCGATTCATCTCCACCAGAAGCTTGGCTTTACCATTACCGGGCAGATGCCGCAGGTCGGCACCAAGTTTGGCCGCTGGCTGGATCTCACCTTTATGCAACTTCAGCTCGATAACCGCACCGATCCGGACGCCCCGGCATGAATCAGTCCCTGTCCCTCGCTTTTCTGGTTGCCGCCGGTATTGGGCTGGTTATCCAGAACACGCTGATGGTGCGCATTACTCAGTCCTCCTCCACCATTCTGATCGCCATGCTGCTCAACTCGCTGGTCGGCATTGTGCTGTTTGTCTCTATTCTGCTGATCAAACAGGGCGTCGGCGGTTTTCAGGAGCTGGTCGGCAGCGTCAAATGGTGGACGCTGATCCCCGGCCTGCTCGGCTCCTTCTTTGTTTTCGCCAGCATCAGCGGCTATCAAAACGTCGGCGCGGCAACCACTATCGCCGTGCTGATCGCCAGCCAGCTTATCGGCGGCCTGGTGATGGATGTGGTGAAGAGCGAAGGCGTGGCGCTGCGGGCATTGATTGGCCCGGTGTGCGGGGCGGTGTTACTGGTGATCGGCGCCTGGCTGGTCGCCCGGCGGCAGTTTTGAGGGATAAAAAAAACGGGCCATTTGGCCCGTTTTGTCAGTGCACTGTCAGAGAATCTCGCCACCTTTGGTGAGCTGCTCGCGCCGCGCTTCCGCATCCTCTTTATGCTGGCGTCCATGATGGGCGATGGCGTTACGCAGGCGCTGCTGCTGCTCGTAACGCGCTTCGCGGCTCAGTTCGCCATCATCGCTCAGGATAACCAGCAGCTCGTTCATGCCGATAATTGCCCCGTCGGCAATGGCGGCGTCGACGCGGGCGGTAACCTCATCAAAATGTGACATACCCTCTCCTTAATTCAGCTTCGCTTTGGAAAAATCACTGCCCATCAGGCTGACGCTGTAGCCGGTGACGTTGCTGCGCGTCGCGTAGAAGGTTTTGCCGTTTGCCAGCGGGATCCACGGTGCCTGCTTATAGAAAATATCCTGCGCCTGGCCGTAGAGTTTCGCGCGCTCGGCCGGATCGCTCACCAGCTTCGCTTTTTTCACCAGATCGTCGTAAGGCTTGTCACACCAGCGCGCGGCGTTGGAGCCGGTCTTCACGCTGTCGCAGCCGAGCAGCGTATCGGCGAAGTTATCGGGATCGCCGTTATCGGACATCCAGCCAAACAGCGCGGTGTCGTGCTCGCCTTTGCGCATGCCGGAAAGGTACTCGCCCCACTCGTAGGAGACAATCTTCGCTTTGACGCCCACTTTCGCCCAGTCGCTCTGGATCATCTCGGCGATACGGCGCGAGTTCGGGTTATAGGGGCGCTGCACCGGCATCGACCAGAGCGTCGCTTCAAAGCCCTTCTCCAGCCCCGCCTGTTTCAGCAACGCTTTCGCTTTCTCAGGATCGTAGCTGTACTCCGGCAGGTCTTTGTTGTAGCCGAGCATATTTGGCGGCAGCGGCGATTTCGCCACGCTGGCGGAGCCCAGGAACACCGCATTCACAATCGCTTTTTTATCGGTGGCGTAGTTCAGGGCCTGGCGCACCAGCACGTTATCAAACGGTTTTTTCTCGGTATTAAACGCCAGATAGCCGACGTTCAGCGCTTCAACCGTATGCAGAGTCAAATCCTTATTCTTTTTGATCTGCTCAAACTGCACCGGTGCCGGGGCGGGAATAATCTGGCACTCGTTGGTTTGCAGTTTTGCCAGGCGCGTCTGCACATCCGGGGTGATAGAGAAGATCAGGTGCTTAGTCGGCACCGGGCCATCCCAGTAGTTCGGGTTAGCAATGTAACGAATCAGCGCGTCGGTTTTGTACTGCTGCAACGCGTAGGGGCCGGTTCCGATCGGCCAGTTATCGACATTTTCCGGCGTGCCTTTTTTCAGCATCGCGTCGGCATACTCGGCCGAAAGAATCGAGGCAAAATCCATGCCCCAGTCGGCAAGGAAGGCGGCGTTCGGTTCATTGAGCACGAACTGAACGTGGTAATCATCGACCTTCTTCACCTCTTTAATCAGCTTATCCAGTCCGACATCGGTGAAGTATTCGTAGTTGCCTTTTGAGACGTTGTGGTACGGATGTTTAGCATCCATCTGGCGCATGACGGAGAAAATCACGTCATCGGCGTTAAAGTCGCGCGTCGGTTTGAAATATTTATTGCTGTTGAATTTAACGCCCTGGCGCAGCGTAAAGGTCCAGGTTTTGCCATCGTCGGAGACTTTCCACTCCGTCGCCAGCGACGGCACCGGGGTATTTTTCACCGGATCGAAGGTGACAAGGCGGTTATAGAGCACCTGCGAGCTGGCGACAAACGACGGGCCGGAGCTGGCAATCTGCGGGTTGAAAGACTCCGGGGAGGCTTCGGAGCAGTAGATCAGTGTGTCGTTGGAAGCCGCAAACGCGGCGCTTGCCGGTAAGAGTGTGCTCAACGCCAGCGCGAGCAGTGTTTTCCCTTTGGTCATGTGCAGGAGCCTTCTTTTTTTATATGGAGTGGTAATCTCAGCACAGGCCGGCCGAACTGGCAAATAACCAATCTCTATCAAGTTATGCTAAAGCGGTTGTTTTTGCTGAAATATCCACCATGCTTAATAAGAAAATTTACTGTAGGGCGTATTTTGACCGTCATAAGGTCTCGATGCGCTCAATGCGTCGAGAATTCAATGGTTTTGCGCTTTCCTCTGCCTTTTACTGGCGACGGGAACGCGTATAGTAGACGCGTGAAGAAGTCTATGGGATGAAAACGTGGCAAAAACACTCTTGCGCAGCGGCGATCTGGATGATTTCCAGGCCGTTGGCGGCGGCGGTCAGGCCGTATTCGATTCGGCACTACAAATTCGGGAAGCGCTGCGTCTGCGTAAACAGCAGGCGTTAGTGGATTGCCTGGCAATACCACAGGTTAATGATGAAGGCGATCGTGTCGACTGGTACTCGCCCATCGACGGTCAATCCCGCTCGTGGAAAGCGGCTGAGCCGGAGGCGCGCGCCCGCGCCCTGCGCTTCCTCGAAAGCACGCTTGATAGCGCGGCCGCCCTGAGCCGTAAATGTATGCAGTCGCCCAAAACCGCCCAGCAACTCTTCGGTTCGCTGCTGGAAAAAGCGCTGCAATTCCCCGGCGAAAACCATGTTTTCCTCGTTGATGGCAAACCGGTCATCACCTTCTGGGGCTTCGTCAATCTTAATGAAAGCGCGCGCGAAAACGTGCTCGAGTGTCTCTACGAGCCTGAGCCGGAAGTGCCGGAGATTGTGATCGAACCGGAACCCGAGCCAGAGCCGCAACCTGAGCCAGAGCCGGAAAAAGAAGCGCAGGGTGAACCCGTAGCGGAAGCGAGCTTCAGCCAGGCCGATGCTCCGCTCTTAACTACCCCGCCGCCGGTTAAACCGCAGCCAGTGAATGTCGCGCCGATCTATCAGGCGGTGCAGGATGCCGATCAGGAGCCTGCTCCGGCAAAAGAACCTGCCGCCGCGCCCGCACCGAAAACGAAAAAACGTCGCCGCACCGCGCTGTGGTTGCTGCCGATAGCGGCCGCTGTCGCCGCCGCCGTTGCCGTGCCGGTTGTGCTCAAACAACAGCAGCAGAAGGCAGAAACCGCTTCCGCGCCGGTTGCCGAGCAGGCAAAACCGGTCGCCATTGCACCGAAGCCGATTGAGGCAGAACCGATTCCGGCACTTTCCGCCAACCTGCCGCTGCACCAGGCCGCGGTTTCACCGGCTGAAGAGAAAGCCCCGGAAGAAAAACCGGTGGAAAACGAGCCGGTGGTAATTATGCCAATCCCGAAAGGGGCAATGGTGATGGACGCCCAGCAGGTCAAAATGGGCTCGACCAAATTCCTCAACGGCAGCTGGCGACTGGCGATGGATATTAAAGATCCGGTCACCGGCAAAGCGCCGAACGTGCGTTATCAGATTCAGAATAATAAGGGCAGCGCCCGCATTGTGATGGGCAAGAACGTCACCTGTCGCGCCGATCTCTTCTCCGGCCTGCATCAGACGGGCGAGTTGCTGATCAAGAGCCGCGGTAATGCGCGTTGCAGCGACGGGACGCGCTACCCGATGCCGGATATTTCCTGTAAAGCAGGCACCAACGACGTGGCGGAGTGCAGCGCGCGTTTTGACGCAAAAACCACCGTTCCGGTGACGTTCAGAAACACAGGTGATTGATTTATGTTGGTTAATCTTTGCGACTACAAACAGAGCGTCACGCTGATCGCCAATAGCGGCGTGCAGTTTCTCGATTTCGGCCTGACGCCGCAGGACTCGGCGAACAGCGGCCGTTTTGTGCGTAAAACCGCGAACGGGCCGCTGCTGCGCCTCGATTTCGACGTGGTGAATGAGCGTTATACCCTGCCCAACCGCGACGGCGGTCAGCCGGAAGTGGTCAAACCCGAGAGCACTCACCCGCTGCAATACTCCCTGTCGATCCTCGACGGCGTCTGGTTGCCGATCCCGTTTCTGCGCTTCAACCCGCCGCGCACCTTCGTTGAAGGCCCGGATAACTGGGCGCGCGTGCAGATCCGCAAACTTCCCGAGCCGGACAGCGCCGGAAACACGCACCGCGTGGCGCTGGCTCTCGACAGCCAGATCAACGGCAACTCGCCCGCCGCCCTTGCGCCGCAGGAGAATGACATTCTCAACGGCACCCGCTTTTCGCTCGCCTGGCGCGATGATGAAGTGGCCGATTTTCTCGATCAGACGTGGGTTGATGGCTGGCTGCGCGAAGCGTTTTTGCACTTTATTACCCAGCATGAAAGCCGCAGCGAGCGCGAAATCCACCAGGCCCTGCGCGGTTTTGAGTACCAGGCGCACTGGCTGAACGTGATGTCGCTGCTCGGCATGCAGATTCAGGTGCCGGAAGTGAAAATCGTCACCCATACGCTCAGCACCCCGGCTATTCCGGTCGATCTCATCCTTGATGTGGGCAATACGCACACCTGCGGCGTGATTATTGAGGATCATGGCGACGCCAATGATGGCCTGCGCCAGACCGCTGAACTGCAAGTCCGCTCGCTCAGCGAGCCACAATTTCTTAACGAGCCGCTGTTTACCAGCCGGCTTGAGTTTTCCGAAGCGCGCTTCGGCAAGCAGCACTTTTCGGTCGAAAGCGGGCGTGAAGATGCCTTTATCTGGCCGTCGATCGTCCGCGTCGGCGATGAAGCACGCAAGCTGGCGATGCAGCGTATCGGTACCGAAGGCAACAGCGGCATCTCCAGCCCGCGTCGCTATCTGTGGGATGAAACCCCGGTGTTGCAGGACTGGCGCTTCAGCCAGATGAACAGCAAAACGCAGCGTGAACCGCTGGCGACCGCCTTCCCGCTGATGAACCTGATGAATGACGAAGGCCAGCCGCTCTACAGCCTGCCGTTGGATGAGCGTCTGCCGGTCTTCTCGCCGCAGTACAGCCGCAGCACGCTGATGACCCATATGCTGTGCGAACTGCTTTCGCAGGCGCTCGGGCAGATCAACAGCGTCGCAACCCGGCTACGCCTTGGCTTCCCGGCCTCGCCGCGCCAGCTGCGCACCATTATTCTCACCCTGCCGTCGGCGATGCCGAAGCAGGAGCGCGAGATCTTCCGCCGCCGCATGTTTGAAGCCATTGCCCTGGTGTGGAAAGCGATGGGCTGGCATCCGCAGGATGAGGATTTTGCCCAGCGTAAGCAGCAGGAAAAGAGCGTGGTGCCGGTGCCCTATATCCAGATGGAGTGGGACGAAGCCAGCTGTGGCCAACTGGTATGGCTCTATAACGAAGCGATCTCCCGCTTTGCCGGGCAGACCGAAACCTTTTTTGCCTCTCTCGCCCGCCCGGATCGCACCGAAGCGCCGGGCACGGTGCCGGGACGCTCGCTGCGCGTGGCCTCCGTCGATATCGGCGGCGGCACCACCGATATGGCGATCACCCACTATCAGCTGGACGACGGCACCGGCAGCAATGTCAAAATCACCCCGCAACTGCTCTTCCGTGAAGGGTTTAAAGTGGCGGGCGATGACATTCTGTTAGATGTGATCCAGCGCTGCGTGCTGCCTGCGCTGCAAACACATATGCAGAAAGCGGGCATTACCGACGCGGCGGCGATCATGGCGACGCTGTTTGGCGACTCCGGGCGTATCGACACCCAGGCGGTGCTGCGCCAGCAAACCACCCTGCAACTCTTTATGCCGGTTGGCCATGCGATTCTGGCGGCCTGGGAAGAGAGCGATATTAACGATCCGCTGGCTGGCCTTTATGCGACCTTTGGCGAATTGCTGAAGCAGACGCCGACGCGCAACGTGATGAACTACCTGAAGCAGGCGATTGATCATGCCCTGCCTGCCGGTTCGGCGGAGTTTGATGTGCTGTCAGTACCGCTGCAAATCACCTTCCGCGATTTGCAAGAGGCGATGCTGGCCGGGCAGTTTACCCTCACCGCTCCGCTGCACGCGGTGTGCGAAGCGATCAGCCACTACAGCTGCGACGTGCTGCTGATCACCGGTCGTCCGGGCTGCTTGCCGGGCGTGCAGGCGCTGATTCGCCATCTGCAACCGGTGCCGGTTAACCGCATGGTGTGGCTGGATAAGTACCGCGTGCATGAGTGGTACCCCTTCAGCCAGCAGGGCAAAATCGGTAACCCGAAATCGACCGCCGCCGTTGGCGCGATGCTGTGCAGCCTGGCGCTCGATCTGCGCCTGCCGCGCTTTAACTTTAAAGCGGCGGATATTGGTGCCTACTCGACGGTGCGCTACCTCGGCGTGCTCGATAACGTGGTTAATACCCTGCGCGATGAGAACATCTGGTATCACGATATTGATCTGGATAAACCCGGCGCGAAGCTGGATGCGCGGCTGCACTTCCCGCTGCGCGGCAATGTGACGCTCGGTTTCCGTCAGCTGGCGAACGCCCGCTGGCCCGCCACGCCGCTCTATACGCTGAGTATTAACTCGCAGGAGCTGGCGAAAACCATCGCCGGTGACGGGGTGTTGAATGTGCGGCTACAGTTTAGCGGCGGCAATAAACACCACGGCCCGGAGGCGTTTACCCTGAGTGAAGCCTGGTTGCAGGATGGCACCCCGGTTCCTGCCGATGCGTTAACGTTTAAATTGAATACGCTGGCCGACCGCCGACACAGCGGAAGCCATTACTGGATCGACAGCGGGAGTGTGTACCTGAAATGAGTGCGAGCGTAAAAACCACCCAAGCCTTAACTGCATGGATCACTAACAACCGTCAGCACTCACCGCTGCTCGATGATGACGCCGATGCCCTGCTGGCGCGCGTTACCGCCGCCGCGGCTGATGAACAGGCGCTGGCGGAGGTGGCTGACGCTCCCTGCACCGTCGGGCTGTATGGTCGCTCGCAGGCGGCAAAAGCGCATCTGCTCGCCGCCCTGTGCGGCAGCGGTAATGGCCGCATGCATGTGCGCCCCGGCGAAAAGACGCTGGATTACTTCAGTCACATTAACCCCGGTCACGCCCTCACCAGCATGGCGCTGCGTTTTAGCCAGCGCCTGCCGTTTATGGATGAGGGTTTCCCGCTCTGCCTGCGCATTCTCAGCGAAGCGGAGCTGGTCCAGCTGTTTATCGCTCATGCGCATCAGCAGCCGGACCTGCGTGCGGTTGATAAAGCGGTAATTGAAGATCGGGTCGCGAAATGGCGCGCGCTGCGCCAGCCTAACGCTGTGCCAGGGATCACCGCCGAAGAGATCGGCGCTATCGCCCGCTTCTGGCGCTCGGTGGTACCCGCCGCGCAGCAGCAGATGGATGATGCGCTCTGGTATCAGTTCGCCACCCTGCTGCCCTCCCTTGATCTGAGCGCGCGCGCCAGCGCCTGGTCGCTACTGTGGGGCGAACAGCAAGAGTTGACCCAGCAGTGGTTTGCCCTTGCGCATACCCTGCACCAGACCGGTAACGCCACCGAGATCGCCGCACCGCTGAGCATTCTGGTAGATACCTTTGCGCTGCCGACCGACGGTTTTCTAACCCCGGCGGTTGAGCAGGAAGAGGCGATCCAGGATGAAGTAGTGGTGCATCCGTGGGCCAATGAGCAGTTGCAAAACGCCGTCAGCATTCCGCTGGCCACGCTGGCGTTGATCACCCGCGAACTGGTGTTGCCGGTGGAAAACAGCCTGTTACCTGGCGTCGATATTCTGGATATTCCCGCCCCCGGCCCGCGTGAAGGCCAGCCGCTGTGGCGCAGTAAATGCCGCTGGCTGTTGGAGAACTACCGCCAGCGCCTGCAACCGGATGTGTTGATGATCTGCAACGCCACGCTCGATCGCGCGGAGACCGCGACAATCGCACGCGCGCTGCTGAACTGGGTGAAAGAGACGCAGTCGGGCCAGGAGTCGGCGCTGCCGGGTCTGGTCTGGGCGATTACGCCGCAGGATGCGCGCTTTACGCTGGCGCAAAATCTGGATGAGACCGTCCAGCAGCTGATTGGCAAACCGGGCCAGCACTGGGGCACATTGCAGGCGCTGGATGCCAGCAGTTTGCAGCGCCTGCTCGAGTGGCTGGCGCAAGCCACCGCGCCCGCCCTGCGCCAGCAGCGGCTGAAAGCGCTGAGCGACCGCCAGCAGCGCGCCCTGCGCGATCTGTTGCAGGCATGGGTCGTCAGCCCGGAACAGGATGCGGATGAGCAGCGTAAACGGGCGGAGTCCGTGGTGCGCGAACTGCAGGTTCAGGCTTCACGCCACGGTGAACTGCTGGAAGGATTGATGCCGGATATGCAGCAGTTCGATACGCTCTGGAAGGTACAGCAGCCGCGTGAAGAGAAAGTGAGCGGCCTGTTTAACGAGTCGATCGATCTGTTTGCTGAATCGGCTGAGAGTGCCGAGCCGCAGGCAATGGCGAAAGATGTCGGTCAGCAGGCGCACGCGCTGTGGGTCAACCACGTGCGCCAGTGGAGCCGCAACGATGACAATGCCGTGCGCCTGGGCGTCAGCCCGGCGACGCTGCGCCAGATGGCGGAGATTGTGATTATCAGCAGCTACCGCCTGCGCCTGCCGGAAACCCTGCAACAAATCATGCAGCGCGACACCGCCTGCGCGGCGCAGCTGCATGCCGCCATCGGCAACTTTGTTGCCTGGCTCGGCTATGCCGATCTCCCGCCGGAGAGCCGCCCGGCCAGCCGCGTGCAGAAAGGCAGCACCATTTTTGCTACCGCGCCGATTGAAGTGGGCGGCGAGCGGTTAACGCGTCTCGGCGATCAGCCGGTACACGCCGCAACCCGCTACGTCTACGACTGGCTGGTCGCGCTCTACAACCGGGCGATTGAGAATATCGGCTACCGCCACCCGCTCGATGTCACCCCCGAGGCGCGCGCGGCGCTAAAAGCGCTGCTGCCTTAACCCACAACCCGGCGAACTCCGCCGGGTTTTTTATTCGTGCTGGGCGATAAACGACCCGAGCGCCTGCGCCAGTGCCGATGGCTGCTCCCATGACATGGAATGCCCGGCGTCGGCGATAATCCGCAGATCGATCCCCTGCTGGCGGACTTCATCGGCGTCTTTATCCGGCAGCGAGTGTGCGCCGAAAATCAGCGTCTTCGGGCGCGGCAGGTCGACAAACAGGCTCATCCAGCCGGGCGTGATGCCCTCAACCAGGCTTTTCGCTTCCCGCCACATCGCCCAGGGCGCCGTGCTCTGCAAACTGCCCGCCCACGGCGAGGTCTCCCGCGCCAGCATCGCCGCATAGCCGCAGGTGACAAAATCCCCTTCGTCCATGCTCGCCACCTCGCGGCTGAACTGCCCGCCGCCGGGGTAAAAATTAGGCTCGGAAACCGCAAGACCATTAAGACGTGCGTTAACTTGCGAGGCGACCTCAATGGCAATGCTGCCGCCCATGCTGTGACCGTAGAGCCAGAAGGCATCCAGGCCAAGATGATCGAGCACTTCCACTACCACGTTTGCCTGATCGGTGGTGCGATAGGCGTAGCTGGCGGGTCGTTCACTGTAGCCGCTGCCGGGCAGATCGATAAGTATGGCGCGTCGTCCGGCGAGTGCCGGGTCGGTAATAATGCGTGGATATTCAAAGGATGATGCGCAGCCCAGGCCGTGAATAAAGACCACCGGGTCGCCTTCGCCCGGTAAGGCGTGCCAGCGAACGCGGCACTGCGCGTGGTGTGAATTGAGTTCGTCCATCTGCTCCCCCTCTTGCGTGATACTGGTATTTTATACAGCATTTCAGCGCAAGATTGCGAGCGAATTCAAAAGAGTGAAATAAGGAGCGCCACCGGGAAGCTGATCGGCCATGTTGCACCGACTAATAGCGCGCTCAATAAGCGCATGGTGCGCCTCTCTTTGGTGAGAAACCAGGTGACAAGCGCGCAAATCGTCGCCATTACCCCGTAAAAAATCAGCAGTTTTGTGTAGAGGTCCATCCGCTTTCTCCTGTCCATAGGCCAACGTGCAGTGCCTATGCTGCTCTCTTTCTTGCCCGCATGCTGTCGGGGCGGTCACGCTTTGCTTTAGCAGCCAGGCAGAGATCAGAAAATGGAGAACAGCAGTGCTACCGGAAAGCTCATCGGCCAGGTGGAACCGACCAGAAAAGCACTCAGCAGGCGGATGCGTTTACGATCGTGCGACAGAAACCAGGTGATAAAGGCGCAGATCAACGCCATGACACAATAGAACACCAACATTTTTTGGTATAACGACATAACAAGCATTAACCCAGAAGTAACAAAACGTGCGCAATATGCTCTTTTAATTGACCTTTATCAAGTTTAAATAGTTTCTCAAAACAGGCCATATGCCGCATTTTTGATCTAACGGGCTGAATCTATTCATAAACGTCCGCCGGGAGTAATCCTTGATGGGGAGGATAAATGCAGCGCCAGCGGACGTCTCTTTTCTGATTATTGTTGGCGCTCGCGCCACGCTTTAATCATCTCCTTTGTCACTTCATTAGCGTAACAAATAGGCGCATAACCCCCTGCTTTGCTCCAGGCACTGCGCCGCCCGCACGAACTGCCGTTCCGCGCGCGGTTAAACGGACAGGCGCAAGTGCCCGGATACTCGGCGATAGACTCTTCAATAATTGCCTGTTTGACCTGCGCGTCACTCAGCGTCGGACCTTTTGCCACCCCTTGCGGTGCCATCATCACGCTGGCAGCCACAATAACGCCTGCTAACCACGTCGCTATTTTCATTTTTTTATCCCGTGAAGGTATGAATCACAAAACTATTCTTATTATTCCTGCTCAATATTGATTAAAAACAACTCAACTTATTCAGATGCATTTCTGCATGAGATTTAACTTAAGTCTGATTATTAATATCGAAAGGCAGTAATTAAGTGCTGCTATATTTGGCGAGCCAGAATCTTCTCTGTTATTGTTTTTAACAGGCAAAGAAAAGGTGAAACAAGGTAAGTTTATGCAGAAATATGACGATCTGTGGCAAGCCATTGAAGTTCGGGTACGTGAAAATAATGACATCACGCTTAACGATTGGACCACGGATAGCGTGCGGGGCCATGCCGCGAGGCAGCGCATTGCGCAAATATTTATCCTCGAAGTCCTGCTGGCGCGCCATCGTGACAAGTATGCCAGTAACTTTGTTCCCCTTGCCGGTGAGGAGGCGCTCTACCATCTCATCTTCAAACGTACCGGCTGGAAGCCGTTTGAAGTAAAACAGCTCTCCTTTATCGATACGCTGTTTGTGCTGGCCGAACTGTTCCGCGACGAAAACTTACCGACAGAAGTCCGCGCCGTACTGCGCTCGCAGGGCATTAAAGATGAGGCGCTGCCCACCTACGATTTTTCAGAGAAAGATTGGGCACCGCGCGAAAACGAGGTGTTTCTGCGCCGTTAAGCAGCGCGATAAAAAAGGGGCTCAACTGAGCCCCTTTTTTATTACTGTGCCGCCACGCTACACTCCATTGTTAGCGCGAGCGGCGCACGGGCAAAATAAAACTCCTCTCCTTCACACCAGTAACTTTCAATCGGCATTGCGCCATATGAGAGTGTTGAAGAGATAGTTGTGTCGCCGTCATCCACGGTCAAAAACTCGGCAGCCCGCCCGGGAATCAGTACGACTACGATTTTACTCATTATGATTTAATTCCCCTGCCTGATTATTCAAAAAGCCAGCTATTATTACCGCTTTTTGTGACGGGGTAATGACATTATTTGTAAGTAATTTACAACCGTCCCTGCTTTGTTTTTGTTTCACATAGTCGCAGATGAGGGAGCATGCCTGCTTCACGCTTCATCCTCTGAGAGATAAGTGAAAAGCGCAGGTGCATTTCTGCATCTGTAAAAAAGTACTTTGCTCGTTGTATGTGCATAAACGTTTCCGTTTAGTGCGGAGATTGTCATAAATCCAGGAATCTCAAAAACCTAACACAAGCTAACTGTATGCAAGCCGGATACAATGCGTAGGCAATACAAAAAACGTTAGATGTATACCAGAAGTATGTCATGAAAAAGGAGATTTCAATGAGCCAAATTCAACAGACTCCGCCAAGGGTATTCAGGCTGATTTCATCAGTTGGTGATTGCGGTGCAAACGATCCTAAGGAAGTGCAAAAAATACAGCTGAAGCTAATTGACGCCGGATATGTTGTAGCTACCGGCAGAAGTATCAACCCTAATGGGCGCTGTGATGTTGATACCCTGGAGGCAATACGCTGGTCTCAGCGGTTGTTACATTTATCTCCAACGGGTCTTATTAATCCCACAGATATCTGGTTTATGCAGGCGCTGGAAGAAGTTACAACACCTAACTGGCGCCCCAAAAATGTCAGTGGATCACTTCATGTAAGCATCGGTCAGATAACTTTTGACGCTGAAGGTACCGATTACATTACTGCCGTTGCACCCTTCCGGCAGCGCAAGTACCCTTTTTTTTCCAGAATTCCTCATTGGCCACCCGTTGGCGGTTCAGGTGTTACTCTGGGTAGAGGTTACGATATGGGCAATCGCAGCGCCGGCGAAATCCTTTCAACGCTCATGCTGGCAGGAATTGAAGAATATAAAGCTCAGATATGCGCAAAAGCGGCGGGGCTCAAAAATCGAGAGGCAGAGCAATTCGTAAAAGTATATGGCCCGTTCGTAGGTGAAATTACACACCAGCAGCAAATACGGCTCTTCGAGATCGCATACCGTGAAAAAATTGAATATGGTAAAGGCGTTTACAGCCGGCATGTTGAGAAATTAAAAATAGTCAATGCTGTGCAGTGGAATAGCTTAGATAAAGTCATCAGAGATGCGTTTATTGACACGCTATATCAAGGCAATATTACGGCAAAACAGATGGTTAAAATAATGGCCCAGGGCGGAAGCAGGCAACAAATCATCGATTATCTGCGAAACGACAGCAATCTTGGTAATGACAAGAGAAGAACAATCATAAGAGTGAGGAATCTGCAGCAATGAATAAGATCTTGATTTTAGTCTCTCTCCTGCTGGCATCTGATGCCTTACTGGCTGCGACTGCTACAGATATTACGTCGAATAAAGATGTTGATGCCTGCATTCAGAAAAATGGTGAGAACAACAGCGAGTGTCTGGAAGACATCAACGACAAATCAAACAAGGCTCTTATCACCGCTTACACTGAAAAACTTAAACAAATTGAAAACTTCGATTATACCCAGTGGTGGATGGGTGATGAGAATCGAAGGAAAGGCATGATCGAAGCTTTCAGGAAAAGCCAGAGTGAATGGTTAACATACCGTAATAGTTACTGTAATGCGGCTGCGACTGGTTCTCAAGGCAGCCATCTGCTCGGGGCTGCCACAACTGGGTGTAATATAAATATGAACAATCGACGCATTACTGAAATACTGATGATTCAAATACAAAATCAAAATTAAGCATCTTAATTGCTAATGTATGCTGAGCAAAACGGCGATCGTTTTGCCATCCTTAACAATAATTTTGACTCACTGCCCCACCTGTACCCGTAAGAAAGCGGCCACAGCACAATCACTCTGTATTGCGGCCGCTTACCTCTCTGTCAGTATTTGATCATCATGTACGGGACATTTTTCATGATGTGAGATGAAGTAAGCTCAAAGCAGGTCGAAAGCAATGTATTAGCGCAAGACGAATCGACACTTTCAAAGGTTTCGAGTTGTCTTACGCTAATTTATTGCCCCATCCTTCACATCACCGGAATAGCATGGACGACACATCCAGCATCAACATGTGGACACTGGCTTATCCATTGGATCTTGGGTGAGCCATTCCTGATAAAACCCCACTTATCGCAAGTCAATACGCTCGAGGTAGTCTGAAAAAATGCATGTCTTATTTCAGATACGCTGAAACCAGATGACGCGACGGTAGCTGAAATACAAGGATGCCAGCTTGTCCGAACCGGGTGCTTTTGGCTTCAGACAACAATACTGTGCCGGCCGTGCCCGAATCGTTGTGAAAACTTACTTCGCTTTATGCGCCATCGCATAGGCTTCTGGCAGGTTCAGACGTTGCCAGAAGTTCTGATCGGCGGTTTCGCCAGAGAGCGGATAACCACCCGGCAGAGCCGTTTTCACCATCAGGTCACGACGTGCGGACGCCGACAGATTCGGTAGCGCCGCCTCCAGCAGCACTTCCGCCCCTTCCGGTACTTTCACCGGCTGCAGGTTGCCTTTTTGCTGCGGAAGATCATAGGTCATGGTGAAGCGGTAAAACTCTTTCATCGCCGGGTCACGATACGGATCGTCTTTGCCAGCCGTCCTCGCGCACTCTGCCAGGGAGGTGCCGCACTCTTTTTCCAGAGCCGTACGCAGTTGATCGCGCGCTTCGTTAAACAACTTACGATAAGCCGGGTCATTGAGGTAATGCGCCACGTTACGCTGGGCCACCATTCTTGAACCCATCACATCCAGCGGATAATGCACGCCCAGCACGATGCGTGAATAGCCATAGCGCGCACCGCGCTCTACAAGCGAGTCAAAGCGTTCCGGGATCATCTCCGCCATCAGCAGAGAATCGGTGTAACCGGTATTGGTATGGCCGCTCGGGAAGGAGCCGCCGTCGGCCGAGTATGGTTTGTTATCTTTCACTACCACATCATCCGGGACCTGGTGAATGGTATTGCCCTGAATCAGAAACGGACGTTTGTAGTCAAAGTGCTTCTTCGCCGCGCCGGTGCTGACTTCGCTGGTTTTGATCAGCGCGGCGGCTTTGCTTAATTCACCTTTATCATAGGCGGCGATAAACGCTTTACCCAGACGAGGACCGAGCGCGTCAGAGAGAAAATAGAGGTAGCTGATACCTTCAGCATCCGCCAGCGCCTGATGGCGCAGCCCTTGGGTGGCATCGAGGTTAATCGTCTCAACGGTTTTCAGGTTCTGATCCAGCACCGGTGCAGGAAGCTTGCTGAACGCGGAGAGCAGTTCAATGCCCGCCTTTTGGTTGTCTTTCACTTTGAAATCATAGCCGCTGGCTTTCAGCCAGGCGGTATCGGCCTGTTTTGCGCTTTGCGCCGCTTTCTCCAGTTGTTCGCGCTCCACTTTTGCACCGTCGCCTTTCAGCGCGTCACGCAGCGCGGACAGAGACTGGCTTTCCAGGCTATCAAATGCCTGGCTTACCGACGCCGGCGTAGTGGTATTTGCAATGTCGCGTGCAACAGTCAAAGGGACATCTTTCGCCATCGCCTGATGAGCAAGCAGCAGGGAAGCGGTTAACAGCGTCATACGGGCTTTCATTTTTTATCCTTTTATTCAAACAATAACCTTGCCTGCGCATGACGCTAGTCCTGTAAATTGACGCTTTTGTGACACGGAGACACTTTGAAACGTTTTATGGCAGCCTGAAACAAGCGCACCGGCCAGGCATTTTCATGCCCGATTTTTTGTCTAACCCAGCCGCTGCGTCCCTGGGCACACTTCTCCCTATCCCAACAGTAACTTTGACTTCACTGCCCCACCCGTGCTCCAAAAGAAAGTGGCTGCAACACAATAGTCTTGCGTTACAGCCACTTAAACCTTTCTCAGTGCTTTATCATCACATGCCGAACCACCGTGTAATCCTCCAGGCCGTAAATCGACATATCTTTGCCATAGCCGGAGTGTTTTTGTCCGCCGTGCGGCATTTCACTGACCAGCATAAAGTGGGTGTTAACCCAGGTGCAGCCATACTGTAGCCGCGCGCTGATGCGGTGCGCGCGTCCGACATCTTTGGTCCATACCGATGAGGCGAGGCCGTAGTTCGAATCGTTGGCCCAGCCGAGCACCTGTGCTTCGTCATCAAACTCTGTAACGCTGACCACCGGACCAAACACTTCGCGCTGTACGATCGCGTCCTCCTGCTTTGCGCCTGCCAGCAAGGTTGGCTGATAGTAATAACCTGCGCCCGGCTGTTTATTGCCGCCGGTCACCACCTTGATATGCCCGAGCGCCTTCGCCTCATCGACGGCGCGCGTTACGCGATCAAGGTGCGCCTGGGAGCTGAGCGGCCCGAGCTCGGTAGACTCATCGTTTGGCTCGCCCATCTTCAGGCTGGCGACGGCGGCGCCGAGCTTCTCAACCAATGCATCATAGATGCCCTTTTGCGCATAGATGCGGCATGCAGCGGTGCAATCCTGCCCGGCATTATAGAAGCCAAAGGTGCGTACCCCTTCGACCACCGCGTCGAGATCGGCATCATCAAACACAATCACCGGCGCTTTGCCGCCGAGCTCCATATGGGTGCGCTTAATAGAGGAAGCGGTATGAGAAATGATGTGCTCACCGGTAGCAATCGAGCCGGTCAGCGAGACCATGCGCACCTTGTGATGGCCGGTTAAGCGATCGCCGACGCTCTGTCCGCGGCCAAACAGCACATTCAATACGCCTGCCGGGAAGATGCCTTGCGCTAGCTCCGCCAGCTTCAGCAGGGTCAGCGGTGTAATTTCGGAGGGTTTGATTACCACGCAGTTTCCCGCCGCCAGCGCCGGGGCAAGTTTCCACGCCGCCATCATCAGCGGGTAGTTCCACGGTGCAATAGAGGCCACTACGCCTAATGGATCGCGGCGAATCATTGAGGTGTGCCCCTCAAGATATTCGCCCGCCGCCAGCCCGTTCAGGCAACGCGCGGCACCGGCGAAGAAGCGGAAAACATCCACCACCGCCGGAAGTTCATCATTTAATACGCAGTGCAGCGGCTTGCCGCAGTTGAGCGACTCGAGGCGCGCGAACATCTCGGCGTTATCCTCAATCACCTGCGCCAGTTGCAGCAGCGCATCGGCGCGCGCTTTTGGCGTGGTCTGCCCCCACTCGACAAAGGCCCGGTCTGCTGCCTCGACGGCTGCGTCGACCTGCGCGTGTGACGCTTCGGCGATCGACAGCAGCACCTCGCCGGTGGCGGGATTATAGACCGCCTGCTCTTCACCTTCGCCGTTAACCAGTTCGCCATTAATAAACAGTTGATGTTGCATCGCGTTCCCTCTGCCCGGTCAATAAGTCTGTTTACGGATTAGCCGCAAGGCCCCCACGCTATTAAAAATAGACGGCGCGCAGAGAGAACGGGTGGGCAGCCAGTGCTGAACTGTGTTGCTATTCACATTTCCTATGAATAGCGCTCAGCGCAGCGGCAAAAGGTTATTGCATCATCTGGCGGATCAGCTCGCCGAGGCGCATCGCCGCCCGCTCCTCTTTCTCGCCCCACGCCCAGGCACAGTTAAAGCGAAAGAAGGATATCCAGTTATCGGAGGTGGAAAACATCTTGCCCGGCGCAATGCTGATGTGGTGCGCCAGCGCCTGCTGGCTGAGCACGCCCGCATCCAGGCCGTTCGGCAACTCAAGCCATAAAAAATAGCCGCTCTCGTTGCGGTAGATTTTCACCTCCGGTGGCAGATGGCGCAGTAACGCCTGCCAGGCGAGATGCTTGCGCTCCGCCAGTTGGCGGCGCAAGCGGCGCAGATGTGCGTCGTAGTGATGGGTAGAGAGATAATCAACCAGCGCCAGCTGTAGCGGCGAACTGGTGGATAAGGTGCTCATTAATTGCAGCTGCTGGATGCGCCGCGCGTGACGCCCGGCCGCTACCCAGCCGACGCGAAAGCCGGCGACAAGGCATTTTGAAAAGGAGGAACAGTGCAGGGTCATATCCTGTTTATCCCAGGCTTTGGCGGGCAGCGGCTGTTCGCGGCCATAATAGAGCTCGCTGTAGACATCATCTTCAATCAGCGTGACATTGTGCGCGGTCAGCAACTCAACCAGCCGCGCCTTTTTCTCCGGGCTGAGGGTGAAGCCGAGCGGGTTCTGGCTGTTGGTCATCAGCCAGCAGGCTTTCACCGGGTATTCGGTCAGCGCCTGCTCAAGCGCGTCGAGATCGATGCCGGCTTTCACATCCGTCGGTACCGAGAGCGCTTTCAGTTTCAGCCGCTCCAGCGCCTGTAGCGCGCCATAAAAACAGGGGCTTTCAATGATCACCCAGTCACCCGGCTCGGTGACGGCCTGCAGGCTGAGGTTTAGCGCCTCGAGGGCACCAGCGGTAATCACAATCTCATCCGGTGAGATATTCATTCCCTGGCGGGCGTAACGCCGGGCGATAGCATGGCGTAACTGGCTGTTGCCCGGCGGCAGGTTCTCAATCACGCTCATCGCCCCTGCGCTTTTGCTTACCTTCGCCAGCGAGCGGTTAAGCTGCGGCATCGGAAAGAGTTTCGGATCGGGAAACGCGGAGCCAAACGGCAGCACCGAGGCATCACAGCTCGCCTGCAAGACATCAAATATATAGGTGTTGATATCCACCGCTTCGTCGCGCATTACCTGCGGCGCAGGCGCGCGTGTCATGCCTGGCGTCGGCGCGACAAAATAGCCCGACTGCGGGCGCGCAATCACCCGCCCCTGGCTCTCGAGCAGCTGATACGCATGCCCGACGGTCATAAAACTCAGCCCGCTGCTCGCCACCTGTTCACGCAGCGACGGCAGCTTTTCACCCGGACGCCAGACGCCAAGTTCAATTTGTTCAACGATTTGCTGCGCCAGGCGCTGATATTTTTTCATGGTTGTTCACGTGACCGAAGAGTACGTCATGATGGCACGCTAATGGCGATCTCGCTATATCAGTTTAGAAAAAGTGCGCAATGCGTCGAACTGTTATAGACAGTTACAACCATGACTTTCTGGTGAATATTTCCCGTTTCGCCTGGACTATCCTGCAACCTGCCGTACCCTTGTAAAGGACTGTTATATGTAAATTGCTGTCAACTGTCTCTGCAAGTCGGCGGGCGTAGTCATTAACATTGACGCCACACCATTGATTCTGAGGATGTGCATGTTTGGTTTAGATGCGTTTTACCTGGCGAGGATACAGTTCGCCTTCACCGTTTCGTTCCATATTATCTTTCCGGCGATAACCATTGGCCTTGCCAGTTATCTCGCGGTGCTGGAAGGTCTGTGGCTGAAAACCCGGAACCCGGACTGGAAAACCCTTTACCACTTCTGGTCGAAGATCTTTGCCGTTAACTTCGGCATGGGGGTAGTTTCTGGTCTGGTGATGGCCTATCAGTTCGGCACCAACTGGAGCGGATTTTCGCAATTTGCGGGCAGCATTACCGGCCCGCTGCTCACCTATGAGGTGTTAACCGCCTTCTTCCTTGAAGCAGGCTTCCTTGGCGTAATGCTGTTTGGCTGGAATAAAGTTGGCCCAGGGCTGCACTTTTTCTCCACCTGTATGGTGGCGCTCGGCACGCTGATGTCGACCTTCTGGATCCTCGCGTCCAACAGCTGGATGCATACCCCGCAGGGCTTTGCCATTGAGAATGGACAGGTGATCCCGGTGGACTGGTTTAAGGTGGTCTTTAACCCCTCCTTCCCTTATCGCCTGTTCCATATGTCGATTGCCGCCTTCCTCAGCAGCGCGCTGTTTGTCGGTGCTTCTGCGGCCTGGCACCTGCTGCGCGGCAACAATACGCCAGCGATCCGCAAAATGTTCTCCATGGCAATGTGGATGGCGCTGGTTGTGGCACCGATTCAGGCGATGGTCGGCGATATGCACGGCCTGAATACGCTTGAGCATCAGCCAGCGAAGATTGCCGCTATTGAAGGCCACTGGGAGAACCCGCCGGGTGAAGCGACGCCGCTGCTGCTGTTTGGCCTGCCGGATATGGAGCAGGAGCGCACCCGCTACGCGGTGGAGATCCCGGCGCTCGGCAGCCTGATCCTGACGCACAGCCTCGATAAGCAGGTCCCGGCGCTGAAGGAGTTCCCCAAAGATGAGCGTCCCTACTCGCCGATCGTCTTCTGGTCCTTCCGCATTATGGTGGCGCTGGGCATGCTGATGATTGGTCTTGGCGTGATGGCGCTGTGGCTGCGTTATCGCAAGCGGCTGTATGCGTCGCGGCCGTTCCTGCACTTTGCCCTCTGGATGGGGCCTGCAGGGCTGATCGCCATTCTTGCCGGGTGGGTGACCACCGAAGTGGGTCGCCAGCCGTGGGTGGTTTATGGCCTGCTGCGCACCGCCGATGCGGTTTCCGGTCACGGTGACTTGCAGATGAGCCTCAGCCTGCTGGCCTTCTTTATCGTCTACTGCTCGGTGTTTGGCGTCGGCTATCTCTATATGGTGCGTTTGATCACCAAAGGGCCGCAGCCGCACGATGAAAACGCCACGCAGGGCACTCCGGCACGTCCGCTTTCAGCGGCAGGTGAACATCTTCCGGCTGATGAGGATAAATAATGGGTATCGATCTTCCGTTAATTTGGTTTGTCATTATCGTCTTTGCGACCCTGATGTATATCGTGATGGATGGTTTTGACCTGGGTATCGGCATCCTCTTCCCGGTGACGCGCGACGGCCACGATCGCGATGTGATGGTCAACAGCGTCGCGCCGGTGTGGGATGGGAACGAAACCTGGTTAGTGCTGGGCGGCGCGGGGCTGTTTGGCGCTTTTCCGCTGGCCTATGCGGTAATTACCGACGCGCTGACCATTCCGCTGACGCTGATGCTGATTGGCCTGATCTTCCGCGGCGTCGCCTTTGAGTTCCGCTTTAAAGCGACTGAAGCGCACCGTCCCTTCTGGGATAAAGCCTTCTTGTCCGGCTCGCTGCTGGCGACCTTCTCGCAGGGCGTGGTGGTTGGCGCGTTTATCAATGGCTTTAAAGTGACCGGCCGCACTTTCAGCGGCGGCGCGCTTGACTGGCTGACGCCGTTTAACCTCTTCTGCGGCCTTGGCCTGGTGATCGCGTATGCGTTGCTGGGGGCAAGCTGGCTGGTGATGAAGAGCGGCGAACCGCTACAGGGCAAGATGCGCGCGGCGGCGAAAAAACTGCTGCTGGCATTACTGGTGGTGATGGGCGTTATTAGCCTGTGGACGCCGCTCTCTCACGGTGCGATTGCCGATCGCTGGTTCAGCATGCCGAACCTGCTCTTCTTCTCGCCGGTGCCGCTGCTGGTGATTGCGCTCAGCATCTGGCTCTGGCGCTGCCTCGGCAATGAAGAGGTACACAGACGCCCGTTCCTGCTGACGCTCGGGTTAATTTTCCTCGGCTTTAGCGGCCTTGGGATCAGTATCTGGCCCAACATTATCCCGCCGGATATCAGCTTCTGGCAGGCGGCGGCACCGCCGCAGAGCCAGGGCTTTATGCTGGTTGGCGCGCTGTTGATCATCCCCATCATTCTGGTTTACACCTTCTGGAGCTACTACGTGTTCCGCGGCAAAATCCAGCATGGCGAGGGGTATCATTGATGAAACAACCGCTATGGAAACGGCTGATGTGGCTGGTCGTCATCTGGGGCGGAAGCGTACTGGCGCTGGCTGCCGTCAGCATGGTGTTCCGGCTGTTGATGTCAGCCGCCGGGTTTAAGTCCCATTAAGATCAAAGGCCGGAAACAGGTTAATGTTTCCGGCCTTTTTATGTTTTTTTGCCGGATGACGGCTCCGCCTTATCCGGCCTACGCGGTCCGAGCGGTATTGTAGGCCGGATAAGCGCAAGCGCCATCCGGCAAATAACCGCTACTTGTGCATCACCACACTGCTTTCCACCGGTATGCGCGGCATGCGCAGCGTCGCGGCGATATTGCTGGTGTCGGCGTAACCAAACGAGATACCAAACAACAGACGGTACTCATCCGATACCCCCAGCGCTTCACGCACCAGATCGGCATGAAAACCGAGCAGCGTCTGCGGAATACCGGCGAAGCCGCGGGCGGCTAAGGAGAGCAAAAAGGTCTGCCCGTACATGCCCATATCCGACGCCACGCGAACGTTATCGCCAAAGCTCGGCATAAACAGAAAGGCCGCGTGCGGCGCATCGAAAAAGCGGTAGTTGCGCAGGTAGTATTCACGGCGCTTCTCTTTATCATCCCGCGCAATGTCCAGCGCTTCGTAATAGAGCTTCGCCTGCTGCTGGCTGCGGTCAAAATAGTCGCCGTGGAAATCCTCATAGGCGAAGGTGAAGTCCGGCGTCTGTTTACCGGCAATATCATTCTCAATCATTAGCTGCGCAAGGCGATCTTTGGTTTCACCGGAAACCACGTGCACATGCCAGGGCTGGGTGTTGCAGTTGGAGGGCGCGTATTGCGCATCCTGCAGAACGGCGTGGATCTGCTCATCTGTCAACGGCGTGGGCAAAAAGGCGCGTACCGAGGTGCGCTGGCGAACGGTTTCATCGAAAGCTAAAACAGGCGTACTCATAAATAGTCTCCGTGCTGAGTGTCGGCGTATCTTAACGATGAACTTCGTGCGTAAAAACACTACAATGCGCCATGGACCTTTGCGGATTACGCACAGATGAAAAACCTCAGCCAGATTAGCGCCCGATCGATGCACCTCTTTCTTGCCATCGTACGCGAAGGCAATCTCTCGGAAGTGGCCCGCAACGAGGGGCTTGCCGCCTCGTCCTTATCGCGCGTGGTGCAGCAACTTGAGCAGGCGCTGGAAACCCAACTGCTCTATCGCAACACTCGCGCGGTAATCGCCACCGATGCCGGGCATATTTATGCCCAGACCTTCCGCACGATGTTACAGCAACTGAGCGATGCGCAGACGCAGGTCGGCGAGCGGCGCGGCGAACCGGGCGGGCGTATCCGCATCAATGCCCCCATCTCCTTTGGTCTGAACCATATCGGGCCACGCATCAGCGAACTGAGCGAGCGCTACGCCGCCCTGCAAATTGAACTCAATCTTAACGATGACTATATCGACCCCTTTGCCGACGGCACCGATCTGCTGGTGCGTATCGCCTCGCTGAAAAACTCGGAGCTGCACGGGCGGCTGATTGCAAAGCAGACCTGCCACCTGGTGGCGACGCCCAACTATGTCCTCCGCTACGGCGCGCCCGCCTCGCCCGAAGATCTGCTGACCCACCGCCTGCTGGCCTATCGCGGGAGAACCGGATTGCAGCGCTGGCGCTTTCAGCGCGGCGAGCAGGATTACGCCTTCTCGCCGCAGGCGAAAATTCTCTCGGATAATGCGGAGCTGCTGTTGCAGGCGGCACGCAACGACGCGGGAATGCTGCTCTTTCCTGACTGGCAGGTAGGCGAGTTGCTTAATCGCGGCGAGCTGGTTGCCCTGCTGCCGGAGTACACTGCCTCCTATTCGCCGGGTGAGCAGTCGCTGTGGATGCTCTATCCGGGCGGGAAATACCCGTCGCTGAATACACGCACGGTGATCGACTTTCTGCTGGCGAGTTTCGGCTCGCCGCCCTACTGGCGCTACACCGCAACGCCATAAACAAAACAGGGTGGCATTACGCCACCCTGCGGGTTATCTGTTTTTCGGTAAGGTTTTCAGCAGATCATCGGGGCTGATTGAGGCCACTACGCTGCCCGGCAGCGGCATCTTGAGGATGTGGTTTTTCATCTTGCCGATCACGTGCATTTCACACGGGCGGCAATCGAAGCGCAGGGTTAACACCTCATCGCCGTGCACCAGCTGCATCGGCGTCGCGCGCCAGCTTTTGATATTGCCCTTCGCCTGTTTCGGACAGAGGTTAAAGGCAAAGCGCAGGCAGTGTTTGGTGATCATCACCGGTACTTCGCCCTTCTCTTCGTGAGCTTCATACGCCGCGTCAATCAGCTGCACGCCATAGCGGTGATAGAATTCACGCGCTTTATGGTTGTAAACGTTGGCGAGGAACGAGAGATGGGTTTCCGGGTAGACCGGCGCAGGCGTCGCCACCGCTTTACGGCTGCCGCGCTGATAGCTCGCCAGACGTGCCTCTTCCAGCATCTCCACGGTTTCACGGCGCAGCTGGTTGAGCAGGCTGTTGGGCACAAACAGCGCCCCCGGCAGGTTGATGTCGATCTTCTGCGCGTAGTAACGGGTTTGCCCCAGCTTTGCCAGGCCATCTTTCAGGTTATCGAGCGCTTTTTCCGCGTTATTAGCTTCATCGAACTGGCCATCCAGCGTATGAGTCACGCTGACGCCATCTTCGCTGGTCAGCGTCAGCACCAGCTGCTCCTGCCAGCCGCCCAGCTCAATATCAACGCCGATGCGCCGCTCGCTGGAGGTTTTCAGCAGCGCCTGCTGCCAGTTGTGATCGAGGTTGCGGTTGAGCGCATGATGCGGACGCAGGGTTTTCAGCGCATCCGGCATCTCGTTCGGGAAGACGCGGTAACGGTTTTCGGCGGTTTTTTCTGCCACGTTAACGCGGAAACCAACCACTTCACGCTTCACCAGCACGTTCAGCCCGTCGCCATTGGCCAGCGGTTCGGTCACTTCCACGTCGAGATGATCCTTGCCCACTTTGAGCACTTCACCCACCGGCAGGCCGACGAATTTCGGTGAGTCAAACGCGCCGATATCGATTTTGCGCGCGTTAACAAAGTAGTCGGTGCTGCCGCGATGGAAGGTTTTATCCGTCGAAGGAATAAAGAAGTGCTCGGTGCGTCCGGCGGAGGCGCGCGCCAGCTCCGGGCGATCGTCGATAATCGCATCGAGCATCTGGCGATAGTGAGCGGTGATGTTTTTCACGTAGCTCATATCTTTGTATCGCCCCTCAATTTTAAAGGAGCGCACGCCCGCGTCGATCAGCGCCGCCAGGTTAGCGGTCTGATCGTTATCTTTCATCGACAGCAGATGCTTTTCATAGGCCACGACGCGGCCCTGATCGTCTTTCAGGGTATAAGGCAGACGGCAGGCCTGCGAACAGTCGCCACGGTTGGCGCTGCGCCCGGTTTGTGCATGGGAGATGTTGCACTGCCCGGAGTAGGCCACGCAGAGCGCGCCGTGAATAAAGAACTCAATGGTCGCGTCCGTCGCCTGGTGAATGGCGCGGATCTGCTCCAGATTCAGCTCGCGCGCCAGCACAATCTGGCTGAAGCCAACGTCAGAGAGGAATTTGGCTTTTTCAACGCTGCGGATATCGCACTGGGTGCTGGCATGCAGCTCAATCGGCGGGATATCCATCTCCAGTACGCCCATATCCTGCACAATCAGCGCATCAACACCGGCCTGGTAGAGATCGCCGATCAGTTTCTGCGCCGGTTCCAGTTCATCATCATGAAGAATGGTGTTGAGGGTGATAAACACCTTCGCGCCATAGCGATGGGCGAACGGCACCAGTTCGGCAATATCGCGCAGGCTGTTGCCGGCGTTATGGCGGGCGCCGAAGCCGGGGCCGCCAATATAGACCGCGTCCGCGCCGTGAAGGATCGCTTCACGGGCGATGGCGGTGTCGCGAGCCGGGCTGAGCAGTTCAAGATGATGAGGGTGCAGGCGCATACAATCGTCGTTATCCATTATGTGCAAAATGGCGGCTATTGTAGTCAGAACCGGGGCGTTACACCACCTGTCGTGCCGGGAATTTGCGCCAGGCGACAATGCTATGCCGAAATCGCTATTTCCCCCGGCGGCGCTGGCGCGATAGTGTGGTGACAGGAACAGAAATCGTCACGTTGTGGATGTTATGGGGTATTAATCGTCGTCGTTTTTTGCCGCGGGTTCGCTCGCGGCTTTTTCTTTTGGATAGTGGATTAACGAGTGGAAATGTACGGTTTGCGCGCTGCTGTTACGATAAGCATGCGCCTGGTCAGCCGCGAAACGCACCCCGCTCCCCGCCTCCAGCGTCTGCCACTCGCCGTTAAGCTGCATATCCAGCACCCCATTGATGACCACCACATGTTCAATCACCCCTTTTTCATGAGGCGTGGATTCACTCAGCGCGCCAGGTGCAAGCGTAATGGAGAAGAGGTCAAAATGGAGCTGTTCATCCCACGGGAAAAGCGGCGTGATCACCATCGCCTGCCGATCGGGATCGTAAGCGTGCGGCGTGTCGCTCTGTGGCGGCGCAATAAAGGTTGAGAACGGCACATTTAAGCCGGTGGCGATTTTCCACAGCGTCGCCACCGTCGGGCTCGACTCGTTGCGTTCGATCTGCCCGAGCATCGCTTTTGAGACGCCGGTCTCTTCTGCGAGTTTTGAAAGGCTCCAGCCCCGCGCCTGACGCAGCATTTTCAGGGTTTTTGCCAGATAATCCGCGATATTCATACCGTCTCCGGGAAATTAAAACGCAGCGAGTATAGCGCAGCGTTTCTATTTTAGAGAGCGAAACTAAAGCGAATGTAACTGCTCATACCGCTTGCGGTATTCCCGCGGCCCGACATGGTATTGCTGATGAAAAAGACGCGAAAAATAGAGCGCGTCGTCATAGCCCACGACCTGGGCGATTTGCGAAATAGTCAGCTGCGTATGCTGTAATAACATCGCTGCCCGGCTCATGCGCTGCTTTTCCCGCCAGCCCCAAATTGTCATGCCAATTTCCTGACGAAAAAGATGCGCCAGCCGCGAGGATGAAAGATAGGCTTTTGCCGCCAGTTCGCTAATCGTCAGTTTAGCCGCCAGATTCTCATCAAGATATTGGCAAATAGCGTTGATGCGCGGGTCGACCGAGGCGCGATTACTCGCCGGCTGCTGTTTGAAACAGTAAAGCAGCGCTTTCTCCAGGCTATTCATGGCGAGGATCTTATCCACGCGGTCTGGCGAGGAATTAAGCCGAATCACCTCTTTCACCGCTGTTTTTAGCTGCTCGACAAAAATCGAATCGGCGCTTTGCGTCAGGCCAATCTGATGCCAGTTACGATCCCATTTCAGCCAGTCAATCCAGTAAGGTCGTGGAATAAAATAGATCCACAAATGATCCCAGTAAGTAGTTTGCGCTTCACGGCCATAGTGATGCGGGCAACCGGGAGGGAAAAGCAAAATATCGTTCTCCCGGCAGATAAACGTCTCGTTATTACGGTGAATTACCCCTGCACCACGCAGGGTAATATTTAAAATATAGCCTTTCATCCCCTGCTGGCGGTTAATAAAAAAGTCCAGCTTATTGCCTTTGACGATAGGCGTATAACCCGCCACCAGATAGGCGTTAAAGGTAAAGCTACGCATTAAAGGCGAGTAGATCAGCAATTCATCATCGACGTCATTCATGGGAAGTGTTTGCGGCCACATTATTGAGCGTCCTTACGCTAGCACAGGCAAAGAGGAAAAGCCGCAGCCGCCTGCGGCGAGTCATTTATTTGGCGAATACACCACGCGAGAGATCGGCCGCCACGCGGTCATAAAAACCATCCAGTTTATAAAACCAGATCAGCACCATATTCAGCATGGCGAGGATAAACGGGAAGAAAATAAATAAGAACTCAATCATATCAAGCACATGTTTTGACTGCTGGGCATTGCCGCCGCTGACGAAACCGGCCGCGCCAAGGATCCAGCCCACGCTCGCGCTGCCCAGCCCCATGCCGAGCGTCTGGCCTAATGTTCCGGCGCTGAATAAGATCCCCTCGATGCGCAGCCCGGTTTTCCACTCGCCGTAATCAATGGTGTCAGCAAGGAAGGCGAACATCGTGGCACCGATGCCGCAAAAACCGATGCTGCGCACCACGGTGGCAAGAATCACAAACAGCGAGCTGGTTTTATCAATTAACGGCAGTAAATAGGCAATGCTGCAAATGGTCAGCCCGAGCAGCGCTAAATTGCGTTTACCCAGCCGCTTGATGAGATAAGGAATAACTAATAGCGTGATCAGCCCCGGCAGGTATTGCGCCACGCTAATCCACGACATCATTGAGACATCCTGCAAAATATAGCGCGAGTAGTAGACGCTGGTAGTTGAGAGCGCCGTTAAGCTGGTAAAGGTGATCAGCAGATAAAAGAAGATCATCAGCCAGTAGCGGTTTTTCAGCATCGAGGCGGCAACGACCCCCGCACGGATATTGTTGCGATTCTCCTTATTGACCGGTTTGATGCGCTCCCGCGTCCAGGCGGCGGTTAATAACAGGCACAACGCAGTAAAGAAACCAAAAATGGCGAACACAATTACCCATGAGGTGTGGCTATTTCCAAAGGCGGCGACCAGCGGCAGCGTAAATGCGCCTACCGTCAGCGAACCGCAGGTTGATAAGCCTTTACGGAAGACGCTCAAAATACCGCGCTGATAGGTATCGCGGGTTATCAACGCCAGCAGTGAGCCATAGGCAATATTGTTGGCGGTGAAAAAGATGTTCGCCAGCAAATAGGTGACGCAAACATAGATAATCTTGCCGCTATCGCTGATGCCGGGCACCGTTGCCATTAAAAATGCTGACAACCCAAATGGTACGGCGGTCCATAACACCCACGGGCGCGCTTTACCCAGCCGGGTATCGGTTTTATCGATGCGGATCCCGACAAAGACACAAATAACGCCATCGATAACGCGGGCGAAAAACATCAGCGACCCGACTAGCACCGCTGAAATACCGACCACGTCGGTATAAAAATAGGCGAGGAACGTCACCATCAGGGTATAGGTTAAATTCGTACCATAATCGCCAAGGCCAAAGGCGAAACGCTCGCGAAAACCGGGCGTGCTGGTTTCGCTTTGCTGCTCTTCAATCGTTAATGCACTCATTTTGTACTCTCCACGAGAATAATTTGCACATCCCAATCCTTGAGCGTTATTACCTCATTCTGCCTGAGGGTTTTACCGCTAAACAGCAGTTGCCCGCCGGGCTCAGTAAACGTGACGGTTTGCGGCTCACTACTGTAGTTGAAATAGTAGAGGAGGATATTTTCATCTTTATCAACGCCGCGCTTAATAATCACCGGGAAGGTTTCTGTCGGCATAGCGTCGTGTTGATAAAGGGTATTGCGCAGGACATGGCGATACACTTTTTCCAGTGCTGCGGAGGTGATATGGCAACCAATATAGCTGGCGGTTCCCTGCCCGTAGCGGTTGTGCGTGATTGCCGCATACTGTTGCCAGTAAGGATGGTCGTAACGCGCCAACACCTCGGTGTTTTCATCAGGAGTGATTAACTCCATCCAGTCGCTGATTTGCACCTCGTCGGCAGAAAGGTCGAGGCGTTCTGAATGTAATAAGGTGCGGTCCGGATCAACAAAGAGTTGATAGTGGGCACCGATCGCTTCGCTGATAATTCCCGGCTGTGCGCAGGTGCGCACTTTCATATGCTCGTCGGCAAAAGCGGATTTAAAGGAGAAAATGGCATGGCCGCCCTGCGCAATATAACGATTAATCTCCTGTAAGCGCTCGTCGCTGACGCTATATAGCAGCGGGAAGATCAGCATTTCATAACGGAACAGGCGCGGATCGTCGACGGCGATAATATCCACTTCGATATTCATCTTATAGAGCGTGTCGTAATAGTCGCGGAACAGGTCGTTATATTGGTGCAGCGCATCGCGGCTAAACTGATGGCCGTGGTATGGGTGCCAGTCGATAGCGGTTAAACATTCATTACTGATCACCAGCGCCACCCGGCTGCGGCGTGAGAAGCGCGTTACGGTTGCCGCGTGTTGGTTAAACTCGGCGCCGATCGTGCAGGCCTCGTGATAGACCGGATTGGGTTGCAGATCGTGGCTGAGCAACCCTTTCCAGTACGTTTCGTATGAGTTGTGAATCGAGTGCCAGTGCCAGTAACCCAGCAGCCTTGCACCGCTGGCAACATGACTCCAGGCCTGCTGGCGCAGCTGCCCCGGGAAAGGCGTCCACTCTTTAAAGGCCTGCGCCTGGGTTTCCAGCACAAAATAGGGCTGATCTTTTGTCACCCTCGCAAGATCGCCGGTAAAAGAAATTTCCGCGCCGGTGAGTTGAAACTGGCTCGGGTGATAGACATCCACGCCGGTAATATCCAGCACGCTGGCGGTTTTAAAATGGTCGACCTCGGCGCGAATACCATACGACCAGTTGCGCCAGTCAAAATCAAAGTTATGGGTAATAAACTGCGTATCGTTTTTATAGCCTTTCACAATCTCTGCCTGCCAGCCGAGAAAACGCGTCACCAGCGAACGCTGAAATTGTTTAAAGGCGCAGCCGAGGCTGGCATTAATCGTCCCTTCAATTGGCGGAAAATCTTCCCAGGCATCAATGCGATTACTCCAGTAATCCAGCCCAAAAGCGTGATTCAACTCCTGCGTACTGTTGTTGAACTCTTTTTTAAGGTATTTCACGAACTCGATTTGCGCCCCGGCTGAGCAGGTATCGTAATATTTCGTTTCGTTATCGATTTGAAAACCAATGACTGCCGGATGGTTCGCCGTTGCCGTTAATAAGGCGCGAATAATGCGCTCGGCATACCATAAAAAAGCGGGGTGGGTAATATCCATCTTTTGCCGGTGACCGTAGACATTTTTCCCGCTACTGGTGGTGGCCATCACATCCGGATATTTTTTTGCCAGCCATGCCGGTAAGGCATAGGTCGGCGTGCCGATAATCACGGCAATACCGTTTTTATGCATTTCATCCAGTACCGTAAGCACCGAACTGAAATCAAACTCCCCTTCCTGCGGCTCAAACGTGCTCCAGGTGCTCTCGGCGATGCGCACATAATTAATTCCCGCCTCTTTCATCAATTTAATATCTTCGTGCAGGCGTTCCATCGGCAAATATTCGCGGTAATAGGCGGCACCAAACAGTAATTTATCCATCAGCTTCTCCTCATTGTTACCGGAAACATAACGCAGAAAATTCCGGGGCGGATGAAATTAGCTGCTAGCAACATTGAGAAATCTGCTATCGCCATCAGGAGCGGAGATGGCTCACATTTTTACCTCTGGCGCATAGACAAAATCCTGCCCGCCATCTTGTGCGCTATAGCGCACGGTGCTACCTTGTGCGGATGTTATAACGCACAAGGCACCCACATGCGCCCGGCCACACTTTCACTCTCCTCCTCTCTTCCCTTTAACACGGTACTGGCGGGATTTGTCGCCGTGCTGGTCGGTTATGCCAGCTCGGCAGCCATTATCTGGCAGGCGGCCTCCGCTGCCGGGGCAACGCCTGAGCAGATCGCTGGCTGGATGACCGCCCTCGGCGTGGCAATGGGCGTCAGCACGCTGGTGCTGAGCGTCTGGTATCGCATGCCGGTGTTAACCGCATGGTCGACGCCGGGCGCAGCGCTGCTGGCAACCAGTTTGCAGGGCGTTTCACTTAATGAGGCGGTTGGCATCTTTATCTTCGCCAATGGGCTGATTGTGCTGTGCGGCGTGACTGGCCTGTTCGCCCGCCTGATGAAAGTTATTCCGCCGACGCTTGCCGCTGCGATGCTGGCGGGCATCCTGCTGCGTTTTGGTTTGCAGGCGTTTTCCCACCTTCAGGGAGATATTGTGCTTGGCGGATCGATGCTGCTGGCGTGGCTTATCGCCAAAGCCATTGCGCCGCGCTACGCGATTGTCGCCACGCTGCTGATTGGCGCATTGGTTGCATGGCTAAGCGGGGACGTGACGCCGCAGGCCATCAGCCTTGCTCCCGTTGCGCCACAGTTTACCGCGCCGGTGTTTCACTGGGCGTCGCTGGTGAGCATTGGCCTGCCCCTCTTTCTGGTCACCATGGCGTCGCAAAATGCGCCCGGTTTCGCCACCATGCAGGCCGCAGGCTTCAGGCCCTCGGTGTCACCGTTGATGATCTTTATCGGCGTGCTGGCGCTGCTGCTCTCGCCGTTTGGCGTCTTTTCGGTGTCGATCGCCGCCATTACCGCGGCGATCTGCCAAAGCCCGGATGCGCATCCCGATGCCAGCAAGCGCTGGTTAGCCGCCGCGGCGGCCGGGGTGTTCTATCTGCTTGCCGGAGTATTTGGCGGCTCGATTACCGGGCTGCTGGCGGCGTTGCCCGCAAGCTGGTTGCAGATGCTGGCAGGCCTTGCGCTGCTCGGCACCATCAGCGGCAGCCTGCACCAGGCGCTGAACGCTCCGCGCGAACGCGATGCGGCAATTGTCACCTTCTTAATCACTGCCAGCGGCATCACCTTGCTCGGTCTGGGATCGGCCTTCTGGGGGCTGGTTATCGGCGGTCTCTGCTACTTCATCTTCAGTCGTGTGAATAAAACCTGAGCAACGAAACAGGTGACTTTTTAATCACTCCTGATCATAATTCGTACAGAGGCATTCCGTTTAGTTATGGGATGGCCTCACCCTACAGCGGATCTGTAATGAATTAATGAAAGGAGTCTTTCGGTGAAAACTGCCACTTACCTGTTTTTTATGATCGCGCTTACGGCGCCACTTCCCTCGTCGCTCGCTGACACCCTTGCTGAGTATCGTCAGTCACTTGCGTCGCACCCGGTCAATTATGTGCGGCTGGACACCCGTGAACTGCCCGGCGTAAAGGTGCAGCGCTATGTGCTCCATTCGCAAAACTGGTCACCGCAAGATGCGGTACGCCCGATACGCTGGGAGCACCAGGTGGATATCTATCTTCCTGATGCCGCCAAACCGACCGTTGCGCTGATGGTGGTGAATAACGATGCCGGCAGAGCGACCAGTTTCAATGAAGCATCGCTGGCGCGCATTGCGCTTGCCACCCACACCGTGGTGGTCTCGATCAGCAATGTGCCGAACCAGCCGCTGCACTATCAGGGCAATTCAACGCCGTTGACGGAAGATGACAGCGTCGCCTACAGCTGGAAACGGTTTCTGGAGAGTGGCGATGCGCCATTGCAGATCCCGATGGCTGCATCGGTATCGCAGGCGTTCCGGCTGGTGAAACGGGAGCTTTCACAACAGAAAATCGCAAAGTTTATCGTCACTGGCGCGTCAAAGCGCGGTTGGGCTGCGTGGCTTGCGGCGATATCCGACCCGGACGTGGTCGCCGTGGTGCCGTTTGCGGTGGATCTGCTTAATACCCGCGCCGCGCTGGATCATATGTATCGCTCCTATGGCAACAACTGGCCTGTCGCCTTTTACCCCTACTATCGCCAGCAGATCGACCAGCAGATCGCCACCGATAATTTTGCCCGGCTGATGCGCGTGCTGGATCCGATGTCCTATTTGCGCAGCAAAGCGGGCGAGCGGCTGAAAATAAAGAAGTATGTGATTAATGCCAGCGGAGATGATTTTTACACGCCTGACAACAGCCGGTTCTACTACCCGCGCTTACCGGGCGAGAAGTCGCTGCGGGTCGTGGCGAACGCATCCCATGAGGCGGTGCTTTCCGTCGCTGAGCCATCGCTGATTGCCTTCGTTAACCGTTTCCAGGCCCGTAAAGCTCTGCCTGCCATTTCCGAGCGCCGCCAGGGTTCAGATAACCTGGTGCTCCATTTCTCCGGGCAGCCGGAAAAAGTGGTGGTCTGGCGCGCGAACAACCCGCTGGCACGGGATTTCCGTTATGCCTGTGGCGTGAGATATGAAGCCTCGCCGCCGCCTGCGATGTCCGGCAACACGCTCAGCCTGGCATTGAGGCCGCCGGAAACGGGCTGGCAGGCGACATTTGTGGAAGCGACCTTCAGCGATGGATTTGTGGCGACAAGCCAGGTCTATATCACGCCGGATGAGATCTACCCGGATGCGGCACCGTCGGCGCAAGGTGGCGCCTGCCGCACGCTGCCGGGGCGCGGGTTAACGCCTGCGGCGCAGGCGGCGAATTAACGTTTTTGCGTCGCGCGAAGCTGCGAGGGGGTGATGCCCTTCGCCGCTTTAAAGCGGTTGCTGAAGTGGCTGGCGGAGTTGAATCCGCAGGCCAGCGCGATATCGGTCAGCGACCGGTTACTGTTCAGCAGCAGCGCTTTCGCACGCGCCATGCGGCGCTGCATCACAAACTGGTGCGGCGCCACACCCATCGACTGGCGAAACATCCGCGCGAAGTGGTACTCGCTGAGTGAAACCTGCGCGGCGAGATCGCAGAGCAGCAGCGGCTCGCCAAGGTGCGCCTCGATGTACTCCAGCACATTGCGCAGCGCGACGGGTGCCAGTCCGCCGGTAATTGTCGGCAGTTGCCACTGCACATTGCTGTAGTGCTGAACGAGGTGCGTCAGCAACAGCGTCGAGGCGGTGCTGAGCGTCAGCTGGTTGGCGTTTTGCTGCCAGTCGCAGCCAAGCAGAAACTGGCGGTAGAGCGCGGTGATGCTTGCATCCTGGGAGAAGGTCTTTTCATCGAGGGTGAAATTTGCCGGGCTGCGATCCCACACTTTCTCCCCCACCTCACGCAGATGCTCATCGGTGCAGTAGAGGTGCACAAAGGCGAGATTGTCGCGAATATCCCACACCGACTCGCTCTCTTTTGGCATCAAACAGAAGCGATCCGGCCCGCCGCCGTTTTTCCAGCCGGAGGCGGTTTTGTGATAGCTCTCATAGCCGTCGGCAATATAAAGACTGAGGGTGTGGTGGTTGCAATACTGGGTGATGGTATCGCGTTTGTTGGACCACGCCGCCAGCTGAATCCCGTCGTGCAGCGCCACCGAGTTATGCAACACGGCGTTGTGTTTGCGCAGGTTTTCAAAGGCGTCATAGCTATCAGACATTCGCGGTACTTATCCTTTCTCAATCAGATCCCCAGTCTATGAAGAGCGAATCGCAGAAGCCAGCGTTGTGTAAAGAAAAGCGCAAGAATATGCAAGTTGCCCGCAAGCCGGTGCAAGCCAGCCTTGCCGCGCCAGATGACAATGGGCGTTCATGAAAGGGAACGGGAAGCGATATGAACGCATTACTTTATAGTCTGGTGGTGGTGATTTGGGGCACAACGTGGATTGCCATTTTTCTGCAGCAAGGGCCGGTGGCGGCACCGGTGTCGATCTTCTGGCGCTTCGCGCTGGCGACCACGGTGATGATGCTAGTGCTGCTGGCGCGGCGCAAACTACGTGCGCTGTCACGGCGCGATCACCTCTTCTGCCTGTTGCAGGGCGCGTGCGTTTTTGGCTTCAACTTCTGGTGCTTTTATACCGCCGCGGCGTGGATTAACACCGGGCTGGAGTCGGTGATCTTTTCGATGGCGGTACTGTTTAACGCCGTCAACAGCTTCCTCTTCTTCGGGCAGAGACCGCCTGCACGCTTTTTTGCCGCCGCGCTGATGGGGCTGGCCGGGATCGTCACCCTCTTCTGGCAGGATCTGGTGGCCAGCGGCTGGAGCAGCAGCGTATTACTGGGCATTGCGCTGTCGGCGCTCGGCACGCTCGGCTTCTCGTTTGGCAATATGATCAGCCTGCGCCATCAGCGTAACGGGCTTGAGATCGCCACCACTAATAGCTGGGCGATGCTCTACGGCACGCTGATTATGGGCGCGGTTGCGCTGCTGCGCGGCGAGGATTTCACGCCGCTGTGGAGCGTCAGCTATCTTGGCGCGCTGGTCTATCTTGCCCTGTTTGGCTCGGTGATTGGCTTCGGTGCCTACTTTACGCTGGTCGGCCGCATCGGCCCCGGCAAAGCGGCATACAGCACCCTGCTCTTTCCCCTTGTGGCGCTGACCGTTTCAACCTTTTATGAGGGGTACCAGTGGCATGCGCAGGGGGTACTGGGGCTGGGGCTGATCCTGACGGGCAACCTGGTGATGTTTACCCGCCCGGAGACGTGGTTCGTGCGGCGCAAACCGTCACTCTGTTAAGAGAATGCCGCCTGCATAACAGGCGGCAAAACGTTTACTTTTTCAGATCCACCTGCCAGAAGAGGTGCTTGCCAAACGGGTCGACCTCATAGCCCTGCACCTCTTTGCGCACCGGCTCGAAAATCGTTGAGTGAGCAATCATCACCGCCGGCATCTGGTCGTGCATCATCTGCTGCGCCTGTTTGTAGAGCGCGACGCGTTTGTCGTGATCGGTGGTCGCCTTCGCCTCGGCAATCAGCTGATCGAACGGTTTGTAGCACCATTTCGCCGAGTTAGAGCCGCCGTTAGCCGCGGTGCAGGTAAAGAGCGGGCCGAAGAAGTTATCCGGGTCGCCGGTGGCGGTGGTCCAGCCCATTAACGCCGCCTGGTGTTCGCCGCTCTTCACCCGCTTCAGGTATTCGCCCCACTCGTAGGTCACCACTTTCGCCTGCACGCCCACTTTTGCCCAGTCCGCCTGGATCATCTCCGCCATGCGCTTAGCGTTGGGGTTATAGGGGCGCTGAACCGGCATCGCCCACAGATCGATGGTGGTGCCCGGTGGCAGCCCCGCCTCTTTCAGCAGCGCCTTCGCTTTTTCCGGATCATAGTCGTAATCTTTCAGCTCGCTGTCCGCACTCCAGACGCCTGGCGGCAGCAGGTTTTTCGCCGCCGTGCCGGTGCCCTGGAAGACCGCTTTGATGATCGCCGGTTTGTTAATCGCCATCGCCAGCGCCTGGCGCACTTTCACATTATCGAGCGGCGCTTTTTGCGTGTTGAAGGCGAGGAAACCGGTGTTGAGCCCCGCTTTGCTCATCAGCGTAATATCTTTGTTCTCTTTCAGGCGCGGCAGATCGGCCGGGTTCGGGAACGGCATCACCTGGCACTCATTTTTCTCCAGTTTTGCCACGCGCACCGAGGCATCCGGCGTGATGCTGAACACCAGGCGGTCGATTTTCGAACGCCCCTGCCAGTAATCATCGAAGGCAGTAAAGAGAATGCGGGAATCTTTCTGGTACTGCGCCAGGCGGAACGGCCCGGTACCGACCGGGTCGCTGTCGACGCGCTGGGGCGTACCGGCTTTTAACATCGCATCGGCATATTCGGCGGAGAGAATCGAGGCGAAATACCACGCCAGATCGGCGACAAATGGCGCTTCAGGGTGCGCCAGCGTAAAGCGCACCGTGTGATCGTCCACTTTATCGATGGCAGTAATCAGTGAGCCAAATTCGAGGCTTTCAAAGTTGGAGTAGGTACCGTTAGAGACGTTGTGGTAGGGGTTTTTCGGATCTTTTTGCCGCATAAACGAGAAAATCACATCATCAGCATTAAAGTCCCGCGTCGGCTTGAAGTATTTATTGCTCTGAAACTTCACATTTTTGCGCAGATGAAAGGTGTAGACCTTGCCATCTTCGCTGACCTCCCAGCGCTCGGCGAGGCTCGGCTGTAACTCGGTGGTACCGGCTTTGAAATCGACCAGCCGGTTATAAACCGGAACCGCGCTGGCATCCACGCTGGTGCCGGAGGTGTAAAGCTGCGGGTTAAAGTTTTCCGGTGAGCCTTCAGAGCAATAAACCAGTGTTTTCGCCGCCACAGAAGAAGTGACTATCAACGTGGTCAACGCCAGAGCAAGTGTTGTCGGTTTGCTAATCATAGTGTTTCCTGTTGTTTTATTTTTAATGCTTGTTGTTTGCCTGCTCATAAATAACATTAAAGTGAAATTGCAAACACCTGATAATACGAATAAAGAAGGAATCACTATGCCCTCGCCGCTAGCCAGTCAATTAACGCAGCGCTTCTTTCGCTACCTGAGTATCACCAGTCAAAGCGACGCAAATGCCACCACCCTTCCCACCACGCCCGGCCAGTTTGATATGGCCCGCGAGCTGGCCAACGAGTTGAAATCCCTCGGTCTTGAGGAGATTGTTATCGACGATCGCGCCACGGTTACGGCGGTGAAAAAAGGCAACGTTGACGGCGCGCCGCGCATCGGTTTTATCACCCATATCGATACCGTTGATGTTGGTTTGTCGCCGCATATTCATCCGCAAATCCTGCGTTTTGAGGGTGAAGATCTCTGCCTGAATGCCAAAGAAGATATCTGGCTGCGCGTGCAGGAGCACCCGGAGATCCTCGCCTATCCCGGCGAAGAGATTATTTTTAGTGACGGCACCAGCGTGCTCGGCGCGGATAACAAAGCCGCAGTAACGGTGGTGATGACGCTGCTGGAGAACCTGACGGCCGAACATCGCCACGGCGATATTGTGGTGGCCTTTGTTCCCGATGAAGAGGTTGGATTGCGCGGCGCGAAAGCGCTGGATCTGGCGCGTTTTGACGTCGATTTCGCGTGGACTATCGACTGCTGCGAGCTGGGTGAGATTGTTTACGAGAACTTCAATGGTGCCAGCGCGCAGATCGACTTTACTGGCGTCACTGCGCACCCGATGTCGGCCAAAGGCGTGCTGGTTAACCCACTGCTGATGGCGATGGATTATATCAGCCATTTCGACCGCCAACAGACGCCGGAAAATACCGAAGGCCGTGAAGGCTATATCTGGTTTAACGGCATGGAAGCCGTTCAGGGACATGCCAGCCTGAGCGCCAGCATTCGTGATTTCGATAAAGAGAGTTTCGCCCGCCGCAAAGCGCAGATTGGCGAAGTCGCTGAGATGATTGCCGCGCAATACCCGACGGCAAAAGTGGAGTACCGCGTCAGCGATATCTACAGCAATATCAGTAATGCGATTGGTGAAGACCGCCGCGCCATCGATCTGATGTTCGAGGCGATGGAGACGCTCGGCATTACGCCAAAACCGACGCCGATGCGCGGCGGTACGGACGGTGCGGCGCTTTCGGCTAAGGGTTTGTTAACGCCAAACTTCTTTACCGGCGCGCACAACTTCCACTCGCGCTTTGAGTTTTTACCCCTGCGCGCGTTTGAAGCCTCCTACAACGTGGCGTTGCAGCTCTGCCTGCTGGCGGCCCGTTAAGATAAAGCAGCCCGGCAACGGGCTGCATTTTTTATCACGCCGGTTTATGCGCCAGCAGCGTGGCGAAGCGCAGTTTGATGCGGTTGCCCTGCTCATCGGTGCGGTGCAGTTCCCCCACCTCTTCGTTATATTTCAGCAGTTCCCAGCCCGCGTAGTAGTTACGCAGCTCACCCTCTTTGAAAGCAAACGGAAAGCCGACGTTGCACGGATAATCGGCGGTATCCATCGCCGCGACAATCAGGTTATGCCCGCCCGGTTTGGTGCAGCGCTGCATGTTCGCAATCAGCCCCGGAATGGTTTTCGCTTCGAGGAACATCATCACCACGGTGGAGAGAATAAAGTCATATTCGCCGTCGAAAGTGAGGCTATTTAAATCGACGCTGTCGATATGCAGGTTATGCAGCCCTTCCGCGTCACGAATGCGTTGCAGATTGCTCAGGCTGTTGGGGTTTTTATCCCATGCCGTGACGTCAAAGTCTTTATTCGCCAGGTAGAGGCTGTTGCGTCCGTTACCGCAGCCGAGATCGAGCACCTTGCCTAGCGTGATGTAGTTCATCGCGTTCAGCACTTCCGAGTGTGTCGGGGTCATACCATATTTTTCAGTAAAGTAGTTCTCATCACGCATAGTCATTATTCACAGCCTTTAATGGGTATTTTGCATGCATTTTATGAATTTCACCCGTTGATAGCCAGCGCGCAAATATTTGCTACGGTTAAGTAAGAACATCCGGAGAAGATAAGCATGAGCAAATACCGCCTCAGTGATGAGACGCGCCTCTTCAGTTACCCGCTCGGCGGCGAGAAAAAGAGCGTTGCGCTGCGCCAGATTATCGCCCTGCGCGATTTTAATGATGTCACCGCCGGCAGCGCGGGCGGCTGGGTTGATGATGAACAGGTGCTCGAACAGGCGGGGAACTGCTGGATCTACGACGAAAACAGCATGGTGTTCGATGGTTGCCGCATCCGCGACAACGCGCGCATTACGGGATCGTGCGTCATCTGCCTGAATGTAGAAATCAGTGATAACGCCTGGGTAGATGGCTGCGAGTTAAGCCACGGCGCGATTTTATGTGACAACGTCACGGTGCAATCCTCCACCGTGCGCGGCGTCTGCCAGCTACGCGGTGAGGCACGCATTCTTAGCGGTTGCGATATCATCGCCGCGCGCGGATTAACCCAGGAGCGCGAACAGGTGCTGCAAATTTACGATCGCGCGACGGTCAGCCATTCGCGCGTGGTTCACCAGGCGCAAATCTATGGCGATGCGACCGTCAATTACGCATTTATTGAGCATCGCGCCGAGGTGTTTGATTTTGCCCTCCTCGACGGCAATGAAATTAATGATGTCTGGGTGTGCGACTGCGCCAAAGTCTACGGTCACGCCCGGGTGATTGCCGGACGCCAGGAGGATGAGATCCCCACCCTTCGTTACAGCGCCCAGGTGGCGGAAAATGCCCGCGTCGAAGGCAATTGTGTGCTGAAACATCACGTATTAGTTGGCGGCCATGCGCAGCTGCGCGGCGGGCCGTTGCAGCTCGATGAAAAGGTGGTAATTCAGGGCAATGCGCGTATTGAAGGGAATGTGCTTATCGCCCACGAGGTGGAGATTGCCGACAATGCGGTGATCATTGCCGCCGAGAGTGACAGCCTGCTGCTGCGCGGCCCGAAAGTGGTTAACGGCGAGCAGCACATCACCCGCACGCCGCTGGTCGGCTCGCTCTGACGGGCACCCACAAATTTATTTTCATCTGCCGGGAATAAAGCGCCGCGCCCTTCGTCTTATCTGCTCACTATGAGCAGGATGAGCGAATGATGAACAACACTCCTTTAACCTCCACGCAGCTAACGGTGCGCCTCGCGCTGGTTGGCCTGCTGCCGCTTCTGGTTATGCTGCTGTTTCTTTGGGGCGGCGGCTGGCTGACGCCCGAGCGGCTCACCTCGGACAAACTCGTTAACGTGTTACAGCAGTCCGGCGGTGAGCATCCCGGTTTTCGCCGCAACCACGCCAAAGGGATCTGCGTCAGCGGCGAGTTTATCTCCAGCGGCAAGGCCAGCACGCTTTCGCGCGCCGCGCTGTTTGCGCCGGGAAGCACGCCGGTAATTGGTCGTTTTGCCATTGCGGGCGGCAACCCCGCCGCGCCGGATTACGCCGTACCGGTGCGTAGCCTGGCGCTGGCCTTTGAACTCCCGGACGGCGAGCAGTGGCGCACCGGCATGAACGCGATGCCCTTTTTCCCGGTGCGCGGCGTCGACGGTTTTTATGATATGCAGCTGGCAACGCGTCCCGATCCAGCCACCGGCAAACCGGACCCGACAAAGGTAAAAGCGTTTCTTGAGAAGCACCCGGAAGCCGCGCCTTTTCTCGCATGGGCAAAAGCGAACGTGCCCTCCAGCAGTTGGGCCAGCGACCGCTTTAATAGCCTCAATGCCTTTCGCATGATCGACAAAACCGGTAACGAGCAGCTGGTTCGCTGGAGCATGGTGCCGCAGACGCCTTATCAACCCATTAGTGCAGAGCAGAAGCAGGATAAAAACTTTTTACAGCGCGATCTGCGCCAGCGCCTCGATCAGGCCCCGCTGAAGTGGGATTTGGTCATTACCGTCGCCAGCGCGCAGGATGACGGCAGCGATGCCTCGCGAGCCTGGCCTGCCGGGCGGCAAACGATCAATGCCGGTACGCTGGTGCTGAACCGCGCCGTTGAGCAGGCGCAGGGTGACTGCAATGACATCAATTACGACCCGCTGATCCTGCCGGACGGCATTGCCGCCTCGAACGACCCGCTGCTTAATGCCCGTTCATCCGCTTACGCCAAATCCTACAATCTTCGCACCCGCGAACAAGCCGGAGCCCACTGATGAAACAGGTCGCTTATTTCCACCCGCTACTGCGCGCGGTTCACTGGCTGATGGCTATCGCCATTATTGCGATGCTGTTTATCGGCGTCGTGATGGTCTCTACGGTCTCCTCCCTGCACAGCCTGCTGGTGACGATCCATAAACCGCTGGGGTTGATGATCCTTCTGCTGGCGCTGGTGCGTTTGTGGTTACGTTTCTATACCGCCACGCCACCCTTGCCTGCCTCGCTGCCGGTCTGGCAACGCGCAATGGCGCATCTTTCGCACTGGGCGCTCTATGCGATGATGCTGGCACAACCGCTAATTGGCTGGGCGATGCTCTCGGCGGCCGGTTATCCGGTGACGCTCGGCGGCGGATTTGTGCTGCCACCGATAGTGCCGGTGAATAATGACTGGTATGCGCTGCTGCGTCCGTTGCATTCTGTGGTAGCGCTGGCGCTGTTTGTCACCGTAATGGCGCACCTCGCCGCCGCGCTGCTGCATGCACTGGTGCTGCGCGATGGGGTGTTTGAGAGCATGTCGGGAAGCCGCAGACGATGAACGATGATGAAATCCGCGAGGTGATGCCGCATCTCTACCGCTTTGCCCTGTGGCTGGCGCGTAACCCGCACACCGCAGAGGATCTGGTGCAAAGCTGCCTGGCGAAAGCCCTGACGCGACAGCGTGATAATGAACAGAGCCTGCGCGCCTGGCTCTTCACCATTCTCTATCGTCAGTTTGTCGATGGTGAGCGGCGGCGCAAACGCTATCTGAAAGTGCTCGCCTTTTTCACCGGCGAAGAGCCTGGCGGTTTTACCACCGAGTCACTGGCTATCGCCGATGATACGCTTGCCCTCTTTGCCACGCTGCCAACGGAGTATCGCGCCGTGCTGCTGCTGGTGAGCGTTGAAGGGCTGAGTTATAAAGAGGTGGCGCAAACCCTCGACATTCCGCCCGGCACGGTGATGTCACGCCTGTCACGGGCGCGCAAAATGCTGCATGAAAAACTGGAAGGCCAGCCAACGCCGTTAGCGTTAAGGAGATTGAAATGACGTTGCCACCGGATGAACACGATCTGCACGCCTGGCTTGATGGCGAGACCGATGAGGCGACCTCAGCGCGCATTGAACACTATCTGGCGCAGAATCCGCAGGCCGCCCGCGAGGTTGCAGGCTGGCGGCAGGATGCGCAGCGCCTGCGCCAGGCAATGGATCGCCATAGCGCTACGCTTGAGATGCCGGAACCCCGCGCGCTGCGCCGCCAGCAGCGCCAGTTGCGGCAGTGGAAGCTGGCAACCGCCTTCGCGCTGGTGATGGCGCTCGGCGTCGGCGGTTTTACCGGCTGGCAGCTGAAAGAGTCACAGATGGTGCTGGCGCATGCGCCAATGGAGGACGCAGTGCAGGCCTACAAGCTGTTTGATAACACCGCCATCACCCCGATGGATGTGGCGACGACGCAGCAAACAGAGCTGACCCACTGGGTCGGGCGCTACTTTATCAACGGCAATCAGCCACCAAATCTGGAGCAGTATGGCTTTACGCTGGTCGGCGCACGGCTTGTGGCGACGGCGCAGGGCCCGGCGGCGCTGATTATGTATCAGGATCCGCGCGGCACGCGGGTTGGCTGGTATATCCGCCCCTTAAGTCCGGGGAAATTACCCCACGGTGAGCGTAAGGCCGAGGATGTGATGACGCAGTACTGGAGCGACGACCACTACAACTATGCGCTGGTTACGCCGCTGAACTCTCCGGCGGTAAACGGGCTTAGAAAAGCGGTTTCGCAGGCGAACAGCTAAGGCTTATTCATCATTGAGCGTGACGATTTTGCCCCAGATATTCTGATCGTCAAAGCGGCCATTGAGGAACTCCGCCTCTCTCTGGCAGCCTTCGAGGGTGAAGCCGTTAAGCTCTGCGACGCGGTTACTGGCCTCGTTGTCGACCCGGCATTTGATAACAAAGCGGCGGATATCGCCGCGCTGGACGTAGAAGCGCATCATCGCCTGCATCGCACGTGACAAGATACCCTGCCCCTGCGCCGCTTCATCCAGCCAGTAGCCGATGTAGGCCGCTTTGTTGGTCGGCTCAATAGCGTTGAGAGAGAGCACGCCGACCAGCACGTCATCGCGCAGGATCAGGAACATCTTCGCGTAGCCGCGCTGATGTAACAGCCGGTTGCTCTGGGCGGTTTTACGGGTGGTCTCAATGGATGTGACATACTGCGGCCAGTCGAGATAGCGCTGTAAGCTGTCGCGGTTTTTGACAATCAACTGGTGAAGATCGTGGACAAAGCACTCATCAATCATTTCGAGAGTGAGCTGCTCGTCAACTCTAATCACCGCATCCGGGCAAGTCGGTTCCTGTAACATCGTTCCTCCTGAAAAACATCGCCCCCATTCGGGGGCGATTAAAAAGCTTAGCGCATGATGCGGTCGTCTACGTAGTTCCGCTTCTCCGGCGCGGGCGGGAAGTATTGATAGAGCCAGGTTTCGCTGATTGCCTCACCCTGGCAGCGCAGGAACATGCGCATCTCTACCGGGTCGGTCGACGCATTGGTTGGATACCAGTCGAACTGGATTCGATAACCGTCAAACGGCTCGACGTAGAGGATCTCCACCTGTTTCGCTTCCCCGTTTGAGAGCGTAATCACTGGCTCAATCCCTTTCGGCGCGGCGGCTTTCAGATCGCCGCCGACAAAATCGATGGCGAAACGGCGCGCCCACTTCTCAGGATAGTGCTCGCCCGGTGCCCAGCCTTCCGGGAAACCGCCCATGCCGGTCCGCGTCGCATAGACGTTTGCCAGCGGTGAGCGCACCGGCGGCTGCGCGCTCCAGTAGAGGCGATACTCAAAGGCCAGCTCGTCTCCGGCTTTGATCGGTTTTTCCGGCTGCCAGAAGCAGACCACGTTATCCAGCGTTTCGCCGGTGGTCGGGATCTCCATCAGGCTGACCGCGCCTTTGCCCCACTTATTGCGCGGCTCGACCCACAGGCTCGGGCGTTTGTTGTACCAGCCCATCACATCCTGATAGTGGCTGAAATCGCGGTCGAGCTGCAGCAGGCCGAAGCCTTTCGGGTTCTCATCCTGGAAAGCATTGAATTGCAGCTTCTGCGGGTTATTCAGCGGGCGGCAGATCCACTCGCCGTTGCCACGCCACATCGCCAGGCGATCGGAGTCGTGGATCTGCGGGTGGATGGTGTCGCAGACGCGGCGCTCGTTATTGCCGCAGCTGAACATACTGGTCATCGGCGCGATGCCGAGCTGCTTGATCGCCTTACGGGCGTAGAGGCGGTTGTCCACCTCCATAATCACCTGGCTCTTCTCGCAGTGGATGACGAACTTATACGCGCCGGTCAGGCTGGCGCTGTCGAGCAGCGCGTAGACGGTAAAGGTTGTATCGCCCGGCTTTGCCGTTTCGAACCAGAAGGAGGTGAAGTCCGGGAACTCTTCCGGCGTATCGGTAAAGGTATCAATCGCCACGCCGCGCGCGGAGAGGCCGTACTGGAAGGTGTCATCTACCGCGCGGAAATAGCTCGCGCCAAGGAACGAGACAACGTCGCGGCGTGCCAGCTCAGGGGCTTTGAAGGCGCGGAAGCCGGCAAAGCCGAGATCGCTCTGCCCTTCAAGCTGTTTGGTGTCAACGCCTGCGTCGTGGTAGTTGAACAACTCCGGGCGGAAGTGAATTTCACGCGCCTGGTGAGTCCCCTGATCCAGCGAGAACATGCGTACGCGGCGGCGAAAACCCATGCCGACATGGAAGAACTGCACATCCAGCTGGCGGCCTTCAACGTTATTCCATAACGAGTGCTGCGCATCATACTGAATGCTGTTATAGGCTTGCGGCGTCAGGTTAGCCAGCGTCGGCGGCAGCGCTTTCGGCGCGCCTCCCCATGGCTGTTCGGCCAGATCGTGCGCCATGGATTGCAGCACGGAGAAGTCGAAACGGCGGCTTTGACCATCGGCAATATCGGTCTGCGCTGCAGATGCCGCTCGCGAAAAGAGCGAGGCAACGCCAGTGGTGCCGTAAGTTGCCGCGAGGGCCATGGATGCTTGAATAAATCGTCTGCGGTTCATGCCTGGTAACACGTCCTTCTGGTCGTAAAATGGCATTTCGCGATATCGCGAAACAGCGGCAAAAGCGTATGACTGATGAAGGCACCACTCTAGACAAAATTCATTGAGAATCCAATTGTTGGCCGTTGATTATATGAGCAAATCGCGAAATTTTCCCAGGCTTTAGGAGCAGCCTGAAAAATGCGTAAAGTTGTGTATGAACATGTTGCACGGCGATCAATCGAGATTGACATGGTGGCGCATCACCCGACGAAAGAAGCTTAACCGCGCGCGCATAAAGCGCTTCTCCAGCCGAAAACCAGCCTGCTTATTGATGCCGATGCGCAGCAGGCGATCGCGCCCGCCGGTGCAGGCTTCCCACGTTACCGGGCCGGGCAAAGTTGTGGTTGCCGAACCGGCATGAGTAGCAAAATGGACCCAGTAATCGGCAACCTGCGCGGCAAAGGCGAGATCGCGTTCATTGACATAATCACATGACGGCTCCGACAGGCGCAGGTTGTCAAACACATAGGGCACGTCATTCCCGTGCCAGGCGCCGTTGATATAGGTGTCGTGCATCGCTTCGGCGACGTAATCGAACCAGTAACGCCAGCAGGGCTGGTTCACCTGCTGCTGCGCCTGCATCACCACCAGGCCGAGGGTGGTAAACGCCATATCACGGCACACCTGGCGGCCAAGCTCTGTATCGCCGCGCACGCCCGGATAGAGCAGCCGGATAAGCCCGAGGCCGAAACGCTGCTTGCGGCGCAGCTCACCGATTTTCCCTGCCAGATCGACGCCAAACTCCGCCATCACACTCGCTTCATCGCTGTTCGAACCAACGATCACCGGCATCGGGTGCTGACGCCCGGCAAAGAAGGTATCAAGGGATGGTTCCGGCAGCACGATATCGCCCGCGATAGGAACAGGATCGACTTTAAACGGGGTATCGAGCGGCCAGAATGCCTCCGCCGGGATCGCTCGCAGCTGTTCCGTGCTGGCATTTTCCAGGCCAAAGTGCGCCGCAATCGCTTCGCCTTTTGCCAGCGCAGCCTTACGCGGCGTATCCGGTAAGGTGTAATTGCTCTGTACGATCGCTTTATGGAATAGCCCTTTTGCCTGCGGCGAAGCCATGAGTGACATGACGCTGCGCGCCCCGGCCGATTCGCCAAACAGCGTCACATTGTCGGCATCCCCGCCGAACGCGGCGATATTTTCCTGAACCCACTGCAAGGCGGCGATTTGGTCAAGCAAGGCAAAGTTGTAGATGCGCTCCCCGGCCTCTGCCTCCAGCGCCGGATGGGCAAAGAAGCCGAGATGACCGAGACGATAGTTGACGGTAACCAGCACCACGCCTCGCGCTGCCAGCGCTTTACCATCATAAGGCGGCAACCCGCCCGCGCCGATGGCAAAGCCGCCGCCGTGCAGCCAGACCATCACCGGTTTTTTTTGCGCAGATGAACGGGGTGACCAGACGTTGAGATAGAGGCAATCCTCCGAGAAAGTACCGGGATCGCCACCGCCGAGCAGGCGGCAGAACTCCTTGTTTTGCCAGCTTGAGGCGGAAAAACGCGTCGCATCGCGCACGCCCTGCCAGCACTCAACCGGCTGCGGCGCGCGCCAGCGCAGATCGCCCGTGGGCGGCGCAGCAAAGGGAATGCCGCGCCAGACGTCAATTCCCTCTTCGCGACACCCCATTACGCTGCCCTGTCGGGTACTCACAATTGGGGTTGATGCATTTTCCATAATCATATCCAGAACGTATTGAATTCTGGCAGATTACCGTTTTTACAGCAGACCGCAACGGCGTTTGCTGCGCTCTTCAGCCTGTTGATAGAGGGCAAACTCATCGAGCACCGGGCAGCCGAGTGCGGCTTCAAACTGCTGCTGGCTGGCGTTGCCGTGGCTGCGCGCCTGGGTCGCATTCCCGAGATTAGACTGGAAAATCCCGGCGGCGCTGACGGGCAGGAAATCTTCATAGATGATGGGCTGCGCTACGACCCAACCGCGCTCAATCAGCGGCTGCGGATCGTCACCGGGGCGAATCGCCTGGCGGTGCGCCTCCCCGGTCGGCGTCAGGCGATAGCGGAACCACGCCAGCCCCTGCTTGCGCAGCAGCATCTCGCTGTCGGGAAAGGCTTTAAACACCTCCTGCAAATGGAGCTGATGCGTGAGGTTATCTTTGCCTGTCCCTGCACTGTTCAGCAGTCGGTCGTAGAGTTCGCGTCCTTTCTGCGTCAGCGCGACGCCGCGCTGCTCAATCTCACCAAAGCGCGCCGTGTGGGTGCCGTGATGCTCGCCGCTGAACAGCACCGGCTCATCAAGGGCTTTAAAACTGGTCTGGCGCAGCAGGATCGGCACTTCGCGGCGCGGCGGCCCTTCAATCAGGATTTTTGGCTCAATGCCATACTCCGGCATCAGCGCCTGCACCCGGTCAATATCCAGCGTGCGCGGGGTTAAGTGGTTGATATGGCAGCCGGGGAAACAGACCACATCGGCAATTAAGCGATGCTCGTCATGCAGCGCCTGATAGGTTTTTTCATCGACGGTAGCATGGCGGTGCCAGCGAAACGTCTCCAGCGCCTCTTTGACAAACAGCTCTGCCTGCTGAGCAGTAAAGCCGCCGTTCAGTTCATGCACTTCAATAAGTTGCCGACAGGCAGGCGTGAAGATGTCGCGCTTCGCCAGAATCGCTGCCGCCCGGTCGCGTAACGTCTGGTTTTCAATCAACTCCAGGCGTAACAGCGAGGTGAAGATGCGAAATGGATTGCGCGATAGCGCTCCATCGTCAATCGGACGAAAAGCAGTGGAGTGAACCGGCACACCGGCCTGGGAGAGGTCGTAATAGCTGACCGGGAACATCCCCATAATGGCAAACATGCGCCGCAGGGTGGAGAGCTCCTCCGCGCTACCAACGCGGATCGCGCCGTGGCGTTCAACGTTCAGCCTGGCAAGCTCATCGGCGTTCACCAGCTGTTCGTGAAGACGCGGATTGTGCTCCAGTACAGCGAGGTTCACATCAGCCACAAGCTCCAGCAAGGTGCCATATTGCGGGACTTCCTGCTGGTACATGGCCGACATCGCCTGCGAAAATTGTTCCCTGATCTCATCTGCCGTGATGCTGTACGTCATAGTCTTCTCTCTCCACGCTGTTATCTCTGGAGTGTAGAGAAGGCTGCCCGCGCCCGTGCGGGGAAATTTACAAAGTGTGATCGTGGCAAAAAACGCGCGTGTTCCGCTCGCATTCGAACATAACAAAAGATTATGAAACGCGGCGCGAACAAAACCCTGGAAACATGCTGGTTTCGTCACATTGCGGGCAGAATGTGTTTGTAACTCAAAAGGATTGGATGTTAATAATATTTTGCAAACTGGTTATCAAAATTAAATAAATCTGCGAGCCACCTTCGCCACTCGGTTTTAACATTATCTTATGGAAAAAAACGCTCTCTTTTCACAGCGCATCCGACTGCGCCACCTGCATACTTTCGTCGCGGTCGCGCAACAAGGAACATTGGGTCGCGCTGCTGAAACTCTTAACCTGAGCCAGCCTGCTCTCTCAAAGACCTTAAATGAACTTGAACAGCTTACCGGCAAGCGGCTGTTTGAACGCGGACGCATGGGCGCGCAGCTTACCCATGTTGGCGAGCAGTTTTTAAGCCATGCGGTGCGGGTGCTGGACGCGGTCAATATTGCCGGGCAGTCGTTAAGCGATCAGGAAGAGAAAAACTGTGAGTTGATTCGTGTCGGCGCGCTTCCCACCGCCGCGCTGGGTATTTTACCGGCGGTGATTGGCCAGCTGCACAAGCAGCAACCGGATATCACCATTCAGGTGGCGACCGCCAATAATCCAATGCTGCTGGCCGGGCTGAAAACCGGCGAGCTGGATGTCGGTATCGGGCGCATGTCCGATCCGGATCTGATGTGCGGCTTACACTACGAACTGCTGTTCCTGGAGTCGCTTAAACTGGTGGTGCGCCCGCGTCACCCGCTGTTGCAGAGCACCGTCACTCTGAGCCGGGTGCTGGAGTGGCCAGTGGTCGTGCTGCCGCAGGGCACGGTGCCGCGGCAGAACGCCGAAGAACTGCTCGCCAGCCAGAACTGCACCCTGCCGACCGGCTGTATTGAAACCCTTTCAGCCTCTCTTTCACGACAGCTGACCGTTGAATATGACTATGTCTGGTTTGTTCCATCCGGGGCGGTGAAAGACGATCTGCGCCTCGGCTCCCTGGTGGCGCTGCCTATTCCACCGCTGGGCATCGGCGATCCGATTGGCATTATCACCCGCGTCGACGCCCCGCTCTCTCCGGCTGTGCTTACCTTAATCAGCTATATCCGTAAAACGCTGCCCGATTAATGTTTCTCTGCTCTAAATCTGCTGTGAAAGAGGCTTGTTTACCTTTACCTGAAACCAATCTTAAACAAACATTTCAGCACGAGGACGCCAGCGAAAGGCGCTGATAGACTCAAAGGTACTCACGACAGCAAGAGGAAGATCATTGTTATGCAATATGATGAACAGCAGCTTATCAATGGGCTTTTTCAGCGCCTGAAACAGGCTGAACAACAAAACGGCCAGCGCGATGCGCAAGCCGAGCGGCAGATTGCTGAGCTGGTCAAACAGCAGCCAGCGGCACCCTACTATATGGCGCAATCGATGCTGATCCAGGAAGCGGCATTAAAACGTCTGCAGACGCGGGTGCAGGAGCTGGAAAATCAGCTGGCGCAGCAGCAGAGCCAGCAGCCATCCGGCGGCGGGAGCTTCCTCAGCGGTCTGTTTGGCGGCAATAAAAACCAGCCTGCTCAGCCCGCGCAAAACTGGGGCGCGCCACCGGTGCAGCAGCAGCCACCACAATATGCCTCCCCGGCACCCACCGCGTCGCGCGGCAGCGGATTTATGGCGGGCGCATTGCAAACCGCCGCGGGCGTGGCGGGCGGTGTGGTAATCGCCGATATGCTGACCAGTATGTTTCACCACTCACAGCCGCAAGAGATCGTGAATATCATCGAGGAACCCGCGGCTGCCGCAAGCGATGTCACGCAAAATGATGCCTTTAATTCCGATGCATTTAATAACGCTTCCGACACGCACTTTCTCGACAATAGCGATCCTTACCAGGCAGACAGCGTGAGCGATTATCAAAATGATGATTTCGGCAGTGACGATTTCAGTAACGATGACGACAGTTTTATTTAACCCTTAAATCACCTCCTGCGCCGGATAGCACTGTGTTATCCGGCTCTTAAATTTCTGGCGCTGCCCTCAAATAATCATCTTCTACAGCGATTTTTCGCTGCGCCACATCACGATCGTTGATAAGCGGCACGATGTAATAATCCCGAAAAAACCGCTTTTTTAGGGGATTCATGCATTGAATATAACGAGTTTATAATCGCTCCTGGCGGCCTCAAAAGATCTCTAAAACAAATTGTTTCGCGGCGCTGAGTTTGGTCACTCCGATTGGTTTGCGCTCTATTATGACGATATCGGAATTGATGACTGGATGTGGGTTAAAGGTGTTCAGCGTGGAAATTTTCGCCTGCATCCAGGCGTTATCTCAGAAGGTTGTATTACGTTGAAAAACAGCAGTGATTTTGCAACGCTCCGCAAAAGGTTGCTTGAGACTCCGTTGATGGACGTTCCCTGCATGAGATATCTTAAAGCCCGCGGCTCAATTGAGGTTAAAAGTAATGGTTATAACGAAGTTTGTCCGACGGGCCGCTAAAACGGTCTTTTTTATTGTGCTGTTTTGTGTTTTTGCGCGGTTGATTAATTCATCTGCATTTATCAGCCTCGATACCGCTAATGCTTTTGCTGCCTGGCTTCATGGAAGCGCGAGTCAGGAAAATTACGATGATTTATGGTTTTTTACCGATGTCGGTTTGTCATTAATATCAGCCATCATTGCTTATAACATCGTGATGAAAGTTGGTCGCAAGATCGCGGGTCGATCCTCGATTAAAACTGAATATTAATCACCGCGAGCGAACATCCCCTCTCCCTACCAGATCCGGTAGTCTGCGCGAAGTGCATCATATATTGATGCTACGCTACGCAGCACTCACACCAGGTGGGTTCAAAAAAACACCATCATATGCTGAATATGGAGAAGGGAATGTTCGCAAAAACAATTGCTCGATCGCTGGCAGTTGCCGCCTGCTTGTTTGCGCTGTCGGCGTGTGACGATAAAAAAGCAGATGAGCCTCAACAAGCCTCGCAAAGCTCAGCAGAACAAGCTGAGATCACAAAATATAACTCTTATATTGAGGCGGCTAATATGTCCTCCTCCTCATTTGGTGAGCAGCTGGAGCAGTATAAAAAATATATTGCTCCTGCCTTCTCCGGTGAAAAGTCGCGGAGCGATCTCTTCTTCCCCGGTTCTGACACCACCATCCCTCGCGTCAAGGATCTGTTAGATAAAGCCCACGCGATGGAGCCAGCGATGAAAGATCTCGATGACTCGGCCACTCGCTACAGCGAAGCGCTGGGGCAGGCTGAACCCGTTAACCGCGAACTCTATAACTATATCAACTCCAAAACCTATAAAAGCGACAACGGTGACAAAGGCCGCGAATTGCAGCCGAAGTTTATTAGCGCAATGGAGAAAGTGGTTGTTGCGCAGGCAGATTTCTTAAATGCCATTGATAAAAAAGACCGTGAGCGTATTAAAGCCGAATACGAGAAAACGCCGAAAGATACCGCGGCTTATTACCGCATCGGCTCAATCTACTACCTGAAAGAGAGCATGGATGCCGCCAGCGGCTTTATTAATGGCGAAGGGTTAGGCGATAAGAAAGACGCCTTTAAAAAATCCCTCGATCAGTTCAACGACGCACTGACTGCGTATGACGCCAAAATGCGTGAGAGCAACAAAAAAGGGTGTTCAAGCCTGATCTTCACCGCTAACTCCTATCTCTCTACCGGTCGTGATGTCATTAGTCACACCGAAGATGGCACCTACGAAAAAGAGGCGAATGAGCCGAAGCAGTTCCACATGATGCAATCTACGCAGGGAAATGATGTTCGCGATCTGATGCAGCATTACAACAACGTCATCAACGCGATCAATGTCGGCACCTGCTAAGTTACGGCGTGCCTTAACGACAAAATAAAAGAGGCCGGATTATCCGGCCTCTTTTTTTATCTTAACTTTTATCTCAACGTCAGAAGGTTTCCCAGTTATCGCCGCTCGCCAGTGCCGGGCGCTGCGGGGTAAAGGGTTTTGCCGTCGGCGTGGCGCTGCTCTGGCGCTGCGCCTCTGCGCCGTTCAGCCGGAATGCCCCAACCGCCTGCGTCAGACGTGCGGCCTGCTCTTCCAGCGAGGTGGCGGCGGCGGTAGCTTCTTCAACCAGCGAGGCGTTCTGCTGCGTCACATTATCCATTTCGGTGATTGCCTGGCTTACCTGCGTGATGCCTTTGCTCTGCTCATCCGATGCGGCGGCAATCTCCAGCATGATATCGGTCACGCGTTTAACGGCGGTCACGATCTCATCCATCGTTTCCCCGGCGGAAACCACTTCGCCGGAGCCCTGCTCAATCAGGCTGACGGACTCGCTGATCAATGCTTCAATCTCTTTCGCCGCCTGAGCACTGCGGCTTGCCAAAGTACGCACTTCGCTGGCAACGACGGCAAAGCCGCGACCCTGCTCACCAGCACGCGCAGCTTCCACTGCGGCGTTGAGCGCCAGAATATTGGTCTGGAAGGCGATGCTGTTAATCACGGCGGTAATTTCAGAGATTTTGCGTGAACTGGTGGTGATATTACCCATGGTCTGCACGACGCCGGAGACAATCTGACCGCCTTTCGTCGCTTTGCCCGACGCGTCGCGCGCCAGACCGCTGGCGTGATGGGCGTTATCCGCATTCTGTTTCACGGTTGCAGTGAGCTGCTCCATGCTGGCGGCGGTCTCTTCAATCGCTGCCGCTTGCTGCTCGGTACGCGAAGAGAGATCGGTATTACCGGCAGAGATTTCGCTGGTCCCGCGGTAGATCTCTTCAGCACCCTGGCGCACGGTGGCGACGGTGGTAACCAGAGAGTGCTGCATCGCCTGCAGATCGTGGCTCAGACGCCCAATCTCGCTGCGGCCTGTCGGTTCGTCCGGCAGCGTCAGATCGCCGGAGGCGATACGTGAAATACGCTGGGCAGCGCGCTGCAACGGATTAATAACCACACGACGCAGTACGGTAAAGGTGATGATGGTCAGCACCAGCGCAAAAGCAAACGCGGCGGCCATAAAGATCAGGCCAAGCTGCGTGCGGCTGTGGGCTTCCTCTTTCAGGTGCTGCGCGCGTTCGGTGCGGATCTCAATCGCTTTCAACAATACGGCGTTGTAGGCATCATCCAGCTGGCGCGCCTGCTCGCTTTCATGGTTGATAATCGCTTCAAACATGCCGTTTTTGGCATACTTCAGCATCGGCTGCAGCCCGGCAGTGTAGGCGTCGAAACGGGCGGTAAGATCGTTATCCAGCGTCAGGTCAGCCTCGGTTTTCACCGGGCGATCCATATATTGTTTAAAGTTTTCCTGCGACTGTTTAATGCGCTTTTCCGCTTCGGCGATGTTGGTTTTCACATCCTCCATTTCGGCGATACGGCTTGCAGCACCTGCGTGAATCAATTTAATTCGGGCGACGCGAAGGTTGTTGGAGCTGTTAGATAATCCCATGCGCACCTGGATCTCCTGCGTCACATCCTGCTGATCGCGGTCGGCTTGCATCAGGAAGTAGCCCGCTAAACCGGAACTTAAGGCAAATAGCACCAAAATGCCGGAAAGGATAAAGGAAAATAGGGGAACCAGGCGAATATTGTGCATAAAACCAATGCCTTGTGTTTGTTGCATTGCTGCTTTGTTATCCATGGCGTCGACTCTCGTATTAGTCTGCTAAGTACAAAGGAATGATATATAGGCATCGGCAATAATTGGATTTTTCTTATGGTGAAAAGCGCAACGGCGGTCACAGATTCGGAGTTTGGTTGCGCCAGCGGAGGGCCCGCTGGCGCGAAGGGAGATTACTTTTCGCCAAAATGGATCACGGTGCGGATCGATTTGCCTTCATGCATCAGATCGAAAGCTTCGTTAATTTTATCCAGCGGCAGGCGGTGAGTGATGAACGGGTCGAGACGGATTTTGCCCGCCATCGCATCTTCCACCATGCCCGGCAGCTGGCTGCGGCCTTTAACGCCACCAAATGCGGAACCGCGCCATACACGACCGGTGACCAGCTGGAACGGACGAGTGCTGATCTCCTGACCTGCGCCCGCCACACCGATAATGACGCTTTCGCCCCAGCCTTTATGACAGCACTCAAGCGCCGCGCGCATGACATTCACGTTGCCAATACATTCAAAGCTGTAATCAACGCCGCCATCGGTCATTTCCACAATCACTTCCTGAATCGGGCGATCGTGATCTTTCGGGTTGATAAAGTCGGTCGCGCCCATCTCTTTCGCCAGCGCGAATTTATCCGGGTTGGTATCAATTGCCAGGATGCGGCCCGCTTTTGCCTGTACCGCGCCCTGAATGGCTGCAAGCCCGATACCGCCGAGGCCAAAGATGGCAACCGTATCGCCCTCTTTTACTTTCGCCGTGTTATGTACCGCGCCAATGCCGGTGGTAACGCCGCAACCCAGCAGGCAGACCTTATCCAGCGGCGCTGCTTCGTTGACCTTCGCCAGAGAGATCTCTGCACAGACGGTATATTCGCTGAAGGTGCTGGTACCCATGTAGTGATAGATCGGCTCACCGTTATAGGAGAAACGGGTGGTGCCGTCCGGCATCAGCCCTTTACCCTGCGTGGCACGCACGGCCTGGCAGAGGTTGGTTTTGCCCGATTTACAGAATTTGCACTCGCCACACTCGGCGGTGTACAGCGGAATAACATGGTCGCCCGGCTTCAGGCTGGTAACGCCCTCGCCCACTTCCACAACGATACCGCCGCCTTCATGACCGAGCACCGCCGGGAAAACGCCTTCCGGATCGTCACCAGAGAGGGTAAAGGCATCGGTATGGCAAACACCGGTGTGCGTAATGCGTACCAGCACTTCCCCTTTTTTGGGTGGCGCAACGTCGATTTCGACAATCTTGAGGGGTTGGCCTGGCCCGAAGGCTACAGCTGCACGTGATTTCATCTCGCTTTCCTTTTTATGTATACGGTGTTGCTTATTTTAGATAAGAGCGTAGCAGATGGCCGACTTCTGCCATCCGCACTGCGCGTTGATCGGCGGTGGTCTCGCCGGCGACCAGCTCATCTTTCAGGTGAATTTCAACCATTTCGCCCATCAGGCCATTGGCTGCGCCGCGCACGGCGGCGATTTGTTGCAAAATTGCGATGCAGGGTTCGCCGTTTTCCAGCGCCCGCTCCAGCGCGTCAACCTGGCCGCGAATACGCCGCACCCGCGTCAGTACGCGTTTTTTATCTTCAGGTGAATGGGGCATAGAACCTCCTGGATACTATAGGGGGGTATGGTAACGTAGTGGCGATGGTCATGCAAACGACCGTTTAGGGGAGGAAAACGAGTATGGCTGTAAAAGCACCTGGGCGGTAAATGGTGTTAATTATCCTGCTCGTCGCTTGACGCCCTGCGGGATTAATTATGAATTGATAACTCGCTAGCATCACAAAAGATAATAGTTTAAAGGGAGTTTTCGCCTGCCAGCAAAATAACCATATATTAACTCAGGTTATTAATTTCACAGAACACTTTCCCCGTTAGCATGTTTCAGCGCACAACTTAGCGTAAAAATTTTTAAATATTATTCTCGTTTAGCATATTGAACTTAAATTAACGTTTCGCTTAGGTTCTTTCTATATTGTTTGCTAAGATTCTTCCTGGCGAATGAGTAGATATTATGTAAGGAAGATGTATGCGCTGGAATATTACGGATATGTTAGTTTCCCCTGCCACAGGCACGGCATTTGCTTTAGCCAGGACACAGCAGGACAAAGCGGTGATCGTCTGGTACCGGGGCCACTATTTCCTGCGCCCGGGGAATATATTAGTTACTGATTCAAAAGGAATTATCATAGATGGCAGAATGCATGAATTCAAAGTTATCCATACCATGCCCTATTTCCCAACCATCTGGAATACTTTAAAAAATAGTTGCTCATGTCCAGGGAATGATAATATTTCTTTACGCGAATGTGATAAACAAAACGAATGCTTATTTCCGCTGTGCCCCTATGGGATAAAACTTTCCACCTAAGCGCTTTCGCAGCGGATATATTATATTTCACACTGAGAATATATCGATCATTTTATAACCCGGCGAGATAATCCCCACCGGGCATTATTTTAACGTTTTAAAGGTTGTCCTGCCGTTTCACGGGCGCGCATCACCGTGATGAAGGTGATTAACGCAGCCCCCATGACATAGAAGGCGGGTGAAAACTTATCGCCTGTCGACGTGATAAGCCACGCGGAGAACCACGGCGTGATGCCGCCAAAGAAGGCGACGGCAAAGTTATAGGCAATCGACAGGCCGCCGTAGCGCACGTTGGTTGGAAAGAGCTCGGCCATCGCCGCCGTGCAGGCGCCATCAAAAGCCGCGATAAACGCGCCGAGCATAACCATCGCCAGCACCGCTGACAGCACATCGCCATTGGCCATGATCATCATCGCCGGGTAACTCAGCAGAATAAACCCCGCACAACCCGCCAGCATCAGCGGCTTACGGCCGTACTTGTCAGAGAGATAACCCATAAACGGCACCAGCACCGCAACGGAGAAGAGGCCAATGGTGGTGATGGCGTAAGCGTTTAATTTACTGAAATGAAGCTCCGTGGCGAGATAGCTCGGCATAAACGTTTGTAGCGTCCAGTGCCCCACCGCTTTGATCACCACAAACCCGACACAGAAGAGCAGCGCGCGCCAGGCGGTGGTTACCGCTTTGCGCAGCGGTGCGGTTTCAATTTGCCCGCTTTTCATCGCCTCAAGAAACTCCGGCGAATCTTCCAAATGCCTGCGCAGATAGAGCCCAACCCAGCCGAGCGGCCCGGCGATCAGGAAAGGGATGCGCCAGCCCCAGTCGTTCATTGTGCTTTCACCGAGCGCCGCGGTGAGCAGAAACACCAGCCCGGAGCCGACGACGAATGCCATAAAACCAAAGTTGTCGATCCAGCAGGTGAAATAGCCGCGTCTGGCGGTCGGGGCGTACTCTGCCAGATACGTTGTTGCGCCCGAGCTTTCACCGCCTGCGGCAAAGCCCTGCACCAGGCGGGTAATGACCAGCAGTACCGTGGCGGTGATCCCAATCTGGTGATAGGTCGGCAGCAATCCCATCACAAAAGTTGCCCCCGAGGTGAGCAAAATCACCGTCGCCAGCACCTTCTGCCGCCCTTTGCGATCGCCCAGCGAGCCGAAGAATAGCCCACCGAGCGGGCGCATGATAAATCCGGCACCAAACACCGCGAAAGATGAGAGCAGCGCAACGCTGGGGCTGGAGGATTGAAAAAATTGCAGACCGATAATTGCCGCCAGCGTGCCGTAGAGACCGAAATCGAACCACTCCACAAAATGCCCGATGCCGGTGGCAAGCAGAACTTTACGTAGTTTGCGCGATCCGCCGGCCTGCGCATCGGCAGCCACCCGGTCGAGTGATTCCTGTACTGGCTGTGTCATTTGCCTCTCCCGCTCTCGATAGTGTTTCTATAATAGATATACTATCTACACTGCTTGTTCGAATTTCGCCCACAGGCGATGATAGAAAATGTGATTTCTCCCCAGCTTTTTCTTACAAAAATCAGGCGGGATCACAGCATTCTGGGGCAAGTTACGCAAAAACGGGTAAGAAATTTCGCAGGATGTGCAGCCCGGTCACGGATGTCACCGGGCAGAAGACGTTATCGTTCGCGCTTTTTCGGCATCATACGCAGCAGCGTATTGTCCTTGAAGAAGTAATGGTGCAGCAGTGCGGCAGCGGCATGCAGGCCAACAATAAAGTAACCGAGCGTGGCGAGAAGCTCATGGTACTCCTTGAGCGTGTCGACCAGATCGAAATTAGCCTCGGCGGCGTGGGGCATCGGCAGGCCGAAGGCGATCCACGGGCCGCCGCGGTTGTACATCATTAGCAGGCCCAGCAGCGGCAAGGCGATAAACAGCAGATAAATCGCCAGATGCCCGAGGTGCGCCAGCCCGGTCATCATCGCGGAGGGTTTCGGCGTAATAGGCGGTGCCGGATATTTTAGCCGTACCAGTAACCGCGCAACCATCAGCACGAGAACAGAGATACCGCAGGAGACATGGACAATATTGAAATATGGCCGGTAACTGCGCGGCGCAAATCCGCGAAACTCCATGGCGCAGTATGCGCCGACGACCAGCAGCACCACCAACCAGTGGATGGCGATCTGCGGGCCGGAATAGTTGCTACGCATAAGAAACCCCTGAAAGAACGAACCGGCCTTCAACATAACGGGGTTTCCTTAAAAATTCATTAACTTTTCTGTATCACTTTTCAGCCACTTAGCGCGTACGCAGCGCGTGTGGTTTGCGCAGTAAAACCCGACAACGCAATACTGAATAAGTACAAAACATAAGGAGCCTGTGTGGATAATCTGACGCCGCAAACACTACTGAGTTTAATGGAGGACGCCGTCGCGCGCGCCATCACGTTTCCCGTCTGGCCGCAGGGCGAAGCGCCAGGAGCGAAGGTCAGCCCGGTACAATTTCAGCTGGAAACAGAACATACCGGCCCCTCGCCGTTCGATCGCTCGGTGACGGGCGTGCGGGCACCGGAAATCACCGTTTATGCGCCACAGCACCCTAACGGTGTTGGCATTCTGGTCACGCCCGGCGGCTCTTATCGCCGCGTGGTGCTGGATAAAGAGGGCAGCGCCCTCGCCCCTTTCTTTAATGAACGCGGTTATACCCTATTTGTGATGACCTACCGCTTCCCCGGTGATGGCCATGCGGAGGGGGCAGACGCGCCGCTGGCAGATGTGCAGCGGGCAATGCGCCTTATCCGCGCCCAGGCGGAGCGCTGGCAGCTTGATGCCGACAAACTTGGCGTGATGGGCTTTTCCGCTGGCGGCCATGCGGCGGCGAGTCTCGGCACACGTTACAACGATTCGGTCTATACGCCGCTGGATGCTATCGATGAGCAGAGCGCGCGCCCGGCGTTTATGGCGCTGGTCTACCCGGTGATCACTATGCATGCCGATATCGATCATCCGATGTCGCGCCAGCAACTGATTGGCGATACGCCCGATGAGACGCAGATCCGCCGCTACTCCGCCGAGGAGCAGGTCAACAGCCAGACGCCGCCGACCTTTTTACTGCATGCGGTCGACGACCCGGCGGTAAAAGTGGAAAACAGCGTGGTGATGTTCTCCGCACTGCGCCGCCTCGGCGTGCCGGTGGAGATGCATCTGTTTGAGCAGGGAAAACATGGGTTTGGTATTCGCGATGCGCTGGGCTTGCCGGTTGCCGTCTGGCCGGAGTTAATGATGGCGTGGATCGAAACTAAGGTGTGAAAACGCCCCCGCGACTGCGGGGGCAGGCTTATCACGATTGCAGGTAAACCACCTGGGTTTGCAGATATTCATTCAGGCCGTGGCGGCCATCCGCGCCGCCAATGCCGGATTTGCGCCAGCCCGCGTGGAAACCCTGCATCGCTTCAAAGTTCTCGCGGTTGATGTAGGTTTCGCCGAACTTCAGCCCGCGCACCGCTTTCATCGCCTGGTTGAGATCGCGGGTGTAGATCGAAGAAGTGAGGCCATAGTCGCTGTCATTGGCCATCGCCAGCGCTTCATCAAGCGTGTCGAATGCGACTACCGGCAGCACCGGGCCAAAGGTCTCCTCGTGCATAATCGCCATCTCTTGATGTACATCCAGCAGCAGCGTCGGCGGAAAGAAGTAGCCTTTTCCTTCAACTTTTTCGCCGCCAAGGGCAACCCGCGCCCCTTCCGCGACGGCGCGCGCCACCTTCTCCTCCACCCGCTGCAAAGCCGCAGCATTGATAAGCGGCCCCATGGCGATATCGCTGCGTTGCGCCGGATCGCCAAACTGCACCGCTTTCATCGCTTCGCCGAGGCGGTTGACGAAACGGTCATAAATCCCCTTCTGCACATAGACGCGCTCGGCACAGTTACACACCTGCCCGGTGTTGATCACTCTTGAATCAACAATCGCTTTCACCGCCAGCTCAAGGTCGGCATCGTCGAGCACAATCGCTGGTGCTTTACCGCCCAGCTCGAGGCACACTTTGGTGATATTTTTCGCCGCCGCCGCCATGATTTTCTCCCCCGCGCCGACGCTGCCGGTCATGCTGACCATCGCCACTTTCGGGTTACCCGCCAGCTCCTGTCCGACGGTTTCGCCGCGCCCGAGCACCAGGTTGAAGACCCCTTTCGGTAAGCCAACCTGCTCAACGATTTTGGCGAATGCAATAGCGTTACTCGGAGTAAATTCGCTGGGTTTGATGACAATGGTGTTGCCAGTGATAAGCGCAGGAGCCATTTTGCGGGCGATAAGGAAGAACGGGAAGTTCCACGGCAGAATGCCGGTGGTCACGCCCAGCGCGCGCTTGAAGACAAAGATATTCTCGTTCGGGCGGTCGCTTTGCAGGATCTCGCCTTCGTAACGGCGCGCCCACTCGGCCATATAGTCGATGTAATCGGCGGTGAAAGAGACTTCGACATCGGCGAGCTGCTGGATTTTGCCCCCTTCGGCGACAATCAGTGCGCTGATCTCGCTGGCTTTATCACGAATGCCGGCGGCGATTTTTCGCAGCCAGCCGGCACGCTCAATGGCGGGCAGCGATTCCCAGCCGGGCTGTGCCCGCTCGGCGGCCTCGATGGCTTTACGTGCATCTTCGGCGCGTCCGTCTGGAATACGCGCGAGAACCTCTTCCGTTGCCGGGTTGATCACATCAAGCCAGCCTTCGCCCTGCCAGCTGACAAATTGCCCATCAATAAACATCGGGTGTTGTACGGGTGCTGTCATGATCTGCTCCTGTAATGGCATTGTTTTTAAAAAGCTAACGCGTTGTTAAAAATCTATCGCCGCAGCGGGCGATGCCGAGGCTCAGGAGCAACTTTTGTGAGGGAACGCAAAAAAGCGGTGGGAAAAGCGAACAAAAAATTATGCGTTTAAAGGATGGCGCTGCCCGTTTGCGCCACAGCTGACGCAAACGGGCATTGCCCTTACAGCGCGCGCTGGGATAAGGCCTCGGTGAGCTGAGAATCCGCCTGCAGGGTTTGCCAGGCCTGCTCAATCTCCGGCGGGAACTCGATATGCGCCAGGTAATCGCGGCCGTTAGGGCCATACCCGTTCGCGTCATCCCGCAGGCGCGGCACTTCCCCCATCACCAGCGAAAGATAACGCTCAACGGGCCATAATCCGCGTACGCGAGGCTGGAAAGCCAGCCCATCCGGCGTATTGGTCAACCGTGGCGTAAAGCCCGGCCAGCTGAACCAGTGCGGTGCGTTAGTACACTGCTGGCTGGCGCGGGCAAAAGTCGCCATCGTACGCCGCTGCATGGTCGGGTCCTGAACGATCACCGCCGTTTTCGGCGCGATGTGCTGGCTTATCAACATATCGAGGCTGAAACGGGCATTCTCGCCGCTGTTGGTTGATCGGTCTTCAATCAGTAGCTGGCTCTCATCAATTTTCCAGAACTGTCGGGCGATGTCGGCGAGAATAGCCGCTTCGCCGCGCCCGGTGGTGCGAATCACGTTATAGCGTGGATGGCGGGCAATGGCTGAATAGAGGAATGTCGTTGAATGGCCCAAACCGCCGCTAATCAGCAGCGGTGTTTTTTGCGCCGCCGCCAGCCCGCAGGCCGCTTCAATGGTCGGAATAACGGCATTACCCGCCAGGATCACCACATCTGCCCGCACCGGCGACGGTTTGCCGGTGAAGTCATTTTGCGCCAGCCATTCACCGAGCGTATTAACGGCGGCAAGCGTCGGCTCAGGCAGAGCGGGAAATGTTGTTTTAAGCATGGAAACCTCCTTCACATTGCTGTCTCAAGCCTAACCGCACGCCGGAAGCTGAACAGAGGATCTCTCCTAATCGCGGTTTCACCCCCTGCGCACCGCACAAAAAGAATACTTTTCGTGACAACGTCACACATTAAATGACTATTTTTACTCGCTTCCCCTACTGCGATGCAGCGCGTAATCTATATTTTTCTTATGCACTTGCATTGCATTTATGGGCGCACGTAGAATCGTTAGCCCCCTAACTATTCAGTAAGATAATCTTTAGGTCTTCATGCATAACCACACTCGCTCTTTTTCTGTGCCGTCTATCGTTACCCATGAGGTCAAAAAGTAATGTCTGAACCCAAACGCGACCCCTACGCGCCGCGTGAATGGGCCGCTCATGAAAAGCCGATGCTGCTCGGCTCTCCCTCAACGCCCTGGCACAGCACGCCGCGGCGCATCGCCTATGGCATCGTTGGTTTGCTGGTCTCCATGACCGGCGCACTGGGTAATGCGATGGTGACGGCGAACCTGCAAAATTTGCAGGGCACCTTTGCCGCCTGGTCAACGGAGATCGCCTGGCTCCCGGCGGTGTACGTGATGACCAACGTCTCTATCAACCTGCTGCTAGTGAAGTTTCGCCAGCAGTATGGCCTGCGGGCATTTACCGAAGGGTTTCTGGTGCTCTATGTGCTGGTCACCTTTTTCCATCTCTTTATTAACGATCTCAGTTCCGCGCTGTTTGTGCGCGGGGCTCACGGCATGGTGGCCGCCGCGCTCAGCTCGCTTGGGATCTACTACCAAATTCAGGCCTGGCCGGCGAAGCACCGCCTGAAAGCGCTGACCATCGGTATTACCGGTTCGACGCTGGCGATCCCGATTGCCCGCCTCTTCTCTACCGAACTGCTGCAACTCGACGAGTGGCGCGGGCTCTATCTGTTTGAACTGGGGCTGGCGCTCATCTCGCTGGGCTGCGTGATTGCCCTCAAGCTGCCGCCGGGCGACCGTAAAAAGGTGTTTGAGAAGAAGGATTTCATCACCTTCTTTCTGCTGGCTCCCGGTATGGCGCTGCTCTGCGCGGTGCTCTCCCTCGGGCGTCTCGACTGGTGGTTTGAAACCCCATGGCTCGGCTGGGCGCTGGCCGGTGCGCTGGTGTTAATCGTCTCGGCGATTGTGTTTGAGCACAACCGGAAGAACCCGCTGCTCAACACCCGCTGGCTCTCCAGCGGCAGTATTGTGCGCCTCGGCCTGATTATGCTGCTGATCCGCATTGTGCTTGCCGAGCAGAACACCGGGGTTTTTGGCTGGTTGCAGTATGTTGGCCTGCAAAACGAACAGATGACCCGGCTGGCGTGGTCGATTCTGGCCGGGATTATCTGCGGGATTGTCGCCAGCTGCCTGACCATCAAACCGCAGCGCCTCGGCTGGCCTATTCTCACCGCGCTGGCGCTGATGATTGTCGCCTCGCTGATGGATAGCCAGTCAACCAGCCTGACGCGCCCGGATCAGTTGATGATAAGCCAGTTCCTCTTCGGCTTTGCCAGCGCCTTTTTTATCGCCCCTGCGATGCTGGCCGGGATTGGCGGCGTCATTGCCGAACCGCGCAATCTCGTCAGCTTCTCGGTGCTGTTTGGTATGAGCCAGAATATCGGCGGGCTGATGGGCTCGGCGATCCTCGGCACCTTTCAGACGTGGCGCGAAAAGTACCACTCGAGCATGCTGGCGGATCAGCTCACCACTCTTAACCCGCTGGTCAATGAGCGCCTGCAACTCTACAGCCAGATGTACCAGAGCATGATAGGCGATAGCAGCCTGCTCAGCGTGCAGGCGGTAACCCAGTTGCAGACCGCCTCGACGTTACAGGCGACGATACTGGCTTATAACGACACTTATATGCTGACGGCGAGCGTCGCTGCCGCCACGCTGTTATGGATTGCATGGCGTTTGCTGCGCCTGCGTATTACCGCTCGTCTGGCCCTGAAACGGGCCACGGGTAGCAAATAATAATGATGACATTACTGGAGTTCTTACTATGAGCCAGCAGGACGCAGCAGCTAAAGAGCAGGCAAGTACCCGCAGCAATGTGCGCGTGGTGTCCCTTTTTACCGCCGCGGCGATCGTGATCGTCGGCGTGCTGGTGATCCTTTACGCCTGGCAGTTGCCGCCGTTTACGCGCCATACGCAGTCGACGGATAACGCCTATGTGCGCGGGCAGACGACGTTTATCAGCCCGCAGGTCAATGGCTATATCACCGAAGTGCCGGTGCAGGATTTCGTCAATGTGAAAAAGGGCGACCTGATTATGCAGATTGACGACCGCATCTATCGTCAGCGCGTCGATCAGGCAAAGGCAACGCTGGCGATGAAGCGCGCCGCGCTGGAAAACAACCTGCAACAGCGCAAAAGCGCGCAGGCGGTGATCGCGCGTAATGAAGCGGCGCTCGCCAGCGCCAAAGCGCAGAACTTGCAGGCGCAGGCGGATTTAAAACGCGTCAAAGCGCTGACGGCGGACGGTTCCCTCTCTGTTCGCGAGCGCGATGCCGCGCTGGCAACTGCCGCACAGAACAGTGCTAATATCGCCCAGGCGCAGGCAACGCTGGAGATGTCGCGCCAGGATCTGCAAACCACCATCGTCAATCGCGCCTCGCTGCAGGCGGATGTGGAAAATGCCCAGGCGGCGCTGGAGCTGGCGCAAATCGATCTGCAAAACACGCGCATCGTCGCCCCGCGCGACGGCCAGCTTGGGCAGATCAGCGTGCGCCTCGGCGCATATGTCACTGCCGGGACGCATCTTACCTCGCTGGTTCCTGCCCAGCGCTGGGTGATTGCCAACCTCAAAGAGACGCAACTTGCTGATGTGGTTGTCGGCCAGCCGGTCACCTTCAGTGTCGATGCCCTTGATGGCCGCAGCTTTAACGGCCGTGTCGAGAGCATTTCACCGGCCACGGGCGTGGAGTTCAGCGCCATCAGCCCGGACAACGCCACCGGCAACTTTGTCAAAATCGCCCAGCGTATCCCGGTGCGTATTCAGGTGGAGGGCAAAGCCGATGAGATCGCCCGTCTGCGCCCCGGTATGTCCGTGCAGGTGCATATTGATACGCGGGGGGCGCAGCAATGAGGCGCTATCCGACGCTTATCGCGCTCAGCCTGCTGCTGGCGGGCTGCCAGTCGGTTGATGTGGAACGCGCGCAGCCGTCGTTACAGATCCCGGCGGCGTGGCGCAGCGAAAGCGGGCCGCTGAGTAAAGTCGACAGCGTCTGGTGGCGTAACTTTCACGACAACCAGCTCAACCGCTATGTCGATCAGGCCCTGCGTTATAACAGCGATGTGCTGGTCGCCCGCGAGCGGGTTAATGAGTACCAGGCGCGGGTCTATGCCGCCAACGGCGCGCTGTTCCCTGAAGTGGATATCGGTCTATCCGGCACCCGCGCCCGTTCACAATCTGCCGCCACCGGTCAGCCTGTGCACAGCACGCTCTATAAGGGCAATTTAACCGCCAGTTACGACGTCGATATCTGGGGGGCGAGCCGCAGCGCATCGCGGGCGGCAGAAGCCTCGCTGGAGGCGCAAAAAGCGGCGGCTGCGGCGGCCGATTTAACCGTTGCCACCAATGTCGCCTCCGGTTATCTCACCCTGTTATCACTCGACGAGCAGTTGCGCGTCACGCGCTCGACGTTAAAAGCGCGGGAAGATGCCTGGCGGCTCGCCCGGCGTCAGTATGAAACCGGCTATACCTCGCGGCTGGAGCTGATGCAGTCGGATTCGGAACTACGCGCAACGCGGGCGCAAATCCCGCAACTGGAGCACCAGATTAGCCAGCAGGAGAATGCGCTCAGCGTGCTGCTTGGCAGCAACCCGGGGGCAATCCAGCGCGGCGATTTCCAGGCACTGACGCCGCTGTCGCTGCCAGCGCAGTTACCGTCAACGCTGCTTAACCGGCGGCCGGATATCGTGCAGGCCCAGCGCCAGCTGGTTGCCGCCGATGCCGGGCTTGCGGTATCGCAGGCGAAACTGCTGCCCTCGCTCAACCTGACCGCCAGCGGCAGTATGCAGGACGACACCCTGCCCGGCCTGCTCGATAACCCGCTGCGGCTGTGGAACATCGGCGGCAGCATTCTGGCGCCGCTTCTGAACCGCCAGGCGCTGAATGCACAGGTGGATGTCTCCATGTCGCAGCGCAACCAGGCGCTCTATGGCTATGAAAGTACCGTGCGCAATGCGTTCAGAGAGGTGAATGACAGCCTGGATGCCATCACCCGCCTCGGCGAGCAGTTGACAGAACTGGAAGGTCAGCAGCAGGTGGCGGAAGAGACGCTGCGCATTGCACAAAATCGTTACCAGAACGGCTACTCCTCCTACCTGACGGTGCTTGATGCGCAGCGCACGCTCTTTAGCGCGCAGCTCAACGCCGTGCAGGTGAAAAATAATCTGTTACTGGCGCAGGTGGATCTCTATCGCGCGCTGGGTGGAGGCTGGTCCGGTATGCAGTAATTCTCAACAACACCAGGAGTTATGCTATGCAGCAGAAATGGTCCGCGGTAGATGAGTACTTAGCACAACAGCTTCTCCCTGAAGATGAGGTTCTGACGCAGATCCTCGCCAATAACCGGCGCGCCGGGTTACCTGAAATTGATGTTTCGCCAATGCAGGGTCAGTTGCTGGCGCTGCTGGTGCGGATGACGCGCGCTAAACGCATTCTTGAGATCGGCACGCTGGGCGCTTACAGCACGGTATGGATGGCGCGAGAGTTGCCCTCCGATGGTGAATTACTGACGCTGGAGTTCGATGCGTTACATGCCGCGATTGCCAGGGAGAACATCGAATTTGCCGGTTTAACCCGCCAGGTGAAAGTTAAAGAGGGCCCGGCGCTGGAAACGCTGGAATCTCTTGGCGAGCGCCCGCCGTTCGATCTGATCTTTATTGATGCCGATAAACCCAATAACCCGAACTACCTGAAGTGGGCGCTGCACTATTCGCGTCCCGGCACGCTGATTATTGGCGATAACGTGGTGCGCGACGGCGAAGTCACCAACCCCTCCTCCACCGATGACCGGGTGCAGGGGGTGCGCAAATTTATTGAGATGATTGGCGATAACCCGCACCTGACGGCGACGGCAATGCAGACCGTCGGCACCAAAGGATGGGATGGCTTTACGCTAGCATGGGTGAATTCGTAAAAACCGTAGGCCGGATAAGCGTAGCGCCATCCGGCAATCCTGCGCGGATGGCGAGCTATTCCATTTGGTAAGCCGTGGTTAACCGCCGGATGGCGGCTGGCGCCTTATCCGGCCTACAACACCATCGCATGCGGATGAATTCAATACCGTAGGCCGGATAAGCGTAGCGCCATCCGGCAATACTGCGCGGATGGCGAACTGTTCCGTTTACTAAGCCGTGGTGAACTGCCGGATGGCGGCTGGCGCCTTATCCGGCCTACAAACCCATCGCATGCGGATAAATTCGATACGTAGGCCGGATAAGCGTAGCGCCATCCGGCAATACTGCGCGGATGGTGAGCTATTCCGTTTGCTAAGCCGTGGTTAACCGCCGGATGGCGGCTGGCGCCTTATCCGGCCTACAAACCCATCGCGTGTCCGGCCTACAAAGACATTACGCGCTAATCTGCTCCATCGCCTGCAGGATGCGTTTGTCGGAGATGGGGTATGGCGTGCCGAGCTGTTGCGCGAAGAAGCTGACGCGCAACTCCTCGATCATCCAGCGAACCGCCTTCACCTCTTCATCATCACGACGCGCGGGCGGTAGCTTGTTAAGCCACTGCTGCCACGCCTGCTGCACCTGCTCCACTTTCAGCATCTGCGCGCGATCGCGGTGCGGATCGACCGCCAGCTTCTCCAGCCGCTTTTCAATCGCCTGCAGGTAACGCAGCGTATCGCCCAGGCGGCGGAAACCGTTGCCGGTGACGAAACCGCGATAGACCAGCCCGTTCATCTGCGCTTTGATATCCGACAACCCCAGCGCCATGGTCATATCAACCCGCCCTTTCAGACGCTTGTTGATATTGAACACCGCCGTCAGGATCTGCTCGACCTGTTTAGCGATCTCTACCACCGTGTCGTTGAGCTCGGCACGCACTTTCTCATGCAGCGCGGCAAAGCCCTCCTCCGTCCACACCAGGCCACCCGCTTCATCGATCAGTTTATCGATACCGCAGGCGATGCAGTCATCAATCAGCTCCAGCACTTTGCCGTACGGGTTGAAGTAGAGCCCCAGCTTGGCTTTGTTCGGCAGCTTCTCGTGCAGATACTTAATCGGCGACGGAATATTCAGCAGTAGCAGGCGACGAATACCGGCCCACATTGCATTCTGTTGCTCCTGCGGGTTATCGAACAGCTTAATTGCCACGCTGTCGCGCTCATCAACCAGCGCTGGCCAAGCCTTCACTTTGTAGCTGCCGCGCTTCTGCTCGTAGCTTTCCGGCAGCTGACCAAAGCTCCAGATATGCAGCCCGCTCTGTTCGATGCCGTCATCGGCCACCGCCGAGAGCGTCTCCTGCACTTTGCCCTTCAACTGCTCTTTCAGCTCGCTCAGGGAGCGCCCTTCGAGCAGCTTCTTATTCTTATCATCCACCACGCGGAAGGTGATTTTCAGGTGATCGGGCACCTGATCCCAGTGCCAGTCATCGCGGTCGACAGTCACGCCGGTCATGCGGCGCAGCTCGCGCTCCAGCGCGTCGAGCAGCGGCATCTCCAGCGGTGTTACGCGGCCTAAAAACGCTTCGGCATAGTTCGGCGCGGGGACAAAGTTGCGGCGCGTCGGTTTCGGCAACGATTTGATCAGCGCAATCACCAGCTCGCGGCGCAGGCCGGGGATCTGCCACTCAAAGCCGCTCTCCTCCACCTGGTTAAGCAGCGGCAGCGGAATGTGTACCGTCACGCCGTCGGCATCCGCGCCCGGCTCAAACTGATAGCTCAGGCGCAGCTTGAGGTTGCCCTGATGCCAGAAGTTCGGGTAATCAAGCTTGCTGACATTTTCCGCGCCCTCTTTGATCAGCATGCTCTTTTCGAAGTTGAGCAGATCCGGCGCTTCACGGCTCGCCTTCTTCCACCAGCTGTCGAAGTGGCGGGCCGAGATCACCTCATGACTGATGCGCTGATCGTAAAACTCAAACAGCGTCTCATCATCGACCAGAATGTCGCGGCGGCGGGATTTATGCTCCAGCTCTTCCACTTCGGCGCGCAGTTTCAGGTTGTCGCGGAAGAAGGCGTGGCGGGTTTGCCAGTCCCCTTCCACCAGCGCGTGGCGGATAAAGAGCTCGCGACACAGCGCCGGATCGATCTGGCTGTAGTTGACCTTACGCGCGGCAACAATCGGCAGACCGTAAAGCGTCACCTTCTCCATCGCCATCACGGCGCCCTGCGAGCGCTCCCAGTGCGGTTCGCTCCAGGAGCGTTTGATCAGATGCTGCGCAACCGGCTCGACCCACTCGGGATCGATGCGCGCGGCAATGCGCCCCCACAGGCGGCTGGTTTCTACCAGTTCGGCCACCATCGTCCACTTCGGCGGCTTCTTGAACAGACCGGAGCCAGGGAAGATGGAGAAACGGGCGTTACGCGCGCCGGTAAACTCCTGCTTATCGGCGTCTTTCATACCGATATGCGACAGCAGCCCGGTAAGCAACGCGATATGTATTTCGCGATACTCTGCCGGTTCGCTGTTGACCGGGATCCCCAGCTCTTTCACTACCTGGCGCAGCTGGGTGTAGATATCCTGCCATTCGCGCACGCGCAGATAGTTGAGGTAATCGACGCGGCACTGGCGGCGGAACTGGTTCGAGGAGAGCGCTTTCTGCTGCTCGCCGAGGTAGTTCCACAGGTTCACAAAGGCGAGGAAATCGGACTCTTTGTCGTGGAAGCGCTGATGTTTTTCATCCGAGGCCTGTTTCTTATCCATTGGCCGCTCGCGCGGATCCTGAATCGACAGCGCCGAGGTGATGATCATCGCTTCGCGCACGCAGCCATGTTTCTGCGCTTCCAGCACCATACGCGCCAGGCGCGGGTCGACAGGCAGTTGCGACAACTGGCGGCCGAGCGGCGTCAGTTTATAGGCGGTCTGCTGCTCGTCGGTGGCAATCGCGCCCAGCTCTTCCAGCAGGCGAACACCATCCTGAATATTGCGTTTATCCGGCGCTTCAACAAACGGGAAAGCGGCGATATCGCCCAGCCCCAGCGCGGTCATCTGCAAAATGACCGACGCAAGGTTGGTACGCAGGATCTCCGGGTCGGTAAACTCCGGGCGCGAGAGGAAATCATCTTCCGAATAGAGACGAATACAGATCCCTTCCGAGACACGGCCGCAGCGCCCTTTACGCTGGTTGGCAGAGGCCTGCGACACCGGCTCAATCGGCAGACGCTGCACTTTGGTACGGTAGCTGTAGCGGCTGATGCGCGCGGTACCGGGGTCGATCACATATTTAATGCCGGGCACGGTGAGCGAGGTTTCCGCCACGTTGGTTGCCAGCACAATGCGCCGCCCGCTGTGAGGCTGAAAGACGCGGTTCTGTTCGCTGTTAGAGAGGCGCGCATAGAGCGGCAAAACTTCTGTATGGCGCAGATCGCGTTTATTTAACGCCTCTGCCGTATCGCGGATTTCACGCTCGCCGCTCATAAAGATCAGAATGTCGCCGGCGCTTTCACGACCCAGCTCATCCACGGCGTCGAAAATCGCCTGGAGCTGGTCGCGCTCGGTATCATCTGCTTCTTCAACAATCGGGCGATAGCGCACTTCCACCGGATAGGTGCGCCCGGAGACTTCAATAATCGGCGCATTGTTAAAGTGGCGCGAGAAGCGCTCAGGATCGATGGTCGCCGAGGTGATGATGATTTTCAGATCCGGGCGGCGCGGCAGCAGCTCGCGCAGGTACCCGAGCAGAAAATCGATGTTGAGGCTGCGTTCGTGCGCCTCATCGATAATGATGGTGTCGTACTGCATCAGCAGCCGATCCTGCTGAATCTCTGCCAGCAGGATACCGTCGGTCATCAGCTTAACGAGGGTGTTGTCGCTGACATGATCGTTAAAGCGGACTTTATAGCCAACGCAGCCGCCCGGCTCGGTCTTCAGCTCTTCAGCAATACGGTTCGCCACGGAACGCGCAGCAAGACGGCGCGGCTGGGTATGGCCAATCAGCCCTTTGATTCCACGCCCCAGCTCCATACAGATTTTCGGCAGCTGCGTGGTTTTACCGGAGCCGGTTTCACCGGCGACAATCACCACCTGGTTATCGCGTACCGCTTCGAGGATCGCCTGTTTCTTCTGGCTGACCGGCAAGTTTTCCGGGTAGTCGATTACCGGTCGAGACGCTTCGCGCTGCGCCACTTTCGCCGCCGCCTGTGCTGCTTCTTCGGCGATCTGTCGTAACAAGGCCTGGTGAGATTCAGGATTTTTAACTTTCTTGCTGCCCTGCAGACGGCGGGCGAAGCGCTGTTTATCGCGCAACATCAGCGTGTCGAGCTGCGCGTAGAGATCGTTAATAGTCAATTTTTGTTGTTCAGTCATAGATTTATCGGGCAGAGCACTGCCGGGAAACTGGATCAGTTTGCAATGTGCGTAGAATAGCACATCGCAACATCCCTTTTCTTGTTCAAGAAATTCGAACATGGGCTTCGATATATTGCGCTATTCATGATTGTGGATTGTGAATAGAGTGTGACGAATTCACGGGGGCAACCCAGCGTAAATACAACAAAGGAAACAACCCAATGGGTAAAGTATTAGTTCTTAAATCCAGCATTCTGGCAGGGTATTCTCAATCTTCGCAGCTCTCTGATTACTTCGTTGAACAGTGGCGTGCAAAGCACGCTGATGACGAGATCACCGTGCGCGATCTGGCGGCAAACCCGATTCCGGTGCTGGACGGTGAATTAGTTGGCGCGCTGCGCCCGAGCGATGCGCCGCTGACGCCGCGTCAGCAGGAAGCGCTGTCACTCTCTGACGAGCTGATTGCTGAACTGCAGGCGCATGATGTGATTGTGATCAACGCGCCGATGTACAACTTCAACATCCCGACGCAGCTGAAAAACTACTTTGACCTGGTGGCGCGTGCGGGCGTGACGTTCCGTTACACCGAAAAAGGGCCGGAAGGTCTGGTTACCGGTAAACGTGCGGTAATCGTCTCCAGCCGTGGCGGTATTCATAAAGATACCCCGTCAGACGTCGTTGCCCCGTATGTGAAACTGTTCCTCGGCTTTATCGGCATCACCGACGTTAACTTTGTCTTCGCTGAAGGTATCGCCTACGGCCCGGAAGTGGCGGCAAAAGCGCAGGACGACGCGAAAGCGGCTATCGACAGCATCGTTGCCGCGTAAGCTTGCACCCTCTCACCTGCAGGTGAGAGGGTTAGTTTTCCTTTCGTAGCCACTTACCGTTAATGCCGCGCACATACTCACCCGGCTTTGCCCGCGCAACCAGCTTCTGCCCCGCCATATTGGCGACATCATCCACCGGAATATTGTTGCGATCTGCCAACTGCTGATAGCTCTCGGTACGCGCTTTATTGATGCGTTCAACCAGCGCCAGCGTCTCCTGATCCTGACGCAGCGGTGCGAGATAGCCGTTCAGCGTTTCGCCGACGCGGCCCTGGCTGCGCGCCTCATCCAGCGTGAGCGCCTGGGCGATGCCGCTTACCAGGCTTAGCGCGAGCAGTGCTCCTATGACTCGTTTTTTCATCATCGCCTCAGAAGAGATCGCTACGGGATTTCAGCAGGCTCTCCACATCTTTATCGACCTTGATATGGATCTCATGCTCAATTTTGACATTCATGTTGATGGTGATCGGCTCTTTCGGCGCCGCCACTTCAATCCGTGGCGTACAGCCAGCCAGCAGCGTTACTGCCAGCAGGCCTGGCACGATTTTCAGGGTTCTCATCTCTTTTCCTCGCACGACGTGCCCTTTTTGCAGCGCGTATCGGGCAGCGCCGCATGTTGCTCAAGCCATGACTGTAAGTTGTCAGCAAAACGCAGACTGCGCCATAGCGTGAACAGATTTTCCTGATGGGTGTAGTTGAGATTAACACGCCCGCTTTTCCCTTCGGCATAACTGGTGCCGGAGAGTTTCGCGCGCAGGGTTAACTGCCCCAGATTATCGACATCGATCTTCGTCCACGAGCGCGAAATTTCCATATAGCGCAGCCAGTTAATTGCCGCACCCGCTGCCATATGATCGTTGACGATAGCGTCCGCGGTGTTTTTATCGAGCCGCAGCGTCATCGGCCCCGGGTTATGCAGCCAGCCATCTTTGATGATCCAGCGTGGGTTATCGAGCCACAGCGGCAGCGCGCCGTCAACGGGGCCGGAGAGCGCGAACTGCTTCGGATTCACCGCGCTTATCACTTCACTCGCTTCAATATGCTTCAGGCGCAGCAGCGCCGCGTCGTGCTGCGGCAGGCGGAGCTGTTGCAGCGTCACTTTGCCACCCAGCACATCGACGCTGACATCGCTGAGGGTAAGCGGGTACTGCTCGCTGTAGGGCCACGTCCCCTGTAAATCGGCGGTGATATTTTTTGCCGTCACCTGATTGACCACTTCACCGATGCGCAGCGATACCGGGTGGCGCGTGCCCAGTTGCCAGCTGGCATCGCGGTAGCGGAACGGCAACACAAAGTCAACGCCGTGGATCTCGTTATCCGGCGTCCAGACGCTGCCATTTTTCAGCACGCCGTGACCGCCCGCTTCAAACCCCTGATCGGCTGCGGCGGAAAAGGCGACCTGCGCGTAGAGCGAGCCATCGAGCAGATTCATTTTCCACTCCGGCGGCACAAGCGGCTGGAACACGGTCAGGGATTGCTGTGGCCACCACGCCTGGCCGCGCAGGCGCTCGCCGTCCCAGCGACCATTCACCTGCACCGGGCCAATCGCTTCGGCGTTAAGCGCCCCTTTGAACTGGAAGCGTGTCGGCTCTGTGCCATCAACGCTGAAATGCAGGGTTGAGGGCGGTAAAACGCTGCCGCTGCTGAAGGTCGTTTTGCCCGCATCCAGCGTCAGAGCGCCGGTAAAGCGCGGTTTAGCCGCATTACGCAGCCAGCGCACCGGTTTATCCAGCACCAGCCTCGGCTTACTCATCTGCATGGCGCCATACTGCAGCTGATCAAAACCGGTAGAGAGTTCCGTTAAGGTGATGGCCTCGTCGCGCCACTCTCCCCGCCCGGCAACATCCCAGCGGGCGTGCATCGGCGTGAAATGACCATCGCCCCAGTAACGCCAGCGCCACAATCCATTATCCGGCAGGAAATCCTCCGCCCGGCCGTCGAGATGAAGGGTGAAGTCGCCGAGCGCATTCTCATGGGCGCGCAGAATGGCCTGCAACCGCCCGTCGATGCCGCGCTGCGTCAGGCTGACACCCGCCAGCGGCCAGCGCACCTCATCAATATTTAGCGAATCAATAATGCGCCCTCGTGAGCGCAGCAGCGCGCCGGGGCTGAAGGCCAGGTGCGGATCCTCAAGGCTACCGCTGAGGCGGCCGGGGAGCACGGCATAGAAGATCAAATCGCCCTGCTTCGCCTCACCGGTCAACTGCAACGGCATATCGCTGTTGCCAGGGCTGAGGCGTCCCGGCCCGAAGTTGAGCACGGCGTTACCTTTGCCGGCATCGCCTTGAGTTAAGGCATTTAATCGGCCGCTGATGCGCGCATTTTCAAGTCCGGCCTGCCAGTTGTCGATATTCACGCCGACACGTCCGCTTAACGGAAAGCCCTGATAGGGCCAGTTCCAGCGCCCGTCGCTGATGGCGAAGCGCTCTTCGCTCATCTGCCAGGGGAGATCCAGCAGTGGCTCCCCTTCGCCACGCGCCATCACAATCAGTTGCCCCTGGTTATCGCGCCAGTCGAGATCGACATCGAGGATGTGCGGCTGCTGCGGCAGCGTTAAAGTGCTCTCCATATGCCCGTTCACCGGGATGCCCGCAGGATCGTTGGGCAACGTAAATTCACCGCCAAGGGTGAATGGCGGCTGATCGCTAAACAGCTTTAGCGCCATGCGATTGACGTTCAGCTTCTGGCCCTGCAGGCGCGCATTCAGTTCGACGCGTTCACCCTGATAAGTGAGTGCCTGAACCTGCGGCGTCAGTGCTAGCGTGAGTTTGCCCTGCCACGTTTTCCACGGCGACACCGTCAGGCGATCGACGGTTACCCAGCTGTAAGGCAGCAGCGACTGCCACTGCGCCAGCGAACGCGGCGCGCTACTCTCTTCCTCGTTTTTGGCGAGTTTATTCAGGCATGCGGTGTTAATTACCAACGTATCGATATGCAACTGCCAGCGACTGGGATGGGTCAGCCGGGCATTGCGGAGCTCGGCGAGGGTACACTCACCGGCGATATAGCGTAAATCGGGGATATGCAGGGAGCGGAAGGTGATGCGCGGGCTGTCGCTCATGGCGATGCGCGTGTCGGCGGGCAACCAGATGCCGACCAGCGTCGGCACCCACTGCGCCAGCGTCAGTAGCAGCGTGAGCGGCAGCAGTATAAACAGTAGTGCCAGTGCGATGGCGGCCTTGTATTTACCCTTCATGGGCGGCTAATATCCTGATTTTGCATCTAATTGAGGCGAAACGGGCGTCTATTGTGCCACGTCGCGGCGCGATATTGAACGCACACGCCTCGTTAATCATAGACTGGCCGCTGCGTTTACCCCTAATGAGTGTTCAAGCGATGAGCCGCCGATCTCTCTTCGCGGGATAGACATATACTCAATCTGGAAGCATTCACCTCGCCTCTGTCTCTAAACAATATTTGAGCATTTACTTAATAATTTTAAAACGTGATAATAGAGGCAGAAAATCATTGAAGAAAAGTCTTATGAAACTCGCGATATACAGCACAAAACAATACGATAAAAAGTATTTGCAGCAGGTAAACGAGCGCTATGGCTACGATCTTGAATTTTTCGACTTTCTCCTGACGGAAAAGACCGCCAAAACCGCCAATGGCTGCGAAGGTGTCTGTATTTTCGTCAATGATGACGGCAGCCGCCCGGTGCTGGAAGAGCTAAAGAAGCTCGGCGTGAAGTTTATTGCTCTGCGTTGCGCAGGCTTTAACAACGTCGATCTGGACGCGGCAAAAGAGCTGGGGCTGAGCGTCGTGCGCGTACCGGCCTACTCGCCGGAAGCGGTGGCCGAGCATGCTATCGGCATGATGATGACCCTTAACCGTCGCATTCACCGCGCCTATCAACGCACCCGCGATGCCAACTTCTCCCTTGAGGGTCTGACCGGTTTCACGATGTATGGAAAAACGGCTGGCGTGATCGGCACCGGGAAAATTGGCGTTGCCGCGCTGCGTATTCTGAAAGGTTTCGGTATGCGCCTGCTGGCGTTTGATCCCTACCCGAGCGCAGCGGCGCTGGATATGGGCGTCGAGTATGTTGATCTGCAAACGCTCTTTTCGCAGTCAGACGTCATCTCCCTGCACTGCCCGCTGACGCCGGAGAACTTCCACCTGCTCAACCAGACCGCGTTTGAGCAGATGAAAAACGGCGTGATGATCATTAACACCAGCCGCGGCGGGCTGGTGGATTCCCAGGCCGCGATCGAAGCATTAAAGACGCAGAAGATTGGCGCGCTGGGAATGGACGTGTATGAGAACGAGCGCGATCTCTTTTTTGAAGATAAATCCAATGATGTGATTCAGGATGACGTGTTCCGCCGGTTATCCGCCTGCCACAACGTCCTGTTTACCGGTCATCAGGCCTTTTTGACCGCCGAAGCGTTGACCAGTATTTCGGAGACGACGCTGGAAAACTTGCGTCAGTTGCATGAGGGCGAAAGCTGCCCGAACGCGCTGACCTGAGACCCGCTCCCCATCGCCGGGGAGCGTTTTAAGAGTAACCCCGGTGACACGGCTGTTCGACCGGGTACAATTCCCACCGTTTTGATGGAACGAACCCAGAGGAAAAGATGAAAAAATTGATCGCTTTGGTCGCGTTGAGCGCAGTGCTTGCTGGCTGCGTCAGTTCCCGCGCCGTACAGCTGAAACCAGAACAACTGGAAAATCAGCGCTTTGTATTGACTACATTTAATGGCAAAAGTATTGCGCCAGATGAGCCGAAACCCGAGATCCGCTTTGATAAAGATCTGCGCGTATCCGGCAAAATGTGTAACGGTTTTACCGGTCAGGGCAAACTCTCTGAAGGTGCCTTAACCGTGAAACATCTGGCGATGACGATGATGATGTGCCCGGACGCGCAGCGTAACGAACTGGACCACACCATTAATGCGATGCTCGCCGAAGGCGCGCAGGTTGATCTGACGGGGAATCAGCTGACGCTGACCACTGCGACGCAGACCCTGATTTACACCCGCGCCGCGAACGCTCAGTAACTTCCGCAACTGCCGGTGGCAAGCGACTGCTCGCTGCAGCGTTTGCCATTTGGCAGTGCACACATCCCTGTCATTGACCCATCAAGCTGGCGTGCGACGGACATAGAGCCGCCGATCATCGCACAGTTGGCCTGCCCACTATTAGACATCGCCGCTTTTAACCCTGGCGCAACGTGCGCGGCGGTTGCCTGCTGTACAGGTTCACTGCTGCAGGCTGACAATAACAGTGCGGCACACCCGATCCATAATGCTGAACGCATCTCTTCCTCTCCCCCATCAAAAAAGCGAAACCCAAGCATCATAGGCAGCCTGCCGCAATACGTCGAGGGCTGAAACTCATCTTTGTGGCGCGGTGAAACACTTTTTTGCGATTTTTCCTGCTTGATGCGCAACGCAACCGCTCAATTCATTGATTCACGTTATGAGCCAGGACACAAAAGCGAAAATTGTTCAGCGGGGCGTTTGCTAAGATCAAAGCACAACTACAGGACTCGTCGCCGTAAAACGCGTCCCTTCTTTTGAGCAATGTAAGGGTGCCTTATGATCACAATTGACGGTAATGGCGCAGTCGCATCCGTTGCGTACCGCACCAGTGAAGTTATCGCCATCTACCCGATTACCCCCAGTTCAACGATGGCTGAACAGGCAGATGCCTGGGCAGGCAACGGCCTGAAAAATATCTGGGGCGACACGCCGCGCGTGGTAGAGATGCAGTCAGAAGCGGGGGCGATTGCCGCCGTGCACGGGGCATTGCAGACCGGGGCGCTCTCAACGTCGTTTACCTCATCACAGGGTTTACTGCTGATGATCCCGACCCTCTACAAGCTGGCCGGGCAGTTAACTCCCTTTGTGCTGCACGTTGCCGCGCGAACCGTCGCAACCCATGCGCTGTCGATTTTTGGCGACCACTCCGATGTGATGGCGGTGCGCCAGACCGGCTGCGCCCTGCTCTGCGCCAGCAGCGTGCAGGAAGCCCAGGATTTTGCCCTTATCTCCCATATCGCGACGCTGAAAAGCCGCGTGCCATTTATTCACTTCTTTGATGGTTTTCGCACCTCGCACGAGATTAACAAGATCGTGCCGCTCCCGGACGACACCCTGCGCGCGCTGATGCCCGAGCAGGAGATTGACCAGCATCGTGCGCGAGCGCTCAACCCGGAACACCCGGTGATCCGCGGTACCTCGGCGAACCCCGATACCTATTTCCAGTCCCGCGAAGCGACAAACCCGTGGTACAACGCCGTTTACGACCACGTTGAGCAGGCGATGGATGATTTTGCCGCCACCACCGGTCGCCACTACAAACCGTTTGAGTATTATGGCCACCCGCAGGCGGAGCGCGTAATCGTACTGATGGGCTCGGCGATTGGCACCTGCGAAGAGGTGATTGATGAGCTGCTGACGCGCGGCGATAAAGTCGGCGTGCTGAAAGTGCGGCTCTATCGTCCCTTCAGCGCCGCGCACCTGCTGGCGGTGCTGCCGCAAAGCGTGCGCAGCGTGGCGGTGCTGGATCGCACCAAAGAGCCGGGCGCGCAGGCGGAGCCGCTCTATCTTGATGTGATGACCGCGCTGGCGGAAGCCTTTAATTGCGGTGAGCGCGAAACGTTGCCGCGCGTGATTGGCGGCCGCTATGGGTTGTCGTCGAAAGAGTTCGGCCCGGAGTGTGTGTTAGCCGTGTTCAATGAGTTGCGCGCCGAGAAGCCGAAGCCGCGTTTCACCGTCGGCATTTATGATGATGTTACTCACCTCTCCCTGCCGCTGCCGGAGAACACCCTGCCGACGCACGCCAAACTGGAAGCGCTCTTTTATGGGCTTGGCAGCGATGGCAGCGTCTCGGCGACCAAGAACAATATCAAGATCATTGGTAACGCGACGCCGTGGTATGCGCAGGGTTATTTTGTCTATGACTCCAAAAAAGCGGGCGGGCTGACGGTTTCCCATCTCCGCGTCAGCGAAAGGCCGATCAACTCGGCCTATCTGGTGTCGCAGGCCGATTTTGTCGGCTGTCACCAGTTGCAGTTTATCGACAAATACCAGATGGCAGAGCGCCTGAAACCGGGCGGTATTTTCCTGCTTAACACGCCTTACAGCGCAGATGAGGTGTGGTCGCGTCTGCCGCAGGAAGTGCAGGCGGTGCTCAGGCAGAAAAACGCCCGTTTTTATGTCGTTAACGCGGCGAAAATTGCCCGCGAATGTGGTCTGGGCGCGCGTATCAACACCGTGATGCAGATGGCCTTTTTCCATCTCACCGCCATTCTGCCGGGCGACAGCGCATTAACGGCGCTGCAGGGCGCGATTGCCAAAAGCTACAGCAGCAAAGGCCAGGAGCTGGTTGAGCGCAACTGGCAGGCACTGGCGCTGGCGCGCGAATCACTGGCTGAAGTGCCTCTGCAGGAAGTGGACAGCCAAAGCGCGCATCGCCCGCCGGTGGTCTCAGACAGCGCGCCGGACTTTGTTAAAACGGTGACGGCGGCGATGCTGGCCGGGCTTGGCGACGCCCTGCCCGTCTCTGCGCTGCCGCCGGATGGCACCTGGCCGGTGGGCACCACGCGCTGGGAGAAGCGCAATATTGCCGAGGCGATCCCCATCTGGAAAGAGGAGCTGTGCACCCAGTGTAACCACTGCGTGGCCGCCTGCCCGCACTCGGCGATCCGCGCCAAAGTGGTACCGCCGCAGGCGATGGAGGATGCACCGGCAAGCCTGCATTCGCTGGATGTGAAAGCGCGCGATATGCGCGGCCAGAAATATGTTTTGCAAGTGGCACCGGAAGATTGCACCGGCTGTAACCTCTGCGTTGAGGTCTGCCCGGCGAAAGATCGCCAGAACCCGGAGATCAAGGCGATCAATATGATGTCGCGCCTTGAGCATGTCGAAGAGGAGAAAGCGAATTATGACTTCTTCCTCGACCTGCCGGAGATTGACCGCAGCCAGCTGGAGCGCATTGATATTCGTACCTCGCAGCTTATTTCGCCGCTGTTTGAGTACTCGGGTGCCTGCTCCGGCTGTGGCGAAACGCCCTATATCAAGCTACTGACCCAGCTCTATGGCGACCGCATGATGATTGCTAACGCCACCGGCTGCTCCTCGATTTATGGCGGCAACCTGCCCTCAACCCCCTACACCACCGATGCCAACGGGCGCGGGCCGGCGTGGGCCAACTCGCTGTTTGAAGATAACGCTGAGTTCGGGCTTGGCTTCCGCCTGAGCGTTGACCAGCATCGCCAGCGCGTTATGCGCCTGGTGGAGCAGTTTGCGGACGCGCTGCCCGCCGATCTGCTTGCCGACCTGCGTGCCGATGCCACGCCAGAGCTGCGCCGCGATCAGGTAGCGGCCCTGCGCAGTGCGCTGGGTGATGTGGAAGGCACGCAGCAGCTGCTGACCGATGCCGATGCGCTGGTCGAGAAGTCGATCTGGCTGATTGGCGGCGATGGCTGGGCCTACGATATCGGCTTTGGCGGCCTCGATCATGTGATGAGCCTGACCGAGAACGTCAATATTCTGGTGCTTGATACCCAGTGTTACTCCAACACCGGCGGACAGGCCTCGAAGGCGACGCCGCTCGGTGCAGTGACCAAGTTTGGCGAGCATGGTAAGCGCAAAGCGCGCAAAGATCTCGGCGTCAGCATGATGATGTATGGTCATGTCTACGTTGCGCAGATCTCCCTCGGTGCGCAGCTTAACCAGACGGTGAAAGCGATTCAGGAAGCGGAGGCTTACCCCGGCCCGTCGCTGATTATCGCCTACAGCCCCTGCGAAGAGCATGGCTACGATCTGGCGCTGAGCCACGATCAGATGCGCCAGCTGACCGCCACCGGCTTCTGGCCGCTCTATCGTTACGATCCGCGTCGCGAAGCAGAAGGCAAAATCCCACTGGCGCTCGACTCCCGTCCACCGTCGGATGCGCTGGCTGAAACGTTGCTTAATGAGCAGCGCTTCAAACGCCTGAATGCGCAGCAGCCGGAGGTGGCTGAGCAGTTGTGGAAAGATGCAGCGGCAGATCTGCAAAAACGCTACGACTTCCTCGCGCAACTCGCCGGGAAAGCGGAAAAAAGCGCGGCTGAATAACGCGCAAAGCAAATAAAAGCCGCCGGTTGTCGCCCGGCGGCTTTTTTATGTCACTGTTTTGCATGACAACGGGCGGCAAGCTGGCTAATAATCATCACTCAACCCGGCGGCAAGGACATCTTCATGCGTCATCACCCTGTTACATCATCACGAATTGCCTCTGTGGGGTATGACCCGCAAAGCCGCACGCTGGAGATCCGTTTTCACGATAAGCGCACCTATCAATATCACGAGGTGCCCGAGCGCATTTTTACCCTTTTTCTGACCGTCGTGTCGAAAGGCCGTTTTTATGATGGCGTGGTGAAAGGCAAATATAAGGAAAAGCGCATCGCCTGAGCCGCCCTTGCCAGGTGATAAATACCTGCCTTAGGCGTAAATCATTGGTACAATCCCGCCCTAATCGCGTATCTCTGCCTGTGGTCTGCGTACCGCTGGCGCAAAAAAACCGAATTGAGCCTTTTTCATGTCGCAAAATCAAGAAATTAGCAAAAAAGAACAGTACAACCTCAACAAGTTGCAGAAGCGTCTGCGCCGCAACGTCGGCGAGGCGATTGCCGACTTCAATATGATTGAAGAAGGTGACCGGATTATGGTTTGCCTCTCGGGCGGCAAAGATAGCTACACCATGCTGGAGATCTTGCGCAACCTGCAGCAGAGTGCGCCGGTCAACTTCTCGCTGATTGCGGTCAACCTCGATCAGAAGCAGCCCGGTTTCCCGGAGCATATTCTGCCTGAGTACCTTGAAGCGCAGGGCGTGGAGTACAAAATCGTCGAAGAGAACACCTACGGCATCGTGAAAGAGAAGATCCCGGAAGGCAAAACCACCTGCTCGCTCTGTTCACGCCTGCGCCGCGGCATTCTCTATCGCACCGCCACCGAACTGGGCGCGACGAAAATTGCTCTCGGCCACCACCGCGACGATATTCTGCAAACGCTGTTCCTCAATATGTTCTACGGCGGCAAGATGAAAGGCATGCCACCGAAGCTGATGAGCGATGATGGCAAGCACATTGTTATCCGCCCGCTGGCCTACTGCCGCGAGAAAGATATTGAGCGCTTCTCCGAAGCCAAAGGTTTCCCGATTATTCCGTGCAACCTCTGCGGTTCGCAGCCGAACCTGCAGCGCCAGGTGATTGCCGATATGCTGCGTGACTGGGATAAACGCTATCCGGGCCGTATCGAAACCATGTTCAGCGCGATGCAGAATGTGGTGCCGTCGCACCTGAGCGATATCAACCTGTTCGATTTCAAAGGGATCAAACACGGTTCAGAAATGGTCAACGGCGGCGACCTGGCATTCGATCGCGAAGAGATCCCGACGCAGCCAGTTGGCTGGCAGCCGGAAGAGGATGATGCCCAGCTCGATGCGCTACGGCTGAATGTGATTGAAGTGAAGTAAAAAAAAGCCTCTCAGGTCACTCACTGAGAGGCTTTTTTAATGGAACTGGCGTTATTTCAACAAGCGTACGCGGCAGGCTTTGCCTTTGATTTTGCCGTTTTGCAGCTGCTTCCACGCCTGGCGCGCCACGCTCTGTCGCACCGCGACATAGACATGCGCCGGATGGACGGTGATCTTGCCGATATCGGCCCCGTCCAGCCCCATCTCACCCGTTAACGCCCCCAACACATCGCCCGGACGCATTTTGGCTTTCTTACCGCCATCAATGCAGAGCGTCGTCATCTCTGCCGCCAGCGGCGCAATGGCGACATTGGCTGGCGCAGAAAGCCAGTTCAGCTTCAGGTGCAGCATTTCAGAGAGAATATTTGCTCGCTGCGCCTCTTCCGGGGCGCAGAGGCTAATCGCCAGCCCCTGATTCCCGGCGCGCGCGGTGCGACCGATACGGTGAACGTGCACTTCCGGATCCCATGCCAGCTCATAATTGACGACCAGCTCAAGGGATTTGATATCCAGACCACGCGCGGCGACATCGGTCGCTACCAGTACACGGGCGCTGCCGTTAGCAAAACGCACCAGCGTCTGGTCGCGGTCGCGCTGCTCCAGATCGCCATGCAGCGCCAGCGCGTCCTGGCCTGCGGCGTTCAGCGCATCGCACACTTCCTGGCAATCTTTTTTGGTGTTACAGAAGACCACACAGGAGGCCGGGCGGTGAACGCTCAGCAGTTTTTGCAACAGCGGGATTTTGCCGTGACGGGAGACTTCAAAAAATTGCTGCTCGATAGCGGGCAGATCGTCAACGGTATCGATCTCCACCGTTTCCGGGTTGCGCTGCACGCGCCCGCTGATAGCCGCGATGGCCTCCGGCCAGGTGGCGGAAAAGAGCAAGGTCTGGCGCTGTACCGGGGCGAAGCGAATCACCTCATCAATGGCGTCGCTAAAGCCCATATCGAGCATGCGATCGGCTTCATCCATCACCAGCGTTTGCAGGTTCTCCAGCGAGATCGTGCTTTTTTGCAGATGATCCAGCAGGCGGCCAGGCGTGGCGACAATGATATGCGGTGCATGCTGCAATGAATCGCGCTGTGCGCCAAACGGCTGGCCACCGCAGATCGTCAAAATTTTGGTATTCGGCATGGATCGAGCCAGACGGCGCAGTTCACTGGCAACCTGATCCGCCAGCTCGCGCGTCGGGCATAAGATCAGCGACTGGGTCTGAAAACGGCTGCTATCGATATGCTGCAATACGCCAAGACCAAACGCCGCTGTTTTACCGCTGCCGGTTTTTGCCTGCACGCGGACATCTTTTCCGGCCAGAATCAGGGGAAGCGCAGCAGCCTGCACGGGGGTCATGGTGAGGTAGCCCAGTTCGTTAAGGTTATCGATCTGGGCGGCGGGCAGCATATTCAGTGTTGAAAAAGCGGTCAAAATAGAGTCTCGCGATAAAAGGCTTCGGTTCAGCAGGCGCGTATCCTCTCAGATCTGCCCCTTTAACGCGACAATTTAATCGGCTCTTCATTCGGCGGCGGATCCGGCAACGGCTGCGGTTTTGGGATCGGGTCCGGGATTGGCACCGGGTCGTTCGGCACGGGGTCGGGCGGCAGTGAATAGAGCGCGTTACGTAACGTCAGAGTAGCCATGGTGATCTCCACTTCAGCATTGTCGTTACTTTAAAGGTAGAAGCTCATGGCGCAGAGGCAAAAAAAAAGCCGACTGATTAAGTCGGCATCGTACGAATCAATTGTGCTATGCAGTAATTCAAAAAAAGGAAGTAAGACAATATGGAGCGCAACGCCCATCGCTTGACGTTGCATTCACCTGCGACGTGAATATTGCCCTGAATAGGCGCGGCGTTTATTGACCTCGCTCAACTTAAGTGGCGTTTTAATGTTCAATTAATGTTAAAAAAGTTAAATTTTACAGCCATTTACTGCGATGCAGCCACCAGGTAACACCACCGATCAGCAGCGCTAACGCGGCGCAGAAGATGGCGAAACCTAAGTGCCAGCCGCCGCCGGGAATGCCGCCAAGGTTGACGCCAAACAGCCCGGTTAAAAAGGTGCTGGGGAGAAAAACCATCGCCATCAGCGACATGGTATAGGAGCGCCGCGCAAGTGACTCCTGCATCACCTGGGTGATCTCGTCGGTCATCACAGCGGTGCGCGCAATGCAGGCATCAATCTCATCCAGCCCGCGTCCGAGGCGATCGGCGATATCCTGCATGCGGCGGCGCTGATCGTCGCTCATCCACGGCAAACGTTCGCTGGCCAGCCGCGCAAAGACATCACGCTGCGGTGCCATATAGCGACGCATCACAATTAACTGCTTGCGCAGCAGTGCCAGAATGCCGCGCGGTGGCACTTGCTGGTCGAGCAGGTCATCCTCAAGATCGATAATCCGGTCGTGAAGTGATTCAATAAACTCGCTGGCGTGATCGGTGAGCGAATCGCAGACATCCACCAGCCAGCCGCCGCAATCCGTTGGCCCACTGCCCTCCTCCAGTTCGCTGACGACATCATCCAGCGCCAGCACTTTTCGCTGTCGCGTCGAGACGATCATCCGCTCGTCCATATAAACGCGTACAGCAACCAGCTGATCGGGGCGTTCGTCGGTGCTGCCATTAATGCAGCGCAGCGTAATCAGCGTCCCTTCGCCCATGCGGCTCACTCTCGGCCGTAAACTCTCGCCTGCCAGCGCGTTACGCACGCTGTTCGGTAAGACGGGCGTCGTTTCCAGCCACTGCGCGCTCTCCTGGTTGGTGTAATTCAGGTGCACCCAGCAGGGTGTCTGAGCGGTGATCTCATCATCCGCTGCCAGCGATTTGACGCCGCCTTTGCCATCCAGCTGCCACGCGTAAACCGCGTCCGGCACCTGCAGGTCGGCTCCTTTAATGGCTTCCACTCCGCCTCCACATTCAGTCTTTGTTGATGACAGTCTAGCCATGCGTCAACGTTAAGCAATCATGGCGCTGAATTTGCTAACAAATTACGACAGGTTGCCATAAAAAAAGCCCGCACTGCGGGCTTTTTATCCACTAAACGCCATCAAAACGAGTGCCAGTAGTTCTCCTGACCGCCACCGACCGCTGCTGAAAGCGGCGCCCGCTGTTTCTCTGGCTGCGCATCGCGCTGACGCGCAGGCGCTGGCTTTTCATCAGCCAGGCTAAATTTACTGGTGCGCTGCTGTAACTCTTCAACGCGATGTTTCAGTAGATCCGACGAGCCGGCAAGTTCATCAACCACCGATACGTTGCTTTGCGTTACCTGCTCCAGCTCCGCCAGCGCAAGGGTGATTTGCGCAATGCCCTTCTCTTGCTGCAGCGTGGAGACGGCAATCTCATCCATCAATTTGCTGACAATGCTGGCACCGGAGACAATCTCCTGCATGTTCTGCCCGGCTTCGCTCACCACTGTCGCGCCCTGAGTAACGTTATCGGTTGTGACGGCAATCAGCGATTTAATGTTCTTCGCCGCTTCGGCGCTGCGGTGCGCAAGGCTGCGCACTTCACCCGCCACCACCGAGAAACCTTTGCCATGATCGCCAGCGCGCGCCGCTTCCACCGCGGCGTTCAGCGCCAGAATATTGGTCTGGAAAGCGATGCCATCAATAATGGAGATAATTTCGCGCATCTGCTCCGCGCAATCGGTAATGGATTGCATATTCTTCGCCACCTGCCCCATCAACTGGCCGCCGCGTTCAGCGCAGGAAGAGGCATCATTAGCGCGGGTGCTGGCAAGCCGCGTATTATCGGCGTTGTTTTTGGTGCTGGAAGCCATCTCTTCCATGCTGGAGGCGGTCTGCACCAGTGCTGCGGATTGCTCTTCCGTTTTCACCGACAGATCGGCACTGCGTGAAGCGAGCTGGGCGGAAAGCCCGAGCGCATTGTCAGAGGAGAGGCGTATCTCTTTGACCAGCACGGCAATACTGGCGGATAAGCTATTGATACCGGGAATTAAACGGCCGGCACAGTTATTACCAAACTCCGGAATTACAATCGACAGATTACCTGCCGTCACCGCCTCAATACTTCTCTTAACCGTATTAATTGGCGTCACCAGATACTGCGTCAAATATATCCATATTAAGGCCAGCGAAATAATCGAGACGATACTTACCGCAGCAATTAATGGGATATTTTTTGAGAGCACGACCACTATCGCATCAACGATAACAAAAGAGACCAGAAGGTAAAAAAATATAAAGGTACGAACACTGAGATTTCTTAACATGATGAGACTCGCCAGAACACCGGAGAACGGTAGCCTCGTTATAACACTCACAATCCGCTTTGACACGGCTAATTTAGCGCAATGCCAGGTTTGCCTTAAAGCGCCTTAGATTTTACTTAAGTAATATAAAATAGCCTTTTTACAGCAATAACCCCAGCACAAAAAACCATAAACCGCGCAAAAACAGATTGCGGGCATAACAATATATCATATAAAAAGAGTTTAATTAGCGAGATAATTTTGGCGCACTACATATTTAATTTAGCCAGAATAAAGCTTATATAAATAATTAAAGATTTGGTTTTTTATGCCGATATTAATATGTTCAATTCAGACGGCGATTTATTTAATAGCGAAATTAAACAGGCGCTGCTGCTTGTAAACAAGCCAGCATAACGCCTCTTTCGTTTTAAACGTGGTGCGGCAATCAGTGGATGCCAAGCCGCCAGGCAAAGTCGATCTCCTCTTTCAGCTCACTATGGGAGAGCGTAAGCAGATCTTCAAACTCAAGTTTCAGCAGGTTCAGTCTCTTCAGGTATTCAGCCGGGGTGAGCGCGCTTTTGTCGCGACGCAGATATTCGATGGCCAGTTCGGTAGGGTTGAGTGGGTTCGACATAACATCCTCTTGGTTGGTTAAAACATCACCACTATAGCACAATTAGCTGCCTGTTTTTTGACCAAAGTCGGAAAAATCTGCCGTAAACGCCCGCTATACGCGGCCTGCGGGAAAAATGTAAAAAGGAGTTGCATGTTCAAATGATAAAGATTATCTTTCTCATTACTGAATAGTTGAGTAACCCACTCAACTATTCAGTACGACATTGCTCACATTGCTTCCAGTATTTTTTGCCCGCTCTCTGTAGCGGGCTTTTTTTTGCCCTTTGCGCATCTGCGGCTGCGTCTCCTTTTTTCCTCCATTGTGCCTCCACAATGCCTAACTAAAATTTTCGGCATACCTGCCCAGACAGGAAACATTCAGTAATCAACGACTTTCCCCCTTACCTCCCGTGATGTAAGGGGGATTTTTTTATCAGTGCTTAATGATGTAGAGCGTACGGCTGTAGGCCACATCTTCCGGGTTGGTGATCGGGTAGCCCTTCAGCCACGGCTTGATCAACCGCGCGTTGGTGTACTGGTAAATAGGCGCAATCGGCGCTTTGCTGGCGATGATCTGCTCCGCTTCGTTGTAATCCGCATTGCGGGCTTCCGGCGTATTTTCCTGTGTCGCCTGGTTAAACGCTTTGTCATAGGCTGCATCGCTAAAACGCGGAATATTGCTGCTGCTGTTGGAGGTTAACACCGAGAGAAAGGTCGATGGCTCGTTGTAATCCCCGACCCACGAGGCGCGGATAACATCGAAATTGCCGCTGTTACGGCTGTCGATATAGGTTTTCCACTCCTGGTTTTGCAGCTTCACCTCTGCGCCAAGGTTTTTCTTCCACATCGACGCCACCGCAATAGCAATCTTTTGATGGTTCTCAGAGGAGTTATAGAGCAGCGTCAGCTTCAACGGACGCTGCGGACCGTAACCCGCCGCCTGCAGCAGGGTTTTCGCCTGCGCGTTCAACTCCGGCTGGCTCATCTGTTCAAACGGTGACGGCTTCGGCGTAAACCCGGCGGTGACATCCGGAGTAAAGCGCCACGCTGGTTTCTCGCCGCTACCCAACACTTTCTCGGCAATCACGCGGCGATCGATGGTTAAGCTCAACGCCAGGCGCACGCGCGCATCTGCCGTCGGCCCCTTCTGAGTATTAAAAGCGTAGTAATAGGTGCCCAGCTGCGGCGGCGTATAGACCTGGCCCGGGATCTCTTTTTGCAGCTTCTGGTAGAGGTTTTTCGGGAAAGATTCGGTGATATCAACGCCATTCGCCAGGTAGCGTTTGGTGGCGGCAGACTCCTGATTGATCGGCACAAAGGTCACCTTATTGATCACCGTTTTGCCATCATCCCAGTACTGTTTATTGCGCGCCAGCTCCAGCTTTTCATTCACCACGCGGTCAGTCAGCACAAATGCGCCGTTACCGACCAGATTGCCGGGACGCGTCCACTCTGCGCCGCTCTCGACATTCTTTTGCTGCACCGGATAGAGGGCGAAACTGGCCGCAAGGTTCGGGAACCATGGCAGCGGTTTATCAAGCTGCACGCGCAGCGTTTTCGCATCCACCGCACTGACGCCCAGTTTATCGACCGCCATTTTGCCATCGGTGATCGCTTTCGCATTGCTAATGCCCGCTAACGCAGCGAAGCCAGCAAAAGGCGATGTGGTTTGCGGGTTAACCAGCCGCTGCCAGCTGTAGACAAAATCCTGCGCCGTGACCGGCGTGCCGTCGGACCAGCGGGCATCATCACGCAGCGTAAAGGTCCAGATGCGGTTATCGCTGCTCTGCCAGCTTTTCGCCACACCGGGAATGACTTCACCCTTCTCATTCTGATTGACCAGGCCTTCAAACAGATCGCGGATCACCTGAATTTCCGGCAGGCCAACCGCCTTTGCCGGATCGAGCGTTGCCGGCTCATCTTTGAGGTGGCGCACCACGTCTTGTTTTTCCGCAAGCGGGGTTCCCGGCGGCACATCCGCTGCAAACACGCTGACAGATAAGCCGCACAGCGCCAGCGCGCAGCAAAGTTTTGAAAATCGGTATGTCATGAAAGCCCCTTGTGATGTGCCACATCCCGCAAAAAAGATGCGGTAATTATTTGTTTTAGCTCTAAGGAATGCAAATTCATACATCAGGAAAATGATTTGCGTCGCACCGCTTTATATCCAACACTTGGTTTATTCAACGCAGAAACAGGTAAACCTATGCCAGCGACACGTCCGCGCTCTTTACGGGGAAACTTTGCCGACAGCCGTCAGCAGTATGGCGAGTCCCTGCTCGGTGCCCCGCTTTTCTGGTTTCCGGCACCGCTGGCAACGGCGAAAAGCGGGCTGATAATTGCCGGCACGCACGGGGATGAGAATGCCGCCATGGTTGCCCTCTCCTGCGCCATGCGCACGCTCAGGAGCGATTTGCGCCATCATCACGTGGTGCTGGCGGTGAACCCCGATGGCTGTCAGCTCGGTTTACGCGCCAACGCCAACGGCGTCGATCTCAACCGTAACTTTCCGGCGGCAAACTGGAAGGCGGGCGACACCGTCTATCGCTGGAACAGTGCGGCGCCCGAGCGGGATGTGGTGTTGCAGACGGGTGCGGCTCCGGGTTCCGAGCCGGAAACCCGTGCGCTCTGCCAGTTAATTCATCGCCTGCATCCGGCGTGGGTGGTCAGCTTTCACGATCCGCTGGCCTGCGTGGAAGATCCGCGCGAAAGCCCGCTTGGCGAGTGGCTGGCGCAGGCTTTTTCGCTGCCGTTAGTCAAAAGCGTCGGGTATGAGACGCCCGGCTCCTTCGGCAGCTGGTGTGCGGAGATCAACCTGCCCTGCATTACCATGGAGCTGCCGCCGGTCTCTGCCGATGCCGCCAGCGAAGATTATCTCGCGGCAATGACCTCGCTGCTTTGCTGGGATGCCGAAAGGTGAAGCTCACCGGTGGAGAAGCGCAGCGACGGCTCGACATCCACCGCCAGCCAGGTAGGACCATCAAGATCGGCGAAGCGCACACCACTAACCAGCGGTAGCGCCGCCGCAATGGCGCGTGAGGTGCAGATCATGCAGCCGAGCATCAATCCGAAGCCGCGCTCGGCGGCTTCATGGGCCAGCGCCAGCGCTTCGGTCAGCCCGCCGGTTTTATCCAGCTTAATGTTGACCATCTCATAGCGCCCTTGCAGCGCATCAAGGCTTTCACGCGTGTGGCAGCTCTCATCTGCGCAGATCGGTAGCGGGTGGATAAAGTTGATCAGCGCCGCGTCTTCGCCAGCAGGCAGTGGCTGCTCAAGCATCGCCACACCTAAATCAGCCAGCAGCTGGCAGCGCGCTGCGAGCCCTTCGCTGTGCCACGACTCGTTAGCATCGACAATCAGCGTTGCCTCTGGCGCGGCGGCGCGGATGGCGACCAGCCGCTCGCTAATAAGATGATCATCCAGTTTAATCTTCAGCAGCCGGGCGCCGGTTTCGCTCAGTGCCGCCGCGCTGGCTGCCATCTGTTCTGGTGTGCCAATCACCACCGTTTGCGCGGTAATGACGGTTTCCGGCAGGGTTACGCCAGTGTAGTGCGCCAGCGAACGCCCCGCTTTGCGCGCTGCCAGATCCCACAGCGCGCAATCGACGGCATTGCGCGCCGCACCGGGCGGCAGCAGGGTTTGCAGCGCTTCACGGCTGAGGCGGTTTTGCAGCTGCGGCACAATGGTCATGATTTGTGCCATCACTGAGGCCTCGCTCTCGCCGTAGCGCGCGTAAGGGGTACATTCACCAACCGCTTTGATCCCGTCCTCTTCCAGTTCGACCACCACCACTTTCGCTTCACTGCGCGCGCCGCGTGAAATCACAAACGGCGAATGCAGCGGCCAGGTTTCCTCATAAACGTTCACATTTCTCATACATGCTCCTTTGACGGAATGTAAACCAGTATAGATACGAAAATTGGTTTGCCGTGGTCTCGGACGATGGCATAAACTAGCGCCGACGTTAACTATATGTAAACAGGAAGCTATTATGTCGCAACTCGTTCATTTTCAGGGCAACCCGGTTCCCGTTGCTGGCGCTATTCCGCAGGTTGGCGCAAAAGCGCAGCCGTTCACGCTTGTCGCTAAAGATCTTTCCGATGTTGCGCTGAGCCAGTTCGCCGGTAAGCGCAAAGTGCTGAACATTTTCCCGAGCATCGATACCGGTGTTTGCGCCGCTTCCGTGCGCAAATTCAATCAGCTGGCGACAGAGGTGAACAACACCGTTGTACTGTGCATCTCTGCCGATCTGCCGTTTGCCCAGTCCCGCTTCTGCGGTGCGGAAGGCCTGAGCAACGTTATCACCCTCTCCACCCTGCGCGGTGCAGATTTCCTCGACAACTATGGCGTCGGTATCGCCGACGGCGCGCTGAAAGGCCTGGCTGCACGTGCGGTCGTAGTGCTTGATGAGAACGATACGGTCATCTTCAGCGAGCTGGTGAATGAGATCACCAACGAGCCGGATTACACCGCTGCACTGGACGTGCTGAAAGGCTAATCGCGTCTGGAATGAAACAGGCCGGATAAGCGCTTACCGCTATCCGGCCTTTTTTTATCGCTACAACGTTACTCGTCGCTCTTCTTCTGGCTTAAGCCATATTCCCGCAGCTTGTTAGCAATCGCCGTATGCGAAACGCCTAAGCGCTTCGCCAGCTTGCGCGTACTGGGGTAATTTCGATAGAGCTGGGTTAACACTGAACGCTCAAAGCGGCTGGTGATATCATCCAGCGATCCCTCCATCGCATCATCCCCGACCGGCACGGTGGCCGCATCGTAATCCGGCAGCTGGATATCCTGCGCGCGCAGTTCATACCCCTCCAGCTGGGTTAAGGCGCGATAGATAGCGTTTTTCAACTGGCGCACGTTACCCGGCCAGTTATAGCGGCTAAGCAGTTGCGTCAAATCGTGGGCGAGTTTCGGCCGGGGCAGACCCTGTTCATCGGCAAAGCGCGCAACAAACAGTTCGGTCAGCGGCACGATATCCTGCGGGCGATCGCGCAGCGGCGGCAGATTGAGGGTCAGCACGTTCAGGCGATAGTAGAGATCTTCGCGGAACAGCCCCTTCTGCACCAGCTCGACGAGGTTACGCTGCGTGGCGCAGATGACCCGCACATCCACATGCACTTCGTGATCTTCGCCAACGCGACGGAAAGTACCATCATTGAGGAAACGCAGCAGTTTCACCTGCATACGCGGCGACATTTCGCCAATCTCATCCAGCAGCACTGAACCGCCGTTCGCCTGCTCGAAAAAACCCTTTTTGCCTTCCGGCGCATGGCCAAACAGCTCGCTTTCGACAGACTCTTCAGGAATCGAGGCGCAGTTCAGCGCCAGATAGGGTTTTGCCGCGCGCGGGCTGGAAAGATGACAGGCATGCGCCAGCAGATCTTTCCCGGTGCCGGTATCGCCGGTAATCAGCAGCGGCGCGGTGAGGGTTGCCAGCTTGCGCGCCTGCTCAATAACGTGACGCATTTTCGGGCTGACAGCGACAATCTGGCTGAACGCGCTGACATCCTGCTGGGTGATATTTTGCAGCTGGCGGCCCATCCGCGCCGTCGAGCGCAGCATCACTACCGCGCCGGTCAGCACCGCCTCGCCGGTTTCCCCTTCCAGGTGCACCGGCGTGATCTCCATCAGGAAGTTTTGCCCGCCAATCACTACATGTTCGTTATGCGAATGCTGCGGATTGCCCTCCAGCCAGCGCTGGAAGTTGAAACCGGTGATTAATTGAGCCGCATTATGGTTGAGCAGCTTATCCGGCTGTTGCCCAAACAGCTGCGCGCTGGCGGCATTCGCCAGCTCGATTTTGCACTTCATGTCGAGCGACAGCACCGGTTCCGGCAGCGCTTCAAGCAGCGCGCTCATCGCGCGGTGTTCGCGCTCGGAGGGCATCCACAGCACGGTGCGGACGTCGGTGACGCCCTGAATACGGCGGATCTCCGCCATCAGGCTGCTGAAGCTGTTAAAGTCGAGCGCGGCGAAATTGAGGTAGATACGCCCGATGGGATCGATCTCAATGCCGCGCAGATCGATACCGCGCAGCACCAGCAGATCAAGTAATTCGCGTGTCAGACCAAGCCGGTCCTCACAAAAAACTTCAAGACGCATGGGAACCTTCACCCTTATTCATTCACGTAATGAAAGGATGATATGCCACTTAACGGTCGGCAGGAAGATGTCTGTCAACAAATATTGACAGCCTGCGGAAAAAAGCGGCGCGGCGGCGTAAAGATAAGCGCGCAGCGCCTGCTTTCTAACCGGCTGTGCCGGAAGATTTGCCTTTCTGTAGCGTCTCTTTGACCTGAGTGATCAGCTGACGGCGGAAATCGCCCAGCCGGGGTTTGTCACCATCGATCCACGGCAGCGGACGGCAAAGCTCCATCGCTTTAATACCGAGGCGCGCGGTAAGCAGACCGGCACCGATCCCCTGCGCTGCGCGCGCTGAGAGACGCGCGGCAAGATCCTGCGACATCCAGTCCATCCCCACTTCGCGCACCAGTTCGCTGGCTCCGGCAAAAGCCATGTTCAGCAGCACCAGGCGAAAAAGACGCAGGCGGCTGTAATAACCCAGCTCAATACCATTGAGCGCGGCAATGCGGTTAATTAAGCGCAGATTGCGCCAGGCGATAAAGGCCATATCGACCATCGCCAGCGGGCTGACGGCGATCATCAGCGTCGATTCCGCCGCCGAGCGGCTGATTTCACGCCGTGCTTGCGCATCCAGCACTGGCTGCACCAGGTGAGCGTAGAGCGTAACGATTTCGCGGTCGCTCTGGGTTTCATGGATCGCCGCGTACCAGCGCTGCAAGGCGGGATGAGACTTATCCAGCCCCGCCTGCTGCGCCAGCTTTTCGCAAAAGGCGCGCCCTTTGCCGGTGCCGTGGCTCTGCAACAGTTCGCGGGCTTCATCGCGCTCGTGCGCGCGCTGACGTAAACGCCACAGCCGCCGCCACTCGCTGGCAATCGATCCGACACCTGCGCCGACGATCAGCGTCCCCGCCGCGCAGCCGCCAAGGGCTACCCAGTCCTGGGTCTGCCAGGCATTCATCGCCCATTGCACGCCCTGACCAATCACGGTAATGCCTGCCAGCGCCAGCCCGGCGGTGACCATTTTGCGCCATAACGTGCGCTTCGGGCGCAGCGCGGCTTCAACCACCGCTTCCGCCGGCCCCTCTTCGGGCAGCTCCTCAACGGCGACCGGCGCAAACTTCTCGGCAGCGAGAGCGTCAAAGCGCTGCGCCTGTTTAAACTGCTCCTGCGCTGGCGTCTCCAGCGGCCCGGTGAAATCGATACGCGGTTTTAGCGGCTCGGTCATCGCAATTTATCTCCCAGTAAAAATTCCAGCGCGGCATCCAGCCGGATGTGCGGCAACGGCGAATCGACATCCATCATCTGCGGGCGAAACGCCTCGAAATTGAAGCCCTGCTTCTCCCAGAATGCCTGCCCCGGCAAGCGCGGCGGCACTTCGCCGGGATAGAAGGTGAGTGGCGAACCGTCGCTTAATCGGCGACCGCGTAACGCCGGGATCGTCTCGCCGTTAACCTCAATCAGGCCGCTCTGCGTCGCCTGAATGGAAGCCAGACCCATGCAATCCATGCTGATGCCTTCAAAGGCGGCATTTTGCCACGCGTCCTGAATCAGCTGTTGCAGGAGCGACACCATATTGGCGTGCTGATCGACGGTGATGTGGTCCGCCTTGGTGGCAGCAAAGAGCAGCTTATCGATCACCGGAGAAAAGAGGCGGCGAAACAGCGTCCGCTGGCCGTAGTGGAAACTCTGCATCAGTTGAGTAAGCGCGAGGCGCATATCGTTAAAGGCCTGCGGGCCGTTATTGAGCGGTTGCAGGCAGTCAACCAGCACGATCTGGCGGTCAAATTTCAGGAAGTGGTTTTTATAAAAGCCTTTTACTACGTGGTCGCAATAGTACTGATAGCGTTCGCGCAGCATCCCGGCGTTGGTGTGCCTGTCGGCCTGCGCCAGCTTCGCTTCGCCGGTGCCGTCAACATCCGGCCACGGGAAAAACTGTAATGCCGGTGCGCCTGCCATATCGCCCGGCAGCACAAATCGCCCCGGCTGGATAAAGTGCAGCCCTTCGCGCTTGCACTGATGAAGGTACTCAGTCCAGGCAGCGGCGATCTCCGCCAGCCGGTTCTCATCGGCGGGCGCGAGCGGATCGAGCCCGGCGCAGAGCGCGCGCCACTTCTCAGACCATGCCTGACGCTGCCCGGTAAGCAGGCCGGTCATCTGCCGCGACCAGCTCAGGTAATCCTGCGCCAGCATCGGCAGATCGAGCAGCCATTCGCCGGGGTAGTCGACAATTTCCAGATAGAGAGTGGAAGTCTCTTTAAAGTGACGTAACAGCGAATCGCGGGAGCGAAAGCGCAGCGCGAGGCGGATTTCACTCACGCCGCGCGTCGGGGTTGGCCATACCGGCGGCGAGCCGTAAAGCTGGGCCAGCCCTTCATCGTAGGTAAAACGGGGAATACCGAAATCACGCTGGGGAACGCGTTTAACGCCGAGTAAGCGCTCTTCGCGCACCGCGCTGAACAGCGGCAGGCGCGCGCCCGTGTGAATTGAGAGAAGTTGATTAACCAGCGCGGTAATAAACGCGGTTTTACCGCTGCGGCTAAGGCCGGTCACCGCGAGACGGAGATGCTTGTCCATGCCGCGGTTGACCAGCGAGTTGAGTTCGTTTCGTAATCGTTCCATCGCCATGCGTATGCGCCCTTAAATCCAGAAGAGTCCTGCTCACTATGAGATATGGGCGGCGACGCAGTTGTCAACGCTTACGCGTAACAGGCTTGTTATCAAAGCGGCGGGAGAGCTTGTTCGCCGCGCGCTTGAGAAGCGGCTCCAGTGCGAATGCCAGCACCATTTTCAACGGTCGACGGGCAACGGATTTTACCGCCCAGCCCGCCACGCCCGCAGGTCCAACGCGCAGAGCGGTCAGCAACATCAGTTTGCCGACCAGCTTGAGGCCGGGTTTGACATTGCGGTTTAGCTGTTGCCAGTGTCGATTCATATTCACCTCTTAAAGCTGACGAAAACGGCTACGCAGCGAGAACGTATCGGATGTGACATAACGCTCCATCTGGCGCAAACGGCTCTCGCCGGCGGCCAATTGCGCATCTACCGCATCCAGCAACTCGCTGTTGCTGGCGGGCACCTCACCTTCAGTGTAGTTATCCGGCAGCGGATCAAGCGCAAAATAGAGCGCGATATAGGCCACGACGACAAAGAAAAAGAGGCCAAACAGCATCGCCAGCACGGTGACGATACGCACCAGTCTGACCTGGATATCGAGATATTCCGCGATACCGGCGCAGACGCCGCCGAGCTTACCGCGCTGCGGAATACGCCATAATTTTTTATTCAGATTTAGGGTAGCCATCAGCGATCTCTCCAGTTTGGATGTTCTGCATCCAGAATATCTTCCAGCGCCTGAATGCGTTCGCGCATGCGCGTTGCTTCATCCGTCAGCTGCAGCAAACGTTGCTGCTCGTTCTGGTTAAGCGCACCGCGTGAAGCGCGGTTGTTGTAGTGCAGCCATAACCAGACCGGTAAAACAAACAGAATGAATAACGTCAGGGGTATAGCCAGAAAAAGCGTGCTCATGTGTACTCCTTACAGGGATGCCAGCGGCATCTTCTGATGCCGCCGCTCGTTATTATTGGTTGTCCTGTTTCATTCTGGCTTTCAGTTGCGCCAGTTGCTCGCTGATTTCATCATCTGCCTGCAGATCGGCAAACTGCTGATCCAGCGGTTTTTGCTTACCAAAACCGTGGCTTTCCGCTTCGGCTTCCATCTGGTCGATACGACGTTCGAAGGATTCGAAACGTGCCATCGCTTCATCCATTTTGCCGCTGTCGAGCTGACGGCGAACATCGCGCGAGGAGCTTGCCGCCTGGTGACGCAGGGTCAGCGCCTGCTGGCGGGCACGGGTTTCGCTCAGTTTGTTCTCCAGCTCGCCAACTTCTTTCTTCATACGCGCCAGGCTTTCGTCAACCAGCGTCACTTCCTGCTCCAGCGTCTCGATAAGCGTGGTCACTTTCTGTTTTTCGATCAGCGCCGCACGCGCCAGATCCTCTTTCTCTTTACGCAGTGCCAGTTCGGCTTTTTCCTGCCATTCAGCCTGCTGTGCGCTCGCCTGCTCAATACGGCGCGTTAACTGTTTCTTTTCAGCCAGCGCACGTGCAGAGGTGGAGCGCACTTCAACCAGCGTATCTTCCATCTCCTGAATCATCAGGCGGACCAGTTTTTGCGGATCTTCCGCTTTCTCCAGCAGCGAGTTGATGTTGGCGTTCACGATGTCGGCAAAACGAGAAAAAATACCCATAATCTAATCCTCTTGATTTCTGTTATCGGGCTGAGCCCTGCTGCCTGATTAATACAATCTCCGTGCCAACTTTTCATCTGCTTGATTATAAAGGGAATGAATGATTTTACCTTAACCATAACTTAGACTAGAGTGGTTAAAGAGACCAACTTGTGGCGAATTTCATCATGGCAGAACAGAAAGATAACCTTCTTGGCGAAGCCAACAGCTTTATTGAGGTGCTGGAACAGGTTTCCCGCCTTGCACCGATCGATAAACCGGTGCTGATTATCGGCGAGCGCGGCACCGGTAAAGAGCTGATTGCCAACCGCCTGCACTTCCTCTCCTCGCGCTGGCAGGGGCCGTTTATCTCCTTAAACTGCGCGGCGCTGAATGAAAACCTGCTCGACAGCGAACTGTTTGGTCATGAAGCGGGCGCCTTTACCGGCGCGCAGAAGCGCCACCCTGGCCGTTTTGAGCGCGCCGACGGCGGCACGCTGTTTCTGGATGAGCTGGCGACCGCACCAATGCTGGTGCAGGAGAAACTGCTGCGGGTGATTGAGTATGGCGAACTGGAGCGCGTCGGCGGCAGCCAGCCGTTACAGGTTAATGTGCGACTGGTGTGCGCCACCAACGCCGATCTGCCGCAGATGGTGCAGGAAGGAACCTTTCGCGCCGACCTGCTCGACCGGCTGGCGTTTGATGTGGTGCTGTTACCACCGCTGCGCCAACGCCAGAGTGACATCATGCTAATGGCTGACCATTTCGCCATCCAGATGTGCCGCGAACTGCATATGCCGCTCTTTCCCGGCTTTACGGAGCATGCCCGCGACGTGCTGATGAACTATGGCTGGCCGGGAAACATCCGCGAGCTGAAAAACGTGGTGGAACGATCCGTATACCGTCACGGCAGCAGCGACACGCCGCTGGACACCATTATCCTCGACCCTTTCCGCCGCGATGTGAGTGAGAAAGCGCCAGCGCCGAGGCAAGAAAATCGCGCAACTTCGCTGCCAGAGCTGCCGCTGGACCTGCGTCAGTTTCAGCTCGATCAGGAGAAAAGCCTGCTCGAGCAGAGCCTGCATCAGGCAGAATTTAATCAGAAACGGGCGGCAGAGCGGCTTGGTTTAACCTACCACCAGCTACGCGCCCTGCTGAAAAAGCATCAAATACGCTGAAATCGTCGACAATAACAGCAGTTGTCCGCAGACATTTGTACGTAGCCCAGGTAAGTGCGATACACTTTGCCCATTACTTTAAAACCGTTGAAAAAATCATGCGTCTGGTTTTCTCTTCCCTGCTTTTCACCGCACTGCTGGCGACCGGTACGGCTCAGGCTGCGCCCGCGGCCACGTCAGATATCCGCGAAAGCGGCTTTGTCTATTGCGTGAATGGCCAGGTTAATACCTTTAACCCGCAAAAAGCGAGCAGCGGGCTAATTGTCGACACCCTCGCCGCGCAGCTTTATAGCCGCCTGCTGGATGTGGATCCTTATACTTATCGTCTGGTGCCGGAGCTGGCGGAGAGCTGGGAGGTGCTGGATAACGGCGCGACCTACCGTTTTCGCCTGCGCAGCGGCGTCAATTTCCAGCATACCGCGTGGTTTACCCCCACCCGCACGCTGAATGCTGACGACGTGGTCTTTACCTTCCAGCGCATTTTCGATCGCCACCATCCGTGGCATAACGTCAATGGCGACAGCTTCCCCTATTTCGACAGCCTGCAATTCGCCGACTCGGTGGAGAGCGTGCGCAAGCTGGATAACCGTACCGTCGAGTTTCGCCTGAAAAAACCGGATGCCTCCTTCTTATGGCACCTTGCCACCCATTACGCTTCGGTGATGTCGGCAGAGTACGCCGCGCAGTTGCAAAAAATTGACCATCAGGAGCTGATTGACCGCCAGCCGGTCGGCACCGGGCCATTCCAGCTGGATGAGTATCGCGCCGGGCAGTACGTTCGGTTACAACGTCACGAAAAATTCTGGCTCGGCAAACCGCTGATGCAACAGGTGGTGGTCGATCTCGGCTCGGGCGGCACCGGACGTTTATCGAAACTGCTCACCGGCGAGTGCGATGTGCTGGCATGGCCTGCTGCCAGCCAGCTGACCATTTTGCGTGACGACCCGCGGCTGCGTTTAACCCTGCGCCCGGGGATGAACATCGCCTACCTGGCGTTCAATACCAACAAACCACCGCTCAATAACCCGGCGGTGCGCCACGCGTTAGCCCTGTCGATCAATAACCAGCGCCTGATGCAGTCGATTTACTACGGCACGGCGGAGACTGCGGCGTCGATCCTGCCCCGCGCGTCGTGGGCGTACGATAACGATGCCAAAATTACCGAATATGACCCGAAACAGGCCCGCGAGCGCCTGAAAGCGCTGGGGCTGGAGAACCTCACCCTGCAACTGTGGGTGCCAACCAGCTCGCAGCCCTGGAACCCCAGCCCGCTGAAAACCGCCGAGCTGATTCAGGCGGATATGGCGCAGGTCGGCGTGAAAGTGGTGATTGTGCCGGTTGAGGGGCGCTTCCAGGAGGCGCGCCTGATGGACATGAACCACGACTTGACGCTCACCGGCTGGGCGACGGACAGTAACGATCCGGACAGCTTCTTCCGCCCGCTGCTCAGCTGCGCGGCGATTGATTCGCAAACCAACTTTGCCCACTGGTGCCAGCGCGAGTTTGATGAGGTGCTGCAAAAAGCGCTCGCCTCGCAGCAACTGGCGTCGCGCATCGATGAGTATGATGAAGCCCAGCAGATCCTCGCCCGCGAACTGCCGGTGCTGCCGCTCGCCTCCTCCCTGCGCTTGCAGGCATACCGGTACGATATTAAAGGCCTGGTGCTGAGTCCCTTTGGCAGCGCCTCTTTCGCTGGCGTGTCGCGGGATAAAAAAGAGGTGTCGCCGTGATTATTTTTACTTTGCGTCGTTTGCTGCTGCTGCTGGTCACCCTCTTTTTACTGACCTTTGTTGGCTTCAGCCTGAGCTACTTTACCCCCCATGCCCCCTTGCAGGGCGCGACGCTGTGGAATGCGTGGATCTTCTGGTTTAACGGCCTGCTGCACTGGGATTTTGGCGTCTCAAGCATTAACGGACAGCTGATCTCCGAGCAGTTGCAGGAAGTTTTCCCGGCGACCATGGAGCTCTGTATTCTCGCCTTTGGCTCGGCATTGCTGGTCGGTATTCCGGTGGGAATGCTGGCAGGAGTCATGCGTGGTCGCTGGCAGGATAAAGCCATCAGCGCCGTGGCGCTGCTCGGCTTCTCCATTCCGGTCTTCTGGCTGGCGCTGCTGCTCACCCTCTTCTTCTCTCTCAATCTCGGCTGGCTGCCGGTCTCCGGGCGTTTTGACCTGCTGTATGAAGTGAAAACCGTCACTGGTTTTTCGCTGATTGATGCCTGGATTTCTGACTCGCCGTGGCGCGATGAGATGCTGATGAGCGCCCTGCGCCACGTCATCCTGCCGGTGGTGACGCTGGCGGTGGCACCGACCACCGAAGTGATCCGCCTGATGCGTATCAGCACCATTGAGGTCTTTGAGAAAAACTACATTAAAGCGGCGGCGACGCGCGGTTTGTCCCGCTTTACCATTCTGCGCCGCCATGTGCTGCACAACGCCCTGCCGCCGGTGATCCCGCGCCTGGGGCTGCAATTCTCCACCATGCTGACGCTGGCGATGATCACCGAAGTGGTCTTTAGCTGGCCGGGGCTGGGCCGCTGGCTGATCAACGCTATCCGCCAGCAGGATTATGCCGCGATCTCCGCCGGCGTGATGGTTATCGGTTCATTAGTGATTATCGTCAACGTGCTCTCCGATATTCTTGGCGCGCTGGCGAACCCGTTAAAACATAAGGAATGGTATGCCTTACGATAGCGTCTACAGCGAAAAACGTGCGCCCGGCGCGCTGCGTACCGCGTGGCGCCACTTTTATGGCGATCCCACCGCGATGATCGGCCTCTATGGCTGCGGCGCGCTGGCGCTGCTCTGCCTGTTCGGTCACTGGTTCGCCCCTTACGGCATCGACCAGCAGTTTCTTGGCTACCAGCTGCTGCCGCCGTCGTGGTCGCGCTATGGCGATGTGTCCTTTTTCCTCGGCACCGACGATCTCGGCCGCGATGTGTTAAGCCGCCTGCTGAGCGGCGCGGCGCCTACCGTTGGCGGCGCATTTCTCGTCACGCTCGCCGCCACGGTGTGCGGGCTGCTGCTCGGCGTGTTCGCCGGGGCAACGCACGGCCTGCGCTCGGCGGTGCTGAACCATATTCTCGATACCCTGCTTTCGCTGCCAACGCTGCTGCTGGCGATTATTGTCGTCGCCTTTGTCGGCCCGCATCTCTCCCATGCGATGTTTGCCGTCTGGCTGGCGCTTTTGCCGCGCATGGTGCGTTCGGTCTACAGCCTGGTGCATGACGAGCTGGAGAAAGAGTATGTTGTCGCCGCCCGTCTTGATGGCGCGTCGACGATGAATATTTTGTGGTACGCGATTCTGCCGAATATCACTGCCGGTATGGTGACGGAGATTACCCGCGCGCTGTCGATGGCGATCCTTGATATTGCCGCGCTGGGCTTTCTCGATCTCGGCGCGCAGCTCCCCTCCCCGGAGTGGGGCGCGATGCTGGGCGATGCGCTGGAGCTGATTTATGTTGCGCCGTGGACGGTGATGCTGCCGGGCGCGGCGATTATGGTGAGCGTGTTGCTGGTTAACGTGCTGGGTGACGGCATCCGTCGCGCCATCACTGCGGGGGTGGAGTAATGCCGCTTCTTGATATCCGTAACCTGACCATTGAAGTCAAAACCGGCTCTGAATGGGTGAAAGCGGTTGACCGCGTCAGCCTGACCCTTGCCGAGGGTGAGATTCGCGGGCTGGTGGGTGAATCCGGCTCCGGTAAAAGCCTGATTGCGAAAGCGATCTGTGGCGTTACCAAGGATAACTGGCGCGTCACGGCGGACCGTATGCGCTTTGATGATATCGACCTGATGCGCCTCTCGGCGCGCGAGCGGCGCAAGCTGCTGGGCCACAACGTGTCGATGATTTTCCAGGAGCCGCAATCCTGTCTCGATCCCTCCGAGCGCGTCGGCAAGCAGCTGATGCAAAACATCCCGCGCTGGACCTTTAAAGGCAAGTGGTGGCAGCGCATGGGCTGGCGCAAACGCCGGGCGATTGAGCTGCTGCACCGCGTCGGCATTAAAGATCATAAAGATGCGATGCGCAGTTTCCCTTACGAGCTCACGGAAGGCGAATGCCAGAAAGTGATGATCGCCATTGCGCTGGCCAACCAGCCGCGTCTGCTGATTGCCGATGAGCCGACCAACGCCATGGAGCCGACCACCCAGGCGCAGATTTTCCGCCTGCTCGACCGGCTGAACCAGAACAACAACACGACCATCATTTTGATCAGCCACGATTTGCAGATGCTGAGCAAATGGGCCGATCGTATCAATGTGATGTACTGCGGGCAGACGGTTGAGACCGCACCGAGCGAAGATCTGATCGCCACGCCGCATCACCCCTATACCCAGGCGCTGATCCGCGCGATTCCCGATTTTGGCAGCGCGATGCCGCACAAAAGCCGCCTGAATACGCTGCCAGGCGCGATTCCGCTGCTTGAGCAGCTGCCGATTGGCTGCCGCCTCGGGCCGCGCTGCCCCTATGCTCAGCGCAAATGTATTGAAACCCCGCGGCTTGCAGGACCGCGTAATCACCTGTTTGCCTGCCATTTCCCGCTGAATATGGAGAGTGAGTGAGATGGTTGAAACCTTGCTTGAAGTGCGCAACCTGAGCAAAACCTTCCGCTACCGCACCGGCTGGTTCCGCCGCCAGACCGTGGAAGCGGTCAAGCCGCTCAGCTTTACCCTGCGTGAACGGCAGACGCTGGCGATTATTGGCGAGAACGGCTCCGGAAAATCGACGCTGGCGAAAATGCTGGCGGGAATGATTGCCCCTACCGCCGGTGAACTGGTGATTGACGATAAGCCGCTGCATTATGGCGATTACACCTTCCGCAGCCAGCATATCCGCATGATTTTTCAGGATCCGACCACCTCGCTTAACCCGCGCCAGCGCTTGTCGCAGATCCTCGATTTTCCACTGCGCTTGAATACCGATCTCGAGCCGGAAGCGCGGCGTAAGCGCATCCTTGAAACCCTGCGCATGGTCGGCCTGCTGCCGGATCATGTCAGCTATTACCCGCACATGCTGGCACCGGGGCAGAAACAGCGCCTTGGGCTGGCGCGCGCGCTAATCTTGCGCCCGAAAGTGATTATTGCCGATGAAGCGCTGGCCTCGCTCGATATGTCGATGCGTTCGCAGTTAATCAACCTGATGCTGGAATTACAGGAGAAACAGGGTATCTCTTATATCTATGTCACCCAGCATATCGGCATGATGAAACATATCAGCGATCAGGTGCTGGTGATGCATCAGGGGGAAGTGGTGGAGCGCGGCAGCACCGCCGATGTGCTCGCCTCGCCGCTGCACGATCTCACGAAACGCTTAATTGCCGGCCACTTTGGCGAAGCATTAACCGCCGACGCCTGGCGAAAAGACCGCTGAGACAAACCTTTCAGTGGTCGGATTAACGGAGACGGCGACTCATGATAGAATCGCCGCGTTTTAACGACGCTCGCCCCAACAGAGCCGCGAGCGCCACAACAATGAATATAAGGATTAAAGCTATGGGTTTTCTTTCCGGTAAGCGCATTCTGGTGACTGGCGTAGCCAGCAAACTCTCCATCGCATACGGCATCGCGCAGGCTATGCATCGCGAAGGCGCAGAGCTGGCGTTCACCTACCAGAACGACAAGCTGAAAGGCCGTGTTGAAGAGTTTGCCGCCCAGCTGGGTTCCAGCATCGTGCTGGAGTGTGATGTGGCGCAAGATGAGAGCATCGACGCCCTGTTTACTGACCTGGCGAAAGTCTGGCCAAAATTTGACGGCTTCGTGCACTCCATCGGTTTCGCACCGGGCGATCAGCTGGACGGCGACTATGTTAACGCCGTAACCCGTGAAGGCTTCAAAATCGCTCACGACATCAGCTCCTACAGCTTTGTGGCGATGGCTAAAGCCTGCCGCGAAATGCTGAACCCGGGCTCCGCGCTGCTGACTCTCTCCTACCTGGGCGCAGAGCGCGCTATCCCGAACTACAACGTGATGGGTCTGGCGAAAGCCTCTCTGGAAGCGAACGTGCGCTATATGGCGAACGCGATGGGTCCGGAAGGCGTGCGCGTCAACGGCATCTCCGCGGGTCCGATCCGCACCCTGGCGGCTTCCGGTATCAAAGACTTCCGTAAAATGCTGGCACACTGTGAAGCGGTTACCCCGATCCGTCGCACCGTGACCATCGAAGACGTCGGCAACTCCGCGGCGTTCCTCTGCTCTGACCTCTCTGCCGGTATCTCCGGTGAAGTGGTTCACGTCGACGGCGGTTTCAACATCGCTGCGATGAACGAGCTGGAAATCAAATAATTCCCCAATGCCCCTTCTGCCGAAGGGGCGTTTTTTTATGCCTTTCTGATATTTGTTATCACCTAACAATCTTTTATCCCGCCTCCCCCTTACGCCAGGATTAAGCAGCACCACCGATCCGGCAAGCTAAGACCTGACGTCGTCCCCGGATCGCCACTTTGAGACCAAGGAACGACCATGGAACAACGCCGGATTGCAGGCAAAAGCCACTGGTATCATGAGACCCAGTCAAGCGCCAGCCGGGTACACGCGCTACCGTTGGTTCCCGAAGCCGCTACCGTTAATGACCCCTTTCTGCTCGACCTCACTGTGCCGGATGATCTGCATGGCGATGTCGAGGCCATTGCCGCGCCCGCACGCAAACTCTACGCCCTGCTCTTTCCGCAGCGTGTACAGACGACGCGACTGCGCACCTTCAGCGCCTACGATCGGCTCAGCACCGCGCTCACCGTGGCGCAGGTGTTTGGCGTCCAGCGTTTGTGCAACCACTACGCCGCACGGCTCGCTCCTCTGGCGGCACCCGACTCATCGCGCGAGAGCAACTGCCGGCTGGCGCAAATTACGCAATATGCGCGTCAGCTTGCCGCTTCGCCGTCGGTGATTGATACCCGGGCCCGCCAGCAGCTTGAAGAGGTGGGCCTGACGCTGTTCGATATTGTGCTCTTCAATCAGATAGTTGGATTTATCGCCTTCCAGGCGCGGGTGCTCGCCATTTTGCAGGCGCTGCTGGGACAACCGGTGCGCTATATTCCCGGCATGGAGACGCAGCCGCCCGCCGACGCGAGCCTGTTTGCCGATGAAAACGCGGGCTGGCAACCAGCGATTGAGGGGGTTGACCAACGAGTTTCAAACGCCGCGCAGATGGGCTCCCTTGCCCACTGGCAACCCCTGCCCGAGCTGCGCCAGCTTGCGCCGCTACTGGCGCATGAGCATCTGCTGCTTAACGAGCTGGGCGAGATTTGCCAGCAGGTGAACGCCATTACGCCGAATAAAACGCTGGGCTGGCTGGTCGGTGCCTCTACAGCGCGGATCAATGGCAGCACCGGCTGTTTTGCTGAACGGCTGCAGCGCGGCGTTCACGCTGCCGGGCTGCGGGAAGCGCTGCGCCAGGGCGAACCTGCCCTCAGCGCCTTTCTGGCGGATAACGATAAAGAGCGCGCGCTGGTGCAAGCGGTGCAGGTGCTGACCTGCGCGCCGGACAGATTCAGCCCCGCTCAGCTTGCAGCACTCTCAGATGCGGGTTTTAGCCCTCAGGCCGCATTCAGCCTGCTGCTGCGCTGTGCCCTGTGCGGCTGGATCAACCGGCTTAAGATCGCTCTCGGCGAGCCTGCGGCGTAAGGCTATAAACCGGGCGGCGCGCAGGAGATTTTGCTGAAACAGCGCTTGCTGCAACAGGCGGAATCGCGTAAAACTGTCAGCCGCTCTTTTAGCCACGAAAATAGATGATTATGCTCCAGGATAACCCGCTGCTCGCGCAGCTTAAACAGCAGCTCCACTCTCAGACACCGCGTGCAGAAGGTGTTGTTAAAGGCACCGAGAAAGGCTTCGGATTTCTGGAAGTCGATGCTCAAAAAAGCTATTTCATCCCGCCGCCGCAGATGAAAAAAGTGATGCACGGCGATCGGATTGTTGCCGTTATTCACACGGAAAAAGAGCGCGAAAGCGCGGAGCCGGAAACGCTGGTCGAGCCTTTTCTGACCCGTTTCGTGGGCAAAGTGCACAAAAAAGATGACCGCCTGTCGATTGTGCCGGATCATCCTTTACTCAAAGACTCCATCCCCTGTCGCGCCGCGCGCGGCGTGGAGCATGATTTTAAAGAGGGTGACTGGGCGGTCGCCGAGATGCGCCGTCACCCGCTGAAAGGCGATCGCGGCTTCTACGCGGAACTCACGCAATTTATCACCTTCTCTGACGACCACTTCGTGCCGTGGTGGGTAACGCTTGCCCGTCATAACCTCGAAAAAGAGGCGCCGAACGGCGTGGCAACAGAGATGCTGGATGATGGCCTGCAGCGTGTCGATTTGACCGCGCTTGATTTCGTCACCATCGACAGCGCCAGCACCGAAGATATGGATGATGCGCTTTACGCCGAAGAGCTGGCGGATGGCAAGCTGCAGCTGACCGTGGCAATTGCCGATCCTACCGCGTGGATTGCTGAAGGCAGCAAGCTTGATGATGCGGCGAAAATCCGCGCCTTCACCAACTACCTGCCGGGCTTCAACATCCCGATGCTGCCGCGCGAACTCTCTGACGATCTCTGCTCCCTGCGCGCTAACGAAGTGCGTCCGGCGCTGGTCTGCCGCATGACGCTGGACAGCGACGGCACCATTGAAGAGAACATTGAATTCTTCGCCGCCACCATCGAATCAAAAGCCAAACTGGCCTATGACGATGTCTCTGACTGGCTGGAAAACCGCGGCGAGTGGCAGCCTGTTAATGACGCCATCGCCTCGCAGATCCGTCTGCTGAAACGCGCCTGCGATTTGCGCGGCCAGTGGCGTCAGACCCATGCGCTGGTGTTTAAAGACCGTCCGGATTACCGCTTTGTGCTGGGCGAAAAAGGCGAAGTGCTGGATATCGTTGCCGAGCCGCGCCGCATTGCCAACCGCATCGTTGAAGAGTCGATGATTGCCGCCAACATCTGCGCCGCGCGCGTGCTGCGCGACAAGCTGGGCTTTGGTATCTACAACGTCCATTTAGGTTTTGACCCGGCGAACAGCGAGCAGCTGGTGGCGATGCTGAAAACCCACGGTGTTGAAGTGAAGGCTGAAGAAGTGCTGACGCTGGAAGGCTTCTGCAAACTGCGCCGTGAACTCGACGCGCAGCCTTCCGGCTTCCTCGACAGTCGCATTCGTCGCTTCCAGTCTTTCGCTGAAATCAGCATCAATCCAGGCCCGCACTTTGGCCTGGGGCTGGACGCTTACGCGACCTGGACCTCACCGATCCGTAAGTATGGCGATATGGTCAACCACCGCCTGCTGAAAGCGATCATCAAAGGTGAAACGCCGGTGCGTCCGCAGGATGAGACCACCGTGCAGATGGCGGAACGCCGTCGCCTGAACCGTATGGCCGAGCGCGATGTCGGCGACTGGCTCTATGCCCGTTTCCTGCAAAACAAAGCCGGCACCGACACCCGCTTCGCGGCAGAGATTATCGATGTCAGCCGCGGCGGCATGCGCGTTCGCCTGGTGGATAACGGCGCGGTCGCCTTTATCCCGGCTCCGTTCATTCATGCCGTGCGTGATGAGCTGGTGTGCAGCCAGGAGAGCGGCACCGTGCAGATCAAAGGCGAAGTGGTGTTCAAAGTGACGGATGTCATTGATGTCACCATCGCCGAAGTTCGGATGGAAACCCGCAGCGTGATCGCCCGTCCGGTGATGTAACGCTTCTACGCTCCTTCCCGTTCGGGAGGGAGCGCTTTTCTGGCAATATATCGCGCATTTTTAAGCACTTTCCCTCCCACAAATAGCGAAAACCGACCACACTTCTCATCATGCAGCGGTTTGTTTACCGCCCACATTTGCGTGCGGCAGCCGTCTCTGCTTTTCCACACCAGGTAACGCTTTACTCAACACTCCTATAAAAACAATACGTTAACGGAGAACCGTCCTGTCATTAATGGCGGTTGTCGGTCATCAACAGGTGCCCGTCCTGTGGCGGGTAGGTTGGGAGAACGCATGAGAGAGACGCAGGAACAGAGCGTGCTGTTTCGCTATCTGGGTTCACACAGTCCTTACTGGCGGCTTACGGCTGACAGCAATGCCCTGCATTTCGCCCCTGAAGAGCATGCCGATACGACGCAGGTGGTCGCGCTGACCGATGAGCAGGCGGCACAGATCCGCGCGATGACGGTGATCACCTCCAGCCTGACCATGCCCCTCACCCTGTTTGGCGAAGAGGTGACGGTTCACCTTGTCGGGCGCAAAATTACCCGAAACGCCTGGGCGGGTAGCGCATCGGCATGGGACGATACCCAGGCTGTCGCTCGCGATCTGGTGCAGGGTCTCTCCTTTGCAGAGCAGGTGGTGTCGGAAGCCAATTCAGTGATTGTGATCCTCGACCGGCTGGGCAACATACAGCGTTTTAACCGCCTGAGCGAAGAGTATACCGGCCTGAAAGAGCACGAGGTGATTGGGCAGAACGTCTTTAAGCTGTTTATGAGCCGCAGTGAAGCGGCGGCCTCAAAGCGCAATATCACCCAGTTTTTCCGCGATGGATCTTCTTATGAAGTGGAGCGCTGGGTAAAGACGCGCAAAGGCCAGCGGCTGTTTATCTTCCGCAATAAGTTTGTGCACAGCGGCAGCGGCAAAAATGAGGTTTACCTTATCTGCTCCGGTACCGACATTACCGAGGAGCGCCACGCCCAGGAGCGGCTGCGGGTGCTGGCGAATACCGATACCGTTACCGGTTTACCCAATCGCAACGCTATTCAGGATCGCATCAGCGATGCGATTGCCGCACGCGGCAATACTCAGGTCGGCGTGGTCTATCTCGATCTCGATAACTTTAAAAAAGTGAACGATGCCTACGGGCATATGTTTGGCGACCAGCTGCTGCAGGCCGTTGCGCTGGCCATATTAGGCTGTCTTGATGAGGGCCAGGTGCTGGCGCGTCTTGGCGGCGATGAGTTTATCGTGCTGGCGACGAATACCTCGCAAATGGCACTGGAAGCGATGGCCTCGCGAATCTTGTGTCGACTGCGCGCGCCGTTCCGCATCGGGCTGATTGAGATCTACTCCGGCTGCTCGATTGGTATCGCCCTCGCCCCTGAACATGGCAACGATCGCGAAAATCTGATCCGCAATGCCGATACTGCGATGTATACCGCCAAAGAGAACGGTCGGGGCAAGTTTTGCGTGTTTTGTGCCGAGATGAACCAGCGGGTATTTGAGTACCTTTGGCTCGATACCAACCTGCGCAAGGCACTGGATAAAGAGCAACTGGTGATTCACTACCAGCCGAAAGTGAACCGGAATGGCGAAGTGCGCAGCCTCGAAGCGCTGGTGCGCTGGCAGTCGCCCGAGCGCGGGCTGATCCCACCGCTCGATTTTATCTCCTACGCCGAAGAGTCCGGCCTGATTGTGCCGCTCGGCCGCTGGGTAATGCTGGATGTGGTACGGCAAGTGGCGCAATGGCGCGACCAGGGGATTAACCTGCGCGTGGCGGTGAATGTCTCTGCCCGACAGCTGGCCGATCAGACCATCTTTAGCGATCTGAAACGAGCGCTCAGCGAGCTTCATTTTGCTGACTGCCCGATTGATGTTGAATTGACCGAAAGCTGCATTATCGAAAACGAAGCGCTGGCGCTCTCGGTGATCCAGCAGTTCAGCGCGTTGGGATCGCAGGTGCATCTGGATGACTTTGGAACCGGCTACTCCTCCCTCTCGCAGCTGGCACGCTTTCCCCTTAACGCTATCAAACTCGACCAAAGCTTCGTGCGCGATATTCATCAACAACCGATTTCGCAATCGCTGGTGCGCGCGATTGTCGCGGTGGCGGCAGCGCTTAATCTACAGGTGATTGCTGAAGGGGTGGAGAGTGCGCAGGAGGATGCGTTTTTGACCGACAACGGCGTCCATGAGCGGCAGGGGTTTCTGTTCGCCAGACCGATGCCCGCTGCCGCGTTTGAACGTTGGTTTACACGCTACCAGCCACGCAAGGCGCGTTAACCGGCTTTACTGAGCGCAACCGCCGTATGGCGGTTTTGCAACAGCACCAGGCGCTCCATATAGGCGATATCTTTCGCTTGCAGGCAGAAGGCGGCATCTACCCAATCTTCCGTGATATCCATTAGCTCACTGCGTGGCAGTTGCAGCACGCGCTGGCGCGCCCTGAGCATGGCACGCACGCCATTCAGGCGCGGTTGCAGCGTATCGATAAAGGTACGCACGGCCATAAAGCCTTGCCCCTCTTCAAACGCGATATCGACCAGCCCTTTTGGCGCATACCACTCCGCCGAATGGGACTCCCCTTTGTAGATAAGCTCTTCAGCCAGTTTCATCCCCGCACGGCGGGCGACTAAAGAGTAGGCCCCCATGCCGGGAAAGAGGTTAAAGGCGATCTCCGGGAAACCGAGACGCGCATCGCGTTGCGCCAGCACAAAATGGTGCGCCAGCGCGGCTTCAAACCCACCGCCGAGCGCGCTGCCTTCGATCATCGCCAGCGAAATTGCGCCGGTGTCAAAACCGCGTGAAGCGGCATGCACACAGTCAACGCAGGCGCGGGCATAAGCGCGCAACGCTTCTCGCCGCCCGTTTTTGATGCACTCGACAAAAAAATGCAGATCGCCGCCGGTATTGAACATACCGGGAACCAGCGATCCGGTGACCCAGAAGTCGACGGCAAATCCGCTCTGCCTGACCAGCCAGGAGAGGTTCATGATCTCCTCAATCAGTTGGTGGTTGAAGCAGGGTCGCGGCCTGGCGCGCAGCATCATCCACACGGTGCGCCGCTCCTCTTCGTAAAAACCTGAGAGTTGCGTGAAACGTTGTTCATCGGTAAAGAGTTTGCAGGTCGGTTGATTACTTATCGTCATTGCGTATTCCTCCAGATAGTGCGCGTTGCGCGCCTGAAAAGACTACGTCACGCGCTGAACCGACCACGGGCGGAGGGATGAATATATACTTCATGCAGAGAAGCCGTTGAGATGTGGTTTTTTCCCTTCTCTTTTTAAACGCTTTTCTGCATCATTGAATTTATTCGTTTTTCGATATGAAGGTGAAGGTATGGCAGAGATCGATGTAAAACAGCTGGCCGCCCGGATCGATACCGTGCTTGATATTCTGGTGGCCGGAGATTATCAGTCCGCTATCCGTAATCTGGAAATTCTGAAGACGGAGCTGCGGGATCTCGATAACAGCGACCAGCCCCCACACTCAGGCACGCAGAAAACGCCCTGGGAAATTTAAGTAATCTCTTTTCGCCATGACGCGGCAGCCGGGAATGCCACCGCAGTCGTGGCGATTTACATTCGCGCGAAAGATAAAAAGTGTGGCTATGAATTCCCGACAACAACTTATTTTGCAAACGGTCATCGACAAAGGTCAGATGAGCGTCGCCGATCTTGCTCGTATGACCGGCGTTTCTGAAGTGACGATTCGCCAGGATCTGAATACGCTGGAAAAGCAGAGCTATTTACGTCGCACCCACGGGTTTGCCGTGCCGCTCGACAGCGAAGACGTCGAAACGCGCATGCTGACTAATTATGCCGTTAAGCGCGAGCTGGCTGACTTTGCCGCCTCGCTGGTCAGCGCCGGTGAAACGGTGTTTATTGAGAACGGCAGCAGCAACGCCCTACTCGCCCGCAAACTCGGCGAGCAGCGGGACATCACCATCATTACTGTCAGCAGCTATATTGCGCATCTGCTGAAATCGGCGCAGTGCGAAGTGATTCTGCTCGGCGGCATTTACCAGAAAAAGAGCGAAAGCATGGTGGGACCGCTGACGCGCCAGTACATTTCCCAGGTGCATTTCAGCAAAGCCTTTATCGGCATTGATGGCTGGCAGCCGGAAACGGGCTTTACCGGGCGCGACATGATGCGCACCGATGTGGTGAACGCGGTGCTGGAAAAAGGCAGCGAGGCGATTGTGCTGACGGACAGCTCAAAATTCGGCGTCGTACACCCCTACACGCTTGGCCCGGTTGACCGCTTTCAGCGGGTGATCACAGATGACGCCATTTCCGCCGAGGCACAGCGCCAGCTTCAAGCGGCGGGGTTAATTATCGATATTGTTCAAACTCCATCCAACGCCTGATCCCTTTGCCCGTGAAAACGGGCTATCCCTCTCTTTTCTGAGACGATTCTGAGTATTTTATTAAGAGTTTTTACCTGGTTTGTTGCGTGCCGCTGCGTAAAATTATTATCAGCGATATAACAGGGAGTAATTATCACTCAGGTGATTGCATTACCCCTGCGCAGCAAGGTTTCACGGAAGATCTTTGAGATTATTTCTAAGACTATACTTAGAGAGCCTCTGGTTCCGTGAATCGATTATTCAGGAGAAAGTATGATGATGTTAACAAGTAAAAAAATGGCCGCGGCAGTACTGGCAGTTACCCTGGCAATGTCTCTGAGTGCTTGTGGTCACTGGGATAAACGTTCTCGTAACACCGCGATTGGCGCGGGTGCGGGTGCGCTTGGTGGTGCTGTATTAACAGACGGCAGCACGCTCGGCACGCTGGGCGGCGCGGCAGTCGGCGGTATTATTGGCCATCAGGTCGGTAAATAATTAGTCGGTACTACGGCAAATAAATATCAAGAAATCTACTTTCTTTCAGGTCTGATTTAAAAAATAGGTAAATAAAAGGCCGCGTTATTCACGCGGCCTTTCTTTTTTTAGCCTCCGGCAAGTTTTACTTTCATGCCTTTTGCTTCCAGCAGTGTTTTAAGCAGATCGCGTTTATCACCCTGAATCTCAATAACACCCTCTTTCACCGCCCCGCCACAGCCGCATTTTTTCTTCAGCTCGGCCGCCAGTTTGCTGAGCGACTCGTCATCAAGATCGATGCCGGTGATTAAACAGACGCCTTTGCCTTTACGTCCGCTGGTCTGGCGCTGGATGCGCACAATGCCATCGCCTTTTGGGCGCTCTACGGCTGCTTTCTCTTCATCAATGCGCCCGGTTTCGGTGGAGTAGACCAGACGGCTGTTGTTATCGCTCATGCTCTCCCCTTGCCTAACGAGGCGTTGATTACTTTCAGGGTTTGCGCCGGATCGGCAGATTGCGTAACCGGGCGGCCAATCACCATGTAATCGACGCCTGCCTGCAACGCCTGCTCGGGTGTCATAATCCGGCGCTGATCGCCTGCGTCGCTGCCCTGCGGGCGAATTCCCGGCGTGACCAGTTTAAATGCCTGACCAAGCTCGCTTTTGAAACGCACCGCTTCCTGCGCCGAGCAGACGACGCCATCAAGCCCGCACTGCTGAGTGAGACGCGCCAGGCGTTCGGCATGCTCCGCAGGGGTGGCGGTAATGCCGATATCCTGCAAATCGCTCGCTTCCATGCTGGTTAACACGGTAACCGCAATCAGCAGCGGTGCATCTGCGCCAAATGGCAGCAGCGCCTCTTTGGCTGCGGTCATCATGCGCGCGCCGCCCGAGGCGTGGACGTTGACCATCCAGACGCCAAGATCGGCCGCCGCTTTTACCGCATGCGCGGTGGTATTAGGGATGTCGTGAAATTTCAGGTCGAGGAAGATATCGAAACCGCGCTGCTGCAACTCGCGCACGAATTGTGGCCCGAAGAGCGTGAACATCTCTTTGCCCACTTTCAGTCGGCAATCGCGCGGATCGATGCGGTCTACAAAAGCCAGGGCGCTGTCGCGGTTGGCGTAATCGAGGGCGACAACGACCGGAGAGTCGGTAACCGCGCGGGAAGTCGATAAAGCAGTGGACGTCATGATCAGACCTTCTGAAATGAGGGCACCCGCTCAGGCGCAAAATGGATAAACGGGCAGCATTCTACCTGCGCCGCGAGCGAAATGACAGTTCCCCTTACCTGCAAAGCGCTGACCGCACAGGAGTTGATGAAACCGTCTGAAAAAAACTCGAAAGTATGTTGTAACTAAAGAAGGTGTTTTTAAAAAAATTACTGTCCGTCGAGACCGCGAATTGGTTTAACCGTCGACCAGGCGCGGCAGGATGGGCAGTGCCAGTACATGGTATAGGCCGTAAAACCGCATTTATGGCAGCGATAGCGCGGCTTGCTGCGTACCTGCTCGCCGACCATCTCGCGCAGTACCATCAGACTCTCTTTCGCGCGCCCCTCTTCCGCTTCGTTGAGGTGGTAGTCCATCAGTTTATGGAAAACACGCATAGTCGGATGACGCTGTAGCTGGCGCGTGACGTATCCCTGCGCGGCATCTGCCCCCTCACGACGCTCAACGATCTCTGCCAGCATCAGCTCGGCAGCGGCACCGGTATTCTCTTCGACGCAACGCTGCAGGAAAGCGGCCCACTCGTCGGTTTTACCCAACTGCAGATAGCAGGTTTGCAGCATCTCCAGCGTTTCGCTGACCAGGTCTTTATCCTGATCGATCACCTTCAGCAGGCTATCTACCGCTTTCGCGTAATCGCCGCTGGCCATAAAGACGCGCCCCATCATAATGGATACACGCGCGCTGTCGCGATCGGCTGCTGCGCCCTTCTTCAGCAGCGCCATGGCGCGATCCATATCTTCATTACCCATCTGCTGCAGCGCGAGCTCGCAGTAGAAGTGGGCGATTTCACCGCGCTGCTTATCTTTACCGAGCTTCACAAGGCGTTCAGCGACGTCGATCGCTTTCTGCCATTCGCTGGTCGCCTGGTAGATCTGCAGCAGCTGTTGCAGCGCGCTGACGCGAAAATCGGTCTCATCCACCAGTTGGTTAAACATATCTTCGGCGCGATCGTACATCCCGGCCGCCATATAATCGCGGCCAAGCTGCTGCACCGCTAACAGGCGCTGATCGTAAGAGAGGGAGGCGCTCTCCATCAGGGTTTGATGGATGCGGATAGCGCGGTCAACTTCGCCGCGCGAACGGAACAGATTCCCGAGAGTAAGGTGCGCCTCAACCGTGCCGGTATCCTCTTTCAGCATATCGAGAAAGAGGTCTACCGCTTTATCCTGCTGATTGCTCAGTAAAAGGTTAACCCCGGCAACGTATTCACGCGACAGCCGGTTAGCCTCATCCTGTTTAGTTTGTTGAGCATTTCTGCGCCCCATGTACCAGCCATAGGCCGCTGCGACAGGCAACAACAGAAACAGCAACTCCAGCATAGAATATTATTCCTTCACCGCCGGCGTGCCGGGCGTAACCGGAACATCCGCGGCGGGAGTAAGCTGCTGTTCGAGGCGTTTGATTTTACGTTCGGCACGGGCGAGAGAAACACGCACGCGTAACCAGAAGAGACCGCAAATCAGCCAGCCGATAGCGAAGCCGGTAGCAAACAGCACGGCCAGCAGCGTAGAGATGCGATATTCACCCTGTGCAAGGAGATAATTAAACGTGACTTGCTGATCGTTTTGCGCACCAAGCGTAATCGACACGACAAAAATCGCTAACACCAGTAGAAAAATGAGTAAATATTTCACATTACATCCCGTTATGTGGTTCGTGCGATGAATTTATGTGCAACTGACTGCCACAAGCCTTATAAACTACCATTTTAGCGCCCGCCGCGAAATGGGGATGCATAATGTTAATTTCTGATTTGCGGCCAAAATGATGGAAATCAAGTCTCGCTGTCACGCTCGACGATCTCCGGCACCTCTTCCGCTGGCGGCGTGAGCGGCCCGCAGATGCGCTGCGCCAGCCATGTCGCCAGCGTCACCAGAATCCAGGATATAAGCGTCGCGACCGCTAAATCGCGCGGCCAGTGCATGCCGAGCAACAGACGGCTGCCCATCACACTCGTCGCCCAGGCGAGCAGAATCACGATAGTCCATGTCCTTCTGCGCGGCCACAGCAGCCCGACGCCAAGCAACGCCCAGCTTGCCGCGAACATGGTATGCCCGGACGGAAAGGCAAAGCCGGTCTCTTTTTGCCAGTGGTGGCGTAAAAAAGCGGGAATATCATGCTGGCTGGCGAGCTGCTCTTTTACCAGCGCGCCGCGCTCTTTGCGCTTCAGGCTGTAGAAGTGATCGGTTGGGACGGCGTGCTCTTTTTCCAGCCATAAGACGAAGGGACGTGGCTCCTGCACCTGCCCTTTGACGAAGGATTTCACCCCCTGCCCGGCCACAATCGCGCAGCCGAGGATGACAAAAAGCATCAATGCGGCTTTAAGGCGAAAACGTAAGCACCACAGGAACCAGGCACAAAGTACAACGTGGGTGATGATGCCCCAGGGCTGCGTCACCGTTTCGGTCATCCAGAAGAGCACACGCAGCCACCAGTGGTTTTGCCCGGGCTCCCAGTGCCAGCCGGAGATCCAGACCGCCAGCGGCATAATTAATAAAATCGCCGCACCGGCGGTTGTTCGCTTAGCAATAGACAGCATCTCATCTCCTTGTGCGTAAGTGACACAATCATAACCGAAAAATGACAGTTTCGCTGAAACGGCGCATTTGTGCGTTTATGCGGTATTCACCGCGCAGATGTAGGCGTCGTCAGGCAGCTTGTGGCAAAATGGCGCGACTCAGAAAACTTACAGGTTAACGGTGCGCGCGGCGCCCAAATAATCCGGAGATTCACATGCAACTTAAACGTGTGGCAGAAGCCAAACTGCCAACCCCATGGGGCGACTTCCTGATGGTGGGTTTTGAAGAACTGGCAACCGGACAGGATCATGTGGCCCTGGTCTATGGTGATATTTCCGGGCAGTTGCCCGTTCTCGCACGTGTGCACTCCGAGTGTTTGACCGGCGATGCGTTGTTCAGCCTGCGCTGCGACTGCGGCTTCCAGCTTGAAGCGGCGCTGAATCACATTGCCGAAGAGGGCCGCGGTGTCCTGCTCTATCATCGCCAGGAGGGCCGTAACATCGGCTTGCTGAATAAGATCCGCGCCTATGCGTTGCAGGATCAGGGCTATGACACCGTCGAAGCCAACCATCAGCTTGGCTTTGCCGCCGACGAGCGTGACTTCACCCTCTGCGCCGATATGTTCAAACTGCTGGCGGTAGATGAAGTGCGTCTGCTGACCAATAACCCGAAGAAAGTGGAGATCCTGACCGAAGCCGGGATCAATATCGTCGAGCGCGTGCCGCTAATTGTGGGGCGCAATCCGGAGAACGAGCACTATCTCGATACGAAAGCGGAAAAGATGGGACATCTGCTGAAGTAATAAAAAAAGGCCTGCAGAAGCAGGCCTTTTTGTTTAGTTGAGCATATTGCGGATCACATAGTGCAGGATGCCGTCGTTACGGTAGTAGGTAAGCTCTGTCGAGGTATCAATACGGCAACGACACGGAATCACCTCTTGCGTGCCATCGGCGTGCGTTAAAGTCACCGGCAGTTCGCCACCCGGTTTGATATTTTGCAGATCGGCAATATCGAGCCGCTCCTCCCCGGTCAGGCCCAGCGTCTTACGTGTGACGCCCTGCGGGAACTCCAGCGGCAGGATCCCCATGCCAATCAGGTTCGAGCGGTGAATACGTTCGAAGGATTCGGCAATCACCACACGAATGCCAAGCAGACGCGGACCTTTCGCAGCCCAGTCACGGCTTGAGCCGGAGCCATACTCTTTCCCGGCGATCACCGCCAGCGGCGTGCCCTCTTGCTGATAACGCATCGCCGCATCATAGATGGAGATCACTTCACTGCCCGGCAGATGGCGCGTCATTCCGCCCTCAACGCCCGGGACCATCTCATTGCGAATGCGGATATTGGCAAAGGTGCCGCGCATCATCACTTCATGGTTACCGCGACGTGAACCGTAGGAGTTAAAATCGCCCCGCTCCACGCCATGGCTTTGCAGATAGCGCCCCGCCGGGCTGTCCGCTTTAATACTCCCCGCCGGTGAGATATGGTCAGTAGTCACAGAATCGCCCAGCATCGCGAGGATGCGTGCACCGTGGATATCCTCAACCGGTTTCGGCTCGGCTAGCATCTCGTCAAAGAAGGGCGAGAGACGGATATAGGTGGAATCATCCTGCCAGCTGTAGGTGTCGGAGCGTTCAACCTCGATCGATTTCCACTCGTCGGTGCCTTCAAACACCTCTGCATACTCTTTGCGGAACATATCGGTTGATACCTGCGCAACCGCGCGCGCAATCTCGGCGCTCGATGGCCAGATATCTTTCAGGTAGACCGGATCGCCTTTGCGATCGACCCCAAGCGGATCGGTGGCAAGGTTGATATTCATATTCCCGGCCAGCGCATAGGCGACAACCAGCGGCGGCGAAGCCAGCCAGTTGGTTTTCACCAGCGGGTGAATACGGCCTTCAAAGTTACGGTTACCCGACAGCACCGCGCCAACGGTCAAATCGCCTTCGCGAATCGCCTGCTCGATAGGTTCCGGCAGCGGGCCGGAGTTACCGATACAGGTTGTGCAGCCGTAGCCGACAAGGTTAAAGCCCAATTCATCGAGGTATGGCGTCAAACGCGCCTGCGCGAGATAGTCGGAGACCACTTTCGATCCCGGTGCCAGCGAGGCTTTCACCCACGGCTGACGTTTCAGCCCGAGTGTGACCGCGTTCTTCGCCAGCAGGCCGGCAGCCATCAATACGCTGGGGTTAGAGGTGTTGGTACAGGAGGTGATCGCTGCAATAACTACCGCACCATCCGGCAGCTCATACTGATGGCCTTTGTGAACATAGCCGACCGGTTTGCGATCTTTCTGCGCGGTGTTGAGTTCCAGCTCGGTGCTGGCGGCGAAGGCTTTCGGCACTTCATTAAGGGTTACGCGATCCTGCGGACGCTTCGGTCCGGCGATGCTCGCCTCGACCTCGCCCATATCGAGCGCCAGCGTGCTGGTGAAAACCGGCTCATCGCCCGGATTACGCCACATTCCCTGCGCTTTCGCATAGGCTTCGACCAGTGCGACCTGCTCTTCGCTACGCCCGCTCAACTGCATGTAGCCGAGCGTGACGCTGTCAATCGGGAAGAAGCCGCAGGTTGCGCCATATTCTGGTGCCATATTGGCGATGGTTGCGCGGTCGGCCAGCGGCAGCGAGTCCAGCCCGTCGCCGTAAAATTCGACAAACTTCCCGACCACGCCATGTTTACGCAACATTTGCGTCACGGTCAGCACGAGATCCGTCGCGGTAATGCCCTCACCCAACTTGCCGGTGAGTTTAAAACCAACCACATCGGGAATCAGCATTGATACGGGTTGACCGAGCATAGCGGCTTCGGCCTCAATCCCGCCCACGCCCCAGCCCAGCACGCCGAGCCCATTGATCATGGTGGTGTGCGAGTCGGTACCTACCAGCGTGTCCGGATAGGCGATCCACTCTTTATCCTGCAACTCGCTCCAGACCGCTTTGCCCAGATACTCCAGGTTGACCTGGTGGCAAATACCGGTGCCCGGTGGCACAACGCTGAAGCGGCTAAAGGCTTGCTGGCCCCAGCGTAAGAAGGCATAACGCTCGTGGTTGCGCTCCATCTCCAGGCGGACGTTCTCTTCAAACGCGTCGTCATCACCGAAGTGGTCCACGGTGACGGAGTGGTCAATTACCAGATCGACCGGTGAGAGCGGGTTCACTTTGGCGGTATCGCCGCCGAGGCGTTTAACCGCTTCGCGCATGGCGGCGAGGTCAACAACGGCCGGGACGCCGGTAAAATCCTGCATCAACACCCTGGCCGGACGATAGGCGATCTCCCGGTCGGCATGGGCATTTTTAAGCCAGCCGGCCAGCGCCTGGATATCCTCTTCGGTGACGGATTCACCATCCTGCCAGCGCAGCAGGTTCTCAAGTAACACTTTCAGGGACTTGGGTAAGCGCGAAATATCCCCAAGTTGTTTCGCAGCCAGCGGCAAGCTGTAGTAGTGGTACGTTTTGTTCTCTGCCTGCAACGTGTCCTTACTGGCTTCGCGTAGGGTCGACGACATGTGCTCCTCCTTTATTACAGGGATAGCTTTACCCTGATGCTTATCAGGGTCTGTATTAAAGATAACACAAACATATCGTAACGTTTTGATAACACCCTAAATTGCTACAAAAGGGAAAATCTAACGGGCGGGGATAAGGTGCGGATAATAAAAAACCCCGCCGATGCGAGGTTTTTCAATTCGTTACTGCAGGGCCAGCCAGACCAGCTCACCCCAGATGAGGGCGGAAACCGAGAACGCTGTAAGCCATGACCAATATTTCATACCAAGGTTATTAATCATAAAAATTTACCTCGTGAATCTATTCATCGAAACTGAGTTTTTACTCAATTCATTTATGCTGCGTATTAATTAAAGAGTACAAAAGAGCACGTCAATGAATAGCGGGTTAATTCCCCACATTGATCTTGCTGGTATATTTATTGTTTTTTAATGTCGTCTTCAGCAAAGGCGTCAATAAACGCTTTCTGCTGCGGCGTCAGCTTCCAGGACGCCGGGAGAACGGTCACCGCTTTGTTTTTTGCTTTTGGTGGCGTGTCACGAAGCTGACACACTCGCTTAACGGGTTCGTATCGACCTGCTATCGCCATTTTACCCCCAAAATTTCCAGACCAGTAACGCAACCACTGCCCAGAACAAGGCAGAGCCAAGAAATACCGCTAGCCAGGCTTTACGCTTCAGCTCAGGGTCCCTTTGCGGCTCTTCACTTCCTGTTGGCATTGCTAACCTCGTACAATCGACATCGCTTATCATTCTGTGCACCAACAATCGGTATTAGTAATCATGGGATGAGACAAATCCTAAAAGAACTTTAGCGGAAAATCCAGTGAATTTACTCACCATTTCCAAAGAAATATTAAATCTTTTGACAACAAAGAAATAATTGAAGTAATGAATTTGCAGAGTTGCTATTTAGTTTCTATGTTTGTCGCAAAATAGAGACAGTGCGGATTTGAAATGTGACGTCAATCACTCTGCGGAGGGATTTTATCAGAGTTGATGATAATTCTAATTTAGGTTTAGGCGGCATTATGGGTATCTTTTCGGGTGATAAGATACCCGTCGGTATTATTTCTGCGGCAGCTTAATATCTTTAAACATCGCTTCGATATCGTCATTCGATCGCAACGCTACGGCGGCATCGACCACATCGCGCGTTAAATGCGGCGCAAAGCGTTGAATAAAATCATACATATAGCTTCGCAGGAAGGTGCTGCGACGGAAGCCTATCTTGGTTGTGCTGTGGCTAAAGACGCCATCGGCATCGAGTTTCACCAGATCCGGGTCCGAGACGGGATCAACCGCCATGCTGGCAATCACCCCTACCCCTAAACCGAGGCGGACATAGGTTTTAATCACGTCGGCATCTGTCGCGGTAAAGACGATACGCGGCGTTAACCCGGCGCGATTAAAGGCGGTATCGAGCTCTGAGCGGCCAGTGAAACCAAATGTATAGGTAACCAGCGGATACTGCGCCAGCTCTTCAATCGACACGGACTGCTTCGCCGCCAGCGGATGATCCGGCGTCACCACAATCGAGCGGTTCCAGTGGTAGCACGGCAGCATCACCAGGTCGTCATAGAGATGCAGCGCCTCGGTGGCGATGGCAAAGTCAGCATTGCCTTTGGAGACCGCCTCAGCGATTTGCGTGGGCGATCCCTGATGCATATGCAACGAGACGCGCGGATAGCGCTCAATAAAGCCTTTAATCACATTTGGCAGCGCATAGCGCGCCTGGGTATGGGTGGTCGCGACGTAGAGTGAGCCCTTATCAGGCCAGGTGTGTTCCCCAGCCACCGATTTAATGGCCTCAACTTTGGACAACACTTCCCGTGCGATGCGGATAATCTCCTGCCCGGCTGGCGTCACCTGCGTAAGATGCTTTCCGCTACGGGCGAAGATTTGAATACCGAGTTCATCCTCAAGCATCCGCACCTGTTTGCTGATGCCAGGCTGGGAGGTATAGAGGCCTTCGGCCGTAGAGGAGACGTTGAGGTTGTGGTTGACCACCTCAACAATATAGCGAAGCTGCTGTAGTTTCATGACAGACCATCCGAATGAGGCAAGCGATGAGCGCTTAAGACGATTTGATAATAAAAAAGAGAAAAACTATAACCACTATATCATTTATAGCTTCTGTGTATAGCGAGGAACTAAGAATAATAATAGATAATAAAAAGGGCCGGATTATCCGGCCCTTCTCGATAGGTGCTTGATAGCGATTACTTTTTCGCTTCAGTCCATTTGTTGTCGATATAGAAAGCGGACCAGCCGGTGGCTTTACCCTCTTTCTCAGAGGCGACGTACTGCTGCTTGGTTTTACGGCTAAAACGCACGATGGTTTTATTGCCGTTCGGATCTTCCTGCGGCGCATCGGCGAGATAGCGCAGCTTCTCCGGCAGGCGATCGCGGAAGCGATAGAGCTCTTCCACCAGCGGCGCACGGGTCTCGCGCGATTTCGGGAAGGTGTTGGCCGCGAGGAAGACACCTGCCGCACCGTCACGCAGCACGAAATAGGCGTCTGATTTCTCGCACTGCAGCTCAGGCAGCGGCACCGGATCTTCTTTCGGCGGCGCGACTTCACCATTGCGCAGGATCTTACGCGTATTTTTGCAATCGTCGTTGGTACAGGCCATGTATTTGCCGAAACGTCCCATCTTCAGGTGCATTTCAGAACCACACTTTTCACACTCAACGATCGGACCATCATAGCCCTTGATGCGGAACTCGCCCTCTTCAATCTCGTAGCCGTCGCAGGTCGGGTTATTACCGCAGACATGCAGCTTGCGCTTCGGATCGATCAGGTAGCTGTCCATCGCCGTGCCGCACTTCTGGCAGCGACGTTTGGCACGCAGCGCGTTGGTTTCGGCGTCGTCGCCTTCCAGCACGTTGAGCACTTCATTTTCCGGGATCAGGTTGATGGTGGTTTTACAGCGCTCTTTCGGCGGCAGTGCATAACCCGAACAGCCCAGGAAGACGCCGGTGCTGGCGGTACGAATACCCATCTTGCGCCCGCAGGTCGGGCAGTCGATGCTGGTCAGCACCATCTGGTTCGGGCGCATGCCGCCCTCTTCCGGATCCTGTTCAGCCTGCTCCAGCTGACGTGAGAAATCGCCAAAGAAGCTGTCCAGCACACTGCGCCATTCAGCTTCGTGATTGGCGACGCGGTCGAGGCTATCTTCCATCTGCGCGGTGAAGTCGTAGTTCATCAACTCGCGGAAGTTCTCTTCCAGACGATCGGTGACGATTTCACCCATTTTTTCCGCGTAGAAGCGGCGGTTTTCAACGCGTACATAGCCGCGATCCTGAATGGTCGAGATGATCGAGGCATAGGTAGACGGACGGCCGATACCGCGTTTTTCCAGCTCTTTCACCAGTGACGCTTCGCTGAAGCGCGCAGGTGGTTTAGTAAAGTGCTGGGCTGGTGTCAGTTCAACCAGCGTCAGCTCATCACCTTTATTGACCGCCGGCAGGGTGCGATCTTCATCGCCCTTACGCAGCGCAGGCATCACTTTCGTCCAGCCGTCGAAACGCAGGATACGTCCGCGCGCTTTCAGGCGGAAATCGCCCGCGCCGACGGTGAGCGTGGTGGAGTCATATTTCGCCGGTGTCATCTGACAGGCAACGAACTGGCGCCAGATCAGCTGATAGAGCTTCTGCGCGTCCGCTTCCATATCTTTTAACGATTCAGCCAGTACACTCACATCGGAAGGACGAATCGCTTCGTGCGCCTCCTGCGAGTTCTCTTTGCTGGCGTACTGGTTGGCGTTTTCTGGCAGGTATTTATTACCAAAATTATCGCCGATATAGCTGCGCACCATGCTGACCGCGTCCTGGCTCAGGTTGGTGGAGTCGGTACGCATATAGGTGATGTAACCCGCTTCATACAAGCGCTGGGCCATCATCATGGTTTTCTTCACGCCGTAGCCAAGACGCGTACTGGCGGCCTGTTGCAGCGTAGAGGTGATAAACGGCGCGCCAGGCTTGCTGCTGGTCGGCTTATCTTCGCGATCGATAACGGTATAGCGCGCTTTTTCCAGCAGGCTGACCGCCGCCATTGTCTGCTCACGGTTAACCGGACGGAAGGCTTTATCGCCTTCGTGGGTCACCTGCAGCGGCAGAGTATCGCCGCCTGGCGTGGTCGTTGCGGCGTCAATTTCCCAGAACTCTTCCGGGACAAACGCTTTGATTTCGCGTTCGCGCTCTACCACCAGGCGGACGGCGACGGACTGTACACGACCGGCGGACAAACCACGCGCGATCTTTTTCCACAGCAGCGGCGAGACCATATAACCCACTACGCGGTCCATAAAGCGGCGCGCCTGTTGGGCATTCACACGGTCGATATTCAGTTCGCCAGGCGTTTCGAAGGCCTGACGAATCGCATTCTTGGTAATTTCGTTAAACACGACACGGCTGTAGCGTGTCTCATCGCCACCGATCACTTCCCGCAGGTGCCATGCAATGGCTTCCCCTTCGCGGTCAAGGTCGGTTGCGAGATAGATGTGGTCAGCTTTTTCAGCGAGGGATTTCAGCTCGGAAACCACCTTCTCTTTACCGGGCAGCACTTCATAATGCGCGTCCCAGTTGTGCCACGGGTCAATGCCCATGCGGTTTACAAGCGCGCCCCGCTCATCCTTTTTAGGCTTTTTAGCCGGCTTGGTGGCGGTGGAGTCGGCGCTCTTTTTAGGTGCTGAGCCGCTGGTCGGCAAATCACGGATATGCCCTACGCTGGATTTCACCACGTAGTCATTGCCGAGATATTTATTGATCGTTTTGGCTTTTGCCGGGGACTCAACGATAACGAGAGCTTTACCCATATTCACCTTTACCTATTGTATTCTTCCGGAAATGCGTCGCATGTTGCGTCACATCCACTGATAAACAGTCACTATTGCGGCGGAGCCAGGGGATATCAACCCTTTGACGTTGCCGGTCACGCGAATAGAGGCATTCAGGTGACTGAGATTTCAGGCTTTTTCATATCAGCGTGGTATAGCAAGACGATAATCCGGTCGAATGTCAAGCAATTCTGTTGCCAGATTGACGAAAGGGTCACACTGTACCTGATAAAATTTGTTAAGCAACTTTATTAGCATGCAAAAACGCATCGCGCCAGGTTAACGAGACCGTAAGCCCCTCACAAAACAAGGGAAAATTTGCCCCTCATCGCGGCTAGCAGTAAACTCCGACAAAAAATGAGGAGAATGAAAATGAGCGAGACATCTCAGCCTATCGATCGTCAGTCCCTGCTTGAGCTGGCAAATCAGCTAATTCGCGATCATGACGACACGCTGGCGGGCATTGAAGCCACCGGTGTGACGCAGCGCAACGGCGTGCTGGTGTTCAGCGGAGAGTACTACCTGGATGAGCAAGGGTTGCCAACGGGGAAAAGTACGGCGGTATTCAATATGTTCAAATATTTAGCCCATGAACTTTCTGAAAAGTACCACCTGATCGATTAAAGAAGAACGCGAGGCCTGAGCCTCGCGTTTTTGTTTACATCATCGGTTTTTGCCCGCGCTGCCACCAGCGCATCAACAGATGATCTACGCTTTCTGTTGCGCTACCGGTAAAGCGCTCCAGCAACTTTTTGCGCTGCTGGTAACGCACGCCAATCGCTTCATGCTCCTGAATCAGCCCCAGTAACAGCTCATCGCTGGTGCCGACCTCATCCACCAGCCCTTTCTCCAGCGCCTGGCTACCGTACCAGTGCTCGCCGGTCGCCACCTGCTCGATATCAAGCTGCGGCCGCATCTGGCTGACAAACTCTTTGAAGAGATCGTGCGTCTCATTAAGGTTCTCACGAAACTTCTGCCGTCCCTCTTCCGTATTCTCACCCAGCAGCGTCAACGTGCGCTTATACTGCCCGGCGGTGTGCAGTTCGATATCAATATCTTTGCTTTTCAGGAAACGGTTGAAGTTGGGAACCTGCGCCACCACGCCAATGGAGCCAATGATGGAGAACGGCGCGGCGACAATTTTATCCGCCACGCAGGCCATCATATACCCGCCGCTAGCGGCGACTTTATCCACGGCAACGGTGAGTGGGATCTGCTTATCACGCAGGCGTTGCAGCTGGGAAGCCGCCAGACCGTATCCGTGAACCACGCCGCCCGGGCTTTCAAGACGCAGCAGCACCTGATCGTTCGGCGTTGCGACGCTCAGCACGGCAGTTACCTCTTCACGCAGGCCGTGCACTTCGCCGGCATCCATGCTGCCTTTAAAGTCGAGCACATAAACGCGCGGTTTAACCGGATCTTTTGACACGCCCGCCTTCGCCTGTGCTTTTGCCGCCTTCGCATCTGCCTTCAGCTTTTTCTTCTGCGCTTTATGCCACTGCTTCTGCTGGTGAGCATCCATCAGGCCAACGGACATCTCCTCCTGCATCTCTTTATAGTGCTCGTTAAAGCGGGTGATCTTCAGCTCGCCGCGCTGACGTTTGCGCTGGCGCAAATTGATGATAAGCGTCATAACGATCGCCACCGCAACCACCACGGTGGCGACTTTGGCTAAAAACAGACCATATTCAGAGAGTAATTCCATGCATACCACCTCGGTGACTTCACTCAATAATCGGCTCAGTGTACATGAGCGCTGCGGGCGCGTCTCGCGCCAGGCGTGCGCCCGCGTCGCCATGTTGCTGAATTTTTTAGCACTCCTTAAGGTAAAGGGTGTGTAACTCTCCCCTTCACCGATTGAAATAGCCGGACGTTTAAGGCATAAAGCCAACACGTGAAGGTGATTACAGGCTGCGGCCTGAGGAGACAGAGTGCACTATCAGCCCAAACGTGACCTGCTAAACGGTCGCATCATTCTTGTCACCGGTGCCAGCGACGGTATTGGAAAAGAGGCGGCGTTAACCTACGCCCGCCACGGCGCCAGGCTGATTCTGCTGGGTCGTAATGAAGAGAAACTGCGCCACGTCGCGCAGCAGGTGAAAGACGAGGGCCAGGCCGCACAGTGGTTTATCCTCGATATGGCAACCTGCACCCCCGAAGCGTGCCAACAGCTCGCCAGCGATATCGCCACCTCCACACCCCATCTGGATGGCGTGCTGCATAACGCTGGCCTGCTCGGCGATATCTGCCCGATGAGCGAGCAGGATCCGGGTGTCTGGAACGAAGTGATGCAGGTTAACGTAAATGCGACGTTCTACCTTACCCAGGCACTGCTTCCTTTATTACTCAAATCAGATTGCGGCTCGCTGGTCTTTACCTCCTCCAGCGTCGGTCGCCAGGGACGTGCCAACTGGGGCGCCTATGCGACCTCGAAATTTGCCACCGAAGGGATGATGCAGGTGCTGGCGGAAGAGTACCAGAACCGGCTGCGCGTCAACTGCATCAACCCCGGAGGAACACGCACCAGTATGCGCGCCAGCGCTTTCCCGACGGAAGATCCGCAGAAGCTTAAAACCCCTGCCGACATCATGCCGCTCTACTTGTGGCTGATGGGCGATGACAGCCGCCGCAAAACCGGCATGACGTTTGATGCGCAACCCGGGCGCAAACCGGGGATCGCCCAATGAGTGATGAACGTTATCAGCAGCGTCAGCAGAAGGTAAAAGAGCGCGTTGACGCACGGGTTGCCGCCGCCCAGGATGAGCGTGGAATTGTGATTGTCTTCACCGGCAACGGCAAAGGCAAAACCACGGCGGCCTTCGGCACCGCCACGCGCGCCGTCGGGCATGGCAAAAAGGTGGGCGTAATTCAGTTTATCAAGGGCACCTGGCCAAACGGTGAGCGTAACCTGCTCGAACCGCTGGGCGTCGAATTTCAGGTGATGGCCACCGGCTTTACCTGGGACACACAAAACCGCGAAAGCGATACCGCCGCCTGCCTTGAAGCATGGCAGCACGCCGAGCGAATGCTGGCCGACCCGGCGCTGGATATGGTGCTGCTGGATGAGTTGACCTACATGGCGGCGTACGACTATTTGCCGCTGGAAAAGGTGTTAACCGCCCTGCAAAACCGGCCGCCGATGCAGACGGTGATTATTACCGGACGCGGCTGCCATCGCGATATTCTCGAGGCGGCGGATACGGTGAGTGAGTTAAGACCGGTGAAGCATGCGTTTGAGGCGGGAATAAAAGCGCAGATCGGCATCGATTATTAGCGATAAAAAAAGGGGCTTGCGCCCCTTTTTCATTAATCGTTTTTAGTGCGTCCGCCACCCGGGCGGCGATTACCACCGGCAGGCTTACCGCCAGTCGGCTGAGCGTGGCGCTTCACGGCGCGACGGATCTGATTCGCTTTCATGCGACGGCGATCTTTCTCCACCGCGACTTTTGATTGCGTCTCAGCATCCAGCCCGACCAGCTCGCGCAGGTAGTTGGTCTGCGCCAGATCCAGCTCGGTCCAGCCGCCGCGCGGCAGCCCTTTCGGCAACGGAATATCGCCGTAGCGTACGCGGATAAGACGGCTTACCTGCACACCGACCGCTTCCCACAGGCGACGCACTTCGCGGTTGCGCCCTTCGGTCAGCGTAACGTTGTACCACTGGTTAATACCTTCACCGCCGCTGAACTTGATGGTCTTAAACGCTGCCGGACCATCCTCCAGCTGCACACCGCGCGACAAATCGCGCAGCTTCGCGTCATCCACTTCGCCAAACACGCGCACGGCGTATTCGCGCTCGACTTCGCGGCTCGGGTGCATCAGGCGGTTCGCCAGCTCACCGTCGGTGGTGAAAAGCAGCAGACCGCAGGTGTTGACGTCCAGACGACCGACGGCAATCCAGCGCGCACCGCGCAGTTTCGGCAGACGATCAAACACCGTCGGGCGCCCTTCCGGATCGTTACGGGTGCAGAGCTCGCCTTCCGGTTTGTAATAAGCCAGCACGCGGCAGATCTGTTCGACGGACTCTTTCACCGAAATGAGGTGACCATCGATACGGATTTTCAGCCCCGGCGTGACCTCGACGCGGTCGCCCAGCGTGGCGATTTTGCCATCAACGCTGACGCGGCCTGCCTGGATAATAGTTTCGATTTCACGGCGGGAGCCGTGGCCGGCCCGCGCCAGCACTTTCTGTAGTTTCTCGCTCATCGAGCATCCTTTATGTCGCCTTCACAGGCGTCGAATAGGGTCATCAGCCCGGCTTAAGCCGCGTCTGAAATGGCCGCGTAGTATAGCGACTTGCGCCGCTATAAGAAAGGCCTAACGTCACCGACGCCTTCACGGATCACCACCGGCGCAGCGTCGGTCAGATCGACCACCGTCGTCGGCTGCTGGCCGAGATAGCCGCCGTGAATTACCAGATCCACCAGCTTCTCCAGGCGATCTTTAATTTCATCGGGATCCGACTCGGTAAACTCGCTACCCGGCAGCATCAGTGACGTCGAGAGCATCGGCTCATTGAGCGTCTCCAGCAGCGCCAGCGCAATCGGGTTCGACGGCACGCGCAGGCCGATGGTTTTACGCTTCTCCTGCAACAGACGACGTGGCACCTCTTTCGTCCCTTTCAGGATGAAGGTGTAGTTGCCCGGGGTGTTGTTTTTGATCAGGCGAAACGCCACGTTATCGACGAACGCGTAGGTGGAGAGTTCGGAAAGATCGCGGCACATCAGCGTAAAGTTGTGGCCGTCTGGCAGGTGACGGATGCGGCAAATACGCTCCATCGCCCCTTTATCTTCAAGCTTGCAGCCCAGCGCGTAGCCGGAATCGGTGGGATAGACGATAACGCCGCCTTTGCGCACGATATCGACGGCCTGGTTGATTAAACGCGGCTGCGGATTTTCTGGATGAATATAAAAAAACTGACTCATACAACCCTCTCTGTGTTGTTCTGCGGCTGCTCCCATGCCGACCAGACGCCATCGACGCCCGCCGGAAGCCAAAGTTTGCGTCCCAGTTCGATCCAGGGACAGGGCTGATGGAAATCAGACCCCTGCGACCCTAACAGACCGAACTGACGGGCATACTCCGCCAGCTGGGTTCGCTCATTGGGAGCCTGCTGGCATTGGGCAACTTCCATCGCCTCACCGCCGCATTGAGCAAAATGCGCCAGCAGTCTTTTAAGCCATTTGGCAGAAAGATTATAACGCCCCGGATGGGCCATTACCGCCGTTCCACCAGAATGATGAATCACATCAATGGCTTGTTCTATTGTACACCACTGAGGCGGAACGTAACCCGTTTTGCCACGGGCGAGATACTTTTTGAAAACATCGGCCATATTGCCCGCTTTGCCCTGCTCGACCAGGAAGCGCGCGAAATGGCCGCGCGTCACATTCGCCCCCTGCGCCAGGCGCATCGCCCCTTCCAGCGCGCCGGGAATATGCGCTTTCTCCAGTCGCTCAGCGATAAGCTTTGCGCGCTCAGTGCGGCGCTGTGATTGCTGCTCAAGAAAATCACGCATTGCCGGGTGGTCAATATCAATATTCAGCCCAACAATGTGGATCTCGTGGTTTTCCCAAAGCGTTGAGATCTCCACCCCGCTAATTAAATTGAGATCCAGCCCGGCGCGGGCGATCTCAGCGCGGGCGGCAGGAATGGCGTCCGTGGTGTCGTGATCGGTGATCGCCAGCGTACCGATGCGCATTTCAACCGCGCGGTGCACCAGCGCCTCGGGAGAAAGCAGGCCATCAGAGGCGAGCGTGTGGCTGTGAAGATCGTAAATAATGGCGTAATTCGTGTCGCTCAAAGCGGCTCCGCTAATTCATCAAACTGCAATTTGTGACCTATCATAACGGGTAGCACACATTTTCTGAATTCATGGTTGACTTTCTTTTCATGAACCAGTTAACTAGTACGCAAGTTCACTCGACAACGGTATCGCAAAAATGAATGCACATCTCTTTAACAATCGCTGGTGGCGCACTCCCTGTTAAGGGCTTTGTGATCACGTGCGCATTCAGCATACCGATACCAGGCCCGCTTTTTTCAGCGGGCTTTTTTTTGAACAAATTAATGAGAGCGATGCAGATGCAAAAACTAGCACTCGACCTTCTGACCACCCAGGCGCGTTACCATAACAACCCGACGGCGCTGTTCCACCAGCTGTGCGACGCCCGTCCTGCAACACTGCTGCTTGAATCTGCCGATATCGACAGCAAAGACGATCTCAAAAGCCTGCTGCTGGTCGACAGCGCGCTGCGCATTACCGCCTTAGGTGACACCGTCACCTTAACCGCACTGACCGCTAACGGTGCCGCCCTGCTGACACTGCTCGATAATGTGCTGCCTTCAGGTGTCGAAAACCACGTGCTGGAAAACGGTCGCGAACTGCGCTTCCCGGCGGTCAGCCAGTTGCTGGATGAAGATGCCCGTCTCTGCTCGCTCTCGGTGTTTGATGCGTTTCGTCTGCTACAAGGGCTGGTTGAACTGCCGGCTGATGAGCGGGAAGCGATGTTTTTCGGTGGCCTGTTTGCCTATGACCTGGTCGCGGGTTTTGAAGATCTGCCGGAGCTGAAGCACGACCGCAACTGCCCGGACTACTGCTTCTATCTCGCTGAAACCTTACTGGTGATCGACCACCAGAAAAAAGAGACGCGCATTCAGGCGAGCCTCTTCACCCCGTCTGCGAATGAAAAAGATCGCCTGCTGCAACGCGTTGAGACGCTGCGCCAGCAACTGGATGCGCCGGTCACGCCGCTGCCGGTGGAAAACGTTGAACATATGCAGTGCGACTGCAACCAGAGCGATGACGCGTACGGTGATGTGGTGCGCAAAATGCAAAAAGCGATTCGCGCCGGTGAAATTTTCCAGGTCGTACCGTCGCGCCGCTTCACCTTGCCCTGCCCGTCGCCGCTCGCCGCGTATGAAGTGCTGAAAAAGAGCAACCCCAGCCCCTACATGTTCTTTATGCAGGATGCGGATTTCACGCTGTTCGGCGCCTCGCCGGAGAGCTCGCTGAAGTATGACGCCAGCAACCGCCAGATTGAGATCTACCCGATTGCCGGGACGCGCCCGCGCGGGCGTCGTGCCGATGGTTCACTGGATCGCGATCTCGACAGCCGCATTGAGCTTGAAATGCGTACCGACCACAAAGAGCTCTCTGAACACTTGATGCTGGTTGACCTGGCGCGTAACGACCTGGCACGTATCTGTACGCCAGGCAGCCGTTACGTGGCGGATCTGACGAAAGTCGATCGTTACTCCTATGTGATGCACCTGGTCTCCCGCGTGGTGGGCGAACTGCGTCACGATCTCGATGTGCTGCACGCCTATCGCGCCTGCATGAATATGGGCACCCTCAGCGGCGCGCCGAAAGTACGCGCTATGCAGCTGATTGCCGAAGCCGAAGGCACGCGCCGCGGCAGCTACGGCGGTGCGGTGGGTTACTTCACCGCCCACGGCGATCTTGATACCTGCATCGTCATCCGCTCCGCGTGGGTTGAGGATGGTATTGCCACCGTTCAGGCCGGCGCAGGCGTAGTGCTGGATTCCGTTCCGCAGTCTGAAGCCGATGAAACCCGTAACAAAGCCCGCGCGGTTCTGCGCGCTATTGCCACCGCCCACCACGCACAGGAGATTTTCTGATGGCTGACATTCTGCTGCTCGATAATATCGACTCCTTTACTTACAACCTGGCGGATCAGCTGCGCGCAAGCGGACACAACGTGGTGATTTACCGTAACCATGTTCCGGCCCAAACCTTAATTGACCGCCTGGCGACTATGCAAAACCCGGTGCTGATGCTCTCACCTGGCCCGGGCGCCCCTTCTGAAGCGGGCTGCATGCCGGAACTGCTGACGCGTATGCGCGGCAAGCTGCCGATTATCGGCATCTGCCTCGGTCACCAGGCGATTGTCGAAGCTTATGGCGGTTATGTCGGCCAGGCCGGTGAGATCCTGCATGGTAAAGCCTCCAGCATTGAACATGACAGCCAGGCGATGTTCGCAGGCCTCAGCAACCCGCTGCCAGTTGCCCGCTACCACTCGCTGGTTGGCAGTAATATTCCGGCCGGGCTCACCATCAATGCCCATTTCGGTGGCATGGTGATGGCGGTGCGTCATGACGCCGATCGCGTTTGCGGCTTCCAGTTCCACCCTGAATCGATTCTCACTACCCAGGGCGCGCGCCTGCTGGAGCAGACGCTGGCATGGGCGTTGCAGAAGCTGGAGCAGGCAAACACGCTGCAACCGATCCTTGAAAAGCTCTATCAGGCTGAGACGCTGAGCCAGCAGGAGAGCCACCAGCTCTTCTCCGCAGTAGTACGCGGTGAGCTGAAGCCGGAGCAACTGGCGGCGGCGCTGGTCAGTATGAAGATCCGTGGCGAGCAGCCGCAGGAGATTGCCGGTGCGGCGACTGCTCTGTTGGAAAACGCCGCGCCCTTCCCGCGCCCGGAATATGCCTTTGCCGATATCGTTGGCACCGGCGGCGATGGCAGCAACAGTATCAATATTTCCACTGCCAGCGCCTTTGTCGCTGCCGCCTGCGGCCTGAAGGTGGCCAAGCACGGCAACCGCAGTGTCTCAAGCCGCTCAGGCTCGTCGGATCTTCTGGCGGCGTTTGGCATCAATCTGGATATGAATGCGGATAAATCCCGCACGGCGCTTGATGAGCTTGGCGTCTGCTTCCTTTTCGCACCGAAGTACCACACCGGGTTTCGCCACGCGATGCCGGTTCGCCAGCAGCTAAAAACCCGCACGCTGTTTAACGTGCTCGGGCCGCTGATTAACCCGGCGCACCCGCCGCTGGCGTTGATCGGCGTCTACAGCGCCGAGCTGGTGCTGCCGATTGCTGAAACCCTGCGCGTGCTCGGTTATCAGCGTGCGGCGGTGGTACACAGCGGCGGAATGGATGAGGTGTCGCTGCATGCGCCGACGGTGGTTGCCGAACTGCACGACGGGGAGATCAGGAGCTATCAGCTAACGGCGGCTGATTTTGGCCTGACCGCCTACCATCAGCAGGCGCTGGCGGGCGGCACGCCGGAAGAAAACCGTGACATTCTGACCCGCTTATTACAAGGTAAAGGCGAGCCTGCTCACGAGGCTGCCGTCGCCGCCAACGTCGCCATGTTGATGCGGCTGCACGGTAAAGAAGATCTGAAGGCTAACGCGCAACAGGTACTGGACGTCCTGCACAGCGGGGCCGCTTACGACAAAGTCACCGCACTTGCGGCAAGAGGGTAAACAATGCAGACCGTTTTAGCGAAAATCGTCGCCGACAAAGCTGTATGGGTTGCGGCGCGCAAGGAGCAACAACCGCTGGCCTCTTTTCAGAACGAGGTGCAGCCGAGCACACGCCACTTCTATGATGCACTGCGTGGAACACATACCGTGTTTATCCTCGAGTGCAAAAAAGCGTCGCCCTCGAAAGGGGTGATCCGCGCAGATTTCGACCCGGCGCGCATTGCGGATATCTATCAGCATCACGCCTCGGCAATCTCGGTGCTGACCGATGAGAAATATTTCCAGGGTAGCTTCGACTTCCTGCGTATCGTCAGCGAAATCGCGCCGCAGCCGGTGCTGTGCAAAGACTTTATTATTGATGCCTATCAGATTTACCTGGCGCGCTACTACCATGCCGACGCCTGCCTGTTAATGCTCTCGGTACTGGATGATGAGCAGTACCGCACGCTTTCCGCCGTGGCGCACAGCCTCAATATGGGCGTGCTGACAGAAGTGAGTAATGAAGAGGAGCTGGAGCGCGCCATCGCGCTGGGCGCCAAAGTTGTCGGCATTAATAACCGCGACCTGCGCGACCTCTCAATCGATCTCAACCGCACCCGCGAGCTGGCCCCGCGTCTTGGCGCTGGCGTAACAGTAATCAGCGAGTCCGGCATCAACACCTATGCGCAGGTGCGTGAACTGAGCCACTTTGCCAACGGTTTCCTGATTGGCTCCGCGCTGATGTCTCACGACGATCTGGATGCGGCGGTAAAACGCGTCCTGCTGGGTGAAAACAAAGTGTGCGGCTTAACCCGCGCCGAAGATGCACAGGCGGCGTATGACGCCGGAGCGCTTTATGGCGGGCTGATTTTTGTTGCCGCCTCGCCGCGCGCGGTAAACGTTGAGCAGGCAGAAAAAGTGATGCAGGGCGCGCCCCTGAGTTATGTTGGCGTGTTCCGTAATGCTCCAGCCGACGACGTTGTGGCGACCGCAGCTAAACTTAAGCTGAGTGCTGTTCAGCTGCACGGCGATGAAGATCAGGCCTACATCTCCGCCCTGCGCGCGCAGCTTGGCGAGCAGACGCAAATCTGGAAAGCCCTTAGCGTTACCACCACACTGCCGCCGCGCAACCTTGAGCACGTCGATAAATATGTGCTGGATAATGGCCAGGGCGGCACGGGCAAAAGTTTTGACTGGTCACTGCTGACCGGCGAAACGCTCGACAATGTGCTGCTGGCGGGCGGCCTGGGCGCAGATAACTGCGTACAGGCGGCGAAAGCTGGCTGTGCCGGATTAGATTTCAATTCTGGCGTAGAGTCGGAACCGGGTATTAAAGACGCCAGCAAACTGGCCTCGGTATTCCGTACGCTGCGTGCATATTAAGGAAGCAAGATGACGACACTACTGAACCCCTATTTTGGTGAATTTGGCGGCATGTACGTTCCGCAAATTCTGATGCCCGCGCTGCGCCAGCTGGAAGAGGCGTTTGTCAGCGCGCAGAGCGATGCTGCGTTCCAGCAGCAGTTTAATGACCTGCTGAAAAACTACGCCGGTCGCCCGACGGCGCTGACAAAATGTCAGAACCTGACCGCCGGCACCCGCACCACCCTTTATCTTAAGCGTGAAGATCTGCTCCACGGCGGCGCGCATAAAACCAACCAGGTGCTCGGCCAGGCGCTGCTCGCGAAACGGATGGGCAAAACCGAAATCATCGCCGAAACCGGCGCGGGACAGCATGGCGTGGCGTCTGCGCTTGCCAGCGCCCTGCTCGGTCTGAAGTGCCGCATCTATATGGGCGCAAAAGATGTGGAGCGCCAGTCGCCGAACGTCTTCCGTATGCGACTGATGGGCGCGGAAGTGATCCCGGTGCACAGCGGTTCAGCCACCCTGAAGGATGCCTGTAACGAAGCGCTGCGCGACTGGTCCGGCAGCTACGAAACCGCGCACTATATGCTCGGCACCGCAGCCGGCCCGCACCCCTTCCCGACCATTGTGCGCGAGTTCCAGCGCATGATCGGCGAAGAGACCAAAGCGCAGATCCTTGAAAGAGAGGGACGCCTGCCGGATGCGGTGATCGCCTGCGTTGGCGGCGGCTCTAACGCCATCGGTATGTTTGCCGACTTTATCGAAGAGAGCGCCGTCGGCCTGATTGGCGTGGAACCGGCGGGTCACGGCATTGAGTCTGGCGAACATGGCGCACCGCTGAAACATGGCCGCGTCGGCATCTACTTCGGCATGAAATCGCCGATGATGCAGACGGAAGATGGGCAGATTGAGGAGTCCTACTCCATCTCCGCCGGGCTCGATTTCCCGTCAGTGGGGCCACAGCACGCCCATCTCAACAGCACCGGTCGCGCTGAGTATGTCTCGATTACCGATGATGAAGCGCTGGAGGCGTTTAAAACCCTCTGTCGCCATGAAGGCATTATCCCGGCACTGGAGTCCTCCCATGCGCTGGCCCATGCGCTGAAGATGATGCGCGAGAACCCTGAGAAGGAGCAGCTGCTGGTGGTTAACCTCTCCGGGCGCGGCGACAAAGATATCTTCACCGTCCATGACATTCTGAAAGCGCGAGGCGAAATCTGATGGAACGCTATGACAACCTCTTCAAGCAGCTCAACGCGCGCCGGGAAGGTGCCTTTGTCCCGTTTGTCACCCTTGGCGATCCGGAGCCGGGCCTGTCGCTGCAAATTATCGATGCGCTGATCGAAGGCGGCGCGGATGCGCTGGAGCTGGGCATCCCCTTCTCCGATCCGCTGGCCGATGGCCCGACCATTCAGAGCGCCACGCTGCGCGCCTTCGCCGCGGGCGTTACGGTTGGTCACTGTTTTGAAATGCTGGCGGCGATCCGCCAGAAGCATCCGACCATTCCGATTGGCCTGTTGATGTATGCCAACCTGGTCTTTAGCCGCGGCGTTGATGAGTTTTACGCCCAGTGTGCCAGTGTTGGTGTCGATTCGGTGCTGGTCGCCGACGTGCCGATTGAGGAGTCCGCCCCGTTCCGCCAGGCGGCGATGCGCCATAATATCGCGCCTATCTTTATCTGCCCGCCGAATGCCGATGACGATCTGCTGCGCCAGATTGCCTCTTACGGTCGCGGGTACACCTATCTGCTGTCGCGCGCCGGCGTGACCGGTGCGGAGAACCGCGCGGCGCTGCCGCTGCATCATCTGGTAGAGAAACTGACGGAGTATCATGCGGCGCCTGCGCTACAGGGCTTTGGCATCTCGGCACCGGATCAGGTGGCTTCCGCAATTGAAGCCGGTGCCGCAGGGGCAATTTCCGGATCGGCAATTGTGAAGATTATCGAGAGCAATCTGGATAACCCGACCACGATGCTGGCCGAGCTGAAAGGGTTTGTGCAGCGCCTGAAAGCCGCCACGCTGGCGAACTAAGGGCGTAAAAAACGGAAACGGGTCTGCAAAGGCCTGTTTCCGTTATTACCATCAGAAGCGGTAACCAGCAGAGAACATAAACACCCACGGATCGAGACGGGTATGGACGTTCTGCTGTACGCCGTTGTGTTTGAAGCGCACATCGGTATCGATATCCATCCACCACACCGACATGTTGATCAGCCAGTCGCGGTTAATCAGATAATCCACGCCCGCCTGTCCCGCTACGCCCCACGAATCCTTCAGACTCAAATCAGAGAGCCCTGCCTCTTTGCCGGTGGAGTTAAATTTCTCATCGAAAAAGGTGGTGTAGTTGATACCGGCGCCAAGGTACGGGCGCACTTTGCTCTGGGCATCAAAGAAGTACCACTGTGCCATCAGTGAAGGCGGCAGATGACTTACCGTAGCCAGATCGCCGGTCGGCGCGGTACCAACGTGGTGACGAAACGGCGTTGCGGCCAGCAGTTCAATACCGACGTTGTCGGTCGCCATCCATGTCATGGTCAGGCCAAGCTGCGTATTGTTATCGACGTTGAAACTGCCCAGCGCGCCCAAAACGTTATCTGAACCTTCCGTTGGACGGACGGTGGCCGAACCGGCCCGGATGAAAAACTCGCCTGCGTCGTGCGCGTATGCTACCCCGGAAAGGGTGCTCAGGATCAGTGCTGCCACGGCTAACTTCTTCATATCCACTCCATGTTTGAGGTTTTATCGCCGCGCACTATACCTGGTATTAGGTAGGATGTGATCCAATGCAGATCACACTTAACCCTGTAATTTAACATTCATTGATCTGGGTTAATTTTTGCGTTTCGTTACACTCCTTAACTTTTGTTGTTGCATCAATTTTTGCCTTATGAAGGCAAAAAAATATTCTTTTCGCCCCCTCTTGTGCGCCCGATTGGGCAGCGATAATTTATCTGCCTGACTTTTCCTGTTGATGCGTCGTTAAGTGCAGGTGCGCTATGAGTGATCTCAACCCGTGCATGTCGTGCGGAGCCTGTTGTGCGTATTTTCGTGTCTCTTTCTACTGGGCTGAAGCGGATGATGCTGGCGGCCCGGTTCCGGTTCAGTTAACTGAACCCCTCACCCCATTTTTGCGCTGTATGAGCGGGACCAACCAAAAACAGAGCCGCTGTACGGCACTGGTCGGCACGCCGGGCGAAAACGCCACTTGCAGTATTTATGCGCAACGCCCCTCGCCGTGCCGTGAATTTCAGATGTCAGGTGAAGCGGGCCAGGTAAATGAAGCCTGCGATCGGGCGCGGGCGCGCTACGGTTTAGCGCCCCTTTACAAAGATATGCTTTTCCATACAAGCCGTGATGCTGCCACTGAGGGCCTATTCGGGGTACAATCGCCCGTCAATTAATATCGCCATACTCAAGGAGAGTGCATGTCTATCACGGCGAAATCCGTTTACCGTGACACGGGGGATTTTCTTCGTTACCAGTTCATTACAATCTTACTGATTGTGCTGTCGTGTACCGTTATCACCGCAGTCATCGGGCACGTCCTTTCACCCAGTGAAGAGCAGTTCTCCAGCGTAATGGATGCTGACAACCTGGCGGAAACAAATAACCCATTCGAGCTGGTGCAGAGTATGACGCTGGAACAGCAAAAGATGCTGTTACACACCTCGGCTGCGGCAACGGTTGCCGGATTGACGGGGTATGCACTGCTGATAGGCGCGCTGGTTGTGCTGATGCAGAGGGTGACAGCCCGGCAGCCTGTCAGCGCGTTAAGTGCAATGGGTGCCAGCGTGCCGACGGCACCGAAGCTCTTTTTACTGCTTCTGCTGACCATTTTTATCGTGCAACTCGGCATGCTGTTCCTTTACGTCCCGGGCATATTTCTGGCTATTTTCCTCGCCCTTGCGCCGATTCTGCTGGTGCATGAGAAAATGGGCGTCTTTGCCTCGATGCGTAGCAGTATGCGCTTTAGCCGGGCAAATATGCGTTTCGTCGCTCCGCCGGTAGTAGCCTGGCTTCTGACGAAATTTCTGATGCTGAGATATGGTCACCATCTCATCGCGTTTTCGCCCGAAGGCGGCGCGATAATTGCCAATGCGCTGAGTAATCTCTTCTCGGCAGTGCTACTGATTTATCTTTTCCGCCTCTATATGCTGATGCGCAAATAATTACCCCGGCCACCCGTCCGGGTGGCCCTTTTGATGGAATCGTAGAATGAAGCAGTTTCTTGATTTTCTTCCGCTGGCGCTCTTTTTTGTGGTCTACAAGATGTACGACATTTTCACCGCCACAAAGGTGCTGATTGTCGCCTCGGCCATCGTGCTGATTTACTGCTGGATCCGCTATCGCAAGGTAGAAAAAGTTGCGCTGATTACCTTTGTGCTGGTCGCCGTGTTTGGCGGGCTGACAATTAAATTCCATGACGTGGAATTTATTAAGTGGAAAGTGACGGTGATCTACGGTCTGTTTGCCACAGCGCTGCTCTTCAGCCAGTGGGTGATGAAGAAGACGCTGATCCAGCGCATGCTGGGCAAAGAGCTGACGCTGCCGGACGCCGTCTGGTCGAAGCTCAATATCGCCTGGGCACTCTTCTTTATCGTCTGCGGGCTGGCGAATATCTATATCGCGTTCTGGCTGCCGTTCGACGTGTGGGTCAATTTCAAGGTCTTTGGCCTGACGATCCTCACCCTGCTGTTCACCGTGCTGAGCGGCGTCTATATCTACCGGCACATGCCGGCGCAGGATGAGAAATCCTGATGCTGAAAGCCAGGCGCAATGCCTGGCTTTTTTCTTTCCGAACCTCCCATATTCGTAGTAGCATCCCGCCGGAAATCCCTCATCACAGAAGAGATAATAATGGCAACGCCTTCAACTGCGCCTCAGGGCGAACTTGTACTACGCACACTCGCCATGCCCGCCGATACCAACGCTAACGGCGATATTTTTGGCGGCTGGTTGATGTCGCAAATGGATATGGGCGGCGCCATTCAGGCAAAAGAGATCGCCCACGGGCGCGTGGTGACCGTGCGGGTAGACGGCATGACCTTCCTGCGCCCGGTCGCGGTTGGCGATGTGGTCTGCTGCTACGCCCGCTGCGTCAAACGTGGCAACACGTCAATTACGATTAACGTCGAAGTGTGGGTGAAAAAAGTGATGTCTGAACCGATTGGTCAGCGCTATAAAGCCACCGAAGCGCTGTTTATCTATGTCGCGGTGGACAATGAGGGCAAACCGCGCCCGCTGCCCGCACAGCCATAAAAAAAGCCTCCGCAAGGAGGCTTTTCTCTTATTCCATCGAGGTGCTGCCGTCGAGGCGGAAGACCACGTTGACGATCAGCCCCGAGCCGGGCTTACCGGCTTCATAGCGCCATTTGCGCATTGCGGCTTTCACTTCGCGCTCAAACATATTCGCTGGCTGCGCCGAGAGGATCTGCACGTTCTCTACGCGGCCATCCGCCGTCACGTCAAATTTCACTCTTACACGCCCTTCAATGCGCAGCGCCTGCGCACGCGGTGGATATTGCGGCTGGTTGCGGCTTAATGCGCGCGGGCCTGCCGGAACCGACGGTGCCGGTTTTGTCGCGGTGGAAGTCGTGGTGCTTGCCGCCGGACGTGACGGAGCGCTGTTCTCAAACGGATTTGCCTGCTGCGGCTCAACCGGCTTGCTTTCACGCTTAGGCTGCTCCACTTTTTTCACCGGCTTCGGTTTAGGCTTCGGCTTGGGTTTAGGCTTTGGCTTCTCAATCACCACCGGCGCCTCTTTAGGCGGCTCGGGGATCGGCTCTGGCTCGACGACCGGTTCGGGTTCCGGCTCAACAACCGGCTGCGGCGGTGCCGGGGCGGGAGCAGGCTCCAGCTCCGCAGGCGAGACCATAGTGACAGAGATAGGCTGCGCGGGTGCGGGCAGTTCAACAACCTGATGTACCGAGGTATAAAGCAGACCCGCCACAACAGCACCGTGAATGGCGACGGAGAGCAGCGTCGGCCAGGGAAAGCGGCGAGGTAAATCCAGGGTCATTGAAGTCATAATCATGTCAGTTAAAAAACCAGGGCTCGATTTTAAATGCAAATAGCAATCATATTCAACAAGCCAGCCTGGTGCAGATCAAATTTATCGCTGCTACGGGTAAAAAAGCCCCTTTAATTGGCAGGGTTGCCTGCCCGTTGCAATCTTTGCATTGCAGTCACTGCACCTTTCACTTACGTTATGCCTTTCTGAAAAGACAGGAGCTTGCTCTGTGCTATACGTTATTTTTGCTGAAGATATTGCCGATTCTCTGGAAAAACGCCTCTCCGTACGTCCGGCCCACCTCGCACGCCTACAACTGCTGCGCGATGAAGGCCGTCTGTTAACCGCAGGCCCACTGCCGGCAGTCGACAGTAACGATCCTGGTGTTGCGGGGTTTAGCGGCTCAACGGTGATTGCTGAGTTTGAATCGCTGGAAGCGGCGAAATCCTGGGCGGAAGCCGATCCCTACGTGGCGGCGGGCGTCTATCAGACTGTGACGGTTAAACCGTACAAGAAAGTTTTTTAAGTCAGTACGGGGCAATGCAGGTCATTGCCCCGCATGGCTTCAGCGCTTGCTTAGCGCTAAGCGGGTAGCAAAAAGCAGGAATACGATACCCGTGCAGCGATCCATCCAGCGGATCACACGCGGCTTGCGCAGGATGTTTGCCAGTGGCCGGGTCGCCGAAATCAGTGCCGTTGACCAGCATGTGCCAATCAGCACATGAATCATCACCAGGCCAAATGTCCAGGCAATAAGCGGTTGCCCGTGAGGGATAAACTGCGGCAGAAACGAAACGTAAAAAATCCCTATCTTCGGATTAAGTACATTGCCGAACATCCCTTTGATAAACCAGTTCTGCGAAGGGTTCTCAACGCTATTGATACCGGTCAATGCCCCGCGCGGACGCAGCAGCATCGTTAACCCCAACCAGCATAAGTACGCGGCACCGCAATATTTGAGCACGTTGTACGCCAGTTCCGAAACGGCAATTAGCGCCCCAAGTCCGAATGCCACCATTGCGCCCCAGATCAGGCAGCCGGCATTAATTCCCATCTGCGCCTGAAAAGCCTGTTTCCGCCCTTCTACCGTGGCTGTGCGCAAGATCAACGCGGTATCAAGACCCGGCGTGAGCGTTAAGAGCGTCGCGGCAAAGGTAAACGCCATAAGGCTGTCGGTCACTGACATCATCTCTCTCCTGAAACTAAGGGGCTAAAAACGACCGCGGGCACCTTTTCGGTGCCCGGGATTCAGATATCGTAGATGGCAAACAGCAGCACATTACGATGGCGATTAACGCCGCATTTCCTGATGCTGTGGATTCGCATATTACGGCGGGACTGCGCTTCCAGCCAGCGCGCTTTCCGGCGGCCAACCTGACGCAGCATACGCCAGCGCCCCACTTCCGTTCGACTACGCTTCATTGTTACAACTCTATACAAAATAGAAGCCGCCATTATAGTCTGTCGCCTCTTTCAGGCCAGCGCTTTTCGGCGTTTTTATTTGCCAGATGAATTCGTATGCGTAAACTCAACCAATACAGATTGTAAAAGGATTTTTGTCGATGTCCGCGTTTTACACCGTGATGAGTTGGCTCATTGTTGTTGGTTACTGGTTGCTTATTGCTGGTGTTACGCTGCGTATTCTGATGAAGCGCCGGGCGGTCACGTCGGCCATGGCATGGCTGCTTGTCATCTATATCCTGCCGCTGGTGGGCATTATCGCTTACCTTTCGCTTGGCGAGCTACATCTTGGTAAACGGCGCGCGGAGCGTGCGCGCGCCATGTGGCCCTCAACCGCCAAATGGCTCAGCGATCTTAAACACTTCAACCATATCTTCGCCACTGAGAACAGCAGCGTTGCCTCCTCGCTGTTTAAGCTGTGCGAGCGCCGCCAGGGTATCGCCGGGGTCAAAGGTAATCAGTTGCAGCTGCTGACTACCTCGGATGATGTGATGCAGGCGCTGATCCGCGATATCCAGCTCGCCCGCCACAATATCGAGATGGTTTTCTATATCTGGCAGCCCGGCGGTATGGCCGACCAGGTAGCAGAGTCGCTGATGGCGGCAGCGCGCCGCGGCGTGCACTGCCGTCTGCTGCTGGACTCGGCAGGCAGCGTCACCTTCTTCCGCAGCCCGTGGGCGGGAATGATGCGCAATGCGGGCATTGATGTCGTTGAAGCGCTGAAGGTCAATCTGATGCGTGTCTTCCTGCGCCGCATGGACTTGCGCCAGCACCGGAAAATCGTACTGATCGATAACTATATTGCCTATACCGGCAGCATGAATATGGTCGATCCGCGCTACTTTAAACAGGACTCCGGCGTCGGTCAGTGGGTCGACCTGATGGCGCGCATGGAGGGCCCTATCGCCACGGCGATGGGCATCGTCTACTCCTGCGACTGGGAGATTGAGACCGGCAAGCGCATTCTGCCGCCGCCGCCCGATGCCAATATCATGCCGTTTGAAGAGGCCAGCGGGCACACTATTCACACCATTGCATCGGGGCCTGGCTTCCCTGAGGATTTGATCCACCAGGCGCTGCTGACGGCGGTATATGCGTCACGTGAATATTTAATCATGACCACCCCCTACTTTGTCCCGAGTGACGATCTGCTGCATGCGATTTGTACCGCCGCGCAGCGCGGGGTGGATGTGAGCATTATTCTGCCGCGCAAAAATGATTCCGTGCTGGTCGGCTGGGCCAGCCGCGCATTCTTTACCGAGCTGCTGGCTGCCGGGGTGAAGATCTACCAGTTTGAAGGCGGATTGCTGCATACCAAGAGTGTGCTGGTCGACGGCGAGCTGAGCCTGGTCGGCACGGTGAACCTCGATATGCGCAGCCTGTGGCTCAACTTTGAGATCACGCTGGTGATTGACGACGCGGGATTTGGCGGCGATCTGGCGGCGGTGCAGGATGATTACATCTCCCGCTCGCGCTTGCTGGATGCGCGCTTGTGGGTAAAACGGCCCTTCTGGCACCGCATTGCTGAACGACTGTTTTACTTCTTTAGTCCGTTGCTGTAAAACGTGCCCAACAGACGTGATGAGGTAACTTATGGAAATGGACCTGAATAACCGCCTGACGGAAGATGAAACGCTTGAGCAAGCGTATGACATCTTCCTGGAACTGGCGGCGGACAACCTGGATCCGGCGGACATCATTCTTTTCAACCTGCAGTTTGAAGAGCGTGGCGGTGCAGAACTGTTCGATCCCGGCGAGGACTGGCAGGAGCATGTGGATTACGATTTAAACCCGGATTTCTTTGCTGAGGTGGTCATTGGCCTGGCGGAGACGGACGGCGGTGAGCTGAATGATGTCTTTGCGCGCGTGCTGCTGTGCCGCGAGAAAGACCATAAGCTGTGCCATATTCTCTGGCGCGAATAAGCGCTGAAAAGAAAAAGGGCTGACAAGTTGTCAGCCCTTTTTTTATGCCTCGCTTAAAGCGGGTCGACCTTCAGGCAGGAGACCGCGTGGCGGAAGCTGCCCTCCAGCACCGGACGGGTTTTCGCACACTCCGGCCCGGCAATCGGGCAACGGGTGCGGAAGACGCAGCCCGATGGCGGGTTGATCGGCGATGGCAGATCCCCCTCCAGCAGCTGAATGGTTTTGTTCTTCTCGACATCCGGATCGGGCACCGGCACCGCTGACATCAGCGCTTTGGTGTAGGGGTGCAGCGGATTCTGGTACACCTCATCATAGGTGCCCAGCTCTACCGCATGGCCCAGGTACATCACCAGCACGCGGTCGGAGATGTGCTTAACCACCGCCAGATCGTGGGCAATAAAGATCAGCGACAGCCCCATTTCACGCTGTAACTGCTGCAGCAGGTTGACCACCTGAGCCTGAATCGACACGTCGAGCGCGGAGACCGGCTCATCGCAGATAATCAGTTTCGGTTCAAGGATCAGCGCGCGTGCGATGCCGATACGCTGGCATTGACCGCCGGAAAACTCATGGGGATAGCGGTTGATCAGGTTAGGCAGCAGGCCGACCTTCATCATCATCGCTTTGACGCGGTCTTTCACTTCCTGACGCGGCATCTTCGGATGGTAGGTGCGCAGCGGCTCGGCGATGATTTCACCGATAGTCATACGCGGGTTCAGCGAGGCCAGCGGATCCTGGAAAATCATCTGGATATCGCTGCGCACGGCGCGCCACTCATCCGGCTTCATGCCGAGCAGATCGCGTCCGAGCCAGGCCACTTTTCCGTCGGTCGCTTTCACCAGGCCAATAATCGCGCGCGCGAAGGTTGATTTGCCGCAGCCGGATTCACCGACCACACCAAGGGTTTCGCCTTCATAGAGGCGCAGCGTGACGCCATCGACCGCTTTCAGGGTTTTCGGCGGCTGCCAGAACCACTGTCTGCCATCTTTAATATCGAAATGCACCTTCAGATCGGCGATTTCGAGCAGCACTTTTCTCTCTTCGGTTACGGCGTTCATACTAACTCCTCCACCGGCTTAAAGCAGGCGCGCAGACGGCCCGGCGCGAACTCATCCAGCGGCGGCGCGTTATTACAGATCTCCATCGCGTGCGGACAGCGCGGCTGGAACGGGCAGCCTTTCGGCAGACGCAGCAGGTTTGGCGGGTTGCCCGGAATGGTCAACATCGCTTCGCCATCGGCATCCAGACGCGGCACCGCATGCAGCAGGCCGATAGAGTACGGGTGCGACGGCTGATAGAAGACATCGCGCGCTTTGCCATACTCCATGGTTCGACCGGCATACATCACCAGCACTTTATCGCAGATGCCTGCCACCACGCCGAGGTCATGGGTGATCATGATAATCGCGGTATTGAATTCGCGCTTCAGCTCATTGAGCAGCGTCATAATCTGCGCCTGCACGGTAACGTCGAGCGCGGTTGTGGGTTCGTCGGCAATCAGCAGCTTTGGCCTGCACATCAGCGCCATGGCGATCATCACGCGCTGGCGCATCCCGCCGGAGAACTCGTGCGGGTACATGCGCATGCGCTTACGCGCTTCCGGCATTTTGACCGCGTCGAGCATTTTTACTGACTCTTCAAAGGCTTCGGCTTTGTTCATGCCTTTGTGCAGCATCAACACTTCCATCAACTGTTCGCCGACGCGCATGTAAGGGTTCAGCGAGGTCATCGGGTCCTGGAAAATCATCGAGATCTGCTCGGCGCGCAGCTTGTTCAGCGCATGTTCCGGCAGGTTCAGGATCTCTTTGCCGTTGAACAGCGCCGAGCCACCAATACGCCCGTTGGAAGCCAGCAGCCCCATCAGCGCAAATGCGGTCTGGGATTTACCGGAGCCCGATTCGCCCACGATGCCCAGCGTCTCGCCGGCGCGCAGGGAGAAGTTCAGGTCGTTGACCGCGGTGACATCGCCATCCGGCGTGCCAAAGGTCACACGGAGATCTTTCACATCCAGCAGGAGGTCCGTTTGCTGCCGCGTCGTTGACGCTACTACGGTTTCAGTCATGCTCATAACGGCACTCCTTAACGATCTTTCGGGTCGAGGGCATCACGCAGGCCATCGCCGATAAAGTTGAAACAGAACAGGGTGATCACAAGGAAACCCGCCGGGAAGAGCAGCAACCATGGAGAAACCTCCATTGAGTTTGCGCCATCGCTTAACAGCGCGCCCCAGCTGCTGAGCGGCTCCTGCGTACCGAGGCCGAGGAAGCTCAGGAAGGATTCGAACAGGATCATGCTCGGCACCAGCAGCGAGGCATACACCACCACCACGCCGAGCACGTTCGGCACGATATGGCGCATCACGATATTGGCGGTAGAGACCCCGCCCACCTGCGCCGCTTCGATAAACTCTTTACGCTTCAGGCTCAGGGTCTGGCCGCGCACAATACGCGCCATATCCAGCCAGGAGACCATGCCGATAGCCACAAAGATCAGCAGGATGTTCTGCCCGAAAAAGGTGACCAGCAGGATAACGAAGAACATAAACGGGAAGGAGTTGAGGATCTCCAGCAGACGCATCATCACAGAGTCGGTTTTGCCGCCCAGGTAGCCAGAGAGCGAACCGTAGAGCGTACCGAGAACTACCGCCACCAGCGCCGCGGCGATGCCGACCATCAGCGAGATACGCCCGCCGATAGCCACACGCACCAGCAGATCGCGCCCGGAGGAGTCGGTGCCGAAATAGTGCCCTGACTCCATATCCGGCGCGTTAGACATCATCGCCCAGTCGGTATCAAAGTAGCTGAACTGCGACAGCATCGGCGCCAGCGTCACGAACAGCGCAATCAGCACCAGTACAAACAGGCTAGCGACCGCTGCGCGGTTGTGCATAAAGCGACGACGCGCATCCTGCCAAAGGCTACGCCCTTCGACTTCGAGTTTCTCACTGAAGTTTTCCAGCGCCTCGCTGTTTTTCTTACTTAACATCATGGCGAACTCCAGTATCAATAACGAATTTTCGGATCGATGATGGCGTAGAGCACATCAACAATCGCGTTGAAGGTGATGGTCAGCGCGCCGACCAGAATCGTCAGGCTCAGCACCAGCGAGTAGTCGCGGTTAAGCGCGCCGTTTACGAACAGCTGGCCGATGCCCGGCAAGCCATAAATCGTTTCGATAACCATGGAGCCAGTAATGATGCCGACAAAAGCCGGGCCCATATAGGAGAGCACGGGCAGCAGCGCCGGTTTCAGCGCGTGACGGAAGATGATCCGGCGCATCGGCAGCCCTTTCGCGCGCGCGGTGCGGATGAAGTTGGAGTGCAGCACTTCAATCATCGAACCACGGGTGATACGCGCGATGCTGGCGATATAGGCGAGCGAGAGCGCGACCATCGGCAGGATCATAAATTTAGGTGCCCCGCCATTCCAGCCGCCGGCCGGTAGCCACTGGAGCACAATGGCAAATATCATCACTAACAGAGGAGCGACAACGAAGCTGGGTATCACTACCCCGGTCATGGCTAATCCCATTACCGTGTAGTCCCATTTGGTGTTCTGGTTTAACGCGGCGATAACGCCTGCCGTCACGCCGAACACAATCGCGAGGATAAACGCCGCGGCGCCCAATTTGGCGGAAACCGGGAAGCTCGCCGCCACCAGGTCATTCACGGTGTAATCTTTGTATTTAAACGACGGACCAAAATCCAGATGCGCCAGCTGTTTCAGGTAGCTGAAATACTGGGTGGTGATGGGATCGTTTAAATGGTATTTCGCCTCGATATTGGCCATTACTTCCGGCGCAAGCGCACGTTCACCGGTAAAAGGACTTCCCGGCGCAAGACGCATCATAAAGAACGAAATCGTAATCAGAATAAAGAGTGTTGGAATCGCTTCAAGAAAGCGACGCAGGATAAATTTCAACATTGCCCGTACCTTCTGGCCTGTGCCTTTTACACATTCTCTTTCAGACGACCCAGGTGCCGTCTGCGACCGATGTGTGTTCTGGTGCGATAAAAATAAGACACTGTGAGGCAGGTTCCCCTGCCCCACTCATTGCCATTAATGCTTGATAATATACAAGTTTTTCACGTAGATATTATCTAACGGGTCTTTACCGGTGTAGCCACCCACCCACGGTTTCACCAGACGGGCGTTCACGTAGTAGTAAACCGGAACGATGGCGGAGTCTTTATCAAGCTGCTGTTCAGCTTTCGAGTAAAGCTCAGCGCGCTGCGCTTCGTCGGTCACTTTCAGCGTGTCGCCAATCAGCTTGTCAAACGCCGGGCTCTTATAGTGCGCGGTGTTATTCGAGCTATCTGAAAGCATGGTGTTCAGGAAGGAGGTCGGCTCGTTGTAATCCGCGCACCAGCCGGCACGTGCTACATCAAAGGTGCCCTGATGACGCGTATCGAGGAAGGTTTTCCACTCCTGGTTCTCCAGCTTGACGTTAGCACCGAGGTTTTTCTTCCAGATCGAGGCAACGGCAATCGCCAGTTTTTTATGCAGATCGGAGGTGTTATATAGCAGGCTGAAGGTCAGCGGTTTGTCGGCTGTGTAACCCGCTTCGGCAAGCAGTTTTTTCGCTTCGGCGTTACGCTGCTCCTGGGTCATTTTGAACCAGGCCGGTTCGGTCAGTTTTGCACCGTCGGTATATGGCGGGGTGTAGCTGTAAGCAGGCAGGTCGCCCTGGTTTTTCACTTTATTAACGATGATATCGCGGTCCAGCGCCAGTTTAAGGGCGGTACGCACGCGAACGTCAGTGAATGGCGCTTTCTGGTTGTTGATCTCGTAGTAATAAGTACAGAGGTACGGATCGACGTGAACTTCTTTCGGGATCTCTTTTTTCAGTTTCTGGAACAGTTCAATCGGCATGTTGTTATAGGTCATGTCGATTTCGCCGCTGCGGTAGCGGTTAACGTCCGTCACTTCTGCAGAGATTGGCAGGTAGGTTACCTGGGTAATAACGGTTTTGTCGTTGTCCCAGTAATTGGTGTTGCGCTCAAGAACGATACGTTCGTTGACCACCCAATCTTTCAGCTTATAAGCGCCGTTGGTGACAATATTTGCAGGCTGGGTCCACTTATCGCCAAATTTTTCAATCGCGGCTTTTGGCACAGCGGAAACGGACGGGTGAACCAGCAGTTTATAGAAATAGGGAACCGGCTCGCTCAGCGTGACTTCGAAGGTATTATCATCGATCGCTTTTACGCCCAGTTCGCTGGTCGGTTTTTTGCCGGCGATAACATCATCGATATTGGCGATGTGGCCATATTGCAGATAGCTGGCGTACGGAGAAGCCGTTTTCGGATCTGCCAGGCGCTGCCAGCTATAGACGAAGTCATGGGCGGTAACCGGGGTGCCGTCTGACCATTTGGCGTTTTTACGCAGATGGAATGTCCAGACTTTAAAATCTTTGTTTTCCCACTTTTCAGCAACACCGGCAGTCGGGTGGCCTTCAACATCGGAAATAAGCAGACCTTCAAACAGGTCACGGCTAACGTTTGATTCCGGAACACCCTCGATTTTATGCGGATCGAGAGATTGCACTTCAGCACCGTTATTGCGCACCAGCGTCTGTTTTTCCGCTAGTTGAACGCCGGCCGGTACGTCGGCCGCGAAGGCGGCGTTACCGGAAATTAGCGCTGCTAAAATACCCGCTGCAACTACGCTTTTCTTTGTGATGATGGACATTGTGTTGTGACTCCAATCATTATAATTACCGACATTTATGCCAGCTGTATCATCCCCTGTTCGGGGGCCTGAATAGCGCAGGAGCTTTTGGCGCTTTCAGACATCTTTTTTTTTACTTCTGCTATCACCGACTTTTTTATTACGGATCGCTCGAACGGCAATCTCGCGTCGATTCATTAACGCGCCTCCCCTGTCGAGACGCGTTGTATTCATGCTATTTATTTTCTAATTGAAAACGATTCTCAACAAATCGCTTTACGCTGTAAATTATGAGGCTGATAAAGACATTCGCCGGAAAATAACAAATGCCCGAGACCGCCGCCAATACATTTTGCAAATTTGTTAACCATTTCTCTTTTACGGCGTAGCGACAGCCGCAGCGAGATGACGACTGCGTCTCCCTGTTGGTTTTTTCTTATTAATTATCAATCAGATAAAGAAGTATCACCGCCTTGTGATACTTGTTGGCTGCCTTCGCAGAGATTTGCACAAAAAATCAACAATTGACTACTTTTTAGCACATTACTCTGCGAGGAGATTGAAAGTACTAATATCATTTCGATAATGACTCGGCAAGCCCAATAGTATGATGTGAGAGAAATAACAGAGTTAATTGCTCAAAATGCAGACATCAATGATTCATGGAACTTATAATTCTATGATAGAAAACAGCTTTTCTGATTATTGTAATTTGTTATGCCTGCCGCCCTTCTGCTGATTCTTCATATCTTTTGCTAATTATGCGAGCAGGCTTACATTCGAAAGCGCGATGTTATCGCGCCCCGAAAAAATAAAACCTATATAAATGAAAGAATGAATCAATTCAGCAGACCGGGGAAAAGCGACTTCGCGCCGGCGACAATAAACTCAATGCCTAACGCCATCAGCAGGAGCCCCATAATACGCGTAATGACGTTAATGCCGGTTTGCCTGAGCAGGCGAACCAGCTAGGGCGCAATGCGGAACAGTCCCCATGAGCAGAGCGCAAACAGTGCAATCGCCAGTGAGAAGCCAATCAGGTGTGCAAGCGTGTGATAACGCGTCCCCCAAACGATCGTGGAGCTGATTGCGCCCGGCCCTGCCATTAAGGGCAATGCCAGAGGCACTACGCCCACGCTTTCACGGATAGCGGTTTCTGATTTCTCCTGCTTATTCTGCTTATCCTCCCCCAGCTTGCCGCTGATCATCGACATTGCGATGGTAACCACCAGAATCCCGCCGGCAATGCGGAAAGAGTCAATTGAGATACCAAACAGCTGCAGGATGGTGTCGCCCAGGAAGAGTGACGTCCAGAGAATGATAGCGACCGAGACGTTCGCCGTAAGATTGGTTTTGTTACGGGCATCGGCCATTTGATAACTGGTCATACTGATAAAAACCGGGATGATGCCAACCGGGTTCACCAGCGCAAAAAGACCGACGAAAAATTTAAAATAGAGAGGAATATCAAACCCAAAGTGATCCACAGCAAGCTCCGCGTTATCGCCAGTACCTTAGAAACAATAGCGTGACAGGATAATCCATGCAGAAGATACGCGATTTTTTTGTGGAGTCCACCAGTTCATTCGCTAATAACCCTGATAAAACAGTGTGTTATTGAGTTAAGGCAAATGTGAAAAATCCGAGCCTTGTTTTGCGAATAAACGTTAACAATTGATACAACTCGCCAATAATGGCCAAGCTGAAAGGTGTCAGCTTAGTGAAAACTTGATATGGATCACGCATTAATTACTCAGAAGTGGGTAATCTTGATGCCACGAATAGAGAGCAGAAATGTCAATAATTGCTCCCGGTTCGTTAAGGCTCTTTTAGTAAACCAGCGGTATTTATGCTGTGTAACTTATTGACTTACATAGCTTTACACAACCTGTTTCGACGCTGTCTATACTGACAGTTTGCGCAGATGGTTTACTAAAAGAGTTTAAACATTATCAGGAGAGCATTATGGCTGTTACTAATGTCGCTGAACTGAACGCACTCGTTGAACGTGTGAAGAAAGCCCAGCGTGAATATGCCAACTTTACTCAAGAGCAAGTAGATAAAATCTTCCGCGCCGCCGCCCTGGCTGCCGCAGATGCTCGAATCCCCCTCGCGAAAATGGCCGTAGCTGAATCCGGCATGGGTATCGTCGAAGATAAAGTGATTAAAAACCACTTTGCTTCTGAGTATATCTATAACGCGTACAAAGATGAGAAAACCTGCGGCGTATTATCGGAAGATGATACCTTCGGCACGATCACTATCGCTGAGCCTATCGGCATTATCTGCGGTATCGTACCGACCACTAACCCCACCTCTACTGCAATCTTTAAATCACTGATTAGCCTGAAAACCCGTAACGCAATCATCTTCTCTCCGCACCCACGTGCAAAAGATGCCACCAACAAAGCAGCGGACATCGTGCTGCAGGCGGCCATCGCGGCAGGTGCGCCGAAAGACCTTATCGGCTGGATTGATCAGCCTTCCGTCGAACTCTCCAATGCGTTAATGCATCACCCGGATATCAACCTGATCCTCGCGACCGGCGGTCCGGGCATGGTGAAAGCCGCTTATAGCTCCGGTAAACCGGCTATCGGCGTGGGTGCAGGTAACACCCCGGTTGTTATTGACGAAACCGCCGATATCAAACGTGCCGTCGCGTCAGTGCTGATGTCAAAAACCTTCGACAACGGCGTAATCTGTGCTTCTGAACAGTCTGTTGTGGTTGTTGACTCCGTGTATGACGCCGTGCGTGAGCGTTTCGCCAGCCACGGTGGCTATATGCTGCAGGGCCAGGAGCTGAAAGCGGTTCAGGACATCATTCTGAAAAACGGCGCGCTCAACGCGGCTATCGTTGGCCAACCGGCGCACAAAATTGCTGAACTGGCGGGCTTTAGCGTACCGGCAAGCACCAAAATCCTCATCGGTGAAGTCACCGTGGTGGATGAGAGCGAGCCGTTTGCACATGAAAAACTCTCTCCGACCCTGGCAATGTATCGCGCGAAAGATTTCGACGATGCGGTGGTGAAAGCGGAGAAACTGGTCGCCATGGGCGGTATCGGGCACACCTCCTGCCTCTACACCGACCAGGACAACCAGCCTGAGCGTGTGGCGCACTTCGGCCAGATGATGAAAACCGCGCGTATCCTTATCAACACCCCGGCTTCCCAGGGTGGTATCGGTGATCTCTACAACTTCAAACTTGCGCCTTCCCTGACCCTGGGTTGTGGTTCATGGGGTGGTAACTCCATCTCAGAAAACGTTGGTCCTAAGCACCTGATCAACAAGAAAACCGTTGCTAAGCGAGCTGAGAACATGTTGTGGCATAAACTTCCGAAATCAATCTACTTCCGCCGTGGCTCTCTGCCAATCGCGCTGGATGAAGTGATTACTGATGGTCACAAACGCGCGATGATCGTGACCGACCGTTTCCTCTTCAACAACGGCTATGCTGACCAGATCACCTCCGTGCTGAAAGCTGCGGGTGTGGAAACCGAAGTGTTCTTCGAGGTGGAAGCGGATCCGACGCTGACCGTGGTGCGTAAAGGCGCTGAGCTGGCGAACTCCTTTAAACCGGACGTGATTATCGCCCTCGGCGGCGGCTCCCCGATGGATGCGGCGAAAATCATGTGGGTGATGTACGAACATCCGGAAACCCACTTCGAAGAGCTGGCGCTGCGCTTTATGGATATCCGTAAACGTATCTACAAGTTCCCGAAAATGGGCGTCAAAGCGAAGATGATCGCCGTGACCACCACCTCCGGTACCGGTTCTGAAGTGACGCCGTTTGCGGTGGTTACCGATGATGCTACCGGCCAGAAATATCCGCTGGCGGATTACGCCCTCACCCCGGATATGGCGGTTGTCGATGCCAACCTGGTGATGGATATGCCGAAATCCCTCTGCGCCTTTGGTGGTCTGGATGCGGTAACCCACGCGCTGGAAGCGTACGTCTCGGTTCTGGCTTCTGAGTTCTCCGACGGTCAGGCGCTGCAGGCACTTAAACTGCTGAAAGAGAACCTGCCGGCTTCTTATAACGAAGGTTCTAAAAACCCGGTTGCCCGCGAGCGTGTCCACAGTGCCGCAACTATCGCCGGTATTGCGTTCGCTAACGCCTTCCTCGGTGTGTGTCACTCCATGGCGCACAAACTGGGCTCGCAGTTCCATATCCCGCACGGCCTGGCTAACGCCCTGTTGATCAGCAACGTTATCCGCTACAACGCGAATGACAACCCGACCAAACAGACCGCGTTCAGCCAGTATGACCGTCCGCAGGCGCGCCGCCGTTACGCAGAGATTGCCGATCACCTGGGTCTCTCTGCACCGGGCGACCGTACCGCTGCGAAAATTGAGAAACTGCTGGCCTGGCTGGAGAGCCTGAAAGCGGAGCTGGGTATTCCGAAGTCGATTCGTGAAGCTGGCGTACAGGAAGCGGACTTCCTGGCCAACGTCGACAAACTCTCTGAAGATGCGTTTGACGACCAGTGCACCGGCGCCAACCCACGTTACCCGCTGATCGCAGAGTTGAAGCAGATCCTGCTGGATACCTTCTACGGCCGCGAATATAAAGAGGGTGAAGCCGCTCCTGCACAAAAAGTGGAAGCCGCCCCGGTTAAAGCTGACAAAAAAGCGAAGAAACCCGCTTAATGGTATAGCGTCATAAAAAAACCCGCTTCGGCGGGTTTTTTATTTTCTGCTTACCAGAAGGTATTTACTGAGCTACTGACAGTGCAATCACTCCCCTCTTACCCGCGCCTGTATTGTTGCAAGCGAGCCCTCTGACAGCGCTTCCTTATAATGTTTACGGCAAACGGAGACATAGCGCTCATTGCCGCCAATAACCACCTGCTCGCCTTCATTATAAGGACGCCCTTCGTGGTCAAGTCGCAGCACCATGCTTGCCTTGCGTCCGCAAAAACAGACGGTTTTAAGCTCAACTAATTTATCTGACCACGCCAGCAAATACTGGCTCCCGCCGAAGAGTTCGCCGCGGAAATCAGTTCTCAGCCCATAACAGAGCACGGGAATATCAAGCTCATCCACCACTTCTGACAGGGCGTATACCTGCTCTCGCGTCAAGAACTGGCATTCGTCCACCAGCACACAGTGCACGGCTTCTTGCTGGTGTTGAGCTTTAATGTCGTCAAACAGCGAGGTGTGCTGATTAAACAGACGTGCGGGCGAGGATAAACCAATCCGGGAAGTGACTTTCCCTGCACCAAAGCGGTTATCAATTTCTGCGGTATAAACTACCGTTCTCATGCCTCGCTCTTGATAATTGTACGAGGACTGTAGTAATGCCGTCGATTTCCCTGCATTCATTGCTGAATAGTAGAAATAAAGCTGTGCCATTGCGCGCAAAACCCTAATCAAAGTGTGATGATCCTGCGGCGAATTGTATCATGTTTTAACGGCCGGACCTGAGCAACCGATGTAGGTTAGGTTAATCCTGTAGACAGATTTACGCATAAATGCGCACTTTCCGATCGCAGCGGTTGTAGCTGCAAAAGAAACAGCCATAACAAATTCAGGAGGTTAGCATACTGTTCTTATGCGATGATTCTCATCATATCATTCAGAAATTATTAATATTTTACTAAAGTAACCGCATTTAGCTCGGTAATAAACGCGGTTGTTATTTATCCATTATGGCTATTTCTCCCAAAGGAATAATCAAAAAATATCGCTTCACCTTTGCATATGAACGAAGCTGGACTGCACGCTTATACCTGTCTGGCAGTGTGGTTGTTGATTAAAAATTTAAGATAGCGGTATTTAGAAAAGACTTAAATAAAGGGCTATTTTGAATTCCTTACATTCGCGGCTATTGCACTGCTGAATTTAACGCTCTATTATTAGCCCAACAAACCACCCCAATATAAGTTTGAGATTACTACAATGAGCGAAGCCCTTAAAATTCTGAACAACATCCGTACTCTGCGCGCACAGGCAAGAGAATGCACGCTGGAAACACTGGAAGAGATGCTGGAAAAATTAGAAGTTGTGGTTAATGAGCGTCGTGAAGAAGAGAACGCTGCCGCAGCTGAAGTTGAAGAGCGTACCCGTAAACTGCAGCAGTATCGTGAAATGTTAATTGCTGATGGTATTGACCCGAATGAATTGCTGAACAGCATGGCTGCGGCTAAAACGGGTACCAAAGCAAAACGCGCTGCGCGTCCGGCTAAATATAGCTACGTAGATGAAAATGGCGAAACGAAAACCTGGACCGGCCAGGGTCGTACTCCAGCAGTAATCAAAAAAGCTATCGATGAACAAGGTAAAAAGCTGGAAGATTTCCTTCTCGCGTAAGTGAGTAAAATCTTATCTGCTTTTAATATCCCGCCGCTGGCGGGATTTTTTTTATCCGTTCTACACAATTTCTTCACAAATAGCCCAGACAATGACGTCGTTTGTTTTCGTCATGGGCAGCGCTCAAAAACCCGCCACTTTTATTACCAGCATTATACGCTTTTTCTTATGCCCCCTTTTCACAGCGGGCTGCTGATAAACACGCAATAAAAAAGGCCGACGATAATCAGTGCTGAGCACGATTAACGTCGACCTTATTTACGGTCTGCGCTGGGGGTTATGCTTTAGCAGCGCCTACCGTTTCGTTCAGCCAGGCTTTAAACTCTTCGCCCAGTGATTTATGGCGAATGCCATATTCTACAAAGGCGCGCATATAGCCGAGTTTATTACCACAGTCATGGCTTTTGCCTTTCATGTGATAGGCTTCAACGGTCTCTTTTTCGATCAGCATATCGATAGCATCGGTAAGCTGGATCTCATCACCGGCTCCCGGAGGCGTTTTCGCCAGCAGCGGCCAAATCTCAGCGCTCAGGACATAACGGCCTACAACTGCCAGGTTTGACGGTGCGACGTTCGCTTTCGGTTTCTCAACCACGCCAACCATCGGCACGCTATCGCCCGGGTTCAGCGTAGCGCCTTTGCAGTCCACTACGCCGTAAGCGGTAACGTCATCTACCGGCTCAACCATGATCTGGCTGGCACCGGATTCGTCGAAGCGTTTGATCATCTCAGCAAGGTTATCCTGCGACAGATCGGACTCGAACTCATCAAGGATAACGTCTGGCAGGATCACGGCGACCGGCTCGTTGCCGACAACCGGATGCGCGCACATAACGGCATGACCCAGCCCCTTCGCCAGACCCTGACGCACCTGCATGATGGTCACGTGCGGCGGGCAAATAGATTGCACTTCTTCGAGAAGCTGACGTTTAACGCGCTTCTCCAGCATGGCTTCAAGCTCAAAGCTGGTATCGAAGTGGTTTTCAATAGAGTTTTTAGATGAATGTGTTACCAGAACGATTTCAGTAATACCCGCGGCAATGCACTCATTGACCACATACTGAATTAATGGCTTATCAACCAGCGGCAACATTTCTTTCGGAATTGCCTTCGTAGCTGGTAGCATCCTCGTTCCCAACCCCGCGACCGGGATTACTGCTTTAGTCACTTTCGAATTTATTGCAGCCATTGAAATCTCCTGGACTGTCCATGATTTGAACAGGTTCATGAATTAACTCGCGTCTGAGTATATCAGTACCAACCCAATGACCAGGTCTGAAAAGGACGCGCTAACAACTAATTAGGATTAATACGAAGAAACTGCGGCGATATTAGCACCCGTTTTTATAAGACGGGTAAATCTATCTGAGCTTCGCCACGCGATCGCTCATTCCGCGTTCAACATTAAGCGTAACCGCCCGCCTGCACCCCAGACCTGGCATTGCCACGCTTCGCTGCGCTGGCTTACCTGATTGAGATAGGTATTCCCAAGCGTACCGAGAGGAACACCACTGCTGATTTGAATTTGATGCTCCCCGGTATTTAACGTCGCGTTTAAACCGGCCGAGACTAATAACAAATTCTTAAGCTCACTGTGGTAATACCCCACCAGTAACGGGAACTGCCCCGGCAAATTTGCCTGGTGCAACAGTTGGTTTACCTGCTTAAGTAAAGCACCCATTTCAGGTAAGCGCTGGCGCTGATGTGACAATTGTTCCTGAAGTAAGCCATTAAATAATGCGCGCAGCAGCAGCGCGGCCAGCACGCCATTATTGCCGGCGCGGGTAACATCAAGACAATAGAAGGCGAGATCGTGTCCGGAAAGCGGTGCAATATCCAGCACCAGCCCGGGGCTTTCTGCCGAAACAAGCTGGCGATAATTTACGCGGCAGCCGGAAATGACCTGCTGAACAGGCGGCTGAAGCTCTTTTAATAAATTGGCTGCGGCCTGCGGGTTATCCACCAGCGCATCCCAATCCTGGAATAAACGTTCCTCCTCCTCGACCCGGGAATTAAACATATTTGGGTAGATGCAGGCGAAGATAGTTTCCCGCAGACGATTGAAATCTTTAACGGGCTTCAGCACGACATCCTGCACGCCAAGACGCAGCGCTTTTGCAATGTCGGCCATATTTTCGGTAGCGGAAATCACCAGCACCGGCGTCTGCATGCCCTGGTTGCGCAGCGCTTCAACCAGCGCGAGACCATTCATACGCGGCATGGCCAGGTCGCAAATAATTAAATCGGGTTGATTGCCAGCCATCTGCTCCAGCGCATCTACCCCGTCTCCGGCCAGCAACGTCGTTGCGCCAAGAGATTGCAACCATGAATCCAGCAGCGATCGGAAAACGAGTTCGTCTTCCACTATCAATATCTGTTTCCCGACCAACGGCTGCGTCATCTCATCTCCCCTGCCTGACAGTAGATCAATAGTGGCATGCTTCGCCGACACTCGCCTGTCAGAATTTGCTGAAGTCTTATAAAAATTATGTTCACGCTAAAGTCCGCACCAGCGGAAGTAACTCGTCCATGCTCTTTTCTACCGCTAACTGCCCGGCGGCAATCGCCGCATCAGCACGATGAAAATCGAGAGTGGATATTTGCGGACAAATGGGTTGCAACAAAATATCCGGCGGATCGCCCGCCATACGGTTGCGCTTGAGGCGGTTTTCCAGCACCTGGATCGAAGTGGTCATGATCTCCATCGCGGTCGGCGTCACCGGGCGTTTCGGCGTGGAGCGGCTTAGCCGCTCGCGCAGGCGCTGATGCCAGTGCAGTGCTTCGCCGCTGCCTTTTTCCATCTCGCTATCGGCGGGCGTTACGGAGAGCAAATCCTGCTGCATCAAATGGGCGTCGTGCTGCAGGTCGACGGCAATAACGATGTCAGCGCCCAGCGCACGGGTTAATGAGATCGGCACCGGGTTAACCACCGCGCCATCGACCAGCCAGTAGCCATTATGCGCAACGGGCGACATCAAACCGGGAATACTGCACGAGGCGCGCACAGCACGGTGCAGATCGCCCTCGGTAAACCATAACTCACGCCCGGTGCTGAGATTGGTTGCGACCGCGCCAAAACGCTTTTCGCAGTGGCTAAAGTCGTCAAAAGGAAGGAGCTGGCGGTATTGATTGAACACGCGTTCACCGCGCAGCAAACCGCCGCGGCGCCAGGAGAGATCCATAAGCCGCAGTACGTCCCAGTAGCGGAAAGAGCGCACCCAATTCTCCAGCAGAGACAAACGTCCACAGGAGTATGCCGCGCCAACTAATGACCCGATTGAGCATCCCGCCACGACATCAATAGTAATGCCGGCGCGTTCTAACGCATTAATGACGCCGATATGCGACCAACCTCTGGCTGCGCCAGAACCCAGCGCCAGACCGATTTTTACCGTTCTCATTCCGCGTGCTTCACTTCCCCCGGCTTACTGTAGCCACAACGCGGCGGCTCAGTTAACATATTGCCACCCTGGCGCGTGCTGCGCCGTTATTATTGTTTCAGGAATGCTGTTTTGTCTCAAACATGTCCTTGCGGTAGCGCTCAGGAGTATAGCGTATGTTGCCAGCCTTATCTGTCTGGTCATCACACGGCGCCGGATCCCTCTCACCTGATGCGTTCTCGCTATACCGCTTTTGTCCTACATCAAACGGATTATCTGGTGAAAACCTGGCATCCCTCCTGCGCGGCACACACCTTTCGGGAACAGATTGAGGCCGGTTTCGCCGCCACAACCTGGCTCGGACTGACGCTATTTGAGCACGCTTACGGTCACGATGACAATGAAGGTTATGTCAGTTTTGTTGCTCGCTTTCGCGAGAATGACAAAAATGGCGCAATTATTGAACGTTCCCGTTTTTTAAAGGAAAACGGCGAATGGTACTACATTGACGGTACGCGCCCACAGTTTGGTCGTAACGATCCCTGCCCCTGCGGGTCAGGTAAAAAATTTAAAAAGTGCTGCGGGCAATAAGCCCGGCATCACCCTTAACAAACACACTCAACAGGATTTACCCGGCAATGCACTCTTTACAACGTAAAATTCTGCGCACCATCTGCCCCGATCAGAAGGGCCTTATCGCTCGCATTACTAACATTTGTTATAAGCACGAGCTGAACATTGTTCAGAATAATGAATTTGTCGACCACCGTACCGGCCGCTTCTTTATGCGTACCGAGCTTGAGGGCATTTTTAACGATGCCACGCTGCTGGCCGATCTCGACAGCGCGCTGCCGGAAGGCTCTGTTCGCGAGCTGAACGCGGCGGGTCGTCGCCGTGTAGTGATTCTGGTGACCAAAGAGGCGCACTGCCTGGGCGATCTGCTGATGAAAGCCAACTATGGCGGCCTGGATGTGGAGATTGCAGCGGTCATTGGCAACCATGAAACGCTGCGCCCGCTGGTTGAACGCTTCGACATTCCTTTCGAGCTGGTCAGCCATGAAGGTTTAACGCGCGAAGCGCATGACAACCTGATGGTGAAAGCGATTGAAGCCCATCAGCCTGATTACGTGGTGCTGGCGAAGTATATGCGCGTCCTGACGCCGGACTTTGTTTCGCGCTTCCCGAATAAGATCATCAATATTCATCACTCCTTCCTGCCGGCGTTTATCGGCGCACGCCCTTATCACCAGGCTTACGAGCGCGGCGTGAAAATTATTGGTGCTACGGCGCACTACGTGAATGACAACCTGGATGAAGGCCCGATCATCATGCAGGACGTGATTCATGTCGATCACACCTATACTGCTGAAGATATGATGCGCGCCGGTCGCGACGTGGAGAAGAATGTGCTCAGCCGCGCGCTCTATCAGGTGCTGGCCCAGCGCGTCTTTGTTTACGGCAACCGGACGATCATTCTTTAAGCACTTACTCTTGAGGTTGCCTGGCTTTACAGCGTTACGGGTAAAAAGCAGGCAACCGATTCATTTTTCACGATTGAATGCTTTACAGAGACGCGTCATTTGGTATGATGCGCCGCGCTTCCCGAGAAGGAAGCGGCCAGTAAAATGTAGTGACCCCGTGGTGGGGTTCCCGAGCGGCCAAAGGGAGCAGACTGTAAATCTGCCGTCATCGACTTCGAAGGTTCGAATCCTTCCCCCACCACCATCTACGTCCTGCATCACAATTTGAATTACCCCGTGGTGGGGTTCCCGAGCGATCATAAGGGAGCTGACTGCAAATCTGCCGTCACCGACTTAGAAGGTTCGACTCGAGCACCAGCGAGAGAACGTTGCCAACGGCAACGGCCCGAAGGGTGAGGAGCGCAGCTCCGAATAATCCTTCCTCTGCAACACCGCAACAATGTAGTAACCCCGTGGTGGGGTTCCCGAGCGGCCAAAGGGAGCAGACTGTAAATCTGCCGTCACAGACTTCGAAGGTTCGAATCCTTCCCCCACCACCATCTCTCTGATACTCCCCACTTTTATACGCGTTCTGTTCACTCATATTCTCCATTTGGGGAAGGATGAGAAGCTTCGACTAGGGTTCGACTCGAGCATCGCGAGAGAGCGTTGCCGCAGGCAACGACCCGAAGGGCGAGGAGCGCAGCGACGAGTAATCCTTCCCCCACCACCATCTCTTAAATAAAATCCCCACTCTTATGCATGTTCTGTTCACTCATATTCTCCATTCGGGGAAGGCTGAGAAGCTTCGACTAAGGTTCGACTCGAGCATCGCGAGAGAGCGTTGCCGCAGGCAACGACCCGAAGGGCGAGGCGCGCAGCGACGAGTAATCCTTCCCCCCTGCTTATTCCGCTACCCTTCTTTTATATTTACCAGTTCTGCAACCGCTCTATTGCCCGATGGCGCTTTGCTTATCGGGCCTACAAACCAGCGCCCAATGTTGAATCGTGCAACATGCCATTGCCCGATGGCGCTTCGCTTATCGGGCCTACAAAACCAGCGCCCAGTGTTGAATCGTGCAACATGCCATTGCCCGATGGCGCTTCGCTTATCGGGCCTACGAAATCAGCGCCCAATGTTGAATCGTGCATCATGGCATTGCCCGATGGCGCTTCGCTTATCAGGCCTACACACCAGCGCCCAGTGTTGAATCGTGCAACATGCCCGGTTCTGCATGTGCCAACCCGTAGGCCGGATAAGGCGCAGCCGCCATCCGGCACGCAAACCGCACCGCGCCGAAAACAAAAAACCCTGCCGAAGCAGGGTTTATCATCGTCCATCCAGCGTAATCAGCGACGGGCGCGGACAATCTGGTATTTACGCGTTAAATACTCCACCGGCGCGCTCCAGATATGCACCAGGCGTGAGAACGGGAAGAGCACAAACAACGTCATGCCGAGCACCAGATGCACGCGGTAAATAAAGGCAACGCCATCGAGATGCGCGGAGGCACCGGTATGGAAGGTCACCACTGACTGCGCCCAGGCCACCAGCTTCATCATTTCGCTGCCGTCCATATGCTGCGCGGAGAACGGAATGGTCAGCAAACCGAGCGTACACTGCACCATCAGCAGGGTCATGATCAGAATATCTGCCGCCGTCGACGTGGCACGAATACGCGGGTTAAAGAGACGGCGTTTCAGCAGCATCAGACCGCCGACCAGGCACAGCACGCCGCTGGCACCGCCGCCGATCATCGCCATCTTCTGCTTCACTTCAATCGGCAGGAAGGATTCGTACATCCAGTGCGGCGTCAGCATGCCAAGAAAGTGACCGGCAAAAATCCCGAGGATGCCTAAATGAAACAGGTTGGATGCAATGTTCATCCCTTTACGGTCGAGCATCTGGCTCGAACCCGCACGCCAGCTGTACTGCCCATAGTCATACCGTAGCCAGCTGCCAATCAGGAAGATTGCGCCCGCCATATAGGGATAGATGTCAAAGAAGAACATATTAAGGAAGTGCATTAGCGCTCTCCTCCTGTTGAGATATTCAGATATTGCGGCGCTACGGCACCGGCAAAACGACGCTGGTGCGCAGTAATGTCAGAATCGCCACAGCCCTGTTCAGCAAAGAACTTCACCTGCTCCTCTTCCCATACCGCGTCCAGCGCCTGCGGCGTATCGTCGCGCGCTTCGCCGGCAATTTTTTCCGCCACCTGCGCGTTATCCACCTCGGTTTTCGTCAGCGTTAACAGCGCATCAAACAGCGAGGCGTAGTGACTTTCACGCTGCTGTAAGCGCGCCTGCAACAGCGCCAGGATCGGCGCGATATCCTGTAAACCGCCAATCGCTTCAGCGGCTGGTAACTGCGCCAGATACTCCAGGTAGAGCGGCAGATGGTCTGGCAGCTCGCGGCTGTCGAGCTGCAGCCCGTGGCGCTCATACTGCGCCAGCAGGTCCACCATCGCCTGGCCACGATCGCGCGATTCACCGTGCACATGTTCAAACAGCAGCAGCGAGGTGGCGCGACCACGATCGAACAGCTCGCTGTAAGTAGCCTGGGCATCGAGCAGATCCTGCGAAGTCAGGTCGCGTAAAAAGATACCAACCTGCTGGGCATCCGCTTTTGACAGATTGTCGCCAGAGGCCAGCGCATCAAACAGCTCCTGCTGATGCTGCCACAGGGCAGCATCCGGGTACTCAAGCAGGCGGGAGATAACCAGCAGTTCAATCATGCGTGCGGCTCCGTTTTCACTGTCACATTCACCGCATCGATACGGCGGCTGTTGAACAGGTTGAATTTGTTATCCGAACCATGACACCCGTCGCCGAAGCTAAAGCCACACCCGCTCTTCTCCGGGAAGGCTTCACGCGCCAGTTCACGATGGCTGGACGGCACCACAAAACGGTCTTCATAGTTAGCGATGGCGAGATAGCGGTACATCTCCTGCGCCTGCGCTTCCGTCAGACCCACCTCTTCCAGCGCACGGGTATCAATCACGCCGTCGACGGTTTCAGCACGTTTGAAGTGACGCATCGCCAGCATACGTTTCAGCGCCAGCAGCACCGGCTGGGTATCACCGGCGGTCAGCAGGTTCGCCAGGTACTGCACCGGAATACGCAGGCTCTCGACGTCCGGCAGAATGCCGTTGCTACCCAGTTCACCCGCATCGGCAGCGGACTGAATCGGTGACAGAGGCGGCACATACCAGACCATCGGCAGCGTGCGGTATTCCGGGTGCAGCGGCAGCGCCAGCTTCCAGTCCATCGCCATTTTGTAGACCGGCGATTTCTGCGCCGCGTCGATTACGCTCTGCGGTACGCCATCTTCCAGCGCCTGAGCGATCACCGCCGGATCGTGCGGATCGAGGAAGACATCCAGCTGACGCTGATAGAGGTCTTTCTCATTTTCGGTGCTGGCCGCGTTCTCAATCGCATCCGCGTCATACAGCAGTACGCCGAGGTAACGAATACGCCCTACGCAGGTTTCAGAGCAGACCGTCGGCATGCCCGCTTCGATACGCGGGTAGCAGAAGATGCACTTCTCAGACTTGCCGCTCTTCCAGTTGAAGTAGATTTTTTTGTACGGGCAGCCGGTAACGCACATGCGCCAGCCGCGGCATTTATCCTGATCGATCAGCACAATGCCATCTTCTTCACGTTTATAGATGGCACCGCTCGGGCAGGTAGCGACACAGGCCGGGTTCAGGCAGTGCTCGCACAGGCGCGGCAGATACATCATGAAGGTGTTTTCGAACTGGCCGTACATCGCCTTCTGCATATTTTCGAAGTTCTGATCGCGGCTCAGCTTCTCAAACTCGCCGCCGAGATCGTCTTCCCAGTTCGGGCCGGCGCTGATTTTGTTCATGCGCTGGCCGGTGATCAGCGAGCGCGGACGCGCAATCGGCTGATGCTTGCTTTCCGGCGCGTTATGCAGGTTCTGATAGTCAAAATCAAACGGCTCGTAGTAGTCATCGATGCCCGGCAGTCGCGGGTTAGCGAAGATTTTCCCCAGCAGCATCGCGCGGCCACCCATGCGCGGCTGCAGCTTGCCGTTGATTTTACGGATCCAGCCACCCTTCCACTTCTCCTGGTTTTCCCAGTCGGTCGGGAAACCGGTGCCCGGTTTGGTTTCGACGTTGTTAAACCACGCGTACTCCATCCCTTCGCGGCTGGTCCAGACGTTTTTACAGGTGACTGAACAGGTATGACAGCCGATGCACTTATCGAGATTCAGCACCATGCCGACTTGTGAACGAATTTTCATTTTGCGCTCTCCTGTACCTGGTCATTGCCTTCGCCATCCAACCAGTTAATGTTTTTCATCTTACGTACCACCACAAACTCATCGCGGTTGGAGCCGACCGTGCCGTAATAGTTAAAGCCGTACGCCAGCTGTGCGTAGCCGCCGATCATGTGCGTCGGTTTCGGCGTAATACGCGTGACCGAGTTGTGAATGCCGCCGCGCTGGCCGGTGATCTCCGAACCTGGCAGGTTCACAATGCGCTCCTGGGCGTGGTACATCATCGTCATACCGGACGGTACGCGCTGGCTGACCACCGCACGGGCGGTGAGTGCGCCGTTGCTGTTAAAGACTTCGATCCAGTCGTTATCGGCAATGCCCATCTCTTTGGCGTCGGTTTCACTCAGCCAGACAATCGGGCCGCCGCGACCGAGCGTCAGCATCAGCAAGTTGTCGCTATAAGTGGAGTGGATCCCCCACTTCTGGTGCGGCGTCAGGAAGTTGAGCGCTTTTTCCGGGTAGCCGTTGCCTTTCACGCCCAGCATCTCTTTTACCGAACGGGTGTTGATCGGCGGACGGTAGACCAGCAGGCTTTCGCCAAAGTCGCGCATCCACTGGTGATCCTGATAGAGCTGCTGACGACCAGAAAGCGTACGCCACGGAATCAGCTCATGAACGTTGGTATAACCGGCGTTGTAAGAGACATGCTCATCTTCCAGGCCAGACCAGGTCGGGCTGGAGATAATTTTGCGCGGCTGTGCCTGAATATCGCGGAAGCGGATCTTCTCATCTTCTTTATTCAGCGCCAGATGCGTATGGTCGCGACCGGTAAATTCACTCAGCGCCGCCCAGGCTTTCACCGCTACGTTGCCGTTGGTTTCCGGGGCTAGGGTGAGGATCATCTCTGCTGCATCAATGGCGCTATTAAGCATCGGCTGGCCTTTCGCCGGGCCATCCGCTTTCACGTAGTTAAGCTTGCGCAGCAGATCCATTTCGCTCTGGGTATTCCACGCGATACCTTTGCCGCCGTTACCGATTTTCTCCATCAGCGGGCCGATAGAGGTAAAGCGCTCGTAGGTTGCCGGATAATCGCGTTCCACCGGAATAATGTGCGGTGCAGTTTTACCCGGAATAAGATCGCACTCGCCTTTTTTCCAGTCCTTCACGCCCAGCGGCTGTGCCAGCTCGGCGGCGGAGTCATGCTGGATCGGCAGCGTTACCACATCGGTCTCTTTGCCTAAATGGCCCACGCAGAGCGCAGAGAAAGATTTGGCGATGCCTTTATAGATTTCCCAGTCGCTTTTCGATTCCCACGCCGGGTCGACGGCGGCAGAGAGCGGATGAATAAACGGATGCATATCCGAGGTATTCATGTCGTCTTTCTCATACCAGGTGGCGGTCGGCAGCACGATGTCAGAGTAGAGACAGGTGCTGGAGAGACGGAAGTCGAGGGTCACCACCAGGTCGAGTTTACCGTCGAGGCCGTTATCCTGCCACTCCACCTCTTCCGGTTTCACGCCGCCCTGTTTGCCCAGATCCTGGCCCTGGATACCGTGCTCGGTGCCGAGCAGATATTTCAGCATGTACTCATGCCCTTTCCCGGAGGAGCCAAGCAGGTTGGAGCGCCAGATAAAGAGGTTACGCGGATGGTTTTTACCGTTTTCCGGCTGTTCGGCGGCAAAGCGCAGCGAACCCTCTTTCAGAGACTTAACGGTGTAATCCACCGCTGACATCCCGGCTTTTTCCGCTTCGGCGGCAATACGCAGTGGGTTAGTACCCAACTGCGGCGCAGAAGGCAGCCAGCCCATACGCTCGGCGCGGACGTTAAAATCAATCAGATGACCGCTGTAGCGGGATTTGTCCGCCATCGGCGAGAGGAACTCTTGCGCCGTCACCGTTTCATAACGCCACTGGCTGGAGTGGTTATAGAAGTAGGAGGTGCTGTTCATATGGCGCGCCGGACGCTGCCAGTCGAGGGCAAAGGCCAGCGGCTGCCAGCCGGTCTGCGGACGCAGTTTTTCCTGGCCGACATAGTGCGCCCAGCCGCCGCCGCTCTGACCAACGCAGCCGCAGAAGACCAGCATGTTAATCAGCCCGCGATAGTTCATATCGAGGTGATACCAGTGGTTCATCCCGGCACCGACGATGATCATCGAACGACCGTGGGTTTTATCAGCGTTCTCGGCAAACTCGCGGGCAACGCGAATAATCTGCGCCTGCGGTACACCGGTCACTTTCTCTGCCCAGGCCGGCGTATAGGCTTTGATTTCGTCATAACGGCTGGCGCAGTTTTCATCACCCAGGCCGCGATCCAGACCGTAGTTGGCCATGTTCAGGTCATAAACGGTGGTTACCAGCGCGCTGCTGCCATCCGCCAGTTGCAGACGTTTGACTGGCAGTTTATGCAGCAGGATGTTATCCAGCGTGACACCCTGGAAGTGCTCGGTGTTGTCACCGCCAAAATAGGGGAAGCCAACCTGTGCAACGTCATCGTGTTTGCCCAGCAGGCTGAGGGTCAGCTCAACGTCCGCGCCGTTGCCGCCATCGCGCTGCTCAAGGTTCCACTTCCCTTTTTCGCCCCAGCGGAAACCAATCGAGCCGTTCGGCGCGATCATATTGCCTTCGCTATCCAGCGCGACGGTTTTCCACTCCGGATTGTTCTGCTGGCCCAGTGCATCCACCAGATCGGCGGCGCGCAGCATGCGGCCAGCGGCGTAGTAGCCATCACGCTCTTCCAGCATCACCAGCATCGGCATGTCGGTGTAGCGACGGACATAATCGGTAAAGTACTGGCTCGGCTTATCGAGGTGGAATTCACGCAGCATCACGTGACCCATCGCCAGTGCCATTGCCGCATCGGTGCCCTGCTTCGGCGCCAGCCACAAATCGCACAGCTTAGCGATTTCCGCGTAGTCCGGAGTGATGGCGACGGTTTTGGTCCCTTTGTAGCGAACTTCGGTAAAGAAGTGCGCATCCGGGGTACGGGTCTGCGGCACGTTAGAGCCCCAGGCGAGGATATAGCTGGAGTTGTACCAGTCGGCCGATTCCGGCACGTCGGTCTGCTCGCCCCAGGTCTGCGGTGAAGCAGGCGGCAAGTCGCAGTACCAGTCGTAGAAGCTCAGGCAGGTGCCGCCAATCAGCGACAGATAGCGTGCGCCGGAGGCGTAAGAGACCATCGACATCGCCGGGATCGGCGAGAAGCCTGCCACGCGGTCCGGGCCGTAGGTTTTCACGGTGTAGACGTTAGAGGCGGCAATCAGTTCATTCACCTCCTGCCAGGAGGAGCGCACAAAGCCACCGCGTCCGCGCGCCTGCTTAAAGCTCTTCGCTTTATCAGCGTCTTCAATAATAGAAGCCCAGGCATTCACCGGATCGCTGTGCTGCGCTTTCGCTTCACGCCAGAGTTTGATCAGGCGCTTACGCATCAGGGGGTATTTCAGGCGGTTGGCGCTGTAAAGATACCAGGAGTAGCTCGCCCCACGCGGACAGCCGCGTGGTTCGTGGTTCGGCATATCAGGACGGGTACGCGGGTAGTCCGTTTGCTGGGTTTCCCAGGTGACCAGGCCATTCTTGACGAAAATCTGCCAGCTGCACGAGCCGGTGCAGTTTACGCCATGGGTAGAGCGCACGATTTTGTCGTGCTGCCAGCGGCTGCGGTATCCATCCTCCCAGTCCCGGTTGGTGTTTACGAGCTGGCCGTGCCCATCGGCAAAGGTTTCGCCTTTCTGTTTAAAGTAGCGAAACCGGTCCAGGAATTTACTCATCGGGGGTTCTCCTGTTGGAGCCTGTACGGCTCTCTGGCTAAATCGACATTGCTGCATTTGCCGCGAAGGTAACCCCCGCAAAGACAAAGAGAATTGATGATGATCAAGCCGCCATAGCGCGCCATTTATGCGCCAGCAACGGAGTACTCCCAAAGAGTTATCGATGATTTTTACGTAACTAGTTGATTCACATAAATATATTATATTTAGTTACTGAATTATTCAGATTTATCCCGGTATCCAGGTATTAAGGGGTAGACGCCGCTGCGATGCGATAGCGGTCACAGTGCTGGCCGAAGCAGGCGCAGTATGGCCATAAGTATGTTGTAACTATATAGAGGGCAAAAAAATGCGCGACCGAAGCCGCGCAATGATAATCAACACACTACCTTTATTATTGTTTTTTACGCCCGTATATCGCCCAGGTGATTACCACACAGGCGATATAGAACACGAGAAACACTTTCATCGCGCCCGCCGGTGAGCCGGTCAGCGCCAGTGAGGTACCAAACGCTTTCGGGATAAAGAAGCCGCCAATCGCGCCAATCGCCGAGATAAAGCCCAGTGCGGCCGCCGTTTCCGTCGCGGCTTCACGCATCGCGTCGCTCTCGCTACCACCCGCTTTCTTCACCCGCTCCATGGTCATCTTACGGAAGATAACGGAGATCATCTGGAAGGTGGAGCCGCTGCCCAGCCCGGCAGTGAGGAACAGCACCAGGAAGACGCAGAAGAAGGCAGTGAAGTTGCCGCCCTCGCCGTTCGAGGGCAGCGTCAGGAACAGCAAGGCGCTGAAGATCGCCATCACCACAAAGTTAACCAGCGTCACGCGCGTTCCGCCAAGACGGTCGGAAATCGCGCCGCCTGCGGAACGTGCCAGTGCACCAACCAGCGGCCCGAAGAAGGCAAAGTGCAGGATCTGCACCTCCGGGAACTGGGTTTTTGACAGCATCGCAAAGCCGGCAGAGAAGCCGATAAACGAGCCGAAGGTCGCCAGGTAGAGGAAACTCATGATCCACAGATGCGAGCGCTTAAGCACCGGCAATTGCGCGCTGAGGGAGGCTTTCGAGGTCGCCAGTTCGTTCATCCCGAACCACGCCGCGAGGGTAAACACCGCCAGGAACGGTACCCAGATCCACGCTGCGTTTTGCAGGTAGAGCATGGTGCCATCAGGCTGGGTTACGCCACCGCCGCCAAAGGCAGCAAAGATGGAGAAGGAGACCGCCAGCGGCGCAATCAGCTGCATCACGCTGACGCCAAGGTTGCCGAAGCCGCCATTGATGCCAAGCGCCCCGCCCTGCTTCTCTTTCGGGAAGAAGAAGCTGATGTTCGCCATGCTGGAGGCAAAGTTCGCCCCGGCAAAACCGCACAGCAGGGAGATAATGATAAATGTGCTGAATGGTGTGGAGGTATCCTGCACCGCAAAACCGAGCCAGACGCAGGGAATAATCAGAATGCCGGTGCTGAATGCCGTCCAGCGACGACCGCCAAACACCGGTACCATAAAGGAGTACGGTACGCGCAGCAGCGCGCCGGAGACCGACGGTAGCGCCGTCAGCATAAACAGCTGGTCTGTGGTGAACTGAAAGCCCACTTTGGGTAGATTCACCGCCACTGCGCTAAACAGCATCCAGACGCAGAACGCTAAAAGCAGGCAGGGCACGGAGATCCACAGATTGCGGCTGGCAATCTGCTGCCCCTGCTGCTGCCAAAATGCCGGATCTTCGGGACGCCACTCGGTAATAACCCGTGATGACGAACGCGAATCCGGAACGGATGTTTGATGCATAGACACCTCTGATGTGCAGTTTGATGCCTGCCACATTAATTTCTGTGGCGCGCGTTAAGTTGATATAAATCAAAGGAAAAGCTGGCGTAATAAAGCGCAAAAAAACATCATGCTCATTTATGAGTAGCATTTACCTTCAAAAAAGGTGTGGTTTTTCACAGCGCTGACCGCTGCCGGGTCGTTTGCCCCTCCGAATGTCACCCCGCTGGCAATAAAGGAGTAACTCTTTGTGGGTATGGGTATACTCCAGGCGATAGCTGACAATAACGCCACCCGCACCTTTCGCGGCCAAGGAGTCTCATTTCCCCATGCTTAAACGCCTCTTTTCACCGATGTCGCTGGTCAGCCAACTGGCCGTACTGATGCTGCTATCCACGCTGATTGGCGTGACCGGTATGGCGGTCTCCGGCTGGCTGGTGCAGGGCGTTCAGGGCAGCGCGCACGCCATCAACAAAGCGGGCTCGCTGCGTATGCAGAGCTACCGGCTGATGTCGGCCATCCCGCTGCAGGAAGATGAGCAATATCTGTTAGATGAGATGGAGCACACCGCTTTCAGCCCGGAACTGGCGCTGGCGGCGAAACGCGATGGCCAGCAGGCACAGCTTGCTGATTTGCAAACCTACTGGCACAACGTGGTGATCCCGGCGATCAAAGATGCCCGGCAGCCGGCGCAGGTCGCGGAGATCATCGCCGTCTTCGTTGGGCGCATCGATAAACTGGTCTCCGCTTTCGACAGCAATACCGAGCACCGCATCGCCGAAGTGGTGGTGCTGCACCGGGTGATGGCGATCCTGATGGGCTTGCTGATCCTGATTGCGCTCGTGTGGCTGCGGGCGCGTCTGCTCCGTCCGTGGCAGCAGCTGCTGCATATGGCGCGCGCCGTCAGCCAGCGTGATTTTACCCAGCGCGCCCATATCAGCGGCGGCAACGAGATGGCAACGCTTGGCGAGGCGCTGAACAATATGTCTGCGGAGCTGGGCGAAAGTTACGCGGTGCTTGAGCGGCGCGTACAGGAGAAAACCGCCGGGCTTGAGCAGAAAAACGAAATCCTCTCCTTCTTATGGCAGGCCAACCACCGCCTGCACTCACGCATTCCGATGTGCGAGCGCCTGTCGCCGGTGCTCAACGGCTTACAGAATCTGACCCTGCTGCACGATATTGAACTGCGTGTTTACGACCTGGAAGATGAAGAAAACCACCAGGAGTTTACCTGCCAGTCGACGGCCAGCTGCGATATCAAAGGCTGCCACCTCTGCCCGCGCGACGGCAAGCTGATTGAATCGACCGGCATTGGCTCGACGCTCAAATGGCGGCTGGCGGATGCTCATATGCAGTACGGCCTGCTGCTGGCGAAGCTGCCGCCGGGCCGCCATTTAAGCCACGATCAGCAGCAGCTTGTTGATACTCTGGTTGAACAGCTTACCGCCACGCTGGCGCTGGATCGCCATCAGGATCGTCAGCAGCAATTAATGGTGATGGAGGAGCGCGCGACCATTGCCCGCGAACTGCATGACTCCATCGCCCAGTCCCTCTCCTGTATGAAGATGCAGGTCAGCTGTTTGCAGATGCAGGGCGACGAGATCCCCGAGAACAGCCGCCAGTTGCTGAGCCAGATCCGCAACGAACTCAATACCTCATGGGCGCAGCTGCGCGAGCTGCTGACCACTTTCCGCTTACAGCTCACCGAGCCGGGTTTGCGCCCGGCGCTGGAGTCCAGCTGCCAGGAGTACAGCGCCCATTTTGGCTTCGACGTGCGGCTTGATTACCAGCTTCCACCGCGCGTTGTCCCGGCGCATCAGGCCATTCATCTGTTGCAGATCGCCCGCGAGGCGCTGAGCAACGCGTTAAAACACTCCGGCGCAACCGCGGTCAGCGTCGCCGTGCAGCAACAGGAAAACCGGGTGGTATTGCGCATCAGCGATAACGGGTGCGGGATCCCGGACAATGCGGAACGGACCAACCACTACGGATTAATTATTATGCGTGACCGCGCGCAAAGCCTGCGCGGCGACTGCCAGGTGCGTCCCGGAGCCTCCGGGGGGACTGACGTTGTCGTGACGTTTATACCCGAAACGTTTCTCTCATCCATGCAAGGAGATAACCATGAGTAATCAGGATCCGGCAACTATCCTGCTGATCGACGACCATCCGATGCTGCGTACCGGTGTGAAGCAGTTAATTAGCATGGCCCGCGACATCTCCGTCGTTGGCGAGGCCAGCAACGGCGAGCAAGGCATTGAACTGGCGGAGTCGCTGGACCCGGACCTGATCCTGCTCGATCTCAATATGCCGGGCATGAACGGGCTGGAAACCCTCGACAAGCTGCGGGAGAAAACCCTCTCCGGGCGGATTGTGGTGTTCAGCGTCTCTAATCATGAAGAGGATGTGGTCACCGCTCTGAAGCGCGGCGCCGATGGCTACCTGCTGAAAGATATGGAACCGGAAGATTTGCTGAAGGCGTTGCAGCAGGCGGCGGCTGGGGAAATGGTGCTGAGCGAAGCGCTGACCCCGGTGCTGGCGGCCAGCCTGCGCGCTAACCGCGCGACCACCGATCGCGATATCTCCCAGTTAACGCCGCGCGAGCGCGATATCCTGAAACTGATCGCCCAGGGGCTGCCAAACAAGATGATTGCCCGCCGCCTGGATATCACCGAGAGCACGGTGAAAGTGCACGTCAAACATATGCTGAAAAAGATGAAGCTTAAATCCCGCGTCGAAGCGGCGGTCTGGGTACACCAGGAGCGGGTTTTCTGATCACGGCGCGGCTGGCAGCGACCAGTCCGTACCGCCTTCCGTTGCCGGTGGGATCACCGGCTCGGTCAGTTTCAGCACAATGGTGTTGGACTCCACTTTCTGCCCCTTCTCATCCTCCACCAGCACCGACAGCGTCCAGCTGTTGCTCGCCCCTTCGCTGCTGTCCCAGCGCGGCATAATCAACGTCCAGCCATCGCCGCTGCGCGCATTCACCGGCGGCGTCAGGCTCAGCGCCTGGGTATCACCCTGCCAGGTCAGGCTGCGAATACCGTGCGTACTGTGAATTTGCAGCTTAAGCGCCACCGTTTCCCCCGGCTGTAGATCCCAGGGCGGCGTTGCCAGGAAGACGGAGAGGGTTTTGCGCTGGCGATACTCAAACACCGGCAGATTGTTGCGCGTCGGGCTATCGTAGCGGCTACCGCGCAGGGAGCGGCTAACAGCAACTTCAGAGGGAGAGAGTTGCTTATGCAGCGGCACGCCAAAGCGGTAGTTGAGTTTTAATCCCAGATCGTTCTGGCTTACCCCGCTCTCCCCCTGTCGATGCTCAGCGGTGATGGTCACCAGCGGCACCGGGGTGTAGTTCACCCCCAGCTTGACGGCAACCGGGTTATGATAGCCGGTGCCGCTGTCAAACAGATCAACATTGTCGCCAAAGTACTGCTCAACGCTGACGCTGGTGTTGACGTACTGGTAGAACGGTAGCCGCGCCTGTGCGGTGACATCATAGCCGCGCGCCATGCGCTGCTGCTGCGTCGCCGTGTCATAGCGCCAGTGGCTCACCGGCTGGTAGTAGTTGGCCGACAGACGCAGGTATTCGCCCCACGCTTCCGCTCCAAACCCGGCGCGGCCAGTATTCTCTTCCAGTTGCGTGTCGTAAAAAGTGTTGTAGCCAAGCAGCCAGTCGCCTGCAACCCAGCGCTGTCCGAGACCCACGTTCCCGGTTAGCCCGCTATCCTGCTGCGTAAGGCCCAGCTGGCTCCAGCTCAGATAGCGGTTATTGTCCTGTAACGGTACAAACCAGTCGCCGTGGCTACCGTTAAACTGCCCTTCGTTATCCACTTTCAGATCGACAGTGGCATTGCCCCACGGCGAAAGCCAGGACTCCACCTGATGATTGACCTCGCCGCTCACCACATCGCGCAACTGCCCAAAGGCGAACTGGCGCGCCTGCTGACCGGCGCTGAGATCGCTATCGGTCATGCTCGCTTCACCAAACGCTTTCGCCACCTCGGCAAAGTGTTTCTCCTGCGCATCCGTCTCCGGTGCCATGCTGAGATCCGGCAGGCCGTCGCCATTGTTATCGAACGGGTTTTCCGCCTGCTGCACATATTTGCTCTGCAGCGCATGGGCATCGCCTCCCGCCACTAAAAAGGCAAGAAGGGAGAGAAGTGGAGAGGTAAAGGAGCAGCGCATCACGACGTTAACGGGGTTCCTGGGCTAAATTTGTGAAGTAAGTCACTTAGTCTAGCGGTTTTAGCTGGCGATTACAGCCGCTGGCGATATATCAGGAAAATCCCTAATCGACGCGCCTCGCTGCGGCTACAGTTAATGCATCCTTGTCACGAGAGACGCGTCATGAAAACAAAAATAACTCTGCTCTGCGGCTGGATGCTGCTCTGCGGCGCGCAGGCCAGCGCCACTCCCTTCTTCACGCTACAATCCCCGGCCTTTGCCGATAACGCGATGATGGAGAAAAAATTCGCCGGTAACGCCAGCAACAACCCCAACTGCACCGGCGAAAACCTCTCTCCGGCGCTGGTGTGGAGTAACGCCCCGACCAACACGCAGAGTTTTGCGCTGATCGTGCACGACCCGGAGGGCGCACGCGGGCTGGGCGTGACGCATCTGGTGGCTTATAACATCGCGCCCTCCAGCGCGGGCTTTGCGCAAAACGCGCTGCGCGATGGCAAAGGCTTTACCGGCGGGAAAAACACGCCCGGCAATTTCCGCTGGCATGGCCCCTGCCCACCGCCGGGCAGCGGCGCGCATCACTACACTTTCACCCTTATTGCCACCTCGCTGCCACCGACCTTAGAGGAGGGGCTGACCCGCGAGGAGCTTTTCAGCAAGCTTAAGGGCAACACCCTTGCCGCCGCCGGGCTGATTGGCCGCTTCGGGCAGTGATTTTACCTTTGCGCCGCCCGCGCGGCGCAGTAGCATAGCCCTTTTCGCTACGGTTAATCGAAGGAGTGACAATGCAAAACGTTGTGATCATCGCCAATGGTGCGGCCTACGGAAGTGAATCGCTGTTTAACAGCCTGCGGCTGGGAATTGCGCTGCGCGAACAGGAGGAGCCTGTCGCGCTGAAGCTGTTTTTAATGTCCGATGCGGTGACCGCCGGGCTGCGCGGCCAGAAGCCCGCCGAGGGGTATAACATTCAGCAGATGCTGGAGATCCTTACCGCCCAGGGCGTGCCGGTGAAGCTGTGCAAGACCTGTGCCGACGGACGCGGCGTCAGCGCCCTGCCGCTGGTTGAAGGCGTGGAGATCGGTACCCTTGTCGAGCTGGCGCAGTGGACGCTGGCGGCAGACAAAGTATTAACTTTCTAATGGAACGGCGAGTTTAATACAATTTTCTTATGGATGGCTTTGCGTCATCAAGTTTGCCTGCTGTGTTGCCGATAGCCACTTAAGACAAACACAGCAGGTACAATAAAAATGTTCACATCGATCAAGGCCCGGATTATGGCGGCGACGGCAGGTTGTCTTACTGTCGCCTTGCTGCTTAACACCATCATCAACTACCAGGTTACACGCCAGCACAACCAGCAAACCCAGCAGGATATTCTCTCCAGTACCCGCGACAGCCATGGCATTGCCATTGCCGACTGGGTCGCCAGCAAAACCGCAATGATTGCCTCCCTGCAAAGCGTGGCGTTAACGGACGATCCGGTACCGGTATTTGCCCAAATTGCCCGCGCCGGCGGGTTTATCAACGTCTACGTTGGCTACGCCAGCAAAACCGCCAAGTTCTCCGATCCCGGCGGCGTCCCAGCGGATTACGATCCGACCATTCGCCCGTGGTATCAGCAGGCGGTGAAAGCCGATGCGCCGGTGGTTACCGCCCCCTATGTTGATGCCAGCACCGGGCAACTGGTAGTGACCTTTGCCGTGCCGGTAAAAGAGAACGGCACGCTGAAGGGCGTGGTCGCCGGGGATGTTTCGATGACTAGCGTGGTGGCTAACGTGCGCGGCATCAGCCCGACGCCGCACAGCAGCGGTATGCTGCTTGCCAGCGATGGCGCAGTGATTGCCGCTGCCGACGAAAAGCTGACGATGAAACCCTTCTCTGATGCTATTCACGGCGTCTCCTTTGCTGAACTGAGCAGCGGAAAAACCGTCGCTGGCGAGTATGCAGGGGATGAGAAGTCGCTGTTAGCCAGCCGGGTGAAAGGAACCGACTGGCTGCTGGTGGTCGCCCTCGATGGGGATGACGCCACCGCCGGTCTGCGCGCGCAGTTAAAAGCCTCCGCCGTGTCGCTGATTGTGCTGGTGATTATTGCCGGGGCATTGATGCAGTGGATGGTCGCAGCGCTGCTTAAACGCCTGGTGGTGATCCGCGATGCGATGAATGCCATCAGCAGCGGCACCAACGACCTCTCCCAGCGCCTGCCGGAGAGCGGTAACGATGAGGTGGCGCAGATCGCCCACGCCTTTAACGCCTTTAGCGACAAGCTGGCGGTGGTGATGGTGAAACTGCGCGACTCCACCCACTCGGTGCAGCTGGCGGCGCAGGAGATTGCCGCCGGGAACCAGGATCTCTCCGGGCGCACGGAGCAGGCGGCCTCCAGCCTGCGTGAAACCGCCAGCGCCGTAGAGCAGATCACCGCGTCGGTCGCGCAATCCACCGATGCCGCAGCACAAGCGAATACCCAGGCGCATGTCGCATCAGAAGCCGCTTCGCGCGGCGGTCAGGTGGTGACGCAGGCCATTAACACCATGCAGTCCATTGAAGTCGCCTCGGCGAAAATTGGCGATATTACCAGCGTTATTGATGCCATCGCCTTCCAGACCAATATCCTCGCGCTTAACGCCTCGGTGGAAGCGGCGCGCGCCGGTGAACAGGGTCGTGGCTTTGCGGTGGTCGCGGGGGAAGTACGCAATCTCGCCAGCCGCAGCGCGCAGGCGGCAAAGGAGATTAAAACGCTGATTGACTCCACCACCGACAGCGTTGCCACCGGCTCGCGCTATGTGCGGCTGGCGGGCGACAGCATGACGGATATCGTCACCAGCATCGACAGCGTATCGGTGATCATGCGCGAGATCACCGTCGCCACCAGCGAGCAGATGAAAGGCATTCAGGAGATCAATCATGCGGTGATAAATCTGGATCGTATGGTGCAGCAAAACGCCGAACTGGTCGTCGAATCAACCGCCGCTGCCGGGGCGCTGCGCGCGCAAGCGGGTGAACTTGCCGACACTGCCGGACATTTCCGCATTTAATCTTTTACCGGCGCGTGAAGACCACGGTTTCGCGCGCCGGATCTCCCCCCTCGCCGCAGATTGTTATTTTTGTTTAATCCTTACGTCATTTGTTGATCAAAATCAGCATCTGGCTAACGGTCGTTTGGTGTGATGCACGGAGTGTTTTGTGAACAACATCACGCAGGGATGGCGTTATTCAAATGACGGGGTTAAAAAATGGCGGTAGTTAAAGCAAGTTTGAAACTGTTTGGCGGGGATACGGTAGTGGTTCGCTGTTCTGAAAATTGCCATATCCATCTGATGTGTGAGAAGAGCCGCAGGCCGAATGCGCAGGCGGATATTCTGAGTGTCCAGAATCGCGCCAGCGCCTATCTTTCGGTGCCATACAGCGGCATCTGGAGCGTGCTGATCGACAGCCACAGCCAGTCGCTGGAGCACTCGATCAGCTATGTTGCGGCGTAAACGTCATCCTTAGCAGGCAAAACCAGGCACCATTTCCGGGCCTGGTTTGTCCCCCTCCAGCAGCATACGCACTCTTCCCACCAGTTCATTCAGGCAGTCATCGTGCATGCCGAGCTTAATCAGCTCCTGTTCAAGGGAGAAGAGATACTGAGCATTGGTGCCAAGCGGTCCGCTGGCGGCAGCGATCAGCGGCGCGATGGTCTGCGCGCGGGTATCTGACTCATAGAGCGGGTGGCGCGGATCCATAATAAACACCAGCGCATTGACCACGCGGCCATCGTCGAGCGAAAGTTTGCACCAGCTCGGCAGATAGCAGCCGGTGATCATCTCCCGTTTCCACAGCAGCGTCAGGTCGTCGTGCAGGCTCTCCTCCGACAGCCGGTAAGCCACGCCGGTGGTGCGCCCGCCCTCTTTCAGTGCAAGCATGCGCCCTGGCTGACACGCGGTACCGCGCCCGGCAGTCAGGCGCAAACAGAAGGCGCGATGCCAGCCGACCAGCGTTCCCGGGCAGGATTCATCGAACTCCATCGCCGGGTTCCACATCAGCGAACCGTAGCCAAAAATCCACACCGGGCCATCATCCGGCCGACAGGCCAGCGTCGCCGCCAGCGAGGACGCCCGCTGCTCAGCCGACCACAACAACGACTCTTCTATGTCGCCAAACGCCGTTTTGCAATCGGCCGTTCGCAAGAAATCACGCGTTAACATCTTTTACCTCCGCCACTGCCTGCGTCCTTGCGACTGCTTTACTGCTGCCTTCCCGACATACGCCGTCGTTTCAACGCAGCGCCATATGACGATATGCAATTCACGCGCCGCATGCAACAGCATCAATCCATCGAATAAAGCTATAAATGGCGAAGGTGGCGCTGCTACGCGCTATTTCTTCTTATGCCACTTGTCGTCATCCCCCTTCTCATACTCATTTTTGACCGCCGCCCAGGCGACGCGGTGCGCCGTCTCCTCCCGGCTGGCATCGCCGCGGCGGTCATCTTTATCTTTGTATTGATCCCAGGCGCTGTTAAACGCCTCTTTATAGATCTCCTGCGCGTGGGCAGGAAGCACATGTTGCACGCTGTCTGGCAGCTCAGATTTTGCTTTATAGGGCACTTTTCTGCTCCTTGTTGGGCTAAAAGGTTAAGTCTGGTCGACAACCCGCCTCAGCGCCAGGCATGAAGGATAAATGACTTTTTAATTTAACTATCGTTATGTTTATATTTCATTATTTCCAGAAAAGAGCAATTTTCGTGGCTTTGCAATAGAAAAAATTTTACTGCGGTAAAAATAGGTAAAAATGACCACGTAAATGCGACTTTTTTGCTATTTTAATCACCTTGCGTTCTTTATCTATACTTCAACAATACTGCCCTCTGAGGAGAATCATAATGACAACAACCCACGAGGCGGTTAAAACCCGCCACAAGGAGACCACGCTCATTTTCCCGGTGCTGGCGCTGGCCGTGCTGCTCTTCTGGGGAAGCTCGCAGTCACTGCCGGCGATAGTCGGAATCAATGTGCTGGCGCTGGTCGGGATTTTAGCCAGTGCCTTTAGCGTGGTGCGCCACGCTGACGTTCTTGCCCATCGTCTGGGCGAACCTTTCGGCTCGTTAATTCTGAGCCTCTCCGTCGTTATCCTCGAAGTGAGCCTCATCTCGGCGCTGATGGCGACCGGCGATGCCGCGCCGACGCTGATGCGCGATACGCTCTACTCCATCATTATGATTGTCACCGGCGGGCTGGTGGGTTTCTCGCTGCTGCTGGGCGGGCGTAAATTTGCCACGCAGTACGTCAATCTGTTTGGCATCAAGCAGTATCTGATCGCCCTCTTTCCGCTGGCGATTATCGTGCTGGTCTTCCCGATGGCGCTGCCGGAAGCGAACTTCACCACCGGCCAGGCGCTGCTGGTGGCGCTTATCTCGGCGGCGATGTATGGCGTGTTTCTGCTGATCCAGACCAAAACCCATCAGAGCCTGTTTGTCTATGAGCATGAAGATGACGGCGACGATCCGCACCACGGTAAGCCGTCGGCGCACGGCAATTTCTGGCACACCGCGTGGCTGATTGTGCATCTGATTGCGGTGATTGCGGTGACCAAGATGAACGCGCAGCCGCTGGAAGCGCTGCTGACGGAAGTGAACGCTCCGGTGGCCTTTACCGGCTTCCTCGTTGCGCTGCTGATCCTCTCGCCGGAAGGGCTGGGGGCGTTAAAAGCGGTGCTGAACAATCAGGTACAGCGCGCGATGAATCTCTTCTTCGGTTCGGTGCTGGCAACCATCTCGCTGACCGTACCGGTGGTCACGCTGATTGCCTGGTTTACCGGCAATGATCTGGTGTTCGGCCTCGATGCGCCGGAGATGATTGTGATGGTGGCATCACTGATGCTGTGCCAGATCTCCTTCTCGACCGGGCGCACCAATGTGCTTAACGGCGCGGCGCATCTGGCGCTGTTTGCCGCCTACCTGATGACCATCTTTGCCTGAGTTATTCGGATACAAAAAACCCCGCTTTCGCGGGGTTTTTCTTTTACGCTTCGGTGTTGAGCTCGTCGAAGTTCTTCACCAGATCGTCAATCGCTTTAATCTGCTGCAGGAACGGCTCCAGCTTCGCCAGCGGCAGCGCCGACGGGCCGTCGCACTTGGCGTTATCCGGGTCCGGATGCGCTTCAATAAACAGACCGGCAAGACCGGTTGCCATGCCCGCGCGGGCCAGCTCGGCGACCTGACCACGACGGCCGCCGGACGCGGCGCCAAACGGGTCGCGGCACTGCAGCGCGTGGGTCACATCAAAGATCACCGGCGAGTTGTTGGAGACTTTTTTCATCACGCTGAAGCCGAGCATGTCGACCACCAGGTTGTCATAACCGAAGTTCGCGCCGCGATCGCAGAGGATAACTTTGTCGTTACCGCCCTCGATAAATTTGTCGACGATATTGCCCATCTGGCCCGGGCTTACGAACTGCGGTTTTTTGACGTTAATCACCGCGCCGGTTTTCGCCATCGCTTCCACCAGATCGGTCTGGCGGGCAAGGAAGGCCGGAAGCTGGATCACATCCACCACTTCGGAGACCGGCTGCGCCTGGCTTGCTTCGTGCACGTCGGTGATCAGTTTGACGCCGAAGGTCTGCTTCAGCTCCTGGAAAATCTTCATCCCCTCTTCCAGACCAGGCCCACGGTAGGACTTGATGGAAGAGCGGTTGGCTTTATCGAAAGAGGCTTTGAACACGTACGGGATGCCCAGCTTCTGGGTCACGGTGACGTAGTGCTCACAAATGCGCATGGCTAAATCGCGGGATTCAAGCACGTTCATGCCGCCGAACAGCACGAACGGCAGGTCGTTCGCCACGTTGATGTCGCCAATGCTGACCACTTTTTGTTTCATAAAATCGCCTTATCGAGTGTGAATGCTTAATGCAGGGTAATCTGTTTATGGGAAATCGTGTTGATCTGCGCGCGGATCATTTCGCTGATTGGATCCTCCGGGCACTGCTCGACAAAATAGCTTAAGTCATGCAGCGCCACGTGGTCGCAGTCCAGCTGCGCATAAATCAGCCCGCGATCGCGGATCTCATACGGATCTTCCGGATTGAACTGCAGTAACGCTTCGCTGGCGCGCAGGGCCAGCTCCATCTGCTGCTCTTCCATCAACGCCGACTTCAGGGTATCCAGCAGTTTGCGGATCACTTCAGCGTTGTCTGCCTCATCAAGGTCTTCGTTAAACAGCTCGGCCACCGGGCTGATATTGCCCTTCAGCCAAACTTCGAGCGTATGTTCGTCCAGCGTGTCGCCATTAAACGGGTTAATCAGCCACATTTCGCCATCCAGCCACTCACCGCGCAGAATCAGCTGCGTCGGGAAAATAACCGGAGTCAGCGGAATATTGAGCCGCCCGGCGACCCACAGCAAAATCGCCCCCAGCGACACGGCGCTGCCCTGGCGGTTCTGCAACACTTTATCCAGCCACAGCGCATCGGAGAGACGGTAGACGCCGCGGGTATCTTTGAAGCCCCATTCGCCGTAAAACAGCGCGAGGAGCTCCTCCAGTTGATGCTCCTGAGGCTTTGCCTGACTGATCTCTTCACGGGCAAGCGCGAGCAGATGCTCCAGTTCGTCTTGTACGTATTGTGAAGGAAAATCATCGCGTATCAGCTCGGAAACAAGGATCATCCCGTCGCATAATGGCGCTTTGTTAAATTCGAAATCAGCTAACGACCTCATGTCTTACCCCAGTATCGGTACTTTTGTGGCGGCGAGTTTAATGATGATGTACAGCACCACCAGCCCCAGCATAAAGGCGATAAAACCTGCCTGCTGGCCGCGCGGACGATGTCGCCCGAGCGCAATAAAACCCAAAACGATATAGATGATAACGCCAAACAGCTTTTCAGTCAGCCATGCGCCTTTAACAGTAAAAGGCAAATAGCCGGTCAGAGCTATCAACCCCACGCCGCTGAGCAGCAAAACGCTATCGACAATATGCGGTAACACCCGCACCCAACGCGCCTGAAAGCGGGGATTGTTGCTCCAGCGCCACCAGTAACGCAGGGTGAACAGGCTAATGGTCAGCGCCACCGACGTCAAATGTAACGTAATCAGGATGTTAAAGAGGCACATTCCCTGTTGCTCCCGTTACGGCCGCCGTCCCAGCGTCAGGCGTTCGTTATCACCATAATCCCGGCAGGTTTCCACCTGCTGCCAGCCGTAGCGGGCAAAAATCTCGCGCACCGCCGCACCCTGCTGCCAGCCATGCTCAAGCAACAGCCAGCCCTGTGGCAGTAAGTAGCGCGGTGCCTCTTTAATCAGCGTGTGCAGATCCGCAAGGCCATTATCCGCCGCCACCAATGCGCTGAGCGGTTCAAAGCGCACATCGCCCTGCGCCAGATGGGGATCCTGCGCATCGATATAGGGGGGGTTGCTGACGATAAGCGAAAATTGCTCCCCCTCAAGGGCGCTAAACCAGCGGCTCTGCACAATCTCGATATTGCGGATGCCAAGATGATCGGCGTTACGCTGCGCCAGCGCGACCGCGTCAGGGATGAGATCGACGGCGGTGACCTGGCAATCTGGCCGCTCGCTGGCCAGCGCCAGCGCAATTGCGCCGGTGCCGGTACCCAAATCAAGGATGCGGCACGGCGCGGCGGGAAGCCGGGCGAGCGCCTGCTCGACCAGACACTCGGTATCAGGGCGCGGGATCAGCGTCGCGGGCGAAACAAACAGCGGCAGCGACCAGAACTCGCGCTCACCAATCAGATGCGCCACCGGCTCGCCGCGCACGCGCCGGGCCAGTAACCCAGCAAGCTGCTCCTGCTGCTCGTCCGTAAGAGGCGTTTCACCGAAGGCGAGAATAAAGGTGCGCGCTTTGCCGGTGACAAAGCCGAGCAGGATCTCGGCATCGCGCCGCGGGCTTTCACTCGCCTGCAGCTGGCTGACTGCCTCGCGCAACCACTGTTGGTACTCCATCAATCCTGCTCGGAGAGCGCCGCCAGCTGGTCGGCCTGGTACTCCTGCACGATCGGTTCGATCAGCGCATCAAGCTTGCCTTCCATTACCTCATCCAGACGGTAGAGCGTCAGGTTGATGCGGTGATCGGTGACACGACCCTGCGGGAAGTTATAGGTGCGGTTGCGGTCGCTGCGATCGCCGCTGCCAAGCAGGTTACGGCGCGTGGAGGCCTCTGTCTGCTGGCGTTTTGCCACTTCAGCCGCGCGAATGCGCGCGCCGAGCACCGAAAGCGCTTTGGCTTTGTTTTTGTGCTGCGAACGCTCATCCTGGCACTCGACCACAATGCCGGTCGGCAAGTGGGTAATGCGGATCGCCGAGTCGGTGGTGTTAACGTGCTGACCGCCCGCGCCGGAGGAGCGGAAGGTGTCGATACGCAGATCCGCCGGGTTGATATCCGGCAGTTCCGCTTCCGGCAGCTCCGGCATCACCGCAACGGTACAGGCGGAGGTGTGAATGCGCCCCTGCGATTCGGTGGCCGGAACGCGCTGCACGCGGTGCCCGCCCGATTCAAACTTCAGACGGCCATAGACGCCGTCGCCGCTGATTTTGGCAATAACCTCTTTATAGCCGCCATGCTCGCCTTCGTTGGCGCTCATGATTTCAACGCGCCAGCGGCGGGCCTCGGCATAACGGCTGTACATGCGGAACAGATCGCCGGCAAACAGCGCGGCTTCATCCCCGCCGGTACCGGCGCGGACTTCGACAAACGCGTTGCGCTCATCATCGGGATCTTGCGGCAACAGCAGCACCTGTAAATGCTGCTCAAGCTGCTCGCTTTTCTCTTTCGCGTCGCGTAACTCCTCCTGCGCCATTTCGCGCATTTCGGGGTCCTCGAGCATCATCTGCGCGGTCTCGATATCGTCCTGCGTCTGTCGCCAGTCGGTAAAACAGCGGGAAACGTCGCTCAGCTGCGCATATTCGCGCGACAGGGCGCGAAAGCGATCCTGATCGGCGATGGTTTGCTCGTCGCCCAGCAGCGCCTGAACTTCTTCATGGCGTTCATGCAGGGCTTCCAGTTTGGCAACGATAGAAGGCTTCATAGGCGTAAAGGCACCTTTTAGTAATTATCAGGAGTGTGGTGTGCTAATCCAGCCCGAGGCTGTTGCGCAGAATATGCAGGCGATCGTCATCCCCGTCACGGGCGGCCTGCTGAAGAGATTTGGTTGGGGCGTGGATCAAACGGTTGGTCAGCTTCCACGCCAGGTCCTGCATAATGGTCTGCGGATCGCCGCCCTGCTCCAGCGCAGCGAGCGCTTTTGCCGTCAGCTCATCGCGAACCTGTTCTGACTGGCTGCGATAGTCGCGAATCGTCTCGCTGGCACTTTGCGCGCGCAGCCAGGCCATAAACTCGCTGGTCTCCTGGGCGACGATAGTTTCCGCCTGCACCGCCGCGGCTTTGCGCTGCGCCAGGTTGTGCTGAATGATGCTTTGCAGATCGTCGACGCTGTAGAGATAGGCGTTGGCAATTTCACCCACTTCCGGCTCAACGTCGCGCGGAACGGCGATATCCACCAGCAGCATCGGCTTATTGCGGCGCGCCTTCATTGCCCGCTCGACCATCCCTTTGCCAATAATCGGCAGCGGGCTGGCGGTCGAACTGATGACGATATCGGCATCTTTCAGGCGCTCATCTATCTCGCTCAGGCCGATCACTTCCGCCCCGACCTCAGTCGCCAGCAGCTCCGCGCGCTCGCGGGTGCGGTTGGCGATGATCATATTTTGTACTTTGTGCTCGCGCAGATGGCGCGCCACCAGTTCAATGGTCTCGCCCGCGCCGACCAGCAGCACGGTAACCGTCGACAGGGACTCAAAGATCTGCCGCGCCAGGGTACAGGCAGCAAAAGCGACCGACACGGCGCTGGCGCCGATATCGGTTTCCGTGCGCACGCGCTTGGCAACAGAGAAGGATTTCTGGAACATGCGCTCCAGCTCGCTGGCATTCCCGTGTCCGCGATGGGAGTCGGCATAGGCTTTTTTCACCTGGCCGAGGATCTGCGGCTCGCCGAGCACCAGCGAATCAAGCCCGCTCGCCACGCGCATTAAATGGCTGACGGCGTCGTTATCTTCGTGCCAGTAGAGGCTCTGACGAACCTCATCTTCACGTAAATGGTGATAATCGCAGAGCCAGCGCACCAGCGCTTCCTGTAAGTTCTCCCGCTCTTCGACGCTCAGATAGAGCTCGGTGCGGTTACAGGTTGAGAGCACCACGCCCCCCTGCACCATCGGCTGCGCCAACAGGCTTTCCAGCGCCTGATCAAGCGTTTCCGGCGAAAACGCAATACGTTCTCGCAACGCAACAGGTGCTGTTTTATGGTTGATGCCGAGTGCTAAAAGGGTCATGGGCGCGGGAATAGTACCAACGTTGATAAGGTTAGACTGCACGCATCATACAGGATGAGCCCAGTCAATAAAAGGGAGACTATCCTTTCGGAGTAATTGGTCTTTTTATGATTTAAGACAACGTGAACGTAGACGCTCTTTCTGTGCGGCGCTAGCATTAAGCTTCTGTCTGTAAACTGTTACAAGGATTTGTCATCGTTATGATTCTGTCGGATTTCCGCCTCATTCGCCTGCTACCGCTGGCAAGCCTCGTGCTCACCGCCTGTACCCTGACCGCGCCGAAAGGGCCGGGAAAAAGCCCCGATGCGCCGCAGTGGCGTCAGCATCAGCAGCAGGTGCGCGATTTACACCAGTATCAGACGCGCGGCGCGTTTGCCTATCTCTCGGATGAGCAAAAAGTCTATGCCCGCTTCTTCTGGCAGCAAACCGGCCAGGATCGCTACCGTTTACTGCTCACCAACCCGCTGGGCAGCACCGAGCTTGAGCTGAAGGCGCAGCCGGGCAACGTTGAGCTGGTGGATAATAAAGGTAAGCACTACACCGCCGACGACGCAGAAGAGATGATTGGTAAGCTGACCGGCATGCCGATTCCGCTTAACAGCCTGCGCCAGTGGATCCTCGGCCTGCCGGGCGATGCCACCGATTACAAACTCGACGACCAGTATCGCCTGAGCCAGGTCAACTACAGCCAGGACGGCAAGAGCTGGAAAGTGGTATATGGCGGTTATGACAGCAAAACCCAGCCAGCCCTGCCTTCCAATATGGAGCTGAGCGACGGCAAGCAGCGCATCAAGTTAAAGATGGATAACTGGATCGTTAAATGATGACCTGGCCTGCTCCGGCAAAACTTAACCTCTTTTTATACATCACCGGCCAGCGTGAGGATGGTTACCACACGCTGCAAACGCTGTTTCAGTTTCTCGATTATGGCGACACGTTGACCATCGAGCCGCGCCGGGACGGCAAAATCTGCCTGCTGACGCCGGTCGACGGCGTGCCGGATGAGGAGAATCTGATCGTGCGCGCGGCGCGTTTGCTAATGAAGCGCGCCGCCGCGACCGAACGGCTGGCCCCAGGCTGTGGTGCGGACATCGCCATAGAAAAACGTCTGCCGATGGGCGGCGGGCTTGGCGGCGGCTCGTCGAATGCGGCAACGGTGCTGGTGGCGCTTAACCATCTCTGGCAGTGCGGGCTGAGCGTCGATGAGCTGGCGCAGCTGGGCTTAACGCTTGGTGCCGATGTGCCGGTGTTTGTGCGTGGCCATGCGGCGTTTGCTGAAGGGGTCGGTGAGCTGCTTACGCCGGTCGATCCGCCGGAAAAATGGTACCTGGTTGCCCACCCGGGCGTCAGCATTCCGACGCCGCTTATCTTTGGCGATCCGGCGCTCCCGCGCAATACGCCCGTCAGGTCAATCAATACGTTACTGAATTGTGAATTCGGCAACGATTGCGAGGTTATCGCAAGAAAACGTTTTCGTGAGGTTGATGCGGCGCTTTCCTGGCTGTTAGAATACGCGCCGTCGCGCCTGACTGGCACAGGAGCCTGTGTCTTTGCCGAATTTGACACCGAATCCTCCGCTCGTCAGGTGCTTGAGCAAGCCCCGGAATGGCTGAACGGTTTTGTCGCGCGAGGCGTTAACCTCTCGCCGCTAGCACAAACCATCGCCGGGCAAGCTGAGTCACGGTGACAACGTCACTTGTTCCAGACGTTGCATCGCGCTCTTTAATACACCGCATGGATAGTTTTTCGCCCTGACCGCACATTTTGGCGTATCCTATCCACCACTGGACGCATGCCTGAGGTTCTTCTCGTGCCTGATATGAAGCTTTTTGCTGGTAACGCCACCCCGGAACTAGCACAACGTATTGCCAACCGCCTGTACACTTCTCTCGGCGACGCCGCCGTAGGTCGCTTTAGCGACGGCGAAGTCAGCGTACAAATCAATGAAAACGTACGCGGTGGTGATATTTTCATCATCCAGTCCACTTGTGCTCCTACTAACGACAACCTGATGGAATTGGTTGTGATGGTCGATGCCCTGCGCCGTGCTTCCGCAGGCCGTATCACCGCCGTTATCCCCTACTTTGGTTACGCCCGTCAGGATCGCCGCGTCCGCTCCGCTCGCGTACCGATTACCGCAAAAGTCGTTGCCGATTTCCTCTCAAGCGTTGGCGTTGACCGCGTCCTCACCGTAGACCTGCATGCTGAACAGATTCAGGGCTTCTTTGATGTACCGGTTGATAACGTGTTCGGCAGCCCGATTCTGCTCGAAGATATGCTGCAGCTGAACCTCGACAACCCGATTGTGGTTTCACCGGATATCGGCGGCGTGGTTCGCGCACGCGCCATTGCCAAACTGCTGAACGATACCGACATGGCGATCATCGATAAGCGCCGCCCGCGTGCCAACGTCTCGCAGGTGATGCACATCATCGGCGACGTGGCGAACCGCGACTGCGTGCTGGTTGACGATATGATCGACACCGGCGGTACGCTGTGCAAAGCAGCAGAAGCCCTGAAAGAGCGCGGCGCCAAACGCGTCTTCGCTTACGCCACGCACCCGATTTTCTCCGGTAATGCGGTGAATAACCTGCGCAACTCCGTGATTGACGAAGTGGTGGTCTGCGACACCATTCCGCTGAGCGAAGAGATTAAAGCGCTGCCGAACGTACGTACGCTGACGCTCTCTGGCATGCTGGCCGAAGCTATCCGTCGTATCAGCAATGAAGAGTCGATCTCTGCGATGTTCGAACATTAATCGATGCTTCATATCAAACCCGCTTCGGCGGGTTTTTTTAACCCTCTTTTTTATTTGTATGATTTATTAATTAGTTAGACTACGCTTCGCAAAAGAGTGACTCCTGTGAAAACGTTACTTTCTCCCCATATCATGCCTTTCCGCGCGCTGATTGATGCCTGCTGGAAAGAAAAATATACCGCCGCCCGCTTTACCCGCGATCTGATCGCCGGGGTCACGGTGGGCATTATCGCCATTCCGCTGGCGATGGCGCTGGCGATTGGCAGCGGCGTTGCGCCGCAATACGGTTTATACACCGCTGCCGTCGCGGGCATTGTGATTGCCCTGAGCGGCGGGTCGCGCTACAGCGTCTCCGGCCCGACAGCGGCGTTTGTGGTGATCCTCTACCCGGTTTCGCAACAGTTTGGCCTCGGTGGCCTGCTGGTGGCGACGCTGATGTCCGGGGTCTTCCTGATCCTTTTCGGTCTGGCGCGTTTTGGACGCCTGATTGAGTACATCCCGCTCTCCGTGACCCTCGGGTTTACCTCCGGGATCGGCATTACCATCGGCACCATGCAGATCAAAGATTTTCTCGGTCTGCAAATGGCCCATGTGCCGGAGCATTACCTGCAAAAAGTGGGCGCACTGGTGATGGCGCTGCCAACCATTAACCCGGGCGATGCCGCTATCGGCGTGGTGACGCTCGGCACGCTGATCCTCTGGCCGCGCCTGCGTTTGCGCGTGCCGGGGCATCTGCCGGCGCTGCTGGCCGGTTGTGCGGTGATGGGAGTGGTCAACCTGCTCGGCGGCCATGTCGCCACCATTGGTTCGCAGTTTCACTATCTGCTGGCTGACGGCAGCCAGGGCAACGGCATTCCGCAACTGCTGCCGCAACTGGTGCTGCCATGGGATCTGCCTGGCTCAACCTTTACCTTAAGCTGGGACTCCCTGCGCGCCCTGCTACCGGCGGCGTTTTCCATGGCGATGCTCGGCGCGATTGAGTCTCTGCTCTGCGCGGTAGTGCTCGACGGCATGACCGGCACCAAGCACAAAGCCAACAGTGAGCTGATTGGTCAGGGGCTGGGCAATATTGTCGCGCCCTTCTTTGGCGGTATTACGGCTACCGCAGCGATTGCCCGCTCGGCGGCAAACGTACGCGCCGGTGCCACCTCACCCATTTCAGCGGTGATCCACTCCCTGCTGGTGATTATGGCGCTGCTGGTGCTGGCTCCCCTGCTCTCCTGGCTGCCGCTCTCGGCGATGGCCGCGCTGCTGCTGATGGTGGCGTGGAATATGAGCGAAGCGCATAAGGTGGTCGATCTGCTGCGCCGCGCGCCAGCCGATGACATTGTGGTGATGCTGATCTGCATGTCGCTGACGGTGCTGTTCGATATGGTGATTGCCATCAGCGTCGGGATTGTCCTCGCCTCGCTGCTGTTTATGCGCCGCATCGCGCGCATGACGCGTCTTGCAGCGGTGAATGTCAGCGTACCGGATGATGTGCTGGTGCTGAGAGTGATCGGCCCGCTCTTTTTCGCGGCGGCAGAGGGGCTGTTCAGCGATCTGGAGACGCGTATCGCCGGAAAACGCATCGTGGTGCTGAAGTGGGACGCGGTTCCGGTGCTCGACGCCGGTGGGCTTGATGCCTTCCGCCGTTTCGTCAGCCGCCTGCCGGAGGGCACAGAGCTTCGCGTCAGCAACCTGGAGTTTCAGCCGCTGCGCACCTTTGCCCGCGCCGGTATTCAACCGATCCCCGGCAGGCTGGCCTTCTTCCCGAACCGCGACGCGGCGTTAGCCGATCTCTGATCCCGGCGCGCCGTAACGGGCGCGCATCATCACTTCAATTGCCCGCCGGAGCCACTGCAGCACCGCGGGCGTCATCCACGTCCCCTTCATCAGGTGCGGCTCCTGCTCCATCGCCGTGCGAAACTTCTGCTGCGTCTGCGGATCGCGCCCGGCATAGGACTGAAACAGCTCCAGCCAGTTTGTCGCCAGCGCCTGCGCCTCATCGCTGTGTGGATCAAGCGCGCGGCGGCTGGCATCGTGCAGTTTTGCCACCAGCGCAGGCCACTCCATCATGCGGTCGAAGTAGTGCGCGCGGGTAAAGGCCATCTCCTGCGGCGTTAAGTAGCGCTGCCAGATAGCCAGCTTGCTCTCGGCAAAACTGCGGGTGATGTACTCTGTCATCGCAGGGGTAATGCCGGTCTGCTCGCGCATCTGCGGTTCGGCGCTGTGCATCTCATTAAGCCGCGTTAAAAACTCCGGCTTGTTGGCCGTATCCTGCTCAAGGCGCGTCATCCAGCGGGTTGCCAGATCCATCGCCTGCGTATCATCCGCTGCCACGTTATTGTCCATAAGTGTTTGCGCTTCGCTAACCAGCGTCGCCCAGACGCGGTCACGTGCTTCATCCCGGGCGGCAAACGGTAATTCGTCTAACTCCTGCGGCGTAAACCAACGATCGTACATTTTCATCAACTCCAGTGTCTGTAGCCAGGACTCGAGGTCGGGCTCCGCGCCGCGGGCAAGACCATCCCGGAGATCGAGAAGGCGATCGCGCAGTGTCACGATATCGCGCACCTGCCTGTCGAGCCGGGAAATCTGGTCATTTAACAGTTCAGCCAGCGGGCGCGTTTCCCGCGCCAGGTAGTCGCCAATTGCCGCCAGTTCCATCCCCGATTTTGCCAGCGCCTGAATCATCTGCAGGCGCTTCACATCCGCGAGGTTATAGAGCCGGTAACCGGCGGCGCTTCGGGCAGAAGGCAGCAGCAGGCCAATATGCTCATAATGATGAAGGGTGCGAACGCTAATGCCTGCGCGCCGCGCCAGCTCACCTACCTGAATTAACATAACTGCTCCTTTCGTGCTCCACAGACGCCACTTTCGCGCCTCACGTTACGTGAGGGTCAAGCAAAAGACCAAAAAAAACGGCTCCCGCAGGAGCCGTTATCGAAATCAGTGCTGGTTAGCCGTGGTTTTGCCGGTCGCGACGGCAGCGTTTGTCATAGTGACGCACCCACCAGTATTTGTCGCACACCTCTTCATGGCCGCTGACGCGTGCGCCTGCCAGCCAGAGCACCGCGCCAAGGAAGATGCTGAGCACCGCGCCGTGGGCGAAAAACTGTGGCAGGTTAATCTGCGGAAGCTGGTTGAGAACCGAATACCCGACGCCGACAACCATCACAATTAACCCCAACCCCATGAGCGCATTGCCGAGTAACGACGCGTTTCTACGTTTCATGTGTCACCTCCGAACAGTGGGTTGGATGGGATATCCCCAATCCTTGTGTGCAAAGTATAGACAGCGTACTTTTTAGCGGTTGCGGGCAGGATCACAATTACACATATCCGCCTAACATAAATTTACACATAACCCCATGAACTCGTTGAAATTCGAATGGTTGAGGTGAGTAATCATTCCCCTTCACGGCTCATAAGATGTGAGAATTTTGTCATCGCGCGCCGCTCGACGTAAACTACGCGCCGGACATTGACCTGGTCAGGAAGAGAAAGTGACGATTAAACTGATTGTCGGGCTGGCAAACCCCGGCGCGGAGTATGCCGCGACACGCCATAACGCTGGCGCATGGTATGTGGATTTACTGGCGGAGCGCGCGCGCGCGCCATTACGCGACGAGCCGAAGTTCTTTGGTTTCACCTCGCGCATTCAGCTGGCGGGCGAAGATGTGCGCCTGCTGGTGCCCACGACATTTATGAACCTGAGCGGTAAAGCCGTGGCGGCGATGGCGACCTTTTACCGTATCAATCCCGACGAGATCCTCGTGGCGCACGACGAACTCGATCTGCCGCCCGGGGTGGCAAAATTTAAGCTTGGCGGCGGCCACGGTGGGCATAACGGCCTGAAAGATATCATCAGCAAACTGGGCAATAACCCCAATTTTCACCGCTTACGCATCGGAATTGGTCATCCGGGCGATAAAAACAAGGTTGTCGGTTTTGTGCTGGGTAAACCGCCGGTGTCAGAACAGACGCTGATCGACGATGCGGTAGACGAAGCGGCGCGTTGTACCGAAGTGTGGCTGAAAGAGGGGCTAACCAAAGCCACCAATCGCCTGCACGCTTTTAAAGCGCAGTAAGCGCGCCCAGCGCCTTTTTTGCCGCGCATAACATTGGTTATGTGTATACTAGGCGCAGTTTTTCACTTTTCGACAATCCGTTTTTAATAACGGGTTGATTATCAAGAGATTAAGGTAATTACATCATGGGATTCAAATGCGGTATCGTTGGTCTGCCTAACGTAGGTAAATCCACCCTGTTCAACGCGCTCACCAAAGCGGGTATCGAAGCGGCGAACTTCCCCTTCTGTACCATTGAGCCGAACACCGGTGTCGTACCGATGCCCGATCCGCGTCTCGATAAGCTGGCGGAAATTGTTAAACCGCAGCGCGTCCTGCCGACCACCATGGAGTTCGTTGATATCGCCGGTCTGGTAAAAGGCGCGTCCAAAGGTGAAGGCCTGGGCAACCAGTTCCTGACCAACATCCGCGAAACCGAAGCCATCGGCCACGTGGTGCGCTGCTTCGAGAATGACAATATTATTCACGTTAACAACAAGGTCGATCCGGCTGACGATATTGACGTTATCAACACCGAGCTGGCGCTGGCGGATCTGGATACCTGCGAACGCGCAATCCATCGCGTTCAGAAGAAAGCCAAAGGCGGCGACAAAGATGCAAAAGCTGAGCTGTCTGCACTGGAAAAATGCCTGCCGCAGCTGGAAAACGCCGGTATGCTGCGCTCGCTGGATCTCTCTGCTGAAGAGAAAGCGGCTATTCGCTACCTGAGCTTCCTGACCCTGAAACCGACCATGTACATTGCTAACGTCAATGAAGATGGCTTCGAGAACAACCCGTACCTCGACACCGTGCGCGACATCGCCGCGAAAGAGGGTTCCGTGGTGGTTGCCGTTTGCGCCGCCGTTGAGTCTGACATCGCCGAGCTGGAAGATGCTGACCGCGATGAGTTTATGGCTGAGTTGGGTCTGGAAGAGCCGGGCCTGAACCGCGTCATCCGCGCTGGTTATGAACTGCTGAACCTGCAAACCTACTTCACCGCTGGCGTGAAAGAGGTACGCGCATGGACCATTCCTGTCGGCGCAACCGCTCCGCAGGCGGCCGGTAAAATCCACACCGACTTTGAGAAAGGCTTTATCCGCGCCCAGACCATCGCCTATGAAGATTTCATCGCTTATAAAGGCGAGCAAGGCGCGAAAGAAGCGGGCAAGATGCGTTCAGAAGGGAAAGAGTACATCGTTAAAGATGGCGATGTGATGAACTTCCTGTTCAACGTCTAAATATGATGTGTTGTCTTATGGGGTTTTGCTGAATCTCATACGCATCACCAAAACGATAAAATCCACGCAACTGCGTGGATTTTTGTTTTTATCGGTATGCTCCCTATCAGAGAGATCATCATCTTGATAACGGACTGTGGACCATCCCAGCAACGCGCATGAAAGCTGGTAGGGAAAATATTATTCCCATCCCAGGCCCTCAACATGCTCAAAACATTACAAGGATTAACCAGGCATGGCAGCACCTTTTTCCGGGAAGGGAAAATCCACCAGGTCCAATAACATCGCACTCTCTTCGTCAGCTACTGAAAAGAATGGGCTGGAGTGGAACTTATAGCCCTCATGCAAGCCGAACCACAGAAAGTACCCGTTTAGACGAGAGGGGCTATCGACCTGATGCTATTGAGGCCAAACTTGCGCACACTGATACCAATAATGTTCGTCGCACATATAACCATGCAACCTATCTTGATGAGCGTAAAGTGATGATTCGGGAATGGGAGGATATGTTGGACAAATGGGTAGCAGGATCCGAGTAGAACTTAATGCACTTAGTGAACCACAAGATAGAACTCATTCCTCAAGATCCACTTTGTGCCAGGAGCGGACGTTGTTAAGCCCGCCTTCACCTCTCGCTGCCTCATTTTCAAAGCTGATGCTGCGCGGCACCCGAATATTGCAAAAAATGGATTGCCAACATTTCAGATGTAACCAGCCTTGTCAAAAAGAGAAAAGGGTACATAGATACTGGGGACATACATTTAGCAATTTCGCTTCTCCCTCAAGAACGGTCTTATAAAATTCAAGCCGGAAACCGGCTTAAATAAAAATTTATTTTCTAATCTAAAACACCGTAAGACTTTCCAACCTGTACTGCTTTACTATTTATTTCAGGAATGGGATTTCTTGACAATGCTTTTAATTTCTCAACAGCGTATTTAGAACCTATTTTCGCTAACGCGTATATACAGTTCCATGCCAACATGTAATTATCATCCTCTCTGTCATCAGCCAAATAATCATATTCAGATAAAGCACAGTTATATAGGGCATTTACTGCATCATCGCTTTTAGCCTTTATTTCAACTAAAGCCCGCACAACATCATCATGTTTATAATGAAAATCATCACCCAAAAGATGTATCAAGATATCTTCATGTTTGCTTGTAAACCCAAAATGAAAGCCAATATATAAAGCGTATTCGACTTCTTTCAGGTCTTTAGAAAAGTGCGCATTTTTTAAAATGTCATCTATAAAATCCTCAACACTCCCCTGAGCACATGGAAAGATTTTTAGAAATTCTTCATCTGTTATTTTTCCAGTTCTAAGTGGCTTATTATTAACCACGGAAAGCACTAAGTTCTTTTGCTCTGAATTCATTATTGCCTCAACACATTAAAAGAATCGATACCATCGTTAAAGATTTTTAAAGCAGCGCCCCCTTCCCTTCCAGGACCAATATTTATCTGGTCATCATCGCCTTTAAATCAAGCATTTTCAACCCCCAACCTTTTGATTTTACTGGGCTTGGTATATCAGGATGTGTTACAGCAGCCAGATCAGAATTATCTCTAATGCCAATACCTTCTAACTGTGCTCGCGTACCTGGTTTTAGATTGAATTGTACCAATATCCCGTCATAGTCTTCTGAAAATTCACGGGTTGGAGATATTGTTGTTTCGGTTGTAGCAGGCATACGTCCTGTTTTTTGTAAAACAGCAAAATCTTCTTTTGACATGATCCTGTAAAAAACATTCTCATGCGGTGGCTTATAACATGCAACTAACCCCAACGGATCCACCCACACCATCGGATCACCCACATAGCTGTAGGTATTAATCCCGCCAAACGAGCGAGACCACATCGCCGCACGCGTTGTACTTATACTGCCAGGTGGCACCGTCCGACAGCACTTCCTTCAGCGGGAACGTGAAAACAGGGTGCCAGGTGGTGAACGTGCTGTTGCCGAGCGGGTCGCGCACTTCCGTCAGGTTGCCGTGCTCGTCGTAACCGTATTCCCAGCGACTGCCTAAGAAATTAAATTATTTAATATAAACCTTTTGTTTATCAATAAATAACAAACCCACGCAATTGGCGCATAGATTAATAATGAAAAAACTTCTCAAATAAAAAAATTTAACAGCAAGCAATTACGAGCGAATGTGATAATACACTTCGCTTCCTTGAATGTGATATCTCATAATATCTTGCCTTTATACAAACCTCATTTAATCATACGCATCTCCAAAGCTTTTCTTTTTCCAGTAAATATCTTTACCACCTGTGTTATACAACTCCGACAATAACTCAGAGAAACTAAGCGCTATAACTGTACAGCTTCCGACTACCCCATGAACCTCGTAATTACTATCATAACAACGGCCATTTCTCTCAAGAGATAAATCTATAGATAAATAATCATTGTTATCCGTTTTTGCTATCAGATACCATGTGGAAGATATATCATATTCACACAACTCACCTACAATCTTCATGTTTGAATTTAAAATTTCATCATTAGATAGAATGGTAAATGTGATCAGAGAATTATCGTTGCAAAAAAGTTTAACTCCATTACATTTTTGATGAAAGTAAATCACATCTTCAGGGTATTTTAATTTATTATTAGGGAGTGATGGCAGATCCCCTTTGGGTGGAGTCACTTCACACCTTTTATCTTTCTTAATCAAATTAAGTAGGTTATCTATTTTATCCATACTCTTCACCTTAAAATATCACAGGCTCAAAAGACCCATCATGTAAATATTGGTTTACTGCTCGATAATATGCATCTCTACTTGCCGCAGGAACATGTGTGGCATCAAAAATTTTTTCTGAAAGATCTTTCATTTCTCTATTGCTAACTGTTGTCCAGTCAACCTTCCCACCGACGGGTTTACCTGTTCTTTGTCTTAACCAATCACGATAGGCTACTTTTGTCGCAGCATGATTCTCTACAGATAAAGCAATCGTTGGAGAATTACCAGGTCGATAAGGAACAATATCAAACTCTTTTATCTTTCCACAACTCAACCCCAACGGATCCACCCACACCAGCGGGTCACCCGCATAGCTGTAGGTATTAATCCCGCCCGCTAACCCTATCGGGTCCATCTGGGTGTAACGCCCGGCGACCGGGTCGTAGTAGCGGAACAGGTTGTAGTGCAGGCCGCTTTCGCGGTCGAGATACTGCCCTTGGAAACGCAGGTTCTGCGGCACCTGCCACTGCGGTACGCTGAGTTCGAGCTCCGTTTTTCCCAGGTGCTGAACTGCCAGCGCCAGAGGGTCTGGCCGTCAGCGTCCGTTACCCGATCCGGCAGGCCGTTCAGTTCGGTGTGGTACCAGAAAATTTCGCAGTCGTCGAAGACGCTGTCGACGCGGGCCAGCGGCTCGTAGCTGTCCATGACTTTCAGGCTCATGGCCAGTTGCTCATGCTATTGTTGCTGCAGCTTCTGGCTAACCTGCACCAGGATTTCCGGGTGCGCCAGCAGATAATCAGCCGCTATTTTTTCAATCCGGGCTCCCTGCTTTGGCGCTTTTTAAGGGATATTTAAGACTGAGCGGTCAGAAGCACGGTCATAATGTCCGCTTTGAGCGAGAAGCGAACATGCCTTCCTTGCAGTGTAAAAAATTATCTGGTAACAAGGTGGCATTGGTGTATCAGTGGTCGGTAAAGTTAGGCGCAGCCCCATGTGGAATAATAAAGAATTACACTTTGAGAATTAATGATGTAATTACTGACTGCATCAAGCTTAAATTAAGTGGAACTGCAACAGATAACGTTATTCAATGCTTCGGTGGCAATATGCTGAAGAAAGAAAAGCCAGTTTTGGCAATTGAAGTTTCGAGCAAAGTAGCTGGGAAAAAGCGGCAGAGGAAGCGAACCAGACGCGTAACCTTCTGATGAAGTTCATCAGCTACCGAAGCACACCTGTAGGCAAAGCACTGGCGCAAAAAATGAAGGCACAGGGCAAGATGCTCAATGAGTTTGATAGCCTATAAAACAAAGGCGTTGTACGGCGACAAAGTTAACTTTAATAATCTTTCTGTTTCACAGAAAAACGCGGTTTACAGCGCCGTGGTGCAATCGGCTGGCAAATCCAACCTCGAAGTAAATATCAAAATGCAGCGTTTGTCAGGTGCCGGACGTGGATTGATATTCCTTTCTCTTGCTGTAGCTGTCTACCAGATCTATTAAGCTGAAGACAGAGTTCTTGAAACTCAACGGCAACTTGCCCTCAGTAGCGCCGGGATTGCAGGTGCGTGGGGTGGAGGAGCGCTGGCGGGACTGATGTGTGGTCCTGGCGCACCTGTTTGCGAGGTTATTGGTGCTTTTGTTGGCGGTGCGATTGCCACATGGGAAATCAGCGGATTCTGGGAGTAACTATGTTTAAGCTACTGGACAACGTTACACTTCAACTCAGGGAAGAACCTACACTGACATCAATGGGAAAATATGAAGTCCTGATTGCTGGAAAAGGTACGGGCATTATGGTTCCTGTACAGGTAATAGAAGCTGCTGTTCAGATTGATGATAAACGGCTGCTGTTATTTCTTACCGATGACGTTCCCTATGAAGAAGCGCTTAAAATCGCACTGCTCGACCTGAAAGAGGGCGTGGAAGAGATACTGACGTTAGGTGACGCATACCTGACAGGATCGTTTACGGACCTGAACATACAACCTAACGCAGTTGAATTCAGCTTTATTGGCGATACAACATGGCGGGTTGAAATACCAGCGATGCCCTTTATGAAACTCCCTTTCATCGGCGATCCACGGGGCGTTTCGCGTCCACCAGTATTGAAGCATTACATCAAAATCACCGCCAGTCCCGCACCTGCACGCTTCGACGGGAGCCGCTAATTATGAGTGAATTATGGCCTTACAAGCACCTAATCCGTCTGCTGGCGCTGATTTTCATACTTTCGCCACGATAGTCATAGCGGATTGTCGTGGATATGTCGCTATGTCCTACCAGCTGGCGTACGGCGTTAATATCCACACCCTGCTCTAACAAGCGCGTGATGAGAGTCCAACGCATATCGTGCGGATTAAAACGCGCTATGCCAAAGTTCTGCTGTAACTGTTCCAGGATGCCGGTTAAACCGGTCGTTATCAGCGGCTTGCTGGTAACCTTGCCGTTGCGCTGAATACGGTTAAACAATATATCCCCGGCCTCTTTCGCGCAACTGGCTTTAATCCATGCGCCGATGGCTTAATCTACCGCTGCCGCAACTTGTATCACCCGGTATTAACGCCCCTTCCCTTGTCTCACTGTGAGAATGACATTGTCATAGTCCCGGCGTTCAAGGCTGACAAATTCCCCAGCCCGCAAACCTACACTGCAAAGGGTCATGACTGGCTATATCACGACAGCAACGGATACGTCGTGGATGCCGTTTAGCGACCTGAACGAGTGCACGAACCTCCTCCCGGCTGAGTGCCCTCTCCTCATGCGGTGTAGCTCCATTGACATGCTTGACTGCCCTTTTAGCGACACTACTATTTTAACTAAATGTGCAACACTGATCTTATGCGTTCAACGTTCATAGCGGGAAATGAGGTTTCGCTGATCTTATAAGCTTCACACAAACGATAAAATCCACGCAACTGCGTGGATTTTTGTTTTTGCAGTTTCTCCCATCTCAGCCAGCCTTACCGCAACACCATGCATGTGTTCGCGGACCTCTGCTCCACCGACAGATTCAGTTTCCAGGGTGCGCTCAATACGCGCGATCTCCTGTAGCCGGGCTGCTTGTGTAGGATCTACGACCGCAGCGGCGCTGGTCGACGCGGCAGTACGTGAACGCAGGGCAATATCCTCATGCCCAGGTGTAGGTGTGCGCCCGTGACTTCTGTTTATCTCCATTATTCTCACTCCGCCAGGTTGTGCCGGTTATCAGCAACCGGTCAGTTGATGACTTGCGAAATGAGCAGCTCACCCCGCAACGATAGGGTTGAGTGGTGCGCGAGCGGGCCCGGTTTCAACTTTGCGGAGATTTCTTAATGTTTTGTGATGCAGTTAATAAAAAACAGCCAGATGCACTCTGCCATCAGCAACGGGCTTTGCGGCGTCTTGTCGATGAACATTAAAATTACCAGCTAATATCCAGGGTTATCGACGATGAGGCTGGCCCTGGTTGCGCTTTGGGATCGGGACATAAAACCCAGGTAATGGGAATGGTGGAGGTGCCATTATTACTTACTTTTGATGAAAGAAGTGCCGACGTCCCATCGAAAAATAAAGAGGAGCTTTGATCAACACACCCTGAGCTATTAATTCCCTCGTCGCCAATAAACCCGCGAATGTCTGCTACTTTTTGCCCACCACTGTTATTTACCATGGTCAGCGTCGTCTTTGATGAATTCGTTCGCGTTGAGGAAACCCTGTACATAACATTTAATAAAGAATTTTGCATTGGTGAGTTACAGCTCACTGAAGCATTGCTTTGCACTTTCTTCACTGAACTATTGCTAATATCCCCAAAAGATATGGCCGCTGGTATATTAAGCGTACACTTTGTCGGATTAACATTTAAAACGCTACCGGAAATGGACAGTTCTGAATATATCAAAGCAGAGGTCGAATCCATTTTTGAAAAATATAAAGAGGGCAGCGTAACGGTGGATTCGGGGGTACCGGGAACGACATAAATCCCAAATCTCAGCGTCCCATTAGCCTGGCGTACATCCGTCATATTCCAGTAACCGTTGAAGTAAAGATCACCAAAACACCACGAACCTCCGTTCGGGGCGGGTTGATCGTAAGAATAGCCAGCGGCGTTAAAATTGACCACGCGGGTCCTCAAAATATCACGACCAACCCGCGAGGTAGATGTTATTTGCGACGAGTACATAACCAGGTAAACACCATCAGCAATTCGCAGGCCATTATATGCACCAATTTGCACAGTAGATAATGATGATTCGCACTGATCGGGATAACCCTGCGTACTCTTTATCCCCCAGTGCGCTGGAATACTTTTAGATTGATACGCCCAATAATCGAGATTTTTGTTAGCGCCAGTTTTTATAGAGATCTTCTCTGTTGAAATGGGATTCCAGCCATCAATGACTTCAAAATTAGCCTGCGCTTTAAATAAAAACAAAAATGTAAGAACCAAAGACCAAAAGAGTGTCTTAACATAAGGACTGCTAGTTTTAAAAAATGTAGATAGCGTATTCTGCATGAAATATACCTTCAACGAATTAAGGATGAACTTAATCACCCTGGCGAGGGTTTCGTAAATATTTAACTAGCGCTATATCGATTTTACATTATCGACAATCGCCATTCACATGAATGACTGGCATTTGCTCAGAGGGTTGATGATCCTTCAGGTTAAAACTGACTTTGCACTGTTTATCGCTGTTTTTTCCCCAGACAAGCTTTAGCTCGCCTGACTCAGGAAGACCGGTAAGATAGACCTGACCACTGTCACCCACGATCCCTGTGGTCTCATCCTGTGCATTGCTGCCAATGAGTGATGCAGTGGCACCGAACGGCACAAAGCCCAAGGCTCCAGCGCGTGTTAGCGTCATCAATGCCTGATGACCAACACGCGTGGCAAACTTAGCTTTCACTACCGCTCCGTTGGTGGGATAAACCTTCAGTTGGTTCTGTGGAAGGTCGACATTATCAGGTAGTGTGCCCGGATCGAGACCAACACTATTACTTGCATAATCATTGAGATATGGCATTACCGCATAACCGTTCCAGTCTGTTACACCACCACCATTTGAGAGATGCACGCCAGCGGCACCCGGTGCACTCACTAACGCCACTGAACTGCCTAATGTTCTGGATAGCGTCAGCCCTTCTGCATGCGCAATCATGCCACCGCTCATATTCATATTTATTGAACGCATATCTTTGGAGTATCCATAGCCAGCGGTGACACTGCCTTTACTCCCCTGATACCCCACATTGAGGTTACTACTCCTGACCTGTTGCTGGTTTCCCCAACTCTGCATCAGGCTATAGGAGAGCCTGCCATCACTGCGACTGCCGTTAATTCCTGCCTGATTCTGCGTCTGGCCGCGTTTATCGTGTATCGTCTGTGCACTGGCATAGGTATTCTGCAGGGCAGATGAATAACCGAAAATAGTGAATGGCACACTCAGGTTAACGGAAATTTGGCGGTTTTCAGGCCAGTTCCCCTTACCTTTCAACCGATCTATCGTGTAGTTAATCCCATAACTTATCCCCGCCAGATTGCCGGTATAACCGGCTGACAGACCATTTAGGGTTTTCGTGGTACCCCAATAATCGTCACGATTTGCACGCAGGCTTAATGAGCCGTAGTTGCCCATCTGCTGGGAGATCTGCGTCTGGAAACTGCTACGGCGATGGTGAGATCCTGAGAGCGAATCCTCATCACGCCCCTCATAACCAGTGCCATTATATTCACTGAAGGTATAAAAATTTCTGGTTGAATAACGCAGTGCCGTCAAATCTAGCGAGGTACCCGTAGAGAGCATGCTTTTAGAATAACGTAACCGCCACGAGCCGCCATTGGCGTCATTTTCATGTGCAAATTTTGCTCGGGATAGTGTGCCATCGGCAGAAATAGCGCCCATGTAACCGAGTGAGATACCGGTGCCCAGAGTCAATGCCGTATAAAACTCAGAGGCCAGGCCCCCACCATATAGCGTGACGTTTTTGGGTAAACCGTAAATCAGGGTAGCCATGATGAAATCTGACTGACGAGAATGACGCGCAGTAGCACCATCGTACTTCCCGACACTCACTTCGTACTTAAAGCCGCCGGGACGCAACATAACGGGCAGAGATGAGTAAGGCACAACGAAGCCATGTTGGCTTCCATCCGCTTCTGTCACGGTAACATCAAGATCCCCCGCCATATTGGCCTGATAGATATCCTTGATGTCAAACGGACCCGGTGCCACGTACGTTTCATAAATAACATACCCATTCTGCCGCACGGTTATGCGGGCATTACTACTGGCAACCCCACTGATTTGCGGGGAAAACCCCCGTAATCGTGCGGGCATCATTTGGTCACTGGAACGCAACTGGATACCGCGAAACGGAACCCCATCCAACACGTCACTACCCGTGCTCGACTCCCCCATCAACAAGCTGGAACGCCACTGCCGAATATCACGGGCCAGATAGGTGTTTGAAAATCGCGTTATATCACTGTGAATTGACTGCCCGTATTTGCCACCATCGTAATCAGTATGGCTGTGCGTAATAGTGCTCCGCAAACGCCAGGGCCCTGCGTTAGCCCCTGCACGAACGGTAGCAAAAAGGTTGTTAGAAGCCCGTTTCTCGTCATTAATTGTCTGGTCATTACGTCCCGCACTAAGACTATAATTTGCCAGTAATGCCGGAATACCATCGTCCCATAACTCAGGCTGAATACGACTCTCTTGTCCCGGTTGCATTGCAATTTGCGGAATACTGATATCGAGCCGCAGGCTGGCTAAATTAAATTTCACCGAGGAGTGCGGAATGATGGCGGGCAAGTCCATAATGGGCTGATCTTCCGGCATATCTTTCAGTAATGGCAGGTGCTTTACATCAACACCCAACTCATTGAGTAATTCAGGGGTTAGCTCCGGCACAATGCTGCCGCTACTATTTTTTTTGAAGGCCAGTTCGCGAGAAAAGGAGTCCCGCTGGTTGATAAAAATATTGACCAGATAATCGCCTTCAGCATAACCGCCGCTAGAGGAGAAAGCGGAAAGATCGACATCCGAATTGCCCGTACCGAGCGAAAGAAGTTCCGGATCGAAATAATCTGCAGCCCAGCCAGATTGTGAACCGAGAAGAATACAAAGATAAAGCTTTTCAGGACGGAGAGGGATTAATCCTTTAGTTGATTTAGTTGGCATTATCAGGCTTTCCATCATTCATTCAATATGTTCACTTCCCTTTAAAAATAAAAGGCGAGAATTTACTTAATTAAAGAGAGTGGTGCTGGAGTGGAGTCAGCTCGTTATTTTCATCAATGACCTGCCATTCCACTGTTCCCGTGGCTCCCTCAGGTAGCAAATAACTTTGCTCACCTTTCGGCGGAACTAATCGGCGCAAATCTTCAGCCGACACTTTTTTTCCGCCCACTATTAGTTGGCTAAAATTCAGGTAGAAAGGCGTAGGATTATTAACTATCAGCGTCTTACCTTTTCTACTTAACCGGACTTGAGAAAGGAGTTTGCTTACTCCTCCTTCAGGAAGCCCCTCTGGTCGATAAAACAATTTTATATTGTTCACAACCGCGACGGCCATTTGACCGCCGGTCTGGATGGTTTTATCTGACATTGAAGGTATACCTTTCACCGAAAGATAAAAAACGGACTCTCTGTCTTTTGGCAATGAGGCCTCAGTAAGCCGGATGCGAACAGTGAAGTGTTCACCTGGATTAACCCGCTTAAGCGGTGGCGTAACCAGAAGAGGAATTCTATGTCTACTTGCATCAGTACTCGGCATGCCCGTAGCGTTATCCAGGGGTCTTATCCAGGACTGCATGAGGTAGGCAAGCTCTGTATTGTTGGTTAATGACCATGTCACTCCTTTTTTTTCAGATGCGTTATAAACAATACGAAACTGGTTTATCGTGATGCCAGATAAATCAGCGGCATAGACCTGACAGGCCAGAAAGCTGAAAAAAGTAAAAATAAGCACAGGGCGCTTCACAAACCTATTCATGCCTTACTTCCACGCTTAATCTCAGCCTTATAGGTTTTACTATTGCCGCCATAATCATTAATCAGCATCCACTCAGCCTGGCGAACCGATGATGGCGTTGCATATTCAACCTGGGAAAACGGAGGCACCATCGACACACCCTGGCGCACGTTGACTTCCAAACGATCGAATTTCAGCCGGGAAAATGTGAGGTGGTACGGCGTCGGATTTATCACCGCCACACGGCCATTTTGATACTCGAAGTTCAGGCGCCCTTCTGCTTCTTCTGGTGTTACTGGCAGCCCGGCAGGACGGTAAAAAAGCTTGATGGTATTCTGCAAGCCGACCGATAGCCGGGCGGTCATACCTTGATCCGCTGCGTCTGTAAGTGAACGCATAGCCGGAACGGCAATTGCCGTAAAATAGAAGACCGACTCACGATCTGACGGCAGCGATGCGCCCGGCTTGAGCATAATACGCAGACTACTTTTGCTGTCTCCCTCCAGACGAAATAAAGGCGGAGTGGTCAGAAAGGGTGCTGGCGTGCGCTCATTTAAAGAGCTGATCACCCCTGACTGGACCAGAAAAGGTTTCTCCCCATGATTCCGCATGGTCACACTCTGCGCTTTATCAGATGACAGAAAAATAATCCTTGTACGGCTAAGGCTAATTCCATCGGAAGCGATGGATACACTCATATTTATTGTTAGCAAAACAACGACCATCAGCAGACGCTGAATGACTATTTTCATTAAGTTCATCTATTTTCCTTACTGATAGACAAAATTAAATGTGAGAGTGGCCGACAGCGTGCCCGATCTGGTAAGAGAATCATCACATTCACCACAGGAAATAGAGACATTGAAAGGAACTACCACGCTGGCGCCATCGGGATTTGTTGTATCCAGAGGTACGGGCAGAAATGTTCTTTCTGATGAGAGTTGGGTGCCGGATGATGTTTTCACGCGAAAACCATAATTAGCAGCCCTGGTGCTGGCTGGCTGCATAAAAAGAAACTCGCCTGAATTCGTAATACCATTTCCCGTAATCAGCAATCCAGGTTTGTTTACTGGACCAACAAATCCTTGGCACTGTGATAGGGTGACATCCAGCGGTATGGGATTAGCATTACTGATGCCTTTTTTAATATCGCTTGCGACAACATCACCAAAATCCAGTAATGCCGGAGCGGATACCTTGCAAGTGGCCGCGATAAATGTCGCAGTAAACTCGATATTAGCAGCACGCGAAGAGCAATAACTCATGGAAACCAGAAGAGTAAACATCGCCCGCACAATTATTTTGCGCCCTGAATTCATACAGTTTTTTTTCACGATCTCTATCCTGTAATATCAGGGAAACACAAAAGCAAAAGTGATTTTTGCGTTTACGGTACCGGCTGTCAGCATGGGATCCCCTGCGCTTCTCACCAGGCCAACACTAAAACGCTGAACTGAATCACCATTATCAGCGTCGAGTTGAATAACCATTCCCGGAGTAACCGTGCCGTCTGCACCATAAAACGAAGCAATATCACTCAGTACTCCTTTTTTGAGCAAAAAGCCCGCATATTGAGAGGTTGAATTTGCGCTGCGGAACACATTCGGATCCGCAAGACCCGCAGAATCGCCTGTAATTTTAAGTGATGGCGAAAGCCCCGCTGTATATTTACAACTCAGATTAATATTAAGCGGCTGTATTTCTGCAGCTCCGGTTGCAAAGTCCCCGACATTTTTCTTTTCGAAAACAATATTCGAGGTCGTTACTGCCACCTCACATGTAGGTTCGACAATATTAGCTTTTATTATTGTATCAGCTGCAAACGCTGCGTTTGAAAATGTTGCACCACTGCATACAAAGAACATCAAATAAAATAAAGCATTATTTAACCGTCCCATGGAATGTTTCTTTGCCTCCATAATCATTAATGGCTATCCATTCCGCTTTAACGGGCAGGCCTGTAAACGCATAGTTGTTTGATGAGTAAGGCGCTACCATGCTTGTCCCTGAAATAACATCCAGCTTTATAGGCTTTCCGTTTATAAAAAGTTTCCTGAGAGATATGTAATACGGCGTTGGGTTATAAACTTTAACTCCCTTTAAATCTCTCGAAATCTGCAATTTGCTCATTGCTTCTTTTTGTGTAAGAGATAACCCTGCAGGACGATAAAAGAGCCTCACGGTATTGCCTGTTGCAACCTGTAATGCTCCACCTATCTGCCCATCCCGATTATCTCCTCCTGCTTTACCTGCAGGGATAGCCATGACATTGAGGTAAAAGACGGATTCACGGTCGCGCGGCAAATCACTCCTTTTTTTAACTATTCTTACGGCATTTCCTCCGCCTGGCTCCACACGAAACAGGGCCGGCGTGGCAATAAATGATTTGCTTGATGTTCCTGCGGCAGGACTATCTGAAATGCCGACATTAATAAGCCAGGGTTGATTGCTCGATCTATTATTAATGTCGACACTTTCACTGCTATTAGATTCATGAAAAATAATTCTGGATGCTCCAATACTGATACGCCCGAGTGCGGGTTGTAAAGATGACAAGCCCAGTGCAAAGAGTAGAGTTAATTTATGACAAAGCTTCATATTGGCGCCTGAGAGTGAATATGGAAAAGAGAAAATGGAGTAAACCCTCTTTTCCATAGATTTATTAGTAATTGATGTAGGAGATTTTGATCGGTGCGTAGTATGCGCCCGGCTGAACCGCTGAACTATCTAAAACAGCCATACCGACGTTCATGGTGTAATACAAATTACCGTCTTCATCTGCCTGCACGGGAATGTTAGAACCATTTTCGATCTGAGTGATGCCATCATCTTTCGTGAGCATGAAACCTGCGGGCTGACTAACGTGACTGACGAACACATTGTTATCAGCACCAACAACACCGCTAACCTGCAGGGCACCTTCTTCATCCTCAGCGCAGTTTTTCAGAGTGACCAAAAGTGGCTCACTGCCCACCTGTTTTTTCGCGGTTGTAAATTGCGTCCTACCAAAAGAGCCCACGTTGAGAGTTGCTGCGCCATTGTTTGCGATGACTTCACAGGTCGTATCAGTGATGGTGCCCTTCAGGACCACATCAGCCTGAGTTGCCGCCTGAACATTACCCCCAATGGCGATAATCAGCGCAAAAGGAGCCGAAGCGATATTTTTTTTCATTACTGTATCCAGAATAATATAGCTTTATACGTTAAGAATTTGCTCACCACCCACTCCCGGGTGATAAAACCTATATTACTATTGATACGAACATCTCAATACCAGACGATGAGATCACAAAAGAAGGCATTGTCCTACAGCTGTAATCCTGATACTTAAAAATATGCCTGCCAATGAAATAAAATAGCTATTATGGTATGAAAACCGCATTACACACTTTAATTTATATAAACACATCAGAAAAGTTATGATATTTTTTGCGTAGAGACTGGAATTTCAGCCATCTATATTTAATCAGGAATAAGACGGTACTTATGTCCACTATACTTTCTTTCGAAGAAAGTGCTATAATATTTTTTTCGCAACCGTTAACCAAAAATTACCGAAAAAATAAAAGCCCAGCGTTATGGCTATTTTTCCAAATTTGTAAATTACTTACTTGAATAGTATGTTGACTGCAGATTTATCTACAAGGTAAATGCACGTAAAAAGAACCCACCGTTTAAACAGTCTATAATAAACACATAAAAACCACGCAGGAAATCCAATGAAAACGATGAAGAAAGGAACCGCTGTCATTGTGGATGATCATCCCCTCGCTGTGCTGGCGATACGCGCACTGCTTGAGGGCAATGGTATTACAATACTCGCAGAGCAAGCAGATGGTCATATGGGGCTCAAAGCAATCAATCAGTTAAACCCTGAGATCGCGATAATTGATCTTGATCTTCCGATTCGTAGCGGGATCGAGCTTATTGAAGACCTTCGTCAAAACGGCTCAAGCTGTATCATCATCATCGTCTCCGCTAAAAACGATTTGTTTTATGGGAAAAGATGCGCAGATGCCGGCGCGAACGCCTTTGTCAGTAAGAAAAAGGATCTTGTTAATATCATCAAAGCTATTGAGGCCGCGTGGAATGGTTACTCATATTTCCCTTTCTCTCTGAATAAGCATATAGGTTCACACTCTTCAGAAGCAGCAAAACTAGAATCATTATCGACGCAAGAAGTTAATGTTATGCGTTATCTGTTAAAGGGAATGGATATCTCTTTAATTAGTATGGAGATGGGTATTAGTAATAAAACTGTCAGTACTTACAAGAGCAGGCTTATGGATAAGCTCGGCTGCTCCACACTTATTGAACTCTACGATTTCGCGAACAGAAATAAGTTGGGGTGATGTTATGCTGAAGACAATTTTACTGTTTATAATACTCAGCTTCACAGTAAGAGTGGCTCACGCTGACACCCTTAAGTTAGCGGGAAGCCATGATTATAAAATCAATCAATTTAAGTTAAATAACAACCAAAAACTTTGGCTGACTAAAAAACAGAATATCACCATAGGCGTTTATTTACCACTAACAACACCGTTATCAATAACTTCTGCAAATAATGAGTTTAGTGGCGTAGATGCAGAGTATCTGACACTACTTAAGAACACTTTGAATAGAGACCTGACAATCACATCCTTCAAAGATGTTGAACAAGCTTATACAGCCCTCTCTTCAGGGGAAATTGATCTGCTGATCGACAAAACACCATCAGGATATGTTCCCGATAACCCGGTGATATTATCACACCCATTTCTCTATTCTTATCCTGTACTTATCACCAGGCGGGATAAAATGATGAACTATCCAGCCCGCGATGAAAAAGTTCACGTTGCCATTGCTAATAACTATCCTGGTGAAGAATTCATTAAAACTGTTTATAAAAATGCGATAATTGATCGGTATCAATCCGCTGAGGAAGCTTTATTATCCGTAGCAAATGGCATCTCCGATCTATTTATTGGTGATAAATTAGAAGCAGACTATTACCTGTCCAATGAGTTTTATCATGAACTTAACCAGGTTAAGGCCTGGGGGAGTGAAGAGATAGCGCACTCATTTGTTATAAATAAAAACAACCCCATACTTGCAGAAATAATCAACAACCTGATCTTTGCTATTCCGTCAAAAATGCAAAATGAGATGATCGAGCCGTGGATTGACGCTGAAAGTCTCCCGCTATTTGACGGTCCCCTACAGCTCACGCAGCAGGAGAAATTATGGCTGGAGAGCCATAAAGAGATACGTGTAATTATCAGCCCATACAATTTTCCGTATAGTATGACTGACTCAAACGGCGATCTCAGAGGGATCGCCGGAGATCTATTAGAGATAATAAAAATAAAAACCGGAATTAATATTATCCCTGTCTATTCTTACTCCAATACAGATGCCCGTAAAATTGTGAGATCCGGTAAGTGGGACCTCCTTCCTGCGGCAACATACAGCCCTGAGAGAGAAAAAACTATCCTGTTTTCACGTCCATTTTTATCTACTCCCTTTGTCATCGTGTTAAAAAAAGGCGAGGAAATGAACAGAGACCTTTCCAAAAAAATGACGGTCGCTATTCCTGCATATAATGTAATACAGAGTTTCGTTAAAGATAGATACCATAATATAACTATAAAAGAAGCCGCTAACTCCAGTGATGCGATCAGAATGCTGCAAAACGGAGATGTTGATGCGGCAATTTCCACAAAATTGACCGCCAGATATTTTTACGAACACTACGAGTCAAACGATCTCACTTATTATCCAGTACAGGAGGCACCTGCTGCTGAAATTGCATTTGCAATGCCTGCAGACCATTATATTTTGCGGGGAATAATCGACAAAGCACTTCTCAATATTTCTCAGAGACAGATCAGGCAACTGGCTAACCAATGGACAGATGCGCCTAATCCAAACGTCAGCACCTGGAATATTTATAAAGATGAGTTTTATCAATTATTGATTTTTTCAACCATCTTAATCCTAAGCTCACTCTTGTGGGGAGGGTATTTATTACGTGAAGCTAAACGTCGCAAAATCTCAGAGAGTAATTTAAAAGACCAACTAAAGTTCAGCTCAACGTTGACCTCTTCGGTTCCGTACCCACTCTATATCATCACTCTCGATGGCGAAGTTATAAACAGCAACCCGGCATTCAAATCATTCTTTTCTTCTTTAGAAATGTTCAAACCAGGTGCTAAATTAACTAAGGTAACGCACCCTTTATTTCAGATGTATCGCTCTATGCGTTCCGTGATGATGAAACAAAACCCTCAAAATAATGTAGTCACCATTACGTCAAAAATTAGTAACGGAACAGAATTCAGGGACATCGTCCACTGGTTCACAACATTTAGTACAATCGATAAAGCCACCCCTCTGCTGATATGCGGCTGGAGCGATGTAACAGAGCACTATATGCTGATGGATGCCCTGAGAAGGGAGTCAGATAATGCCGTTTTAGCCAAACAAGCAAAAGGCGAGTTTCTTGCCAGAATGAGCCATGAGCTCAGAACGCCAGTAAGCGCAATTGTAGGTTTCCTTGAACTTATACAAATAGACCACCCGAAAGAAGAGAATGTTGAGTTGGCGTTTATGACTGGGAAAAACCTGCTTAATTTGATCGGCGAGGTGCTTGACTTAGAAAAAATAGAAAGTGGTAACTATGCTATTACAGAGGAGTGGATGGACATTTCTGTACTGCTGTCAAATATAATCAGTATGTTTAAGCCACTAGCTTTTCAGAAGGGACTGAATGTAATCCTGCGCACTGACATTCCTAACGGGACTAGTATATGGTCGGATCCGCAGGCAATTCACCAAATACTGTCGAACCTCATCGGTAACGCGATAAAATTCACAAAGCAAGGTGTCATTATTCTGGAAGCCAGCATTCTGTCAAAAAGACCTCAACAAAACTTGCTCATTATGAATGTGGTAGATGCGGGAGAAGGCATACCAAAAGAGGAGCAAGATAAACTTTTCAAATTATTCAGTCAGACATCTTCTGCAAAAGATACCACTGGCTCCGGGCTTGGCCTGTTTATCTGTAAAGAGATTGTGCAAATTTTAAAGGGGCAGATATACCTTTCAAATTCAGGCCGACATGGTTTAAAATTCACTGTTGAGATCCCAGTTAAAACAAGCTTTAAAAAAGGCCTACCCGCTGAATTACCATTTCATACAGCAGTAGCGCAGGAGCGCAAAGATCTTACTATTCTGGTAGCGGATGATAATCCCACAAACCGCGTGCTGATAACAAAACAGCTAACCACCCTTGGATATGCGTCAGATAGTGTTGCTGATGGCTGGCAAGCGCTTCAGGCGCTTCAGAAAAAGCGATATGACCTGCTGATAACAGACCTAAACATGCCGGTGCTTGATGGTGTTGAGCTTACGAAGAATATTCGCAATGCTGATAACGAGATTGTGATATGGGGCTTAACAGCAAATGCGCGTATGGATGAAAAAGAACAGTGCCTGCAGTCGGGGATGAATTTACTCTTATTTAAGCCATTGAAGATCGATGAGCTTGCATCACTTCTTCATAAAGTGACACCCCACAATACTGACAATAATTCAGGCCCACTCCTTGATATAGATTTGCTTACCTCATTGGCAATGGGTTCAGCTGATACCATGGTGATGCTACTTGAACACAGCAGGAGTGAATGTCAGAAAGATATCACCGCGATATTTGCAGCCGCAGACATAATGGACAGGCCGACAATCAAAAAACTGGTTCACCGTATTAATGGTACAGTACAAATCATGGGTGTCACTGAAATTATGTCACTATGCGAAGCCCTTGAAGAAAGTATATTTGAGAATCACTCCGATGAAGTCATCATGACTAACATTACAAATCTTACTGATAGATTATCTGTATTGATCGCAGAGATTGAAACAACTTTATCAAATCGAAGCTTATTCAATAGCATTGATTAAAAACAGTGTTGTTATCTGCAGCGCACCTTTTCATATTATTTACAGGTGCGCTGCTTATCTCAGCGACGTATAAATCATCACTCATCTTTGACTTTTGCATCAAGATCCAACTTAGCCACCAGTCGTTTCATTCTCAGATACTCTTTTTCTTCCTGAGACAGTCCTTTTGTTAGCAGATACACAACAATTTTGCTTGTTAAAGTCGACTTTATTTTCTGCTTTTTATTTAAGTACGCCCTCACCTTTGCAAAGAGTAAAAAATTCAACAGTGCGCGTTTTTTCATACGCATTCTTTTAATTTAGTCCCTTTATGCAAGCCAAAACTATAATAACAAATATGTTTATTATTTATACCAAACCCCACTATCTCTTTAGATGACAAGAAACGTCGCGAAAATAGTATTTCAGATCTGTTAATAATTGCGTTAGTCTTTTTTCACCTATACTCAACGCTTTTGCACTGTGATTGATCTCATACTCTAACCTTTCAATAAGAGAATAAATCCCACCGCTATAATTGATTACAGCATTCTCTACCAGGATCAGTCTTCTAAATTCGCTGGAATCATAATTTATAATTCGGTTAAAACTGACTTTATAATCCTCTCCAGCATCACCTACGAAATAATCATCATCGTTCATATTTTCCTTTTATCACTCATTAATATATTTTAAGGTTTTTACTCTACCTCTCTCCATAATGAAATGAAATGGGATTAATATCCTGCGCGTGTAGCATATTGATTACATTCGTAGTCATTCTGGTCATTTTAGGTGCTGGAACGCTCTTACGATCACCTTGATGCCAACGGATTGAAACCATGGAAACACCTGGTGCGAAGCATGTCTGTCGAGCTTGCAACGCCGCCTTCCGCTGAGACTATCGTTGTGCTAAATGCGCCATCCGGCGAGCATCGGTTTGGTATATGTAACCGTAAGCTCACAGGCCGTGCAGTGATAAGTGAGCCATCCGGTCATTACCTACAGTGCGGCGCATCCATTGCTATCCCGTTATCTCCGGTAGCGATAAAAACCCTGGGCGTTGATAACGATGTGACGACTATCGAGGATGCTGAGATTGCAGGTTGTCCGCTGACAGACAAAGATGAGATCTCTGTGCGAAGCGCGACGTTGACGACCCGACGGGTGTGATGCCTTGGTGCTTCCCTTTTATGAGTAGAAAGGTGTGACACAAGCACTAAAACAGGCCCGCAGTTGCTGGCCTGTTCTCCTGAATCTGCTCACATCTTGTTAATCACGAAGCCAGGGGGTGACTGTCAGCCCGGTAAGCAGCCCTTCGGGGCTAAGCAGGCGGGTCACGGTTTGCCCCCACGCTTCGGTGTGATTTTCTACTAACAGGCGGTAACCCATATCGCGCATTTTGCGGGTCGCTGACTCAAGATCCCTGACCTCATACTCAATCCACCCCTGCGGTATCGGCAGGTCGGCTGGCCACTGGTCTGCACCAAAACAAGATAGTGCCGCCTGTGAAAGCGACCAGACGGCAAAGTGCATCACCCCTTTTAGCGCCCCCTCTTCTGAGGATAAATAGTCGCTATTGCCCGCCATAGGCTTGAGCGGCAGCCCGAGCGCCTGTTGATAAAAGCCAGCGCTTACCGCTGGATGTTGTGAGAGGGGGCCAAACCCTGCGACAAACAGCACGTCCAGATCGGATATAGCGTGCAACATACTGACTCCTTCAGATGGTTTTGATGTTAAAACAGCCTCAGCGCTCTGCATTGAGCGATCCCTGCGGCTTCGCCACGACCGGCTTGAAGTTGGTGGCGATGAAAATCATTACCACGACGCCCGCGCTCATCACCAGCCACGCGCTCTTCAGTGAGACACTGCTGTCACGAACGATACCGGCAAGCAAAGGCATCAGCGCGGCAATCATATAACCTCCACCCTGCACTCGCGACAGTAACGTCCCCGCCTCAGCGGGCGTGCGGGCGTGATCGAAGGTCACAATCAGCGAGAGCGGGAACAGCGCGCCGATACCCACGCCAAGCAGCAGGGTCGAGATAACCGGCATCGAGCCGGGAGCAAAGATAAGAGACATCAGCCCCGCCAGCAGCAGCAACAGCACTGCAATCAGCGGCACCCGGCGATCGGGGAATTTATGAATCAACGCTGAAACCGCAAAACCGGCGACCACTTCGGTTAATGTCAGCCAGGCCAGCATATATCCACTGCTGCGCGCGCTCCACCCTGCCTGAATATAGAGCGGCGGCAGCCAGGCTAATACCAGCGTGTAGGCACCCGTCCCGATACCAAAAAAGAGTAATAACAGTGTGCTGCGTGAGGGGGAGAGCGCCACCTTTTCATACACCGCGTTTTCGCCGTGAAGATGCCTGGCGACCGTCATCCAGAGCAGCAGGGCAACAAGTGCGACTACCCCCGGCATGGCAAGCGTAGGCTTGAGTTCAAGCCATGAAAACAGGGGCTCAGCGCTGGCGGCAGCCATCGCGGCACCCGCCATAATCCCGGTGCTGAACAGCGACATCACCGTGCTGGCCGATTGCGCATACGCCTTTTTAATCAGCGCGGGCATCAATGCCTGAATCATGCCGATACTCGCTCCGCCGACTAACGCGGTGCCCATCAGGCCGCTCATCGAGGTGCTCACTCCGCGCAGCAAACAGGCCAGCAGCAGGATGAACAGGGCTGCCATGATCCCGCGCACTGCCCCGGGTCTGGCTAAAAGCCAGGGACCACATAAGGCAGCCAGCCCCATCATCACAACTGGCAGAGTGGTAAGCAGGCTGAATTGCGTGGCCGATAGCCCTGCTTCGCGCTGCAATACGCTAAAAAGCGGTCCTGTGGAAGCCAGAATCGGGCGCAGATTCAGCCCGACAATAAACGCGATAATCGCGAAGATAAACGGCGAAGGGGTAATCTGTTTCACAAGGGTTCCTTTAAGAAGTTAGCAACCCGGACAAAACGTCGCGAGCATTTATCTTAACGTTAAGATAAAATAGCGACCGGTGTAAGAGGCAGTGCACAACACGATAAATTTGCCTGTCACGGGGGGATATATGCAGGACCATGTGGATTTTGTCGTCGGCCAGTGGGGCAAGGCCATGCCTGAGCTGGATGCCTCATCGATGGAAGTTTTTGGTCGCATGCTGCGGCTGCTAAAACATCTGGCAAAAGTACGGGCACAGGCGATGGCACCGTTCGGCTTTCGCGAGGGTGAGTTTGATGTGCTCGCCACCCTGCGTCGTGCAGGTGAGCCCTACTCACTTTCGCCAACACAGCTCTATAAATCGCTGCTGATCACCTCCGGCGCAATGACTAACCGCCTCAATCATCTCGAACAACAGGGGCTTATAGCGCGCATCAGCGATCCTGATGATAAGCGCAGCACACTGGTCAGCCTGACGCCGCATGGGCGAAGCCTTATCGAGCAGGCGCTGGTGGTGCATACCGCAACGCAAAACAGGCTGCTGGAGAATCTTTCTCTCGCTCAACGTGAACAGCTTGGTTCCCTGCTCAGGCAAGTGCTGCTCACCTTCCCTGCAGAAGAGATAGCGACAGATACGCAATAACCGACAGTACGTTTTTGATTTTTACGGTGCTTTTTAGCATTATCGATTCAGGCCGCTATCCGGGTGATCGCACCTTTTATTAAGGGAAATTATGTCCTTACCTCCGCTGTATGCCCTGCGCGCGTTCGAAGCTGCGGCACGATTTAACTCATTCAGTAAAGCAGCGGCGCTATTGAATATCACGCCGGGTGCCGTCAGCCGACATGTCCGCACTCTTGAGCTCTGGTTCGAATGTGAGCTTTTCATCAGGCAGGGCCCACGGGTGGAGGTAAGTGAAGCCGGTCGCGTTCTGGCCGGGCAACTTAATGAAAGTTTTAACAGCATTGAATGGGCCTGCCGCGCCTTCAAAAGCGCCAGCCATCTTCTGCGCCTTAAAGCCCCCAGCACGCTTACCATCCGCTGGCTGCTTGACGTGCTGAAGAGCTTTCATGAGAACCATGGGAAATTCAAAGTTGATATCGCCAGCGTCTGGATGGACATCGACAGCGTTGATTTTATGCGCGAGCCGTACGATTGCGCCATTCTGCTTGGCAATGGCTATTTTGGCGACGCTACAGAGAGCAGGCTGCTTTTCCAGGAGTGGCTCATTCCGGTCTGTCACCCCTCGATGGTCGAATCCGTGCGGCAGAAGCTCGTACCGGGCGATCTTATCCATCCCTCACCGGACAGACGAGACTGGCGACGGTGGTTAAAAAGAACCGGCTTTTCCCCGGGGCTGGATATGAGTTTCGGCAAAGTCTTCGACACCCTTGAACAGGGGTGCATCGCCGCCATCAACGGCCATGGCGTTGCGGTATCCGACCTCAGCCTTACTGCAGAAGCACTTAACAGCGGGCTTCTCGCTCTTCCTTTTAAGGAAGCGGTTGCAACAGGAGATGGCTACTACCTTGTCTGGCCGAAAAACTCGTGCAGATACCAGAGTGTTGAGCGCCTTCTGCACTGGTTAAGTGCGCACACCCCTCTGTTGCCGCCACTGGAGATCGCCTATCTCGATAGCGAGAAAGAGTGACCTCAATGACACCATTAACAGCGTGATGATAGTCCCCGTTAACCTTTCCTGAAGGAAAAAATAGGTATGTTGAAGATCCTTGGTAAAAAGTCATCCATCAATGTGCGTAAGGTGCTCTGGACATGCGAAGAGGCCGGTATCGACTATCTGCTGGAAGAGTACGGAAGCGGCTTTGCCTCAACGGAGACGGCGGCGTTCAGAGCCATGAACCCCAACGCGCTGGTGCCGGTGGTGATTGATGAAGGGTTCATATTATGGGAGTCGAATTCGATTTGTCGCTACCTGGCGCGCAAAGCCGGACGAGACGATCTGCTGCCCGGCGAGGCGCAGGCCGCCGCCCGCGTTGAGCAGTGGATGGACTGGCAGGCGACGGAGTTCAACAACGCCTGGCGCTACGCCTTCCCTGCCCTTGCCCGCAAAAACCCCGCCTATAACGACGAAAATGCTATCGCCCGGGGGATTATCGAGTGGAATCGCTGCATTGAAATCGTTGAACAGCAGCTTGAACGCACCGGCGCATGGGCGGCGGGCGAAAGCTTTAGCCTGGCGGATATCGTACTCGGCCTCTCGGTAAACCGCTGGAAGATGACGCCGCTGCCCCATCCGGAGGTACCGGCGATCGATGCATGGTTCGCAAGGCTGAATAATCGCCCGGCCTTTTTGCGCCATGGCAATAACGGTATGGTTTAACTCCGCCGATCTTCGTCTCTTCATAAACCGTGTCGAGACGAAGATAAGCGCCCCACGACTGACACATAAAAAAGGATGCCTGGAATGAGTAGTCATAAAGCGGATAAGGTCCATCTCTGGATTGGCAGCAATCACGATTCAGAGGAGCAATATCACAGCTATTTCGCACTGGATTACTCCACTGAAGGCGATTTTGACGATCCCGCCTATAAGGTCTGCCCGTTTTGTCGCTATCTCGGTATCAAATGGTACGACGAGGATTTCATTGGCATTATCCCAAGAGAAGATGAGGATGTTGCGCTTGACGAGATTCTTCAGGAGGCGGCTGTTGATGAGGATGAAATCAGCAAAGTAAAAGCCATCTGCTCGGCTTCGGGCATTGAAAAAGCGAACGCTATTTTGTGGTATTCAAGCGGCGATCGTCCCCTGTCACCGGCAACCGGCAGCGACTTCAAAGGATTAAAATACATTGGCTGTTTTCTGGGTGATTAAGTTATTTCTCTAATTCATATCGCCCGGAAATTATCTCTACCTGCCGGAATAACCTGTAACCACGGTATACCCGGCGGGTAGTAAATAAGTGAGCAAATAACACGCGGCAGAAATAGTGCGGCAGCCGGGGCGCTATGGGTGGTTTATCAGTAAAGGATATTAGCCATCTTTTTATATCTCTCCGGCAGCGCGCTATTAAGGTTGAGCACGTTATCGAGGATGTAAAGCGCGGGCACACCCTTTGCGCGCTCGGCCTCAATTATCGCCGTGCGTAACACCGTCACGGCAGAGGTCACGGAGTGAAAATAGGCTTCAGACTCCGGGGTCTGCAACTCCCCTGAAACAGCGTAACGCACCTGCGGCCAGCGGGATAAATCGAGCAGCGGAAAGTTGTTCTCCTCATTATCCACATTCGCCATCAGCAACGCCTCGGCTTTGGTGGGATCGCTGTGGGCTGCGGCAAGAATATGCAGGCGCAGTATTAATGCCGATACCGTTTCAACGCGGCTATTTTCCGCTGAAAGCTTGCTAATAAGATCGTGTAAATGCGCGCCGTTTAGCGGTTTACGCTGCGCCCGGCCAGCAGCGTTATTTTTCTGCTCTGAAAAAAGATCCACCAGCTGCAATAAAAGATCCAACGTCACCTGCGCCCCCTTCATTCTCATTTTTGCGTGTCATTAAAAGTGTGTGCCCGGGAGATAACGGGGCTGAGATGAGGGTATTTCACTGCGGGTCTGTTTATAAAACGATAAATAGTGACGGTTAGTGTGAGTTTTACTCACACTTAAAAGTGACAACGACGCGATACTGCCCGTGCTTAAAGAGCCCACGCGGCCGTGGACTCTTTAACGTCTGTTACGCCAGCGGCCAGGCCCCGGCTTCTGTCACGCGTGCCGAACCGCTCCACGCAAACAGCGCGAGCGCGCGCTTATCAGCCTCAGGATAGATGCGGCTGCTGAGGCACACCTCTCCATCATTAACAAACACCTCAACTGACGAGCTGTCGAAGAAGAGGCGCAGTTCCAGCGACGCGTTGATATCAACCGGCACGCTGCGCATACCGCATAGCCCATACTGCGGATAGTGACGCGCCAGCACCAGGCGCTGCATTTGCGCATCAACATAAACGCGCAGCCCCTCGCCGAGGCTGACGCCATACTGCTCCGCGCTGCTGTCAGCGCACTCCCAGCGCAGAAGCACCTCCAGCGCCTCACCGTTCTCCGGCAGCGTGATTTGCTGATCCTCAAGCAGCGTAACCGGCCACGGCCTCCACGCGCCGCGCAGGGTTTCCACCTCTCTTGCCGGACGCATCTGCACGCGGTTGTCGGCGCTCAGGCTCACTTCGCGCGGCAGCGACAGCATCCCGGCCCAGCCATCCTGCTGCTCCGGCAGCGGCGATTCCCACATATCCAGCCAGCCAATAACAATCCGCCGCCCATCAGGCGTCAGCAGGCTTTGCGGGGCATAGAAGTCATGGCCGTGATCCAGCTGGATAAACTCGCTTTCGCGCACAAAAGGCTGGCCCGGCTGCCACTGGCCGAGAATATAGCCGCTCTGGAAGAGATTACGGTTGTTGTAGCCCTGCGCCGCGATGCCTTGCGGCGAGAACATCAGTACCCGTTTGTCGCCGAGGGTGAAGAAGTCCGGGCACTCCCACATAAAGCCGAGCGCTTTTTCCGCCTCATCCAGCACGCCAGCGTCCTGCCACTCGCGCAGATCGCCGGAGCGGTAAAGACGAACATGGCCCGTTTCGCCGTCGCGTGCGCCGACGACCATGTACCACTCATCCCCTTCCCGCCACACTTTCGGATCGCGAAAGTGGTGCAGCCCGGGCGGCGTATCCAGCACCATTCCATGACGTTCAAAATGGATGCCGTCGCGGCTGGTGGCCAGGCACTGCACCTGATAGAGGTTCGCCTCATCCGTGGCATCGCCGTGAAATTTATGCCCGGTGTAGATCAGCGCCAGCGTGTCGCCATCGACCACCGCCGAGCCGGAAAAGCAGCCATCTCTGTCTGCGGGGCCTTCAGGCGCCAGCGCCACCGGCAGATGCTCCCAGCGCAGCAGATCTTTACTGCGCGCATGCCCCCAGTGCATCGGCCCCCACTGTGTTGAATAGGGGTGATGCTGATAAAAGGCGTGGTACCAGCCATCGAACCACACCAGCCCGTTCGGGTCGTTCATCCAGCCTGCGCGCGCCGCGAGGTGGTAGCGCGGATACCAGCGCAGGTTCAGGGTGTCTCGTTTAGCCAGCAGCGCCTGTTCAGCGCCGGCAAGTGAATAGTTCATAGTCGCTACTCTTTTCGGTTAAATGGCGGAGGGTTGCGGCATCAGCGGGTCAGAAGATGACTTACCGGAACGCAACAGGAAGATAGAGATAAAGGTGGTGGCGAAGACCAGCAGCCCCATGATCAGATAGGACTGGGCAAAGCCATACTTCTCATAGCTGTAGCCCGCCAGCGGCGACAGCACCGAGGCGATCACCGAGCTGGTACAGGCGAAGCCCACCAGGTAGAGCGTTGAGGAGAGGCGTTTATCGAAGTGCAGGCTGTTGTACTTAAAGATCGCCACCAGCAGGATCGGCAACTCGACCGCGTGCAGCAGTTTGGTGATGGAGATAAGTAGCGGCCCCTCCACCAGCCCGGAGGCGACCATGCGCATTGCCATCACCATGCCCGCGAAAATCAGGCCGTTCTTTGCGCCAATCCTGTTCACCAGCCACGGCGCGCAGAACATGCCCGCCGCTTCAAGAAACACCTGGAACGAATTGAGGTAGCCATACATGGCGTTGCCTTCCTGCAACGTCGGGAACTGCGACGAGAAATAGACCGGGAACTGCTGGTCGTAGACGCCATAAATACAGGTACCAATCACAAACAGCACCAGCGCCCAGAAACGCGGCAGCGTCAGTAAACCCAGCGCATCGGCGAGTGTTACTTTCCCGCCGCTCACCGCCTCCTGCATCGCGTGCGGCGCAGAGGAGACTTTTAAGCGCGCCAGCAGCACAAAGAAGACCAGCCCGGATACGCTTGCCACCGCGAAGTTGAGTTTCGGGTTGATATTAAACAGCAGACCGGCAAAAAAGGTCGCTACCGCCCAGCCGAGAGATCCCCACATCCGTGCTTTACCAAACTCAAACTGGCTCTGGCGAGCGACGCGCTCGGTATAGGACTCCAGCACCCCGATGCCGCCGTTAAAGGTTAAGCCGATATAGATGCCACCAAACACGCTGCCGAGCAGGATGTTGATCTGTAACAGATAGCCAAACAGTAAGAAGGCCGGGCCGGAGAGCGCCAGCATGGCGGTCAGATACCAGAGCAGGTTTTTGCGCAGGCCCAGCTTGTCCTGAATAAAGCCATAACAGATCTGCGCAAACAGCGCGGAGACGGAGAGCACGGCATAGATGATCCCGGTATCCCCCGCTTTCAGCCCCACCTCCTGATGAAGCCAGATGGAGAGCAGCGAGCCGGAAGCGGACCAGGTGACGAAAAAGAAGAACAGTAAGGCACTGAGCAGTGGGTAGCTGTGAGCGTGATGGGTTTTCATCATGACAGTCTCATATTGGAGTTATGCAACGATGATAACGTTAACATCCAGTATCACTCCTGCAGTTCTGCTGAGATTCATGATGTTAATCACAAGAGTTAACGTTAACATAACAGGAGTGAGAGGGAGATCAAACTCTGCGCCTGTGACGACACCGTAAATACGTTACGATAGCGCCCTCTCTGGCCGCAGTGATTGCGCGAGTAAGCCCGCATGGAGTAACAGATATGGCCTCTCTGAAGGATGTAGCAAAGCTGGCGAATGTTTCGCTGATGACGGTCTCGCGCGCACTCAATAGCCCGCAACGCCTCAAGCCGGAGACGCTGGCGCGGGTGCAGGCGGCGATTGAGCAGACCAATTATGTCCCGGATCTCTCAGCGAAAAAGATCCGCGGTGCGCACGCCTCGCCGAAAACCATCGGCGTGCTGGCGCTGGATACCGTCACCACGCCCTTCTCGGTGGAAATTACCTTATCGATTGAAGAGACCGCACGCGCGCACGGCTGGAACAGCTTCGTAATGAATATGTTCACCGACGACAACCCGGATGCGATTGTTGATCTGCTGCTCTCCCACCGGCCGGACGGCATTATCTACACCACCATGGGGCTGCGCCAGGTGCCGCTGCCCGCCAAGCTGCTTACCCTGCCCTGCGTGCTCGCCAACTGCGAAAGCCTGCACCATCCGGTCGCCAGCTATATTCCCGACGATGAGCAGGGCCAGTACAGCGCGGTAAAAGCCCTGCTGGAAGCGGGTTATCGCCAGCCCCTTTGTCTGCATCTGCCCGAACCGCTACTCGCCACCGCCCGTCGGCGTAAAGGGCTGGAGCGCGCCTGCCGTGAAGCCGGGGTTAACCCGGACGGCCTGACTCATCTCTATATGGCGCAGGGTGACGAGCATTACCGTGATATTCCGGCGCAGGTGCTGGCGCATATCCACGCGCAAAAGCCGCAGTTCGATTCGGTGATCTGCGGCAACGACCGCATTGCGTTTATGGTCTATCAAACGTTACTCGCGCAGGGGCTGCACATTCCGCAGGATGTGGCAGTGGTTGGCTACGACAATATGGTGGGCATCGGCGAGCTGTTCCTGCCCTCCCTTGCAACGGTGCAGCTCCCGCATTATGAGATCGGGCGCCTGAGCGCCCTGCATATTATTAACGGTAATGAACATAGGCAGACCACGCGGGTTGCCAGCCCGTTTTTGCTGCGTGATTCCATGCTGGAACGGCGTTAACCCACTGCCCTCTTCTCTTCATGCGGATCGGGGCGGTTAATGCGATACCAGATGGCATACATCGCTGGCAGGAACACCAGCGTGATAATGGTACCCCCGAGTGTTCCACCGATCAGCGTGTAGGCCAGGGTTCCCCAGAAGACCGAATGCGTCAGCGGGATAAAGGCAAGGATCGCCGCCAGCGCCGTGAGCAGCACCGGCCTTGCACGCTGTACCGTCGCTTCAATCACCGCGTCAAACGGTGCCAGCCCCTCCCGCTCGTTGTGGTGAATTTGCCCAATCAGAATCAGCGTGTTACGCATTAAAATCCCGGACAAGGCAATCAGCCCCACCAGCGCATTGATACCAAAGGGTTGATGGAAGAGCAGCAGCGTCGGTACCACGCCGACTAGCCCCAGCGGCGCGGTCATAAACACCATCACCATCGCAGAGAGTGAACGTACCTGCAAAATGATGATCAGCAGCGTCATGGCGATCATAATCGGAAAGAGCGGTGCCATCGCTTTGGTGGCTTTGCCGGACTCCTCAATCGAGCCCGCCTGTTCAATCTGATACCCGTCCGGCAGCGCGGCAATCACTGGCTGCAGTTGCTGCATCATGGCGGTGGAGACATCCGGCGGCTGCAGGGATTCAGCAATATCACCCCGCACGGTAATGGTCGGCACCCGATCGCGGCGGCGCAGCAGCGGCTCTTCCATGCGCACCTCAGCCTCCCCGACCTGCGACAGCGGAATGCGCTGACCGGCCGAGCCGACCAGCGTGAAACCGGCGATCTTACCCGGATCAAGCCGAATATCCCCGGCCGCACGGCCAATGACCTCCACGGCACGGATATTCTCCCGCACCGAAGTAATCGGCACGCCGGTAAGCAGAAACTGAAGCTGGCGGGCCGCGGCGCTGGAGGTCAGCCCCACCGCTTGCAGGCGATCCTGATCAAGCGTGAAGTGTAGCGTCGGCACCCGTGCGCCCCAGTCCGTATTAACCGTTCTCATCATCGGGCTGGCCTGCATCACCGTTTTCACTTTATCGGCAATGTCACGTAATACCTGGGGATCCGGTCCCATCACGCGAAAGGCCACCGGATAGGGTGAATAGGGTCCAAACACTAGTTGGGTGACTCGAACGCGCGCCTCCGGCGCCAGACCATCCGCCACGGCGTGACGAAGCCGAAACTTAAGCGCTTCGCGCGCCTGTTGGCTGCCGGTGCGAACCACAATTTTGGCAAACGAAGGATCGGGCAGCTCCGGCGCCATCGCCAGATAAAAGCGCGGTGAGCCCTGGCCAATATAGGAAGTGACAATTTCCGCCTCTTTCTGCTGCCTGAGCCACGCCTCGATTTTCGCCGTTGTGGCGCTGGTTTGCGCAATGGAAGTGGCGTAAGGCATCTGCACTTCCACCAGCACTTCCGGGCGATCGGAGGTGGGGAAAAACTGTTTCTTCACCAGCCCCATCCCCAGAATGGCAACGGTAAACAGTACAACCACCGAGCCTGCCACCAGCCATTTCGCAGCAATCACACGAGCCAGCAGCCCACGGAACTGGTTATAGCGACGGGTGTTGTAGATCGCCGCATGCCCCCCTTCAATCGGTTTTATCGCGGGCAACATTTTGACGCCCAGGTAGGGCGTAAAGACCACCGCCACCACCCACGAGGCAATCAATGCAATGCCGACGATCCAGAACATATTGCTGGTATATTCCCCGGCGGTGGAGTGGGCAAAACCGTTGGGCATAAAGCCGATAGCCGTTACCAGCGTGCCCGCCAGCATGGGCGCGGCGGTATGGCTCCAGGCATAGGCGGAAGCCTTGATGCGGTCGTAGCCCTCCTCCATTTTCACCACCATCATCTCGATGGCGATAATGGCGTCATCTACCAGCAAACCGAGGGCCAGAATCAGCGAGCCGAGCGTAATGCGATCGAAGTTCTTGCCCGTCGCTTCCATGATCACAAAGACAACGGCCAGCGTCAGCGGCACCGCGGCGGCCACCACGACGCCTACGCGCCAGCCCATGCTAAGGAAGCAGACCACCATCACCACCAGCAGCGCCACAAAGAACTTGATCATGAACTCATCCACGGCGGAGCTGATGTTCGCTGACTGATCGGTTACTTTGGTCAATGACATTCCAAGCGGCATCCCGGCATTAATGCTGGCGGCTTCTTTATCAAGCGCCTCGCCCAGCGCCAGGCCGTTCCAGCCCTCGCGCATGACCACACCCAGCAGCAGCGCGGGTTCCCCCTGATTGCGCACCAGAAAGGTTGCCGGATCCTCATAACCGCGTTCAACCGTGGCGACATCGGCAAGCTTCAGCGTTCGTCCCTGCGCCACCAGCGGCGTTTGCCGGATTTTCTCCAGCGTATCAAACGCGCCGTCGAGGCGAATAAAGACCTGCGGCCCGCGGGTATCGATGGAGCCAGCCGGCGTCAGCACATTCTGGTCGTTGAGCGCGGCGAAAATCTCCTGCGCGGAGATGCCCAGCGTCGCCAGCCGGTCATGAGAGAAGGAGATAAAGATGCGTTCCGCCTGCTCGCCAATGATATTGACCTTTTTGATGCCGGGAACGTGGAGCAACCGCTGGCGCAGCGACTCGGCATCCCGCACCAGCAGGCGCTGCGGCTCGCCTTTGGCCTTCAGCGCAAACAGCGCAAACGTGACATCCGAGAACTCATCATTGACCAGCGGGCCGATTACCCCGGCAGGCAGGTTTTTAGCTTCATCGCCCACTTTTTTACGCGCCTGGTAGAACTCCTCCTGAACCAGGGAAGGTGGCGTACTGTCCTGAAGGGAGAGCATGGTGAAAGCAAGACCGGGACGCGTATAGGTCTCAGTCCGGTCATACCATTGCAACTCCTGCAGCCGTTTTTCCAGCGGTTCCGCTACCTGATCCTGCATCTCCTGCGCTGTCGCACCGGGCCAGGCAGAGATAATGGTCATCTGCTTGACGGTAAACGGCGGATCCTCGGCCCGCCCCAGTTTTAAGAAGGAGACACTCCCGGCGATAGTAATGAGGATAATCAGAAACAGCGTAATAGCGCGCTCGCGCACGGCAATCGCGGAGAGGTTAAAACTGCCGCCGCTCATGGGCGACTCCCTGCGATTTCGCTGTCGCTCTGCTTCGCCTGTCGCACCGCCTCACCCTCATGCAGCAAATGCGCACCCAGCGCGACCACAGGCTCGCCGGGTTGCAAATTTCCCATCACCCGTGCGGCATCATCGGTGATATTCACCACCTCTACCGGCTGCCAGCTCACCCGGGCGGGTTTGCCTGACACTTCCCAGACACCCGGCCCTTTTCCCGCGTCATAAACGGCAGCCAGCGGCACCTGCAGTAACGGCTTGGCTGACAAACCTTCGGTAATGTTGAGCGTGACGGTGGCTCCAAGCGGTGCGCTTGCCAGCGCGCCCTGCAGCACATACCTTGCCTCGAAGGTGCGCGTCAGCGGATCCGCCGCATCCGACAGCAGTCGCAACGTCGCCGGGACAGCCTGACCAGCACGCCCATACAGCGTGGCCTGCGCCCGGCTGCCGAGCGACGGGCGTAGGGTTTCCGGGAGCTGGACAATCGCTTCACGCTGCCCGGAACGGGCCAGCCTGACCACCGCCTGCCCGGCGCTGACCACCTGGCCCGGCTCCGCCAGCGTCGCCATCACCACCCCATCGCCATCCGCCAGCAGCACGGCATAATGCATCGCATTTTGCGCCACGCTGGCCTGCGCCTGCGCCGCTTTCAGATCGGCCCGCGCCGTCTCTGCGGCCGCTTTGACCTGATCGTAGGCAGAGGCCGACACCGCGCCCGTGGTAACCAGGCTGCGGTAGCGCGCTTCATCACTCGCCGCCTGTCTGACCCTGGCCTGAGCTGCACTTACCGCCTGGGCAGCGCTGACCGCCTGCAGGCTTAAGTCGGCGGGGTCGAGACGCATTAACGGCTGGCCGCGCGTGACCGTCTGGCCGGTATCGACAAGGCGCTCAAGAACTTTGCCCGGCACACGAAAACCAAGGTCGCTTTGAATTCTCGCCACGACGGTACCCGTAAACGCGCGGGCGTTATCGACCGCACTCATGACAGGGGCAGTTCTCACCAGCGGCGGCTGGGTTCGGGGATCGTCGCTGTTGCCATTGTCACCGCAGGCGACAATCGCCAGCGGCAAGAGGCAAATAGCTAAGGTGGCAGGATTGAGCCTGAGCATGGGTTCCCTTAAACAATGAAGAGGAGTGGAACCGCATTTTTAAACTAGTGACCAATTTTGTCAATAGTCACAACTCAAGGCGCAAGGCTTCTCAGGATCAGCGAAGAGAGGAAAACAGCGGCAGCCGGTGCCGTCTCCAGGTTGTACTGCAACTGAACGGGGCTGATATAGGGACGCATCACCAGGTAGATGGCATCCGCGGCTTCATCAAGAGGTGTTTTACGCTCAAACTCTCCTGCCTCGCGTCCCGCTTTGACGATCTGCTCAATGAGCTGGCGCAGACGCTGCTCGTGCGCCTGCGCGGAGGGCCATTTGTCACGCGCGGCAACGGCAGCAATGTCATACAGTTTGCGATCGTGAAAGAAGAGATCGCTGCCTGCTTGCACCACGGCGTTGAACAGCCGGCGAAGTTGTTCCGACACGCTCGGCGCATCCGCAATAGCGGCGTTGATGATATCCATCATCATCGCCAGGCGGTTCGCGCATATCACTTCACCTATCGCCTGCTTGGAATCGAAAAATTTATAGATATAGGCTTTGGAAAAACCGATCGCTTTCGCGAGATCGGAAACGGTGGTTTTTTCGTAACCAAAGTGGCCGAAGTGCTCGGTGGCTGCCTCAACAACCTGATCGCGAACCGAGTGATCCGACGGGCCGCGTACTGCATTGATGTTCATCTCTTTTGGCATTTTTTTCCGCTCACCTTATTTCACCCTGACCAACAAAATGTGACCAAAATACAATTAAGTCACGATTTCTTTCGGCACAACGGCGATCTCTTTTCCGTTAGAGTGGAGTACTCTCGCCCGGCAGCGTGCTGCCACCAGCCTGAGCTCACAATTTGATGCTCGATTATAATCGTTACGGTTGCGCATAAGAAACCGCACCCGACTCAGGCTTTGCATCTTACTGGCATATAACAGGATAAATCACATTCAGGGCCACTATGTTTAAACCGCTGCATAACGTCACTCTGCATCTGATTCACCCGGCAACCACCTCGAGGCCTGCCGCCCATGAGGTGGTGATTGATGGTCGCGCAACCGGCTTTACAGTGCCTGCGCAGTGGATTGAAGCGGCTATCGGGGTAGATGAATCCCGGCTGTTACTGCTTCTTACCGATGATGTCCCGTTTGAAGAGGCGCTGCTGATTGTCTTAATCGATCGTCAGCAGGGCGTGAAGGAGATCCTGACGCTCGGCGGGGCGTATACCACCGGTAGCTTTGAAGATTTAACACTGTTTGCGCAGGCGGTTGAATTCAGCTTTATTGGCGATACCACATGGCGGGTTGAAATCGCCGAGCGACCCTTTTTCAGGTTTCCCTTTGTCGGCGATCCGCGCGGCATCTGGCGGCCGATTGCGCGTAAACACTACATTCTTGTCTCCGCCGATCCACCACCAGCATGTATGGATGGCAGTCGCTAACGGGTGGGAGCCTTTACGTATTGTCATATAAAACATTGCAAACCTATACCAGGAGCAACAATGCCTCTTTCATATGGAAAACCAGCAGCAAAAAATGCCATCTTGCCACTGCTGACGACCTTTAACTTTAGCGCGCCCGAAGAGTATCTGGATTTTCTGCAACAGAAAAACGGACTGGTAGTAAAGAGCCCCGACTACTGCAACCTGACATACCCCGGGGTTGATCAAGGTGAAGTGGCATTTTCAGCGCTGTTTGGCATTAATACGCGCAATAAGTACTACGACCTGAAGTACAACAACGATGAGTTTCTGGAGGAGCTCGACTTTCTGTCGGACACGTTGTTGATTGGCGACGATCCAGGCGGTAACTACTTCGTGTTGATGAATGGAGCGGGTCGGGAAGGCGTTTACTACTGGGACAGAACGCATCTGCATGCCGAAGATGATATTCAGCAGTTTGATATTGCAGAGCAGCAGGATAGCGGCAACCTCTACAAAGTGGCCGCTGATTTCACAACCTTCTACCAGATGGTCCTCCAGAATGCCTGCACGCAGGGCGAAATCTGCTTTGACGATCTCTGAACTCCATCCTGGACTCAATCAGCGCGCGGGCAACAAGCCTGCCTGCGCGCGAAAAGCGTTACCCCAGCCGGCCGTGATTCAGCCGTGTGAGAGGTTCATTAACGTCAAACAGTTTGACGGTGATGTTGGTGGCGCCAAACTGTTTTAACCGCTCCATATGTTTATCCATATAGCGCTGCGCATTCGCTTCGCTGTCGAAGAGATAGATCCCTCCCGCTTCCTGAGCGAGCGCATTCTCGGTCCACACTTTCCATAAAAAGCCCGGCTCCTGATTGATTGATTCGGCAAGTTCCACCAGCTGCTGCGACATCTCATCGCCAAATGGGCCGTTAAAATCGAAGTTAATCTGCACTAATTTTTTGGCCATACTATCCTCCGTGATGGCATGTTAATAAGCCTGTCGACACTATTTCATCGATAGTGAAATAGCAAAAAAAAATCCACGCCGGAGCGTGGATTTTGTGTCAGAGCAGGTGATGCCAGTACGGTTAAATATCGTCCGTTGTATGGTGTACAACGATTTCCAGGGTGTGGCGTACAATATCGCTTTTCACCACATCCTCTGTGGTCTCGATCATCTTGATCAACTCCAGGATCAAGGCCTTGTGGGTAATACGTTCACCGGCTGCCATAACACCACGAATCGCCGCGCCCAGTACCACAGACTCCTCTGCAAGCGTCTCGCCGCCGCTGCGAAAATACTCAGCAAGCGAGAGATCAGGCAAATTTTCATATTCGTGTGAATCCAGCAAAACCTGGCTCATCGTTTACCCCGTTTTTTAGTGATAATAACCGTGTCTGTTAATGTTTTTTCGAACTGCCGGCGGTGTTGTCGCCAAACAGCTGGAAAACGTTATCCCTGCTCTGCTCATCCCACTCATCGCGATCGCTTCCTTTGTCGCGCTTCAATGAGGCAAAATTATTGTTGCTGATTTCAGCAATAATCCGCCCCAGCATCTGCCGCCGCTGAACGTCCTGCTCGCTGGTCTCCATCGACCGCAGCCGGTTTATCAGCGCACGTGTGCTGATGGGTGAGTTATCTTTCAGAAGTGACAACACTGCCACTCCGATAAGTTCATCTGTAAGTTGCTCTATTTCACTACTATTCATAACTGCATCTCGGGTTGCCGCTACTTGCCGAACTGCAATTGCGGCATGAAGCCAATTCTCCCTTGGGGACGATTAACTTTTCTGCACGCGCATGAAGCGCTTCATCACCCCGCGAGAATTGACTCAAAAGCCAAAAGTATTGCCGTTGGTCAAACTCTGTTAGCGATCGAAAAGCAGGCCAATCAGCGTGTGATAGTGGCTCTCCTCTTCCGGACCAGAAGCCTGTTCCAGACGGCTCAGCAATTTAGTACAAATTGCCTTGCGGTTCAGGTTGCGTCCTTCGCTCAGGATTTCAACAGCGATCTGTCCCAGCGTCTGCTGCTGAGTCGGGAGTGATGCCTTGTTGAAATAGCGGGTAATGGCATTAGCTGTGTTCGGAAAATAACCGTTCTGCTGCATATGTCACTCCTCAAATAATCCATTAACTTGTTAAAGTAACGTTAAAGTTATACAAAAAACGGCGTTTTGTACATAGTAATTGTACAAGTTTGTTAGCCATCTAATGAATATTTCACAATCTTTATATTTATCAGGTGATTATAACCAGCAAAATTTTTACGCGGTTGACCAAGCTTGTACAAGCTGAAAAGCCGCGTGTACAAGGGGCACAAACAGCATAATTCTCTGCTAAATCAAAGAAGACGAGGCAGATTGCATCTGGTAGTGTGAGCGCTCATTCATCCCTTTCGGAACGCTTATGCTCACCACCCTTATTTACCGCAGCCATTTTCGCGACAACGTATCGTTTTCGATGCTTGAAGGGATGGTTGAAGCAGCCAATCAAAAAAACAGCCAGGCCAATGTCACCGGCATTCTGCTGTTTAATGGCACCCACTTCTTCCAGCTGCTTGAAGGGCCGGAAGAGACGCTGGATCCGATTTACGACGCCATCTGCAATGATGAGCGCCACTTTAACGTTGTGGAGCTGCTGCGCGACTACGCGCCGTCACGACGCTTTGGTAAAGCCGGGATGGAGCTGTTTGATCTGCGCGCCTACGACCGTGAAGAGGTGCTGCAAACGGTGCTGGATAAAGGCACCTCGAAATACCAGCTTATTTATGACGACCGCGCGCTGCAGTTCTTCCAGACCTTTGTCGAAGAGGGCGAGAAAGAGAACTACTTTGAGATCCCGGTCGGTGACGAGTGGGAGTTCGTGCCCGACGGTAGCGCCGTCACCCTGCCCGCGTCCGTTGCCGCCACCAGCACCGACTGCCGCTTTGCCTTTCAGCCGCTGATCGATCCCTTCGCCCGCAAAGTGGTAGCGATTGAAGCCCTGCTGCGTACCCCTTCTGGCGATGCACCGCAGGCCTACTTTGAGGGCCTGACGGGCGATGCGCTCTATAAAGCCGATCTTGAGAGTAAGAAAGTGGCATTCGCGATGGCCACCGCGCTGGATATCGGCGCGCAGACCCTTTCGGTCAACTTGCTGCCGATGACGCTGGTTGAAGTGCCCGGCGCGGTCGAGTTTATCCTGCGCGAGATTGAGGCTAACGGCCTGGTGCCGGAACAGATTATCGTTGAGTTCACCGAGAGCGAAATCATCTCGCGCCTGGAAGAGTTCACCAAAGCGGTGAAGTTACTGAAAGGTGCCGGGATCCGCGTGGCAATTGACCACTTTGGTGCCGGTTTTGCGGGCCTGCTGCTGCTGGCGCAGTTCCAGCCGGACCGCATCAAAATTAACCGCGATCTGATTCAGGATGTGCATAAGAGCGGCTCACGCCAGGCGATTGTGCAGGCGATCATCAAATGTTGTACATCCCTTGAAATTCAGATCTCCGCCGTCGGTGTCGAGAAAGCTGAAGAGTGGATGTGGCTGGAGTCGGCGGGTATCTCCCAGTTCCAGGGCTATCTCTTCGCGCGCCCGGATATCAACGGTATTCCAGCGGTCTGCTGGCCAGAAAAACAGGACGATGCTTAATCGCTCCTTAAGTAAAGCTGTACAAAGTGCTTGTACAGCCTGCAAGGCTTAACTAGGCTTTGCGGGTGTATATCGGGGTTACGAGGAAGTCATGGCGTTTTACAGTATTGGCGAAGTGGCTGAACGGTGCGGAATTAACCCCGTCACACTTCGCGCATGGCAACGTCGTTACGGTTTGCTAAAGCCCCAGCGCAGCGAGGGCGGCCATCGTCAGTTTGATGAGGCGGACATTCTGCGCATTGAGGCGATCAAGCGCTTTATCGAAAGCGGCGTCTCGGTCAGTAAAGTAAAAGCCTTACTGGATGAGTCGCCCGCCGCCGATGAGCAAGGCTGGGCGAAGGTGCAGGACGATCTGCTGGCAACCCTGCGCCAGGTCAACCCGGCCAGGCTGCGCGCCATGGTGCTGGATATGGGGCGTAAATACAGCGTCGATCAATTTATCGATGAGGTGATTATGCCGGTGCGCCTGCTGCTGGCGCGGGATCAGAACACCGCGCGGGTGATCTTAAGCCTGCTTGACGGCGTGCTGATCGACTTTGCCGTCACCCAGCTGGCGCTTAGTCGCCCGCAGGGAAGCAGGGAGGCGCTGTTTATCGCCTGGAACAATGACGATCGTACGCGCCTGTGGCTGGAAGCCTGGCGGCTATCGCAGCAGGGCTGGGCGCTGGATGTGCTCGCCGACCCACTTGACTCACCGCACCCGGAGTTTTTCCCGGGAAAGCAGCTGGTGGTCTGGACGGGCAAAGCGCTGACCCAGCGCCAGTCGCAGCAGTTTACCCACTGGCAGGAGCAGGGCTTCGCCCTCACCTTTCACGGCCCGCAGTAAACCGCAGCCTTACGGCTGCCAGGTTTGCTGATTCCCGGACATCTTTTTATCCAAATAGAACGCGGCGCTGATCAGCGCCAGATGCGTCAACGCCTGCGGGAAGTTGCCGAGCGGGAAGCCGCGCTCATCAAACTCCTCGGCGTACAGCCCAAGATGGTTGGCGTAGTGCAGCAGTTTCTCAAACTCAATGCGCGCCTCATCGACAAAATCTGCCCGCGCCAGGCACTCGACGTACCAGAAGGAGCATGGCGCAAAATAGCCCTCCTCTCCCTGCAATGAATCCGCCGGGGTCTCCTCCTGCAAATAACGCCGCACCATGCCATCGCGCATTAACTTTGTGCGGATAGCGTCGAGCGTTGCCAGCCAGTCCGGATCTTTGGCACCGATAAAGCGAAACAGCGGCATCAGCAGCATCGAGCCATCGACATCGCTGCCGTTGCGCGTTGAAGTAAAGTGGCCGAGCTTCTCATTCCAGAAGTTATGCCAGATATCGTCGCGGATCTTCTGCCGCGTCGCCTCCCAGCGGGCAAATGGCATTGAGAGCGACCGCTTGGCACCCAGCCGCAGCGCGCGGTCGAGCGCCACCCAGCACATCAGGCGCGAGTAGAGAAAGTTTTCCGGCTCGCCGCGCATCTCCCAGATACCAGCATCGGGTGAATCCCAGATTTCGCAGACATAATCCACCAGCCGCATAACATGCCCCCACGCGCGGTGGGAGATGTTGTCGCCATATTTGGTCGTCAGATAGACGGCATCCATCAGTTCGCCGTAGATATCGAGTTGCAGCTGTTTATAGGCTTCGTTGCCTTTGCGCACCGGCCGGGAGTTGAGATAGCCAGCAAGGTGCGGCAGCTCCTCTTCGGTGAGATCCGTTCCACTGTCGAGGCGGTACATCACCTGCAACTTTTTCGGGTCGAACTTACTGTTCTCCATGCAGCTGCCGATCCACGCGCCGAAGGCCTTTGCCTCCTCGACATAACCTAAGCGGATCAAAGCATAGCAGCTGAACGAGGCGTCGCGCAGCCAGGTGGCGCGGTAATCCCAGTTACGCTCACCGCCGGGCAGCTCCGGCAGGCCAAAGGTCGCCGCTGCGGCAATCGAGCCGTAGCGCTGAGAGGTGAGCAGCTTCAGCACCAGCGAAGAGCGGGTTACCGCTTCGCGCCAGCGGCCGCTGTATTTGCTCTGCGCCACCCAGTTTTGCCAGTAGGCAAGTGTGCGCTGGCGCAGCGCCGCCACCTGTTTTAGCGCCGCATGTTTCACTTTGCTGTCGCCGAGCACAAATGTCGCCGTTTCGCCCTCGCGCAGGTTGAACTCCCCTTCGATGAGCCCTTTTTTCACCTGCAACGTTTCGGATGAGGCCAGCGTCAGCGCCGCGCCTTTCTTGCCCTTAAAGTGATAAACCCGTTTATCCTCCTTCACCTCCGGCACGTCGCTGGCGTAATTGAAGCGCGGCGAGCAGTGCAGCTTGATCGTCGCCTCGCCATACACAAGGGTGATTTGCCGCACGATCAGCGGGTTGGCTTCGTCATCCTCATTGATGGCGATAAAGTCCGTCAGCTCCACCATCGTCTCATTCGAGAGCCAGCGGGTTTGCAGCACGTTGGTATCCGGCAAATAGTGCTGAATGGCGCGCCAGCCCTCGCCCAACGGCGCAACGGAGAAGTAGCCGCCCCGTTTAGCATCGAGCAGCGAGCTAAAAACGGAGGGGCTGTCGAGATTGGGCCAGCAGAGAAAATCAATCGCCCCTTCAACGGTCACCAGCGCGCAGGTCCGCAGGTTGCCGATAATGCCGTGCTTATCAATCACGGCGGTGGTCTGAGTGTCGGTTTTCATTCGGATCCTTATGCGTGCGGTTACGCTTTAAGCGTAGGTGACGCAAAGGGTTCCCGCATCTGTGCCAGGCTTAACAGGAACTCACTTCACTGACGCGGAGAAACGCATGACGCAATACGCCTCACTTCCCGATGATCAACTACAGCTAATCGACCGCTACTGGCGCGCGGCCAACTACCTCTCTGTCGGGCAGATCTACCTGATGGATAACCCGCTGCTGCGCGAGCCGCTCAAGCCTGAACATATCAAACCGCGCCTGCTTGGCCACTGGGGCACCACGCCGGGGCTGAACTTTATCTATGCCCATCTCAACCGCGCCATTCGCCAGCACGATCTCGATATGATCTACATCTGCGGCCCCGGACACGGCGGGCCGGGCATGGTGGCGAACACCTGGCTTGAGGGGAGCTACAGCGAAATCTATCCGCAGGTGAGCCAGGACGCGCAGGGGATGAAGACCCTCTTTCGCCAGTTCTCCTTTCCCGGCGGCATTCCAAGCCACGCCGCACCGGAAACGCCGGGATCGATCAACGAAGGCGGCGAGCTGGGGTACTCCCTCTCCCACGCTTTTGGCGCGGTGTTTGATAACCCGTCGCTGATTGCCGCCTGCGTGATTGGCGACGGCGAAGCGGAGACCGGCCCACTGGCGTCGAGCTGGTTCGGTATTAAATTCCTCAACGCCGCACGCGATGGCGCGGTGCTGCCGATCCTCCATCTCAATGGCTATAAAATTGCTAACCCGACCATTCTCGGGCGCAGCAGCGACGAAGATCTGCTGCATCTGTTTCGTGGCTATGGCTACGAGCCGCTTATTGTCAGCGGTCATGAGCCGGAGAAGATGCACCGCCAGATGGCGCAGACGCTGGAGCAGGCGCTGGAACGTATTCGCTACTACCAGCAGCAGGCGCGCAGCGGTGAAGCCGCTGAAACCTTACCGCGCTGGCCGATGATTATTATGCGCAGCCCGAAAGGGTGGACCGGGCCGCAAACGGTGGATGGTAAAAAAGTTGAAGACTTCTGGCGCGCGCACCAGGTGCCGGTCTCCTCCTGCCGGGAAGATGACGGCCACCGGCAGATCCTCGAAGAGTGGATGCGCAGCTATCAGCCTGACGATCTGTTTGATGAGCAGGGGCGGCTGCGCCCGGAGCTAGCCGCGCTGGCACCGGAGGGTGACAAACGTATGGGCGCTACCCCGTGGGCCAACGGCGGCCGTCTGCGCCGCGAGCTGAACACGCCAGCGATTGCCGATTACGCCGTTGATGTCACCTCGCCCGGCGAGACGCAGGCAGAATCGACCGCCGCGCTCGGGGCTTATCTGGCTGGCATCTTCCAGCGCAACCGCGATAACTTCCGCCTGTTTGGCCCGGACGAGACCGCCTCGAACCGTTTAAGCAAAGTGTTTGATGTCACCAGCCGCACCTGGCAGGAGCCGGTCAAACCCTACGATGAGCAGCTTGCCGCCGATGGGCGGGTGATGGAGATCCTCAGCGAACATCAGTGCCAGGGCTGGCTTGAGGGCTATCTGCTCACCGGGCGTCACGGCCTGTTTAACTGCTATGAAGCCTTTATCCATATTGTCGATTCCATGTTTAACCAGCACGCCAAGTGGCTGAAGGTGACACGCAAACTGCCTTGGCGTGAGCCGATCTCATCCCTTAACTACCTGCTCTCGTCTCACGTCTGGCGTCAGGATCACAACGGTTACAGCCACCAGGACCCCGGTTTTATTGACCACGTGGTGAATAAGAAAGCCGATATTGTGCGCGTCTATCTGCCGCCCGATGCCAACACCCTGCTCTGCGTGGCGGATCACTGCCTGAAGACCTGGGATCGCATTAACGTGATTGTCGCCGGTAAGCAGCCTGCGCCGCAGTGGCTCAACCTTGAAGCGGCGCAGCAACACTGCGCGGCGGGTATGGGCATCTGGCACTGGGCGGGCACGGTGGCCGAGGGTGAAGAACCGGATGTGGTGATGGCCTGCGCCGGTGATGTGCCAACGATGGAGACGCTGGCGGCGGTCGATCTGCTGCGCGACTACTTCCCGGATCTGCGCATTCAAGTGGTGAACGTTGTCGATTTGATGGCGCTGCAAACGGCAGAGCAGCATCCGCACGGCCTGAGCGACGAGGCATTTGACGCCATCTTTACAGCGGATAAACCGGTGATTTTCGCCTTCCACGGCTACCCGAGCCTGATCCATCGCCTCACCTACCCGCGCAATAACCATGGCAACTTCCACGTGCGCGGGTTTATGGAGGAAGGCACCACCACCACACCGTTCGATATGACCGTGATGAATGAGCTGGACCGCTTCCACCTGGCGCAAGAGGCGATTGTGCGCACCCCCTCCCTGCAAGGCAAAGCGGACGCCGTGCTGGATGAGCTGGCGGAGAAGATCGCCGAGCATCACCGCTACGTGCGCGAACACGGGGAAGATTTACCCGAAGTCCGCGGCTGGAAATGGCCCTCCGCGCAGGGCGACGGCGGCGCACCCGAGTAACCTCTGCAACCGCCCTTGCCGGATAAGCGTTTACGCGCCATCCGGCGATGGTGTTGCATATGGCTTTGGTGGCATTGTTCCGTTCACCAGGCGTTCGGGAGTTTCATTAACCCCTTATGCGGTGAACGGGACAAGGGAAGCGGCCGCGCTCCCCTTGTCAATCCCCGCGGCCCCGCGAGGAAATCGGTGCTGCGCACTGCGCTCACCTCCCGCATGCCTGACTGCGGCCGGCTCGACTCGACATCCTGTCTCGGTTCGCCTCTGTCCGCCATCCATGGCGTCCAGACCTTGTCATTCACGCTTCGGTTCGCCGATTTCAGCGGGGACACAACCCCTCGCTGTCATATTGCGGATATAAAGCAGTACCGGTTTCGCTGAAAGCCCGTTTTTGTAGGCCGGATAAGGCGTAGCCGCCATCCGGCAGTGGTGTGGTGGTGATGGCGCGTAAACGTTTATCCGGCCTACGCCCCCGCCAGCAAGGCGCTTTACCCCACATCACTCTCCAGCCGCTGCCGATGCCGCAACCCCGGAAACCACCTCATCCACAGCGCCACCACAATCAGCGTCCCTACCCCGCCAATCGCCGCGGCGGGCACTGCCCCCAGCCATGCGGCGAGCATTCCGGACTCAAACTCCCCAAGCTGGTTGGAGGTATTGATAAAAATCGAGTTCACCGCATTCACCCGCCCGCGCATCTCGTCTGGCGTATCAAGCTGCACCAGCGAGCCACGGATCACCATGCTGATCATGTCAAACCCGCCGAGCGCAAACAGCGCCAGCAGTGAGAGCCACATCCAGCTTGAGAAGGCAAACACCAGCGTCGCCACGCCAAAGCCCGCGACCGACATAAACATAATAATGCCGACACGGCGCGTCAGCGCTCGGTGGCTTAGCCAGAAGCCAACCAGCAGCGCACCCACTGCCGGAGCACTGCGCAGAAGCCCCAGCCCGAGGGGGCCGGTATGCAGCACATCATGGGCGAAAATCGGCAGCAGCGCCGTCGCACCGCCGAGCAGTACGGCGAAGAGATCGAGGGAGATCACCCCCAGCACATCCGGCCGGTTACGAATAAAGCGCACCCCGGCAAAGAGGGAGGAGAGCGTCGCGGGCGTGCGTTTTGGCTGCGCCTGCTCATAGCTCAGGGTGATCACCAGCAGCAGCGAGAGCAGATAGAGCGCCGCCGTGACGCTGTAAACCACATCCGCGCCCGCAGCGTAGAGAAAGCCGCCCAGCGCCGGGCCAACGATCTGCGCCGCCTGGCCGGAGACCGCATTCGCCGCCGTGGCGCGTGGCAGAATCGACGCCGGAACCAACGCCGGTAGCATTGAGATCATCGACGGTGACTCGACGGTTTTCGCGCAGGAGATAACAAAAATCAGCGCCAGGATGACGCCAACGCTGGCATCGCCCTGCCAGGTGAGCCAGGCGAGCGCCACAATCGCTACCCACTCGCACACCTGCGACAGCAGCACCACGCGACGGCGGTCAAACTGATCGGCGATATGCCCGGCGGGCAGCGCCAGCGTCAGCGAGGGAATAAACTGTACCAGGCCAATCATCCCCAGCCAGAAGGCGCTCTGCGTCTGGGAGTAGATCTGCCAGCCGACAATAATCGACAACATCTGAAAGCCAAAGCTGGAGCTGGTGCGCGCCAGCCAGAAGGCGACAAAAGATCGGTGCTGCAATAAACGGCCATCGCTGGCGGATAACAGGGGTGCCATAACATCTCTCTATGGGTAGTAATTAGTGTCCGGCCGACGGCGCGCCGGGCGCACCGCTACGCACAAACGGCGGGCGGGCAAACCAGATAACAATCATCAGTGCTAAAAAGAGCCAGCCCAGCAGCCAGAAGTAGTCGATGGTCGACAGCATATAGGCCTGCTGCTCGAGGGTTTTATCCACCGCCGCCAGGTGCTGCTGGGTCGCGCCACCCATCTTATGCAGATAGTCTGTCGCCGCCGGGTTCCACTGCGAGACACTTTCGCTGAGGGTAGCATGGTGGTAAATCTCCCGCCGTGACCAGATCCAGGTAGTAAGCGACGAGGCAAACGAGCCGCCCAGCACGCGGAAAAAGGTCGCCAGACCAGAGCCTTCCGCCACCGCCTGGCCGTGCAGGTTAGAGAGCACAATGGTGGTGATGGGCATAAAGAAGAAGGCCACGCCAATGCCCATAAACATCTGCACTTCGGCAATGGTGCGGAAATCGACCTCGGTATTGAACTGCGCGCGCAGCAGACAGGAGGCGCCCATGGTCAGAAACGACAGCGTTGCCAGAATACGCAGGTCAACTTTATGGGCGTAGCGCCCAATAAACGGCGTCAGCAACAGCGGTAGAAAGCCCATCGGTGCCGCCGCCAGCCCGGCCCAGATCGCCGTGTAGCCCATCTGGGTTTGCAGCCACTGCGGCAAAATAATGTTGATGGCGAAAAAGGCCGCGTAGCCGAGAGTCAGCGTGGCGGTGCCGATGGCGAAGTTGCGATCCTTAAACAGCCTCAGGTTAACAATCGGGTGCTGCTCGCCAAGCTCCCACATCACAAACGACACCAGCGCAATCGCCGAGAGCACTGACATGATGATAATTTCGTTCGAGGCGAACCAGTCGAGATCGTTACCCTTATCGAGCACCACTTGTAGCAGACCCACACCGAGCACCAGCAGCGCAATGCCAATGTAATCAATCGGCGAGGTGGTAGTGGTCTCTTCCCGCTCGCGCAGCTGCATCCAGACGACAATCGCCGCGAAGATCCCAATAGGCACGTTGATGTAGAAGATCCACGGCCAGGCGTAGTTATCGGTGATCCAGCCGCCGGTAATCGGGCCGACAATCGGTGCCACCACCGTCACCATGGAGAGCAGCGCCAGCGCCATGCTGCGTTTGCTGGTGGGAAAAATGACCAGCAGCAGCGTCTGACACATCGGAAACATCGGCCCGGCGAAGAAGCCCTGCAGCGCGCGAAAGACGATCAGCTCCGTCATGCTGTGGGCAAAGCCGCACAGAAATGAGGAGAGGGTAAAGAGCGCCACTGAGCCAACAAATAGCCGCAGCTGACCAAAGCGGCGGGTAAACCAGCCGGTGAGCGGCAGCGCAATGGCGTTACAGACCGCAAACGAGGTGATGACCCAGGTGCCCTGATCGGCGCTGACGCCGAGATTGCCCGCAATGGTCGGCAGCGCCACGTTGGCGATGGTGGTGTCCAGCACCTGCATAAAGGTCGCCAGCGACAGCGCAATCGTCGCCAGCAGCAGGCTGGGCGGCGTAAATGCCGATTTATCTTGCATCGCGTCTCTCTTAGCGGGCGGCTACCGGCTGGCTATTATCGTGAAGGATCTTCGCCACCAGCGCGTCGGCCTTATCCAGCGCATTCTGGTAGACGTCTGTTGCGAAACGCGGCTGCGCGACGCTCTGCTGCGGCAGCAGGTGCCCTTCGGTATCGCGAATATCGACGCGGGCGGCCATCGACAAGCCGACGCGCAGCGGATGTTTCTGCATATCATGGGGGTCGAGGGTAATGCGCACCGGCAGACGCTGGACAATCTTGATCCAGTTGCCGCTTGCATTCTGCGCCGGCAGCAGGGAGAAGGCGCTACCGGTGCCAATACCAAGGCTCTCAATCGTGCCGTGATACTCCACGTCATCGCCATAGAGATCGGCAGTGAGTGTAACTTTCTGCCCGAGGCGCATGGTGCTCATCTGGCTCTCTTTGAAGTTGGCATCTACCCACACCTGATCGAGCGGCACAATCGACAGCAGCGTAGTGCCGGAATCGACGCGCATACCAAGCTGCACCGCGCGCTTTGCCACATAGCCGCTCACCGGCGCAACAATGGTGCTGCGGGCGTTATCGAGAAAGCGCTGACGCAGGGTGGCGATGGCGCTTTTGATCTCCGGATGGCTGTCGATAACGGTGTCGTCAACCATTGCCAGATTGGTGTTGAGCGCCTGCTGCGCGGCAATCAGGTCGCTTTTCGCACTGGTGACGTTGTCACGATAATGGGCTAAATCCTCAGCGGTAACCGCGCCGGTGGCGAAAATCCTCTGCCGACGCGCGTAGTCACTCTGCGCCGTTTGCAGCGCCACTTTTTTCGCCGCCACCTGCGCACGGTAGTTATCCGCGGTGCTGTAAAGCCCACGCACCTGGCGCACGGTGCTGGCAAGGTTAGCCTGCGCCTGTTGCAGCGCAATCTCGGTATCGGCCGGGTCGAGCAGCACCAGCGGCTGCCCTTTTTGTACAAAGTCGCCCTCATCGACGGCGACCTGGGTGACGGTACCGCCAATCTGCGGCGTCAGGGTCACCTGGTTGGCGCTGACATAGGCGTCATCGGTGGTTTCGTAATAGCGGGCATAGAGCAGATACCAGGCCAGGCAGCCGGCGGCGATAACCACCAGCAGCACAAACAGAATGGCGAAGTTGCGCTTACGTTTACTCGGCGCGCGTGCAGGTTGAGCTGCTGAATCGGTCATCTTGATCACCTTTCAGGAAAACTTAGCGATAGGGTTGGGTTGCGCCATCAGGCAGCATTTTGATCAGCAGCGTCACCAGTTGTTGCGCTTCATCATCGGTGAGACGCTCGGTGAGTGAGGTGAGGATCGACGCCAGCGCCTCATTCTGGAAGCGATCGCAAATCCCCCGCCCCTTCTCCGTCAGGCCGAGGATCACCTGGCGTTTATCGTCGGGGTTGGTGGTGCGCACCACCAGGTCGCGCTTTACCATCCGCTCAAGCATGCGGCTCATAGCGCCCGCGTCCATCAGCAGGTTTTTGCTCACTTCAACCGGGCTGGTGAAGCCTTTATAGATGCTGATCAGCACCTTGAACTGCGCGGCGGTGATATCCGCAGGCGAAAAGTAGTGGCTGATAAGCTGGTCTTTGAACTGGTTTGCCAGGTGGATCAGCAAGCCGAGGTGCAGCGTCGGGTTAGGGTTATCCGCAGAATTTGTCATGATATTTGCCTGATCAATAATTACAAATGAAATTACTGACCAGGCAGATAAGTGTCAATGGATTGTCAAGATAAACGCACGTTTTGTCAGTTTCCAATCACCGTACCCGCGCCCCGTAGGCCCGATAAGCGCAGCACCATCGGGCAACCCCACAGTGCCGGATGGCGGCTTACGCCTTATCCGGCCTACAAAACCCTATGCATCGGTGCTCCGTAGGCCGGATAAGCGGTACGCGCCATCGGGCAATGTTTCAGCGACACCGATTTTTTTTATCTGCGATATGACAGCGATGGGGGTTGTGTCCCCGCTGAAATCGGCGAACCGAAGCGGGAATGACAAGGTCTGGACGCCATGGATGGCGGACAGAGGCGAACCGAGACATGGACGAGTTCCAGAATGGAACGAGTAAGTCGAGTCGAGCCGGCCGCAGTCAGGCACGCGGGAGGTGAGCGCAGTGCGTAGCACCGATTTCCTCGCGGGGCCGCGGGGATTGACAAGGGGAGCGCGGCCGCTCCCTTTGTCCCGTTCACCGCACAGATGATTTATGAAGAGCCCGTCCCCGTGGTGAACGGAACCCTTCCACCAATGCCACATACCAGGCCCATTGCCGGATGGCGGCTTTCGCCTTATCCGGCCTACAAAAGCGAATCGCATCGGCACATGCGCTGAATCCACTGCTTCACTATATGAAGCACTTTTCCGCCACAATCTTTGATAAGCCTCACGCAACACAACACGCCGCTCGCCTGCCAGCCTGCGATGCCCAACACTGCCTGCACGATAACAACAACGCAGATACCCTACTCACTACGGGAGGCTCAATGGAGCACACCACCTCACAGCCCTACGACGGCACAGAGCAGAAAGTGCCCGCCCGCCGCACCGCGAAAATCATGCTTTCAGCGGGCGTCGGGCACTTTATCGAATGGTTCGACTTCGGCCTTTACGGCACGCTGGCGGCGATCATCGCCAGCAACTTCTTTGTCAGCGACGATCCGGCGATCGGCCTGCTGAAATCCTTCGCCGTCTTCGGCTCCGGCTTCTTAATGCGCCCCCTCGGCGGCCTCTTCTTCGGCTCAATGGGCGACCGCCAGGGGCGGCGCAAAGTGCTGGTGACGGTGATCGTTATCACCTCCATCTCCACCTTTGTGATGGGCATTTTGCCCACCTTCCAGCAGGCCGGGATCATCGCGCCAATCCTGCTGGTACTCACCCGCCTGGTGCAGGGCTTCGCCGCCGGGGGCGAAAGTTCCGGGGTGATTACCTATCTCGCGGAAAGTGCGCCGCCGCACCGCCGTGCGACGCTCACCTGCTGGAGCGAAAACTTCAGCTTTATGGCCTTTGTCTGCGGCTCCGGGCTGGTGCTGCTGCTCACCCATACCCTCGGCGAAGCAACGATGAACGACTGGGGCTGGCGTATTCCCTTCCTGCTTGCCGCCCCGCTTGGCCTCGGTGGGCTCTATATGCGCCGCAATATGGAAGACTCTGCCGAGTTCCATAAGCTGAAAGCCAGCGGCAAAATCGAAGCCTCACCGCTGCGGAAAACCCTCTCCACCTCAATGACCGCCCTGCTGTTTTGTACCGGCTTTGTGGTGGTGAAAGCGGTGAGCAGCTGGGTGCTGCAATCCTTTATGCCGGGTTATCTCTCCACCCACCTGCACTACAGCCGCACCGACTCCTACCTCATCACCACCCTCGGGCTGCTGAGTGTGGCGATCTGTATGCCACTCACCGGCTATCTCTCAGATCGCTGGGGCCGACGCCCGCTAATGTTAATGGGCTGTGGTGGCTTCATTCTGTTCACCTGGCCGGCGATGCTGCTGATGAGCCAGGGGTCGGTCGGCGCCTCGATTGCCGCTATGAGCCTGCTCGGCGTGTTTGTCGCCATGTTTAACGGCGGCTGCGGCGCAGCGATGGTTGAGCTGTTCCCGACCGCCATCCGCTACGGCAGCATCGCCATTGCCTACAACCTCACGGTTGCCGTATTTGGCGGCGTGACGCCGTTCGCCTCGGCGGGGCTTATCACCCTGACCGGCGACCCGCTCTCCCCGGCGTGGTACGTAATGGGCACTGCGCTTATCTCTTTTATTGTCGTGTGGATCGCCAAAGAGACCGCCGGCAAAGTTCTCGATTAACCTGACCTGGAGTTGTCATGAAGATCAGCCGTATCGACTGTTTTCCGCTCAAAATCACCACGCCGCAGGCCTATCTCGGCGGCGAGGTCAAGGCGAGCGACAGTGATTACTACTACCGCCCGGAGTACCGCTGCGTCTATTCACGCAAGATGGAGACCTGTCTGGTCAAAATCACCACCGACAGCGGCCACGTCGGCTGGGGCGAAGCCCTCGCCCCCGTCGTGCCGCAGGTGATCGCCGAGCTAATTACGCAGCTCTTTGCGCCGCTGTTAACCGGCCAGTCGCCCTTTGCCAGCCAGGTATTGAATGCGCGGATGTATGACGCCATGCGCGATCGCGGCCATATCACCGGGTATCACATTGACGCGCTGGCGGCGGTGGATATCGCGCTGTGGGATCTGAAAGGCCAGATCCTCAACCAGCCGGTTTACCAGCTGCTCGGCGGCGCGTTTCGCGAGCAGATCCCCTGCTATGTCTCCGGCCTGCCGGAGCCGGATCTTCCGGCGCGCTGCGCGCTGGCGTTGCGCTGGCAGCAGAAAGGCTTCAACGCCATCAAGCTGGCGCTCGGCTACGGCGTGCAGCAGGACATTGAGAATGTGCGCGCCATTCGTGACGCTCTCGGCCCGCACGCCAGCCTCTTTCTTGATGCCCACTGGAACTACAGCGTGGCGCAGGCGGCAGAGCTGGCCAACGCGCTGCATCCTCTCGGCGTCGGCTTTCTTGAAGCGCCGCTGCTGCCGGAGGATATCGCCGGGCACCGCGAATTGCGGGCAAAAAGCCCGCTGCCGATTGCGCTGGGCGAAACCGAACGCACCCGTTACCAGTTCAAGCCGTTTATTGAACAGCGGGCGATGGACATTGTGCAGCCGGACGTCGGGCGCACCGGCATTACCGAGCTGATGCATATCGCCTCCCTTGCGCAGACCTGGAATTTGCAGGTCGCGCCGCACCTGAGCGTCGGCCTCGGGCCCTGCATTGCCGCGTCGATCCACGTCGCCGCCGCGCTGCCGAATCTCTTTATGCTCGAGTATCAGCCGCCGGTGTTTGAGCTTGCCAACCAGTTGCTCGATACGCCGCTGGTGTGCGAAGCGGGTCACTACACGCTGCCGCAGGGCGCGGGTCTGGGAATTGCAATCAATGAAGCGCGGGTGCGCGAATCAGTAATGGGGGTCACATGTTAAAGGGTAATGTGCCAATTCTGGCGACGGCGTTTGATGAGCATGGTGCGGTGGACTTTGGCTCCATCGAGAAGTTAGTGAAATTTCTGCTGGCCCAGGGGATCGACGGGCTGGCGCTGTTTGGCAATGCGTCGGAAGGTTATGCGCTAACGACCGGGGAAAAAGAGGCGCTGTTTGCCTGTGTGAAACGTCTGACCGGCGCGTTGCCCCTTATTGCTGCCGCAGGTGGTGCCTCGGCGGTGGTGGCGATTGAAGATATTCAGCGCGTGCAGCGCTGGGGGGCGCAGGTGGCGATGGTCAATCCGCCGTCGGTTGTAAAACCCGGCCCGCAGGAGATCTACAACTTCTGGCGCGATATCTGCTCCGCCTGTGACATTGACATCATGGTGCAGGATGCGCCGCTGATGACCGGGGTGAACATCCCGGTGTCGACGCTGGTGAAGCTGTGCGAAGATTTCCCCTCCATCAAATACATCAAGGTGGAGCAACCGCCGACCACGCTGAAGATCAGCGCGCTTAAGCAGGCGCTCGGCGATCGCGTCGGGCTGTTTGGCGGCCTGAATGGCGGTTTTCTCTATGAGGAGCTGCGCCGGGGCATTATCGGCACCATGCCCGCCTGCGAATTCCCGGAGGTGATTAATGCCATCCTGCACGCCTGGCAGCACGACAAACAGGAAGCACAGGCGATTTTCTACCGCTACCTCCCCTTCCTGCGCTACGGCGTGCAGCCGGGGCTGGGTGTCGCCATCCACAAAACCGTGCTGCACCAGGCGGGCATTTTCGCCACCGATGTGGTGCGTGAACCGGCCAAAGGGCTCGATGAGGCAACGCGTGACGAACTGCGCGATTTGACCCGTGCCCTGCCGCTGGCGGTGCTGGAGGCGAGCCGATGAACTACATCGCGGTGGACTGGGGCAGCAGCAATTTCCGCGCACTCAGCGTGCGTAACGGCGAGGTGTTTCGCAGCGTTGAGGCCGAATGCGGCGTGGGCAAATGCGCGCGCGAGGCGCTGCCGGATATTCTGCGCGAACAGCTGCTGCGCCTCGAAGAGGGCTGGGATGAGACGCTGCCGGTGCTGTTATGCGGCATGGTCGGCAGCAATATCGGCCTCGCGGACGCGGGCTATCTGGCGCTGCCGCTCAGTTTTGCCCAGTTAACGGCAAAAGGTCGCGCGCTGCCGGGCATTTTGCCCAACCCTGTTACGCTGCGTCCTGGTATTTGCGACCGGCGGGTGATGGAGATCTGCCGCGGGGAGGAGATGCAGCTTGCCGGTGCGCTGACCCTGACCACCAGCCAGACTTTCGCCGCCGTTGGCACCCACAGCAAATGGCTGACGGTCAACCGTGCGCGGCAGCAGGTGGAGAGCCTGCGCACCCTGATGACCGGCGAGCTGTGGAACCTGGTGCTCAACCACTCGATTGTCGGCAAAGGGCTGCCAGCGCAGTCGGCATCCGACGAGGCGTTTCTGCGCGGCGTGACCACTGCCCAACACGTTGAGTCCGGCGAGACGACGCTGGTGAGCGAGCTGTTTCGCTGTCGCGGGCACTATATTCTCGGCGATCTTGACCCGGCCGCAGCGGGCGCATGGCTGTCGGGTTTACTTATCGCCCATGAGATCCTGCAGGGCCACCCGCGCCATGAGGCGGTCTGCTTTATTGGCAGCCGCGCGTTGCTGCCGCGCTATGCCCTCGCCTGCGAGGCGCTCGATCTCCCCTTCACCACCCTTGAGGCGGAGCAGGCGCTGATCGCCGGGCTGAATGAGGTATTCCGTGATGAAGCCTGAGCAGATTGTCGCCATCCTGCGCGGGATCGAACCCGCCGGGTGCATCGAACAGGTGGCTTGCCTGCGCGATCACGGCATTACTACCATTGAGATCACTACTAACTCGCCGCAGTGGGAGAGCAGCATTACGCGGGTAGCCTCGGTGTTTGGCGACACCATCACGCTCGGCGCAGGCACCGTGCTGACCGCCCAGCAGGTGACGGCGTGCCGCGCGGCCGGGGCGCAGTTTATCCTGACGCCAAACCTGGACGCCCGCGTGGTTGAGGCAGCGCAGCAGCAGGGGCTGCGCGTCTGCGCCGGGGTGTTCAGCAGCAGTGAAATTTTTCGCGCCTGCGAACTGGGGGTGGATGTGCTGAAGATCTTCCCTGCTTCAGCGCTGCCGCTCAACTTTCCGCAGATGATCAAAGGCCCGCTCTCGAAGGCCGTGCCCTTCTCTGCCGTCGGTGGGGTCGATGTCACTAATGCGGCCGCTTATCTCGCCCACTACGACAGCGTTGGAATTGGCTCATCGCTCTATAAACCGGGGCAGACGGCGGCGGTGACTGCGCAGCGCTGCCAGCAGTTATTACACCGGGGGGAGTGATTCGCCGCTGATCTTGCGCGCGGCGGAGATGAGAAACTGGCGCAGGGTGTCGATATTGACCTTGTCGCCGCCAATATTGGAGAGCGCAATTGCCGCCTGCATGCCCGGAATGATGCAGGCCAGCCGGTAATCCCCCGGCGCCCACGCCTTGCCAAACACCTGGTGCTGGCGCGCCTGCTCAATATCCTGCTGCAAAAGATGGTAATCGTGGATGCCGATACGATTGATGATCTCCTCATCGCTGAGGGTGGCGAGCAGCTTGATGCCTATCACCGAATCGCGCACCGGCCAGGATTCATAATTGCCAATCGCGCGGGCGATGCTTTTGCCGCCGCGCGTATGCAGCAGGTAAACCACCTGGTTGCCGCTGAGCACGCCAATCACAATCGAGACGTTATGGCTGCCCGTCTCCTCGAGCATCTCCAGCGCGGCGGTATAAAAAGCGGAGTGATGGATCGCGCTGGCGGAGAGGCGGTGGATGCCCATACCGAGGCGATATTTGCGCTTCTCATCCTGTTGCACCATCTCTAATGCCAGCAAGGTTTGCATCAGCCGCGTCACTTTCGCCGAGTCCAGCGCCAGCTCGCGCCCAATCTCACGAATGCCAAACGCGCGGTTGCCGGTCGCCAGTAAATTCAGACAGCGAAACGCGTCAAATACCGTACTGTTTAATTTGGTCATTCTTATATTCTCTGCCGCTTCGCTTATTTGCGCTGCTCAAGCATAACCTGCTTTGAGATTGTTCTCAAACTCGGCGTAATAAGGGTTTTTTCGCTGCCTAATTTGACTAAAGAGCAGTTCCAGCTAGTTTTATTTGTGGGTGCGAAAAAACTTCGCTTAATAATGAGATGAGTTTTTAGATCATAGGGAAATTATTATTAGCTGATGACTTGCACATATTTAAATTAACGACTAAGCGAATCATTCCCGGTTCGTTATTCGAAACAATCATCACTGCAAAAATATTTTCTGTGCTACAGCGAAACGCTGGCACACAATTCCCCTTACGCGAAAACGACGAAGAGAAGGATTACATTATGACACCTCAAGAAAACTATCATGACTGGTTACGTGATGCCCACGCGATGGAAAAACAGGCTGAGTCGATGCTGAAGTCCATGAGCGAGCGTATCGATAACTACCCGGATCTGCGTTCCCGCATTGCCCAGCATTTAACCGAAACGCAGGGCCAGATCCAATTACTTGAAGAAGTTATGGATCGCAATAATATTAATCGTTCGGTAATGAAAGATGCCACCAGCAAAATGGCCGCGATGGGTCAGGCTTTCGGCGGAATGTTTGCACCGGATGAAGTCGTTAAAGGTTCCATCAGCAGCTATGTCTTCGAGCAATTTGAGATTGCCTGTTACACCTCCCTTATCACCGCAGCAGAAAAAGCCGGCGATGTCGCCAGCGTAGATATTTTCAAACGCATTCTTGCCGAAGAAGTGGCGATGGCTGAATGGGCGCTCAATCATATTCCGGACGTTACCGCACAATTCCTGCTTCGCAGCGATGCGGATGGCGTAGAAGCGAAAAAATAATTATTAGAATTCAGGAGGCAAGCAATGTTTCGTCACGTAAAACAACTGCAATATACGGTTCGCGTTAGCGAGCCAAACCCGGGTCTCGCCAATCTGCTGCTTGAGCAGTTTGGCGGACCGCAGGGCGAACTGGCCGCGGCGTGCCGCTACTTCACTCAGGGTCTGGGTGATGACGATGCCGGGCGTAAAGAGATGCTGATGGATATCGCGACCGAAGAACTCAGCCACCTCGAAATTATCGGCTCGCTGGTCGGTATGCTGAACAAAGGCGCGAAAGGCGCGCTGGCGGAAGGCACCGAGAGCGAAGCGGAACTCTATCGTTCCCTGACGCAGAGCGGTAACGACAGCCATGTCACCTCCCTGCTCTACGGCGGTGGCCCGGCGCTAACCAACTCTGCGGGTAAACCGTGGACGGCATCCTATATCGACACCATCGGCGAAGTTACGGCCGATCTGCGCTCTAACATTGCCGCCGAAGCGCGGGCAAAAATCATCTATGAGCGCCTGATCAACCTCACCGACGATCCGGGTGTAAAAGATGCGCTCGGCTTCCTGATGACCCGTGAAGTGGCGCATATGATGTCGTTTGAAAAAGCGCTCTACTCAATTCGCAACAACTTCCCGCCGGGCAAACTGCCGCCGATTGAGCAGTACAGCAACGTCTACTACAACATGTCGGAAGGCGACGATCCGCGCGGCAGCTGGAACAGCGACGAGAACTTTGAGTATGTTGCCAATCCGCAGCCGGCCGTTGATGGCGGTGATGGTCTGATCACGGTGCAACTGACGCCGGAACAGCTGGCGATGGTGAAAGCGATGAGCGACCGCACCATGTCTGACCCGTCCGTTGAACCGATTACCGGTTTTGAACTGGGAACCGGTGAACCGAAGTCGAAAAAGTAATTCCGCTTACGGTTAACAAACACACCCCCTGCGGGGTGTGTTTTTTTATGCCCGGCCCTGCTGCAATGCACGCAGCTCAAGCGCATCGTGGCTGCAAAAGAGCGTCAGATCCGCTTTATGGGCGCAGGAGAGTTCACGCAGGCGCTGCTGGTTGACGCGGCGCGCCTGATTGTCCATTCCCATCATCCACTGATAAAAACGCAGCCCCGGCGTGCAGTGGCGTTCAGGACGCCCCATCTCTTCACGATAGAACCACGCATCCCCGCCGTGCAGCAGCCACCCTTCCGGTCGCTGGATCGCCACGCCCGCATGTCCCGGCGTATGCCCGGCAAGGGGGACCAGCAGGATCTCCGGCGGCAGGCCATGCAGCGCCGTTACCGCCTCGAAACCAAACCACCTTTCGCCCTGCGGCGCGTAACCATGCCAGCCGGAGCGCGCGCTCCACTGCCCTGGCCGGTAACGCTCACGCTGAAGCCAGCTGTGGCGCTGCCGGGCGGTGTCGATCTCCTGCTGCATCAGGTGTACCTGCGCATGGGGGAAATCGGTCAGGCCTCCGGCATGGTCAAAGTCGAGATGGGTCAGCACTATATGGCGGACATCTTCCGCCTTAAAGCCGAGCGCCTGAATGCGCGACAGCGCGGTCAGCTCCTCGCGGCGCTGGATGTTATTCATCAGGCGAAAGAAGCCCGACAGACGGCGCTGTGGGGCTTGCATATCTTCGCGGCCAAAACCGGTATCGACCAGCACCAGCCCGTCGCGTTCGGTCTCGATCAGCAGACAGTGGCAGACCAGGTGCGCATGCAGCCCTTTGCTGAAGCCGTCATACAGCGCGCCGCCAAGCGGGCACATGCACCCACAGTTAAGGTGATGGACGATCATCGTGACCTCCCGAAAAGTCAGTGAGAATGGGCTGCGCCTGCAGAGACCGGGACGACGCGAAGCTGTACCGCCTTCCCCTGCTCCCAGGCATCTGCCCCTTTGGCGACAGGGTTGGCCGGAAGGTCGGCGCGCTCGGCTTTAATCGCTTCGGTATTGATATCGAAGCGGCGATCGCGGTCTACCAGCAGCGCCGGGTTGAGCTGCCCGTCGGCGGTAAAGCCCATCATCAGCGCCGGGGTGCCAAGCGGCAGGGTTTTATCGCGATCCGTGTGCCAGGTATGGAAGGTTTTGCCGTAGGTGTTGACGATTTTGCTCATCAGCGCCTTATCCGCCACCGCAGGCAGGCCCGGCGCGACCAGGCTGCCGGATTTCACCTCATAGCGATGGCTGTGCCAGAGCTTTTTCTCCTCCGCTGGCAGGGTTTTGAACAGCCGCTCGCTGATGATGTACTCCACGCCCATCAGGCGCGCATCGCGGGTATTGCCGTCGTAGATCACCGCCTGCATCACATCCTCATTTAACACGGTGACATAGTGGTGCGCCTCCATCTGCCCCTTCTGGTTACCGCTGTAGAAGTGGAAACCGTCGAGATAGGTGCTGATGGCGTCAATTGGCGGGCGGGACTGCATCACCGCCGCGCCGCTCTCCAGCGTCTGTAATTTACCCGAGGTTTTTTCACCGGGGATCGGCGTCTGCGGCGGGGTGTTATTGGCGTTGCATCCGGCAAGAGCGAGGGGAAGTACGAGGTACAGGGCCAGCCTTTTCATTGTCTCTCCTTTGATCATGATCTGGAGTTATGAGGGTAGCCCATTGCGGCTATTCAGCCAGTGAAAACGGCAAATCAGATCGGCGCAAACGCAGCGGTGGCGCGGGCTGCACGATATATCCCCATCCATAACCGGGGAGTGTGCCGCTAAGCGGTCTGATTTCTAAGAAAGGTATTAACTATCAAATCCGTAGATTCATCCAAGTACCTTTAACTATGGCGGCGAGATATCGTAACGGCATACGTAAGCCAATGGAGCCAGTTATGAGCACGTCAGACGAGACTAACCGCGATGCCGGAATGGGCAAATGCCCGTTTCATCATGAAGCCAGCAAGCCGGAAACGAAAAGCAGCGGACCTACCACCAACCGTGACTGGTGGCCGAACCAACTGCGTGTCGATCTGTTAAATCAGCACTCCAGCCGCTCGAACCCGCTGGGCGAGCAGTTCAACTACCGCGAAGCCTTTAAACAACTCGATTACAGCGCCCTGAAAGCCGATATTCGCGGCGTGCTCACCGACTCCCAGGAGTGGTGGCCCGCAGACTGGGGCAGCTACATTGGTCTCTTTATTCGTATGGCCTGGCACAGCGCCGGCACCTACCGCACCGTTGACGGACGCGGCGGCTCTGGCCGTGGTCAGCAGCGTTTCGCCCCGCTCAACTCCTGGCCTGATAACGTTAGCCTCGACAAAGCCCGCCGCCTGCTGTGGCCGGTGAAACAGAAGTATGGGCAGCAGATCTCCTGGGCCGATTTGATGATCCTCGCCGGTAACGTTGCGCTGGAGAACTCCGGCTTCCGTACCTTTGGTTTTGGCGCAGGCCGCGAAGATGTCTGGGAACCGGATATGGACGTGGACTGGGGCAGCGAGAAGGAGTGGCTGACCCACCGCCACCCGGAAAGCCTGGCGCAGGCCGCCATTGGTGCGACCGAGATGGGGCTGATTTACGTTAACCCGGAAGGGCCAAACGCCAGCGGGGAGCCGATCTCTGCCGCCGCCGCGATCCGCGCGACCTTTGGCAATATGGGGATGAATGACGAAGAGACCGTGGCGCTGATCGCAGGTGGTCATACGCTGGGCAAAACCCACGGTGCGGCCCATGCACCGGATTATGTCGGTGCTGACCCGGAAACCGCGCCGCTGGAAGCGCAAGGGCTTGGCTGGAGCAGCAGTTATGGTAGCGGCGTTGGCGCAGATGCCATCACCTCCGGGCTGGAAGTGGCGTGGACGCAAACCCCGACGCAGTGGAGCCACTACTTCTTCGAGAACCTGTTCAAATATGAGTGGGTGCAGACCCGCAGCCCGGGCGGCGCAATCCAGTTTGAAGCGGTCGATGCCGATGCAGTCATCCCGGATCCGTTCGACCCGGAGAAGAAACGCAAACCGACAATGCTGGTGACTGACCTGACCCTGCGTTTTGACCCAGATTTCGAGAAAATTTCCCGCCGCTTCCTTAACGATCCGCAGGCGTTTAACGAAGCGTTTGCCCGCGCGTGGTTCAAACTGACCCACCGCGATATGGGGCCGAAATCACGCTACATTGGCCCGGAAGTGCCGAAAGAAGATCTGATCTGGCAGGATCCGCTGCCGACGGCAGTGCATCAGCCAAACGGTGCTGATATTGCCAGCCTGAAAGCGGCGATTGCCGAATCTGGCCTGTCGGTGAGTGAGCTGGTCTCTGTCGCCTGGGCGTCAGCCTCCACCTTCCGCGGTGGCGACAAACGCGGCGGCGCTAACGGCGCGCGTCTGGCGCTGGCCCCGCAGAACGGCTGGGAAGTGAATGCCATTGCGGCGAAAGCGCTGCCTGCCCTGCAAAGCATTCAGCAGACCTCCGGCAAAGCGTCGCTGGCGGATGTAATTGTGCTGGCAGGTGTGGTCGGGGTGGAAAAAGCGGCAGCAGCTGCCGGGGTGCAGATCACCGTTCCCTTCACGCCGGGCCGCGTGGATGCGCGTCAGGATCAGACCGACGTTGACTCCTTTGCTTTAATGGAGCCGCTGGCCGATGGTTTCCGCAACTATCGCCGCGTCTGGGATGGCGTCAGCACCGAAACGCTGCTGGTGGATAAAGCCCAGCAGCTGACCTTGACCGCGCCGGAGATGACCGCGCTGGTTGGCGGCCTGCGTGCGCTGGGTGCCAACTATGATGGCAGCAAACACGGCGTCTTTACTGACAACGTGGGCGTACTGAATACCGACTTCTTCGTCAATCTGCTCGATATGCGCACCGTCTGGCAGGCGAGCGACGACAAAGGCGAACTGTTTGACGGCCGCGATCGTCGCAGCGGTGAGGTGAAGTTTACCGCCACCCGCGCCGACCTGGTGTTTGGCTCCAACTCGGTGCTGCGCGCCCTGGCGGAAGTCTATGCCAGCGCCGACGGCAAAGAGAAGTTTGTCACCGACTTCGTCGCCGCCTGGACGAAAGTGATGAATCTGGATCGCTTCGACCTGCTGTAAGCTCGCGTCAACGTACACGCCTGCGCCGCCTGAAAAGGGGCGCAGGCTTTTTTATGGCAAAAAAACCCCGGCAGTTTGCCGGGAAAAGTGTGTGATAACGAGTTAAGTGCGGCGGCAAAGCAGCCGCCAAAAATTCGGGTAACAACAGATCAAGCCGCAGGCTTTCCGGCAGGCTTGCGGTCATTAAAAGGGATGATTGTCACGCCGGTGTGACAGTTGCGTGGCATTTTAGCCCGAGGTGTGGGAGGTCTCCTGCTCCAGCGTCAGCACAAAATGGCGATCGTGGCGTTCGATTTTCGCCCCGCTCAAACCATAGTTGGTGGTTAACATAAAAAAGGTATCGGCATCGACATCAAATGCCAGCTCGACCTGCTGATATTTGCCCGATGTCGCCATCTGATACGCCTGTTTCAGGTTGTACGCTTTTGCTCTGGACATAAAGCCCTCTCCGCGTAGTGCCGTTGTAGAAACCATCGCCCCTATTCTTATAGACCGCTTTTGCCAGACTAGCCGCCAATTTTTCCACTAAATAACCGAAATCCCCACGTGTTGTAGAGCAGCGTCACCGGCACCAACAGGCCATAACTGATCAGCAGGAATGTTTGCGTGGCAGGCGGTGCCGCCGCCTGGCTGAGAGTAAGATGTGGCGGCACGATCCACGGAAAGAGCGTGAAGGCAAGCAGGCAAAACGCCACGCTGACCATCACCAGCACGCCGAGCAACGGCAAAAAATCACGCCCTTTGCGCAGGCCAACAATAAACAGCGCCATACCTGCAAGCGCCACGGCAAGAGAGGGCCCCCATAAGAACGGGTTGAGCAGATGCTGCCGCCAGCTCTCCTGTAACTGCGCGCACCACACCAGCAGGCCTGCAATCATCACCAGGCCAATCAGCGCCAGCCACGGCAACACGCGTCGCGCCCATGTGCGCAGTTCACCGGTCATGCGCCACACCAGCCAGCCCGCGCCGAGCCACGCATAGCCCAGCGCCAGCGCCACGCCGCAGTAAAGGGGAAAGGGCCGCAGCCAGGCGAACGCGCTGCCGGTAAACTGCTGCCCGTCGGTAGCGATCCCCTGTATCAGCGAACCGACCACCACGCCCTGCGCCAGCGCAGTGAGGAGCGAGCCGCTAACGAGCATCGCGTCGAAAAGCCGTGGCGCATGGGGGCGAAACTCAATCGCCATGCCGCGCACCACCAGCGCCAGCATCATCACGAACAGCGGAATATAGAGCGCGCTCAGCACAATGGCGTAGGCCAGCGGAAAGAGGCCGAGCAGGCCGCCCGCCGCCAGCACCAGCCAGGTTTCATTCCCGTCCCACACCGGCAGCAGCGAGAGGTTAATATCCTGCCGCGACTGTGGGCTGCGCTGAAAACCGGTGAGGATCCCGGCTCCCAGATCGGTGCCATCGAGGAGTACGTAGATCAGCAGACTGCCCGCCAGCGCGACGGCTGAAAGCGTTTCAAGCCAGGGAAAACCAAGGATCGTTAACATACTACTGCTCCCCCTTGCCGCTACGCTGCGCCACTTCCGGTGCCGCGCCCGGCTCATCCTCAGTGGGCAGGTGCGACATCAGTTTGAGTAAAAACCACAGGCCGAGGGCGAAGACCAGTAAATAGACCAGCACGGTGGCGATAAGCGACCCGAGCACCAGTTGCCCGCTGACCGGCGAGACGCTATCCACGGTGCGCAACACGCCGTACACGCTCCACGGCTGGCGTCCGGTCTCCGTGACCCACCAGCCTGCGAGCATCGCCACAAAGCCCGCGGGGGCCATCAGCACCATCACACGGTGTAGCCAGCGTGCCTGCCACAACCTGCCGCGCAGGCGCACCACCAGCCCCGCAATGCCGGTTGCCACCATCAGCAGACCGAGGCCAACCATCAGGCGAAAGGCCCAGAACACCCCCGGCACCCACGGCAGATCCGCCGCCGGATACTGGTTCAACGTATGGATGCGCCCCTGCAAATTGTGCCGCAGATAGAGCGAGCCAATATTGGGGATGGCGACTTCGTAATGGTTACGCCGCGCCTGCATATCCGGCAGCGCAAAGAGGCGCAGCGGTTCACCTTCGCCCGCAGGCGGCGGATCCCACGCCCCCTCCATTGCCGCCAGTTTGATCGGTTGATGATCGCGGGTGTTCTCGCCATGCAGATCGCCCAGCACCACCTGCAAAGGTGCCAGCAGCATCAGCATCCACATTGCCAGCGAGAACATTTTGCGCGCAGGCAGGGCACGGGCGTCGCGCAGCAGATGCCATGCACCGCAGGCCGCCACCAGGCAGGCGGTGCCGAGCAGCGCCGCCACCGTCATATGCGCCAGCCGCCACGGAAAGGAGGGATTAAAAATGGCCGCCCACCAGTCGACGGGCAGAAAACGCCCGTCGGCTGCCAGCGTGTAACCGTCCGGCGTCTGCATCCATGAGTTGGCCGCAAGGATCCAGAAAGCGCTGAACAGCGTACCGGTGGCGACAATGGTGGTAGCCATAAAGTGCACCCACGGGCGCACCCGGCCCATGCCGAAGAGCATCACCCCCATAAACCCTGCCTCGAGGAAGAAGGCGACGAGGATCTCCATATACATCATCGGCCCGAGTATTGCCCCGGCGCGGCTGGAGAGTGCGCTCCAGTTGGTGCCGAAAACAAACTCCATCACCACGCCGGTGACCACGCCGACCGCCACATTGAGGGCGAAGATCTTGCTCCAGTAGCGCCAGAGCGAGAGCCACACTGGCTGCCTGCGCCACAGCCACATCCCTTCCAGAAACATCAGAAACAGCGCGAGGCCGAGGGTAAAAGCCGCCAGCACAATATGAAAGCCGATGGTGAAGGCAAACTGGCTGCGCGCCAGCAGCAGAGCGAACTCCTGGCTCATTACGCGTCGCTGGGTTTGCCGGTGAAGGCGGAGATCGGTTTATCCACCGGCTCCTCCATGCGCCGCGAAAAAGCTTTCAGCCCCTGTAATAGCGGCTGCACGGCGCCCCACAACTCATCGTCCTGCAACATCTTCCATACGCCGTGCACCCCCGGCGCTTTATGCTGCTCCTGCGACGGCGGCTGGCTGAAGGCCTCTGCCATGTCGCGCAGGCCAAAGGCCAGCTTGTACATCTTGTCCGGCGAGACGCTGGAGAGCGCCATCAGCAGCACCGAGATATTTTGCAGGGCGTTGAGCGTCCCTTCGCGCTGCAGGCCCTTTACCAACACTTCGGCGATTTCGTTATTGGCGCCAACCACATCGTTGGCGAGGCGCAGCACGCCATGTTTATGCAGCGTCTGAAGTAGACGCTCCAGCTCTTCATGGGCGTCGGGGCCGATTTTGGCCGGCTCCGGCTGATAATCAATTGCTTTAGCCATTAAAATTTCTCCGGGTGGGGTTCGCTTGCGGGGGGCTGGCGGTAGTCGTCGCGCTGCCACTTCTCTTCGACAGGCACCTTATCAATCGGCGTGCGGCTGCCATGGCGGAAATTGTGTTTCGGTAGCGGGTCCGGCAGCGGCGGGCGATCGAGCAGCGTCATGCGCACCGCCAGCTCCTTATAGGCCGGGGTGTTGACCTGCGGATCGTGGTGCTCGCCGGTAAGGATATTGACGCCCTCTTTGCCGTGATGAATAGGGATAAAGAGTTCGTTGCCCGCCACGCGATCGGTGATCACCACCGGCACGTCGATCTCGCCGCGTCGGGAGGTGAGTTTCACCCAGCTTCCCTCCTGCAACCCGCGCGCAGCGGCAAGGGTCGGGCTGACCTCCACAAACCCGTTTGGCGACAGGCTGGTGGTGCGCCCGCCCTGCCCGCTCTGGTTGGTCGACTGGAAATGCTCCAGCATGCGGCCATTGTTAAGATGCAGATCGTATTCCTCATCGGCACGCTCTTCCGGCGCACTCCAGCTTAGCGGGTAGAGATTGGCGCGCCCATCCGGCGTGTTAAAGCGCTCGGTATAGAGCAGCGGCGTGCTGCTGCCATCCGCCTTCACCGGCCAGATTTGCGACTTCCACCCTTCGAGGCGCTGATAGCTGACGCCCGCGAAGCTCTGCGCAATGCTCGCGGCCTCATGCATAATCTCCTGCGGATGTTGATACCCCCAGTCATAGCCCATACGCGCGGCGAGCTGGGTGAGGATCTGCCAGTCCGGGCGGCTGTCGCCGAGTGGCGGCATCACCGGATAAAAACGCTGGATGCGCCGCTCGGTATTGACGAAGCTGCCCTCTTTTTCCACGCTCGGGCAGCCGGGCAGCACCACGTCGGCAAACTGCGCGGTGCGGCTGAGAAAGAGATCCTGCACCACCAGGAAGTCGAGGTCAGTGAAGCCTTCATGCACACTGTGGGCATCGGCATCCGCAAAGGCGGTATCTTCGCCGATCACATACATGGCGCGGATCTGCTTTTCGCGCGCCATCTTCACCATCATAAAGTTGTCCTCCCCCACCTCCAGCGAGAGCCGTTCCGCTGGCACGCCCCAGGCGTTTGCCCACTTGGCGCGCACGGCGGGATCGCTGACGGACTCATAGCCGGGGTAGAAGTTTTTCAGGCAGCCGAAATCGCTCGCCCCCTGCACATTATTATGTCCGCGCATCGGATAGCCGCCAGTGCCCGGCCGCCCATAGTTGCCCGTCACCAGTAACAGGTTGGAGAGCGCGGTGCTGGCGTCTGCGCCATGGCTGTGCTGCGTGATGCCCATCGCCCACATAATGCAGACACGCCCGGCCTTGCCGATCATCTCGGCGGCACGGGTGAGGAGCTCGGGCGATAAGCCGGTCTGTTCGGCGGCAAAATCAAGTGTGAACGGGGCAAGGGACTGGCGATACTCCTCCACCTTATTGACTCTACTGGCGAGAAACGCCTCATCGGCATAGCCGTTATCAAACATGTAGCGCGACATGGCGCTGGCCCAGGCGAGATCGCTTCCGGGCTGAATGCGCAGATGTAGATCAGCGCGCCCGGCCATTTCGTGACGGCGCGGATCGACCACCAGCCACTGCTGCCCATGATGCTTTTTCGCTGCTTTCAGACGTGAGGCGATCACCGGATGGTTTTCGGCGGTGTTGCTGCCAACAATGATCACCAGATCGGCCTTGATAAGATCCTCGATGGTACCGGCATCGCCGCCGTAGCCAACGGTGCGGAACAGCCCTTCGGTCGCCGGGTTCTGGCAGTAGCGGGAGGAGTTATCAACGCTGTTGGTGCCAATAATCGCGCGGGCAATTTTCTGCGTCAGGTAGGCCTCTTCATTGCTGCCTTTGCTGGAGCCGATAAAACCGATGCTCTCTGCGCCAGCGTTATCGCGGATCGAGAGCAGGCGTGTCGCCACCAGATCGAGCGCCTCATCCCAGCTTGCCGGGCGGAAGCGCCCGTTTTCGCGGATCAGCGGTGTGGTGATGCGCTCCGGGCTGTTGATAAAGTCCCAGGCAAATTTACCCTTCACGCAGGTGGAGATGCTGTTAACCGGCGCTTCGACGCTCGGCTGCACCTTTAACAGGTGGCGATCGCGGGTCCACATCTCAAAGGAGCAGCCAACACCGCAGTAGGTGCAGACGGTTTTGGTGCGTTTGATCTCCTGCTGGCGCAGGTGGGTATCAATCACCGAAACGCCGGAGATAATCTCCGCCCCGGTGGAGTTCTCGAGGGTTTTGATGATGTCGATCAGCGGGCGCTTTAGCGACTGGCGCATCGAAGTGAACGGCCCGGCGTCGGGCTGCATGCTCTTCTCCATTAGCGCATTGCAGGGGCAGACCGTGACGCAGTGCCCACAGCTGACACAGCTGGAACCGGCAATCTGCGTGCCGCCGTCCCACAACACGCGCGGGTGCTCCATGGTGTAATCGATGCTCAGGGTCTCATTCACTTCAACATTCTGGCAGGCATCCACACAGCGGCCGCAGAGAATGCACTGATCGGGATCGTAGGTATAAAAGGGGTTGGAGTGATCTTTGACATAGGGTTTGCGCTCAAAGGCATAGCGCTGAATCGGGATATGCATATCCACCACGGTGTTATGCAGTGTGCAGTCGCCAGTGTTGTGTTCGCAGACGGTGCAGTAGAGTTCATGTTTTGCCAGCAGCCGATCCATCCCCTCTTCGCGCGCCGCGCGGGCGGGCTCGTTCGCTGAAGTAATCACCATGCCTTCGCGGCTACGCAGCGTACAGCCGCGCACCAGTTCTCCTTCCGATTCCACCCAGCAGACATCGCAGGTTTGCAGCGGATCGAGCGCCGGGTGGTAACAGACGTGGGGCAGTTTCACATTACAGTGTTCAAGGAAGGGGATCAGCGGCATGTCCGCCGGGCCAATAAGGGGCTTACCATCATAAATGACGGTACATTTTTGCAGGCTCATGTTACTTCCTCACCAATAAAGGGCTGTACGTCCACTCCCGGTGCAATCGGCCACGCGTTGCAGCGCGCCTCGTCGCCCCTGTTCGGGTGGCGTATCGGTTATTAAGGTTTAAACGTAGACCCTGCCGCCCCGCTGAGCCAAACGGCCACGATATATTTATTCGTAAGCCTAAGATTTCTCTCAAAACCATAAGCAAAAATGATATATCTCACCCTTTCGAACGTAAATTTTTGTCAAAAAAAGCGCAGCGCAAGAATGTTTTGTGACAATCAACGTCGATAGTTTCGTGGGTTATTATTCGGATTGAGCTTTACTTTTCGCTAAGTCACTTATTTTAAAGATGCCTTTCAGATGACCGTTTGGTCTAATTAAAATATATCCTCTTAAACGATATTATATTTTTGTTAATTCCCGCCTTCCCCCTGCCGTTTGACTATTCCACAAGCGGGTCTAAATTTAATGACGAACGCCGGCGACACTGCTCACAAATAAAGTGTCGTTACACTGAAACAACGAAACAGGAGAAATATTATGGCTGAACATCGTGGTGGCTCAGGTAATTTCGCCGAGAATCGTGAAAAGGCATCAGAAGCAGGCCGCAAAGGCGGTCAACAGAGCGGCGGTAATTTCAAAAACGATCCGCAGCGCGCTTCCGAAGCAGGTAAAAAAGGCGGCCAGAATAGCCACAGCGGCGGCCGTAAATCCGGCAATAACTAATATTGCTGTGACGGAATAATTACTGCTTTGAAATTAAAGATTAATAACTGGCGAGCCAGCGATGGCTCGCTATTTTTAACGCTATTATTGGGTGGATATTATGCAGATTAATACGCTTAACGACCTTTTTATTCATGGTTTATCCGACATTTACAGCGCTGAGAAGCAGCTGGCGCGCGCACTGACCAAAATGGCGCGCGAAGCCTCTAACGCTGAGCTGGTGCAGGCATTTAAACAGCACCTGGAAGAGACCCATGGTCAGATTGAACGTATCGATATGCTGCTGGAAGCAGAAGCTAACGTGAAACTGAAACGTATGAAATGTCATGCGATGGAAGGTCTGGTTGAAGAAGCGAACGAAGTGATCGAAGCGAGCGAAAAAGGCACCCTGCGCGATGCGGGCCTGATTGCCGCAGCGCAAAAAGTAGAGCACTACGAAATTGCCTCTTACGGCACGCTCTGCACGCTGGCAAAACAGCTGGGCTATAAGAAAGCCGCTGAGCTGCTGGCGCAAACGCTGGAAGAGGAGAAAAATACCGATAATCTCCTGACTAAAATCGCCACCAGCAAAATTAACCAGAAAGCAGAAGTGGAATAATTTTCCGCTTCGTTGTGGCTGATAACTGCTTTAAATGACAGTGAATTAATCTGCGGTCAATTTAAAGGCGTTATCAGCCAAAAGAGTATGCGAACACCAAGGTAAACGGTACGGCAAAAGTCAGGCAGGGCGAACTCTTGTTATTGCACGATAAATTAACGGCGATAACCTGAGCGGTCATTAACATAAGAATGACCTAATCCCTTGATTTAGCACTTTGATTAGCCGTACTAAACTATTTCAGGATGCACGGTGTGTTACAGCGGCATCCCTCTTTTACTGGCGTGGTCTTTACGATCACCACTCCTGGAACATATTGCGGCAATGTCGGCACCTCGATTCGCAATCAGACAGGCTGTCGTCACCGATGAGGAACAAGATATGCAACAGAACCTGAAACGTGTAAGGAATGTCCGTGTTAATTCGCGCACCAGCGCCGATCTCGGCTGGCAGGTGCAGGATGAGTTTGAACGTACTCGCCTGGAAAAACCCTTCGTACCGGTACAGGTGGCCGCCAGTAATGAAGACGCAATGCTACGCGCACACCGTGAACCGAAGCTCGATCCGCTCCAGCAATACCTCGTCGCAAGGATGGCAAATCGCCAGCAGGTGCAGGAGCTGGCTGAACAACATGAGTAACAGAGGGTAAAGACCCTCCCGCTACGTGCCTTGCCTGACTTGCCCGGCCTTTATACGCCGGGCATTTTTATCTCCGCTGGTTGACTTATTTTGTTATCAGCGTACTTTTCAGGACATGAAAACCTTCCTGATTATTGTGCCCGATGGCGGCATGCTGTTTGAATCCGCCGGTATTGCCGACATTCTGATGCAGGCCAATCGCCTGCACCCGGACGGCACCGGTGAACCCCGTTACACCCTGCGTATTGCCACTACCCAACCTCACCCGGTGATCCATGGTCAGTCTGGTTTAAACCTGTTAGCCGACCATCGGCTGCCGGAGATCGATCCGCGCAAGCCCTGGGACACTATTATGATCACCGGTCGCGGTAACGACGAAGAGGAAGGCACGGCGGTGGTGGACTGGCTGCGTCTTGCCGCCCCCCACGCGCGCCGCGTGGTCTCCATCTGCGGCGGCGCGATGCTGCTGGCGCAGGCGGGTCTGCTTGATGGTCGCCGGGCGACAACACACTGGCGGCTGCTGGAGACGATGCAGCGTTGCTATCCCACTATTACGGTTGAGAGCGGCCCGCTCTATATTCAGGATGGCCCGGTCTGGACCTCCGGCGGCGTCAGCTCCGGGTTCGATCTCACCCTTGCGCTGGTGGAGGAGGATTACGGATTTACCCTCGCCCGCGATGTGGCGCAGGATCTGGTGATGTATCTGCGCCGCCCCGGCGGGCAACTCCAGTTCAGCCGCTACCATCTGCAACAGGCCGAAAACAGTGGGCCAATCAGCACGCTGCAAAGCTGGATATTGCAAAACCTCGCAGCGGATTTAAGCGTGGAGGCGCTGGCCGAACAGGTGGCAATGAGCCCGCGCAATTTTACCCGCGTCTTTACCCGCGAAACCGGCATCTCCCCGGCGCGTTATGTTGCCGAAGCGCGCCTTGCCGCCGCGCGCGACAGGCTTGAGCAGAGCCGCGACACGCTGGATCGCATCGCCCTGCAAACCGGCTTTGGCAGCAGCATCAACCTGCGCCGCACCTTTGAACGCCAGTTGCACCTCACCCCCGGCGAATATCGCCAGCGCTTCCACCGCCGCACTTTGGCGTAAAGTGATCCTTTTTTGTCATTTACGCCAAAAGATGCCAGGCCTACAGTGAATGCAGACCCCGATTGGAAGGAGAGCATCATGGTTAAGGTTGGCATTAATGGTTTTGGCCGAATCGGCCGCAACGTGTTGCGCGCAGCACTCGGCAATGCCGACGTTGAGATTGTGGCGATCAACGATCTCACCGACAGTAAAACCCTCGCGCACCTGCTGAAGTACGACTCCCTCTCAGGCACCCTGCCGGTGCCGGTTGAGGCGGGCGAAGGCGAACTGCGGGTTGATGGCAAAACGATCCGCGTGTTTAGCGAGCGCGATCCGGCAGCGATCCCATGGCGCGAGGTGGGCGCAGAGATAGTAATCGAAGCGACCGGCTTTTTTACCGACCGTGAGAAAGCGGCGGTACATATCAGCAGCGGCGGCGCAAAGCGGGTGATTATCTCCGCGCCGGGTAAAAACGACGATTTAACCATTGTGCTGGGCGTAAACGACGGGCAGTACGACCCGCTTAAACACCATGTGGTGAGCAACGGTAGCTGCACCACGAACGGTCTGGCTCCCGCCGCCCAGGTGCTGCATCAGCACTTTGGCATTGAGCATGGCCTGATGAACACCACCCATGCTTACACCAACAGCCAGGCGCTGCACGACCAGCCGGAGAAAGATCTGCGCGGTGCGCGTGCGGCGGCGCTCTCAATTGTCCCCTACTCCAGCGGCGCGGCAAAAGCGCTGGGCAAAGTGATCCCGGAACTCGAAGGTCGCCTGACCGGATATTCGTTACGCGTGCCGGTGCCGGTGGTGTCGATTGTTGACCTGACCGTCACCCTGAAGCGCGATGTAACGGCAGATGAAGTGAATAACGCCTTCCGCGAAGCTGCCGCCGCCGGGCCATTGCAAGGGATCCTCGGTTACAGCGATGAGCCGCTGGTATCCAGTGATTATCAGGGCGATGCGCGTTCATCGATTATCGACGGGCTCTCAACGCTGGTGATTGGCGGCAATATGGTGAAAATCCTCGCCTGGTACGATAACGAGTGGGGATTCTCCAACCGGCTGGTTGAGCTGGCGGCGCTGATGGCGAAACGCGGGTTGTAAGCGGATTGCCGGATGGCGGTTACGTAAACGGAGCCACTGAAACCGCGTAGGCCGGATAAGCGTGTAACGCGCCATCCGGCATTATCTCCGCCGCACCACTGCCGGATGGCGGCTACGCCTTATCCGGCCTACAAAATCGCGCCTACAGCGACACCTTCATTGCATTTACCTGCGGTCTCGCAGCGACGGTGTTGACCCCCGCTGAAATCGGCGAACCGAAGCGTGAATGACAAGGTCTGGACGCCATGGATGGCGGACAGAGGCGAACCGAGACAGGATGTCGAGTCGAGCCGGCCGCAGTCAGGCACGCGGGAGGTGAGCGCAGTGCGAAGCACCGATTTCCTCGCGGGGCCGCGGGGATTGACAAGGGGAGCGCGGCCGCTTCCCTTGTCCCGTTCACCGCATAAGAGATCAATGAAACTCCCCAATGCCTGGTGAACGGAACCCTTCCACCAAAGCCACATACCAACCCCATCGCCGGATGGCGGCTTCGTTGCTGTAGGCCGTATAAGCGTTTACGCGCCATCCGGCAATTTTTACATCGCCATATCCACCACAATACGGCCGGTGATTTTCCCGGCGCGCATGCGATCGAAAATGTCGTTGATGTTCTCCAGCGGCTCCACGGCGATCTCAGCATGCACCTTGTTGCGTCCGGCGAAATCGAGCGCCTCCTGCAGATCTTTACGCGTACCGACAATCGACCCGCGCACCGTAATGCCATCCAGCACCATATTAAAAATCGACAGATCGAACGTCCCCGGCGGCAAACCGTTCAGCACCATGGTGCCGCCACGACGCATCATAGTGGTGGCTTGTGCGAAGGCCTTCGGCGACACCGCCGTGACCAGCACACCGTGCGCGCCGCCGAACTCCTCGTGAAAACGCGTGCCGGGATCCTCGTTAAGGGCATTTACCACCACTGACGCCCCAAGACGGCGGGCAAACGCCAGTTTCTCATCATCAATATCGACCGCGGCGACATTCATCCCCATCGCCACCGCATACTGAATGGCTAAATGCCCCAGCCCGCCAATCCCGGAGATCACCACCCACTGCCCGGCGGAGGCTTGGGTCATCTTCAGCCCTTTATAGACCGTCACCCCGGCGCAGAGAATCGGCGCGATTTCGTTGAAACCGACATTATCCGGCAGGATGCCGACGTAGTTAGCATCCGCCAGGCAATATTCGGCAAAGCTGCCGTTAACCGAGTAACCGGAGTTCTGCTGGCCATGGCACAGCGTCTCCCAGCCGCCGAGGCAGTGCTCGCAATGCCCGCAGGCCGAGTAGAGCCACGGCACGCCGACGCGATCGCCCTCTTTGATATGCGTAACACCCGCGCCGACGGCAACCACATGGCCAACGCCCTCATGGCCCGGAATAAACGGCGGGTTGGGTTTTACCGGCCAGTCACCTTCTGCGGCGTGCAGATCCGTATGGCACACGCCGGTGGCAGCGATTTTGACCAAAATTTTGCCCGGTGCCACGGCAGGCACCATCACCTCTTCAATCACCAACGGTTGACCAAACGCCTTCACGACGGCGGCCTTCATGCTTTTCAGTTGCATTCTTTCACCCTCATGCTGATGGATAATCAATAGAGACCCAGCGGGGAACCGCTGTAGCTGACCAGCAGGTTTTTGATCTGCTGATAGTGGCTGAGCGCCAGTTTGTGGGTTTCACGCCCCACGCCCGAGTTTTTGTAACCACCGAACGCCGCATGCGCCGGGTAGAGGTGGTAGCAGTTGGTCCAGACACGACCCGCTTTGATCGCACGCCCCATACGCCACGCGCGGTTGATATCCAGCGTCCACAGCCCGGCACCGAGTCCATATTCTGTATCGTTGGCAATTTGCAGCGCTTCCGCCTCATCTTTAAAGGTGGTGATACCGATGACAGGCCCGAAGATCTCCTCCTGGAAGCAGCGCATTTTGTTGTGGCCTTTGATCAGCGTCGGCTGAATGTAGTAACCCTTCTCCAGCTTATCGCCATGCTCAAGGTGCGCGCCGCCAGCGATAATTTCGCCGCCCTCTTCACGGGCGATGTTGATATAGGAGAGGATTTTGTCGTACTGCTCCTGGGATGCCTGCGCGCCAATCATGGTGTCGGTGTCGAACGGGTCGCCTTTACGGATGTTCTCCATGCGGGCAATCACTTTCTCAACAAACTGCGGGTAGATGGACTCCTGTACCAGCACGCGCGACGGGCAGGTGCAGACTTCGCCCTGGTTAAAGAAGCCAAGCACCACGCCCTCGATCGCTTTATCGATATACTCGGCGTCGCCATTCAGCACATCTTCAAAGTAAATATTGGGGGATTTACCGCCCAGCTCGACGGTGCTGGGGATGATATTTTCAGCCGCGCACGCCAGGATGTGGCGGCCAATCGGCGTTGAGCCGGTAAAGGCAATCTTCTCGATGCGCTTGCTGCGCGCCAGCGGTTCGCCCGCTTCCATACCGAAACCGTGCACCACGTTCAGCACCCCTTTCGGCAGCAGATCGCCAATCACTTCCATCAGCACGCAGATGCCCAGCGGCGTCTGCTCAGCAGGTTTCAGCACCACGCAGTTACCGGCGGCCAGCGCCGGAGCCAGCTTCCAGGCCGCCATCAGGATCGGGAAGTTCCACGGAATAATCTGCCCGACCACGCCGAGCGGTTCATAGATATGGTACGCAACGGTATTGCTGTCGATCTCTGCCGCCGTCCCCTCCTGCGCGCGGACGCAGCCGGCAAAGTAGCGGAAGTGATCGACAGCGAGAGGAATATCGGCGCCCAGCGTTTCGCGAATCGGTTTGCCGTTGTCCCAGGTTTCCGTTAACGCCAGCAGCTCAAGGTTGGCTTCGATGCGATCGGCAATTTTCAGCAGCACATTGGCACGATCCTGCACGCTGGTTTTGCCCCAGCTCTCGGCGGCGGCATGGGCGGCATCGAGCGCTTTTTCAATATCTTCCGCCCCGGAGCGCGGGAACTCGGCAATCACCTCTCCGGTCACCGGCGAGGTATTCGTAAACCAGCGGCCCTCAATCGGATCGACAAATTCGCCGCCAATATAGTTGCCATAACGCGGCTTATAAGAGACTTTCGCGCCATCAAGGCCAGGGTGCAGATATTTCATAAGGTGTTCCTCGTTATTATCGGTACAGAAGAGGCGTCTCACTCTGTGGTGGACAGAAGCATATAAGCAGTTCTTATGCCAACTCCTGAAACGACCGGAAAAAACGAAAAATAACCATTAAAATCAACGTATAATAGATTTCTCACCGTCAGGTCAAAAAGTGCGGTAACAAAAAAGCGTGATGGCGATTACGGGAAGTGTGTTGCACGTCGCTACATACGCGACACTCATGTGATACACAATTGCAACATTTCAATTATCGGAGAGTAACATGCCATCACGCGCCCGATCGTTGTCCCCCGCCCCGCAAGAGGTCAGCCTGCCATATCAACTGGAAGATTCCTGGCAGCGCAGCTCACGTTATGGATTAACCCGGGATGATGACGTGCAGCCCTGGGTGGCCTCCTCTCTGCTCAATGACGCCCGCGCGGAGAATGGCTGGGTGAACCACCTGGTCGCCCCGCTGCTGGCGCGTCTGCGTCCGCAACTCTCCAGCCATCCGTCGATTCTGGTGTTGTCCGATGCCACCGGCCTGGTGCTGGAGACCTACGGGAACAGCGACTTTCTGCATAAAGCGCAGCGCTTTGCCCTCTCGCCGGGCCATTTGTGGGGCGAACACGCGCGCGGCACCAATGCCATCGGCACGGCGCTGGCATTACAGCGCCACTGCGAAGTCTCCGGCGGCGAACACTTTCTCAGCCGTAACGCCGGGCTATTCTGCTCCGCCGCACCGGTGTTCCGCCCCGATGGGCAGATTGCTGGCGTGCTGGATCTCTCCACCCCGGCGCAGACCCCGCGCCGCGATGCGTCGGCGTTGATCCGCCGCGCGGTGTGCCAGATTGAACATAGCTGGGCCAGCAGCGCGCTCGGCGCTAATCGCTGGTTGTTAAGCCTGCATCACGATCGGGCGGTGCTCGGCAGCGCCCAGGAGCTGCTGCTTATTTTTGAAGAGAACACCCTGCTCGGCGCGAACCGGCTGGCGATGGAGGAGTTTTCCCTTACCGCCAACCACTTTGGCGCGATGGAGATCGACACCCTCTTCCCCGGTTTCAGTGCAAAAGCCGGTGAGTGCGCCCTCGAATCGAGCCACGCGCGCCACTACTTTGCCCGCCAGACGCTGCCCGCCCGGCGCTACAGCGCGCCGCGCAGCGTTTATCAGCCGGATCACATGGCGCGTGAAAAAGAGAAAGCGCTGCGCATCGTTAATGCCGGTATCGCCCTGTGTATTACGGGTGAAACGGGCTGCGGCAAAGAGCATCTGGCACGTGAGCTTTTTCAGCGCAGCCAGTGGCACGAGGGGAAATTTGTTGCCATCAACTGCGCGGCGCTGCCGGAGCCTTTGATTGAGTCTGAACTCTTCGGCTATGTCCCCGGCGCGTTTACCGGTGCGAACCCGAAAGGCTATATCGGTAAATGCCGCGAAGCCGATGGCGGCGTGTTGTTCCTGGATGAGATTGGCGATATGCCGCTGGCGCTGCAAACCCGCTTGCTGCGGGTGCTACAGGAGAAGCGCGTGACGCCGCTCGGTGCCAACAGCAGCGTGGAGGTAAACTTCACGCTGATTTGCGCCACCCACCAGGATCTCGCCGCACGGGTGCAAACGGGAAGCTTTCGCGAGGATCTGCTCTATCGCATTCAGGAGTTTCACCTGCCGATCCCGCCGCTGCGCGCATGGCCGCACCTGCCGGGCTTTATTCAAAAGTTGTGGCATGAGCTGGGCGCTGCCCGCCGCGGGCTGACATTAAGCGATGAGGTGCTGAACGCGCTGGCGCAGCGACCGTGGCCTGGCAATGTGCGCCAGTTGCTGAGCCAGCTGCGTGTGCTGATGGCGCTGGCGGAAGATGGCGATCGCATTACGCTTAGCGATCTGCCGGGTGAGCCGGTAACTGCCGTAAACGCGGCTACCGCGCCGCAGGCCGATGCCCGGCAGGCAATTGCCGAAGCGCAGGGCAACATGAGCCTGGCGGCGAAAAAGCTGGGCATTTCGCGCAGCACGCTTTACCGGCGGCTGGAGAAGGAGCAGCCAGGCCGCTAAGCGGCAGCCCGGCTTCCCTGACAGGCGCTACCCGGCAACGGTGGCGTTGATCCAGTCCGCATTGTAGCTGACGCGCGTGAACTGCTGCGCCGGCAGAATGAGATCCCGCGAGACAATGCCGACAACGTAGCGGCTGCCATTGTAATCAGCAAACAGCGGGCCGCCCGAATCGCCCCCGGCGGTGGCGTAACCGGCACAAATGTGCATCTGCGGATCGAAATAAGTCGGCGGATAGAACTGCGGGACATCGATACACTGGTTATCCGCCAGTACGCTCAACTGCCCTTTATAGAGCACGTTCGGTTTGAGTCCATTTTCATTCACGCCAAAGCCCACGCCGGTCAGTGGAATATCCGTCAGCGCTGCGGGCGGCTCATCGCCCGGGTTATTTCCGGCCAGCAGCGCAAAATCGGTGCTGGTGGTTTCACGGGCCAGTTTAATTAAGGCGATATCGTATTTTGCCGATCCCTCCATTGTAGAAATATCGTATGAAGGGTGCACAACAATTTTCTCAACCGGCACACTCTCTTTTATTTTTAACGGCTGATAACTCTCCGCGCCAATTAAAATATTGTCATGGGTTAAATCAAATGTGGTGGTGCAGTGGGCGGCGGTTAATATCCAGCGGGAATTAACCAGTACGCCACCGCAGCGGTGCCCGGCGAGCGTTGAGTCAGTATTGATGGTGATAAACTCAGGAAATTCGCCGGGTTGCGCCGGTGTGCCGTTGACGATCCTGACCATGCGGTCACTGGCTGAAGCCATATTTACGCTGGCAAATGGTAAAAGCGCGGCGACAACGCAAAGCGCCGTTTTAATTTTTGGGTTCACTCTGTTCTCTCCGAAATAGGGCCGACACGCACGCAGGGCAGCACTAATCGCCGCCTTTTTTGAAATAGCGTGATTCTGTTAACCGGGCCATAGTGATGATTTAAAACCGCGTGAAATATATAAAGCGCGGCGCGGGAAGTAAACAGAGACACTTTTCCTGTTGTTGCGATTATTCTCACCCCTCACTTCGCACAAGGCGTACGAAATGATTTAACGCCGTATCATCGCGGCTGTGCCATTAATGAAAACTATCCAAGCATAGCAAAACAGGTTATCTCTGCATTGATATCTGGCGATAAAAAGCGCGGGCGGGTAAGATGGCCCTTCACCGTTAAGCAATTGATTATTCAGATAAATGATAAAAAGGAAATCATAAGTTATATGGATACTTCAACTTACTCGCTCACCAATGGTATCGCCCTTACCCTGCGCACGCCTGCTGCGGCAGGCCCCCATCCCACCGTCGTGTTATGTCACGGCTTCTGTGGCATCCAGCCGATCCTGCTGCCTGCTTTCGCCGAGTCCTTCACCAGGGCCGGTTTTGCTACGGTCACCTTCGATTATCGCGGCTTTGGCGACAGCGAAGGGGAGCGTGGACGGCTGGTGCCTGCTATGCAGATTGAGGATATTCTTTCGGTCGTAGCGTGGGTCGGTGAGCAGCCCGCGCTGGATGCCGGGCGCATCGGAGTGTGGGGCACGTCATTTGGCGGCTGCCACGTCTTCGCCGCTGCCGCGCAGGATGCGCGTATAAAATGCGTGGTCAGCCAGCTGGCGTTTGCCGACGGTGAGGCGATCGTCACCGGGCATATGAATGAGGGCGAAAAGCGCGCCTTTATCGACACGCTGGATAAGATGGCGCAGAAGCAGCAGGCGACCGGCAAAGAGATGATGGTGGCGATCACTCGCGTGCTTTCCGATGCGGAATCGAAAGCGTTCTTTGAGGAGAACCGCACCCGCTTTCCGCAGATGGATATCAAAATCCCCTTTCTGACCGTTCGCGAAACGGTGAATTATCACCCCGCCGAGTGGGCCGCAAAGGTGACCTGTCCAACGCTGGTGGTGATTGCGGCTGAAGATAGCGTTAACCCGCCTGCACAAGGCCGGGCGCTGTTTGAGGCAGTGGCAGCAGCAGAGAAAGCGCTGCACGAAGAGACCGGCGCGCGCCATTACGATATCTATAGTGGGGAGGCGTTTGAGCGTGTCAGCAAGGTACAAACCGCATGGTTTGCCCGCCATCTGTAGGGCATAAAAAAAGGCGCACCGCGGTGCGCCTCTCTTATTTACAGCGCCATATCATGCTGTGGCGCGTTTTCGCTCTTCGGCGCGGCTGGCGTTGCAGCCTGCGCGTCTTTCATGTCGATAACCGGCGGCTTGGTCAGCTCCAGCGCGGCGGCGGTGTCATCCCACACCTGCTGCGTCAGTGCAACGTTGCCGTTCAGATGCTGACCAAAGCTCGGTACAACCTCTTTGATCTTGCTCTGCCACTCCGGCGAGTTGAACTGCTCCGGGAACATCTTCTTGATGACGTTCAGGGCAATCGGCGCTGCGGTAGAGGCACCCGGCGATGCGCCTAACAGCGCAGAGAGGGTTTTCGGCTGATCGACCACCACTTCGGTGCCCAGCTTCAGCACGCCGCCTTTATCTTCATCTTTCTTGATGATCTGTACGCGCTGACCGGCCTGGATCAGTTTCCAGTCCTCTTTACGCGCCTGCGGGTAGTACTCTTTCAGCGCTTCAAAGCGGTCGTCATCACTCAGCATCACCTGACCCATCAGGTATTTCACCAGGTCAAAGTTATCCAGACCTACATGGGTCATCGGCATAAAGTTGCTGGTGGTGGTGGTGCTCAGCAGATCAAAGAAGGAGCCGTTTTTCAGGAATTTGGTCGAGAAGGTCGCGAATGGCCCGAACAGCACCACACGTTTACCGTCAATGACGCGCGCATCAATATGCGGAACCGACATCGGCGGTGCGCCCACGGAAGCCTGACCATACACTTTCTGACGGTGAATGTTAGTAACAGCCGGGTTTTCGGTCATCAGGAAGGAGCCGCCTACCGGGAAGCCCGCATAGTTGTCCGCTTCCGGAATACCGGTTTTTTGCAGCAGCTTCAGCGCGCCGCCACCGGCACCGATAAAGACATATTTCGCATCAATGGTGTGCTCATCGCCGCTTTTCACATCTTTGATCGTCACATGCCAGGAGTTGTCGGCATTACGTTTGAAATCGGTGACTTCAGACGAAGTTTGCAGCGAGAAGTTTTTGCTCTTTTTCAGGCTACCGATCAGCTGGCGGGTAATTTCGCCATAGTTCACATCGGTACCGACCGGCGTCCAGGTCGCGGCCACTTTTTGCTGCGGATCGCGCCCTTCCATCACCAGCGGTGCCCACTGCTTAATTTGCTGGTGATCGGTGGAGAATTTCATTCCCTGGAATAACGTGGTTTGCTGCAGCGCGGCATAACGTTTTGCCAGATAATCCACATTATCGCCCCAGACAAAACTCATGTGCGGCGTGGAATTAATAAAGGAGTGCGGGTTGGTTAAAATACCGCGCTTCACCTGGGTGGACCAGAACTGGCGGGAAATCATAAATTGTTCATTAATTTCCAGCGCCTTGGTGACATCAATGGAGCCGTCTTCACGCTGTGGCGTGTAGTTCAGTTCCATATTTGCCGAGTGACCGGTACCGGCATTATTCCAGCCGTTAGAGGACTCAAGCGCAACGCCGTCGAGCTTCTCAACCATCACCTGTTTCCACTCCGGTTGCAGGGTCTGCAGCCAGGTGCCCAGGGAGGCGCTCATGATACCGCCGCCAATCAGCAGGAAGTCGGTTTTTTGGTTCTCTTCCGCCCATGCACTGGTCGCAGAGCTGACGAGCATCGCGACGGCGCTGAAGGCAATAATTGTTTTTTTCATTGCAGGCATAATTATTCGGTTAGGTAACAACAAGTGATTCGTGGTGACGCATATTAACGTATTTTTACGTTAATTTAAAATATCATTCACAAAATAGAATAATTTTGTTTTTATTTGCTGCCTGCTTTTTTTAATTAAAAAAAGTAGTGGCGCACTCTGTGTGGACTTATTTTGGCGGGAATTTATCTTAAGGGGAGAAATAAAATTTAGCGTATTTCAATTAAATGGAAAATAAATAACGGCCGCACGCAGCGGCCGAATAGCGATTATCAGGCATCGACTCTTTCACTTTCCGCACCGGCGATCGCCAGACGCAAATGGCGATGGTTCTCTGCCAGCAGAACCTGCGCCCGTGAGGCACTTACGCCGGTCAGCAGCATTAAAATAGCGGCGCGACACTCATTATTCGCCTGCGCCAGCGCGCGTTTCGCCTCTTCACGCGAACAGCCGCTCGCCGCCATCACTACGGCGATCTGCCGCTCGGCCCAGTGCAGATTCACCGGTGCCACGTCGACGCGCAGGTTGCCGTAAACGCGCCCACCACGAATGGCCAGCCCGGTAGAAAACATGTTGAGGATCTGCTGCTGTGCCAGCTGCGCTTTTGGCTCGCCAAAACCGCTTACCGCTTCGGCTCCCGTATCGGGCGCAATGACAATATCGGCATACTGCGCCGCTTCGCACGCCTGCGCGCGGGTGATCAACACCACGTATGCCCCAAGCGCCCTCGCCTGCTGCAGCGCCCCGTTTGCCCACGGTGTTTTGCCGCTTAACGACAGCACCACCAGCATATCGCGCGCCGTTAGCCCCAGCGCCCTGAGATCGTTACCGCCGCAGGCGTAGTCCCCCGCTGCGCGATCCTGCTGCGCTTTCCCCGCCCGTGGGCCACCGGCCATTAACGCCAGCAGCCCGTGCTGGCTATCCGGCGCGAACGCCTCGACGGTTTGGACTGCCGCCCGCCCCGAGGCACCCGCCCCGGCAAGCACCACTCTTGCGCCCCGGTTAAGCGTCGCGCTGGCGTTATCAACCAACCGGGCGATCGCCGGGAGACAGGCGGTAACCGCCTGCGTGACCTCTTCACTCTCCTGATGGATAAGCGTCAGCATATCCAGCGTGGCGAGGCGGTCGATATCGCCCGTGCGGCTATTACGACGCGCCTCCATTGAACCGTTTGGCTTACTGCTCATACCCTGCTCCTTGTTAAAGGTTCCCCACACACTATAAGGGTATTTGCGCTTCCTGCTTGCGAGTGGGGTCACGCTTCCCGGCGCGACTATTTTTCCTCATTTATCACACGGCTTTATGAATTGCCGCCCATCGGCGATAATAACTTTTCTCAGATAAATGATTCGGGTTCGGCATGACTCAAATAGCGCCCACGGCGACCTCCCCGCGCAAACGGCCAATGAAGTTCGGCACCATGGTTACACTTATGGTGTGCAGCGTGACGGGTTCCGTGCTGCTGCTGGCCTGCGCCCTCTGGTTCTGGCAGATAAGTAACGCCACGCGCGACGGCGTGAAAGCAACCGGGTTCGCGGTGGCGCGTACCCTTGCCAATGCGCCGGAAATCAGGCGCGGGCTGCTCCTGCCACCCAATAGCAATGTTATTCAGCCTCTTGCGCAGGCGGTGGCGGCGCGAAACGATCTGCTCTATGCGGTGGTGACTAATATGCAGGGCATTCGCTACGCGCACCCGAATGCCAGCATGATCGGGCAGAACTTTATTGGCGAGGATCTGCAGCCTGCGTTAAAGGGCCACGAGAATGCCGCAGTGAACCGTGGCGTACTGGCCCCGGCGCTGCGCGTTTTTACCCCGGTTTTTGATGAGCGCCACCAGCAGATTGGTGTCGTGGTGGTCGGCATTTCGTTAAGCGAGGTCGACGAGCAGGTAAGCCGTAGCCGCCAGGCGGCGATGTGGATCTTAATATTCAGCGCACTGGTGGGCTTTGTTGGCGTCTGGCAAGTGGTGCGTGTGTTAAAGCGCATTCTGCTTGGCCTTGAGCCATATGAGATTTCAGCCCAGTTTAAACAGCGCCAGGCGATGCTGCAGTCCCTCAAAGAGGGGGTGATGGCGGTGGATGCCGACGGGCGCGTAACGCTGCTGAACCATGCCGGGCGACGGATGTTGCTCAGCAGTACGGCGCAGGGCTCCGGCACGCATCAACCTCTGCTTGCCGATCTGCTGAGCGTGTTGCAGACCGGCACGCCTATTTTCGATCGCGAGCTGGGGTGTAACGGTCGTCTGCTACTCAGTAACACCGTACCGGTACGCAGCCAGGAGAGTATTATCGGCGCGATTTGTACCTTCCGCGATAAGACCGAGGTGAGCCAATTGATGCAGAGGCTCGATGGTATGGTCAATTATGTCGATGCCTTGCGAACCACCTCGCACGAATTCATGAACAAGTTGCATGTCATCCTCGGTCTGTTAAATATGAAGCGCTATGACAAGCTGCAGGAGTATGTGCTGCAAACGGCCCAGAACTACCAGAGCGATATCGGCGCGATCCAGCATCAGATCAAGTCGCCGGTGGTGGCCGGTTTTCTGCTCGGTAAAATCAACCGGGCCAAAGAGTGTGGTTTTACCCTGACGCTGGCTGATGAGAGCCACGTGCCGGATAACCCGAATGAGAAACAGGTGACGGTGCTGGTTACCGTGCTTGGTAATTTGATTGAGAATGCGCTTGATGCGATGAGCGGCCAGCAGGAGGGTGAAGTCGGTCTGTTCCTGCATTATCAGGATGGCTGGCTGGCCGGTGAAGTGAGCGATGACGGGCCGGGTATTGCGCCGGGCAATATCGAGGCTATCTTTCGCAAAGGCTTCTCTACCAAGGGTGAAAACCGCGGCGTCGGGCTTTTCCTCGCCAGCCAGCAGTTGGCTGAACTTGGCGGCACCGTGAGCGTGGAATCTGAACCCGGTGTATTTACCCAATTTTTTGTCCATCTCCCGTGGGATAGTGAAAGGAAGAACGCGTGATAAATGTATTAATTGTTGACGATGATGCCATGGTTGCCGAGCTGAACCGCATGTACGTGGCGCAGATAGCCGGTTTTCAGTGCTGCGGCACGGCGTCAACGCTGCGTCAGGCCGAGGAGATGGTGAACAATCCGCTGCTTGAGATCGATCTGGTGCTGCTGGATGTCTATATGCAGCAGGACAGCGGTCTCGATCTGCTGCCGATCATTCGCGCCAGCGGGCGGGCTATCGACGTGATTATGATCACCTCTTCTGCCGATGCCGCCACCATTCAGACCTCACTGCACTACGGTGTGGTCGACTATCTGATTAAGCCGTTCCAGTTCCCGCGTTTTGAAGAGGCGCTTACCACCTGGCGCGAGAAGCGCAAGCTGATGGATGCACACCCCTACTATGAGCAATCGGATGTTGATCGCCTGCTGCACGGCGGCGCGCCGGAAGTTGCAGACACCCGTAAGCTGCCGAAGGGGCTCACTGCCCAGACCCTGCGCACCATTTGTCAGTGGATCGATGCCCATCCGGGGATTGAGTTTTCGACGGATGAGCTGGCGAATGCGGTCAATATCTCCCGCGTCTCCTGCCGTAAATATCTGATCTGGCTCGCGCAGATCAATATTCTCTACACCACCATCCACTATGGTGCGACCGGTCGGCCGGTCTATCGCTATCAGCTTATTGCGGAGCAGTACAGCCTGCTCAAGCAGTACAGTCAATAAACCGGTAGCTGTCGTCAACGTGGGTGTAGCTGAAGTGGCGGCGGGAGGAGAGGATCACTTCGCGCTTTTTGGTGACGAACAGGGCTTCAATATCCTCGCGCTGTTTCAGAAGCTCACACCCTTTCTCGACGCCGAGGCCGAAGAGCAGCGTGGTCCAGATATCGCCGTCGAGTGAGTCGCCGGAGATGACGGTCACGCTGTCGAGCTCATTTTCCAGCGGGTAGCCGCTGCGCGGATCGAGGATATGGTGCCAGCGTTGGCCATCCTGCTCGAAATAGCGCTCATAGGTGCCAGAGGTGACTACCGACTGGTTGGCGACCTCAAGCGTGCCAATCAGCGCATCCGCCTGTGCGAACGGCTTTTTCACGCCGATCGACCACCGCCCCTGCGGCGTCCCCAGCGTCTGCACGTTGCCGCCAAGATTGATTAATCCCTCGCTCACCCCCTGCTGGTGCAGATAGTCGCGCACCCTGTCGGCAATAAACCCTTTGGCAATCGCGCCAAGATCGATCTCCATCCCGGCCTGGGTAAGAAAAACGCTGCCCGCGGTATCATCAAGGACAACGTCCTGCACGCGCGTGATGCGCAGCCGCGCGGCGATCGCGTCCGCCTCTGGCACACGGTCACCTTTAAAGCCGATTCGCCACAGTTTCACCAGCGGGCCAATTGCCAGATTAAAGGCGCTGCCTGGCATCATGCTGGCGGCTTTCGCGCATTTGATAAGCTCAAAAACTGGACGGCTGACGGCAACCGGATGAAGCCCTGCGGCGTGATTGATTGCCATCACTTCAGAGTTGGCGCGGTTGACGGTGAAAAGATCTTCGTAGCGCTTAATCAGGGAGAATACGCGGGAGGCGAGTGCCTCATCATGGACAAAGAGCGTGAGCAGGATGGGCGAGCCCATCAGCACGGCTGAGTAGCGCCAGCTCGGATTAGCAGACATTGCATACTCCTTCTGTTGCGTACTGGTGGCGCTACGCTTATCAGGCCGGGGAGAGTGAGGCCTGATAAGGCGCAGCCATTTTGCGTTAATGCGTTACCGTTTTGCGCGCAGCGCGGCCTGATGCCCCGCCAGCGAACCGAAGACGATAATATCTGCCACCGCGTTGCCGCCGATGCGGTTGCCGCCGTGCAGGCCACCCACCACTTCACCCGCTGCAAAAGCACCCGGAATAACCTGCTGCTCGTTGTTAAGCACCTGGGTGTCGGTGTTGATGGTCACACCGCCCATAGTGTGATGCACGCCTGGCGCGATCTGAATAGCGTGGAACGGGCCTTCGTTAATCGGTGCGCGCAGTGCGGTGGTGCGCCCGAAATCATCGTCATGCTGTTTTTCCACAAAGCCATTGTAGCGCTCCAGCGTGGCGAGGAAGGCATGATAATCCATACCCAGCTTATCCGCGAGTTCGCGTGGTGAGCTGGCGCTGGTGACAAAACCGCGGGCGATATACTCATCCGCCGCTTTGTTTTTTGCACGAACGTGCTCATCAAAGACGATGTAAGCATAGTGCTCCGGCAGCGCGATGATGGCCGCAGAGACTTTATCGCGGGTCGACATCTCGTTGAAGAAGCGGTTGCCCTGCTGATTGACCAGAATTGCCCCGCCGCCGCGAATCGATTCTGAAATCAGATAAGAGGTATTTTGCTCAACGGTCGGGTGGATCTGGATTTCGCCCATATCCACGGTGGCAGCGCCAAGGCGTTCCAGCAGCGAAATCCCGCTACCGGTCGCGCCTTTATGGTTGGTGGTGACGAAGCCGTCCAGATCGGGGCGATATTTCACGACCATCGCGCTGTTGGCGCTGAAGCCACCGGTGGCGACAATCACGCTCTTCGCCTCGACGCTCAAGGTCTCCTGCTCTTCGGTCAGCAGGCGTACACCGCGCACTTCGCCCGCGTCAAAGAGGATCTCTTCGACGGAGGTGTCCAGCATGACGTCGATATTGCGTTTGGTAACGTTGCGCAGCAGGCCGCTGATCAGATAGCCGCCTACTGCCGATCCGTCGCGTGGACGGTGCGTACGGTCAATGCTCATGCCGCCGGTGGTGGTAATGTCGTTAAGCATAATGCCGCGACGTGCCAGCCACTCAATCGCTTCCGGGGCATGTTCAACAAAGCGGCGCAGCAGCGCGGGATCGTTCTTCTCGACGCCCCCTTTCAGGGTTTCAGCGTAGAACAGCTCTTTACTGTCCTGAATGCCTTTTACGCGCTGGAAGCGGGTTTCCGCCGCGTTCATCCCTGCCGATGCTTTGATAGTGTTGCCACCGATAGTCGGCATTTTTTCGACGATCAGGACGCTGGCACCTTCGTCGTGCGCCTGAATTGCCGCAGCCAGGCCAGCACCGCCGCTGCCGATAACAACCACATCGTAATTTTTCGGCGCGCTGACATCACCACCCTCTTCGGCGATCCGCGCTTTGCTCGATTTCACCATCGCTTTCGACACCGCTTTTTTAACCGCTTCGCTCTGGCTGGTTGCGCCGGAGATGGCGTCTACGTGCGGAGAGTTGGCATCGATGATACGGCTGCGGATCTCTTCAAAGCTGCTGGTAAACTCGACGTCATCCAGCGGGCCTTCCGCCAGCGTAATATCTGCAATGCAGTCCGTTTCGAGACTGACGTTGAACACCAGCGTGGTGCTGTCATCCTGCACGGTTTCAGCAAAGACGCCCGGCTTGAACTTCGCCGCGCCCATGCTCATATCACGGATCATCGCTTCCACCAGCGAGAAACGCCATAGCGGCTCGGGGATGTTCAGCGCTTCACGCTGGGTGCTGTCCATAAAGAGCTCAAGGGTTTCACCGTTGGCAATGCGCGAAGCCCAGTCCGGGTAGGCGATGCAGGCGCGGCCCACCGCCATCAGGTCGTAACCGTGATCCAGCCCCTCTTCCGCATCCGCCGCGTTGACGATGCCGCCAACGCCCATTACCGGAATTTGCGCCAGCGTTTCTGAGCGCAATGCGCAGTATTTATCAATCAGCGGCGTCGGATCGGTCGTGTCATTAATGGAGGAGCGCAGCGCAGCACCCACGGAGAAGTGCAGATAGTCGAGACCGCGAGCGGCCAGCTTCTCCAGCAGGAACATTGTGTCATCAAAACGGATGCCGGGGACTTCCAGCTCTTCCGGAGAGAAGCGGTAGCCGATGATAAACGCGTCATCAGCGTACTGGCGCGCCATCTTGTGAGCGATATCAAGAACGGCCAGCGGGAAGCGGGCCCTGTTTTCGCGGTTGCCGCCCCACTCGTCGTCACGCTGGTTGGAGTGAGGAGAGAAGAATTGCTGAATGAGATAAGTGTTAGCGCCGTGAATCTCAACGCCGTCGAAGCCTGCCTGGATGGCGCGACGTACGGCTTCGCCAAATTTGGCAATCATGTTTTCCACTTCCGCAGCGCTCATCGCTACCGGGGTCGCGGCACCCTCGCGCGGTGCGGCAATCGCGCTCGGCGCAATAGGTGTACGTCCACCGATCAGTTTCGGCTCCACCATGCGCCCGCCGTGGTAAATCTGCAGAATGGCTTTTGAACCTTTCTCCTTAATGGCGGCGGCAATCTTCGCCAGACCGGCGATTTTTTCATCGCTATCAATCCCAATCGCCCCCGGAAAAGCGAGGCCGAGATCGTCGACAAAGCAACACTCAACAATAATGGTGCCAATAGCCCCTGAACGTGCGCGGTAATACTCCACTAACTCGCTAGTAACGGTACCGTCAAAATAACCCGTGCAGGTGGTCATTGGCGCCATTAACAAACGGTTTTTTAGTTCTACGCCGTTTGGCAATGTAAACGGGCTGAGAATACGTTCGTTGCTGGTCATAATAAGCTCCACATCTAAAATTGATAAATCTTGAATTCGGTGACGGATCTTTTTTCGTTCTGGTTATTAATCCTGGTGTCGTGTAATTAATATACCGCGAATTTTATTTACCAAATTAATTACGTTAGTTATAAAACTATTTAACCCCTGCAATAACAGACCTACCTCCAGTGTATTATCATTTTTAAATATTGCGTTCACATTTCTATAATTACCGGTAACATAACTATTACTTGGCTACGCCTGATGACGTGAGGCCAAGACAGATAAAAACCATTAATATCAATAATTTAATCAAGAATTACAGTGCATACCCGTTAAATAACAACACAAACATTTAACATTTTCCTGATTTTCTGGAAATTAACCACATCATTCATAGTGGGTATTCCAGATATTAAAAAAAGCACCTATCTTTTCGTTTTATTGATCTTAATCAAGAGAAATCCCATCGTCAGGGGCAATATAGAAATAGACTTATTTTGTTATTTATTGCCGATCGTTTTTGCGATAAATAAAGATCAGCGGAATAAGAGAAGATGATTTTAATAACTAAAATATCTTTCGAAACTAAATAAATCACACTCGCTTCCACGATCAATCCGAATTCTTAACTACTTGTAGATGCTCACTATGAAAGAGAAAACTCCAACCCCAGCTTCTGCTACTGCAGAGCACACAAAGGCCGGTAATAAAAACCGCCTGGTGATGATGGCGTTGCCCATTATCGTGGCCATACTGTTACTGTTCGTTCCGGTGCCAGAAGGCTTACCGCCTTACGCATGGCACTATTTTGCTATGTTCGTTGGCGTCATTGTCGGCCTGATCTTCGAGCCGCTGCCGGGTGCCGTGATCGGCATGACGGGCGTGGTAGTAATTGCGCTCTGTAGTCAGTGGGTGCTTTTCAGTCCGGAACAGCTGGCAGACCCGAAATTCAAGCTGGCGGGCCAGTCCTTTAAATGGGCAGTCAGCGGTTTCGGCAACTCCACCGTCTGGCTTATTTTCGGCGCATTTATGTTTGCCGCCGGTTACGATAAGACCCAGTTTGGTCGCCGCCTGGCGCTAATCCTCGTTAAATACCTGGGTCGCCGCAGCCTGACGCTCGGCTATGCCATCACCTTCGCCGATCTGCTGCTGGCACCGTTTACGCCCTCTAACACCGCACGCAGCGGCGGGACCATCTATCCGATTATTGCCAATCTGCCGCCGCTGTATGGTTCAAAACCGAACGACCCGAGTGCGCGCCGCATTGGTTCTTACCTGATGTGGGTGGCGATCACCGCAGCGTGTATCACCAGCTCCATGTTCCTTTCTGCTCTTGCGCCTAACCTGCTGGCGCTGGCGCTGGTGAAAAGCATCGTTGGAATCAATATTTCATGGGGCACATGGTTTATCGCCTTCCTGCCGCTTGGCCTGCTGCTGATTCTGACTATGCCGCTGCTGGCGTACTGGTTCTACCCGCCTGAAGTGAAAGTGAATGATGAAGTCCCGCTGTGGGCGAGCCGCGAGCTGGAGAAGCTCGGCAGAATGTCCCGTAATGAAATTCTGCTGCTGGTCTTTGTCTGCTGTGCACTGCTGATGTGGATTTTCGCCGCCGACTTTATTGAACCGGCACTCGCCGCCCTGCTGGTTGTGGTGCTGATGCTGTGGACCGGTGTTCTGAGCTGGAACGATATCACCAGCAATAAACCGGCCTGGAACACCTTTGTCTGGTTCGCCACGCTGGTCGCGCTGGCTGATGGCCTCTCATCCACCGGCTTTATTGCCTGGCTGGGCAAAGAGGGTGGACTGCTGATGAGCGGCATCTCTCCGGGCATGGCAACCATCGCTCTGCTGCTGGCGTTCTATCTGCTGCACTACCTCTTCGCCAGCACTACGGCACACACCACAGCGCTGTTGCCGGCGATGTTGACCATCGCAGCGACCATTCCTGGCATCAATATGGAAGTCGTTGTACTGGTGCTCTGCACCTCACTGGGTGTCATGGGTATCATCACCCCATACGGCACGGGCCCAAGCCCGATTTACTACGGTAGCGGATACCTGCCGACTAAAGATTACTGGCGTCTGGGTACCATCTTCGGTGCCATCTTCCTCGCCGCCCTGCTGTTGATTGGCTATCCGTGGATTACCATGATGTTCTGATTCATAACCGTCGGGCTTTCCCGGCGGTTTTATTTTTGTGGAGTAATGAGCTATGTCGAACAAACCGTTTGTTTATCAGGATCCGTTCCCGCTGGCAAAAGATGAAACGGAATACTATCTGCTGAGCCGCGAGCATGTCTCTGTCGCAGAGTTTGAAGGTGAGCAGGTGCTGAAAGTCGAGCCGCAGGCGCTAACGCTGCTCGCACAGCAGGCTTTCCACGATGCCGCGTTTATGCTGCGCCCCTCCCATCAGAAGCAGGTTGCCGCCATTCTGACCGACCCGCAGGCAAGCGAGAACGACAGGTATGTCGCCCTGCAGTTCCTGCGTAACTCTGAAATCGCGGCCAAAGGTGTACTGCCGACCTGCCAGGATACCGGTACGGCAATCATCATGGGTAAAAAAGGCCAGCGTGTCTGGACCGGCGGCGGCGATGAAGCCGCGCTGGCGCGTGGGGTATATAACACCTACACCGAAGATAACCTGCGCTATTCACAGAATGCGCCGCTGGATATGTACAAAGAGGTGAATACCGGTACCAACCTGCCCGCGCAGATCGATCTCTATAGCGTCGATGGCGACGAGTATAAATTCTTGTGCATTGCCAAAGGCGGCGGTTCGGCTAATAAGACCTATCTCTATCAGGAGACCAAGGCGCTGATCACCCCGGCGAAGCTGAAAAACTATCTGGTAGAGAAGATGCGCACGCTGGGCACCGCGGCCTGCCCGCCCTACCATATCGCCTTTGTGATTGGCGGGACTTCCGCTGAATCAACGCTGAAAACCGTGAAGCTGGCGTCGACCCGCTATTACGATGGTCTGCCAACCAAAGGGAATGAGCACGGTCAGGCATTCCGTGACGTTGAACTGGAACAGGCATTGATGGAAGAGGCGCAAAACCTCGGACTTGGCGCGCAGTTTGGCGGGAAGTACTTCGCCCATGATATCCGCGTGATCCGCCTGCCGCGCCACGGTGCTTCCTGCCCGATCGGTATGGGTGTCTCCTGCTCCGCCGACCGTAATATCAAAGCGAAGATCAACCGCGACGGGATCTGGATTGAGAAAATGGAGGCTAATCCGGCGCAGTATATTCCGGAAGAACTGCGTCAGCAGGGTGAAGGCGATGTGGCGAAAATCGATCTTAACCAGCCGATGAAAGCGATCCTCGCCCAGCTCTCCGCCTTCCCGGTATCGACCCGCGTTTCGCTTAATGGCACCATTATCGTGGCGCGCGATATCGCCCACGCGAAGCTGAAAGAGCTGATTGATAATGGTGAAGAGCTGCCGCAGTACGTAAAAGATCACCCGATCTACTACGCAGGCCCGGCGAAAACGCCAGAAGGTTATGCTTCCGGTTCGCTTGGCCCAACCACCGCAGGGCGTATGGATTCCTACGTTGACCTGCTGCAATCCCACGGTGCGAGCATGATTATGCTGGCAAAAGGCAACCGCAGCCAGCAGGTTACCGATGCCTGTGCCAGACACGGAGGTTTCTATCTGGGAAGTATTGGCGGCCCAGCTGCGGTGCTGGCGCAGCAGAGCATTAAGAGCCTGGAGTGCGTTGCGTACCCGGAACTGGGCATGGAGGCGATCTGGAAGATCGAGGTGGAGAACTTCCCGGCGTTTATTCTGGTGGATGATAAAGGGAATGACTTCTTCCAGCAGATCCAGAACAAGCAGTGCGCGGGCTGTAAGCAGCGGTAAGTAAAATGTGAGAAAACCCTGGCGAAGTTTCGAGCTGGGGTTTTTTATTGCGTCAATAGCAGTGGGCGTTTAGCGGCGCTTTTTTGGGTTAGTGTAATATCTTATTGATCATTGCTAACCATCAGCAGCGCATAAAGTGTAGCGATGTAGCGATGTAGCGATGTAGCGGGCGGGCTGCTGCTCTTTATAACTGAAGACAAGTAGCGTTTTCCCTTGCCCGCCCTCACAACAGTGGGTCAGGTACAGAAGCGACCCCATTGGCGTGGAGTAGCGGGTAAAAGCCTCAGGGTTGAAGGTGATGGCTTTGATTCGGCTTGCCACAGCAACCTGGATTTGCTCAGGCAGCCGGGCAAAATCCTGGCTCTGGTAGAGATCCGGCTCAATCTCTTGCTGACAACGCGGGCAGAGCAGCTCGACACCTTGATTGAAAAAGCGTGTTTCCACACCATCGTGCAGCATGACGCGTTTCTTGATGAGCTTGTCGATTTTCATCTTCATCCCCCCTGCCCGGCGTGTAAATAATTCAGAAAGACTATTCAGTCATTATCTGTACTGATATTAATCACATTCACTTTGCCGCCAGTGACATCGAAAGCGATATTTTTGCGCTCCAGTGAATACATAATCCACTCTTCGCCGTCGCTGTTAGCGGTTTCGCCGGCACCGTAATGCTCAATCACACTCTGTTTCGCATCGCCAGGCGCAACGCCGCGCGCGGTGTGCAATGTTGGGGAGTGCAGCGTTATCTGGCCGATGACGTAACTGTCAATACTTTTGCCACGCTGCTGCCAGTCGATATTGGCACTGTAGATATCAAAGCCTGCAAAAATGTGGCGATAAAATTTATAATTTTCATCACCAAACGGCACCTCACCGACAAAATCCTCGCTGACCTGTTTCCCTAACGCCGCAAGCAGATTACGATCCCAGTTCTGCCCAAGGGTGACTGTCTGTTTATTAATTTCAACCGTGAAGTCATTTTCTGCCAGCGGCGTTTGCGCCGCCTGGGCAGATAAACCAAACAGCAACACAAAAACAGGGAATATTCGTCGCATCAACCTTTCCATAATCAGTCAAAAGAACCGCTATTTAAGCCAGCTACCCGCCTGGTTGACAAGGGTTTTACCAGCCTGCGTCACCACCAGTTTCGGCGGGTTGTAATCCACCCGGTAAAGAACATCGCCATTATGGAATTCTGCGCCAGTGACGCGGTTTGCACCATCCAGCCGTGTTTTACCATGCAGGCTAATCTGCTGGCTGTCACGGTTCCGTGCGCCGATGTATAGCAGATCATCGCAAGGCGTGGTGAACTCACCGCAATTATTACGGATCGCAATCATAAAATTATCTGTGCGGATAATTTTCGTGGTCGCGCCATTGTGAACAGTCTCTTTAACCAGGGCGTAATTTTCCGGAGCATAATAGTCGCCGCGTTCGGGCGGCTGCGTAAGATGCCACGCCATTTTGTCACCATGAATAACCAGTGTGGCTTTGCCGTTTTTACCGCCAAAGCTCGAATCAAACGTAACAATAGCAGTGTCGTTATCAACTTCGCCGCGCAGGTTATTGTGTTGTTCTTCCGGGCAATCGATGCGGTTACCACGCTGAGTAATAAAACAATACGACCCGGTAATTTTGTTACTCTGCTGTGATAATTTCAGCGTAAATGTGGACTCGCTGCTTTCACTGCCGTGCCACTGCCCGGTAAAATCCGTTGCCGACGCAGCGCTGGTGCAGCAGGAGAACAAAAAGCTCGCGGCGAAAAAGTAGAGCCTGTAGTGAAGTGAATGTCTACCCATAGCGTGCGTTAGATCCTTATAAGCATTCCAAAAAACCTGTAAATTCTTAAGGCCCGTAAAAGAACATCAGTATCGACAAGTCGTCAAGGTCGGCTTTCAATAAAGCAATTTTTCCCTGCGGTCTTAATGACAAATAATTCCTTTCATAAGAAAGGTCGACGGATGTTCCCGTGCCATGGTCATGAAGGCTTCGATATCCAAGGGGTTTTTAAGTGCTTAGCAGAGGAAATTGTGCAGCGCTTCGCCCTCATTACGGGTTAAGTGATTCATGACCATTTTCTCGTTAAAAGTGAAAGGCGCAGCAATACTGCAAACGCCTGTGCAATTTAAGAGAGTAAACTTTTCACTCTGCTTTATCTGCTTAAAGAAAATCTTTATCCGGGGCGCGGTCAAATAGCTCACCCGCAATATTCGCAATCCGTTCGTGCTGAACCAGTTTGTCTTTCCACTCTTGAGGGATACCCGCGTAGCCGTATAATGCCCCGGCAATTTGTCCGGCTGTAGCCGCAACGCTGTCGGCATCGTCGCCCAGATTTGCCGCTAATAAAATCGCATCACGGAAATTATCCGTATTCCAGACCGCCCACATCGCCGCTTCGAGCGTGTCGATAACGTAAGCACTGGAACGAATCTGATCGCGCGTTTTTTGTTTGTACTCACCGGCATTAATGATAAGCACACGCGAAGCGAGCGGGACGACATGTGGTGAAAACGTTTTTTCTTTGTCATAACCGTAGATTAAATGATTCAACAGCAAACCAAGAAAAAAACAGGCTGAAAGGGATTCGGTCGTACCGTGCGTTGCCTGGCTTTGCGCCTGAGAATCAAACCATATTCCGCGTACAGTTTTGCGGCGAAATATAGCCACCGGTGCTTCACGAACTAATGCTGCATTACCTGCAGTATTTTTCTCTGTATTACCCATCCACGTTTCACCATGCATGAGGTATTGCTCAAGCGCAAAACGGGTCGTGTTGCCGATATCAAAGCAGATGCCATTGCTGCTATTCTCCCCCCGCTTATACCAACGCACAAGGCGATTGCGAAAGTCGGTGACATCCAATGTATTATTTTGCAGATACGTTTCTGCAAGGCACAGCGCCATGGATGTATCATCAGTCCATTCGCCAGCCTTTAGCCTGAAGGCCCCACCTCCTACCATATCGCTCACCTTGTAACGATCGCGTGGCTGAAATTCCAGCGTCGTCCCCACGGCATCACCCACCGCCAACCCAACTAACGCACCGATAGCCTTATCGCGGGCATTTGCAATAGATGTGATAAGCGGGCGCCCTTTATCCCAGGCATCATATTTAACGGCGGCAGGATCGGCAGCTTCAGTCAACATTTTGCGGACGTTAATGGGAAGGTAGTGAAAATACCGATCGGCATAATTACTGATTGTTGAGTCATCTGCATGCAAATCGATCATTAGAGTTCCTTTATGTGAATTTGGGTGATGCCGGCTTCATTACTATGGCTGACTACTTCAAACTGCGTATTAGTTTTAAACAGTACTTCTGTCTCCGTCGCACTAAATTCTGATATGAAATCGATTTTCCTACCTGAATAACCTTCTACTTTCATTTGAATTGGCCCTTTAAAAGCGTTATCCATATCGCTACTCACAAATGCTCGATCAGAAACAGTATTACCAGGCTTATATTGACTCAATACTTCATCAGGCAAGCTATTCATACCACGGAATGTTACCCCATTATGAGCCGGAAGCTTATCCAGACCGTCATTGATATGTCGGGCGAACGCTTCAAGTTCTGGTGTAAGAGGTTTGGTGCCGCGCAGAGCAGGGTTAATCATTTTATAGCCTGGATCGGTCGTATAACCATGTAGCGCGCCAACTTGATCATCGGTTAATAGTTTAGACAAATGTGGTGCTTTACTGTCAATCAGATCCCGTCCCCGAGCAATCCATTTACTCGCTCTTGCTTCACCCACGGCCTCTTTCAGGCTCATCAGCGGCTTTTCCGTCACAACAGGTTTGACCGCTACGGGTTCAGTAACAAGTTTACCAGCCCGCCAGGCGTTAAATTTCGCCCCACCTTTGACGCCCAGACCGCCGCCAAGGAGACCGCCAAGCAGCATGCTCCATTTTTGACCATCGCTGCCCTCACCAAAGATCTTACCGCCGACATAATTACCGAGCGTTCCTCCGGTCATCCCCCCTGCGGTGCCAAGGAGTGCTATAACTGGCCCGGCAATCACGGCGAGTGCGCCAGCACCAACTCCCAGCATCACCCAGTTAACCCACTCAGGGATCTCCGGGCTGATTTCATCTGTTTGTACCTTTTCACCACCAATAAAAACATTGGCGGACCCCTGGTAGATCTCTGCGCTACAGGTTAAGCGATCGCTGATGCGCGCAGCTGGATAATTATTGATGTAGACCTTTATCGATCCTTCTGCGACGCGCTGGGGTGTGCCGCTGTGTTCATCGCATTCACCGAGCGATAAATGCGCACGAATAGCCTTGCGGCTATTGATAAAAACATCAGGAGACCCCTCTTTCAGCGTCCCGGTAACGTGCCTGGGTGCCCATGACATACTGCCAAGGACTTCACCCAGTCCGCCCCCTGCGCAGGCACTGGCCGCAACGGTAGAAACGACGACCAGGGCAGCACCACCAGTTACCGCTACGGCAGCTACGCCCAGCAAAGCGCCACCGATAAGACCTGCAATCATCCAGCCTTTCGACGCCGTATGAGCAATGGGATCATCGACACGCGCGGCTTGGTACTCAGCCATGATTCACATCATCTCTTCCGCGCGCAAGGAAACGCCGGACACCTTCTAAGGAATCCAGCCCGGCAACACCCTCAAACGCTCGACAGGCAGATAACTGCTGCGCCAGATGGTGTCCGCCCGTCTGCGGAAGTGTCCACAGCGCATAGCGTACCGGCTCACTTCCCGGTACGGCAGCAATCCTCAATGCCTGCCCATCCTGAGCATAAATCAAAAATAAGCCTTCCCGGGCACGCTGCAAAGGCAAGTGCTGATAGAGAGATTGTATACCGTCAAAAGATGTTAACTGCTTCGTTTCTGTATCGAGAGCAAAGAAGATCCGCTGATCGTCAGCAAGTAACATTTGCTCTGGCTCTGCTTCTCGCTCACGATGGAATTTGATGCTGTGGATAATATCCTGATACTGGCGCTGGTAATATTCACTAAAGTCATCAGGGCACGTGCCAATATAACAAACAATTTTTTTGCCAGTGGGTTGCTCATCCAGTAAAACCACAGTCTGGCGCTGAAAAATAACAGTACCATCGTTTTTAAATTGATAAAAAAGTTCGATCGCGGGTTCACCATCAATAATGACGGGTTGCGACAGCTTAAGCTGAAACTCCTGAACTGTAATTTCCATTTCGCGTAAAATCCGTGCAGCCACAGCCTGGATATTTTCTTCTTTTTTGGCGCTAGCTCGGGATACAACGAAAGTAAACTCATTTGCGCCATTATCATTCAGGGTGAATAAATTCATGGTGCGATCTTTGAACACATCTGGCAGCGCAAGCGTCGCCTCCTGGAGAATATAATCAGCCATTCTTCTATCCCTTTACTGATTGCTGTTAGTAATAAAAAAATTTTCAACTTCTTGTTGTATGGCGCTTTGATGACCTGAGCCGGGTGCGACTATAGCTGCCTGCCCCTGCTCCGGGTTTAAGTGCAACTCCCCGCCTAAGGTGTTTATTTGCGCAGTTTGTTTGACGGTAAAATTAAAATTATTGCCAACAATATTAATATTTCCATCGTTGGTTAATTCGATGGCGCTTTCACCGCACTCCAAACGCAATGAACTGCCTGCAGACAAAGTGAATGAATTGACGACTTTATCGTGCCTGTCGCTGCCGGTTAAATTCAAGGTATTCACTTTTACGCCGCTCTTTTGATCTTTCATTACTCGCAGTGTTTCGTTTTCACCTACAAATTGCGTATGATTTTTTTCTATAGTATGTGTTTCATCATTCTCCACATCTACATCCAGATTTCGCTCCGCATGCAACCACACCTGCTCCTCCCCCGCCTTATCTTCAAAGCGCAGGGCGTTGGCGTTATCCACCGAGCCATCTTTTGAGCGGCTAAGGAAACCCATCTGTGTTGCGGCAGCGGGCAGTGACCATGGCGGCATGCTCGCTTCGTTGTAGACGCGCCCGGTAACAATCGGGCGGTCCGGGTCGCCGTTGATGAAGTCAATCACCACCTCATCACCCACGCGCGGGATTTGTACCCCGCCGAAGCCCTGGCCTGCCCACGCGCTCGACACGCGCACCCAGCAGGAGCTGGTGTCGTCCCCTTTCGCCTGCCGGTCCCAGTGGAACTTCACCTTTATCCGGCCATATTTGTCCGTCCAGATACTCTCGCCCTGCGGGCCGACCACTTTTGCCGTCTGCGGGCCATGGGTTTTCGGCCACGCCGTTACCGGTGCCGGGCGGAACACCACTGATGAGGGAATGACGGTGAAGTCGGTGCGGTGCACCGTCTCGCCGTCCGACCCGCTGGCGTAGCGGTTCTCCTCAAGGAAGTAGTTTGCCTCGGTGGTCAGGTACTCGCCGTTATCGCTGAAGAACGGGGCGTTATAAAGTGCGAAGGTGTGGCCGGGCGCGATACCCGTTGCCGTGGCGGTGGCCTGAATCTGCTGGTGCTCCACCTGCCACCGCTCCTGGCGGATGCGGGCGTAATATTCGCCGTGACCGTGCTCGACAAAGCGGCCCGGCCAGTCATAGACGTCAATGCTCCCCGGCTGCGGCGAGGCCGGGTTCTGCCGGGCCTGGAACAGCCAGGCGTTTGGCTTGCGGAAGTCGTAGTCATCAAGGCTGTAGATACCCGGCGTCACGCTGTCCTCCAGCGCCCACTGGCTGATACCCTCTTCGCTGGTGCTGCCGCCGGACGGCGTCGCGTGGTAGGGAATGGTTTCGTACCCGCTGAAGGGCTGGTGTTCGGTGGCGGCGTCCGTCAGCACCATCACGTGCCGGTCGGCTTCGTGACTGAAGTGGTAGGCAATGCCCTCAAGCTCCATCAGACGGCTGATGAAGTCAAAACTGCTCTCCTGGTACTGCACGCAGTAGCCCCAGCTCCGGTAGCTTCCCGTCAGGCGGTCCTCAAGGTTCACCTGGTATTCGCCAAGCAGGGTTTTCACAATCTGCGGCACCGTCTGCTCCTGGAAGATGCGCAGGTTGCGGTCGCGCTTCATTGGCCACACGTCCGGCTCCACCGTCAGCCGGTAGACTGCATACCGCGTCCCGGACATCTCCGTGGCGCTCACCGCCACGCGGGTGATTTTGCCGTTGAAATGGCGCATGCCGCCGGCAATCCCCTGCGTGGGCACATTCACCGTCACCGGCTGGCCGAGCAGCTGGCTGCGGTCGATTCGCGCGTCGGTGCCCAGCACCGTCAGGGAAAAAGCAAACGCCTCCGAGAGCGCCTCGCGCCCGGAGAGTTTCCAGAAAAGCAGGCCGTCTACCGGCAGCTTGACCGTGATCCTGTCTTGCATGATGCTATCCTTAATGAAATATCTTATTCGGAAAATGTTTACCTGCAGACACACAATATCTTACGAGTTGGAATTTCAGGCTTTGAATAATTTTCCGAAATTGCTGTTATATAGGACTAACTGAATTCGCCCGGGCACCTACCACATAGCTGGCTAATTTTTGACCCGCAGCAGGTTCGACCAGCAAAGTGCTGGCTGAACGCTGAAAAATATCCGTTTTTCATTACTGAACCGATAAACACTTCAACAAAATAATTGCTAAGACCCAGGGATGGCACTGGCCTGAGGCGCCATATCCGGGAGCGTTTTTCCCTCAAGCTGGCTTGCCCACTGTTGAATATCCCTGTCGATGCCGTCATTGGGATGATTAGTACGATAATTCACAACACTATCGTCAGGCAAAACCCATGCTGCCGACAAACGGCCATCAGGATAGATAACAAACGCCGAGGCGTTCTCCTGAGCAAGATGTTGCATCCAGCCAGAAACAAACAGGCCCCCCTGCGCAGTATGGTGCGGCTCGCCGTAAACATCGAAATTAGAAATGAAAGTGTCGTACTCATTCCCCAGCAGCTTTTTAAGCTGTGCAACGACGGCTTTGTCGGCAGTAATGCCTTCCACCGTGTCTAACTTATCGTACTGGTTAAGCTGAAGCGCGGCTGAAGCATGAGGGAGTGTAAATAACAGGCAGGTTAATAAAGCAGCGTAATATGGCACTTTGCCAAAGGCGCGACGGTGATATGACATACTCTTTCCCTGACAACCTAAGTTGATTCTTATGATGTTTTAATTGCACCCATCAAAATACATCACAGGTGGTGAATGAATCTATAAAAAGCGATTGAATGTCGACGGTTAAGCGTTACAAAGCGCACTGGAGTTACACGTCATCGGCAAAATTTCGCACCGTCATTCCCTTAAGACAGGCCGGTTCGGCATAAGGAAAGGCGAAAGCTGTCGCATTACCGTTTTTATCTAAAGGGGTGAGCCAGGCAAAATTTTCATTAACCGAGTGCCCGTGTGGCGCGCTAAAGAGCTTTAGCTGCGGGTAAATCTTTCTAACGTCTGACAATAAAATACATACATCACTCACGTCATAATGAATGATAAAAACCTTCGGTGGATGCTTATGATCCAATCGCACAGCGAGATTAAAGAGAGTAACCCCGCCATTAAACGTTAAAGGTTTGGTTGTCAGCCAGTACTCATTGGCCGGATTGAGACGAAAAAGCGGATGCCCCACAATCGGCTCAACGGTATTCACATCCTGACCGATGCTATCTTTGAGCTGATCTGCAAAGTCATTCAACGCTTTTAGTTGTACAACATTGTCATATGATGAAGCGTGAGCAGAGAACATTGTTAAAGCTAATATCGGGATAATATTAATAAGTAATTCTCGTTTCATAAGTTAATATCCTTTTCTGCTTACAGTTGTCATAATATTTTATTGTTATCACATAGCGGTAGAATTAGTCACTTAATTCTCAGAAATCACCGACATGCGATCTACAACCACATCTCTGATATACAGAGCATGACACCGAGGTATATTTCCCAACATATAACTTTTCCTTCTGGCATCAAAGCATAAACTAAGTATCGTCACATATTAACTGCCTGCCATTACTATCCTTAACAAATACCATTGTTTTTCCAACACTCCCTGTTTTTGCCAGATATTTGTTTACTGCCTGCCACGCATCTATCGTTATTAATATAATCATTTCTTTATGATTTTTAACTAACCATGAACTTTTTGGGTTTTATCTTCAATGCGTAAGGACATCTCCACTACTGGGTTATAGTTTAAAAAAGACCTGTTTGTTTCAAAGATAAAACCGTAGCGCCAACCTCTTTACCATCAGCAACAAAGCGTTTTTCGCTGGTTTGAATTTTCTTTAGCTTATATTTAACGAAGTTGTGAAATAAAAACATTACCGCAGCAAAAAATATAATTTTTAGTAGACATGAGTACTCTTCTCGCTAAAAGGCAAGCAATCTAAACTTATTTAAAAAGTATAGGGGAATACTATACTCCTCTCGACATCCCTAAATAATTCATTCACCCCTGACGTAAAGCTAAAGATTTACCCAATAAAAACAAACACAATATTATTGTCATTCAGATAGTTTATTTTGACTTCCTTACCTGGCTCAAGCAGACTCCTATAAAAAAACGAAATAGTAATAAGCGAATTCAGTAACAACTCCATTGCCCATGTTACCAACCAGAGTGATTTGGGCACTGATTTTTTTGCAGATTTAAACTGTATTTATTAAGATCCTAAAATGATTGGCTTATCATAAATTACAATATTTCTGGGATTCTTCGGATCATACTTTAGAGTGATACCGTTACCAGCCTTATAACGATCAATTTCATCAAATGATAGTGCCTGCTTCACGGCAGACTCAACTTCTTGTCCATCGTAGGTTTTAAAGCGAATTGTAATTTGATAAATAGGTTTATTACCGCCCCATGAGGAGGTCTGGTGTGAGGAAATAATATCGCCTTCTACTGCAACGCCCTTTTTCGCCACATGACTCTCAACGAAGCCGTTCTTAATTGTTGGGATAATTTCAGTAATAAGCATTCGTAAAAATGCGAATGTACCTATACAAATCAGAAGTGCATTAGCACCACTCGAAATTATATCAATCATTATCAATCCAGTAGGTTCACTTATAGTACAAACCCTGTCCCGATCAAACATTGCGGACAGACTCCACACAAATAACGGGAAAGCTTGATGATAACAAGCCTGTTATTTGTTATCATGCTGGACTTATCTCTGTCATATAAAACAATATTATCTAAATCAGTAAAACCATGCTCTATAAGCAAATCCTTGTCCAGATAGAGATATTCTGTTGTCATGCCCTCATCTGGTCTGATAATTGTAACTTTTACTACCTCAGGAATTTCTCTACATGCAATAAGTGCGTCATTTATTAATCTGGAAACCATTATATAACGGGGGGTATCATGAAGAGTGCATAATGAAAACATACTATCAAATCCCTGTGTCCGTCTTGCCATTTTCTTAATCCATTTCTTTTAGTTTGAAACTCAAGTTCTCTTCTTAACTTCACATTGCCGGAACCAGAAGCCCCAATATATTTTTGTAGATTATTTTAGCTTCTTTTTTGATACCTTCCTTTCTGGATTCATTATCTTCACCCCCTGCCTTGAAGACAGTGTAAATTAGCCAACCAAAACTAAAGTCGAAAACAATGTTCCATATTATTGAGTTTGACAGACGTTACCCTAATATTATTATCATTTTCATCTTAGCTGGCATTCATTAATAGTGAATATAAAATTCAGCACAGGGGTTACTTAAACGTTACATCATATCCGTTACCTAACGAGCGACTTGATAAACTCATAAAATACTAATAACATCTGCAACTGGATGCATATGCAATATCATGACATTTCACTCTTCACATTGAGCATGTTACGGGAGGGATCCGTTTTCAGATAGACAACCGGCACCTTTGCGCCTACTTTGTAATTACACAAGTCCATCGTTTTAATTACAGTACGCGCATGTTTATTACGGTAAGTTGCGCCATCCCAATCATTAAATTCATAATCTAGCTCGATATTAACAAGGCCAAGTTTCGAAGGCGTATCGGGCACTATTTCTGTAATCGTCGACTCAACATACACTGGATTGCTAAGTATTTCTTTTTCAAGTCTACTATTCTTATAATTACGAATAATTATTGATAAAACGACGGCAACAATAACAGCAGGAAAAATAAAATGCAAATATTTTAAATAAATCATGGCGCTAACTCTTTTACTAAGTATGGATGTTTTCAGTATAAACCTATCAAGTACGACTCAGTCTAACCTACCAAAAGGAAAATACTGGAATTATTCTCTAAAGAATACACTTTATTTTTAAAGGTAAAAAACCACAATCACGAGAAGCTTTTTTAGAAAATAATAAACGCGAAATTAAACCTATGATTGCACATTAAAAAACGCATAATGATAAAATATTCTACCATAGCTAAAAAAACCTAACAGATGGATTACAGGGTTTTATTTTTAAACAACAAATATGTAGCTCTTACCATCGATGTACATTATTTTTATTTCAATTCCAGGCTGTATTCCCGGCACGCTGTTGATACGCATCATCACTCCAACTAAAAAGTCAAATAACTTACCGTTCAGATTGATTTTATAATTACCGCTAAACTCAATTGAGCCTGGCCGTATGAAAAATGCAATTCTGAAGATTTATTTATCTAAAAGCCCTTTTGTCTCCTTCAAAATATTCCTTGAAGAATCTGTTCTAAGATAAATAACTGGCAAAGGTGCACCAACCTGGTAATTACCCAAGTCCACTGTTTTTATAACAGTTAAGACTTTCTCTCTTGTAAGGGTTGTGCCATTATGATCAACAAAAAAATAATCCACAGTAATATTTACCAGCCCGTTTGTAGTGGGCGCACCTGGCATTACAGCCGTAATTTTGCCATCAACATAGACACCGTTCCTTCTAATTTTCTTTTCTAGAATGCTATTTGTGATAGACCTTAACACCATAAATAAAAAGACACTTATGAAGGCCACACATAAAACATAATTGATGTATTTCCAGTACCCCATTAATAGCACTCGCTTACTCATCATTGTTATAGTTGATTATTTAAGCACCAACCAACCCCTTGACTTTATCGTAAATCACAACTACAAAAAAAATCATTAACATTTTTACTTGTTAAATATAAACGCAATATTATTATCATTCAGATATTTTATTTTAATTTCCTTTCCCGGCTCAAGCTGACTTCCATAAAAAGTCGAAACAGTATCCTTACCTTCAACCAGTCTCTGTCCATCAGGAAAATCAACCCAAAGGGAATAACGCACGTTTGAACTGCCACCATCATTAGAACTCGTTTCACGCATAGAAATTATTTTAGCGTTGAGAACAATACCATATTTTTCTATTCTGGCATCTTTATAGAAAAGCCATCCAATCCAAGAAAAAGTACCAACCAGCACAAGCGGACCCAATATTGACTCTATTTCCATCTCCTGTTGTACCTCTGGCTATTTTATTGCTAAGAAATTTTTAGGTGCCCATTAAAATTATAACAAACTGGCAAAACTTGATATTGGGTAAATAATTAACAATGCAGTTAATTAAATTGCAATTCCAATACCCCGCCAAAAAATGTGGACAGACACCAGGCAAATATTGTCAGGGCGCATCAGAAGATACTGATGCGCCTCTAGTTTTAATAAAATTGCTGTGTGTTTGATGGTCGGATTAAGGTGCCAGCATCAATACCTTGAACTGGCTCGGCACGATGCGCATGCCGATTGCATTAGTGGAGTTTTGCAGGCTTACACTGGTCAAGCGTGTGGCCGGCGTGCCTTTCAACAATACGGTGAATGCGCCGGTCAGGTGACGTGATGGCCCCATTACGGTCCCGGATGCAACGCCGGTCGCCACGCCCGGGTTGTCGCCGTTGGTAAGCGGCGTGACCGTCGCCATATTATGTGCGGGCATCCCCATAAAAAGGATATTCAGCGCATTCGGGATAGCCGTTGGCCCAAGCGCAATATCCGGATAGGGAATGGGCGTCGGAGCAGGCATCGGCGTCAGGCAGACATCCGGAAACGCCAGGTCAACGCCCATCAGCTGGCAGTTAGCAAACATACTCTCTCCTTAACCCATATGGATCTGTTCAGAATCGACTTTGGTGATCGCTTTTGAAGTGATTACCGTGTTCTGCGCATGCATGCGTAGATAATCTTCTGCTTTCATATCCAGCTGCCCGGCACGCACATGCTCCATCTGGCGCGTGGTGCGAAATAGCTGCTGGCTGATTTGCGTCACCGTCTGCCAGACCGATTCCGCCCGCTTGCCGACAATGCGCGAAAGGGATACCCATGCGGAGATCTTGTCGCCGCTGTAATTCATCTCGCTGATATGACACTCCCCTTTTGCCGCACTGATATTAAGCGCTTCACTGCTCAGGCTCAAAGCGCCCTGGCTGGCAATATGCAGATCGCCCTGTACGCTTAGTTCTGCGGCAGAGGTCGGGTTCTGGCGCTCCAGCACCGCGAGCAGCCACATCTGGTTATCGACAGCGCTGATTAGCACCGTATCGCCCGCCTGCGGAGCGATGACGCAGCTCACGGCGCGACGGCAGTGCCAGCCGCGGCCTTCGCTTTCAACCATCAGGCTGCCATCCTCAAAGCAGTGAGTGACCTGTGCGGAGAACTGCCCGCTGGGGATCGCCGCCATCAGCAGCTGGTGATTAATATTCGTCATAATGAGTCTCCGTATATTCTGCTATGGCGTTCGGCGCTCCAGGCTTCCGCCGCCAGTAACTCTTCGTCATATTCAAGGATGCCTTTACGATCGGCAAAGCGCGCGTTGTCCTGCCGGGCGCGATGAAAACGGGTGCGCGAAAAAGTCGCACCGCGAAAATCTGCCAGCCGGACATCGGCGGCAGAGAAGTCCGCATAGGTCAAATCACACAGGGTGAACTCCGCTTCCTGCGCGGTCGTCTGCTGCAGGATGCTCTGGAAGAAGCGGCTCTGCTTAAAGGAGGCCTTATTGAGCGTCGCGCCGACAAATATTGCCTGATCGAACAGACTCCCCTGCGCCTGCGCTTCGCTTAAGTCCGCTTCCATAAACAGCGCCTGCGTAGCATTCACGCCGCGAAGCTGTGCCTGCTTTAATGATGCGCCTTTAAAGTTACACTGCGTAAGCTGTGCGCCGTTGAAGTCAGTGCCATCAAGCTGGTTATCGGTAAACTGACAACCGGTGAATTTATGCTTTGCATAGTGCTTGCCGCGCTGGTCGCAGTTGAAAAAGACCGTGCGCTCAAACTGACTCGCCTGCAGATCGACATCACGCAGATCGATACCAAACAGCGTAGTCATCAGATTAGTGCAGTTATCGAGCTTCGCTCCGCCAAGCGGGGTCTCATAGAAAGTGGAGCGATCGAAGGTCGAGCCGCTAAACAGACTCTGCTCCAGCGCACAGCGCATAAACTGGCTGGTATCGCTGCTTATGCGCGAAAAATCACTCTTTGCCAGATTGCAGTCATTAAAGACGCAGCGAGTCAGCGTTGCGCCGCTGGCGGTAATGCCCGCCATCTCGCACTGGTTGAAAACCGTCTCTTCCAGCAGGGTTGCTTTAAGGTTTGCGTCGCTCAGCTGGCATTCGGTAAAAACGCTCTCTTTGAGGTTCGCACCTTGCAGGTTCGCCCCCTGCAAGGACACCTCCTGAAAAATCGCCCCGGAGAGATCGCAGCCCTGCAGATCGAGGTCGTCGAGGCTGAGTTCCATGATCGCTTCGCCGCCCTTAATTTTCTGCTGTAGCTCTGCGGCCGTTAATCTCTTCATATCACCTCCCCGTCACGCTTCGGCAATGTTTTAACCCGTTTGGTATAAGCGCCCTGGAGCTGCGTCGTCTCGCTGGTAAAAGATTGCGACAGATCGGCACGGAACAGGTTGGCGAAGCTGAGATCGGCCCCTTCGAGGCGGCTTTTCTGCAACATCGCGCCCATCAGATTCGCCTCGTTAAGACGTGCGCGGCGAAAGTCGGTACGAATAAACATGCTGCCGGTGAGAGTTGCACCGCTAAAATCTGCCGCTTCGCACTGCGCCTCGCTGAGATCGCTATTATTGAGCCTGGCCCGGGTAAAGCGCGCGCCGGTTAACACCGCCTGACGCAGGTTGCTCTGCTTAAGATGTGCACCGCTGAAATCTGCTCTTGCAAGCGTGCCGCCAGACGCCACCGCGCAGGTCACAAGCGTGGCACCCGTAAAATTCGCCTCTTCCAGCTGACTTTCGACCCATGAGCAACTCTCCAGCTGTGCTGCGGCGAAGCTGGCATGCTGAAGCTCGCATTTAATAAAGCTGGTTTTATTCATCACCGCATGGCTGAAATCCGGCTTCGGTAGCGTCAGCTCCATAAAGACGCCGCTATCAATAGTGGCGTAATTAAAGCGGCACTCACTGAAGCCTGTCTCGCGGAATAAGAGATTATTCAGGCGGGCATGGCTGAAGTCACACGTGTCGAACAACGCGCCGGTCATCTCAGTTTCATTGAACTGCACGCCCTGAAAGCCGGTGCCTTTACACTGCGCCAGCGCCAGGCTGGCCTTGTCGAGGCAGCAGTCGCGCAATGAGGCATTTTGTAAATCGGCGCGCGCCAGCATCGCCTGAGTAAAGTTCGCGCCATCAAGCTTACATTCGCTTAAATTCGCGCACTCCAGCAGGGTGTGAGTAAAGTTTGCGCCGCTCAGATCCATGCCGGAGAAGTCGGCCCCGGTTAAATCGAGCCCGCTAAAGTCGCCGCCCTGCGCCATAGTGCGTTCGGCGCGCTGGCGAATAATGAGCGCGATATCGCCGGTCAGTTTTATTGCCGGCGGCTGTTGCGCAGCGGACATCAAGTACATCTGATGCAGCGCTTCACGGCTTTGCGCCAGCTTCTTCTCGCTCATCTGCGAGGCGTTGCGCTCGAGCATATCATTCATACGGTGCATCGATTCCGGGCCGCGCGGGCGATTTTCATCGCTTGCGGCGTCAGGATATTTTGCTTCCATCTCCGCTTTACGCGCCTCGGCCTGCTGCTGCATTTCCGCCGCTTTACGCTCCATCTCTTCAATAAACTCAGGCAGTTCATCAAGTTTGGGCAATTCAGGTTCATCAAACGCTTTCATCAGGTCACTGACATCGCCGCCCTGCGCCTCCAGCCGCGCCCGGTGCTGCTCACGCAGTTGTGTGGCACGCGCATTCTGGTTCTCGCGCATCGGGCTGTGATTTTGCTGCACCTCATTGTCGATCCACGGGCCGATAGCCTCTTCCGGCACCAAATCTTTTTCACGGAAGGCAAACAGCGCACCCTTCTCTTTATCGAGACGCTGAGTGAGGACTTTGCGGTAGTGATTAACGGAGCGTGTCGCACCCGTTTTTTCCAGCGCCGGCATCAGGTGCAGCACATCGGCGGCATCATCTTCGTTGATCCGCTGGTTACCGTGCCAAATCAGCACCATCTGCTCGAGGTGGGGGAAGAACCAGACGGTGGTGGCACGGAGCGCGATCTCCTCAAACAGGATCTCCTCCCCGCGCTGGCGCTGAATAAAGCAGCGTGCCTGCCACGGCGGCAATGTGCCTTCCTGCACCGGCTTCTGCGGGTGCATGTTCCAGATGCGCCAGGCGGCCTGCGGCGACAGCGAATCACGCTCCTCCCACCACTGATCGGGGCTGGCGGCATTGAACACGCGCCAGTCGATGTCCGGGGCAAAACCGGGGAAATCATTCTGCAGCCAGCGCGCATCATAGTTTTTGCCCATCCGGCGGAAACGGCGCGGCCAGGTGAGATCCAGCGGCCCAAAGCTTGCCGGCTCGGGTTTCATGCGCGGCGACACTACGCGCTGTTGCAGCGCTTCGATATTTGGCAGGCGACGGAACTGTGTGCCGTTATGGTTTTCCACCACCGCGCCGATGCCGTGCGGGTTCTCTTCATACCCTTCACCACCAAACGCGCGGCTCCAGTCGAGGCGCATCTGTTCAAACGGTTTCGGTGCGGTCGCTCTTGAGCCTGCCCAGTAACGATCGCCAGTAACGGCGAGGGTTTTAGTCAGCGTGTCGACTTCGATACGAACCGCGCAGGCTGTTTTATCCTGATGGTGCTGCGTATACGCGTAACCGGTAGCAAGAAACTCAGCGCGCGCCTTCGGCATCGCCATATCGAGCACGCCGCCGCTCGTTTGCAACTCGCTGGCCGCCAGTTGCCAGAGTTCAACTTCGGGACGAAGCTTTGGCGCAGCACTCATATCAGCCAGCGCCATCACGGCAACGCCCAGATGGTTCTGGCCCTGCAAACGGAACGGACGGTTTAACACGCTTAGCCGCAGCGGTTTGATAATCTTCATATAACTTCCTTTGGAAGATTAAGAGTGGTGTTGGCGCCTGAGAAAAAGGGTTATTTCAGTACGCTCGGAAGAATATGTTTATTTTGTGTGGGATCGCTGCGCAAATAAACGATCGGAACCGTTGCGCCAACATTGTATTGCGTCATTTCCATGGTTTAGAAACACGTCACAGTATTTTTTGAGTATAAAAATCCCTTGATAATCACCCGTCCTTATTTTTACTCAATTATTCGGCTGTAACTTCTTAGCATTAAATGCAACCGCTGATTATTAACAACGCTTGCATTCCAAAGGCCACTAAAACTTTCGAAAAATATTAAAGTCAAATTTCTTTGGTGGACAGCCAAGTAAAATACTCTAATTTCAATCACCTAAAACTAATGGTTTATCTGTAATAGCAATATGTTCAGGATTGATTGGATCGTACTTAATGATCGTGTAGTTTCCGGCAGTAAACCGTTCGATTTCACTAAATTTCAGCGGCTTCATGATTGTCGACTCTATCGTTTGCTGTTCCAGTGTCTCAAAACTTAGCGTCAACCTGTAAATCGGTAGATGTCCATCATAACTGCTAGTTTGAGAGGCGTAAATAATTAGCGCGTTAACACTTATGCCAGTATTTAGGACGGCCTCTTGCATAAAAACACTTTTTAGATATGGATATAACGAAGTGTAGAGGAATCTTGCCATAGGAAAAACGCCAAACAAGAGACCTATGAAGATTATCAAAATTATATAAAAAATTTCCATACCCAACCCTCCTTAAGGCATAACTGACAACACCATTAATTTATCTATCCAGGGGAGAAGGTATTTTAAGCTTGATCTTCATAGGATCTTTTCTTGAGTAAACCAATGGCACTTTCGCACCTTTTTGGTACGCCGCAATTTTAATAACATCGATTACAGCCTTTCCCTCTGTGTTGACGACTTTATCATTAGCAGTTATTAATTTCACCTGGATAAGAACGTTAACGAAGGAAGCGTTTCCGCCACTGGTGCTACGAATGTTAATTATTTCACCATACCCCTCTACAGAATCCTCAGGCTCTATGGTTACAGCGTCTCTGCCTGCCATAATAAAGTTATAACAAAAGAAAACAAACATACCTAAAAATAGAACGAGCAAGGGATAAGTTACAAAGTATGAAATATACACCATCGTCTCCTTGAACAATTCGACACTATACTCACATGCAACCACCCACAATAAAAACAAAAGGAGCTAAGGTCATTCATCAAACACAAACATATATTCTTTGTCATTTTTATAAAACAATTTTATCTTTTTACCTTTCTGCAGTTGAGGGGCGTAGAATGTATCAATTTTTTCAGTCCCCTTTAAAAGATGGCCTTCGATATCAAGGACATATACAATGGTTGTATTGCCCGCACCATCACTGCTTACAGGTCTAATATTGATAATTTCTGCAAGCACAGGTCGTCCCTCTTCCATCAATTTATCTCTTTTATTTGTCAGATAAAAACCGTAAGCGATGAAGAAAGAAAAGATGAGCACACAAATAATAATTTCAAACATGAACTCAGTCATAAGTTCATCTTACTTTACGTAGATTAATCATGCATACGTCCTAAATCTTACGAATTATCAGTAGGGAAAGTCATCAGTACCGAATATATTTGAAACTGTTATCCTGCAGAAAAATTGATTCTTGCACTGAGAATGAGAACATTCAATTACATACATTCCCAGAACCACTCTAAAATTTACATACCAACTGTGATGAGATGTGCCAAATTACGAATGTTATTTCAAAATCAGCCAAACTTTCCCCGGATCCTTTTTATTATAATAGATAACTAGTTTCCTTTCGCGCTCAAGTTTCATTAAATCCAGCACTGTGACAACCTGAGTGTGGTTTGTATGAATCTCTTTCCCATCGAATGTTTTAAATGACAAGCTAAAAACGCACTGTGGTGAACCCGCCCCTGAAGTGGAGGTCTGCTTTATATTTGTTATCTTGGCTACAGTCCTGCCCCCATGTTTTTTAAAGTTATCATAGACAGATCCGGTATAGAACACCCAACCTATTAATGCACATGGTGCAGCGATACTTAACAACAACCCAATATCATTGCCAATAGACACGCTTTGTCCTCGCATAAAATAATCGACGATGCTACTGATCATAGTGCCTATCGAAATGGAAGCTTAAAAATCGATTAAAGAAAAAACATATTATTCAACAACGATTATAATAGCTGTAAACTGCATAGATATACAGACATTATAAAACCGAGTCGTTAATTTATTTTAGGTTAACTTTTATCATCATTATATATTGCATTTATCTTTCAACTGTGCCTGTAACTCATAAAAAGCTAATAACAAATATATTTTTTCACCCATCACAGTTAACACTCATTATTGAAGCATATTGAAATGACGGCCATTTTACCTTTTGCCCCTTTTTTGACTTTTATAGTCAATCCCTTTTTCAGCATATGCGCTTGATCTGAGGCAATTAGAATTTTCGCTGTATATAATTGCTTGTCATTGGGCAGGAAGAAGTTAACATCATAAAAATGATCATTTCCGTACCTGGCGTTTATTTTTTTCCACGACTCAATGTTTGTTTGCATTACGTCACCCTGCCAACGATTGCTGGAGAGATAATGCTTTATTCCCGAAACATCGCTTTTATGTTGTCTTTCTAATAAGAAAAAAAACACGGTGACTGCTACTGTTAAAATGACACCCCCGTACATAAAACATTCAGAGTACTCCTCCAGAGCCATTAATCCTCCTCTAAATCCAATCTAAAAAAAGAATAATCTATGAGACTGTTTTTTTTAAAACCACTATAGTGAGTTGTTTTCCAGAAGAACTACCTATCAAAAATAAAAACAAAGTTCTTATCATCAATGTACATGATTTTTATTTTCATACCTTTCTGCATTTGGGGAGCATAGAAGGTGTCAATTTTCTCTCGCCCCTGAATTTTACGCCCTTCAACATTCAAGGTATATACTATTGTTGTATTTCCAGCATCATCAGTGGCAACAGGTCTTATCTTTTCGATTATGGCTGTAACCGGCCTTCCTTCACGAAGGATTTTCTCTCTTCTGGCGACTGATATAAAACACAATATAATGATACTGGCCAAGATCCCGAGTGCTAATAGTAACCCCATCATATCGCTTTGTTCTATCTCCTTAAGAAATTAGTCATTCACTGTCCTGCGCAGGTCTCGCGTTAGAGATATTGACGTCATCATCTTGAGTGGAATCGGAACAAAATGAAGCATAAGCTATTCCATATCCCCTGGCACAAGAAATACCTGTTTAGGATTTTCCGGCAAATAATACAACAAAACAGTATTTTTCCTCATTATTTTTATCAGCTCTTCAGGCGTAAAAAACCGCTTAACCCAGGCGCGAGTAGTTCCATTCATTGTTTCGAACTCAAGCTCAATTTTGAACTTCATGTTGCCAGTACCCGACACCCCAATATTTTCCTTATTAATTATCCGCGCTTCTGTCCTTACCCCTTTGGCTCGAAACTTTGTGTCATCGGCACCCGTTTTAATAACACTGTACGCCATCCAACCTATTACAATTACTGATAGGGCAATATTCCATAATGTTGATTCAGACATCCATTCGCCTCGCATACTAATTTCTATTTACTGTTGTGTGCTTTGGTGGTCGGCATATTAACATCGAAGAACAGATGGCCTTTTAAGTATAAATCTTCACTCCATTTCTTTTGGCACGAGAAGAACCTTTTGTGTCGCATGAGGCATATAGTAAAGAATAACGGTATTGTTTCTCATCACTTTAATAAGATCCTCAGGTGTGAAAAATCTTTTAGCCGTTGCCCTAACGATGCCATCCTCGGTTGGAAACTCAACAATCATACGGAATTTTGTATTCCCTGTGCCTGACGCACCTATTTTTTCTTTGCTTATTATTTTAGCTTCGACTCTGATTCCCTCTTTTTTAAACTTATCGTAAATAGCGCCGGTATGATAGCAATAAGCAATCACACCGACACACGCAATGACGATACCTATAAGAGTAATAAAAGATGAGTTGAGCAAATTACAGTCCCATAAAAATCAATGAAAATATAATCATATAATTGTATTTTTATATTGCCGCATTTATTTCAGTGCCATTTCGCCATCCCATTATTAATTCCCATCTCAAACAACAAAGCATTTCCTCTTGCGCGATAAATCTTATGAAATTATGCAATAATTATTTAAGGCCAAGTTGCAACTTAAAATAAAATCGGGTTTAGAGATTTTTAGTTCCAAAGACTTAGCCTCCATCAATTAATCACTAGTGTAGGCTTTTTAAGTTACAACTCTTCCAAAGCGTTCTTTACATTTAACATGTTCTTGTGAGGATCTGTTCTTAAATATATAATAGGCACTGTAGCCCCTTCTTTATAATTGAATAAATCCATGATTTTGATTGCTGTCATAACATTTCTTTCTTCAATTAAAGCACCATTATTAGCATTAAATTTATAATCCAGGGTTACGTTTACGACACCAAATGTTGAGGGTGTTCCTGGCACAACTTTTGTGATAATCGCGTTAACATAAACTGGGTCTTTAGCAATTTGCTTCTCAACTCGCCCATTTTTATAGTTACGAACAAAAATGGATAATATAATGAGCACAACTATAATAGGAGCAATAATATTAAGATATTTTAGATATTGCATTTTATTCTGTTAGTTAAACATTGTTAGGATTGATCTTTTCAACACTACTTTATAGTTAGTCGCATTAACTGTTCCAGCTTTATATGAAAACCCATTATTGTAGGCAATTTTCACAGGATCATTTTCAATTTTCGTAGTCGTTATACCTATGGTCATACCAGTTAAACTCAGAGCTAAACCTGTCATAGAAACTGAGTTCAACACAAAGCCTGTTACATTTAATTTTTTCTCAACAGCCCATGGCGTATCAACGTTGACCTCAGTATCACTTTTAATGTTAATTTCACAAGGCGAATAAATATTTATTTCACCAAGGGCATTATCAGTACTACTACCAACTATATTTCTTGCAACGTTACCTTCAATGTCAATAATTTGGTTTTGCTTAACCGTTAATTTATCAACACCATTGATTTCTGTTACAACGCCTTTTTTATTATACTCAAAAGATTCATGAGAAATGGATATCGGGTTAGAGATGGTATTAGTTTGAGCATACTTTAATGATAATAGTTTTCCAGTCGCACTAAAAATATCAAAAGTTATTCTTTAGAATTATGAGCAATAAACTCTTGAGCAAAACTACGTTTCGTAGTATCGGTTTTTTCAAATATAGGAGGCTCTATCAAACATGTGTTCCACTCTTTATTTTTATGAGAGCAGGGCTATAGATTTTTATTTAACCACCAGCGACAGTCTGCTTCCAGCCGCCCCATTAACCTTTATTTCAAGGCCACCGGTAATGGTGTTAGTCTGATGTCCATCATCTTAGTTTACTGTCAACTTCTTAGTAACATGATGTAGCCCAGCAACGTCTATTCACCCCCCATGCGCAGAATCTGTACCCCGCCGAAGCCCTGGCCGGCCCATTCGCTCGACACGCGTACCCAGCAGGAGCTGGTATCGTCCACTTTCGCCTGCCGCTCCCAGTAGTACTTTACCTTTATCCGGCCATATTTGTCCGTCCAGATACTCTCCCCCCGTGGGCCCAGCACTTTCGCCGTCTGCGGACCGTGGGTTTTCGGCCACGCCGTCACCGTTGCCGGGCGGAACACCACCGAAGGAGGAATCACGGCGAATCGGTGCGGTGCACCGTCTCGCCTTCGGAACCGCTATGCCAGCGGTTCTGCTTAAGGAGAAGTAGTTCGCCTCGGTGGTCAGGTGCTCCCCGTTATCGCTGAAGAACGGCGCATGCCGCCGGCAATCCCCTGCGTCGGCACATTCACCGTCACCGGCTGGCCGAGCAGCTGGCTGCGGTCGATGCGCGCGTCGGTGCCCAGCAGCGTCAGGGAAAAAGCAAACGCTTCAGACAGCGCCTCGCGACCGGTGAGTTTCCAGAAAAGCAGGCCGTCTACCGGCAGCTTGACCGTGATCCTGTCTTGCATGGTGAAGTCCTCTGTGACATCTGATTTTAATGAAGGGTGAGCCTGGCGGTGCAGCGTTAGCGAGCGCGATGGAATTTCAGGCTTTGAATAATTTCCTGATATTGCTGTTGGTAAGACTCACTAAATTCACCCGGGCAGGTGCCCACATAGCTGACCATTTTCTGACCCGCTGCAGGATCCGCCAGCAAAATGATGGTTTGCCGCTGATAAATGATCCGGTTGTCATTGCTGAACTGATAAAACAACTCGACGGCAGGATTGCCATCAACGTCTAACATTTGGGTGGATTCGAGGTGAAAATCGGTGAGCGTCATCTCCAGCTCGCGGATCTTTCTGGCGGCGACGGTATGAACCTTATCATCGGCTTTGGCGCTGGCGCGAGAGACAACAAACGTAAATTCACTGCCACCGTTATTACTGTGTGTTAATAAATTCATAGTTCTGTCTTTTTTATAGGTCGGACGAGACTAAGGTCGTGATGAAAAGAAGAAGCCGTTGCTCCCTGCAGCAAGGTGAAATGATACGCGCGGGATGACGCTCCCGCGCGTGACCGGGTCAGGGTGCCCGGGTAAACAACGATTACCGCGGCTGCGGATTGATAAGCCAGGTGCCCGGGTTAGCAATATCGACAGTCTGGCTACGAGTCTGGCCATTGCCTTCCAGCACCAGCTCGTAACGGCCCGGTTTCACTTTCAGAGAGGCAAAACCGTTGGTGGCCGGTGAAATAGACTGGCTTTCGCCGTTGAGCGTCAGCTTCTCGCCCTCGTTCATCCGAACAAAGAGTTGTGCTATCGGTGTCTGCGAGGCCACCGGTGCGGCGCTCGGCGTTTCGCTCTGGCTCTGTGCTGGCTGAGTCGTCGGCTGTGCAACTGGCTCGGTCTGGCGCGGCGGCTCGACAGGCGCGCTGTTCTGCTGCGGCTGCGAATTATTGACCGTCTCCGTTGCGCCCTTTTCAGGCTCCGAGCTGCTGCTGAACAGCAGCGCGCCGGCGATAACACCAACAATCACACCTGCCGCGACCAGCGCAGGCAGTTTGTAGCGCTGCCAGCCAGCAACCTCAACTTTTTCCGGCGTCTCTTCAACCGGTACCAGCATGGTGCCAGGCTGCTTCACGTTCAGCACATCGTCGATACCGGCGACCGGCATCTCAATCAGCGCGGCAAACTCATCTATCGACTGCGGACGATCTTCCATCTTCAGCGCCAGCGCGCGATCGACAGCCTGCAATAACGCATGAGAGTAGCCCGGCAGCCCGCGCTGGGTCAGCGGGACATAGGTGTCCTGAATGCTGCGCACTACGCTGACCGGCGGCGGTGAGCCGATGATCATGGTATGCAGCACGGCACCCAGAGCGTAGATATCGGTCCACGGCCCCTGCTCGCTCTCGTTGTCGTCAGTATATTGCTCGATCGGCGCATAGCCCGGGCGCAGCATGGTTTCGGTTTCATCAGAAATAGAACCGATACTGCGGCGCGCGGAGCCGAAATCAAGCAGCACCGGTAAGCCGTTTTCCTGAATCTGGATATTGTCCAGTGAGATATCGCGATGAAGATAACCCTCATCGTGAATGGTCTTAATTGCCCCCAGCAGCATCGGCAGCATGCGGCGGATCCAGGCTTCATTGATCAGCGCCGGATTCTTCTCGCGCAGGCGCGACAGCGTCGTGCCGCTGTAGAACACCGTCCCCATGTAGGCGGTGTCGTTCTGCACCCAGAAACGCAGCACATGCAGCAGGTTCGGGTGGTTAAAACGGGCCAGTAAACGGGCTTCCTGGATAAAACTGTTCAAACCGGCGGTAAACGCTTTACTGAAGCGCTCGCTGCGCAGCACCAGCGTCATGTCGTCGTTACGCACTGCCAGCGAAGAGGGCATGAACTCTTTAATCGCGATGGTTCGCTCAAGCTGGTGATCCCAGGCGCGATAGACGATGCCGAACCCTCCACCACCGATCACTTCTTTAATTTCAAACTCATTGAAGCGATATCCCGGTGGCAACGCGTTCGGTACACTCCGGTTGTTATCGTGATCCGTCATATTGGAAAACTCTCTTGATAATGGCGTTACGCCGCAAACTGACAGTGAAACTCACCCTGCTCAAACGTGACACGTAAACGCTTATAATGCTCGTCTCGCGCGCTGGCGTCGAGTAATAGCTGGCTCATAAGCGGCAGCAAAGTGTTGGTAAGGATGGAGTCAACCATACGTCCGCCCGATTCCACTTCCGTACAGCGGGCAACGATCTGTTCAACCACGCTCTCATCCACTTCGGAAACGATGCCATGGTTCTCTTCGAGACGACGCTGAATGCGCTTAAGCTGCAGACGCACGATCATCGCCAGCATCTCATCGCTCAGCGGGTAGTACGGCACCACCAGCAGACGGCCCAGCAGCGCAGGCGGGAAGACCTGCAGCAATGGCGCGCGCAGAGCGTCACGCAGCGCGTCCGGCTCCGGCATCAGCTCCGGGTCGGCGCACATACCGGTGATCAGATCGGTACCAACGTTGGAGGTGAGGATGATAATGGTGTTACGGAAATCGATATGGCGACCTTCACCATCTTCCATCCACCCTTTATCGAACACCTGGAAGAAGATCTCATGCACATCGGGATGCGCTTTTTCAATCTCATCCAGCAGCACCACGCTGTAGGGACGACGGCGCACGGCTTCCGTTAACACGCCGCCTTCACCATAACCGACGTAGCCCGGAGGCGCGCCTTTCAGGGTAGAGACCGTATGCGCTTCCTGGAACTCGCTCATATTGATGGTGATGATGTTCTGCTCGCCGCCGTAGAGCGACTCCGCCAGCGCCAGCGCGGTTTCGGTTTTACCGACACCAGACGGGCCGCAGAGCATAAATACGCCGACCGGCTTGTTCGGATCGTCAAGGCGCGCGCGCGAGGTGCGAACACGTTTGGCAATCAGCTCCAGACCGTGACGCTGACCAATAACGCGTTCATTTAAGGTATCGGCCAGTTTCAGCACCGCGTCGATCTCATCTTTCACCATCCGGCCCAGCGGAATGCCGGTCCAGTCAGAGACCACGGCGGCAACCACGTTGGCATCCACGGAGGTAAAGAGCAGCGGCTCGTCGCCCTGCAACGCGCGCAGCGCATTTTGCTGCCCGGTAAGGGTGGCGCGTAACTCGGTCAGTGCCTCTTCCGGCGCGGTATGCAGCTGCGCACGCTGGGCGATGATGCTGTCCACCAGCGCCTGCTCCTGCTCCCAGCGCTGCGTCAGCTCATCGCGCTGCGCGGCCAGTTTCTCCAGATCGGCCTGCAGTTTCACCACGCGCTCGCTGTCGCCAACGGCGACTTTGGCTTCACGATTGGCAATCTCGATCTCCACGTCCAGCGCGTCGATGCGGTGCAGGCAATCTTCCAGTTGCGGCGGCGGTGAACTCTGGCTGACGGCAACGCGCGCGCAGGCCGTATCGAGCAGAGCAACCGCTTTGTCCGGCAGCTGTCGCGCCGGAATGTAGCGATGCGACAGCTTCACGGCAGCAACTACGGCTTCATCCAGCAGCAGTACACGGTGATGTTTCTCAAGCGCCGACACGGTGCTGCGCAGCATCAGTACCGCTTTCTCTTCGTCTGGCTCGGCGACCTGTACGGTCTGGAAACGACGGGTCAGCGCCGGATCCTTCTCAATATATTTTTTATACTCAGCCCAGGTCGTGGCACCGATGGTGCGCAGCTGTCCACGTGCCAGCGCCGGTTTCAGCAAGTTGGCGGCATCGCCAGTGCCCTGCTGGCCGCCTGCGCCAATCAGCGTGTGGATCTCATCGATAAAGAGAATGATCGGCGTCGGGCTGGACTGCACTTCGTTAATCAGCGCCTGCAGACGCGCTTCAAACTCCCCTTTCATCCCCGCGCCCGCTTGCAGCATGCCGATATCAAGCAGCCACAGCTGAACGTCAACCAGCGGCTCAGGCACGTCGCCACTGGCAATACGCAGCGCCAGGCCTTCCACCACGGCGGTTTTACCCACCCCGGCTTCACCGGTCAGCAATGGGTTATTCTGGCGACGGCGCATCAGGATATCGACCATCTGGCGGATCTCTTCGTCGCGCCCGACAACCGGATCGATCTTGCCATCACGCGCACGCGCGGTGAGATCCTGGCCATACTGAGCAAGCGTTCCCTGCTGAGCCGGTGCAGCAACGCCGCTTTCATCATTCAGGGCAACCGTTGCCTGCTGCGTCTCTTTGCTGTTGGCACAAATGGTGTCGAAATTATCCAGCAGCGCATCGGCGCTGACGCGATCGAACTGCGGAGAGATGCCTTTCAGTACGTTGGCGAGGCTCCAGGTTTTCAGGATCCCCGCTAACAGATGACCGCCGCGAATGCGGGTGACGCCAAATTTCAGCGAACCGTAGACCCATGCGCGCTCAACCGCTGTATCAATATGCTCTGACAGGTCGGAAACGGAACTTGCGCCGCGCGGCAGTTTATCCAGCGCCGCGACGATATCGCGCGTTAGCGCCTGCTCATCAAGTGAAAAGTGGCGGATAACCTGCTGCAGATCGCCATCCGACTGCTGCATCAACTGATGCAGCCAGTGAACCAGCTCTACATATGGGTTACCCCGCAGTTTACAAAACGCGGTGGCGCTCTCCAGCGAGGTGAATAAGAGTGTGTCGAGTTTGCCGAATAAGACGGCGCGGCTGATTTCTGACATGGGTTCTTCCATTATTCATAATTAATTAGCACTTCATCCTTCGTGCTGTCTCGTCGATGGCGGCCCCATCTCCTTTGTGCTTACGGGTGTAAGCGTCCGGGATACGCCGGCTTACCGTGCAACGCAACGCGAATGATTATGTGCAGACGTCAGACAGGGATGCAAAATCGAAGGATTACTCCTCCGGGCTAAATACCAAATCTCCACGCGCTTCTGGTCTCGGTTGCATACCAAGCCAGGCGCTATACCCCAGACGGCTGTCGCCGCCCAGCGCGGCGCCGACAACATCTTCGCTGCGCAGGATAATTTTCACCGCCCATTGATACTCAATGCCCAGATACTGGCGCACCCAGTCACGAAGCGCGGCGACATACTTCTCTCCCGGCAGAAAGCGCCGGTAGGTTTCAGCCGGTAGCGGGCCGATCTCAATGCGAAATTTATGGCACACATCGCGCACCGCCTCACCAAGAAAGGTGGATTGCCCCAGACGCGGCGCGTGCCGCCCACCCTGCAGACGCGCGCGTTCGCGCGGGCTGAGCGGCATCCACTGCGGAACGTTCTCCACAATGTTGACCGGCACATTGAAATAGCCGCGCAGGATCTTTGCCAGCCCCTCGGGATCGCGGCCGTTGCGGGTTAAGTGCCCTGCCAGCGCGAAGCGGGAATGGGGGCTGAGCGTCCCCTTCTCCAGCTGTCCTGGCTGACCCATACCGATCAATGACGCGATATAGTGCTCGAAGCGATTATTGTCTTTGCGATCGAGTGAGACCGTCGGTTGCGCATCCGCCCAGGCACGATAAAAGAGCAGCGTCAGCCGGTGATGGAACAGATCGGCAAAGGCGCTCATGCTCTCATCCTGATGATGGTCGATACGCTCGCGCGCATACTCCGTCAGGTGGATGGGCAGCGGGCCGTTAGGGCCAAAAAGACCAAAGCTGTAAATCGACACATCATAGAGAGGCGATGCTTCGCGCTGTTTCACCCCGGCGAGCGTTGCCGGCGCGAAACTGAGCGATGGCGTCTGCCCGACGCGCAGCGACTCAAAGCGCGGCAGCGGCGCGCGCCCCAGCGGGTAGCGCTCACCGCCGCGCGCATCCACGCGACGCAGCAGAGTAAAGAGATCGTAACGCCACGGCGTTGCCATCACATTCTGCCAGAAGGCATCCGGCAAGCTGTTCAGGCGGACGATCGCAGGCTTGAGCGCGGGCGTGTCGGTCATATCAGCGCCCTCTTGCCCATACGCGGCGGCCAGTAGCCCACTTCGCCGCGCTGCTGGCTCTTGAGGGTAAACTCCGTAAAGCTGTTCATGCCCACCAGTCGGGCAAAGACGCGCTCCAGCACGCTGCCGAAAAGCCACGGGCTGAAGCCGGAGAAGGCCTGCTCATCAACGGTAAGGGTAATGCCAACACCACGGGCAAAGACAATCGGACCCGGCTCCGGCACCCGGCGATGTACTGGCTCCAGCACGCAGTGGCGCACGCCCTCAATCTGGCGTGCCACCGGCGCTTCCGCCAGCCGGGTATAGAGCCCAAGCAGCTGGCGCAGCGCCGCAGCGCCTTCGCCGTTTTCGCCATCCATCAGGCTGAGATAGTTCATCTGCAGCTGGCTGATTAAACGCCAGGTACTGAGCCCTTCCGCCAGTGCCGGACGCGGCGGCGTCGGCCCTTTGCGCAGCTTGAGCGATTTCACCGGCAGCGAATCGGGCAGCACAAACTGCCCCATATCCTGCTGCAGCATCAGCGGCAGATCGCGGCTGGTGCACAGCACTTCTGCGGTGATATAGCGTAAATCCTCTCGCCACGGCGCATGTTGCTCATCCACCAGCGAGGCGAAAACTTCGGAGCCGATATAGCCGGTGCGGGTGCCGTAGCGCTGGGCATGCTCAGAGAGCGCGCGCTGCTCGCGGCGCACTGAGAAGTAGGCACCGTAATTGCCCTCATCCTGGCTCCAGCTGCTCCAGAACGGGCGGAAGGTCTGCTCATCGCGCTGACCATCAACACTGGCGTGGATTTTGCCAACAGAGTAAATCTCATAATCCAGCGGACGGATGTTATCGACCACAAGATGGTATTCGTGCAGGCTTTCGCTCAGCTTCTGCCGCTCGGCGATCTTTGGAAACAGGTTGATGACCGGCGTACAGTGCAGCGCCAGATGGCTCTTATCCACCACCCGCTCCAGCTGACCGTCCGCTTTATCAAGCAGAATAATGATATCGAAGGATTTGGCTTCGCCGCTGCTTTCCAGCATGGTGCGCAGCCCCTGCAGGCTGATAAAAAGAAAACGCGACGGGAAAGCAAAATACTCTTGCAGCAGGCGGTAACCGTCGAAATTGCGCAGGTCGTCAGGCAGCAGAGACTGGTTAGCCTCAAAGCCCTCCTGGCGCAGCGCGTCATCCGCCAGCACATGGAGTGCAGCCTGCGGCGCGTTTGCCTGGCAGACCATGCCTACCTGATGCTCCATCAGCAGCTCAAGCAGTTGCAGCGCCTGCATGTCAGGCCCGCTCAGGAAGAGTTCCAGACGGTCAAAGTCGAGATGGCTGAGATTGACCGGGCCATCGCAGCTCAGGCGAATACGCAGCGCGCTCTGCGCGCCGCGCTGGCTTAAACCGACCTGCGCGAGCGGGAGATCGGCAGGCACGCCGCCAAGCTCAACCTGGCTAATTTTCAGCGGCAGCAGCGTGACGTCGTGAGCGGTGGTGTAGCTACAGGTGACGCCATTCTTCTTCATCACCTGGCTGTCCATCATGGTGCCGCGCGGCACCACAAACCCGTTGCTCAGATCGCCTTTGGCGCTGTCCGGCTGCAGTTCTGCAATCGCCATTGAGGGCGTCGGTGCCAGGTAGTTCGGCGCAACCATCTCCAGCAGCCGCTGGGAGAAGCGCGGAAACTCGGCGTCCATTTTTAACTGTACGCGGGAGGTGAGAAAGGCAAAACCTTCCATCAGGCGCTCGACATAGGGGTCGGATACATCCATCCCACGCATGCCCAGACGCCCGGCCACTTTTGGGTAGCGCCCGGCAAACTCCTGGCCCATCTCACGCAGCCAGGCGAGTTCGCGGTTGTAGTACTCCAGTAATTTGCTTTCCATGAATTACCCCGCGTCTTTCAACTCGAAATGCCCGTTTTCAAGATCCACATCGGTGCGAAAAAGGAACTCCAGCGGATAGGGCACACACCACAAACGACCTTTAATCTCAATCGACAGAATATTGTGCAGATCCAGCGATTTGGTGTCGGAGATGCAGCGCACCTGCAGGCCCTGCGGCAGGATGCGCGGCTCAAAGTGCAGGATCGCATCGGTGAGCTTGCGTTGAATATCATTCCATTCAATATCGGACATCCGCTGGCCCGCCAGCGGCGAAATACCGAAGTTGACCACCGAGCGGCGCACTTCATCGAAGTCGGAGAGATCCTGCTGCGCTTCGTTATTGATGGTGTTAAACAGCCACTGCAGATCGCGCAGCACGTTGCGGCGCAGCGCCGAGTGGGTGATCAGATTGTTATTTGCCGGCTCCTGCACTTTGTCCGGTGCGTCATCGGTCAGGCGATCGAGCAGCGAGGGCTGCATTTTGTCGCGCGCGCCGACGGTATCTTTGCCGCGACGCGAGCGCCAGCCGCTGCGCAGCAGATCGCCCTCGTCATGTTGTGCGGAGTTACTCATTCGTCGCGTCCGCAGCGAAGGTCACTGTGGCGAGATCGAGCAGCGAATATTCGGCACCGTCATTGAGCCACACTTTTTGCCCCATCCCGAGGTAGTGCGCCGACTCGCCCGACAGTTGCTGCCATTCAGTGACGCGACAGAGTTTGAAGCGATCTTCTGCGTTAGCATCCAGCGGATAGCGCGCCGGGATCTGGCACACCTGTTCGCTGCCATCGCGCAGGCGCACCAGCGTGTGACGCCAGACTAAATCGGTGACGCTGGCGGGCGGCTGAAACTGCATCGCGGAGATGGCGCTAAACGGCAGCCAGAAGTAGCGACCATTCACAATCGCTTCGCATACCGGCCCAAAGCGGCTGTCGCCATCCATCAGCCAGTCGAACGCTACCATCTGCCCATCCTGTGTGGCGAGCTGACCAGGGTTGGCCTCGGCCTTCTCCAGCGCCGCGTCACGCAGCGCGTCGGCATCACTGCCCTGCGGATCCAGTGCGCTAATCACCTCTGCCAGCCATGGATACTGCTCGACCGGTGCAACCGGACGCGCGCGCCCGGCCATCACGTCAGCACGCTGACGCTCGCCTTCGATCGCCTGCTCCAGCAGGGTGACGGTCGGCTGCGCCTGCGGCTTAAGCCCCTGCCAGCTTTTTAACTGCGCCTGTGCGCGTGTCCAGTTGCCGTCCAGGCAGAGCAGCTGTGCGAACGCGGCGCGTAAATCGGCGTCGCCCGGCTGAGTGCGAATACGGCTCTCAAGCTGTGCAAGGCTATCCTGCAGGGACTCACCCGCCAGTTGTTGAAATAGGGTATTCATGGCTGCTCCTTAGTTGACGGTTTTGTAGGTCCCGACTGCGGGATCGCGCAACTGCGGATGCAGGGAGTCAATCAGCAGAATATTGAGGCGAGTGCCAGGCTCGAACCACGGCGTCCAGACTTTGCGCACTTCATCAAGCCGCGCTTTTAAGCGTGTGGCATCGCTAGCCACTTCGCGTGAAATCTCGACGGCGACGGTGCCGTTGGCCTGCCAGCCGTTGAGGCTGTTGACGTAAGGCAGGATCATCCAGCTCTGCGCCAGACTGCCTTCGCTCACCACCATACGTTCGTTATTGACGGTGGTGATCAGCAGACGGTCGGCGTCCACTTTGTCGCTCAGGCCGCTCACCGGGAAACCGTGAACGAAGGTCATGGTGATTTTCTTTTCGGCGCCGTTGCTGACCTGCGTAACATCGCTGCGACCATTCAGCCAGCCGCCCTTCTCGCATTTCCCATCCTCTTTAGCGGGGATGAAGAGTGCTGCCGCGCTGGCATCGCCCTGCCAGAAGGTGCGCAGATGGCAACCATCCTGCAGGGTGAACTCCTGCCACGGCGCGCGGTTAGCAGGTGGGGAGAGATCTTCAGGGCGGCCAACCGGCTGTTGCAGCGTCGTGGTTTGCGCTGGCGCTGCGCCGTTTGAGGTGACGACCGGCTGCCACTCTTTGGCTTTATCTGCGGTACCTTCAGCCAGCGTCGTACCCTGCGCGTCGGTCAGTTTCCAGTGCACCTGCGTCAGGGCACCGCACTGGTTTTCCAGCAGCGCGCCAAGACGGGGTAAGAAGTTGTTCAGAACGGAAGGCTTTTTCTCGCCGCCGGTGACAATACGCAGCGGCAGCGTCTTGCCGCACCAGCTTTTAGGAGTGTTATCCTCAACATTGTCGATCCAGACATCCAGTTTTTGCGAAGGCGATTGCACGATGCGGTAGTTTTCTGCCTGCGCGCTGCCACATGCCGCAAGCAGGGCCAAACCCGGTAGCCAAAGTTTCATAAAAGTCCTTGTAAGCTGTATCAATCACGAAGAGGGAAAAACTGAGCGGCTTCAGAGATCGTATGCAAAAGCGTGGTCTCCTGAGGCGTACCCATCCACACCGCCACGGCGCTGTAGTTATCCTGCTGGGTTTGTGACCCGGCACCGTTTTTCAGCAGGATTTGATTCATTAATGTCAGCCACTCGTCGGGCGTATTGACCATATGCAGCGACTGCTGCATCTGCTCTTCGGTGACGCCGTGCCAGAAACCATCCGTACACAATAAGAAAGCGTCACCATCTTCAATCGGCACCACATCACTGTAGCTCGGCTCGCGCTCATCTTCGCCGAGGCCGAGCGCGAAATAGAGCAGGTTGCCGTTAATGCCTTCAACCTGATGTCCGGCGTCTTTCATCTGCTGGACCAGACTGTGATCGGTGGTCACATGATAGAGCCAGCCGCGGCGAAAGAGATAGAGACGGCTGTCACCAGCGTGGGCCCAGTAAGCCAGCTCGTAATCGCGATCGATAAACAGGCTGACCATGGTGGTGCCCATGCGGTTGTAATCCCGTACCGCTTGCTGCTCTTTACGGATTGCACGGTTCGCGCCGTTGATATAGTTGCGAATGTACTGGGCATTGAGGTGCTCATCGCCGTCAAACTCGGTGATGATGGCATTGCGCGCCAGTTCGGCCGCCTTGTCACCGCCGGGCAAACCGGCGATGCCATCGCAGACGACAAAACAGGCGGCACGCTCGCCGATAGTTTCTCCGGTCTGATCCTGATTACTGGCACGCTCGCCTTGTCGTGATATTGAGGCGGTGCTGATATTCATTCTTCCGATCCGCTTTGTGAGTCTTTGTACTGGTTAACCTCCATGTCGTAAGCGTGGAGGAACGCTTCACCGAACAGGGTATGGAAGTCATCGTCAATCTCACCGGCGGTTTGCGCATAGGTGCGCACAAAGTAGTCCCACATCGCGGCCTTGCGGTTGGAGAGCACGCCAAGACGTGAGGTCGCGCCGTCACGTTTCGCATCTTCTTCCAGCTGCTCAGGATTAAAGGATTGCAGCATCGCCGCGATAATGGCGCGGATACCGGAGATCATCCCCAACTGGTGCGCTTGCAGGTCGATCAGTGCATCGCGTACCGATTTTTTCGGCGGCATAAAGCCCGGCATGCGGTTACCGAACATCTGCATCAGCACGGTTTTACCCGAAGGCAGCAGTTTGAACGGGTTGTTTGCATCATCCAGCACCATTGTCATATCCGCTTTCACGCCGCGCTTTAAGATCGAACGCGAGGAGAGCAGCGCCACGGTGCCCTGCGAGAACATACTTAACATCTGGCCAAACTGGCGCATGTTCTCTTTGTCAAACTGCGGAACGGGCTGCATATCGCCCAGCCCCATCCCTTCGAGCAGCGCTTCGAGCAGTTCGCCCTGTAGCACATCGCCGCTGTCGCCGGAGGTGCTGGCAGGTGCCGATTTCGCGCCGGGGCTCTGCACCGGATCGATACGCAGGCGCCCTTTCGGCGTCTGCGCCGCGCTGCGCTGTACCGCCTGCGGTGTCGGCAGCGTGATGCCGGCATAATCCTGCGGCTCCTGCACGCCTTCCTGCAACGGCATCGGCTCCTCTTCGGCGAAGAGCGGCGTGCCGCTCAAATCCTCTGCGTGCAGATCGGTAATGATCGGTTGCTGCTCTGCCGGCGGCTCGCTGGCCTGCAGATCGGTAATGATCGGCGAAGAGGGCTCCTGCGGTTTCGCCGGGGCAATCTCATCAGCATGCGCCAGCGGTACAGCACCACTCAGCAGCCCAAGCGGGTCGTCGCTGCGTGCCTGCGGCGCACTGCCGCTGCCGCCAAACAGCGCCAGCGGATCGAGTTCGTCACTATCAGGCGCACTCTCTTTCGGTGCCTGTACCGGTTCAACCGGCGGGACTAAGGTCGATGGCGTGGCGTCATTAAAGATGCTGTCGTTTTTAAACAGCTGTTCGTCATTGAACAGATTGTCTGAATCGAGCGATTTTGGCGCGACCAGCGGCTCGTGGTTGCCCAATAATGAGAGCGGGTCTTCCGGGTTGCGCTCCGGCTCTTTCGGTTCAGCAAAAGGATTAAAGTTTTGCGGCTCGGCGGGTTTGGCACGGCTGCTGGAGATGCTGTCGGAGATTGAGAACTCCTGCATCAGGCTGTCCCAAATTTCCGTCGGCACGGAGGCTGGCGCGCCCTCTGCTGCGTTTTTCGGCGCAGCGGTCGGCGCAGGTGCAGGCTTCGCCGTCGGTGCAGGCGTTGGCTTCGGATACATCTCCTCGGCCATGCGGCTTACCGGCTGCGTGTCCTGAATAAGATCGCTCACTTCGATGCGGTATTCATCGATACCAAGAATGTCCCCATCCTGAAGCTCGACCTGACGGCCGCGCTCAAGCGGGATGTCGTTGAGCACAACGCGCGTCACGTTGCCGCGGTTGGTGACACGGCATTCACCCGTGCCGGAGATATGAACAATGGCCTGCAGACGGGAAATAGAGCGGTCGTTATCCGGCAGCACCAGATTATTGTCGGTGCCGCGGCCAATGGTGCCGCCCGGAGGATAAAAGTCGCAGCGGCTTTGCGGCGGCTGATGACCGGGTTTATTGGTGATAATAGTGAATCGCATCGCGTATTCCTGCTGGAGTTATGTGCACTCAAACGGCGCCGTTTTGGGTAAAGCGGCTGCGTTTGAATACGGGCACCTGGAGGCGTTACTCAGCCCACTGCGGGGAAGGCAGTGCGCCCTCCCCGCTATTGTGAAACGACTCAGACGCCATCCAGGCTATGTGCCAGGGTTTCCAGACGATCGTTCATCGATTTTTTCAGACACTCCGTGTCCGCATTACAGCTGTTGCGCTGGCTTAACCACGCTTTCTGCTGTGACTGCAACTGCTTATCGAGGTCTTTATTGCCCACTTTGACCGCTTCCTGACGGAAAGATCGGTAGGAGCGCGCGACGCTGTTATCCAGTGACGCCAGCTCGCGATCGCTACAGATCGCTTTCTCAGGTGCAGAAGCCGCTTTAGCACAGTCAAACGACGCTTTCGGCTTGCTGTTTTTATCTACAGGCGCGAGTAACAGGATGGTGCCATCCGTCCAGTTGAGCAGTACGCTTTTGTTAACCACTGCGAAACTGGCATCAGCGCCCGGATCGCCGTTAGAAAAGTTTCCTGATGCACAGGTAATGTTCTCAACCTGCGCTTTCGCTTTACCATCTAAGCCCAGCTCATAGGTTTTAGCGGCGTCTTTCTCCGGAATAGATTGCGTTGCCGCAACCCAGGCGTTAAGAGTAGAACCGTTCTCTTTTATCGTCGGTGACTGGCAGTTTGACCCACCCGGCAGCGACGTGGAGATCCCCTTATCGGTCACGCTCAGAAAGCGTCCCACCAGGCGATCGTCATTGAACTGATAGTTCAGGGTACGTTCTGATTCCGTATTGATAAAAGCTTGCTTAACCTGCCACTCGCCCGTAACCGGCGAATTCCCCGCCAGCGCCAGTGACGGCAACAGGGTCGCGGCGGAGATTGCCGCCGCCAGCATCACAATTTTATGCGTCTTCATCGGTCAGTTATTCCCATAGTCGCCGTTTAAGTACAAGTTCACTTCAAAGTTGCGACGATTAATCAAGCCTTTCACCACTTTATGATTACTGGTAACGGCGCGTTTAATTTCCGTCATCGCGTCAGAAATCTGACCGCGGTTGATAAAGCCAAACACATTTCTCAGTCGTCCTCCCGGGTTATAAGCGAAGGAGACCAGTGCATCAAACTCATACTGTTTGAGCTGCACAAAAATACCATTTCTGACACTGTTGACGTACGGGGGAACCGTTGCACGCAGTAAGTTTGTCTCCTGCTCATCCGTCAGGCGCACCAGTTTGGCGTTCTCTTTCGCAAACTGGCTCGCTTTGTCGTCCTTCAGCCCGGCAGCTTTACTGATCTTCTCTGCCGTAATGGCATCGATACCAATTTCCATCATTTTAGATTTGATGGACTGCTCAGATCGCTCTTTCATATCGTAGCCCGGCCCAAGCGTAACGCCGCTTGCGCCGCCTGGCCAGTGCAGATAACAGCTTTTGTTCACCCAGGCTTCACGATGAAAAATGAAGCTCATACCGCTGGCGGAAATATCCATTGCGCCAACCGCCTGACGCCCTGCGCTGCCGGAAATCGGCGGCTGCGGCGCGCGGGTTGTCACGGGTTTACCCAATGCAGCGAGCGTACGACGCCCGACAATACCGTCCACATGGAGATTCTGTTTAGCCTGGAACTGTTTGACAGCCATTTCCGTTTTCAAGCCGAAAATACCATCATCACCGACGTTAAACCCTGCTTTACTCAGCAGTTGTTGTAACTCTTTGACATTCGTACCACGATCACCCTTGCGCAGAACACTCATTCGTTCATCCTCAAAATATTCTTTAATATTTATACGCATTCAAACGACACAGCTTTCAGCAAAGCTGCTGCGTTTGAGTAGCAATAGCTCTCTGTTGCAGGAAACACGCTATTTGATAAGAGGAAGTCAAAACTAAAGAGGAAATGTGTGGTGTTTATCAGCACGAAAACAGGGTGAGCCCTTGCGGGCTCACCGAAGCAATTACGCTTCTTTGTTTTCTTTGATGTTCCAGCCAGCGCTGGTTTCAGCACCTTTACCGCCGGAAGAGGACTGCTCCCAGTACTGCTGTTTCACTTTCGCAGCCTGGAATGCATAGGTCACACCAACGGTGTCGCCGTTGTCAGCACCGGTGTACTGAACGGAGGTCACCAGCACGTCTTCCAGAGTGATGCGAGCATATTCAACCTGCTGACCACCTGCTTTGCAGACAGAGAGTTCAACTTTGGTCAGATGCTTGCCGCTGGAGCAGTGCTTCAGGATAGCGGTAGTGGATTTGTCAATGAGTGCATTTACATGCAGGTCGTTGAAATTGACTTTACCGGCACCGCCGCCACCGCCAACACTCATGTTCCCTGGCTGTGAAGCACCCCAGGAGAAAGATGTGATATCAGTCCAGCCGGTGTGGTTAGAGTCTTTGGACTCGCCCGTAACTCCATCGACCTTCAGAAACATATCAATAGCCATAATATTTACTCTTCGTTAATGATAAATATTGCTTTCGAAAAAGCGCTTATATGGCAAATGGGTAAGCATGGGGCTGAATAAAACCGTCCATATTTTACCTCTGCCTCTTTACATTCCGAAAAAACGGGTGTTTCTTCAGAAATTCGTTTTCTCTTTTACAAGAGAAATAATTCGTGGGTGTTAATTAATTATGAAGATTATTCGTTGGGATAATCCTGGTTCCAGGTATGTTCTGGGTTTTTAACCAACACCTCTTTTGCTAGCTTATCCAGCTCAGGGCTATGATACAGACGCAGGCAATTTAATGTAACGCCTTTAACACTTTTGGTGCTTTCATTATGAAATTCATGCCGTCTGTTTTTATATATTTTTATTAATGCATTAACTTTTTCATTGCCATTTTCGATATCAAACGGCAGCCATTCCCGTAACGCATTTGCACTTCTTGCTGCGTCCAGTGAATAGGCTGAATTCGGTTCAGCCACCTGAGCAATACAGAGCGCGAGCACCATATCCTTTACTACTTGCGTGTATGGCCGTTCTTTGATAAATGCCATCGGATCGTCAGCTACATTCGCGAATGCACCACTGCATATAAACAGCAAGCTATAGCATATCTTTCTCATAGCAACTCCCAAAAACTGGCTTTGGTCGTAGCATAAGGGTACTATCCTCAGCTATAAGAAATAAAGGGTTAATCATCGAAAAATTAATTAGTTCCGGCAACCCCGACGATTGATGGTCATCGCCTCGATGATTAAGTCGGAAGCCCGCTCTTTTTTAAGCCGTTCTTTTGGTAGCTTATCAAAAAAATAATTTAAGTATTCATGGATCGAAATAGATTTAACTCGGTGGTAACCACACCACAGTTTTCCTTCGGTTGCATCCAGTACGCCAAGAAGATACATATCCGCCTTGATGCGTTCACGTTCGTTTTCCCAGTTATGCCATGAGGCAAGGAACTGTTCCCCCGTCAAATTAACATTTTGACTAGTTAGCAATGCGGGATCTCGCGGAAATATAGTCGTACTATCATCGGGTAGCGCTTCTGCCTGAGGATAGTGATAAATTTTTTGCGTTGCTACCGACAATGAAGAAAAGAGAAGCAAACCCATCGTAATAACAGTGATTCCTTTCATAACAACTCTCCTTTTTTTATAGACCGTAAGCGCATCGCGCTTACGGCCTTACAGCCTTACGCCTCTTTAGTTTTCAGCGACGGCAGTTTTGAAACCAGACGCAGAGAAACGGTCAGACCTTCCAGCTGGTAGTGCGGACGCAGGAAGAATTTCGCTGCGTAGTAGCCAGGGTTGTCTTCGATCTCCTGCACCTGCACTTCTGCAGCAGCCAGCGGTTTACGCGCTTTGGTCTCCTGCGAGGAGTTTGCCGGGTCACCGTCGACGTAGTTCATCACCCAGTCGTTCAGCCAGCGTTCCATCTCATCACGCTCGCGGAAGGAGCCGATTTTGTCACGCACGATGCACTTCAGATAGTGCGCGAAACGGCAGCAGGCGAAGAGATACGGCAGACGGGAAGCCAGACGCGCGTTGGCGGTGGCATCAGCGTCGTGGTACTCCATCGGTTTTTGCAGCGACTGCGCGCCAATAAAGGCAGCAAAGTCGGAGTTTTTGCGATGAATCAGTGGCATAAAGCCGTTTTTCGCCAGTTCCGCTTCACGGCGATCGCTGATGGCGATCTCGGTCGGACACTTCATATCCACGCCGCCGTCATCGCTCGGGAAGGTGTGGCAAGGCAGGTTTTCTACCGCACCGCCAGACTCAACGCCGCGGATAGAGGTGCACCAGCCGTACTCTTTAAAGGAGCGGTTGATGTTGGTCGCCATTGCGTAAGCGGCATTCGACCAGGTGTAATTGTTGTGGTTCGCGCCATCGGTCTCTTCTTCAAAATCGAAGCTGTCAACCGGGTTGGTACGAATACCGTACGGCAGACGCGCGAGGAAGCGCGGCATAACCAGGCCCAGGTAACGCGCATCTTCAGACTCACGCAGCGAACGCCATGCGGCGTACTCGGTGTTCTGGAAGATCTTGGTCAAATCGCGCGGGTTCGCCAGCTCCTGCCAGGACTCCATCTGCATCACGCTTGGTGCAGTACCGGTAATGAACGGGCAGTGTGAGGCCGCGCCAATGCGCGCCATTTCACCCAGCAGCTCGACATCCTGCGGGCTGTGGTCGAAGTAGTAGTCGCCCACCAGGCAGCCGAACGGTTCGCCACCGAACTGGCCATACTCTTCTTCGTAGATCTTTTTGAACAGCGGGCTCTGATCCCAACCGACGCCTTTATAGCGTTTCAGGTTACGGCCCAGCTCCTGCTTGGAGATGCTCATAAAGCGGATCTTCAGCATCTCATCGGTTTCAGTGTTATTCACCAGGTGGCTCAGACCGCGCCAGGCGCTCTCCAGCTTCTGGAAATCTTCGTGGTGAATAATCTGGTTGATCTGCTGCGACAGCTTCTCATCGATACCTGCAATCAGGTTCTGGATGGTGCGATAGGTGTCGGAGGAGAACGTAACAGTGTTTTCCAGCGCCTGCTGCGCCAGCGTTTTCACCGCACTTTCAACCGCCGAGCGCGCCTGATCGGTTTTTGGACGAAACTCTTTATTGAGCAGAGAGCTGAACTCGTCCTGGCTAAAGGACTGGGCACCCTGCTGCAGTTCTTGTTGTTGAGAAGGATTGCTCATCAATTATTCCTCTTTACCTTGCGCACTCTCGTCACTATTCGGCATCTGGCTGAGTGATTTCAGCAGGGTCGGATCCTGCAGCACTTTTGCAATCAGCTCTTCAGCACCGTTTTTACCGTCCATGTAGGTCAGCAGGTTAGAGAGCTGGGTACGCGCTTCCAGCAGCTTATTCAACGGTTCGACTTTGCGGGCAACGGCGTCCGGCAGGAAGTCATCCATGCTTTCAAAGGTTAAATCCACGTTCAGACGGCCATCACCGGTCAGGGTGTTGTCTACGTTAAACGCGACGCGCGGTTTCAGCGCTTTCATGCGTTCATCGAAGTTGTCGACGTCGATTTCGAGGAATTTACGCTCTTCAATAGAAGGTAAGTTCTCCACCGGTTTCCCTACCAGATCCGCCATTACGCCCATCACAAACGGAAGCTGGATTTTGCGCTCCGCGCCGTAAACTTCCACGTCGTACTCGATCTGTACGCGCGGCGCACGGTTGCGGGCGATAAATTTCTGACCACTGTTACTCATTGCCATGATGTTCTCCATCGAATATACGCGGTGAAGGTTTGATGACAGGCAACACGCCTGCCGTCATAACGCGGTTTGCGTCACTCCTGACGCCCAAAAATATTTTGTAGCTGATTGACGCCGTCCGGCGCCAGATCGCGAATGATCTCCATAAAATCCAGCTCGATTAATCGCTGCACGCGGTCGATCATCAGCGGTGCGGGGTGGCTCGGCTCATGCTGGGCAAAGTACTGTTTTACCTTCTCAAGCATTAACTGTGCATCCGCACGCGTGGCGACCTGCGCGGTACGCCAGTCGGTCATCGCCGGTAGCGGAACGGCAGCCGCAGGTTGCGCAGCGCTCTGCGTTGGTGGCGGCTCAGATGTCGTCTCTACAGGCTCATCAGAGCGGGAAGCGCGGCTGACACCGGCAATCATACCCACGGTCTTGAGTAACTGTTCCATTTCCGGCACCCCGCTTTCGCCCAGTTGTTCCAGCAGCCATGTACGGATGGTTTGCAGACGCCCTTCGATTTGCCCGATAGCGTCAATGCCGGGCTGACCGCCACGCGTCAACTCATCAATCAGGCGCACCCGCCCGCCGGGATAGCCTGCACACTCTGTTTTGCTGCCGTCGAGCAGCGACTGCGCATCACGCACGATAATCTCATCGCCGTTACTGCGCAGTAATACGGACTGGCGAAGCGTAGTGGTTAGCGATGATTTATCACTTAACCCGGCCAGGGCGTTAATGCGGTAGAAGGGATCAAACTCGCCGCCGTCGGTTAGCGATGGCCAGAGCTGATCCCAGTACAGGGAGAGCGCCTGACCCAGCAACAGCAAACCATCGGCATACCCTTCAAGGCCGCGACGGCGTGTCCAGGCGTGGGTCAACGCCATCATCACGCGGATATCTTTGGTGCGTGACAGCAAGCCAGTGGCCAGTTTTTCCACGCGCGTCCAGTCAGCCGGTTCAGCCGGAATAATGGTGCTGCCAAATTGCTGCTCGGCTTTGCCAAGGCTCGCCTGCTCCATCGCCTGGAAATCGGCGTCGTACTCAAGGTTTTCACCGCACGGCAGCTCCGCAGTAACCGGAGCCAGTAACGTTTCAATAGTCATCCGCAACCTGCTTATTCATCAAACATTGGTGGGTAAAGACCGTGACGACCGGGTCTTGCGCCGCCCGCCGGTTCAAACAGTAGCGTAAAGAGCTGACCGGTAAAGTTGCCGCTGTGCACATGCGTGTAAAGCGGATACCCATCACTACGGTTGGTCCACCAGAAACTAATCTGACGCTGCGGATCAAAGCACTCGGCGGCCTGCTGCCAGCCGATCGATGATTCGCCATCGCCTTCATAACCAATCACATCGAGAATTTCCGAGCGTGCTTCCGGCTCTGCCAGCTGCACCGGCGGGATAGCAAGCAGCGCCTGATCGAGCTGCTCCGGCGAATAGCCGTTGCGCACGGCGTGGAGCATAGTGCGCCCCAGTTGCTGATACCAGTCACCCGCTTGTGCCAGGTGACGCGGTGACCACTCCAGTGGGTTAATCGCCATCAGCGCGCAGAGCGGATACTGGCGGCCAACGCTATCGCGCCCGGGAAGCAGGCACCCCATCTGAACCTGTTGCCCGCCCAGCATCGGCGGCACAACGAAGTTCCAGATTGGCGCATTGCTGAACTGCCGTTCACCGCCGCGCTGCTCCTCTTTTTGCCAGTTCATCAATCCCACCTGAAACCAGTGGGACCATTGACGCTGCAGAGCGTCTGGAAAGCGGCGCTGGAGAAAATCACCCGCACTGGGCAATTTCCCATACCAGCTAATTGCAGAAGTCGTAGTCATTAGGCGTTCCTTTGCGGATCAAGGACATGCGAATCGTGGAAGCTGGAACGGATTGCGGATACTGTTAGGCGCAAACTCCAGCGTGACCTGATGCCCGTCAACCGTGAATGTCGCCTGGCGGCTCAGGCTGCTGCTGCCAGGGCTCACGCGCGCTTTATCGAAAAAGCGGTTCAGCGCCCAGGCGCCGTTGGTCACCAGTGTTGCCGTAGTACCATTGGCCAGACCCAACTGCATGCGCACCTGGTTGGTGCCGCCTGTGCCCGGCCAGCTAACAATTTGTACCGCCTGTGGCCCGTGGCTGTAGCGCAGGATCTGTCCGTCCACATCCAGCGTCATATTGAGGATAGTGTTATCCATCCGCACTGTACGCACCGTGGTACGAAAAGAGGGTGTTGCACTGCCATTGGCAAAGAAGGCATCGCGAATCGACTGCGCCTGCTGGAACGGGACCAGCACCCCTTCGCTTCCCGGCAGCGTTTTGCCATCGATCCCCGGCATAAAGCGCCATGTGGCCTGCGTGGTATCGACCTTATTGGTCAGGTTATCGCGAAAGAAGACATCCATCAGGCCGGTACCAGGAGCAAACATACGCGCCAGATCGTCCGGCGTCACTTCAGCGCTGGCAGAACGCACCAGCGGGTAACGTCCGGCGATCGCCTGGCGGCAGAAGCTGCCCACTTCGACGCTGATGCGTTTACGCACATTTTCCATATCACGACGTTGCGTATCGCTGCTCGCGCCGACCGCCATGTTGCTGAACATGGTTTGCAGACCGCCAGGCAAGCGCCCTGCGCTGGCCTGCAGGCGGCTGATTGCTTCACCACCCGGTGCTGGCATACCGCTGTTGGCCGCATCCTGCACCGCCGTCAGATAGCGATAGAGTTCATCAACTTGTTTGAGGAAATCATCAAAGACGATGGTTTTACCGCCCTTCTCCAGCGGCTGTGCCAGTTCGATGATCGGTGCAAAGTGCCCGGTCACGCGCTGTTCAGGCGTCTGGTTAGCGGCCGCGTTGCCCGCAGCGTTGTTTTCACGATTGCTGAAGAGCGACTCCAGCATCTGTGTACCGCGATTGCTGCTTTCAGGGCTTTTCTCTTTCTCCGCCGCCGCAGGGTCATCGCGCACCAGCGTCAGTTGCTGGCTGAGGTTAACCACCAGACGGCGCAGCGGTGAGTTGTTGCTGGAGAGAACACGCGCGGTGTTGATGCGCTGATTGAGATCGGCGCTGTTATTCAACTGAATATCGCTTAAGAAGCTGTCCCAGATGGTAATGAAGTCGCGAGCGTAGAGCTGGCGCACTGCATTATCCGTCTGCTGTTTGTCTTCAGGCTGCGTGGTTGAGCCTAATACCCATGCGTCATCTTCATGCAGTGAGGCGGTCACCGGCGCAATCTGCGCATTGAAACTGTTCCAGTAACCGTCCGGCGTGTAGAGCCCAGGAATGCCATCGTTTACCGGCTTGCCGCTTTTACGCGAGAAGACCAGTTCACTCTGCGGACCACCCAGCGTAGCCAGCGACACCGGTTTGAGGTTTTCATCACGCTCCAGCAGGCGTTTAAGGCGTCCATAGACACGGGTTGAGAGTGGCTGCTGGTTAATCAACGCCTGCTCGCGGCTGATGAGCGCGTCATCTTTTGCATAGGGTGAAGCGACAATCTGCTGCTCCAGCAACTGCATCAGGTGCCACTCAAGCTGGCGGATCTGCGCTTTGGTCACATTCTGCGGCAGGTTGCGCTCCAGATTGAGCATCACCCATGAGTGCAGGAATTTGCCATCGTAATGTTTTGGCTGGTAGAGCATCTGATACGCTTTCAGCGCTTCATAGCTGTACTCGACGTCACTGCCGTTGTCATTACGCAGCCAGGTGGTGACGCGCATTGCCACTTCCGGCAGCAGCATCTGCTCCAGCGCTTTTCGGTAGAGCGCCTGCGAGGCATCCGACACATCGTTACCACGATAGAGCCCCATACGGCGGGTGATCGGCGGATGATTGATATCGAACTCTTCACTCTGCGGCAGTTCGGCAAGGCCATTCAGCAGCGGCAGTAAGGCAAACAGATCCCCCTGCTGGCGGTTACGCAGCGCTTTAATCTCCTGATCGAGCGCCGGCACTTTCGCCTGGACTTCATCAAGGTAATCTTTGTTGTTGCCGTAGCTGGTGAACCAGAGCGCGCTAAGGATAACCAGCAAAGCCAGCAGTGCGGCATAACCAGACCAGATCACTGCACGGCTGCGCAGCTCCCACCAGCGGTTCTGCCCGGCGATCCCCGCCTCCTGGAAGATAACGTTCTGCAGCAGATGCTTGATAAAGAAGCTCTGCCCTTTACCACCAGGCACCGGCTCATCTTTGCTGACGGAATCCCAATTATCGCCCGACTTGCCCTGCGGCAGAGAGAGCGCACGATTAAGCTCACCCATCACCCGATCGAATGGCAGACCTTCCTGCGTGCCGCTGGCGAAATAGATACCGCGCGGCGAGAATTCGGTCTCAAAATTGGAGCGGGCAAAAATCGTATCCAGATAGTCCGACAGCAGCGGACGCAGCGCGGCAAACTCTTGCGGGAAGAGGAAGCACTCGGCGCGCGCCTGCGGATCGCTTTCACGCAGCATCGTATCCGGCAGGCCGGCGTCCAGACGCTGTTGCAGCAGGGCAAACTCCTGAATGAAACTGCCCTGCAGATCGAAATCGGCGAGCTTCGCTTTTTCCCACGGGAAGGTGAAGCCCCAAATCTGGTCGCGCTGCGCTTTATCAAAGCCAGAGAAATAGGCGCGGAACCCCTTAAGCAGGTCAGCTTTGGTTACCAGCACATAGACCGGGAAACGGATGCCCAGTTGCTCATGCAGTTCGGTAAGACGTTTACGCAGATTGAGCGCCTGCTCGCGTGAAGCCTCGGCAGACTGCGTCAGCAGATCGGCGATGCTGATAGTGATAATCACACCGTTAATTGGCTGGCGACGACGGTATTTCTGCAGCAGACCAAGGAATTTATTCCACTCGCTGGCATCCTGAATCTGCTCGCTCTCCTGCGTGGTGTAGCGTCCGGCGGTATCCAGCAGGACGGCTTCATTGGTGAACCACCAGTCGCAGTTGCGCGTGCCGCCAATACCGCGCAGTGCGGTTTTACCGAAGCGATCGGCGAGCGGGAATTGCAGGCCGGAGTTCACCAGCGCTGTCGTTTTACCGGAGCCTGGTGCGCCGATAATCACATACCACGGCAACTGATAGAGGTATTGAGTGCTGAAGCGCTGGGTCCATAGGCCACGCTGGCCCGGCTGGTTAAAGTGCGCTTTTTTCAGTACCTGTGCCGCCTCTTCGAAACGGTCGTTCAGCACCTGATCGTCGCTGGTCAGACGTTGACGCTCAGTGGGATCTTTCGCCTCTTCGCTTTTGAGGTTGTCCATCAGCTTGCGGTTGAGCCACGCATTATAGAGACGCGGCACAATGTGGCTGTGAACCCAAATCAGGTACATCACCGCAATGGCGATCATGCGGTTTTGCTCGGACTCCAGCGGTCGGGAGTCGACGACCGATAGCAGCGGCCCGATCATCCAGATAACCGCAGCCAGCCCGGTAACGCCAAGGAAACCCCACAAAATGCGGTTAGTCAGCAACGAAAGCAACATGTTCATCCATTAGTTTCCTTGCGGCAGTCCGTTCAGCTCGGCGGCCGTATTTTCCGGCGACACAAGCAAGGTAATTTCGACACGGCGGTTACGCGCGCGGTTTTCGGCCGAGTTGTTCGGCGCGATGGGATCCATCTCCCCTCGCCCTTCGGCTTTCACACGCTCCGGCTGCGAAAGGTGTTTTTGCAGCAGCGACTGCACAGAGCGTGCGCGCTCCAGCGACAGTTCATAGTTGGAGGCGAAACGGGCGCTGCGGATCGGTACGTTATCACTGAAGCCAACCACCAGGATCTTACCGCTGACGTTATTCATTGCCTGCGCGACGCGGTCGATGACCGGCTCGTAGCTATCGCGCGCAACCGTGGAGGCAGAGGCAAACAGCCCATCACCCTTCAGGGTCACGACGCTGCGATCGGCCTCATCACGTACCGCCACCAGGCCGGCCTTGATTTCAGGACGCAGGAACTCGCGCAGGTTGAGCACCGGCTGCACATGCTGTACCGGCTGTTGAACGGAGACTTCCGGCAGCTGCGTCTGGTAGATCTTCGCCAGCACCGGATTAGTGTTGTCGCCCAGCCGCCAGTTAAGGACGATATAGAAGAGGCAGGCGAGGAAACCCGCCAGCCCGGCACACGCCCACAATGGGATCACCGGACGCCACAGTTTGCGCATTACCGGCTGATCTTCCGGATGCGGCGAGAGCGGCGGTGGGTAGTTGCCACGTACGCCGCGGATCATCTGCCATAAACGCTGCTTGATGGTTTCAAGCTGCGTACGGCCGTTGTCCATCACGCGGTAGCGCCCTTCAAAACCCAGCAGCAGGCAGAAGTTGATTAACTCCAGCAGCGCGATATGCTCGCGCGGGTTTTGCGACAGACGCGCCAGCAGCTGGAAGAATTTCTCCCCGCCCCAGGTTTCGTTGTGGAACGTCACCAGCAGGCCGCTGCCGGACCACACGCCGCGGCTGCCCCACGGTGTGAGCGCGGCGGCTTCATCCAGAGCGGTGCAAAGACAGTAGCGTGCGCCCACGATGACTTCGTACGCCAGGCCGGATTGCTGGCAGCGCACTTCAAAACGGCGAATTTCATCTATCAGGTGCTGACGTAGCCCGCTCTGATCGTCATGAGAGACCGAATAGCGGATCTGCGGTATCGCATTGAGCAGCGGATTTGCGGCCGCCACCAACGGATTGTTACCACTTGCTCCTGCCAGGACGGCATCACTGCCGGAGGCGTGTTGTTGCTGCATAGTGTGCGCTCGCTGTGTTATTCCGTCGGGCTACGGATGGCCCAAAATTCCATATCAAGACCGGGGAATTCGCCCGCCAGATGCAGTGCGAAAGCGCCCGATTTTTCCATTTCGTTCCAGAGCTCGCCGCCCTTTTCCAGTTCAAAATAGTTATAACCGGCGTGCCATGGAATTTGCGGCGGTGCAACAGGCATGCTGCGTAGCTTCATGCCAGGCAGCTGAAGCTGCACCAGATCGCGGATTTTGGTCACCGGCGCAACTTTCATCTGCGCCGGGAAGTGGGTTTGCAGAATTTCGCCCGGCACGCTGGCCTTCACCGCCAATACAAAACCAAACTCGCGCGCCATCGTGGTAGTAGGCAGCGTGGCGATGTTGAGTCCATGGGTGCGTTCGGTGAGCGGCAACTGGATGGCATGCTCTTCCATTACCAGCGACAAACCCTGGCGCAGCATCAGCTGCAGTTTACTGAAGCAGCCAGCGAGATCGTCATGGTCATAAATGGGGAGCGTCTCTTCCGGTGAGCGCGCCGCGGTCCAGGTGGTGAGCTCGGTGGCAAACGCCAGCCAGCTGCGCCATAACTCTTCCGGGTGGATCATCGGCAGCGATTTCAGGTGCGACATCTGTCCGACGTGATGGTTAATCAGTGCCAGCAGCGAGAACTCCACCATTTCAGAGGTGTTGAAACGCCCAGGCTGGCGCAGACGTTGACCAATCTGCTGGCTGCGCTGCATCAGCAGGCTCTGCAGATCGTTCATCACGGCGTAAAGTGAGGGGTTGTTGACCGCATTTAACATCGGCGGAATATAGCGATTATCGATGCGAACCTGGTTGTCGTTGCGCTTTTCAAGCACATGCGCCACGCCAATTGCCGTCCACTCTGCGCTGAGATCCTTCTCCAGCATCAGTTTCAGGCGCAGGCGCCCAAACTGCACCGCAGCGGGACCAACGGACATCGCGTTATCATCATCGACTTCGCTCTCCCAGGTGATGTAGCGCGCCAGCGAATCTTTCTCTTCGCTGAAAATCACTTCATCACGACCGCCGCGACGGGCTGGCAGCGCCAGCACGACACGTTCGTTAGTGAGATTATCCGGGATCACCAGCGGGGTTGGCGCCTGGCGAGCATCGTTGAAAGAGAAGAAGGTGCCGTCTGGCAATAAGCCGCTGGCGTAACTAACGGCAATGCATCCCTGGCGAAGCATCGCGTCGTCAAGTTCGATATCAAGGTAGCCCCAAAGATAGGGCCGCTGCAGTGTTCCCCACTCGCGAATATGGTGCTGAAGATAGCTTTCCGCGCGTTGAAAATGGTGGGGACGCAGAAACATACCTTCGGTCCAGACGACCTTTTCTGCTTTATTCATACTGTATTCCTGTCAGGATGGCGCTATTTGGAAATCACGCGTATTCCGTTAACGTCGAGAAAGATGTTGGCTTCCAGCGCATCTTCTGACGATTTCCAGAACTCATAGAAGTGAGACTCCCCCTGTACCGGAAGCGGCAGGGAGATTCGCCATTTTTTGCCGTCCAGCGCCTGATACTCCGCCATCACGCCGATGTAGCGCGCTTCAGGCGAACTGTTGCCGGACAGCGTTTTTGACAGCTGACCGGGCATCAGGAAGAACTCATCACTGTTCAGCAAATTGCCGCCCAGTGCGCTATCGGCGTTGTTTTGCAGCGACCAGAAATCGGCGGACATAAATGTCGCGTCCGATTTCAACAGCAACACCCTGACTTTAAGGGGAGCGGACTCATTGATTTGCGGATGAGCCCTGAACTGAAGGTTATAGCTGGTAGGTACGCTGTGTGAAGACGATCCACAACCGCTGGCCAGGGTGGCCAGCACAAAGAAAAACACCAGGCTAATCTGGCGTACAACCGAATTATTATTCATAGCAGGTACTCATCACGGCTGGATTAATCGATGATCCAGGTTCCGGATTTAACGTTTTTGCAAGCCTTACCGTTGCCGTCGACCGTTACGCAGTTCGCTTTTTTACGCTTAACTCTGTGACTGTCTTGACGTACGGTTTTTTCGTACAGTTCGCTTTTAACGACCGCACGCATCGGCACGTAGCCAATCAGCTCTTCCTGACCTTCATCGGCCAGCGCCATCCAGAAGTGTTCAACCTGACCAAGCACAACGTAGGTTTTGCCCGCTTCCAGCTGGCGAATGACTTTGCCGCCGAAATCAGGTTTGCTCATTACAGAGGCCGGATAGAGTGCGCGGTAGTCTTGTTTAACCGGTTCGAACTCCTTCGGCGGCAGTACGGCATAACGGTGGGTCAGGGTTACGCCATTCACTTCACTGGTAACGATTGTGTCGTCGGAAGGTGCGGGTTTCTGATGTTTTACACAGCCAGAGACGCCAAATACAAAAAGAAGTGCCAATACGATTCGCATGTTCATAGGGTTTGTTCCATTGCAAATATATTACTGTGTTGACGTGCATCGTTATGGATAGGGGAAATGAAATCGTTATGAATGACTCAGTTCCTTGTCCGTTAAACGACCTGTTAATGAATTAAGGGCATAGCTACCGCACGAGCCTGTCCGCGAGGACCGCCGCAACAATATTACTTTTCATTGACTATCGTGACATGATTTTACAGATCGGATAATTCAATTCAATATCATTGCCGAGCCGTTGAAAAACTATTACTTAATTCTTTTGCAAATTAGGATAAATCTCAAGAATTAATTTCACTTAAGCAGAAAAACGGCAAAATTTTGTTCTGAGATGAATCCCTCGCCGCCAATTATAATCCTAAAGTGATGAATACTAATAAAAATTTTATATGCATAATCCCGTAGTATACAGACCGAAATATGAGATAGGACAATTCCTAAAAGTCAAAAAGAGCGAAGCAATACTACAATATTTGGTAGCTGATATTCCACATTGTCGGGCTAAGCTTTGCGCTAAGAATGTTTATTTGGGACTTTTCTTCGCCGCAGCCTCTTTTTTTGCGAAATATATCGACTTTTACTCTTCGTATTCTGCAAAAAAGATAGTTACAGGCAAAACTATTACTGCAGTAAATCGCTTTTACAAGGTATCTGATGCACTTTATTTCATTCAGTGTGACTAAACTCTAATAAAGCGCGCTTAACCGAATCCATTCAGCAAAAGGCCGGTGATTAAAAATAAGGCGATCCGATATGCGATCTCTTTGATATCTGCCTTCTCATCCTTACAGACGGATCTCGTCGCCACTGCCGGACGCTTTGAACAGCCGAATAGGTCAGAGGCGAGAGGTAATTTCTCCGTATTGACACAAATTGCCAGGCACAGCACACGAATTGTCTGAGATTCGTCTATGGTTTTGGTCAAGGTTGAATGCAGCGGCCCGCTGCTTGCTCGCTAAGGAGACGTCAATGATAAAACCTGTTTTGCGCCAGCCGCGCACCCTCTTTCTGGTCATGCAACTTGCTTTGGGTGGAACATTACTTGCCGCAAACGCCCCAACATTCGCTGCTGAAGCGCAAAACCCGCCGCAAACTCCTGACATTCTTCTCGGACCGTTATTCAGTGATGTGCAAAGCGCCAAACTCTTCCCCGATCAAAAAACCTTTGCCGATGCAGTGCCCAAGAGCGACCCACTGATGATCCTTGCGGATTACCGCATGCAACGGAACCAGAGCAGCTTCGATCTGCGCCATTTCGTCGAGGTGAACTTCACGCTGCCGGAAAAAGGTAAGCCCTATGTGCCGCCTGCCGGACAAAACCTGCGTGAACATATCGACGGCTTATGGCCAGAACTGACACGCACCACGGATAGCGCGGGCAAGTGGGACTCACTCTTACCGCTGCCTAAACCCTATGTTGTGCCCGGCGGGCGATTTCGCGAAGTCTATTACTGGGACAGCTACTTCACCATGCTTGGCCTTGCCGAAAGCGGCCACTGGGACAAAATCGAAGATATGGTCGCCAACTTCGGTTATGAAATTGATACCTGGGGACATATTCCGAATGGCAACCGCAGCTACTACCTCAGCCGTTCTCAACCCCCCTTTTTCTCATTAATGGTGGAGTTACTGGCGACACATGATGGTGATGAGGTGCTTAAAACCTGGCTGCCGCAGATGGAAAAAGAGTATCAGTACTGGATGGAGGGCGCTGATGCGCTGCAGCCGGGCGAAGCAAATAAACGCGTGGTGAAGTTAAGCGATAGCAGCATTCTCAACCGCTACTGGGATGATTCCTCCACGCCGCGTCCGGAGTCGTGGCTGGCAGATGTCACCACAGCCAAAAACAATCCGAACCGCCCGGCGACAGAGATCTACCGTGACCTTCGCGCCGCTGCGGCTTCCGGCTGGGACTTTAGCTCCCGCTGGATGGATGATCCTGAGCAGCTTGGCACGATCCGCACCACCAGCATTGTGCCGGTCGACCTTAATGCCCTGATGTTTAAGATGGAGAAGATGCTCTCCCGCGCTTATCAGGTCTCTGGCGATAGTGCTAAAGCGAGTCACTACGACGCGCTGGCCACTGCCCGGCAAAAAGCCATCGAAACCAATCTGTGGAATACAAAAGAGGGTTGGTACGCCGATTACGATCTGAAAACCAAAAAGGTGCGTAATCAGCTGACCGCTGCGGCGCTCTATCCGCTGTTTGTTAACGCGGCGGCAAAAGATCGCGCCGACAAAGTAGCGGCGGTGACCGAAGCGCGGCTGTTAAAAGCGGGCGGCATCACCACGACTACCGTTAAAAGTGGTCAACAGTGGGATGCGCCGAATGGTTGGGCACCGCTGCAGTGGGTCGCCGCCGCCGGGTTGCAGAACTACGACCACCAAAAACTGGCGATGAGTGTCAGCTGGCGCTTCCTGACCAATGTTCAGCACACCTACGATCGCGAACAGAAGCTGGTAGAAAAATATGATGTCAGCTCCACTGGCACAGGCGGGGGCGGCGGTGAATATCCGCTGCAGGATGGCTTTGGCTGGAGTAATGGCGTAACGCTAAAAATGCTCGATCTCATCTGTCCGAAAGAGAAACCGTGCGACAGCGTACCGCAAAAACAGCCTGCGGATGAGGCCAGGCCTGCCGCTGAGCCAACGGCGCAGAAAGTCGCGCAGTAGCGTATAAAAAAAGGCCGCATCAAAGTGCGGCCTTTTTTCAGAGAAAATCCGTTACCGGCGTACAAGTCGGAAAACTGCCAGCACCACAATCGCGCCAATCACCGCGACGATAAAACTGTGCATGTTGAAGCCCGTAATGTCGCCGCCATAACCGAACATTGTCGCCAGCCAGCCACCGACCACTGCCCCTACAATCCCCAGAACACAGGTCAGAATAAAGCCGCCGCCGTCGCGTCCTGGCATAATGAATTTCGCGATAACGCCCGCAATCAGGCCAAATAAAATCCACGCGAGAATACCCATATTCACTTTCTCCTTTCGTTTATGACGTGTAAATGAACACACCACCTTGCAGTGCGTTGCGTACAGTATAGATGTCTTGCGCAAAAGCGCTGCCATCTCACAGATTTAATTCATAATTTAATGAGATAATTTCTACCATTTGTATTAAGTTCTGGCATAGATTGCCGATAAACAATCGACGTTGTGTCAGTATCGAGGAGCCATTCGGCGTGAGCAATTACAGTGAGCAGTTCCTGAAGCAAAATCCTCTGGCCGTGCTGGGCGTCTTGCGCGACCTGCAAAACACTCAGGTGCCGGTGTGCATCAGCTGGGGTAGCGGTCAATTTATCAGCAAAATCCTCGAGGTTAACCCTGAGATGCTGGTGATGGATTTTGGTAGCCAGGAGTATGAAAACAGCGCCGTTCAGCGTGCCGGTAAAGTGACTATTACCGCTGAAACCCATGGCGCAAAGGTAGAGTTCACGCTTAATGCGCTCACCACCGGCGATTATCAGGATCTGCCTGCGTTTATCACACCGCTCCCGGAAACGCTGTGGTTTATTCAACGTCGGGAATATTTCCGTATTAGCGCCCCGCTCCACCCGGCTTACTTCTGCAAAGCGAAGTTACCCGATAAGAGCCAGTTGCGTTTTCGTCTGTTCGACCTCTCGCTCGGCGGCATGGGCGCATTGCTGGATGGCGCGTTGCCGGAGAATGTACAGCCTGGCATGCGCTTCACGCAGGTCGAACTGGATATGGCATCGTGGGGGCAGTTCTACTTTGATGCGCAGTTGATTGCAGTGGGCGAACGCAAAGTTGTGGATGGTAAAAATGACACCATCGCTACGCCAAGGCTGAGCTTCCGCTTTTTAAATGTCAGCCCGGGCGTTGAGCGCGAACTCCAGCGCATTATCTTTGCGCTGGAGCGCGAAGCGCGCGAGCGCGCCAGCAGGGTGCGCTAATTACATCGCATCCATCGCTTTTTGGACTTTCCAGATATAACGCGGGGCTTGTGGCGCGGGGTGTTTTTCCGCTACGTGCTGCAAAAAGCCCTTCGGACTTAGCGAGTTAATCTCGTCAATCGCCTCCTGGCGGTCTGAAGAGAAGGTGCGTAGCAGCGCACCCGCGCCATTCACATATGAGACCACCAGCGCGTACTGCATCACCAGCGGATCTTTGATCCCGGCAAGCGGCCCATGTTCCAGAATGCTCAGGTAGGCTGCACCCATTGAGATATTGCGCTCCGGGTTTTTCAGCTCGCGCGTCGAGGGTTGCCCGCTCCAGCCCATACGACGATAGACTTCGCGCCCCGCCGTTGACGCCTTTAGCTGCATTAAACCTACCGCATTCGATTTACTCACCAGCTCCGGGTTTCCTCCGGACTCCACGGCAATCATCGCCGTAATCAGTTCCGGGCTTACGCCCCACGACGCGCCGGCTTTTTCGCTAATTGGCATCCACTGCATCGCCCGTTTGACCGGCACTTCCGGGTTCCAGTCGGGATTACGATAATCCTGTTTTGTCGAGCTACAGCCCGCCAGCAGCACCACTAAAAAGGCAAACCATCTTAATTTCACGCCAGAAAATCCTTATATAAGCTGTACATCACGGCGGATGACAATGACCAGGGTTAGCGGCATGATAACTGTTTGTTTAGAGATGTCAGCAAGGAAATGCCATGTCCACTTTCCATTTAATTGCCCCCTCCGGGTACTGCATCAATCAGCGTGCTGCGGCGCTGGCCGTTGAACGGCTGACCCGCGAAGGCCATCAGGTCAATAATCAACAGGTGATTACGCGGCGTGAGGAACGTTTTGCCGGTAGCGAAGCTGAAAGGCTGGCGGACATCAATGACCTCGCCCGTCTGGCTGGGGAAAGTCTGATTGTTATGCCGGTGCGCGGTGGCTACGGCGCAAGCCGGCTGCTGGCCGATATCGACTGGCAGGCACTGGTCAAACGCCAGCAGCAGCAACCGCTGGTGATTTGCGGTCACAGCGACTTTACTGCGATTCAGTGCGGCCTGCTGGCGGCGGGTGGCACCATCACCTTTAGCGGCCCGATGCTGGCGGGCAACTTTGGTGCTGAACCACTCAATGCCTTTACCCAGGAGCACTTCTGGCGGGCAATACGCAATAAAACCTACACCATTGAGTGGGACGGCGACGGGCCGCAATGCCATGTTGAAGGAAGATTATGGGGCGGAAACCTGGCGATGCTGACTTCGCTGATTGGCACCCCCTGGCTGCCCACAGTGCCCGGCGGTATTCTGGTCGTTGAAGATATCAATGAGCATCCTTACCGCGTTGAGCGCATGCTGTTGCAGCTGCTCTATAGTGGAATCCTGGCGCAGCAGCGCGCGCTGATCCTCGGCAGTTTCTCCCATGCGCAACCCAACGATTACGATGCGGGCTACACTTTAGAGAAGATGGTGGCCTGGTTACGTTCACGGGTGGCAATTCCGGTGATCGCCGGGCTGGACTTCGGCCACGAAGCGAAAACCGTCACGTTGCCGCTGGGTGCGCACGCCATATTGCAACACGCTGAAAAATCAACGCTGACCCTCACAGGCCATCCCACAATCTCGGCGTAAAAAAAGCCCTTAATGCCCTTATTAAATTGCTTTTTCTGCCGTTATTATAATGTGCCGTAATAAATCCCGGTCGGTGCCGGGATCTCACCGAGAAGAGAAGGAGATGCATACCATTGGACGCTGGGGCGATAATTAGTCTGTTTATTCTGGGTTCTGTACTGGTAACCTGCAGTATTTTATTGAGTTCGTTCTCATCCCGCCTTGGTATTCCGATTCTGGTCATTTTTCTGGCGATTGGTATGTTGGCAGGCGTTGACGGCATCGGTGGCATTCCCTTCGACAACTACCCGCTGGCCTATATGGTCAGTAACCTGGCACTGGCGATCATTCTGCTCGACGGCGGTATGCGCACGCGCGCCAGCTCTTTTCGCGTTGCACTCGGCCCTGCGCTCTCGCTGGCAACTGTCGGGGTGCTGATCACTTCAGGTCTGACCGGCATGATGGCGGCCTGGCTCTTCAAGCTCAACATTATGGAAGGCTTCCTGATTGGCGCGATAGTCGGCTCAACCGATGCGGCGGCGGTCTTCTCGCTGCTCGGCGGTAAAGGGCTGAACGAGCGTGTCGGCTCAACGCTTGAGATTGAGTCCGGCAGCAACGATCCGATGGCGGTGTTTCTGACCATCACGCTGATTGAGATGATCCAGAGCCACCACGCCAATATTGATTTCACCTTCTTCCTGCATATTCTGCGCGAGTTTGGCCTCGGCATACTGCTTGGTGGCGCGGGCGGCTACCTGCTGCAACAGATGATCAACCGCATTGCCCTGCCGCCTGGGCTCTATCCTTTATTAGCGCTGAGCGGCGGGATTCTGATCTTCTCTGTTACCACGGCGCTGCACGGTAGCGGGATCCTGGCCGTCTATTTATGCGGGTTCGTGTTAGGCAATCGCCCGATTCGTAATCGCTTTGGCATCCTGCAAAACTTCGATGGTCTCGCCTGGCTGGCGCAAATTGCGATGTTCCTCGTGCTCGGCCTGCTGGTGACGCCATCTGATTTAATGCCGATTGCACTCTCTGCGCTGATCCTCTCGGCGTGGATGATCTTTATTGCCCGCCCGCTCTCGGTGTTCGCCAGCCTGCTGCCTTTTCGCGGTTTTAACCTGCGCGAGCGCGTCTTTATTAGTTGGGTCGGTTTGCGCGGCGCGGTGCCGATTATTCTTGCCACCTTCCCGATGATGGCCGGGCTGGACAACGCCCGCCTCTTCTTTAATGTTGCCTTCTTCGTGGTGTTGATTTCGCTGCTGTTCCAGGGAACGTCTTTTGGCTGGGCGGCGAAAAAAGCGAAAGTGGTGGTGCCGCCGGTGGGCTGGCCGGTATCGCGCGTCGGGCTGGATATTCACCCCGATAACCCCTTCGAGCAGTTCGTCTACCAACTGAGTGCCGATAAGTGGTGCGTTGGTGCGGCGCTGCGCGACCTGCACATGCCGGAAGAGACGCGCATTGCGGCACTGTTCCGCGATAACAGCCTGCTTCATCCAACCGGCAGTACCCGGTTACGTGAAGGCGACGTGCTCTGCGTGATTGGTCGCGAAAAAGATCTGCCAGCTCTCGGGAAACTCTTCAGTGAGTCGCCGCCGGTGTCGCTGGATCAGCGCTTTTTTGGTGACTTCATCCTTGAAGCGAATGCCAAGTTTGCTGACATAGCGATGATTTATGGTCTTGATGAGGGGCTTGAGCATCGCGATAACCAGCAAACGCTCGGTGAGATCGTTCAGCAACTGCTGGGTGCCGCTCCGGTGGTGGGCGATCAGGTTGAGTTTGCCGGTATGATCTGGACCGTGGCAGAGAAGAGTGAGAATTCGGTATCAAAAGTGGGTGTAAAAGTGGTGGAGAGCGAGGCGGAGTAAGCGCCTCGCGAGAAGTTACATTGTCACAACAGGTACACGCGGCGCCAGGGCGCACATTAATTCATACCCGACCGTATTGGCCGCCGCGGCTACATCATCAATCTTGATCTCCCTGCCCCACAGCTCCACCGGCGCGCCGATACTGGCGTGCGGGCACGGCGTGAGATCGACCGTCAGCATATCCATCGACACCGCGCCAACTACCGTGGTGCGAATGCCATCCACCAGGACTGGTGTACCGGTGGGAGCCTGACGCGGATAACCATCTGCATAACCACACGCCACCACGCCGATACGCTGCTCCGTCTGCGCGCGGTAACGACAGCCGTAGCCAACGGCGTCGCCGCTCTTCAGCGTCTGTACGGCAATAATCTCACTGCTTAGCGTCATTACCGGGCGAATACCGCTGTTTGCCACATCCTGCCACCTGCCCGAGGGCGAAGCACCGTAGAGAATAATGCCGGGGCGAACCCAGTCAAAATGCGCTTCCGGGTGCCATAACGTCGCGGCAGAGTTGGCGAGCGATCGCGGTAACGGTAGCCCTTCTGCCGCCTGCTCAATGCGCCGCATCGGTTGCGAAATGCCGTCCGGACGCTCCGCTTCGGCAAAATGCGACATCAGCGTGATATTGCCGACGCTGGCAAAGCTGCTCAGCTGCTGCCAGACGCTGTGCACGCGCTCCGGCAGGAAACCGAGACGGTTCATACCGCTGTTGATTTTGAGGTAGAGATCAAGTGGTGCCTGCAGCTTCGCATTTTTCAGCAGATTAAGCTGCCAGTTACTGTGGATCCCACTGGTAAGACGGTATTGGTCATAAAGCGCCAGCTCCTCCGCATCAAAAAAACCCTCCAGCATTAAGAGAGGCCCTTTCCAGCCGCGCTCGCGCAGCAGGATCGCCTCCTCAAGGTTGAGCATCGCAAAGCCATCAGTTTTATTAAGCGCCGACCAGATGCGCTCAAGACCGTGGCCGTAGGCATTTGCCTTAACCACCGACCAGACTTTGGCATCGGGTGCCGCGCGGCGCACTATTTGCAAATTATTGGCTAACGCCTGTAAATCGAGGGTTGCCAGAACCGGACGAGACATGTCTATTCCTTACGCCTGTCAGCTGTGTACACCATGGAGATGCTGGGCACGCGCAGGCGTGAATCCCGGAAGATAACGCGCCACGCTCAGATCGTCAGCGGCGATAGCCGGTGTGTTGCCGGTCATCAGATCGCTGAGCAGTTGCCCGGAGCCGCAGGCCATTGTCCAGCCCAGCGTGCCGTGACCCGTATTGAGCCACAGGTTTTTAAACGGCGTGCGGCCAACCACCGGCGTACCGTCCGGGGTCATTGGACGTAAGCCCGTCCAGAAGGTAGCCTCTTCAACATGGCCGCCGCGCGGGAAGAGATCGCGCACCACCATCTCCAGCGTTTCGCGGCGCGGTTGCAACAGCTCAGTATTAAATCCGACGATTTCTGCCATGCCGCCGACGCGAATGCGCTGATCGAAGCGGGTAATGGCGATTTTGTAGGTCTCATCAAGAATGGTGGAAACCGGGGCGCCATCCTCCTGCGCCACCGGGATGGTCAGCGAGTAGCCCTTGAGTGGGTAAACCGGGATATCGACAATCCCTTTCAGCAGGCCGGTGGACCAGGAGCCGAAAGCCATCACGTAAGCATCTGCCTTCACAACCTCTTCGCCACACTTCACGCCGTAGATTTTTTCACCTTCGTAGAGCAAACGATCAACGGGCGTATTGAAACGGAACACTACCCCGGCCGCTTCGGCCATCTGCGCCAGCCGTTGCGTGAAGAGCTGGCAATCGCCGGTTTCATCGTTTGGCAGCCGCAGACCGCCGGTCAGCTTGTGCGCGACTTCACCCAGCGCCGGTTCCACTTCGGCCAGGCGAGCCGATTCCAGCAACTGATAGGGCACGCCCGCTTCCTGCAACACGGCGATATCACGGGTGGCGTTTTCATACTGTTCAGCGGTGCGGAAGAGTTGCAGTGTCCCGCCCTGGCGGCCTTCATACTGGATCCCGGTGGTTTCCCGCAGTAGCTTCAGACAATCGCGGCTATATTCAGCCAGACGCACCATGCGCCCTTTGTTTTCCATATAGTGGCGGGTGTCGCAGTTGCGCAGCATCTGCCACATCCACTTTAACTGCGAGGAGGAGCCGTCGAGCTTGATGGCAAGTGGTGCGTGGCGCTCAAACATCCACTTGATCGCTTTTAGCGGCACGCCGGGCGCAGCCCACGGTGCGGCATAGCCCGGCGAGATCTGCCCGGCGTTAGCGGCGCTGGTCTCCAGTGCAGGCCCCGGCTGGCGATCGATTACGGTGACATCATGTCCGGCCTGGCGTAAATACCAGGCGCTGGTAACGCCAACAACGCCGCTGCCCAATACAACAACTCGCATATCCCTTCTCCCGTGAGTAAAGCACAATCATCTGATTACAAATTGATAACTCAGATGAAAATATTATTCAACATATGGCTTTTTTATGGTGACGTTCCTCACAACATCGCCGCCAGCTAAGGGCTGCGGATATTCAGCATCTCCTGCTGCGCACCCTATCGCCGCAGCATAATATTTTGCCAACTCTGCTTTTTACACGGTGAGCGAGCGGGAATATCGTGAAGATTTGGTGAGGGCTGGCGTACACTTTTAAATCAGTGTTCTATGCTTGAAATGAGACGCTCCATACAGAGAGTGTCGAGAACAATGAGGGCGCGCTAATGGCTACGATTGACTCAATGAATAAGGATTCTATTCGTCTGAGCGATGGACCCGACTGGACATTCGAGCTGCTGGATGATTACCTGGCAGAGATTGACCGGGTGGCGAAACTCTACCGGCTGGATACCTATCCGCATCAAATCGAAGTGATCACCTCAGAACAGATGATGGATGCCTACTCAAGCGTTGGCATGCCTATCAATTATCCCCACTGGTCGTTCGGTAAAAAGTTTATTGAAACCGAACGGCTTTATAAGCATGGTCAGCAGGGCCTGGCCTACGAGATTGTCATTAACTCCAATCCCTGCATCGCTTATCTGATGGAGGAGAACACCATCACCATGCAGGCGCTGGTGATGGCGCATGCCTGTTACGGACACAACTCGTTTTTCAAAAATAACTACCTCTTCCGCAGCTGGACCGATGCCAGCTCAATTGTCGATTACCTGATCTTCGCGCGTAAATACATTACCGATTGCGAAGAGCGCTACGGCGTAGTCGAAGTGGAAAAACTGCTCGACTCCTGTCACGCACTGATGAATTACGGCGTTGACCGCTATAAGCGTCCGCAGAAAATCTCGCTGCAGGAGGAGAAAGCGCGGCAAAAAAGCCGGGAAGAGTATCTGCAAAGCCAGGTAAATATGTTGTGGCGCACGCTGCCAAAACGCGATGAAGAGGTTGCCGTCGCTCAGGCGCGCCGTTACCCGGCGGAGCCGCAGGAGAACTTGCTCTACTTTATGGAGAAGAATGCGCCGCTACTCGAGCCGTGGCAGCGTGAGATCCTGCGCATTGTACGCAAGGTGAGCCAATATTTTTATCCGCAGAAGCAGACGCAGGTGATGAACGAAGGCTGGGCGACGTTCTGGCACTACACCATCCTTAATCATCTGTATGACGAAGGGAAAGTGACCGACCGCTTTATGCTGGAGTTTCTGCACAGCCACACCAATGTGGTATTCCAGCCGCCTTACAACAGCCCGTGGTACAGCGGCATTAACCCTTACGCCCTCGGCTTTGCCATGTTCCAGGATATCAAGCGCATCTGCCAGTCACCGACGGAAGAGGATCGCTACTGGTTCCCGGATATTGCCGGTTCCGACTGGCTGGATACGCTCCATTTCGCCATGCGCGACTTTAAAGATGAGAGCTTTATCAGCCAGTTTATGTCGCCGAAGATCATGCGTGATTTCCGCTTCTTCACCGTGCTGGATGACGATCGCAATAACTACCTGGAGATAGCCGCGATCCATAACGAAGAGGGCTACCGCGAGATCCGCTCGAAGCTCTCATCGCAGTACAACCTGAGCAACCTTGAACCGAATATTCAGGTCTGGAACGTCGATCTGCGCGGCGATCGCTCGCTGACGCTGCGCTATATTCCGCATAACCGCGCTCCGCTCGATAAAGGGCGTCGCGAAGTGCTGAAACATGTGCATCGCCTGTGGGGATTTGACGTTCTGCTGGAGCAGCAAAACGAAGATGGCAGCGTGGAGCTGCTGGAGCGCTGTCCGCCGCGAAGCAACGTGCTGTGATATAAAAAAACCCCTCTTGATGAGGGGTTTTTTGTCACTAGCGGCTTTGTAGCGCGAGATCGCCAGGCATGGTTTTCTGCATCTTGTGCCAGATCTCTCCGCTGTCATGACCATAGCGACGAACCAGTTCATAAACCTGGTCGTGCTGGGCATGCTCGCAGATCTCTGCCAGCCGATGATAAAAACCGAGCGCGAGGCTACGTGCCTCCGGGCTGGAGAAGTAGTGGCGACCAATGCGGGTATAGAGCCCTTTCATGCCGTTCAGGATCAGACCATAGATCGGGTTGCCGGAAGCAAACGCCAGCCCGCGAAAAATGTTGTAATCCAGCTCAGCAAACGCATCGGCGTGATCTTCGACTTCACGCGCGGTGGCGAGCACCTTTAACGCATCTTCAGGATGCTGGCGAAACGCAGTGCGAATGAAAATCGTGGAAATGTTGGTACGCACGGACAGCAAGTTATCGATCAACTGCGGTACGCTTTCGTGATCCAGACGTGCCAGCGTTTCCAAAATATTCAGACCGGAGGTTTCCCAGAAATTGTTCACTTTTGTCGGTTTGCCATGCTGGATAGTGAGCCAGCCATCCCGGGCAAGTCGCTGCAGCACTTCACGCAGTGTGGTACGAGTGACGCCAATCAGTTCAGAGAGCTCGCGTTCAGCAGGAAGAATCGACCCCGGAGGAAAGCGACTATTCCAGATACTTTCGATGATGTACTCTTCCGCGAAACCCGCCGGGCTCTGCGCCTTAATGACCATATAAGATTTCCATAACACAGCTAAGCAATGAGCACTCATCATACCAAAGCATGCAGTGGGCAGGTAGCGTAGGGTAGGAAGAAAAAAGGCGATCAACGTTTTATTTTGACGAATTTACTACATGAATATTTCGTGCAAATATGCCTTAAATCCAAATAATTAACTGAAGATCCGCCAAAATGGCGTAGGCGATGTTTCACTTTTTGCTGACTAAACATTCCATTACGCATTATTTTGCCCCCGCTAGTGGCCTTGAGATTGATTTCGTTTACACTGCGGTCTCTACGCATCTCCAGGGAAATGATTATGTTGCGATATTTAAATAAGTGCTCACACGGGCGCGGCGCCTGGCTGCTGATGGCGTTAACCGCCTTTGCGCTTGAGATGACGGCGCTGTGGTTCCAGCATGTCATGTTGCTAAAACCGTGTGTGTTATGCATTTACGAGCGCTGCGCCCTCTTTGGCGTGATGGGTGCCGGCATTGTCGGTGCCATTGCGCCAAAAACTCCGCTTCGCTTTGCCGCCCTTGCCATCTGGATCTATAGCGCCATTCGCGGCATCCAGCTGGCGTGGGAACACACGCAGATCCAGCTTCACCCCTCCCCTTTTATGACCTGCGATTTTGCCGCGCGCTTCCCGAGCTGGCTGCCGCTGGATAAATGGCTGCCGCAGGTGTTTGTTGCCTCCGGCGACTGCGCGCAGCGTCAGTGGGAGTTCCTGAAGATGGATATGCCGCAGTGGCTGCTGGGCATTTTTGTTGCCTATCTGGTAGTGGCGCTGCTGGTGCTGATTGCGCAGTTCTTTAAACCGAAAAAACGCGACCTCTTTGGCCGGTAAAAAAAACGCTCCTTCGGGAGCGTTTTTTATTGATGAAAGCAGTGATGAGACGCAGAGCCTCAATCCGCCCAATCAGGCTTGTTCAGGATATGGGCTTGCCAGTCGCGCACTTCAGACTCTTTCACCGCAATGTGACGAACGGAAATCCGCTCAGCGTGCATCGCCGCTTTTGACCCGGTACGCAGCGGGTGCCAGACCGGCAAATTTTTCCCCTCAGCCAGCAAGCGGTACGCACAGCTTGGCGGCAACCATTCGAAGGTCGGCAGATTCTCACGGGTCAGCTTGATGCAGTCCGGTTCATATTCGAAACGGCGCTCGTAGTTACGGCACTGGCAGGTTTTGATATTTAACTGGCGGCAGGCGACGTTGGTGAAGTAGATCTCGTCACTATCTTCATCCATCAGTTTGTGCAGGCAACACTGCCCGCAGCCGTCACAGAGCGATTCCCACTCTGCGTCCGTCATTTGGTCGAGAGTTTTGCTTTGCCAGAAAGGAGTGTCGCTCATCATAAAATCCGCCGTTGGTAACCAGGGTGCACCTTATAACTACTCTGGCAGAGGGATGCAAGTTTTGCCGCCCGAATGAGCGGCAAAAGCATTAAAGCACGCGGGTCGAGAGAGTGTGTTCGTTGAGGCGCAACTCAAGTTCATCACCGCTGCTAAGCGGGCCGACGCCTTCCGGCGTACCGGTGAGGATCACATCCCCCGCTTTCAACGTGAAAAATTTACTCATATAGGCAATCAGCGGCACGATTTTATGAATCATGTCAGAAGTGCTGCCCTGCTGGCGAATCTCGCCGTTAATTTTCAACTCCAGCGAGCTGTTCTGCGGATCACTCTCAAACTGAGCTGCGGGGATAAAACCCGAGATGGGACAAGCGTTATCAAACCCTTTCGCTTTCTCCCACGGCTGCCCCGCTTTTTTCAGTTTGCTTTGCAGGTCGCGCGCGGTCAGATCCAGCGCCACGCCGTAGCCCGCTATCGCTTGTTGAACATGATCTTCGGTCGCACGGCGCAGCGTTGCACCAATTAGCACCGCCAGTTCAATTTCATGATGCACAGAGCCAAGCTCAGTCGGCAGCACCAGCGGCTGGCGAAGGTCACACAATGCGGATTCAGGTTTAATAAACAGCACCGGCTCTTCCGGCGTCGCGCTGCCCATCTCCTTTATATGCTTCGCATAGTTACTGCCGACGCACACCACTTTACTCACCGGGTAATCCAGCAGAGCGCCCTGCCAGTTATGATGTTGATACATGTTTTGCCTCTCCGGTAACACGTTGAACATGAGCGAAAATGACTATCCGCGCCGCCCGGCGGTTTGTCAAATCGCAAAATGAGAGGGATGTAGTGGGTTTAAAAAAGGCGGTGGAATAATCCGCCGCCTTTAGAGAGAGTTATTGCTGAGTGTTCGCCGCGAGATGCGCTTTAAGTAAATTTTCCGGCGGCGGCGGAAGCTGTAAATAATATCCCTGCTCGCTGAGCGCGGTTTTTACTTTTTCCAGATCCGCGCCGGCTAATTTTTTACTGCCGTCGAGGGGTAAAATCATCGCTAACTGCGGTTGGCCGAAACTTTGCATTAATGTTTCCGGCACACGAGAAAAATCGTCTCTTTTCTCAACATACAGATAGGTCTGTTCACGTCTGGCACTTCGATAGATCACACAAAACATACTTTTACTCGGAATTAGGAGGTGGTTACTTGCCTGAATATAACAGGGACTATAACATGCCCGGTAGTATTCAGAATATCACCCCGATTTCGGGTGTTTAGAGCAAAATGAGTAAGGTCAGGATGTCAAACACGCCCATCGAGCTTAAAGGCAGTAGTTTTACCTTATCCGTGGTTCATTTGCATGATGCAAAACCCGAAGTTATTCGTCAGGCGTTAGAAGACAAAATCGCTCAGGCTCCTGCATTTTTGCAGCATGCTCCCGTGGTGGTGAATGTCTCAGCACTGGTAGGTCCGATTGACTGGCCGCAATTGCAAAAAAGCATTGCCGCCACCGGCCTGCATGTTGTCGGTATTAGTGGCTGCAAAGACGCTGCACTGAAAGCGGAAATAGAACGCGCTGGCTTTCCTATTCTGTCGGAAGGCAAAGAGAAGGCGCAATCGCGCCCGGAGCCCATTGCTGAACCGGTATCCGTCGCCACGCCGGCTATTAAAACACGGCTGATTGATACCCCTGTGCGCTCAGGTCAGCGAATTTATGCGCAGAACTGCGACCTGATTGTCACCAGCCACGTGAGCGCAGGCGCGGAGTTGATTGCCGATGGCAATATTCACGTCTACGGCATGATGCGCGGCCGCGCGCTGGCGGGTGCAAGCGGTGATGATGAAGCACAAATATTTTGTACCCACCTGACGCCGGAGCTGGTCTCTATTGCGGGTGAGTACTGGCTGAGTGACCAAATCCCGGCCGAATTTTATGGCAAAGCGGCGCGTCTGCAACTGGCAGGTAACGCTTTGACAATTCAACCCTTAGATTAAGCCCTTTTAACAAGGAACTCCTATGGCACGCATTATTGTTGTTACTTCGGGTAAAGGGGGCGTCGGCAAGACCACCTCCAGCGCGGCCATCGCTACTGGTTTAGCCCAGAAGGGCAAGAAAACGGTCGTTATCGACTTCGATATTGGCCTTCGTAACCTTGACCTGATCATGGGCTGCGAGCGCCGCGTTGTGTACGATTTCGTTAACGTTATCCAGGGCGACGCAACGCTGAACCAGGCGTTGATTAAAGATAAGCGCACTGAAAATCTCTATATTCTCCCGGCATCGCAGACGCGCGATAAAGACGCCCTCACCTATGAAGGCGTTGATAAAGTATTAGAAGATCTGAAAAAAATGGACTTCGACTTTATCGTCTGCGACTCACCGGCTGGCATCGAAACCGGCGCGCTGATGGCGCTCTACTTCGCCGATGAAGCCATTATCACCACCAACCCCGAAGTATCGTCCGTGCGTGACTCTGACCGTATTCTGGGCATTCTGGCTTCCAAATCACGTCGTGCGGAGAGAGGTGAAGAGCCAATTAAAGAGCATCTGCTGCTCACCCGCTACAACCCAGGCCGCGTTAACCGTGGCGACATGTTGAGCATGGAAGATGTGCTGGAAATTCTGCGCATCAAACTGATTGGCGTGATCCCGGAAGATCAGTCTGTACTGCGGGCCTCCAACCAGGGCGAGCCGGTTATTCTGGATGCCAATGCTGACGCCGGTAAAGCGTATGCCGATGCCGTGGAACGTCTGCTGGGAGAAGAACGTCCTTTCCGCTTCATTGAAGAAGAGAAGAAAGGTTTCCTCAAACGCCTGTTCGGAGGATAAGTTATGGCATTACTCGACTTTTTTCTCTCCAGAAAAAAGAATACCGCCAGCATCGCTAAAGAACGCCTGCAGATTATTGTTGCAGAGCGCCGCCGCAGCGACGCTGAACCCCACTATTTGCCGCAGCTGAAGCGCGATATTCTGGAAGTCATCTGCAAATATGTGCAGATCGATCCGGAAATGGTCACCGTACAGCTGGAGCAGAAAGGGGACGATATTTCTATTCTGGAGTTGAACGTCACGTTGCCAGAAGCGGAAGAGACGAAATAGTCTTCGCAATAAGGGCAATAAAAAAAGGCAGAATAAATTCTGCCTTTTTATTTATTCGCTCAAATACACTGTAATTATTTACAGTCTTATTGCGGATACTCTGCTAATAACGCGTTCAGACGATCGGCCATCAATTCACCGCGCCAGCCGCTGATTAATTCCGGCAGGCTATTTTGCGTCTTTAATTTCCAGTGCCAGTTTAATAACTGATTAATCTGCCGACGCGAAGCCAGCAGCTCAACGCTAATATTTTCGCTTTCGCTGATGGTCTGCACCTGCGCTTTAATCGCTTTAAACGCTTTGCGATAGCCGGGCATATCCATCAGATTACGCAGCGGTTCAGGCAGCGCCTCTTCCGGCAACTCCTGCGCCTGCGCAACCAGCGCCGCAAGGGTTTTACCGTGAAAACGGATTTCGCTGCCGGAGAGACCAAGGCTATCCAGCTCGCCGAGGCTGCCCGGCATATAGCGCGCCACGGCCCAGAGATGCTCTTCACGCACCACAAAATTCACCGCCATGTCACGCTCGCGCGCCTTGCGCAGACGCCACGATGCCAGTAACTGTAAACAGGCCAGCTGGCGCGGGCGCAGCTGCCAGGCGTTAGTGATTTCACGCCATGCCTCGTCCGGTGCCAGCACTTCCTGGCGGCGCTGCATCATTAAGCGACACTCATCAAGCGCGGCAGCCAGCCTCCCCGCCTGCTCGGTTTCTGCCAGCAGGTTCCCGGCGATAGGCAGCAGATACCAGACATCTGCCGCTGCATAGTCACACTGACGTTCGGTCAGCGGACGCGCCAGCCAGTCGGTGCGGGATTCGCTTTTATCAATCACCGTCCCGGTAAACTCCTCCACCATCGAGGCAAAGCCCCATGACATCGGACGGCCGCAGAATGCCGCGAGGATCTGCGTATCAATCATCGGCTGTGGCTGTACACCAAACGTATTGAGGAACACTTCCAGATCTTCGCTTCCCGCGTGCAGATATTTGGTGATTGCCGTATTGGTGAGCAGGTCGCGAAACGGCGTCCAGTCGGTAATGGTCAGCGGATCGATAAGCGTGACACGCTCGCCGTCATACATCTGCAGCAGACCCAGTTGCGGGTAGTAAGTGCGGGTGCGGACAAATTCCGTATCGAGGGCAATGGCTGGAAACGCACTGGCAGCTTCACATATGGCTGCCAGCGCATCGTTCGTCGTTATCATCTGGTAATTCAAATCATTTTCTCTTCAGTTTGCGCCCATAAAAAACGCCGGCTTTAACCGGCGTTCGGGAGGCTAACGGATAGCTCAGGCGTTATTGTCCACTTTGGCACGCGCTTCGTCACGTAATTCTCGTCGCAAAATCTTTCCGACGTTCGATTTCGGCAGCTCCGTGCGGAACTCAACCTGCTTCGGCACCTTGTAGCCGGTAAGCTGTCGGCGGCAGAAGGCGATCAGCGCCTCTTCCGTCACGGAAGCCTCTTTTTTCACTACAAACAGCTTCACCGCTTCGCCGCTGTTCGCGGACGGCACGCCAACGGCAGCTACTTCAAGCACACCAGGGTGCTGCATCACCACATCTTCGATCTCGTTCGGATAGACGTTGAAACCGGAGACCAGAATCATATCTTTTTTGCGATCGACAATACGCAGGAAGCCCTCGTCATCCATCACCGCAATATCGCCGGTATGCAGCCAGCCATCACGCAGGATCTCATCCGTTGAATCGGGACGCTGCCAGTAGCCAAGCATCACCTGTGGCCCTTTGATGCAGAGCTCGCCCGGTTCGCCCGGGGCGACCTCGTTATTGTCGTCATCCACCAGCTTGGCTTCGGTCGACGGCACCGGCAAGCCAATGCTGCCGCTGTGGTAGTCAATATCGTGCGGGTTGACGCTCACCAGCGGCGAGCATTCTGTCAGGCCATACCCTTCCAGCAGATACTGCCCGGTCAGTTTGACCCAACGATCCGCCACCGCCTGCTGCACCGGCATCCCGCCACCGGCGGAGAGGTGCAGTGAGGAGAAATCGAGCTTTCTGAACTCGTCATTATTGAGCAGCGCGTTAAACAGCGTGTTCACGCCGGTCATAGCGGTGAAAGGGTATTTGCCCAGCTCTTTCACTAAGCCCGGAATATCGCGCGGGTTGGTGATCAGCAGGTTCTGCCCGCCCAGCTCGATAAACAGCAGGCAGTTCATGGTCAAGGCAAAGATGTGATAGAGCGGCAGCGCGGTGACCACAAGCTCTTTACCACGATGCAGCAGCGGCCCGTAAGTCGCGTTTACCTGTTCGAGGTTTGCCAGCATATTGCGGTGGGTCAGCATCGCCCCTTTTGCCACGCCGGTAGTGCCACCGGTGTATTGCAGAAACGCCAGATCCTCGCATACCAGTTCCGGTTTGACATACTGCATGCGGTAGCCGTTTTGCAGCGCGCGGCGAAACGAGATCGCGTCCGGCAGATGATATTTCGGCACCAGCCGTTTGATATATTTAACGACAAAGTTGACCACCGTCCCTTTTGCCGTCGAGAGCTGATCGCCCATGCGGGTCAGAATGACGTGGCGCACCTGGGTTTTGTCGACAATCTTTTCAAGCGTGTGGGCAAAGTTGGAGACAATCACAATTGCCGCCGCGCCGCTGTCATTAAGCTGATGCTCAAGCTCGCGGGGTGTGTAGAGCGGGTTAACGTTTACCACAATCATCCCGGCACGCAAAATCCCGAACAGCGCAACGGGGTATTGCAGCAGGTTCGGCATCATCAGCGCCACGCGATCGCCCTTTTGCAGGCCAAGCCCCTCCTGAAGGTAGGCGGCAAATGCCCGGCTGCGCTCCTCCAGTTTACGGAAGGTCATCACCTCGCCCATGTTGATAAACGCCGGCTGGTCGGCATAACGGGCTGCTGAGTGTTCAAATAATTCAACCAGGGATTGATAACGGTCAGGGTTGATCTCCGCAGGCACATCGGCGGGATAACGATTTAACCAAACCTTTTTCAATGCATCACCTCTAAAATGAGTGTTTGTTGTCATCGCAGCCCCAGTTAATAAACAAGAAATTAACATTATATTAACTCAGCGTACCAGTTTGAAAATTAACCGGACGGAAGGTTGCGAAGCGCGTCACTAATTATTTTTGTCATCTAATACAAGAAACAAAAACAGCGGCCGGGCCGCTGTTTATTTTTCCTGTCAAAACAAGAAATTATTCTGTTACGACCGTTTGTACACGAGCGGGTTCAGGCGGATACCAGCCCCATGGACCGTAACCTGTGCGCCAGGGATAGGCTCCCGGGCCGGAGAACCACGGGTCGAGCGGCTGCGGCGGCATCATGATTTGCTGCTGCAAGCGCCAGCGTTTGTAGCCGTTAACCTGCATCACCATATAGGTGTAGGAGGCGCTGCCAACTTTACCCGCTTCGGTGCCAGTAATCGGCCCAACCACGGTGACCAACTGGTTACGGAAATCGACCGGATCAACAAAGCCGTTGATGTCGGCATAGATGCGCCCCACAGAGGGCTCGCCCAGCACCGGGCGCGCGCCTTCATCCAGCGGGACGGAGGCGATCTCCAGCCGGGTTTTGCCCTGCTGATTGATCACATTGATCACTTTCCCGCCGAAACGCCCCTCCTGACCGACATAGAGCGTTGGCGCATTCATCACCCGCACTAAATCTTGCTGCGGTGTCGGGCTGGTGCCCTTGATCGCATCGGGCACCGTCACGCACCCACTCAACGCTACCGTTACCAGCCCTGCCAGTAACAGCTGCATAAACCCTTTTTGACCCGCCATCATGCGACCCCTTAACTCAGTTAGTACTACTGAGATTCATTCCCGGCCAGGAAGTTTCTTCCACGCCACTTCGTTACGCAAATAAACCGGTTCCGCCTGTTCAACGGCAACCCATTTTTGCGCGGCAAAAAGCTGGCGGGCGATGGGCAACATATCTTCCGCCGTGGGCAGCAACATCTCGCCGTCGGTCAGCGTAAGAGGACTATTCGCTGCTAATTCAGGCCATGCGCCCCAGCCGGTGCCAACCATCGCCCAGTTGCCATCAAGCTGCTGCAAACGATCGCTTACCGCCTCAGGCTTCAGCACCGCTTCGGTCTCTTCACCGTGCCAGACGCCGTCGGCATCGCGCTGATACTCAGCCCAGTAGACTTCGCCCATGCGCGCATCAATGGCGGCCAGCACACGGGTAGCACCGGTTTTGCGCCAGGCACCCTGCGCCATCGTCGCCAGCGTCGAGACGCCAATCATCGGCAGCTCTGCGCCGAGGGCCAGTCCCTGGGCGATACCAATACCGATACGCACGCCGGTAAAGCTGCCGGGCCCGCGGCCAAAGGCCAGCGCGTCGAGATCGGTAAGCTTGACCTCGGCGTCGGCAAGGGCAGCTCTGACCAGCAGCAGAATGCGTTGTGTATGTTCACGAGGGCAAAGTTCGAAGTGAGCGAAGGTCGTACCGTCATTCCACAGGGCGACAGAACAGGCTTCTGTGGCGGTATCAATAGCCAGAATTCGCATGGGTATAGCAGTCCAGATTCAACAAAATGGCGCGCATCTTACCACACTTCGCGGAAAATTACTCCGCTGCGGGCCCGGCAAGAAACTCCACTGCGCGGCGGATATCACGCGTGCGCGGTGCCGGCGGCAAGCTGGCGAGAAACACCGCGCCGTAGGGCCGCATCACCAGACGGTTATCGCAAATCACCAGCACGCCGCGATCGTCAATATCACGGATCAGGCGACCGACGCCCTGCTTCAGCGTAATCACCGCATCCGGGAGCTGCACTTCATCAAAGGGATCGCCACCGCGCAGACGGCAATCTTCCATTCGCGCTTTCAGCAGCGGATCGTCTGGCGAGGTAAACGGCAGCTTATCGATGATTACCAGCGAAAGCGTATCGCCGCGCACATCGACGCCCTCCCAGAAGCTGCTGGTGGCAACCAGCAGTGCGTTACCGGCGTCAACAAACTGTTGCAGCAACTGCCCTTTACTGGTTTCACCCTGCAACAGCACCGGCAGGCTAAGTGTGGCACGGAACTGTTCTGCAAGATCGCGCATCATGGCGTGGGAGGTGCAGAGCATAAAGCAGCGACCGTTGTTGGCCTCAATCATCGGCCTTAACATCGCTGCCAGCTGGCGCGCAGAGCCTGGCTGATTAGTCTGTGGCAGATTGCGCGGCACGCAGAGCAGCGCCTGGCGCGGGTAATCGAAGGGGCTCGGCAGCAGCAGCGACTCGGCTTCGTCGATGCCTAACCGCGCGGTGAAGTGATGCAGATCGTCGTTAACCGAAAGAGTCGCGGAGGTAAAGATCCAGCTCCCCTTCTTCTCTTTCATCACTTCCTGGAATTTATCGGCAACGGTCAGGGGCGTCAGCGCCAGCGTAAAGTTGCGCGAAGTGCACTCATACCAGTAACTGAAGCCGGGCTGGTTGAACTCTTTCAGCCGCTTGAGACGGGCGCGGTAGACCGTGGCGCGCTCAAAGGCAGCATCCAGCACCGCCGAGCGCCCGAGGGAGAGTTTCGCCACGTCGTAACAGAGCTCAAGGGCGTCATCGAGCAGCAGCAGCGCACGCTGTATCCGCGCATCGGCCAGCAGTTCGCGCAGGTTCCCGCGATAGCCCGGCTCGCCGAGTTGCAGGCGGAAGTCCTGCGCGCTTTGCGCCAGCCGGTCGGCGCACTTCTGCAACTGCGCGGTATCGCGTAAATCGGTGCGGTAGGCGATGGTGAAATCTTTGGCCAGATCGAGCAGCTGGCGGCTGGAGAGCGACTGGCCAAAATATTGGCTGGCGATATCGGGCAACTGGTGCGCTTCATCGAAGATCATCACCTCGGCCTCCGGGATTAGCTCACCAAAACCGCTCTCTTTCACCACCATGTCGGCGAGAAAAAGGTGGTGGTTGACGACGACAACGTCGGCTTCCATCGCTTTTTTACGCGCCTTCACCACGAAGCACTCTTTGTACATCGGGCAGTCGCTGCCCAGACAGTTATCGTTGGTGCTGGTGACCAGCGGCCAGGCGGCGGAATCTTCAGCCACGCTGACGCAGGTGCTGATATCGCCATCTTTGGTCTGGTTAGACCAGGAGCGCAGCAGAATGACATCGCTCAGCGTCTGCACCGGCAGATCGCCACCGGCAATCGCTTGCTGTTCGAGACGCTCGATACAGAGGTAGTTTGAACGGCCTTTGAGCAGCGCCGTGCGCCCGGTGTACTCCAGCGCTTTTGAGACGGTGGGCAGATCGCGGCTGTAGAGCTGATCCTGCAGGGCTTTCGAACCGGTGGAGATGATCACTTTCTTCCCGGCGCGCAATGCGGGCGCGAGGTAGGCGTAGGTTTTACCGGTTCCGGTTCCCGCCTCAACCACCAGCGGCTGCTTTTTTTCAATCGCTTCGGTCACGGCGTAAGCCATCTGGCGCTGCGGTTCGCGCGGTTTAAATCCCGGTATCGCTTTGGCAAGCTGGCCGTCTGTTGCAAAATCGTCCGTCACACTACCCCCTGGTTAAATCGCCAGTGATTATGTCAGGGTGAGCGGATTTACGCCAGCCAGGTTTTTGTGGCACTCTTCCCGGCGAATCTATGTAACCAGGAAGGAAAAGGTGATGACAATTGTGCGTATTGACGCGGAAGCCCGCTGGTCTGATGTGGTGATCCATAACCAGACGCTTTATTACACTGGCGTGCCGGAAAACCTCGATGCCGACGCGTTTGAGCAGACGGCTAACACGCTGGCGCAGATTGACGCGGTGCTCGAAAAACAGGGCAGCGATAAGTCACGGATCCTCGACGCCACTATTTTTCTTGCCGATAGCGATGATTTTGCAGCGATGAATAAGGCCTGGGATGCGTGGGTCGTGGCGGGCCATGCACCGGTGCGCTGCACCGTGCAGGCGAAGCTGATGAATCCGCGTTATAAAGTTGAGATCAAGATTATCGCGGCGGTCTAACTACTCCTCCTCGTCTTCCTCATCTTCAAAGCGCGCCACAATCCGCTCGCCGGTATGGCTGGCGCGCAGCTCTTGTGCCACCAGGGTAATGGCCTCGCCGCTGCTCATGCCGCCTGCCATAAGCTCCTGAATACGTTCGACTGCTTTCTGCTGCTGTTCGTGACTGAGGGCGGGTAATCCTGCAAACATGGTCAACTCCTGATAAATTATCGGCGCTAATTATTCCACGCGTCTGTGCACTACGCCAGCGAAGACGCTCAAGAGCCAGGAATCATGAAACAGTTAACGCCTGCCCAACTCTCGCTCCCGTGGCGCCGCGACGCTGCGGAATTCTATTTCGCACCGCTCAGCGCGCAGCCGTGGGCGATGCTGCTCCATTCGGGGCATGCCGATCATCCCCATAACCGTTTTGATATTTTAGTCGCCGATCCGCTCACCACACTGACAACGCAGGGCGATATCACTTATCAGGATGGACGCGCGTCGCAAGGCGATCCGCTTGAACTCTTACAGCAGGCGCTGGATACGTGCGGTCTGCATGCTGAACCCACGAATGACCTCCCTTTCCAGGGCGGCGCGCTGGGCCTGTTTGGTTATGATTTAGGCCGCCGTTTTGAAAAACTGCCCTCACTGGCCGCGCAGGATATTGCCGTCGCGGATATGGCGGTTGGCCTCTATGACTGGGCGCTGATTGTTGACCACAAACTGCAGCGCGTAACGTTGTTGAGCCACGGGGATGTCAATGCGCGCCTGGCCTGGCTTGAGGCCCAGAGCGCACCGCCACAGGCTGAGTTTCGCTTAACCTCTGCCTGGCAGGCCAATATGAGCCGAGCGGAGTATGGCGAGAAGTTCCGCCAGGTGCAGGCGTGGCTGCACAGCGGCGACTGCTATCAGGTTAACCTCGCGCAACGTTTTCAGGCGCACTATAGCGGCGATGAGTGGCAGGCGTTTGTGCGCCTTAACCAGGAAAACCGCGCGCCGTTCAGCGCCTTCCTGCGCCTGCCGCAAGGGGCGATCCTCAGCCTGTCGCCGGAGCGATTTATTCGCCTGACCGGCGATGAGATTGAGACCCGCCCGATTAAAGGCACCCTGCCGCGTCTTGCGGATCCGCAAGCGGATGTTGAGCAGGCCGCCCGTCTTGCCGCCTCGCCGAAAGATCGTGCCGAGAATGTGATGATTGTTGATCTGATGCGCAACGATATTGGTCGCGTGGCGGTGCCGGGTTCGGTGCAGGTGCCGGAGCTGTTTGTGGTGGAACCCTTCCCGGCGGTGCATCACCTGGTGAGCACCGTGACGGCGAAGCTGCCGCCCGGACGACACGCAAGCGATCTGCTGCGCGCGGCGTTTCCCGGCGGTTCAATTACCGGTGCGCCGAAAGTGCGGGCGATGGCGATCATCGATGAGCTGGAGCCACACCGCCGCAATGCCTGGTGCGGCAGCATCGGCTACCTCAGCCTCTGCGGCAATATGGATACCAGCATCACCATCCGTACCGTCACCGCCTGTGACGGTCAGCTTTACTGCTCGGCGGGCGGCGGGATTGTCGCCGACAGCGATGAGGATGCGGAATATCAGGAAACCTTTGATAAAGTTAATCGTATCCTGCGGCAACTTGAGAGGTAATTCGTGGAGCAACCGGTGTTAACTCTGGATAACTTTTTATCACGCTTTCAGCTGATGCGCCCGCAGCTTAGTGCCGCCACCCTGAATGCGCGCCAGGCGGCGGTGCTGGTGCCGATTGTACGGCGTAAAGAGCCGGGCCTGCTGCTGACGCAGCGCTCAGCCATGCTGCGTAAACATGCCGGCCAGGTCGCCTTTCCCGGCGGCGCGGTCGACAGTACCGACGCCTCGCTTATCGCCGCCGCGCTGCGTGAAGCGCAGGAAGAGGTGGCTATCCCGCCGGAATCGGTTGAGGTGATTGGCGTCCTGCCGCCGGTGGATAGTGTGACCGGCTTTCAGGTTACGCCGGTGGTCGGCATTATTCCGCCAGATCTCCCCTGGCGTGCCAGTGAAGATGAAGTAGCGGCGGTGTTTGAAATGCCGCTTGCCGAGGCGTTGCGGCTTGGGCGTTATCACCCGCTGGATGTGCATCGTCACGGTAATGCCCACCGGGTGTGGTTATCCTGGTATGAGCATTATTTTGTCTGGGGCATGACGGCGGGGATCATCCGCTCGCTGGCGCTGCAAATCGGCCTGCGGCCATAAGCGCTATACTCTGTTTTGCGCACTTTGTGACGGCGAACTCGCTATTAGTTTAATAGAGGCCAGCGATTAGTTTAATTCATGTGAATAGTTAACCTGCTGGCACCCTTCCCTCTTACACTATGCGCAGTTATTACATCGTTACTGGAAACCCAGTAACCCTGTCAGGAGTGTAAATGTGATTAGTCTATTCGACATGTTCAAAGTGGGAATTGGTCCCTCCTCTTCCCACACTGTTGGCCCGATGAAGGCCGGGAAGCAGTTCGTCGATGATCTGGTCGAAAAAGGATTGCTGGAAAACACTACCCGCGTTGTGGTGGATGTTTACGGCTCACTCTCCCTTACCGGGAAAGGACACCATACCGATATCGCCATTATTATGGGTCTGGCGGGCAACGAGCCGGCCACTGTCGATATTGATGCGATCCCGGGGTTTATCCGCGATGTGGAAAACCGTGGGCGCTTGCTGCTGGCGCAGGGTCGCCATGAAGTCGACTTCCCGCAGAATGATGGTATGCGTTTTCACAGCGATAACCTGTCGCTGCACGAAAACGGCATGCGCATTACCGCCCTGAACGGCGATGAAGCCGTTTACAGCAAAACTTACTACTCCATCGGCGGCGGCTTTATCGTTGATGAAGAGCATTTTGGTAAAGAGACGCTCGACTCTGTCGCTGTGCCCTACCCGTTCAACTCTGCGACGCAGATGCTTGAGTACTGCAAGCAGACCGGGCTTTCTCTCTCCGGGATGGTGATGCAGAACGAGCTGGCGCTGCACTCGAAAAAAGAGATTGAAGAGTACTTTGCTAACGTCTGGACGACCATGCGCGCCTGTATCGATCGCGGCATGAACACCGAAGGCGTGTTGCCGGGTCCGCTGCGCGTACCGCGTCGCGCTTCAGCCCTGCGCCGCCTGCTGGTCTCCAGCGATAAGCTCTCCAACGATCCGATGATCGTTGTGGACTGGGTCAACATGTTTGCCCTCGCGGTTAACGAAGAGAATGCGGCGGGCGGTCGCGTTGTGACGGCTCCGACCAACGGCGCCTGCGGTATCGTGCCGGCGGTGCTGGCCTATTACGACCACTTTATTGAGTCCGTCAGCCCGGACATCTATATTCGCTACTTCCTCGCTGCCGGGGCGATTGGTGCGCTCTATAAAATGAACGCCTCCATTTCCGGTGCGGAAGTGGGCTGCCAGGGCGAAGTGGGCGTTGCCTGCTCGATGGCGGCGGCAGGTCTGGCTGAACTGCTGGGTGCAAGCCCGGAGCAGGTTTGCGTTGCCGCAGAGATTGGTATGGAGCACAACCTCGGTCTGACCTGCGATCCGGTCGCCGGCCAGGTGCAGGTTCCCTGCATTGAGCGTAACGCCATTGCCTCGGTGAAGGCGATTAACGCCGCGCGGATGGCGATGCGCCGCACCAGCGCGCCGCGCGTCTCTCTCGACAAGGTTATCGAAACCATGTACGAGACCGGAAAAGATATGAATGCCAAGTACCGTGAAACCTCGCGCGGTGGTCTGGCGATCAAAGTGCAGTGCGACTAAACTCAACGCTCTCAGCGCCGTTCAACCGAACGGCGTTTTTTTTTACCCGCTACGCCACAGATCAAGAATATTCCCCGCCGTTTGTGCATAAGCTGAGCAATTTCCCGCTACACTTCAACTGTGCTGGCATGGCAATCAGGCCAGGGATATTACAGGCGATCGGCGCATGCAAACGGCTCAGCGGATCATTAAAAGCTATCGACAGCGGCGCGCGACGGTCTGCGTGCTGGCGGGCATTGTCGCGCTGATATTGACCCTCGCCTTTCGCTTTGTTTCCGAGCGCAACCTCAACCAGCAGCGCGTCGCCTCTTTTACCCATCATGCAGTAGTAAATTTTGATCGCCTGCTGCTGCCGCTGGAATCGACCCGTAAGATGGTTTCGCCGCTTGTCGGCAAATCCTGTGACGGGGTGCATCTGCAACTGCGCAAAATCGCCGCCAGCCTGCAGACGGTACGCTCCATTACGCTGGTCCACGATGGGATCCTCTACTGCTCGAGCATCTTTGGCGATCGTCATGTTCCTGTCCATCAGTTGCAACCGAGCCTGCCGGCGAAAACCACGCTGCTGGTCCTCTCCACGGACCAATCCCTGCTGAAAGATCGCCCGGTGCTGATCGTCTGGTTCCCCACCGCCGCTGACGGTCAGAGCGGCGTGATGGAAGTGGTCAATATTGAACTGCTGAGCCGCTTAATGCTGGAGCCGCAGCCGCCGCTTATCACCCGCGTTGCACTCTCTGTTGCCGGGCGGCATCTGGTACAGGGAAAAGGTCTGCTGGAAAGCTTACCGCTGGCCGAAAATGAGAAGCGCTATCAGCGTACCTCGCAATTCTTCCCTCTTTCAGTGAGCGTGAGCGGCCCGGGTGCAACGCGGCTGGCGCTGCAACACCTGCCTTCACAGCTGCCCCTGGCGCTGATGATTGCGCTATTAACCAGCGTGATTACCTGGTTTACCACCGCCAGCCGTATGAGCTTCGCCCGCGAGATTAACCTTGGCTTAACCGGCCGCGAATTTGCGCTCTTCTGCCAGCCGGTACTGCATGCCCAGAGCCTGAAGTGCGTCGGCGTGGAGATCCTGCTGCGCTGGCACAATCCGCGTCAGGGCGCGATTTCGCCGGAGGTGTTTATTCCTATCGCCGAGGCGCAGCATCTGATCGCCCCGCTGACCCGGTATGTACTGATTGAGGTAGAGGCGCACCGCCATCTCTTTCCAGCCGACGCCCATTTTCATATCGGCATTAATGCCGCCCCCAGCCATCTGCGCGATGGCGAGTTACTGAAAGATCTGCACCGGTTGTGGTTTGTTCACCATCCGGTTCAGCAGTTGATCATTGAGTTGACCGAGCGCGATGCGCTGCAGGATGTTGATTCGCGCATGATGCGCGAGCTGCATCACAACGGCGTGAAGATTGCGATTGATGATTTCGGCACCGGCAATAGCGCCCTGAGCTGGCTGGAGAAGCTGCAACCGGACATTCTGAAAATCGACAAATCCTATACTGCGGCGATCGGCACCGATGCGGTGAACTCCAAGGTGACAGACATTATTATCGCGCTTGCGCAGCGGCTGGATATTGAACTGGTGGCAGAGGGGGTAGAAACCCCGCAGCAGGCGCAATATTTGCGTCAGGAGGGGGTTCAGTCACTACAGGGATATCTGTTTGCACAGCCGATGCCCATTGAGAATTTCCCGGCGTGGTTAGCCGGGAATGCGACGCCAGCCGCGCATGACGATCGGCTGGCTCCGCTGATGACGATTGAGGATCACTCCTCTTCGTCGTGAGCCGGTTGCTCTTTAACAATACGCACCAGATCGACCCGGTAGTCGTTTGCTTCCATCACGGTGATATGCAGCGGCGCAATGGCAAAGGTTTCGCCTACCGGCGGGATCTGCCCACGCGCGGCAATGACAAGGCCCGCAACGGTGGCGATATCTTCCTCTTCATTAACGAAGTTATCGAGATCCAGCGTATGCTGCAGCGCATGCAGGTCGGTAATGCCTTTCACCAGCCAGCCGTCGCCGTCGGCAATGATTTCCGGCGTTTCATCCGCATCAGGGAATTCACCGGCAATCGCCTCCAGCACGTCCAGCGGGGTTACCAGCCCCTGAACCACACCAAACTCATTGGTGACAATTACGAAGCTGCCGCGCGCGCGGCGTAATACCGCCAGCAGTTTGATCGGGTCGAGGGTTTCCGGCACCACAATTGCCGGCGACTCAGATGCGATAGCGGCAACATCGACGCCCTCTTCCAGCGACACCAGCAGCTCTTTGGCGCGCACAATACCGATCACTTCATCCAGTTCGCCACGACAGACCGGGAAGAGGCTGTGTGGGGAAGAGAGCAGTTGCTGACGGATCCCGTCAACGCTCAGATTGGCATCCACCCAGCTGATATCACCGCGCGGCGTCATAATGCTGCGCAGCGAACGGGACGCCAGCGTCAGGACGCCGTTGATCATATAGCGCTCCTCTTCCGCAAACGCGCCTTCCGGCACCGTTACTGAGGCATCGCTGTCCGTCTCAGTTTGCGTCGTATTCTGACGGCGACCGCCCATCAGACGCACAATCGCATCCGCGGTGCGCGCACGCAGCGGCAGGCGCGACTGGTTACGCAGAAAGTTACGGCGCGCAACCTGGTTAAAGAACTCAATGATAATTGAGAAGCCAATCGCGGCGTAGAGGTAGCCTTTCGGAATATGGAAGCCAAAGCCCTCTGCGACCAGGCTCAGACCAATCATCAACAGGAAGCTCAGACAGAGCACCACGACCGTCGGATGCTGGTTCACAAAGTTAGTCAGCGGCTTCGAGGCCAGCAGCATTACCGCCATCGCGATTACCACCGCCGCCATCATCACCGGCAGGTGATTAACCATACCGACCGCAGTAATCACCGCATCGAGGGAGAAGACCGCATCGAGAATCACGATCTGCGTCACCACCACCCAAAAACTGGCGTAGCCTTTACCGTGTCCGCCATCGTGATCGCGGTTTTCCAGCCGTTCATGAAGCTCCGTAGTAGCCTTGAACAGTAAGAAAATACCGCCGAACAGCATGATTAAATCACGGCCGGAGAAGGTAAGGTTCCACACCGAGAAGAGCGGCTGGGTGAGCGTCACCATCCATGAGATCAGCGACAGCAGGCCAAGCCGCATCACCAGCGCCAGTGACAGACCGATCAACCGTGCTTTATCGCGCTGCTTCGGCGGCAGTTTATCGGCAAGAATGGCAATAAAGACCAGGTTATCAATACCCAGCACGATTTCCAGCACAACCAGCGTCAACAAACCGATCCAAATCTGCGGATCCATTAAGAATTCCATGACAGGCTCCTGTTCAGGAAAACAGTATACGGCGCGCGAAAATGCGCAGGCGTGATGACATTGACTCTATTTGAAAGGGGGGAATGCGTGGCGCGGGACGGCCATAAAGTGAACTGACGTCGGTGACGATCCATACGATGGGCTACTGCCCTTTACTCCTGGTAACTTAAACGGAGGTTAAACATAGCAAAGAGCCTGGGTAGCTGGCAAAGATTTACCAGACTTTGCAAAATGTATGGATATTTTGCGCCACAAAATTTCATTTTTATGAAAGCTAAATTACGGATCTTCATCACATAAATTATTTTTTCACTCTCTAAAATAATTCGCGAAAGTTCCTAAACTTCTCTTTGAGTTTATCTCTGAATCGATTCGCTTTTTTGGTGCCGATTCACAATACATCCATCGCGTGGATGTTAACGACAAGAATAAGGAGGTAGCAAGTGACTATTGCTATTGTTATAGGCACACATGGTTGGGCGGCAGAACAACTGCTTAAAACCGCCGAGATGCTGCTCGGCGAGCAGGAGAATGTCGGATGGATCGATTTTGTTCCCGGCGAGAACGCGGAGACGTTAATCGAAAAGTATCAGGCGCAGCTGGCAAAACTGGATACTAATCAGGGCGTGCTGTTTCTCGTTGATACATGGGGTGGCAGCCCGTTTAACGCCGCCAGCCGCATTGTCGTCGATAAAGAGCATTATGAAGTCATCGCCGGCGTGAATATCCCGATGCTGGTTGAAACCCTGATGGCACGTGATGACAACCCAACCTTCGATGAGCTGGTAGCGCTGGCCGTCGAGACCGGACGTGAAGGCGTGAAGGCGCTGAAAGCGCAGCCGGTGGAAAAACCCGCTCCCGCTGCGGTTCAACAGACGGCAGCACCGAAAGCCGCTACCCCTGCTAAACCGATGGGGCCGAACGACTATATGGTTATCGGTCTGGCGCGTATTGATGACCGCTTAATCCACGGCCAGGTCGCCACCCGCTGGACCAAAGAGACCAACGTCACCCGGATTATTGTCGTCAGTGATGAGGTAGCCGCCGATAACGTGCGTAAAACGCTGCTGACGCAGGTCGCACCACCGGGGGTAACGGCTCACGTTGTCGACGTCGCAAAAATGATCCGCGTCTATAACAACCCGAAATATGCCGGTGAACGCGTAATGCTGCTCTTCACCAACCCTACCGACGTCGAGCGCATCGTCGAGGGCGGCGTAAAACTTACCTCGGTCAATATTGGCGGTATGGCCTATCGTCAGGGCAAAACCCAGGTAAACAACGCTGTTTCCGTCGATGAGAAAGATATTGAGGCGTTTCGCAAACTCAACGATCGCGGCATTGAGCTGGAAGTCCGTAAAGTTTCAAACGATCCGAAACTGAAAATGATGGATTTAATCAGCAAAGTGGCGAAGTAACCGCGACGACCTGATTGACTCAGTTTTCACACTTACGTCTGATTTAGCTATAGGAGAAGTACAATGGAGATTACCACTCTTCAGATTGTGCTGGTGTTCGTCGTCGCATGTATTGCCGGTATGGAGTCGATACTTGACGAGTTCCAGTTCCACCGTCCGTTGGTGGCATGTACGTTAGTCGGTATCGTTCTTGGTGATATGAAAACCGGTATCATTATCGGCGGTACCCTTGAGATGATCGCGCTTGGCTGGATGAACATCGGTGCCGCAGTCGCGCCGGATGCCGCGCTGGCGTCGATTATTTCCACCATTCTGGTCATTGGCGGCCACCAGAGCATCGGTGCTGGTATCGCGCTGGCGATCCCGCTGGCAGCAGCAGGTCAGGTACTGACCATTATTGTGCGTACCATTACCGTTGGTTTCCAGCACGCGGCAGATAAAGCCGCAGATAACGGTAACCTTACCGCGCTGTCCTGGATCCACGTCTCCTCCCTGTTCCTGCAAGCGATGCGTATCGCCATCCCGGCGGTGATTGTGGCTATCTCTGTCGGTACCAGCGAAGTGCAGAACATGCTCAACGCCATTCCGGAAGTGGTGACCAGCGGTCTGAATATCGCCGGTGGCATGATCGTGGTGGTCGGTTATGCGATGGTCATCAATATGATGCGCGCAGGCTATCTGATGCCGTTCTTCTACCTCGGCTTCGTAACCGCGGCATTTACTAACTTCAACCTTGTTTCGCTGGGTGTGATCGGTGCCGTTATGGCCATTCTCTACATTCAGCTTAGCCCGAAATATAACCGCACTGCAGGCGGCGCTGCACCAGCGGCTGGTGCCAACGATCTTGATAACGAACTGGATTAACAGGTGAACGACATGGTTGATATGACGAAAACTCCGACTGAGAAAAAGCTCACCCAGAGTGATATTCGCAGCGTGTTCCTGCGTTCTAACCTCTTCCAGGGCTCGTGGAACTTCGAACGTATGCAGGCACTCGGCTTCTGCTTCTCGATGGTACCGGCGATTAAACGCCTCTATCCGGAAAATAACGAAGCCCGCCGCCAGGCGATTAAGCGTCACCTGGAGTTCTTTAACACCCATCCTTACGTTGCCGCGCCGGTGCTTGGCGTGACGTTGGCAATGGAAGAGCAGCGCGCGAACGGCGCAGAGATTGACGATGGTGCCATTAACGGTATCAAAGTGGGTCTGATGGGGCCGCTGGCAGGCGTTGGCGACCCGATCTTCTGGGGTACCGTGCGTCCAGTCTTTGCGGCACTGGGTGCCGGGATCGCCATGAGCGGCAGCCTGCTCGGCCCGCTGCTCTTCTTCTTCCTCTTTAATATTGTGCGTCTTGCCACCCGTTATTACGGCGTTGCGTACGGCTATCGCAAAGGGATCGATATCGTTAAAGATATGGGCGGCGGCTTCCTGCAGAAACTGACTGAGGGGGCGTCAATTCTCGGCCTGTTTGTGATGGGGGCGCTGGTCAACAAATGGACGCACGTGAATATTCCGCTGGTGGTATCGGAAATTACCGACCAGACCGGGAAAACCACGGTGACCACGGTGCAGACCATCCTCGACCAGCTGATGCCGGGTCTGGTTCCACTGCTGCTGACCTTCGCCTGTATGTGGCTGCTGCGTAAAAAAGTGAACCCACTGTGGATCATTGTCGGCTTCTTCGTAATTGGGATTGTCGGCTACGCTATCGGCCTGCTGGGCCTCTAAGCGACGTTGTCATAACCGGGGGCGTAATTGCTCCCGGTTTTTTTATTTAAGGAGATGAGATGTCGATTACGGATAGCGTGCTGCTGCTGTTTGTCGCTGCCCTGCTGGCTTTTGCGCTCTATGACGAGGTGGTGATGCCCCGTCGCAAAGGCGAAACGTTGCTCACCGTTCCGCTGCTGCGCAGAAGCCGTACCGATGGCGCCATTTTTGTCGGCCTGCTGGTTATTCTGATTTATAACAACAGCGTTAACGGTGGTTCATCATTAACCATGTGGTTATTATTTGCGCTGGCGCTGCTGGGTATTTACCTTTTTTGGATCCGCGCCCCGAAAGCCATCTTTAAAACACAGGGTTTCTTCTTTGCTAATGTCTGGATTGAATATAACCGTATTAAAGAGATGAATTTATCGGAGGATGGCGTACTGGTAATGCAATTAGAGCAGCGGCGCTTACTAATCCGTGTACGAAATATAGACGACCTCGAAAAGATCTACAGAGTAATGGTTAAAACTCAATAAGTTACACAATACTCACCTCATTTTACCCTGCACAAAAAAGAGGCTTTAATATAGCCTCTGCTATATTTCTCATAAGAAATTACCTATGTTTATTAACGTTATTTTCACGTCGCAAGCTAAATGACAATCGTTATCGACAGGCAGCGCCATGAATATTCTTCTGCTGTTGTTTTATATTCTAAAAATATGGTAAGGTGCGTCCGTCGTTGGGGAGTAGCCGATTTCCGCCCTGCGGAAATGTACGTGTCAACATACTCGTTGCAAAACGTGGCACGTACGGACTGAACATTTTCAGTCAGGCGAGACCATTGACACACCAACTGCTGTTTACTGGGGGCAGTGGTGTGTTATATGGAACTCCCGGTCAGGACGCACAGATGAACTTATCCGCCACCCTGCTTCTCGCCTTCGGTATGTCGATGGATGCCTTCGCCGCCTCGATCGGTAAAGGTGCGACGCTCCGCAATCCTAAATTTTCCGACGCCCTGCGTACCGGCCTTATCTTCGGCGCAATTGAAACCTTAACCCCGTTACTGGGCTGGGGTCTCGGCATGCTCGCCTCACAATTTGTGCTTGAGTGGAATCACTGGATAGCGTTCGTACTGCTGGCGTTTCTTGGCAGCAGAATGGTGCTGGAGGGTTTTCGTGGCAATACGGATGATGAAGCAGAGATGCCGCATCGTCATGGATTCTGGTTGCTGGTTACCACCGCGATTGCTACCAGCCTGGATGCGATGGCGGTTGGCGTCGGGCTCGCGTTCCTGCAGGTCAATATCCTCACTACCGCGCTGGCCATCGGCTGCGCCACGCTCATCATGTCAACTTTAGGCATGATGGTAGGCCGTTTTATCGGCCCGCTACTCGGCAAACGCGCCGAGATCCTCGGCGGCGTTGTGCTCATTGGTATCGGCGTGCAGATCCTTTATAGCCACTTTGCTGGCTAGCTTTCCCGGCGTAAGCAATGAATAGTGAAATCTGTCTGGCAGCGGAATGTTTTAGTCGCTGCCAGCTGTTGCCACACTTCCGGCTTTGCCCGCCAGGCAAATGGCGTCATTTGCAGGAGCGCAACCGCCTCTTCGCCGGTCAGCTCCATCTCATAAGCGAGTGACTGTTCGGAAAGCATCGTAAACCCGTCAATTTCACCGCTGTTTGGCGCATGCAGTTGCACCTCATCATAAATAAGCCCCTTCAGCTCCATTAAATGGCGCGGACCGGGTGCTGCGGTGATCACGACACCCTGCGGTTTCATCACGCGGGCCAGCTCCTGCGCTTTACAGGGCGCATAAATGCGCACCAGACCATCAATGCTGTTATCGTCAAAAGGCAAGCGGTGGCTGGAGGCGACGCAGAACATCACCTGCGGATAGCGTTTTGCCGCTGCACGAATCGCCGCTTTCGAGACATCAAGACCTACGGTTTGCGCGCCGCGCGCGCGGCCTACCCCGGCAAATGCCTGAGTGTAGTACCCTTCCCCGCAGCCAATATCGAGCAGCGCCGTCGCTTCTGCCGGCAGAGTCTCTTCAAACAGGCTGCAGATGGTGTCCCGCAGCGGCTGATAGTGTCCGGCGTCGAGAAAAGCACGACGTGCCTGCATCATTTCAGCGTTATCACCGGGATCGCGCGAGCGTTTATGCTGAACGGGCAATAAATTGACGTAACCCTCTTTGGCGATATCGAACTGATGCCGCTGCGGACAGATAAATGCGCGCTCGTGGCGGCTTAACGGTGCGTGGCAAAGGGGGCAACTGAATGGCATAAACACTCCGGGACGACTTTTTCAAAGGGCGAAGTGTACCGTCAAATGTTGCGGCAGGGAAAATAAAAAGCCCCGCACAATGGCGAGGCTTGATAACTGACATTGATACGCGGAACGCGTCTCAAGCTCAGAGGTGTCGAAATCAGATAGCAGTTACGTTAACTGCAGCCGGGCCTTTCTGACCGTCCTGAATTTCAAACTCAACGTTCTGGCCTTCAGCCAGAGTTTTGAAGCCGTTACCCTGGATAGCAGAGAAATGTACGAATACATCTTTGCTGCCGTCAGCCGGAGTAATGAAACCAAAACCTTTAGACTCGTTGAACCACTTAACTTGACCTTTAATCTTTGCCATTTGCAAAATTCCTTAATGTATATACTTCGCCCGCAGGCATTGACTGAGAAAACTGAGACATTACTGCTTGAGGCACTAATATAAGGTTCGGCAGAGAAGCTGTATTCAACGAAACGTTTTACTCAGGACTTCTTTACTGAAAATGCCACACATAAACAGAACTGTACCTCGATTGACCCACAACGTGTTATCACATAATACGTAAACTATGGCAAGCCATTTTTAGATATGTCTCGATCCACCGCACAAATTCTAAGGGTATCGAAACAACCACTGTTCATTTATTCACTTCAATGACCGTTATAGCAGCCGCTGCACCAGCAGGTTTACCCGATAAACCTAGACCATTTCTTTCGATTCATCAAGCAGTTCCATGCAGCTTAAGGGTGGCTGAACCGCTCATGCGTTTCGCTTATATACTAAGAACTTTCTGCGAATAGTTATGCTGTTTATTCGATTAGGAAGATTCTTAAATGATTAATGATCTGGGACGAAACTATTGCTCAGGTTAACTATGAATAATTACTGAGCGAATAAGCACAGGCGTGCACCAAAATAATGAAATTATGATGACACTGCATCATTTGAAGGCAATAAAAACGTTTCGCGTAAATCTGAAGCGCACAATTTTAATACGGCTTACTTTTTATGGCGCTCGGCTTAAATTACCGCAGGGATAAATATTGACCAATTTTCAGGATCCTGAAGTTATCATTTTCCTGTTCCGTTTCGCTTAAAGCGCGCTGTAACTCCTGCACCGGCTCATCCAGTGATTCATCAGCCAGTTCAAATACGCCCCAGTGGATGGGAAAAGCCAGCGGCGAGCCTAATTGCTGCCACAGCGACACCGCACTTTGTGGATCCATATGGTTTATCGACATGAACCAGCGCGGTGCATAAGCACCAACGGGCAGCGCGAGCGCATCAATTTTTCCAAGACGCTGCGGGATCTGCAGAAGCTCGACGCTGTAGCCAGTATCACCTGGAAACCAGAAACGCAGTTCGCGCGACTCAATAACCCAGCCGCACCATAATGAGCGGTTGCGATCCCACGGTGTGCGCATGCTCCAGTGCTGAGCGGGAACAGCGGTTAAATGTAAATCGTCCAGCGAGGCTTGCTGCCACCAGTCCAGCTCATTGACAAAACGCGCGCCAAAGCGGCGAAGCGTGTCACCCAATCCGAGAGGGACAAAAAGCTTTACCTCAGGAAACCGGCGAAGCAGTGCGCGGATTGTCCAGCGGTCCAGATGATCGTAATGATTGTGAGATATAAGAATGGCATCCAGGGCGGGAATATCGTCAAGGGATAATGCAGGCGGTGTGCGCCGCTGAGGCCCGATGAAACGCAGCGGGGAGGCGCGTCGGGAAAAAACAGGATCGGTGAGCAGATATTTCCCCTGCATACGCAGAAGCACAGAGGCATGCCCAAGCCACCACAGGCCATCGTCACCCGGCGAAATCTCGGCTTTTTGCCACCAGGCTTGAATAAAAGCGTCATACCCTGTAGCCGGAGGCCGGGGAAGCCCGGCAGCTTTGCGTTCCTGACGCCAGCGTTTTACATCGCCGGGTTGATGCGCCACGGCCGTCGGATTACAAAAACCGTCGGGCGTATGATGGGAGAGCGCGGGATCATACCAGGGGTTTTTCCAGGCCATCTCTCCCCTCCTTTCAGGTTATCGTTCAGCCACCAGCCGAATAAACTCCTCATCATCACCCTTAGTCTTATTTTTTTCGACCTCGGGGAGAGCGGCTTTTTCCGGCTCATTCGCTTCACAGAGACGGCGCAGCAGCGCATTTTGCCGTTTTTGCTGATCGAGCAGGGCTTCCAGCAGTTCAATCTGCTCGTTCGTACGTGAACTGGCACGATTGATAAAGAACCACAGCACCAGACCAATAACCAGAACCACCACAGAAACCAGCATAGACGCAAAATTTAGCGCGCCAGAATTTAAGATTTCGTTCATTTCACACCCTCAAAGTAGACGCGGCATTTTACCACTGGCACTCAGGAAGGAAATCTTTCACTGCAGAAATGCGCTTACCAGGGGATGAATTTATTGATGACACAGATGCCGCTGAAAAATTGTACATCCTGATCGCACATCACATTGATCATTTGAGTCCATAGCAGCAGGCAGACCACCACCACGGCAATCAGCAACAGCCATCTAAATTTTCTCACTCCACTCTCCGAAACATTTCAAGGTGTAACCACACTAGCATGGCTTCCTTAAACAGCGGGTAACTGTACCCCCTTTAGGGATTTTTAGGAATGCGTGACTTGTTTCAATCAATAAAAGACGTAGCCTTAATGCCAGACTTAATCGATGTGCAAGGAGCAAACATGCGTACACTTATTCGAGGCGTCATCGTTGTCGCGCTGCTGTGGATTGGACTCTTACTGAGCGGTTATGGCGTGCTAATTAACAGTAAAGAGAATGCAGCAGGCCTTGGTTTACAGTGCAAATACGTTACCGCGCGTGGTACCAGCACGGCGCAATATGTTCATTCGAACAACGGATTTTTTGGCCTTGCCAACTGCCCGCTGATGCGTAAAAGCGATAATGTGATTGATAACGGTTGATTTTTGCCATGAAAAAGCCGCCCCACGGGGCGGCTTTTTTGACAATTATCAGAACGGATAATCGTTATAACCCATCTGTTCAGAAATTTTACGCGCTGCCTGATGCAGCATTTCCACGTATTCGTGCAAGCGCTCTTCGGAGAATCGCAGGGTCGGGAAAGAGATACTCAGACCGGCGATAACCACGCCAAAACGGTCAAACACCGGCACACCGATGCAGCGTAACCCCTCTTCCTGCTCTTCGTTATCTTCGCCGTAGCCCTGCTGGCGAACGATATCCAGCATCGGCAGCAGATCTTCGGTGCTGGTAATGGTGCGATCGGTGCTGCGCTTATATTCAACGCCCTCCAGAATCTGTTTCACTTCATCGCGATCGCGCCAGGCCAGCAGCACTTTACCAATCGCGGTGCTATAGAGCGGGTTGCGACGACCGATACGCGAATACATGCGCAGGTTATACATCGAATCGATTTTGTGAATATAAACGATGCTGTCTTCATCGAGAGCACCCAGATGGATGGTCTCTTTCGTCAGGCGAGAGAGTTCACGCATCTGGATATCCGCGCTGCGGATTAAATCAACGTTTTGCAGTGCACGCGCGCCAAGTTCGAATAACTTCAGCGTCAGGGAGTATTTCTCTGACTCCCCTTCCTGTGCCACGTAGCCTAACGATTTCATGGTCTGCAAAAAGCGATAAACGGTGCTTTTTGACATCATGACGCGCTGTGAAAGCTCGGTAATGCCGATTTCACGCTCTTCGCCCAAAGCCTGCAGAATGCCAAAGACCTTCAGTACAGAAGAGACAGAATCTGGCTGCTTGTCCAAATCCGCGATTGCCATTAATTACCTCATCGCCTGTGTTTTATAAAAATCAGAATAGTTTTTTATTATAAATTCGTCGACTATCCGCCGCAATGCGCGAATGCCTGGTTCGTTACAAATCTGCGACATTACGCCTGAAAGACGCTGATGCCGCGTTCGGAGAAATAATTACGCGATAATCTGCTGGGTTAACTGCGTACAACCCATACCATTCCTGTCGGTGAGCGCTGATGACGAACAATAAAAAAGCGCGTCAATGGACGCGCTTTTATTATTTGTCATGTCGTTATTTGAGGTAGGCGCCTGAACGCAACGCTTCAATACGTTTATCCAGCGGCGGGTGCGTCATAAAGAGTTCGCTCAACGACTTTGACTTACCGTTAATGCAGAACGCCATCATGCTGCTTGCTTCCTGCGGCTCATAGCTGGTTTTCAGCCTTTGCAGCGCAGCGATCATCTTCTCGCGTCCTACCAGACGGGCTGAACCCGCATCGGCATGGAATTCACGGTAGCGGGAGAACCACATGGTGATGACGCTCGCCAGAATACCAAATACCAGTTCGAGCACCGTCGCGACGGCAAAGTAGACCAGCGGGTTACCGTTGCTCTCTTCGCCCTCATCGCGGTCTCCGCCCATGAAGCCAGCGGCAATCTGGGCAATAATGCGCGAGATAAAGATAACGAAGGTGTTCACAATGCCCTGAATCAGCGTCATGGTCACCATGTCACCGTTGGCAATATGGCTGATTTCATGGGCGATGACCGCTTCGGCCTCATCGCGGCTCATGTTTTGCAACAAGCCGGTACTGACAGCGACCAGGGAAGCATCACGGCGGGCACCGGTGGCGAAGGCGTTAATATCCGGCGCGTGATAAATCGCCACCTGCGGCATCGCAATGCCTGCCTGGCGAGACTGCTGCGCGACGGTCTCCATCAGCCAGCGCTCCATATCGTTGCGCGGCTGCTCAATGACTTCGCCGCCTACAGATTTCAGCGCCATCCATTTCGACATCAACAGCGAAATGAACGAGCCACCAAAACCAAACAGCAGCGCCATAATCATTAACCCCTGAACGCTGCTCGACTGAATGCCCGTCAGGCTAAGCACAAGGCCGAACACCAACATGACAGCCAGGTTAGTCAACAGGAAGAGCGCGATTCGCATCATAATTTTCTTTTAACCTCGATTTAACAAAACGCACTATGCGGTTATCCACATCGTATGGGCGTGCGGGCTATTTTCAAGCAACAATGCCGCGTAAGTCACGAGAAAAACACAACTTTACACTTTGTAGCAGGATGCTTACGAGGACGGGAGGTTGTTAAAAAAACAGGCACAATTTCTTGTGCCTGTTGGGAGGAGTTACTTAGCAGACGCGGTTGATTCCGCGGGCTGATCTTTTTCAAGATGCGCGAGATCGAGAGCAATATGCACCGTCTCATCAAGATAGGGATCCGGCTCCTGATAATCCTTCGGCAGATCGTCCAGTTTCTTCAGCGGCGGCTTGCCTTCGCGCTTGAAGCGATCGTTGAGGCGCGAGAGACGAATAGCATCATCCTCCGCATTCTCTTTTTCACGCTGCGCCAGGTTCAGCGACACCATATCGCGTTTTGCTTTCAGGGCTTCAAAACGCGCGATGTCCTTATTGATGTACTGGAACTCAGGATCTTTCGCGATACGCTCATCGTGCTTTTTCAGCAACTCAGGACCGAAAGGTTTCAAATCGCCGGCGCGCACAAAGGTGGCAGCATTGATGCTGTCCCACGGCAGTGCGTTATCCTCGAATTTTTCCCCGGTTTCCGTGACCTGCGTGCCGGTCGGCATGATGATATCCGGCGTTACGCCTTTACGCTGCGTACTACCGCCGTTCACACGATAGAATTTCTGGATGGTGTACTGCACCGAACCCAGCGCTGGCCATTCCGGGCGCAGCATCTGATCGTAGATACGGTTAAGGGAGCGGTACTGCTGCACGGTGCCCTTCCCGAAGGTTGGTTCGCCGACAATCAGCGCACGACCGTAATCCTGCATGGCTGCCGCGAAAATCTCCGATGCCGAGGCGCTAAAGCGGTCAACCAGCACCACCAGCGGCCCTTTGTAGTAGACCACGCCATCGGTATCACTATCTTCACGCACTTTGCCGTTGTTATCGCGCACCTGCACCACCGGGCCGGACGGGATAAAGAGGCCGGAGAGCGACACCGCTTCCGTCAGCGCCCCGCCACCGTTAGCGCGCAGATCGATAATGACGCTCTTGACGTTCTGTTTTTCCAGCTTTTGCAGCTGCACTTTCACGTCATCGGTCAGCCCGACATAGAAGCCAGGAATATCCAGCACGCCGACTTTTTCTTTGCCGACGGTTTTAACGGACATTTTCACTGCGCGATCTTCAAGACGGATACGCTCACGCGTCAGCGTAACAATGCGCGTTTTGGTCCCCTTGCCCGCAGGCAGAATCTCAAGGCGCACTTTGCTGCCTTTCGGCCCTTTAATCAGCGCAACAACATCATCAAGACGCCAGCCAATAACATCGACCATATTCTGCCCGGTCTGACCAACGCCAACGATGCGATCGCCAACGCTAATCGCTTTACTCTTCGCCGCCGGACCACCGGCAACCATCGAGTTGATCACCGTATAGTCATCATCACCCTGCAGCACAGCACCGATCCCCTCAAGCGAGAGGCTCATTTCGGTGTTGAACTGCTCGGTATTGCGCGGCGAAAGGTAGTTGGTGTGCGGATCGATTTCACGCGCAAAGGCGGTCATCGCCAGCGAGAAGACATCTTCGCTGTTGGTTTGTGCCAGACGGCGAATGGCGAACTTATAGCGACGAGAGAGCGTCTCGCGGATCTCTTTCTCATCTTTACCGGTGAGCTTGAGGCTCAGTTCGTCATATTTAACCTTGCTGTCCCACAGCGCATTCAGCTCGGCCTCATCTTTTGGCCACGGTGCTTTGCTGCGATCGAGGTTAAAGGAGTCGTTACCGGTGAAGTCCATCGGCCGCTCCAGCACTTTAAGCGCGTACTGATAGCGCTCGAAACGGCGCTGTTGCGCTTTATTGTAGAGGTCGTAAAAGACGTCCAGCTTGCCGCTGCGCAGTTCGTCGCCAATCTCGTTTTTCTTCTGCGAGAACTGCTCAACGTCGCTGGCAAGCAGGACATTGTGGCTGTAATCAAGCAGATTAAGATAGCGGGTGAAAATCTTCGCAGAAAAGGCGTTGTCCAGATCGAACTGGCGATAGTGGGAGCGAGTAAAACGCGAAGTGACGCGCTCGCTCACAGTCGCGTGCTGCGTCTCTTCTTTTAACACCGGGATTTGATCGGCCCGGGTAATATCTTCCACAGCCAGGGCGTGGCCTGTTACGAATAACAGGCCTGCCAACGCTGTGCGCTTAAACAAAGTGTTCATGCCAGGCCAGGCCTCCGTTTCAGAACAAGAGATGTTCTGCGCGTACAATCATCGACATACCCGAGCTAAGCTGTACGCGAACGCCGTCTTTGGTGATTTCAAGCACGGTTGCGCTCATCGCGTTATTGCCCGCTTTCACTTTCAGGTCCTGACCCACGCTCAGCACGGAGATATCAGAAACTGGCGTATGGCGCTCTTCCTGCTGCGGTGCGCGTTCGCGCTGCGGTTTAGCCGCCGGCTTATCGGCGCGAGGCTTGCGTTGTTCTGCGCCCTCTTTACGGCGCGGAGCCGGACGAGGTTTGCGCTCACGACGCGGTGCGTCTTCCTGACCAGCAGCAGCGGCAGCTTCACGTTTTTTGGCTTGTTGCTCAGCGCGTTGCGCCTGAACACGCGCTTTCGCTTCTTCAAGCTGCTTGCGGGCATGCTCAACGTGTTGCTCATCCAGCACGCCACAGGCGTTGCCGTCCAGATCGACACGCGTCGCGCCAGCTTTGATACCGTACAGGTAACGCCAGCTCGAAGTATAAAGACGTAAAGCGGAACGAAGCTGGGTTTTACTGAGATTCATCTCACCCTCAACACGCGCCACTAAATCCTGAAAGATACCGATTTTCAGGGGGCGTGCCTCGCCTTCAGCACTGAAACAGTGAGGGAAACGTTCGGCCAAAAAAGCGATCACTTCTTTACTGCTATTCAACTTAGGTTGATTTTCCATGAAATTTCCTGATTACAACGGACGTTGCCAACAAGCGCAGGCATGAACAGGCGTCATTATAATGACGCTAACAGTAAATGCTACGTTATCCGTTGATTATCCTGCGACAGTCGCAAAGAATTTTTGATAATCGGTTGCCGCAAGGCACTGTTCCAGATGAGAAACCAGCTCGCGCAGGCCCTTTTCATCCTCGTCGCTAAAGCGCGAAAATTCGACGCTATCGATGTCCAGCACGCCAATGATCTGACCACTTACTGTGATCGGCAGCACAATTTCAGAGTTGCTGGCCGCATCGCAGGCGATATGTCCGTCAAATTGATGAACGTCTTCAACCCGCTGCACACGGTTTTGCGCGACCGCGCTACCACAGACACCGCGCCCGACAGGAATGCGGACGCAGGCGATTTTGCCCTGGAACGGCCCTAACACCAGCGTGTCGCCTTCCAGTAAATAAAAACCGGCCCAGTTGACCCCATCCAGACGTTCAAACAGCAGCGCGCTGGTATTAGACAACGTCGCTAAAAAACTGGTTTCACCTGCCATTAATGCCTGAAAATCGCGGTTTAAGTCCGCGTAAAACTCTGCTTTGTTCATTATCCAACCACTTTGGTGTCTTACTGAGTAAACGGCTAAGCCTAATAAAATAAGCATTAAATGCGTTGATGCTCAAGATGTTCTCATCATGAGTTAATATAGATGCATCTAATCCTTTTCTGATCCGGCCGATGGCACTAAAGATACAACACATTTCGCTTAACAAAAAAATTGCGATCCATCATGTCGGCGAAGCTTTGCCACGGGCACATTATCAGCGCTGCCCGCAATGCGATACGCTTTTTGCGTTACCGGTTATGAAATCGCACCAAAGTGCATTTTGTCCCTGCTGCGATGCCAAGATCCGCGATGGACGCGACTGGTCATTAACCCGTCTCGCCGCCATGGCGGTAACAATGCTGATGCTGATGCCTTTTGCCTGGGGCGAACCGCTGCTCCACTTTTACCTGCTGGGTGTGCGTATTGACGCCAACCTGTTGCAGGGGATATGGCAAATGACCGCCCAGGGCGATGCACTTACCGGTGCGATGGTGCTCTTCTGTACCGTTGGCGCGCCGCTGGTGCTGGTCAGTGCAATCGCCTATTTATGGTTCGGCAACCGCCTCGGGATGAATCTGCGCCCGGTGTTGCTGATGCTTGAGCGTCTGAAAGAGTGGGTGATGCTCGATATCTATCTGGTCGGGATTGGCGTCGCCTCGATAAAAGTGCAGGATTACGCTTACCTGCAGCCGGGTGTCGGGCTTGTCGCTTTTGTGGCGTTAACCATTCTCAGCGTGATGACGCTTATCCATCTGAACGTTGAGCAGTTGTGGGAGCGTTTTTATCCGCAGCGTCCGGCTAAGCGCCCCGATCCGCAGCTGCGCGCCTGCCTCGGCTGCCACTTTACCGGCTTACCTGATGCACGCGGCAGATGCCCGCGTTGCCATATTCCGCTGCGTTATCGCCGTCGACACAGCCTGCAGAAGTGCTGGGCGGCGCTGATTGCCTCGATGATTTTTCTGCTGCCCGCTAACCTGCTGCCGATCTCGGTGGTCTACCTCAACGGTTCGCGGCAGGCAGATACCATTATGTCGGGCATTATTTCGCTGGGTAACAGCAATATCGCCGTGGCGGGTATCGTCTTTATCGCCAGTATTCTGGTGCCGTTTACCAAGGTAATCGTACTGTTTACCTTGCTGGTCAGTATCCATTTCAAATTTGAACAGGGGCTACGCACTCGCATCCTTCTTCTGCGCTTTGTGACCTGGATTGGGCGCTGGTCGATGCTCGATCTGTTTGTCATCTCGCTGACAATGTCACTGATCAATCGCGACCAATTGCTCGCCTTTACTATGGGACCCGCTGCGTTTTATTTCGGCGCGGCGGTTATTTTGACTATTCTTGCTGTGGAATGGCTGGACAGCCGCTTACTTTGGGATGCACATGAGTCAGGAAAACCACGCTTCGCCGACTGAAGCGCGCATTAAAACAAAACGACGCATTTCACCGTTCTGGTTGCTGCCGGTGATCGCTTTGCTGATTGCCGGGTGGCTGGTCTGGAGTAGCTATGAAGATCGCGCCAACACCATCACCATCGACTTTATGTCCGCTGACGGCATCGTCGCCGGGCGCACGCCCATCCGCTATCAGGGGGTGGAAGTCGGTACGGTGCAGGATATTAGCCTGAGCGACGATCTGAAGAAGATTCAGGTCCGCGCCAGCATCAAAGCCGATATGAAAGATGCGCTACGCAACGAGACGCAGTTCTGGCTGGTGACGCCGAAAGCATCGCTGGCGGGCGTTTCGGGGCTGGATGCGCTGGTCGGCGGTAACTACATCGGTATGATGCCAGGCAAAGGTGAACCGCAGGATCACTTCACCGCCCTCGACACGCAGCCGAAATACCGCCTCAATAACGGCGACTTGATGATTCATCTGCACGCGCCGGATCTCGGTTCGCTCAACAGCGGCTCGCTGGTCTATTTCCGCAAGATCCCGGTTGGTCGCGTATATGACTACGCCATCAACAAAAATAAACAGGGCGTCACGGTGGATGTGCTGATTGAGCGCCGCTTTACCAATCTGGTGAAAAAAGGCAGCCGCTTCTGGAACATCTCCGGTATGAAAGCAGACGTCGGTCTTAGCGGCGCGAAAGTGGAGCTGGAGAGCCTGGCGGCACTGGTTAATGGCGCTATCGCCTTCGACTCGCCGGATAACTCGGCACCCGCAGCAGCCGATGATGAATTTGGGCTATACAAAGATCTGGCTCACAGCCAGCGCGGCGTGCTCATCAAGCTCGATCTGCCGAGCGGCCAGGGGCTGAAAGCCGGCTCAACGCCGCTGATGTATCAGGGGCTGGAAGTGGGTGAACTGACGGACATCACCCTTAATCCTGGCGGCAAAGTAACCGGTGAGCTGACCGTCGATCCCGGCGTGGTCAATCTGCTGCGTGATAATACGCGCATTGAGATGCGCAACCCGAAAGTCTCCCTGAGCAATACCAATCTCAGCTCCCTGCTGACCGGCAGCACGCTGGAGCTGATTCCCGGCGAAGGTCAGCCGCGCGATCAATTCGTTGTGCTGCCCGCGGAAAAAAACCTGCTGCAGGAGCCGGGCGTCATCACCCTGACGCTCACCGCACCGGAGAGTTATGGCATCGATGCCGGGCAGCCGCTGGTGTTGCACGGTGTGCAGGTCGGCCAGGTGCTGGAGCGTAAGCTGACCAACAAAGGCGTCTCGTTTGCCGTGGCCATCGATCCGCAATATCGCGATCTGGTGCATGGTGACAGCAAGTTTGTGGTCAACAGCCGTGTGGATGTGAAACTGGGGCTGGATGGCGTTGAGTTCCTTGCTGCCAGCGCCAGTGAGTGGATCAGCGGCGGCATCCGCATTCTTCCGGGTGATAAAGGGGAGATGAAACCCACCTACCCGCTCTTCGCCAACCTTGATAAAGCGCTGGAGAACAGCCTTAGCGATTTGCCTACCACCACCCTGACGCTGACGGCGGATACGCTGCCGGATGTGCAGGCGGGATCGGTGGTGCTCTATCGTAAATTTGAGGTGGGTGAAGTGATCACCGTGCGTCCGCGCGCCAATGCCTTTGATATCGATCTGCATATCAAACCGGAGTATCGCAACCTGCTCACCGCCGACAGCGTCTTCTGGGCGGAGGGCGGCGCGAAGGTGCAGCTTAACGGCAGCGGATTAACCGTGCAGGCTTCACCGCTTTCACGCGCAATTAAGGGCGCCATTAGCTTCGACAACCGCAGCGGTGCGGGTGCCCGCTTGCGCAAAGGCGATAAGCGTATTCTTTACGCCTCGGAAACCGAGGCTCGCGCCGTCGGCGGCCAGATCACCCTGCATGCTTTCGACGCCGGCAAGCTGGCAGAAGGGATGCCGATTCGCTACCTCGGCATTGATATCGGCCAGGTGCAGGAGCTTCGCCTGCTGACGGATAAAAACGAAGTGCAGGCCAGCGCCGTGCTCTACCCGGAATATGTGCGCAACTTCGCCCGCGCCGGATCGCGCTTCTCGGTGATCACGCCGCAGATCTCCGCCGGTGGTGTTGAGCATCTTGACACTATCCTGCAGCCCTATATCAACGTTGAGCCGGGGCATGGCGATGCGCGCCGCGATTTCGAACTCGCCGAAGCGACAATTACTGATTCCCGTTACCTTGATGGGCTGAACATTGTGGTCGAAGCGCCGGAAGTGGGTTCAATGAATATCGGCACACCGGTGCTGTTCCGCGGTATTGAAGTGGGGACAGTGACCGGCCTTGCACTGGGTACCCTCTCCGACCGTGTGATGATCGCCATGCGCGTCAGTAAGCGTTACCAGCATCTGGTACGCAACAACTCGGTTTTCTGGTTAGCCTCCGGTTATACGCTGGACTTTGGCCTGACCGGCGGGGTGGTGAAAACCGGTACCTTTAACCAGTTTATTCGCGGCGGGATCGCCTTCGCGACGCCACCGGAAACGCCGCTGGCACCGAAAGCGCAGCCGGGCAAACACTTCCTGCTGCTGGAGAGCGAACCAAAAGAGTGGCGGCAGTGGGGAACCGCGCTACCACGTTAAGCTGAGTGCTCCGGCGTGCCCGCGCTGGAGCCTTTATGCTACACTGCGCGCCTCTTTTTTCCTTCTGGGGCGCCCCGTGGCTCAAAACGCTGTTTACCTTCCTGAAGAATTTCTCGCCCAGATGCGCCTGGCAATGCCTGAGCATCTCGATTTTGATGAGTTTATTGCCGCCTGCCAGCGCCCGCTGCGCCGCAGTATTCGCGTCAATACGCTGAAAATTTCCGTCGATGGCTTCCTCTCGCTGGTCGCACCCTATGGCTGGCAGTTAAAGCCTGTGCCGTGGTGCGCGGAGGGTTTCTGGATCGAGCGCGACGAGGAGGAGAGCCTGCCTTTAGGCAGTACGGCGGAGCATCTGAGCGGCCTGTTCTACATCCAGGAAGCAAGCTCAATGCTGCCGGTTGCCGCGCTGTTTGCCGGGGAAACGATGCCGCTGCGCGTGATGGATGTCGCGGCCGCACCGGGGTCGAAAACCACGCAGATTGCCGCACGCATGGGGAATCAGGGCGCCATCCTTGCAAATGAGTTCTCTGCCAGCCGGGTAAAAGTGCTGCATGCGAATATCAGCCGTTGTGGCATCCAGAATGTGGCGTTAACCCATTTCGATGGCCGCGTGTTTGGCGCTGCGTTACCCGAGATGTTTGACGCCATTCTGCTGGATGCTCCCTGCTCCGGCGAAGGGGTGGTACGTAAAGATGCCGATGCGCTGAAAAACTGGTCCCACGCCAGCAATCTGGAGATTGCCGCTACCCAGCGCGAGCTTATCGACAGCGCCTTTCATGCCCTGCGCCCTGGCGGCGTGCTGGTCTACTCTACCTGCACGCTGAACCGCGACGAAAACGAAGCCGTCTGCCACTGGTTAGCGCAGCAATATCCTGATGCCGTTGAGTTCGAACCACTCGGCAAGCTGTTCGAGGGCGCAGAGCAGGCGCTGACGGCCGAGGGTTTTCTGCACGTTTTTCCGCAAATTTTTGACTGCGAAGGGTTCTTCGTCGCCCGCCTGCGTAAAACCGCAGCGGTAGAGCGCTTGCCGGCCCCGACCTACAAAGTGGGTCAATTTCCGTTTGCGCCACTTAAGCCGCGCGAAAGCGCTGCCGTCACCGCCGCAGCGGCTGAGGTCGGCTTACGCTGGGGCGATTCTCTGCGTCTGTGGCAGCGTGATAAAGAGATCTGGTTATTCCCCACAGCCATCGAAGCGCTGATCGGAAAAGTCCGTTTTTCCCGCCTCGGCATGCGTCTCGCGGAGACCCATAACAAGGGCTATCGCTGGCAGCATGAAGCGGTGATCGCGCTGGCAGGTGATAACAATCCCCTGGCTTTTGAGCTGACTGAAGAGGAAGCCGAAGCGTGGTATCGCGGCCGTGATATCTACCCGCAGGCCTTGCCAGCCGGGGATGAAGCGATTGTGACCTTCCAGGGTCAGGCGCTGGGGCTTGCGAAAAAAGTGGGTTCACGCCTGAAAAACAGCTACCCGCGCGAGCTGGTGCGCGACGGTCAGCTTTTCGCCCACAAGGTGTGACGCAGCGCATAAAAAACGCATTTTTTGACTGGCGACTTTCCGGCTGTTGTACCAGGCTGAGATGTGGGCGGCTTTACTGGTCGTACCACATTTTAACGATCGACGGAGAGCATTATGACGAAAACCAGCGTGCGCATTGGCGCATTCGAAATCGATGATGCCGAGTTGCAGGGAGAGAGTCAGGGTGAGCGCAAACTGCATATTCCATGCAGTTCAGACCCTGATTTATGTATGCAGCTTGATGCCTGGGACGCGGAAACCAGCATTCCTGCGATCCTTAACGGCGAGCATTCAGTCCTTTATCGCGAACATTACGACGAGCAATCTGATACCTGGATCATGCGTCTTGCCTGATCCGATGGGAACCCGTCCGTGAGACGGGTTATTTACCTGCCTGATTTCCCCTGCCCCCATTCATCCCCTACACTTATCGTTACGTTGTACAGAACCGAGGATGGAATGTTCGCGCTGGTCTTATTTGTTTGCTACCTGGACGGTGGATGTGACGACATCGTGGTTGATGTCTTTAATAGTGAGCAACAGTGCCTGGCTGCGATGGACGATCAGCGTATGCGTCACGGCGGTTGTTTTCCCGTAGAAGATTTTATCGATGGCTTTTGGCACCCGGCGCGCGACTATAGCGATTTTTAACTACTGCAGTTGAACCAGCGTTAACTCACCGCCGAACACCGCGCCGGTGTCGATATAGTGCTGATTATGGGCATCGAAGCGCGCTTTCAGCGGCGTATGCCCAAACCAGAAGTCGTCCGCGCCTGCAATGCGCTCCCCTTTCCCGCACAGAAGCTGGTTAAGCCGCTCCCGCCGCCACAGCACCGACTCGCTATCCACCTCTTTTTGCCAGCCATACTCACTCGTCGGGTAATCAGCGTGGGCAATAATATTCAGCCTGTCGGGTGTCTGAAGCTCAAGGATATAGGGCAACTGCGCACATTTGTGCAGGGCATCAAGCGCCCGCTTTTGCTCCTCTTCATTAAGCTTTGCAAACCAGCCGCCGCCGTTCATCTGCCACAGCGCGCGGTTGTTTTCCCGCAGAGCGTCAATAGCCATCTGCTCATGGTTGCCGCGCACGGTGATAAACCAGCGCTGATTAAGCAGCGCCAGGCACTGCAAACTCTGCGGGCCGCGATCAATCAGGTCGCCGACGCAGATCAGCAGATCCTCATAAGGGTCGAAGTGACGCTCCCGCAGCGCCTGCATTAAGCGTTGATAGCAGCCGTGCAGATCGCCCACCAGCCAGATATGCCGCCACTGTGCGCCGTCGATACGTTGATACATAATTTCCCCCTCTTTTCAGTATAGAAAACAGGCAACGCAATCCCCTGAACGAATGAATGTTTTGAGAGGAGCGTTATGAAAAAAGAAATTGTCATCTGCAGGATTAAACAAGATGACAGTAGTAACGAGTCATGAGAATGTTCGAACATAACGTGCAGTGGAAGGCCGTCGTCCTTTGAACTGCATACTCATAATAAAAACAGAGAAGGGTTTTAAGAAATCTGTTGAAGGAAGGAACTGTAACCTCTGGCGACATCGTGAACTATGATTGTCGCCAGAGGTTACAGTAATGGAAAACGATAAGGTGCTGTCATTAAAGATCGTACTGCGAGATTACCTCTTCCACTTGCTTGCTAGTTTTGTATTTCTTTTTAAGCTGCTCTTGCTGCTTACGCGCAAGGTTGCAGTATTTATCCACTTCGACTTCAATCTCTTTTTGTCGGCTCTTAGATAATGAGCTGTCCCACTCACCGGCAAGATATTGACAGTTTTCAGCATTGGCCTGAAACGCTTTGATATCTGCCTGCATATCATCAGCCTGCGCAGAAGTACAACTTACTGTGAGTAACACCAATATTCCCGCTACCATAGATTTTTTCATCTTATCTCCCGTCCGTTGACCAATGAGGTTTATCCCTGGCACCACCATGAAATTTAATGAGATCATAACTACGGCCTATTTGATGAAGTTCTGTATTCATTCCATCTCTTGGAGGCGTTCTAATTATGACTTCATTATTATTTTTGTCAGTGATGTGCAGATCGCCCGTCCACGAAATATTCATATCTATCGCGCTGCCCTCCGTATGTCGGCTACGTAATGCCGGAGCAACGTTCAATCCTGTCATACCATAAGCTGCTACCATTGCATTGGCTTCACGCAGACTCTTTGCATCGTTTCCATGGTCCCATTCAATTTCTACGCCGTCCATCGCTGGCACGTCAGCAGCGCGAACTAATCCTCGGCTTATTTTCCAGCACCAGTGCATAAGGTAAGCTCTTTCAGGCGGTCGAAGAGTAGCTGCTATCGTTACCCTTGCTCCAGCGTCATTAAGCGCCGCCAAAAACTGCTCAACATTTGTACGAAAGGGGTAGCTTAATGTTTGAGTCGAGGTGCTACCTTCAAACTTATTCACCCAAGCTGCGCCACTTAACTCCTTCATTTTATTCTCCTTAATTTGACACGTGACAGAAGAATACTCTAATCGCTATGGAAGAAAAAGTTTTGCTGACCAAGTTTTAGAGTTAACAACTTGATTTACAATAATAAACCGATGAAAGCACTACACGAGTAACTGTACAAAAGACTTTGTCGAAGCATCTTGTAATTCTATTATCTTTTAATATGCAAAAAAGAAATTCACAATAATATTCAACAAGTTAAATAGACTGGAGACATGCAATTAATACAGCATTGAGATTTTACCTGGTCATAAATACATTGTAATTAGCAAGACGCCTACTTATTTGATTGTGTTATGGTTCAAACAGAATATGACCTTTTCAGGAGATTTCAGGAAACCTCTAGACACCCACGGATTAAACGCCATATTTCAGAGAGATAAAAAAAGACCGAATACGATTCCTGTATTCGGTCCAGGGAAATGGCTCTTGGGAGAGAGCCGTGCGCTAAAAGTTGGCATTAATGCAGGCTTAGTCGCCTTGCACCTTAAGAATAGATGACGACACCAGCTTTTCCAGTCCGCGACAAATGTGGTCAGAAAAATCCGGTAATTGTCACGTTTATCATAAAAAAACGCAGGCGGTGTTAACCGGACCTGCGTTTTTTTATGCTGAATCAGGTGATTTTCATCAGCCCGTGCAGAGGGATTTCGCGCGCTCGATAAAGGGGGCGAGGCTCATTTTCTGCCCGGGATGTGCTGGATCGTCAACCTGAATGATGCTGACAGGCTGACCGGTGCTTTTCCCACTGTCGACCTGTTTCTGCGCGATATCATTGAGCGGATACTGCACCAGCGTACTCGGGTTAATGGCGAACAACGCATTGCCCGGTCGGCAGGTCAACATTATCTCTTCGCGATTGAAGGCCCATTTCTCTTTGCCAACCTCGAAACGGCTGACGGTAATAACCTGCGGCGCAGCCAGCGCGGCGGCTGAGCTGGTCAGCATTAATACTGCAATCACACTCTTTTTCATTCTTTTCACCAGATTTATTCAAAAAGGCTCCCAGGTGGCAAACAGGCTTACCGCCGCCAGCACCAGCGCACCGATTATCAATTCTGCCCGGGTTAACGTTATAAAGCGCTGCCGCGCTCCGTTATCGACCAGGCTCAAGCGTGGCACCAGAACATACCGGTTCACAAGCGCGATTGCCACCATCAGCGCGACAAGCGCACATTTGAGCAACAGCATGCGACCCCAGGCGCTCTGCCACGGCCACCCCAGCCCCTGAATCAACACCGCATTAACCATGCCGGTAAGGATAACGCCTGCCACCGCTACGTGACCATAACGGGAGAAGCGCATCATCGCGCCAATAGCCGCAGGGTGGCTCCCCTCACGCGTAAGCTGCATACAAAACAGCACCGGCAGCAGGCCGCCCAGCCACATCGCCCCGCACAGCAGGTGCAGCCCATGGTTGATGTGTTGTAGCACGCCGGGCAGCCCTTCGCGCATCGCTGCGTGACCAAGCCCCGCCGCCAACAGAAACTGCAGCGCCGTCAGCAGCAGCAACTTCCTTTGCTGCGCTGGCTGCAACAGCCCGGCAAAGAGGGTCAGCAGCGCGAGGATGATTTGCCAGCCCAGCAGTGAACCTGCTTGCGTACCGGCAACCGCACGCCAGATCGCGGGCTGCCACACTTCCGGCCAGCCACCGGCCATCGTCCCGCCCTGCACCGCATAGAGCAACAGCGCGCTCAATGCCGTAAGGATCAGGCACACGCGCTGCAGCGGCAGGAAGTGTTGGGTGAGTGTCCGGCGCAGATCGCGCGGTGCCAGCCAGGCGCTGAACAGCGCGCTGCCAAATAACAGCATCAGGGCGGCGAAATGAATAAATCGCAGCCCGACAAAGAGCGATGACAGCATGTTACTTCACAGAAAAGCTGTACTGCCCGTGAGTTTTATGGCCGTCGACTGAGACCACATGCCAGCTAACGGTGTACTTGCCCGCTGTCAGAGGCTGTTCGAGCGGCACAATCATCTGGGTCTTATCCTTTTCATTACGCTTAACCGCCCCGGTTTTGATCGCCTTCTGCTGCTCGTCTGTCACCTTAATGCCGCTGAACGCCGGCTCAATCCCTTCTGAAAAGTTGAGCGTCAGCGCCTGCGGTGCTGCCGTCACATCGGCATCCGCAGCCGGATACTGGCCTTTGAGGTGGGCATGCGCCAGCACTGCCGGGGTGACAAAAAGGGTGGTCATGAGAGCAAAAGCGCGTAAGCGCTGCGTCGGGGAGATAAGCATAGAAGCATTCCTTTTTGTTATGCATACGATATAGAGGATAAACCTGTACAATAGTTGAGTCGAGTCTCATCGCCGCCACGCTTGTCTTTCTGCGACAGCCTTAGTAACTTTTGCCGCCTGAACTGAGGAGAATTTCATAATGACCAATCTTGCGCAGCTCGAACAAGAAGAGATGGATAAGGTGAATGTCGATCTGGCCGCCGCAGGCGTTGCCTTCAAAGAGCGCTACAATATGCCGGTTATTGCCGAAGCGGTTGAGCGCGAACAGCCCGAACATCTGCGCGGCTGGTTTCGTGAACGTCTGATTGCCCACCGGCTGGCCTCCGTCTCGCTCTCTCGCCTCCCCTATGAGCCGAAAATGAAATAATGGAGCCGACTATGTTACGTGTTATCGATACAGAAACCTGCGATTTGCAGGGCGGTATCGTCGAGATAGCCTCGGTGGACGTGGTGGACGGGCAAATCGTTAATCCCCAAAGCCACCTGGTGCGCCCCGACCGTCCCATCAGCCCGCAGGCAATGGCCATCCACCGCATTACCGAAGCGATGGTGGCGGATCAGCCGTGGATCGAAGAGGTTGTCCCCTATTATCACGGCAGCGAGTGGTATGTGGCGCACAACGCCAGCTTTGACCGCCGCGTGCTGCCAGAGATGTCCGGCGAGTGGATCTGCACCATGAAGCTGGCGCGGCGTTTATGGCCTGGGATCAAATACAGCAATATGGCGCTCTACAACTCCCGCAAGCTCAGCGTAGAGACGCCAGCAGGTCTGCATCACCACCGCGCGCTCTATGATTGCTATATCACCGCCGCCCTGCTGATTGACATTATGCAGGTCTCTGGCTGGAGCGCTGAGCAGATGACCACCATCACCGGACGCCCGGCGCTGATGACCACCTTTACCTTTGGTAAATACCGCGGTAAACCGGTTGCCGAGATCGCTGACCGCGATCCGGGCTACCTGCGCTGGCTGTTTAACAACCTCAACAGCATGAGCCCGGAACTGCGTTTAACGCTTAAACACTACCTTGGCGAGGGGTAATTACCCTTTGCCGGGCAGTGTCCCCTGCGCCAGCGCGATCAGAAACGCGTACTCCAGCGCCACCCCTTCGTAGGATTTAAAACGCCCCGATTTACCGCCGTGCCCGGAATCCATATCGGTGCAGAGCAGCAGCAGATTATCGTCGGTTTTATACTCCCGCAGTTTCGCCACCCATTTTGCCGGCTCCCAGTACTGCACCTGCGAATCGTGCAACCCGGTGGTCACCAGCATATGTGGATAGGGGTGCGCGCCAATATTGTCGTACGGGCTGTAGCCCTTCATATAGTGGTAATAGGTCTCATCCTGCGGATTGCCCCACTCCTCGAACTCGCCGGTCGTTAAAGGGATCGACTCATCAAGCATGGTGGTGACCACATCGACAAACGGCACCTGAGCGATCACGCCATGGTAGAGAGAGGGACGCATATTGATTACCGCGCCCATCAGCATGCCGCCCGCGCTACCGCCCATCGCGTAGCAGTATTGCGGCGAGCCGTAGCCCTGCTCCAGCAAACTGTCGGTAACATCAATAAAGTCATTGAAGGTGTTTTGCTTGTTAAGGAATTTCCCCTCTTCGTACCATGCATGACCCAGCTCGCCGCCGCCGCGAATATGCGCTATCGCGCAGACAAAACCGCGATCCAGCAGACTCAGGCGGCTGCTGCTGAAGTCCGCATCGATACTTGCCCCGTAGGAGCCGTAGCCGTAGACCAGCAGCGGATTCTCGCCTTTGCGGAAATGGTTGTGGTTGTAAACCAGCGAGACAGGCACTTCAACGCCGTCACGTGCCACCACCCAAAGATGCTCACTGCGATAGTCGCTGGCGTCAAAGCCCGCCACTTCCGTCTGCTTCAGTACGCGCCGCTCGCCGGTATCCATATCCAGCTCAAACAGCGTATCCGGCGTGGTCATTGAGGAGTAACCGTAGCGCAGCCGCGAGGTTTCCGGCTCGGGATTGTAGGCAAGCCAGGTGACGTAAGCCGGATCGTCAAAAGCAATGCCGACCACTTCCCGCGTCTTACGGTTGATCTGCCGCAGGCTTGTCAGGCCGCGCTGCCGCTCTTCGACCACCAGCCAGTCGGTAAACAGCGTGAAGCCTTCCAGCATAATGTGATCGCGGGCGGGAATTAACGCCTCCCAGCGCCGCTCATCGCGCACTTTGGTGCGATAGAGGCCGAAGTTTTTGCCATCGCGGTTGGAGCGCAGATAGAAGGTGTGCTGGTAGTGATCGAGACTGTACTCATGCTCTTTGCGCCGTGGCAAAAAGCAGAGCGGCTGCGCATCCGGCAGTTCAGCATCGAGCAGCAACACTTCGCTGGTGGTGGCGCTGGCAAGGTGAATGGTGATGTAGTGCTGCGAGGTAGTTTTGCTCAGCCCGACGTAAAAGGTGTCATCTTTCTCTTCGTAGACCAGTTCATCCTGCTGCGTCGGCGATCCGACCGTATGCCGCCAGACCTGATAAGGCAGCAGCGTGGTGGCATGTTTACGCACGTAGTAGACGGTCTCGGAGTCATTCACCCAGACAAAATCCGGCGAGACGTTATCGAGCACCTCCGGGTACCAGTTGCCGGTCTCCAGATTGCGAAAGCGCAGACCATACTGCCGCCTGGAGAGGAAATCCTCCGCCAGCGCCATAATGGTGTTGTCGGGCGAGATGTCGAGGCCGCCCATGGTGTAGAACTCGCTGTGCGAGGCGCGCTGGTTGGCATCGAGAAGAGTTATCCAGTCGTCCCATTCAGAGCTGAGCACCGACTGGCGCTGATAGATGGCGTACTCATTGCCCGGCTCATAAATGTGTCGGTAACGATAGCCGTTACGAATATAGGGCGCGGAGACTTCGCGCTGCGGAATGCGGGAGATGATCTCCTGCAGCAGGTCATCCTGCAGCGCTTGCTGGGAGGCCATCACTTCCCGCCCGTAATCATTCTCCTGATGCAGATAATCAAGCACCTCTGGCTGAGAGCGCGTGTCGTCCCGCAGCCAGTAGTAATTATCGACGCGGGTATCGCCATGAACGGTCATGGCGTGGGGGATCTGTTTTGCTTTCGGCAACATAGCACTTATCTTTTTTCTGTTTTCCATACCTATAAGGGTGGCAAAACAAACGCGCGTTGCAAGCGAAACGTTATCGCACTCAGGATGTAAGGGCGCGTTTTTGCTGCTGAAGATCCTGTTCGATGCCCTCGCGGACGTCCTGAGGCACCTTCAGCGCATCGCCCAGCGCGTTAAGATAGCTGCGCTCCATAAAGTGATCGATGTCGATAACCGCACAGCTGAGGAAGTAGAGCTCCAGCGCCTCCTCCTCATTTTTGACACCCTGCGCCAGCCGCGCCGGATCGAGGGGTTGCTCCAGCGCTTTCGTCACCAGCTCACGCCCCTGGGTTTCGATGCCCGCTTCGCGCAGCTGCGACTCAATTGCCGCCTGCTCCTGCTCATCAATATGACCGTCGCTTTTCGCCGCAAAGACCAGCGCCAGAATCAGACGCTCGGTGCGCACGTCCAGCGGCGACTGCTGCTGACCAAACTGCGGCTCATCCTGATGGGTTTCGCGAATGCGGTCTTTGTATTTGTTCCACAACACCGTACCGGCAACCGCCCCGCCGCCGACCAGCAGGGCGCCAGTGCCATATTTGGCGAGCAGTTTGCGTGATGATTTGTTGGCAACCAGCAGCCCGGCGAGACCGCCCAGTGCTCCCGGCACCAGCAGCTTATTTAAGCCCTGGCCCTCTGAGGAGGAAGGGGAGGATGTCGATGCACCGCTTTTCTGACCCAGCAGCGACTGTAATTGATTTAACCAGTTCATGATTTTCCCTCGCTTAACCGCTTTCGTCAGGCAAGAGTAAGCGAGGGAGATGTCAGGAAGTGTCTGTATCTGGAAAGATCAGGAAAATTTCGGCGCTATGGCTGCGATTTGTATGCCGCGCTGCCCGCCGGGCAGTCGACCATCACGCGGTAGTGAATATCGGCGCTTTTACCGCGCACGGTGAGCGGCACCGTCCACTTATCACCTTTGCCAGTGACCTCTTGCGGATTAACCCATACCACCGGATCCGCCTGACCAATTTTTTTCTGATCGTCTGCCCAACGCACAATACGGTTTTGCAGATAGTCGCGCTTAACGCTGGCGGCGATGCCTTCAGCGTTAAGCCCTTCACAGGAAGGAAACTTCACGACCTTCTGTGCGGCGGCATCTGCCGCCATACTGCCCGCCAGCAAAAACAGACCGGTTACTACCCCTGCTATTTTCATGCTTATCTCCTGGTTAATACCCATTCAAAGCATGGTACAAATTGCCGGCGGTGCAAGATCAGGCAACTTTCGCCCGCTTGCTGGCGCTTTTAATGTCGACCGCGTCAGAAGATTCATCTTCAGCACTTTTTGCCGAGGGTGCGCCCTCTTCGCTCTCTGTACCGGGCAGTTTGCCGGATTTCAGAATGCCATTGAGCGCATCTTTTTGCTCGGCGAGCCACATCGCCATGCGTTCACGGGTCTCTTCTTCCAGAGCTACCGGACCGGTGCCTAACCAGTCGCCCAGCACTTCCGCCAGGTCGAGCATTTTGTCGTAAGCATCGGCTTCCTTTTTGCTGGCAAAAGACATCTTTTCCTCACCTTCGCGAATGACTACGTATTTAACTTCTACCGCCATGATGCAGCCTCGTTTTACTGTGTATTTGTACAGTATAATAGCGCGATGAAAAAACCACCGCAAGTGAAAAAGACAGACGCAAACGTTTTCGTTATACTGCGCCCACTTTTTTTCTAATGGTACTTCGCTATGACTCTTTTAGGAACTGCGCTGCGTCCGGCAGCCACGCGTGTGATGTTATTAGGCTCAGGCGAGCTGGGCAAAGAAGTGGCTATTGAATGTCAGCGGCTCGGTATCGAAGTGATTGCGGTTGACCGCTATCCTGACGCGCCCGCGATGCAGGTGGCACACCGATCCCATGTGATTAACATGCTGGATGGCGAAGCGTTAAAAGCGCTGGTTGCCGAGGAGAAGCCGCACTTTATCGTGCCGGAGATCGAAGCCATCGCCACCGATGCGCTGATTGAACTGGAAGCGGCCGGTCAGCGTGTGGTTCCCTGCGCGCGCGCCACAAAACTGACCATGAACCGCGAAGGGATCCGTCGCCTCGCGGCTGAGGAGTTGCAGCTTCCCACTTCGAGCTACCGTTTTGCCGATAGCGAAGAGAGCTTCCGCCAGGCGGTGAGCGAAATCGGCCTGCCCTGCATCGTGAAGCCAGTAATGAGCTCATCGGGTAAAGGACAGAGCTTTATCAAATCTGCCGACCAGCTGGCCAGCGCGTGGGCCTATGCGCAACAAGGTGGTCGCGCCGGTGCCGGTCGCGTAATTGTCGAAGGCGTCGTGAAGTTTGATTTTGAGATAACCCTTTTGACCATCAGCGCGGTGGATGGCGTTCACTTCTGCGCACCGGTTGGCCACCGCCAGGAGGATGGTGATTATCGTGAGTCCTGGCAGCCGCAGCAGATGTCGGCCGCAGCGCTTGAGCGCGCTCAACAGATTGCCCGTGAGGTGGTGCTGGCACTCGGAGGACATGGTCTTTTCGGCGTCGAACTCTTTGTCTGCGGCGATGAGGTGATCTTCAGCGAAGTCTCCCCGCGCCCGCACGATACGGGAATGGTGACGCTGATTTCGCAGGATCTCTCCGAGTTTGCCCTGCATGTACGCGCCTTTTTAGGCCTGCCGATTGGCGCGATTCGCCAGTACGGCCCGGCCGCCTCTGCGGTGATTTTGCCGCAGCTGCACAGCCAGAATGTCACCTTTGATAATCTCCACCTCGCCGTTGACGCAGGCGTGCAGCTGCGCTTGTTCGGTAAACCGGAGATTGAAGGATCGCGCCGTCTGGGCGTTGCGCTGGCGATAGCCGAGGATGTTGAGAGTGCGGTCGAGCGCGCCGTGGCCGCTGTTGCTGCGGTGCAGGTCAACGGATAAAAAAAGCCCGGCGCGCAGTACGCCCGGGCTTGTTATCTGGCGGGTTTCATACCCGCCTGCTGATTACTGCTTCGCACCTTCAACGGCTTCGCGTGCCAGTGTGGTGATGCGATCGTAATCGCCTGCTTCCAGCGCGTCGGCCGGAACCAGCCAGGAGCCGCCGATGCAGAGCACGCTTTTCAGCGCCAGGTAGTCGCGGTAGTTAGCCGGAGAGATACCGCCAGTCGGGCAGAAACGCACCTGGGAGAAGGGACCGGCAATCGCCTGCAGCGCTTTGGTGCCGCCATTCGCTTCCGCCGGGAAGAATTTGAACTCTTTCAGGCCGTAATCCATGCCCAGCATCAGTTCAGAAACGGTGCTGATGCCCGGGATCAGCGGGATGGTGCCTTCGGTGGCAGCTTTCAGCAGCGGCTCGGTCAGACCCGGGCTGATGGCGAACTGCGCGCCCGCTTCGGTAACGTCCGCCAGCTGCTGCGGATTCAACACGGTGCCAGCGCCGATAATGGCGTCAGGGACTTCTTTTGCAATGGCGCGGATAGCGTCAATCGCGCATGGGGTGCGCAGCGTCACTTCCAGGACGCGAACGCCACCTGCAACCAGCGCTTTTGCCATCGGAACAGCGTGCTCCAGTTTGTTTACCACGATCACCGGTACAACCGGGCCGGTTTTCAGGATGGCTTCTGCACTTGTTTTCCAGTTTTTCATCAATCTTTTCTCTCGCCAGAATAAAATCTTGTCGTCTTAAAAAGTGATACAGGTTGCGCCCTGCTCTGCGCCGGAGAGCTTCTCTCGCAGCGCGCCGAACATTTCACGGCCTGTGCCCACGCGCATTGCGCTAAGGTCAGGAATATGCGGCTGACGTGCGGCAAGTTCGTTGTCAGCAACCAGCAGGGTCAACTCACCTGTCTGCCCGTTAACCCGGATTATGTCGCCATCACGCACTTTTGCCAGCAACCCACCGTCGTAAGCTTCAGGTGTCACATGGATTGCCGACGGCACTTTACCTGATGCCCCTGACAGCCGTCCATCGGTAACTAAGGCAATTTTGAAACGGCGGTCCAATAATACACCAAGTGGCGGCATCAGTTTATGTAATTCTGGCATGCCGTTGGCTTTCGGCCCCTGGTGACGCACCACGACTACGCAATCACGATCCAGCAGACCCGCCTCAAAGGCCGGTAATACGTCATGCTGGCTCTCAAACACCACCGCTGGCGCTTCAATGATCTGGTTCTCTACCGGCACGGCGGAGGTCTTCATCACCGCGCGCCCAAGGTTGCCGCTCAGTACTTTAGTGCCGCCATGCTGCGAGAACGGCTTATCAATGGTGGCGATAATCGAATCATCCAGCGACGCCGCCGCGCCTTCACGCCAGTCGAGTTCGCCATTATTCAGCCACGGCTCATGGGTATAGCGCGTCAGGCCGAAACCGGCCACGGTATTCACCTCTTCATGCAGTAAACCGCCCTTCAGCAGTTCGCGCATCAATACCGGCACACCACCCGCCGCCTGGAAGTGGTTGATGTCTGCCGGGCCGTTCGGATAGAGGCGCGCGAGCAGCGGCACCACTTCAGAGAGTTCGGAGAAGTCATCCCAGTTGATGATAATACCCGCCGCGCGCGCCATCGCTACCAGGTGCATTGTGTGGTTGGTGGAGCCACCGGTTGCCAGCAGGGAAACGATGCCGTTAACCACTACTTTTTCATCGGTCATTTTGCCAAGCGGCATCCACTCGTTGCCATTACCGGTCAAACGCGTCACCTGGCGGGCAGCAGCTTCGGTCAGCGCTTTACGCAGCGGCGCATCCGGGTGAATAAAGGAGGAGCCGGGCAGTTGCATGCCCATAAACTCAATCACCATCTGGTTGGTGTTGGCGGTGCCGTAAAAAGTACAGGTGCCTGGGGCGTGATAAGAAGCAGCTTCCGACTCCAGCAGCGCCATGCGATCGACTTTGCCTTCCGCATAGAGCTGGCGAATGCGCACCTTCTCTTTGTTAGCCAGGCCGCTTGCCATCGGGCCTGACGGCACGAATAGCGCGGGCAAGTGACCAAACGACAGCGCCGCCATTGCCAGCCCCGGGACAATTTTGTCGCAAACGCCAAGATAGAGTGCGCCGTCGAACATATTGTGAGAGAGCCCCACCGCCGCGGACATGGCGATCACTTCGCGGCTCAGCAGCGAGAGCTCCATCCCATCCTGACCCTGCGTCACGCCATCACACATTGCCGGTACGCCACCCGCTACCTGGCCGACCGCATTCACCGAGTGCAGCGCTTTACGAATAATGTCGGGATAGACTTCATAAGGCTGATGCGCGGAGAGCATGTCGTTGTAGGAGGTGATAATGGCGATGTTGTTGCGCAACATGCTTTTGAGCGAGGCTTTATCTTCGGGCTGGCAGGCGGCAAAACCGTGCGCCAGATTCCCGCAGGCCAGTGTCGAACGACGCACGGTATTGCTTTTGGCTTGCTCAATGCGCGCCAGGTAGGCTGAGCGGGTTTCGCGGGAACGTTCAATAATGCGATTTGTTACGCGTAACATTACTGGATTCATAGAGGCTCCTGAAATTTATCTGTTTGGGGAGAGCGTGCTAACCGTGCGTTTCATTATGCGTAACAAGCTGAAAACACCTGAGCGCCGCGCCCCAAAGGCAAAATCACTGCAGCCAGTGTAATAAAAAAAGCCCCGCTGGTGAATCCAGCAGGGCTTTGAAAAAGAAAAATTGTTCGCAGAGCTGTGTTAGATCATGTTACCGGTAAAATTGCGCAACATGCGTTTCAATGGTTACTCGAATTCGTTCCACGAGCGGCCATCGCGGGTGATCATCGCAACCGAGGCTACCGGGCCCCAGGTACCGGCCTGATACGGTTTCGGTGAGTCGTTGTCAGCAGCCCAGGCTTCGGTAATGGAGTCGACCCATTTCCACGCCTCTTCCACTTCATCGCGGCGCACAAACAGTGCCTGAATGCCGCGCATTGACTCCAGCAGCAGGCGCTCGTAAGCATCCGCCAGGTGGGTCTCGTTGAAGGTTTCGGAGTAGCTCAGATCCAGCTTAGTGGTCTGCAAATTGTGTTTATGATCCAGCCCCGGCACTTTGTTGAGGATCTGGATATCCACCCCTTCGTCCGGCTGCAGGCGAATGGTCAGCTTGTTCTGCGGCAGCTCCTGCCAGGACTCTTTAAACAGATTGAGTTCCGGGTTTTTGAAGTAGACCACGACTTCAGAACATTTGGTTGGCAGACGTTTACCGGTACGCAGGTAGAACGGCACACCGGCCCAGCGCCAGTCGTCGATATCAACGCGGATCGCAACAAATGTTTCCGTATGGCTCGACTTGTTCGCGCCCTCTTCTTCCAGGTAGCCCGGCACTTTCTTGCCCTGGGCGAAACCGGCGGTGTACTGACCGCGTACGGTTTTTTCCCGCACGTTGGTGCGATCGATACGACGCAGGGATTTGAGCACCTTCACTTTCGCGTCGCGAATGCTGTCGGCAGTGAGATCGGACGGCGGTGACATGGCGATCATGCAGAGCACCTGCAGCAGGTGGTTCTGGATCATATCGCGCATCTGCCCGGCCTGGTCGAAATAGCCCCAGCGCCCTTCAATGCCTACCTCTTCCGCAACCGTGATCTCGACATGATCAATGGTGCGGTTATCCCAGTTATTGACGAACAGGGAGTTGGCAAAACGCAGCGCCAGCAGGTTGAGCACCGTCTCTTTACCGAGGTAGTGGTCGATACGGTAAACCTGGCACTCTTCAAAATACTCGCCTACCTGATCGTTGATCTGACGGGAGGTCTCAAGGGAGTTACCGAGCGGCTTCTCCATCACGACGCGAGCCGGTTTGGCGTTAAGTTTCGCGGCACCGAGTCCTTTACAGATGGCACCAAAAGTATCCGGCGGCATCGCAAAGTAGTTGATGGTGGTGCGGTTTTTCTGATCCAGCATCGCGCCGAGGCGTTTGAAGGCAGGCGTGTCGTTTACATCAAGATTGCAGAAATCGAGACGACCGCTCAGCTTGTCCCACAAGCTTTCGTCGATCTTCTCTTTCATAAAGGTTTCGAGCGCTTCACGGACCACTTTGGTATAGGCTGCTTTGTCCCAGTCGGCGCGGCCGACCCCGAGAATCCGCGTCTCCTCATGAATTTGACCGGCCTTTTCCAGCTGGTACAGGGAAGGCAGCAATTTCCGGCGTGCGAGATCGCCTTTCGCGCCGAAAATGACCAGGTCACACGCCTGGGCTGTTTGGACTACCGCCATGTCACTCTCCTCAGTTAGCTATCCTGAAGCTATCGTGCGCTTCAGTTGTAATTTTATTACACTGCACTGTACTGCTTTTACGTAATTCCCGAAACTATCAGGCCTTGTCAGGAAGTGCGTTATTGGGTTGTCATGAAAAATGCGCATATTTGCGCCGATTGCGCGGCTTATTTGCCCACCAGCCGCTGGCGAAAATCCGACTCTGATCATGTTATGAAAAAAAACAACAACATTTCAGCGTATCACTTACCTTTCTACCCTGCGCAGGCGTAATATCGACGCAAACTGCGTAACGATTCGCGCAATCAGTGTAATCGTTTCACCAGGAGCGCATTAACGCCTATGAATATGCTGGAAAAAATCCAGTCCCGACTGGAACACCTTAGCAAATCAGAACGAAAAGTCGCGGAAGTAATCCTCACCGCGCCGCAGCTGGCTATCCACTCCAGTATCGCCGCGCTTGCGCAACAAGCGGAGGTCAGCGAACCGACGGTAAACCGCTTTTGCCGCAGCCTGGACACGCGCGGCTTTCCCGACTTTAAACTGCATCTGGCACAAAGCCTCGCCAACGGCACGCCCTATGTTAATCGAAATGTCGATGAAGATGACAGTGTAGAAGCCTACACCGGCAAAATCTTCGAGTCGGCGATGGCGAGCCTCGATCACGTGCGTCAGTCTCTTGATATGGCTGCGGTTAATCGCGCTGTCGATCTGCTAACCCAGGCGAAAAAAATCGCCTTCTTTGGTCTGGGCTCCTCTGCGGCCGTCGCCCACGATGCGATGAACAAGTTTTTCCGCTTTAACGTGCCGGTGGTCTACTCCGATGACATTGTGCTGCAACGCATGAGCTGTATGAATTGTAGCGATGATGACGTCGTTATGCTGATTTCCCACACCGGCCGCACAAAAAGCCTGGTGGAGCTGGCGCATCTGGCGCGTGAAAACGATGCCATGGTGATTGCGCTAACCTCAGCGGGAACGCCGCTGGCGCGCGAAGCAACCCTTGCTATCACGCTGGATGTCCCTGAAGATACAGATATCTATATGCCGATGGTGTCCCGTCTTGCGCAACTGACGGTCATTGATGTGCTGGCGACCGGGTTCACATTACGCCGCGGCGCAAAATTCCGGGATAACTTGAAGCGAGTCAAAGAAGCGCTCAAAGAATCGCGCTTTGATAAGGAACTGCTTATCAAAGACGATAATCATTAAGAGACCATAACAAAAACGGTAGTTACTTACGCTATTCGGTTAGCGGCCTTGCCTGTCACGGCGCGCGTAACCCGAATTCATGTTCACGCAACACCTCGTTATTTCAGTCAACGGAGTATTACATGTCCAGAAGGCTTCGCAGAACCAAAATCGTCACCACTTTAGGCCCGGCCACCGACCGCGATAACAACCTCGAAAAGGTTATCGCTGCTGGCGCTAACGTGGTGCGGATGAACTTCTCACACGGAACACCGGAAGATCATAAATTACGCGCGGACAAAGTGCGTGAGATTGCGGCAAAACTGGGACGTCATGTTGCTATCCTTGGCGATCTACAAGGACCGAAGATTCGCGTCTCCACTTTTAAGGAAGGTAAGGTTTTCCTTAACATCGGTGACAAATTCCTGCTCGACGCTAACCTTGGCAAAGGTGAAGGCGATAAAGAGAAAGTCGGCATCGACTATAAAGGCCTGCCTGCTGACGTGGTGCCGGGCGACATCCTGCTGCTGGATGATGGCCGCGTGCAGCTCAAAGTGCTGGAAGTTCAGGGCATGAAGGTGTTCACCGAAGTGACCGTCGGCGGCCCGCTCTCCAACAACAAAGGCATCAACAAACTGGGCGGCGGCCTTTCTGCAGAAGCGCTGACCGATAAAGATAAAGCGGATATCGTGACCGCCGCGCTGATTGGCGTCGATTACCTCGCCGTCTCCTTCCCGCGCTGCGGTGAAGATCTCAACTATGCACGTCGTCTGGCGCGTGATGCAGGTTGCGATGCGAAGATTGTCGCCAAAGTCGAGCGTGCAGAAGCGGTGTGTAGCCAGGATGCGATGGACGATGTGATCCTCGCCTCTGACGTGGTGATGGTTGCCCGTGGCGACCTTGGCGTTGAAATTGGCGACCCGGAACTGGTCGGCATCCAGAAAGCATTGATTCGTCGCGCGCGTCAGCTGAACCGTGCGGTGATCACCGCCACGCAGATGATGGAGTCGATGATCACCAACCCAATGCCGACCCGCGCGGAAGTGATGGACGTGGCGAACGCCGTGCTCGACGGCACTGATGCCGTGATGCTCTCCGCGGAAACCGCAGCCGGGCAATACCCTTCCGAAACCGTTGCCGCGATGGCGCGCGTCTGCCTGGGCGCAGAGAAGATCCCAAGCATTAACGTCTCCAAGCACCGCCTCGATATTCAGTTCGACAATGTCGAAGAGGCGATTGCCATGTCAGCGATGTATGCCGCCAACCACCTGAAAGGCGTTACGGCGATCATATCGATGACCGAATCGGGTCGTACCGCGCTGATGACCTCGCGTATCAGCTCCGGTTTGCCGATTTTTGCCCTCTCCCGCCACGAGCGCACTCTTAACCTGACCGCGCTCTATCGCGGCGTGACGCCGGTCTATTTCGACAGCCATAACGACGGCGTTGCCGCGGCCAACGACGCGGTGAACCTGCTGCGTGATAAAGGCTACCTGCTCTCCGGCGATCTGGTGATTGTGACGCAGGGTGACGTGATGAGCACCATCGGCACCACTAACACCACGCGCATTCTAACCGTCGAATAACGGATTCTCAGAAAGTAAAAGGCCTCTCGCAATGAGAGGCCTTTTTTTGGCTATTTCTTTTTGTAGAGCTCTTTGCGCTTATAGGGCTCGATCTCACCCGGCTTGCGCGTTTTCAGCAGCTTCAGGATCCAGGTGTACTGCTCCGGATGCGGGCCGACAAAGTTCTCCACCTCTTCATTCATCCGCCGCGCGATGGTGGTGTCATCCGCTGTCAGCAGATCGTCCATCGGCGGGCGCACCAGAATCGTCAAGCGGTGCGTTTCAGCATCGTAAACCGGGAAAAGCGGCACCACGCGGGCGCGGCACACTTTCATCAGGCGACCAATCGCCGGCAGCGTCGCTTTGTAGGTGGCGAAGAAGTCGACAAATTCGCTCTGCTCGGGGCCGTGATCCTGATCCGGCAGGTAATATCCCCAGAAGCCGTTGCGTATCGAGTGGATAAAGGGCTTGATGCCGTCATTGCGGGCATGTAAGCGGCCGCCAAAACGCAGGCGCACCTTGTTCCACATGTAGTCGAAGACTTTGTTGCCCTGGTTATGGAACATCGCCGCGATGCGCTTGCCCTGAGAGGACATCAGCATCGCCGGAATATCGACACCCCAGGCATGCGGCACGAGGAAAATGACGCGTTCATCGTTGCGGTGCATCTCATCGATAATCTCTCTGCCCTGCCACTCAATCCGTGAGGCAACTTTTTCCGTACCGCGCAGCGCCATTTCGGCCATCAGCACCATCGCCTGCGGCGCGGTGGCAAACATATGATCGATGATCGCTTCGCGCTCGGCTTCACTCTTTTCCGGGAAGCAGTAGTAGAGGTTGATCTGCGCACGACGGCGGGCACTTTTTCCGCGTCGTCCGGCAAAACGGCCCAGTTTCGCCAGAAGCGGATCGCGAACGGAGGGCGGGATCAGGGCAACGCCGGCAAAAGCCAGCACCCCAAGCCAGGCGCCCCAGTGACGCGGATGGCGAAACTCGCTCTCAAACTGAGGAATGTATTCACTGTTATTTTTTTTGGTTTCCATGCATCGTCCGCTGGTCAAAAATCTCAACAAGATAAGGGGATAGTGTAGCGATGCGTTATCTTTCGCACAAAAGTAAAAGCCGATGCTAAGCAAGCACCGGCTTTGAACGCCTGATTATTACGCGAATTACTCCAGTCGCAGCTGAGGTAATACCTCTCTCACCTGCGCCAGGTAATCCTTACGATCCGAACCGCTCAGCCCTTCCGTTCTTGGCAGTTTAGCGGTCAGCGGGTTCACGGCCTGCTGGTTGATCCATACTTCATAGTGCAGATGTGGCCCGGTGGAGCGCCCGGTGTTGCCCGAGAGCGCGATACGATCGCCACGTTTCACTTTCTGCCCCGGTTTCACCAGCAGTTTACGCAGGTGCATGTAACGCGTGGTGTAGGTGCGCCCGTGGCGGATAGCAACATAGTTGCCCGCCGCGCCGCTGCGCTTCGCAATCACCACTTCACCGTCACCGACGGCGAGCACCGGCGTCCCCTGCGGCAGGGCAAAGTCGACGCCTTTGTGCGGCGCAACGCGCCCGGTGACCGGGTTAAGGCGACGCGGGTTGAAGTTAGAGGAGACGCGGAACTGCTTCGCGGTCGGGAAACGCATAAACCCTTTCGCAAGGCCGGTGCCGTTACGATCGTAGAATTTGCCATCTTCGGCGCGGAACGCGTAGTAATCTTTACCGTCAGAGCGCAAACGCACGCCGAGCAACTGGCTCTGCTCCTGCTTGCCGTCAAGCATCTCACGGGACATCAATACTGAGAACTTATCGCCTTTTTTCAGTTTGCGGAAATCCATTTGCCACTGCATCGCTTTGATGACGGCGCTGACTTCGCCGCTGCTCATGCCGGCCTCTTTCGCACTGGCAACAAAACTGCCGCCGACGGTGCCATTCATCATCTTATTGACCCAGTCGCCCTGCTGCATCTCGCTGGACATCTTGAAGCCGTTTTCGGTGCGGTCATAGGTGCGGGTTTCGCGACGTGACATCTCCCACGTCAGACGCTGTAAATCACCATCAGCGGTTAGCGTCCAGGAGAGCTGTTGGCCGATTTTCAGATTACGCAGCTCTTTATCCGCGGCGGCAAGCTGGCTGATGTTGCCCATATCTATGCCGTACTGGTTCAGGATGCTGCTGAGCGTATCGCCGGTCGAGACAACATATTCGTGTACACCCGCTTCGTTGGCGGTTTTCTCGTCCAGCTCATCTTGCGGAATATCGTCAACGTCATCCGCCGTGGACTGGTCAATTGGTTCACTGGCTTCAGGCAGCAACGAGCGGATTTCGCTTTTAGGCAGCTCGATGGCTTTGACAATCGGCGCGTTATTTTCGGGGTGATAAACGTAGGGCCGCCAGACGGCGACCGTGAGGGTCAGTACGGTGAGCGACCCCAGCATCACGCGATGGGGTCGCGGCAAATTGTTAAATGCCAGGGCGACAGAGCGGGCTATCTGTTGCACGTGTTCACTTCCTCGTTATTCTCCTTTCAGGCAGCTCGCATACTGGGAAGAGAGTTGTGTAAGGAACTGGGGATAGCTCTCTTTACCCAACTTGATACCGATGCCGAGTGGATCCAGCGTTCCCATGCGAACGGAGGTTCCTCGTGCAACAGCTTCAACGACCGCTGGCCTGAACTGTGGCTCAGCAAAAACGCAGACCGCTTTTTGCTCAACCAACTGTGTTCTGATTTCATGTAAACGCTGCGCACCAGGCTGAATTTCAGGGTTGACGGTAAAGTGACCCAGCGGAGTCAGACCGTACTGTTTTTCAAAGTAGCCGTAGGCGTCATGAAAAACGAAATACCCCTTCCCTTTCAGCGGTGCCAGCTCGTTACCGACCTGCTTATCGGCCTGGGCTAATGATGCCTCAAATGCCTTCAGGTTGGCGTCCAGCTTGGCTCGACTTTGCGGCATAACTTCCACTAATTTATCGTGGATTGCAACCGCCGAAAGCCGTGCAATCTCTGGGCTTAACCACAAATGCATGTTGTATTCGCCATGATGGTGATGATGCTCACTATTTTCGTCGTGATCGTGACCTTCATGACCCTCATGCTCATCTTCATCCGCGCCTTTCATCAGCTGCGATTTCACGCCGTCGAGTTGCGCCATCACCACCTGTTTTTGCGCAGGTACCTGCTGAGCAGATCGCACCATGAAGGCTTCCATTTCCGGCCCAACCCAAAAAAGTAAGTCCGCGTTTTGCAAGCGTTTTACATCAGAAGGACGCAGAGAATAATCATGCTCGGAGGCACCGTCTGGCAGGATAACTTCGGTGGTGGTCACGCCATCTGTAATGGCGGATGCAATAAAGCCCAGCGGCTTAAGCGAAGTGACGACGGCGGCGTTAGCGGATTGTGCTGTTAGGGTGAGAAACGCAGCGGAAAGCGCTGCGCAAAGAAGCGTATTTTTATGTAACATAATGCGTCTATTCATCGTAATGAGTGTGTGGAATGTGATATTATAACATTCGACAACTTCTGCAACCCCTTAAATGCTATGACGAATCTTATAACGCTTGAAAATGTCAGCGTCGCTTTCGGTCAACGCCGCGTGCTCTCTGACATCTCTTTAAATTTGCGTCCAGCTAAAATTCTGACGCTGCTCGGACCTAACGGCGCGGGTAAATCGACGCTGGTGCGCGTCGTACTTGGCCTGGTAGCACCCGACGCGGGGGTTATCAAGCGCGATAAAGCGTTGCGCATCGGCTATGTGCCGCAAAAACTGCAGCTCGACGCTACCCTGCCTCTTACTGTAGGCCGCTTTATGCGTCTGCGCCCAGGCACGCGCAAAGAGGATCTGATCCCTGCGCTGAAACGCGTACAGGCAGCCCACCTGATCGATGCCCCGATGCAGAAACTCTCCGGCGGTGAAACGCAGCGCGTGCTGCTTGCCCGCGCCCTGCTCAATCAGCCCCAGTTGCTGGTGCTGGACGAGCCAACCCAGGGCGTTGACGTTAATGGCCAGGTCTCGCTCTACAATTTAATCGACGAGTTGCGCAAAGAGCTGGATTGCGCGGTGCTGATGGTCTCCCACGATCTACATCTTGTGATGGCCAAGACCGATGAGGTGCTCTGCCTCAACCACCATATCTGCTGCTCCGGTACGCCGGAAGTGGTCTCCCTGCATCCCGAATTTATCTCTATGTTCGGCCATCGCGGCGCAGAACAGCTTGGCATTTACCGCCACAACCACAATCACCGCCACGATCTTCAGGGCCGCATTATTTTACGCCAGGGTAACGGACACTCATGATTGAACTTTTACTGCCCGGCTGGCTGGCCGGGGTTATGCTCGCCTGCGCCGCCGGGCCGCTTGGCTCCTTTGTCGTCTGGCGACGCATGTCTTACTTCGGCGATACGCTGGCACACGCGTCTCTGCTCGGTGTTGCCTTTGGTTTGCTGCTGGATGTTAACCCGTTTTACGCGGTAATTGCCGTCACGTTACTGTTAGCCGCAGGCCTGGTGTGGCTGGAGAAGCGTCCCCATCTGGCGATCGACACGCTGCTGGGGATTATGGCGCACAGCGCGCTCTCGCTTGGCCTGGTGGTAGTCAGCCTGATGTCCAACATCCGCGTGGATTTGATGGCGTATCTCTTCGGTGATCTGCTGGCCGTTACGCCCGAGGATCTGGTTGTTATCGCCCTTGGTGTGGTGCTGGTAGTTGGGATCTTGCTCTGGCAGTGGCGCAACCTGCTGTCGATGACCATCAGCCCGGAACTGGCCTTTGTCGATGGCGTGAAGTTACAGCGCGTTAAGCTGCTGCTAATGCTGGTCACCGCCCTGACCATTGGCGTGGCGATGAAGTTTGTCGGCGCGCTGATTATCACCTCCCTGCTGATCATCCCGGCTGCCACGGCGCGGCGCTTTGCCCGCACCCCGGAGCAGATGGCAGCAGTGGCTGTCGGCGTCGGGATAATTGCCGTCACCGGCGGGCTGACCTTCTCCGCCTTCTACGACACGCCAGCTGGCCCCTCTGTGGTGCTCTGCGCCGCGGTGCTGTTTATCTTCAGCATGTTGAAAAAGAGCGCCAGCTAAATTCGCTCCCTCTGCCAGCGCTGACCGGCGCTGGCACTGCTCATCAGGGCATTTCCGGCGGCGTAATGCCGAAGTGATCCCAGGCGCGCGGCGTTGCCATGCGGCCGCGCGGCGTACGCTGTAAAAAGCCCTGCTGAATCAGATAAGGCTCCAGCACATCTTCAATGGTCTCGCGCTCTTCACCAATCGCCGCAGCAAGGTTATCCAGCCCCACCGGACCGCCAAAGAATTTATCAATCACCGCCAGCAGCAGTTTACGGTCCATATAGTCGAAGCCCTGGGCATCGACATTGAGCATATCGAGCGCCTGGGCGGCAATCTCCGCGTCGATATCGCCATCGTGCTTCACTTCCGCGAAATCGCGCACGCGGCGCAGCAGACGGTTTGCAATACGCGGTGTGCCGCGGGAGCGGCGTGCCACTTCCAGCGCCCCCTCTTCGCTCAGCTCAAGCCCCATAAACCGCGCGCTGCGCCCAACGATATGCTGCAGGTCAGCCACCTGATAAAACTCCAGGCGCTGGACAATGCCAAAGCGATCGCGCAGCGGTGAGGTCAGCGAACCGGCGCGGGTCGTTGCGCCAATCAGCGTAAAGGGCGGCAGATCGATTTTGATGGAGCGCGCAGCAGGGCCTTCACCAATCATGATATCGAGCTGGTAATCCTCCATCGCCGGGTAGAGCACCTCTTCCACCACCGGCGACAGACGATGAATTTCATCGATAAACAGCACGTCATGGGGTTCAAGGTTGGTGAGCATGGCGGCCAGATCGCCCGCCTTTTCCAGCACCGGGCCGGAGGTGGTGCGCAGATTCACGCCCATCTCGTTCGCCACGATATTTGCCAGCGTTGTTTTACCCAGCCCCGGCGGGCCGAAAATCAGCAGGTGATCCAGCGCGTCACCGCGCAGTTTCGCCGCCTGGATAAAGATCTCCATTTGCGAGCGCACCTGCGGCTGACCGATATACTCAGCCAGCAGCTTTGGTCGAATCGCCCGATCCGCAACTTCTTCTACAATTGTGCTGGCGGCGGCAACCAGGCGGTCTGCTTCAATCATCCTCTACCTCACAACGCCGCACGCAGCGCTTCACGGATCAGGGTTTCACTGTTGGCGTCCGGACGCGCGATTTTGCTGATCATCCGGCTCGCTTCCTGCGGTTTATAGCCCAGCGACACCAGCGCGGCAACGGCTTCTTGCTCGGCATCATCCGTAGAGGGGCTTGCTGGCGACGCCAGCACCAAATCTGCCGCCGGAGTAAAGAGATCGCCATGCAGCCCTTTAAAGCGGTCTTTCATCTCGACAATCAGGCGCTCAGCGGTCTTCTTACCTATGCCCGGCAGTTTCACCAGCGCGGCGGGATCTTCACGCTCAACGGCATTCACAAACTGCTGCGCCGACATGCCGGAGAGGATCGCCAGCGCCAGCTTCGGCCCAACGCCGTTGGTTTTGATCAGCTCACGGAACAGGGTGCGCTCCTGCTTGTTGTTAAAGCCGTACAGCAGTTGCGCATCTTCGCGCACCACAAACTGCGTAAAGACGGTCGCCTCTTTGCCGGCATCCGGCAATTCGTAGAAGCAGGTCATCGGCATATGAACTTCATACCCTACCCCACCGACCTCAAGCAGGACCAGCGGGGGTTGTTTTTCGACAATAATGCCTCTGAGTCTGCCTATCACGTGACGCTCCTGCGCTAAGTGCTAAAAAAGTAATGCTGTATCATAAAAAAAGGCTGGATAGATATCCAGCCGATAATGAAGGAAAAAGCGCGAACCCGCTTCAGGAATTCACGTAATAGTCCGGATCGTGCAGATCGGTTAATAAATCACGCCCCGCAGGTTGCCATCCCAGCGTCCTGCGCGTCTGTTCACTTAAGGCCGACATCTCCATACCGGCGAAGCCAGCAAACCAGCCAAAATGCGACGCCTCGCGCGGCTCTGCGGGCACCCCGAGCATCTTGCCGATTGCGATGGCAATCTCACGCATCGCGATACCCTCTTCCGCCACCGCATGATACACCGGTTGCGTCACACCGCTCTCCAGCGCCAGCCGGTAGACAGTTGCCGCGTCATTGCGGTGTACCGCCGCCCAGCGGTTGCTCCCGTCCTCCTGCCAGGCAGAAACGCCGCTCTGTTTCGCGAGCGCAATCAGGAACGGAATAAAGCCCCGATCGCCCACGCCATGTACCGTTGGTGCCAGCCGTACGCAGGCGGCCTTTACACCCTGTTGCGCCAGCGCCAGCGCGGCCTGCTCTGAGCGGCGCAGGTAATCCGGCCCGCTGGCAGGCGCGTCCTTTTCTGTCGCCGGGCGTCCCGCTACCAGCCGCGCAAGGCCGGACGTTACCAACAAGGGACGCGAACTTCCGCGCAGCGCATCACCCATCACGGTAATGGCGCGCTCATCCTGAGCGCAATTTTCTGCAAAGCGGGAGAAATCATGATTAAACGCGGTATGGATCACCGCATCGGCCTTTGCCGCTGCATCAAATAGCAGCTGGCTGTCATCAAGCGTGCCATAAACCGCCTTTCCCCCTGCGGCGATAAACGCCCGGGCTTTCTCCTCATTACGCGCCAGGCCGCTCACCTGATGGCCTGCGGCTAATAACACCTCTGCTACTTTTGCGCCGACCCACCCGGTCGCGCCCGTCAGAAAAACATGCATCTGTGTCTCCTTATGTTGACTCGCGCCGCTATCCTGCTGAATATCCGCGATGGGAAAAAGTAGTGACGTTATCGTGGTATAAGGACTAACAGGATGCAGAGCGCAAAAGATCTGGGCAGTTATCTGAAGTCCCGCCGGGCGCAGCTCGACCCGCAGACACTGGGTTTTCACACCGCACGCCGCCGCACGCCAGGGCTGAGGCGTGAAGAGGTTGCACATCTGGCCTGTATCAGCGCGACCTGGTACACCTGGCTTGAACAGGGGCGCGGCGGGATGCCCTCAGAAGAGGTACTGGAGCGGATTTGTCAGGCACTTTGCCTGAGCGAGCGTGAGCGCGAGTATGTGTTCCATCTGGCACTGGGGCGAGCACCGGGCGTGGCGTATGCGCCAGCCGCAGCGGTCTCCGGCCGGTTACAGAAAGTGCTGGAGAGTATGCCCTACAGCCCGGCGATGATCCGCAATGCCAGTTGGGATGTGCTTGCCTGGAACGCGGCTGCCACGGCGGTGCTGGCCGATTACGCCACCCTTCCCGCGCAGGAGCGCAATATCCTGCGCCGCATCTTTCTTAACCCACAGGCGCGTGCTTCGCAGGCCGACTGGCAGGGTCTGACGCGCTTTCTGGTCGCGGCGTTCCGCGCAGAAACGACCCGGGCCGGTGCGTCACTTGAAGTCCAGCCGCTGGTCGATGAATTGAGCGCGGCGTCGCCGGAATTTGCCCGGCTGTGGCAAACCAATGATATCGAGGTGATGGGCGAAGGCACAAAAGTGATTTTCCACGCCAGTGCTGGTCGGCTCTCGCTGGAGTACTCCAGTTTTTCCGTTGAAGGACAGCCCGATTTGACGCTGGTGGTCTATAGCCCCTCGGGCGAGGAAGATGCGGATAAAATACGCTTGCTGTTACAGCAGAAGAGATAAAAAAGCGCCGCAACCGGCGCTTTTTAACGTAACCGTCCGCGTGCCAGATTGAGCCTTGTGCTGCTCACCTGTAACGCATTCTGGCTGACATGACAGTGGGTAATGGCGATCGCCAGCGCATCGGCGGCATCGGCCTGCGGGTTAGCGGGGAGTTTCAACAGCGTGCGCACCATGTGCTGCACCTGGCTCTTCTCCGCGCTACCAATGCCGACCACCGTCTGCTTAACCTGACGGGCGGCATACTCAAAGACCGGTAAGTCCTGATTGACGGCGGCGACAATCGCCACGCCGCGCGCCTGCCCCAGTTTCAGCGCCGAGTCGGCGTTTTTCGCCATAAACACCTGTTCGATGGCAAAAAAGTCCGGCTGAAACTGAGTGATGATCTCCGACACGCCCGCGTAAATCAGCTTCAGGCGCGACGGCAGATCGTCAACTTTCGTGCGGATACAGCCGCTGCCAAGGTAGGTCAGCTGGCGGCCTGTCTGGCGAATCACACCATAACCGGTGATACGTGAACCCGGGTCGATCCCGAGAATAATCGCCATTATTTCTCTCCGCTTAACGCAATAATCCTGATGATGCCAAACACTCAAAACAGTTTGCAGGAAGCAGGCAATTCAGTGCGTTCCCGGCCACACAGGTTAACCTTGTGACCGGGGCGCGAGGCGAGCCAACGCCCTGCGGGCTGTAAGCTGCCAGCGATTACAGGGTTGCTGCTACTTCGTCGGAGATCTCACCGTTGTGGTAAACCTCCTGCACATCGTCGCAGTCTTCCAGCATATCGATCAGGCGCAGCAGTTTCGGCGCAGTTTCCGCATCCATATCCGCTTTGGTCGACGGGATCATCGACACTTCAGCGTTGTCCGCTTTCAGACCGGCGGCTTCCAGCGCATCGCGCACGGCACCCATCTCTTCCCAGGCGGTGTAAACGTCAATCGCGCCGTCGTCGTAGGTCACAACGTCTTCAGCACCCGCTTCCAGCGCCGCTTCCATAATGGTGTCTTCGTCGCCCGCTTCGAAAGAGATCACCCCTTTCTTGCTGAACAGGTAGGCCACCGAGCCGTCGGTACCCAGGTTGCCGCCGCACTTGCTAAAGGCGTGACGCACTTCAGCAACGGTACGGTTACGGTTGTCACTCAGACACTCGACCATCACCGCGGTGCCGCCAGGGCCGTAACCTTCATAAATGATGGTTTCCATGTTCGCGTCATCATCGCCGCCGACGCCGCGTGCGATGGCGCGGTTCAGGGTGTCACGGGTCATATTGTTGGAGAGCGCTTTATCGACCGCCGCGCGCAGGCGCGGGTTAGAAGCGATATCGCCGCCACCCAGACGTGCTGCTGTTACCAGCTCACGAATAATTTTGGTGAAGATCTTACCGCGTTTGGCATCCTGTGCCGCTTTGCGGTGTTTGGTGTTGGCCCATTTACTGTGACCTGCCATAAAAAATTCTCCAGAAAAAACCGCCGTTCAGGCGGCGTTAATAACAAATTCTTCAATCGCCTGCCGGTTGCTCCACGACTTGGTCAATGCCGCCGCAGCGGGCGCATCGAGCCAGCGGTACGCCAGATGTTCGGTAAACACAACCGGGCATTCGTGGGGCAGCGCTAAACAAAACCAGGATTCGGTGTTGTGAGTTACACCCGGCGCGTAGCGATGACGTAAATGACTAAAAATTTCAAATTCCACCGTGCGCTGGCAGTCAATCAGACGATGCGGCGCTGCGCCGACATCGATATTGACCTCTTCCATGACTTCGCGCGCGGCGGCCTGCAACGCGCTTTCACCCGGCTCCAGGCTGCCGGTAACCGACTGCCAGAACTCGGGATCGTCGCGTCGCTGCAACATCAGCACCCGTTTTGTCTCTTCGGCATAAATCACCACCAGCACAGAAACGGGATGCTTAAAGGACATCTTATTTATTCTCCGGCGTCTCTTTTTTGATAACAGAGATACCGAGTTCCGCCAGCGCGGTCGGATTGCCAAAGCTCGGCGCTTCGGTCATCAGGCAGGCCGCAGCCGTGGTTTTCGGGAATGCGATAACGTCACGGATGTTGTCGGTGCCGGTCAGCAGCATGGTCAGGCGGTCGAGACCAAACGCCAGGCCCGCGTGCGGCGGCGTGCCATATTTCAGGGCGTCGAGCAGGAAGCCGAACTTCTCGCGCTGCTCCTGCTCATTGATACCAAGAATGCCAAACACCGTCTGCTGCATCTCGCCGTTATGAATACGTACGGAACCGCCGCCCACTTCGTAGCCGTTGATAACCATATCGTAGGCGTTAGCGATCGCCGTTTCCGGTGCCGCTTTCAGCTCAGCCGGGCTCATGTCGCGAGGCGCGGTGAACGGGTGGTGCATCGCCGTCAGGCCGCCTTCGCCGTCATCTTCAAACATCGGGAAGTCGATAACCCACAGCGGCGCCCATTTGTTTTCGTCGGTCAGGCTCAGGTCTTTACCCAGCTTCAGACGCAGCGCGCCCAGCGCATCGGCAACCACTTTTTTGTTGTCAGCGCCGAAGAAGATCATGTCGCCATCCTGCGCGCCGGTGCGCGACAGAATTTCGCTTACAATCTCAGCGTTGAGGAATTTCGCTACCGGGCTGGTGATGCCTTCGAGGCCTTTCGCCGCTTCGTTAACTTTGATGTAGGCCAGCCCTTTCGCGCCGTAAATTTCGACGAACTTGCCGTAGTCATCAATCTGCTTACGGCTAAGCTGCGCGCCGCCCGGCACACGCAGTGCGGCAACGCGGCCTTTGGCATCGTTGGCCGGGCCTGAGAAGACTTTGAACTCAACCGCTTTCAGCAGGTCTGCAACGTCCACCAGCTCCATCGGGTTACGCAGATCCGGTTTATCGGAGCCGTAACGACGCTCGGCCTCGGCAAAGGTCATGATCGGGAACTCACCGAGATCGACGCCTTTCACTTCCTGCCACAGCTGGCGAACCAGCGCTTCCATCACTTCACGCACCTGCGGCGCAGTCATAAAGGAGGTTTCCACATCGATCTGGGTAAATTCCGGCTGGCGGTCAGCGCGCAGATCTTCATCGCGGAAGCATTTGACGATCTGGTAGTAACGGTCGAAGCCGGACATCATCAGCAGCTGTTTGAAAAGCTGTGGGGACTGCGGCAGCGCGTAGAATTTGCCTTTATGCACGCGGCTCGGCACCAGGTAATCGCGCGCGCCTTCCGGCGTCGCTTTGGTCAGCATCGGCGTTTCGATGTCGAGGAAACCGTGGTCATCCATAAAGCGGCGCACGAAGCTGGTGATTTTCGCACGGGTCTTCAGGCGCTGCGCCATCTCTGGGCGGCGCAGGTCGAGGTAGCGGTACTTCAGACGCGCTTCTTCGGTGTTGACGTGGTTAGAATCGAGCGGCAGCGCGTCAGCGCGGTTGATGATGGTCAGTTCGGTGGCGAAAACTTCCACTTCACCGGTGGCCATCTCTTTGTTGGCATTTTTGCCTTCGCGGGCGCGGACAGTACCGGTAATTTGAATGCAGAACTCATTACGCAGTTCAGAGGCGAGCTGGAACGCATCCTGACGGTCCGGGTCGAAAAACACCTGCACGATGCCTTCGCGATCGCGCATATCGATAAAGATAAGGCTACCGAGGTCACGACGGCGGTTGACCCACCCACAAAGCGTTACTTGCTGTCCGACATGGGACTGATTGAGCTGCCCGCAATATACTGTACGCATGAGATATCCCTTAATTAGCTGCACATCACCCACCACCTGCGGCGCAGGCGCGCTGGGGGCAGCTATTTTCGTATGTCACATCTGGATGAAAAAAGGGGGCTATTATACTGGAAATAATGACCCACGATAAGCCCGCTACCGACTGTACGCACGTTTGCTGCGCGCTTATTGCGCATTCTCACAAAATTTAACAAAAATTGTAAACCCGGCGCGCGGAAAGAGCGCGTAAGGTAACGCCCCAACGCAATTATTTTTTTTCAGGAGTGAACATGCTGGAACTCAACACAGCGAAAACGGCACTGGTGGTTATCGATCTTCAGGAAGGCATTCTGCCCTTTGCTGGTGGCCCACACACTGCGCAGGACGTCGTAGCGCGCTCGGCGCGGCTGGCCGGGAAGTTTCGTGCTAACGGCGCTCCGGTGGTGCTGGTGCGTGTCGGCTGGTCGGCGGATTTTGCCGAAGCGCTGAAACAGCCAGTGGATGCCGCGATGGGTGGTCACGGCCTGCCGGAAAACTGGTGGGATTACCCGGCAGCGCTTGGCAAACAGGCGAGCGATATTGAGGTAACCAAACGCCAGTGGGGCGCTTTTTATGGCACCGATCTGGAAATGCAACTGCGCCGTCGCGGTATCGACACCATCGTGCTGTGCGGCATTTCGACCAATATCGGCGTCGAATCCACCGCCCGCAACGCCTGGGAGATGGGTTTTTCACTGGTCATCGCCGAAGACGCTTGCAGCGCCGCCGATGCCGAGCAGCATCAGGGCAGCATGAAAAACATCTTCCCGCGTATCGGTCGCGTGCGCAGCAGCGAGGAGATTATCGCCGCGTTATGATCTATATCGGCCTGCCGCAGTGGTCGCACCCGAAATGGGTGCGCCTTGGGATCACCTCCCTTGAGGAGTATGCCCGTCACTTCAATTGTGTCGAGGGCAACACCACGCTTTATGCGCTACCGAAAGCGGAGATTGTCGCGCGCTGGCACGATCAGACCAGCGATGATTTCCGCTTCTGCTTTAAGTTTCCCGCTACCATCTCCCATCAGGCGGCGCTGCGTAACTGTGATGATCTCACCCACGAATTTTTTAGCCGCATGTCGCCGCTCGCAGGCAGGATTGGGCAGTACTGGCTCCAGTTGCCAGCGACCTTTGGCCCACGCGATCTCCCTGCGCTGTGGGCTTTTCTTGATGCGCTGCCAGCAGGCTTTACCTACGGTGTCGAGGTGCGTCACCCCGCCTTCTTTGAAAAAGGCGAAGAGGAGAAAGCCCTTAACCAGGGGCTGCACGCCCGCAAAGTTAACCGCGTAATGCTCGACAGCCGCCCGGTGCACAGCGCGAAACCGCACAGCGAAGCAGTGCGCGAAGCCCAGCGCAAGAAGCCAAAAGTGCCGGTGCACGCGCTGGTCACCGCTGAGCATCCGATGGTGCGCTTTATCGGCAGTGACGATATGGCGCAGAACCGCGAACTCTTCGCCGTCTGGTTAAACAAGCTGCCGACCTGGGAGCAGACCACCACGCCCTATCTGTTTCTGCACACGCCTGATATCGCCCAGGCTCCCGAGCTGGTCGAAACGCTATGGCAGGATCTTCGCACTGCGATGCCGATCGTCGGTGAAGCCCCCTCCCTGCCGTTACAATCTTCTCTTTTTTAAGCGCAGCACCTATCATTGATGAGCCATCGCCGTAACCTTAAAGGGAGTTTGTATGGTAAGCGCGTTGTATGCCGTGCTGGGTGCGTTATTACTGGTTAAATTTGCTTCTGATGTGATTCGTCTGCGTATGCAGTACCGTGTGAGCTTTGGCGACGGCGGGTTTAGTGAGTTGCAGAACGCGATGCGTATTCACGGCAACGCCGTTGAGTACATTCCCATTGCCATGATCCTGCTGCTGTTTATGGAGATGAACGGTGCGCAAAACTGGACGGTACATCTCTGCGGCATGATGCTGATTGTTGGCCGCCTGATGCACTATTACGGTTTGCATCACCGGCTGGCCTACTGGCGGCGTTATGGGATGGGCGCAACGCTCTGCTCCCTGCTGCTGATGGTGCTGGCGAATGTGTGGTATATGCCCTGGGAGTTGGTTTTCTCCCTGCGTTAGCGCACAATACGCCCCTTTGTTTTCCCGGATATTTACACTATGTCTCACCGCGACACGCTTTTTTCCGCGCCTATCGCCCGCCTCGGCGACTGGACCTTCGATGAACGGGTAGCTGAAGTTTTCCCGGATATGATCCAGCGTTCCGTTCCGGGTTACTCCAATATTATTTCGATGATCGGCATGCTGGCGGAGCGCTTCGTGCAGCCCGGCACGCAGGTTTACGATCTCGGCTGCTCGCTGGGCGCCGCCACGCTCTCGGTGCGCCGCAATATTCATCATGAAAATTGCAAAATTATTGCCGTCGACAACTCGCCTGCGATGGTTGAACGCTGCCGCCGTCATATTGATGCCTATAAAGCGCCAACGCCGGTTGAGGTGATTGAGGGCGATATTCGCGATATTGAGATTAACAACGCCTCGCTGGTGGTGCTTAACTTCACCCTGCAATTTCTCGAACCTGACGACCGTCTGAAGCTGCTGCAAAAAGTTTACCAGGGGCTGAACCCGGGCAGCGCACTGGTGCTGTCGGAGAAATTCAGTTTTGAAGATCACACCGTCGGCGAACTGCTGTTCAACATGCACCACGACTTTAAACGCGCCAATGGTTACAGCGAGCTGGAGATTAGCCAGAAGCGCAGCATGCTGGAAAATGTGATGCTGACGGACTCCGTTGAGACCCACAAAGCGCGCCTGCGCACCGCGGGTTTTGAGCACAGCGAATTATGGTTCCAGTGCTTTAACTTCGGTTCACTGGTGGCACTGAAGGCGGTGCAGTCATGATCGAGTTTGGCCGTTTCTATCAGCAGATCGCCACCGGGCCCCTCGCCCACTGGCTGGAGACCTTACCAGCGCAAATCGCCGCCTGGCAACGCGAAACCCTGCACGGGCAGTTCAAGCAGTGGAACAACGCCGTGGAATTCCTGCCCAGCCTGACGCCGGACTCGATCGACTTCGTCAATGGCGTCACCGCATGTTGCGCCGAACCGTTAAGCGCCGGGCAGTTAAAGGGGATGGAGACGCTGCTGCGTAACCTGATGCCGTGGCGTAAAGGGCCGTTTTCACTCTACGGTCTTGATATCGACACCGAATGGCGCTCGGACTGGAAGTGGGATCGCGTTCTGCCGCACCTTTCTGACCTGCGCGGCCGCACTATTCTGGATGTCGGCTGCGGCAGCGGGTATCACCTGTGGCGCATGATTGGCGCGGGCGCGCAGCTGGCGGTCGGTATCGACCCCACTCAGCTTTTTCTCTGCCAGTTTGAAGCGGTGCGCAAGTTGTTAGGCGACGATCGACGCGCGCATCTGCTACCGCTCGGCATTGAGCAACTGCCTGCGCTGAACGCCTTCGACACGGTCTTTTCCATGGGCGTGCTCTACCATCGCCGCTCGCCGCTGGAGCATCTCTGGCAGTTGAAAGATCAGCTGGTTAAAGAGGGTGAGCTGGTGCTGGAAACACTGGTGGTTGAAGGCGACGAAAACACCGTGCTGGTGCCGGGCGACCGCTACGCGCAGATGCGCAACGTCTACTTTATCCCCTCCGCGCTGGCGTTAAAAAACTGGCTTGAGAAGTGTGGCTTTGTCGATGTGCGCATCGTTGATGCCAATGTGACAAGCTGCGACGAACAGCGCCGCACGTCGTGGATGGTGACCGAATCGCTGGCCGACTTCCTTGACCCCAACGACCGCACAAAAACGGTGGAAGGCTACCCCGCGCCGCTGCGCGCGGTGCTCATTGCCCGTAAACCGTAGACAAAAAAAGGCCCCTGTTAATGGCAGGGGCCTGGTACAAGCAAGCATCACATTGGGCGACATGATGCGGCGGTAAAAACGGTTACTGGCGGTAGTGAACAATCAGCGCTTTCATCTCTGCGACGGCCTCTTTGTCGACACCGTAGCGGGCATATTCATCAGCGCTCGCATCGGATGACATCGATAATCCGCTGTTGCGATAGCGCATCGGCGACGCCGTCCAGCGTCCTGCCGAGCTATGCACCTCTTTCACTCCGGCGCGAAGAAACAGTTCAAGGTTGTCAGGACGCACGCCTGCGCCAGCCATAATGATTGGAACACCGGGAAGTGCATTTAGTTCCGTAATAAGTGAAACTCCTTTTTCCGCCGTCGCCTGCTGCCCGGACGTCAGAATGCGCGCCACGCCTGATTGTGCCAATATTTCAACGGCCTGATGGGGATTGGCGCACATATCGAAGGCGCGATGAAATGTCACCGCCATCCCCTCTGCGACGCGCATTATCTGCGCCATTCTCGCCACATCGACTTCACCGTCCTCATTCAGCACGCCAGTCACCACGCCCGGAAAGCCAAGCTCGCGCACCCGCTCGATATCTGCCAGCAGCACGCGAAACTCATCATCGCGATAGCAAAAATCGCCGCCGCGTGGTCTCACAATCGGGTGAACAGGAATGGTCACCGCCTCACGCACCGCCTGCAACGCGCCAAACGATGGCGTCAGACCGCCCTCTTTCGGTGCGGCGCAAAACTCAATTCGATCGGCGCCGTGCTGCCCGGCGATAAGCGCATCCTCAACGCTGTAACAGCAGATCTCCAGTAATGTCATCACGTCTCCTTCTCCTCTTATCGCCCGCGCAGAGTGGCCTCACCTCGTGCCTTTACTGCTCGCTGGCAACAATCGCTTCAATGCTCCACGGGTGAAACTTCACCGTCACTTTGCCATCCGTCACCGCCAGCGTCGGGTTGGGCAGCCGCTCGCGCTCGCCTTTTGGCGCGCTGGTTTTCACCGCAATCCCAGGCTGGCTCAGCCCTTCATCACCCAACAGCGCCAGCGCCCGGGCGTTCAGCGTTTCCACCTCGCCCGGCAGGACGATCTCAATGTGCTCCCACCCTTCATGGGGATAGCGCTTCTCACCCGGCCAGGGTAGCTCCACCACGCTGAACTGCCAGTGCTCAACGCAGACCGGCTCGTGCAGCTTGAACAGGCAGATGGGGCGGCCATTGATGATATTTTCCGACAGCAGTTCACCGCACTGCTCAAACCCGCGCCGCCAGCGCTCCGCCGTGGCGTTCTGATGGCAACGCAGGGAGATATGGTCGGCATCTAAGGGTGCGATAGAGAGCCCAAGACGGGAAGTGAAATTTTGCAGATCCGTGGTAAAACGCGGCAGATCTTCCACGATATCCTGCAACTCTTCGATAGTTTGCCAATGGCGCATAACAGTGCTCGCAACTCATAACAAAGCGCATAATCTACCGTGTTATGCGGTGCTGACGCCACCGGGCATTTGCAGTATACTCCCGCCTTTCATAAACACCCGGACGCCGCCCTCTTTCGCGGCGTCGCAAATGTAAGGTATCCCGGTGAATATTCAGGCACTTCTCTCAGAAAAAGTCAGTCAGGCCATGATTGCGGCAGGCGCCCCCGCAGAGTGCGAAGCGCAGGTCCGGCAGTCAGCAAAAGTTCAGTTCGGCGACTATCAGGCTAACGGCGTGATGGCAGTTGCCAAAAAACTGGGTATGGCCCCGCGACAACTCGCTGAGCAAGTTCTGACTCACCTCTCCCTTGACGGCATCGCCCACAAAGTCGAGATCGCGGGTCCTGGCTTTATCAATATCTTCCTCGCGCCGGAGTTCCTCGCTGAAAACGTTGACCAGGCGCTGAAATCCGATCGCCTTGGGGTCTCTGTTCCGCAGCCGCAGACCATTGTGGTGGACTACTCCGCGCCGAACGTGGCGAAAGAGATGCACGTTGGCCACCTGCGCTCCACCATCATCGGCGATGCCGCCGTGCGCACCCTTGAGTTCCTCGGTCACAATGTGATCCGCGCGAACCATGTCGGCGACTGGGGTACCCAGTTCGGCATGCTGATCGCCTTCCTTGAGCTTAAGCAGCAGGAGAACGCGGGTGAAATGGCGTTGGCGGACCTGGAAGGATTCTACCGCGAAGCGAAAAAACACTACGACGAAGATGCCGCCTTTGCCGAGCGCGCGCGCAGCTACGTGGTTAAGCTGCAGGGTGGCGATGAGTACTGCCGTGAAATGTGGCGCAAGCTGGTCGATATCACCATGAGCCAGAACCAGCAGGCCTATGAGCGCCTGAACGTTACCCTGACACGTAAAGATGTGATGGGTGAAAGCCTCTACAACCCGATGCTACCGGGCATCGTCGCCGATCTGAAAGCCAAAGGGCTGGCAGTTGAGAGCGAAGGCGCCACCGTGGTCTTCCTCGACGAATACAAAAATAAAGAGGGCGAACCGATGGGCGTCATCATCCAGAAGAAGGATGGCGGCTACCTCTACACCACCACGGATATCGCCTGCGCCAAGTACCGTTATGAAACCCTGCATGCCGATCGCGTGCTCTACTACATCGACTCCCGTCAGCACCAGCATCTGATGCAGGCGTGGACCATCGTGCGTAAAGCGGGCTATGTGCCGGAGTCGGTACCGCTGGAGCACCACATGTTCGGCATGATGCTGGGCAAAGATGGCAAGCCGTTTAAAACCCGCGCGGGCGGGACGGTGAAACTTTCCGATCTGCTGGACGAAGCGCTGGAGCGCGCCCGTCGCCTGGTGGCGGAGAAGAACCCGGAGATGCCGGCGGACGAGCTGGAGAAGCTGGCGAATGCTGTTGGTATTGGCGCGGTGAAATATGCCGACCTGTCGAAAAACCGCACCACCGATTACGTCTTCGACTGGGACAATATGCTGGCGTTTGAGGGTAACACCGCGCCGTATATGCAGTACGCCTACACCCGCGTGCTGTCGGTGTTCCGCAAAGCGGGCATTGAAGAGCAGGTGCTGGAAAACGCGCAGGTTGCGATCCGCGAAGAGCGTGAAGCGCAGCTGGCCGCGCGTCTGCTGCAGTTTGAAGAGACCCTGAGCGTGGTTGCCCGTGAAGGTACGCCGCACGTGATGTGCGCTTATATCTATGATGTCGCTGGTCTCTTCTCCGGCTTTTACGAGCACTGCCCGATCCTCACCGCCGAAAGCGATGAGATTCGCCTCAGCCGCCTGAAGCTGGCGCTGCTGACGTCGAAGACCCTGAAGCTGGGTCTGGAGACGCTGGGCATCGAAACCGTCGAGCGTATGTAATTGCCGGATGGCGGCTGCGCCTTATCCGGCCTACACGATCTTTCAGACCTCATAACCCGTAGGCCTGATAAGCGAAGCGCCATCAGGCAATAACGCCCGGAATACATCCCCAATAAAATACCCCGGCAAGCCGGGGTTTTCTTTTTCATCACACTCAAAAATATTTGCGCAGATACTCGGTCAAACAGAGCATCGCCATCGCCTGACCGTAGGGCATGGAGGTTAACGGGATCTGGCGATAAAACTCGAGATCGCTGCCCATTCCTGTGCCGAATGAGACCTGCAACAACTCACCTTCCGGTGAGATATTTTCGACAATCGCCTTCACCGCCCGCTCCGCAACCGGCGCGTAATCGGCGCTGATATAACGCTTGCGCAGCGCCTTCAGCATGCCATAGGCAAACCCGGCGGTGGCGGAGGCTTCCAGATAGGAGTCGGGATTGTCCAGCAGCGTATGCCACAGGCCGCTCTGATGCTGGCATTTCGCCAGCGCCGCTATCTGCGCATTCAGCACCTGCACCAGATAACGGCGCACCGCGTTGTTTTCCGGCAGATCCACCAGCTCGAGAAAATCGGGGATGACAATTGTCAGCCAGCTGTTGCCCCGCGCCCAGCGCGCTTTCGCGAAGTTGTGCATCCCCTCGTAGTTCCAGCCGTGGAACCACAGCCCCGTTTCGCGATCCATCAGATTCTGCACATGCAGCAGGAACTGGTAGACCGCCTCTTCCACATACTCCGGTTTGTTGAGCAATTTGCCGATCTTCGCCAGCGGCAGCACCGTCATCATCAGCGTGTCGTCCCACATCTGCTGGTGGTTCTCTTCCGCCAGCGTGATGTGCTGCATGCCGCCGTGATCGGTGCGCGGCATCTCACTCATCGCCCACTCAGCCCAACTCTCCAGCCAGGGGAGAAACGCCGGGTTGCGCGTCTCTTCATAGCGGTACGCCAGCGTCAGGAACGGCGCCATGGTATTGACGTTTTTGGTGGTTGCCCCCTCGGCAAAGCGATCGGCAAACCAGCTATCAATCACGCCAAGAATGTACTCATCGCCGGTCTGGCGATAATACTGATACATCCCATACAGCCCGACGCCGTGCGTCCACTCCCATCCGGCCCAGCCTTTAGTGTCAATCACACGACCATCGTCGAGACGGAGTAAAAATTCGCCGCTATCATCGTGAATATTGACGAGATTGTGCGTCACCGTGCGGATCAACGCTTTCAGTTCATCACGGGCGATAAAACGCTCTGGCTGACGCAGTAACGGGCTCTGTTTGACAGGCCAAACCTTCATAGTATTAACCTCAGTTATAAGTCGATTTCAGATGCGCCTCTTCCAGCGTGGGCGCAGCCGGTTTATTGCGATTCAGGAAACCAATGTTGTTGTTGCCCCACAGGGACTCATACGGCATCCCCGCCAGCATCTCGACCGTTTCACGCGCCTCTGGCGTGATATTCTCCGGCATTGCGCGGCCGTTCTGGCGCATTTTTGCCGTCTCAGCACGCAGCACGCTGTGGGTTTTCAGGTTGAGCTTAAAGCGCAGGGATACCAGGAAACCACAGCAGAGCACGGCGACGGTGCCGAAACACATGACCATCAAAATGGTGTGGCTCACTTCCGGCAACTGGGTTTTCTGCCCGGAGACAAAACCGGAAGCCTGCATCACAATGCCCACCAGCATCACTGCCCCCGCCTGCGAGGCTTTACGGGTCAGGGTCATGATCCCGGCGAAGATCCCTTCGCGACGCTGGCCGGTGACCACTTCATCGATATCGGCGATATAGGTGTAGGTATTCCATGGCACATAGTTGATGCCCCCGCGTCCCAGACCCGCCACGGCAGAGATCAGCAGGAGCAGCGAGTAGACATCGCTTAAGCCCGCGTAGTAGAGCACCGCATAGGAGATGGCGCTGAGGCCAAACAGCACCACCACCATGCGGTAGGAGGGTGCCGGTCCGAAGCGGATGCAGAGCGGGATCATGGCGATCACCGCGATGAACTGGAAAATCGCCATCGTGCCGAGCAGGTTCGAGGCTAATGACGCCTCCTGCATCAGCACAAACACCACGTAGTAGGTGAAGACGGCGTTAAACACATCCTGGGCGATATAGCCGCCGAGATACATGCCAAGGTGCTGGCGGAAAATCTTAATACGCAGCGTCGAGCTCAGTTCCACCACCAGGCGGCGCAAACTCTGCCCGAGCGTCAAACTCTTCTTCTCCTCTTCAGCGCGCAGCGCCGCTTCCGTCCACTCTTCACGCGGGCGCTCCCAGGTAAAGATCCAGACAAAAGTGAGCATAATGGCGCACAGCACCGAGAAGACCAGGCTGGCATAGAAGAAGGAGACGGCGTTGTCTTTACCAAAATGCGTCAGCAATACGCCAGGCAGGAACGAGGCGAGGATAGCCGACATCTGCGCCATAGAGATGCGGGCACCGGAGAATTTGGTTTTCTGTTTGAAATCATCGGTCATCTCCGGCACCAGCGTCTCATAGGGCACCAGGATCATGGTATAGACCACGTCAAACAGCAGATAAGTAAGCAGGTAATACCAGAAGCTCATATCCCCTACCCACATGATTGAGTAGCTAAATACGCAGGGAATACCGAGCAGAATAAAGAATTTACGTCGACCAAAGCGCTTGCCTAAGCGCGTCGAGCCAAAGTTATCGGTGAGGAAGCCCATCAGCGGGCTGACCACCGCATCCAGCACCCTTGCAGCGGCAAAGATAAAGGTCGCTTCAATCGGCGTCAGGCCGCAAAAGGTGGTGTAGAAGTAGAGTAACCATGCGGCGGTAAGCGCCGTCGTGCCTGCACCCAGAAAATCGCCCGACCCATAGGCCAGGTAATTAGCCAGTCCAATTTTTTGTGTTTTCATTGCCGTCAACCCTGTTCATTTTGGGGGACCTTTGACGATCCGGCTGAGTCAAAGGAATTTCTTACACGGCTAAAGTAAGGGGATGCGCAAGGGGAAACCTTTCTGTTTCTGCCATCAACATGCGCCATCTGGCAAAAATGCAAAGAGTGCCAATACTCGCTTCACTGATTTATAAAACAGCGTTTCTTTTGCATCAAAAGGAGAGGTCAAAATTGCGGGGCAGATAGCAAAATCCCGCGCGAACGGCGGGATTGTCGGTAAAAAATTGAGCTAACTAATTGAGTTTACAGCTCAGGGCTGCGCCGGAGGACGGCGATAGTTGACGATAACCTGGTTGCTGCGCACCGTCAGCGCGGGCCATAAGCGCCCGCCGCCCGGCACTTCCCAGACATAGCGCAGCGGTTCAAGCGCCGGTACACCGTTAAACGCACGGGTAGTGCCGCTCTGGCCATCCAGCGCAACGCAGCGCGCCTGTGAACAGAGGCGCACAATCAGACCGGCAGGCGTCGGGCCATTCAGCTCGTAACGCCAGGAGACATCGGTCATCAGCCCGCTAACCGGCCCGGTGGGGCCGAGCTGCGATGAGGAGGCAACCACGCCACGGTTGGCGAGCGTGATGCCGATACTGCTCGCCTGCCAGGTGCCCTCACCCATGGCGTGTGCCAGCATCGGCAGTGTGAAAAGCAGTAAAGCGAGTTTGCGCATTATTTGCCTCCGATGGTCGCGGTCATGCGAATGCTGCGGTTGTCGGACATCTCCATATTCGACAGCACCACCAGCTGCGGCAGGCTGCGGCGCAGGAAGCGGGCCAGCAGCGGACGCAGAGCATGGTTGACCAGCAGCACCGGCGGCGCGCCGAGCATCTCCTGACGGGAGAGCGCTTCCTGAGTCTGTTCCAGCAGACGATCCGCCAGACCCGGCTCGAGGCCGCCACCGCCCTGCAGGGCTTGTAACAACAGGCGCTCCAGCGGGGTATCAAGACCAATCACCTGCACTTCACCAGTGCCAGGGAACCACTGCTGGGTAATGGCGCGGCCCAGCGCCACGCGCACCACGGCGGTGAGTTCGTGCGGATCGTTTTGCAGCGGTGCATGCTCGGCCAGCGTTTCCAGAATGGTGCGCATATCGCGGATCGGCACGCGCTCTGCCAGCAGGTTTTGCAGCACTTTATGCAGCGTCGTCAGTGTCACCACGCCCGGGACCAGATCTTCAGTCAGCTTCGGCATCTCCTGGCTGACGCGGTCAAGCAGTTGCTGCGCTTCCTGACGGCCAAACAGCTCCGGCGCGTACTGCCCAATCAGATGGTTGAGGTGGGTCGCGACCACAGTACTCGCTTCCACTACGGTAAAGCCCTGGATCTGCGCCTGCTCTTTCAGGGCGCTCTCAATCCAGATTGCCGCCAGGCCAAAAGCCGGATCGACGGTCGCTTCACCCGGCAGCGAGCCTGCCGCCGTGCCAGGGTTGATCGCCAGCCAGCGCCCCGGATAGGCTTCGCCGCTGCCAATTTCTACGCCTTTCATCAGAATACGGTAGCGCGCCGGCGGCAGATCCATATTGTCACGGATATGCACCACCGGCGGCAGGAAGCCCATATCCTGCGCAAATTTCTTACGAATACTGCGAATACGGCCAAGCAGTTCGCCATCCTGCTGGAAATCGACCATCGGGATCAGGCGGTAGCCCACTTCCATCCCGAGGTTATCTTCCAGCTGCACATCGCTCCAGGTGGCTTCCACCGCCTGGGTATTCTCCGGCAATTTCACCGGCGCGGCGTCCAGCGGCGCTTTCTCCTCTTTGCCACGCAGCCACCAGGCAAGCCCCAGCAGCGCGGCGGTAAAGAGAAGGAAGACGAAGTTTGGCATGCCCGGCACCATGCCGAGCAGACCGAGTACGCCGGCGCTCAGCATCATGACGCGCGGGTTGCTGAAGAGCTGGCCGACCATCTGCTGGCCAACGTCCTGATCGGTGCTAACACGGGTTACGATAACGCCCGCAGCGGTAGAGATCACCAGTGCCGGGATCTGCGCAACCAGGCCATCACCGATGGTCAGCAGGGTGTAAGTTGAACCCGCATCGCCCATCGACATGCCGTGCTGAATTACACCAACCATCAGGCCACCGATGACGTTGATCACCATGATCAAAATCCCGGCGACGGCATCACCACGCACGAATTTACTCGCACCGTCCATGGAGCCGTAGAAATCCGCCTCCTGGGTCACTTCGCTACGACGACGCTTAGCCTCTTCTTCACCGATAATCCCGGCGTTAAGGTCGGCGTCAATCGCCATCTGTTTACCCGGCATCCCGTCAAGTACGAAACGCGCGCCCACTTCAGCGATACGCCCCGCACCCTTGGTGATAACCATAAAGTTGATGATCACGAGGATGATAAAGACCACGATACCGATGGCGAAGTTACCGCCAACGAGGAAGTGGCCGAACGCTTCCACCACGCGACCTGCCGCCGCGCCGCCGGTATGCCCTTCCATCAGGATGATACGGGTAGAGGCGACGTTCAGTGCCAGACGCAACAGCGTGGTGAAGAGCAGAATGGTCGGGAACGCGGCGAATTCAAGCGTGCGCTGGGTGAACATTGCCACCAGCAGCACCATGATCGACAGCGCAATGTTAAAGGTAAACAGCAGGTCGAGGACAAACGCCGGCAGCGGCAGCACCATCATCGACAAAATAAGCAATATGAGCACCGGCCCGGCGAGCACTTGCCACTGGGTCGATTTCCAATTGTTCGGCAGACGCAGCATTGCCACCAGATTAGCCATCAGTGTCCTTCTCTTTCAAAAAGTCCAGCGCCTCTGGCACCGGGAGATTCTCAGGTTTAACAGGTCGTTGTCCGCCGGACAGACGCCAGCGTTTCAACTGCCATACCCACGCCAGCACTTCGGCAACTGCCGCATAGAGCTGGCCCGGGATTTGCTGACCAATTTCAGCGTGACGGTAGAGCGCACGTGCCAGCGGCGGTGCTTCAAGGATCGGCACGCGGTTTTCAGTGCCCAGCTCACGAATACGCAGCGCCACGGCACCCGCGCCTTTGGCGACCACTTTCGGCGCGCTCATTTTGTTCTCGTCATACTGTAGCGCCACGGAGTAGTGCGTCGGGTTAGTGACAATCACATCCGCTTTCGGCACGTCTGCCATCATGCGACGGCGGGCGGCGGAGCGCTGCATCTGGCGAATACGCCCCTTCACATGCGGGTCGCCTTCGCTCTGTTTAAATTCGTCACGAATATCCTGGCGTGACATGCGCAATTTTTTCAGGTGGCTGTAGATCTGCCAGAAAACGTCGAAGCCGACCATCGGGATGATGCTCAGCGAAACCAGCAGCGCGCAGAGCCCGGCAAGGTTCATGGCACTGGCCATCGCCGTCAGCGGCGACTCGCTCATCAGGCGCATCATGTCAGGCCAGTGATGCCAGAGGAACAGGCCAGCAACGCCGCCCATCAGCAGGGCTTTCATCAACGCTTTAACCAGCTCTGCGCCGACCTGGGCAGAGAAGAGACGTCCAATGCCGCTAATCGGGTTAAGTTTGGAGAACTTAAACGCCAGCGTTTTGGTGCTGAACACCAGCCCACCCAGCAGCACCGGGGCCACCAGCGCGACAATCACCACGCCGACCAGCAGCGGCAACATGCCGATCAGCGCCGTCTTCAGCATGATGATGATTTGGCCGAGGATCAGGTTCTGGTCGCTAATAATCTTGTGATCGAAACGTAACCCGGAGGAGAGCACCATAGTGAGACGATGACCAAACGACGCGCCGCCAAACCAGAGAATACAGACGCCGACCAGCATAATGAGCACCGAGGTCAGCTCTTTGGATCGCGGGATCTGCCCCTCTTCACGCGCTTTTTGCAATCGTTGCGCGGTGGGCGATTCTGTTTTGTCGTCGTTATCTTCAGAGGCCACGTTCAACGTCCGGGGTTACAGGTGTGACGTCATATTGCCAGAGTCAAGCGGGTCTAATGGGCGGAGTAAGGCATAAAAAGAGGGGGTTTTCGCCTTTTGGGCAGGAATGATTCACGCGCAGGCCACGTAAAGGGGGTATGTATGCGTCTGTTTTTGAAAAGCGGGAAGGCTCTCCCCTTCCCGCTTTTAGCGCCACGTCTGATGCGAAATCAGAAGCCGAGGCTGTCCAGCAGATCGTCCACCTGATCCTGGCTTGCCACAACGCCCGCTTTGGTCACGTCGAGTTGTGGGCCATTGAGCAGGCTGTCGTTTTCACGTTTCGGACGCGCGGACTGCTCCGGCATGTTCTCCAGCAGCACCATCAACAGCTGGCGCTCAATCTCCTGGATAACATCCATCATGCGCTTGATCACCTGACCGGTCAGATCCTGGAAATCCTGCGCCATCATGATGTCGAGCAGTTGGGCGTTGGTAAAGCTGGTGTGACCCGGGACTTCTGCAAGGAACTGACGCGTGTCGGTAACCAGCTCACGGGCATCGGTCAGCTCGATCGGGTTTTCAAACCACGCATCCCAGCGTTTGGTCAGCGCTTTCGAGCCTTTTTCCATCTCATCCTGGTGTGGCTGCGAGGCTTCAACGCTGTTCAGCGCGCGCTCTGCCGCCTGGGCGGTCATCTGCACCACATAGTCGAGACGGTCACGGGCATCCGGAATCGCTTCCGCTGCTTCAGCAATCGCCTGGTCAAGACCCAGTTCGCGCAGGCTGTCGCGCAGCATGCGCGTCAGGCTACCAATGCGGGCAATGATCTCGCTGGGTGAATGCTCTTCCGTGGGTTTAATTGAAGGTTGCATCATTTGTCCAGTCCTCACATGCCAAGTTTCTCGAAGATCTTGCCAAGCTTCTCTTCGAGGGTTGCCGCCGTGAATGGTTTCACCACATAGCCGCTTGCACCCGCCTGCGCTGCAGCAATGATGTTCTCTTTTTTCGCTTCGGCCGTGACCATCAGCACCGGCATAGAGGCCATGTTGCTGTCTGCACGAATGGTTTTAAGCAGTTCCAGACCGTCCATGTTTGGCATGTTCCAGTCAGAGATGACGAAACCAAAACCACCGGCCTGGAGTTTATTGAGCGCATCAACGCCGTCTTCAGCTTCTTCGACGTTGTTGAATCCCAGCTCTTTTAACAGGTTGCGCACAATTCGACGCATAGTGGAAAAGTCGTCCACAACCAGAAATCTGAGCTCTTTGTCCGCCATATAACTTCACTCCTCGTTAAATACGTATTGCCTGTCCGGCACTGATTTTCGCCAGCATCTGCTGGCTTACCTGGCTAAGATCGACCACTTCGCTGACGCCACCCATATTGATGGCCTCACGCGGCATGCCGAACACCACACAACTTGCTTCGTTCTGTGCGATGGTCCAGGCGCCCGCCTGGTGCATCGCTAACATCCCGGCGGCGCCATCGTTGCCCATGCCCGTGAGAATAACCCCCACGGCGTTGCGCCCCGCATGTTTCGCCACCGAATGAAACAACACATCAACCGATGGCCGGTGCCGGTTTACCGGCGGACCATCGTGAATTTTAATCTGGTAGTTGGCACCGCTACGGGCCAGCTCCATATGCTTATCACCAGGCGCAATATACGCGTGCCCTGGTAATACACGTTCGCCGTCTTCTGCCTCTTTCACGCTGATCTGACAGAGCTTATTCAGGCGTTCAGCAAACGAGCGGGTAAAGCCCGGCGGCATGTGCTGCGTAATCAGAATACCCGGACTTGAGAGCGGCAATGGCTGGAGTACATGGCGAATTGCCTCTGTTCCGCCCGTTGACGCGCCAATCACCAACAATTTTTCCGAGCTAAGCAGCGGACCGGCTTTTAAGGTTACCGGTGCCGGCATCGGTTTGTGCGCCGCGATACGGGCGCGCGATGCGGTGCGCACTTTCTCAGCGATCATTTCGCTGTAGGCCAGCATGCCTTCGCGAATGCCGATTTGCGGTTTGGTGACGAAATCAATCGCCCCCAGCTCCAGCGCGCGCAGCGTCACTTCTGACCCTTTACCGGTCAGCGACGAGACCATCACCACCGGCATCGGACGCAGACGCATCAGTTTTTCAAGAAAATCCAGCCCATCCATGCGCGGCATTTCCACGTCCAGGGTTAAGACATCCGGATTGAATTTCTTAATCAAATCCCTCGCCACTAACGGATCCGGCGCGGTTGCCACCATCTCCATATCGCTGTGGCTATTGATAATTTCGGTCATGATTTGCCGCATCAATGCGGAATCATCGACGGACAACACCCTGATTTTACTCATGCTTTATCCTTACTCAGCGCATAAACTGTTTGCCCACGCAGGCTAAACTCGCGCACGAGGTTGCTGAAATTCTCCGAATGCCCGGCAAACAGTAATCCGTCCGGTTTAAGCAGCGGAGCGAAACGATGCAGAATGTCCTGTTGCGTCGTTTTATCAAAATAAATCATCACGTTACGGCAGAAGATCGCGTCAAACGGTCCCGGAACGTTGTACTGCTTATCCAGCAGGTTAAGGGTGGTGAACTCAACATAGTTCGCCAACTCCTGGCGCACACGCACCAGACCCGCGTGCGGCCCGGTGCCGCGCATAAAGTAGCGCTGCATCTGCTGCGGCGAGAGCGTTTTCAACTCATCAAGCCGGTAGATGCCGCTGCGTGCCTTCTCCAGCACTTCGGTGTCGATATCGCTGGCAAAGACTTTAAAGCGGCCAGGTGCCATGCCCAGCGCATCGGCGAGGGTAATCGCCAGCGAATAGGGCTCTTCCCCGGTCGAGGCCGCCGCGCTCCAGATGCGATACTCGCCGGTGCGCTTACGCGCATGCTCAGCCAGCACCGGAAAGTGGTGCGCTTCGCGGAAAAACGCGGTGAGGTTGGTGGTCAGTGAGTTGATAAACGCCTGCCACTCGGCGCTGTTCTGGTTCGCTTCCAGCATGCTCAGATAGCGGCCAAAATCATCTAACCCCAGCGTACGCAAGCGGCGAACGAGGCGGTTGTAAACCATGTCGCGTTTATGATCGGCAAGAACGATCCCGGCGCGCTGGTAAATCAGTTGGCATATCCGACGGAAATGCGCATCGGAGAGCGCCAGGCGCTGGGTCATCTGCTGCAATATTGATGACGTTTGCCCGTTAGGGATAGATGTTGTCATAGCGCCTTCTCAACTCAGTTCAGGATGCAACGAGCACGGCTTTTGGCGGTGCCACTTTTGTGGTGTGACATATTTTTCATCTTTATTCTGATACCGGGCGTCACCGCCCGGCGTTGCAACCCTGCTTAAAACGTTTCCCAGTTCTCTTCTTTCCCGGCGGCAACCGCCCGGCTGCGTGCCGGAGCAAGCGTCGCGCTCATCGCCGGTTGCCGTGCGGCCTGCGCTTTACCCGCTGTCGCGGTCAGGCGGAAGGCGGAAACGGCTTGCGTCAGTCGGCTCGCCTGCTCCTCCAGCGCCGCCGCCGCGGCAGCGGATTGCTGCACCAGCGAGGCGTTCTGCTGGGTGACGCGGTCCATCTCGGAGACAGCCAGCGCCACCTGATCGATACCGCGGCTCTGCTCATCAGAGGCGGAAGCAATCTCGCCCATGATGTCATTGACGCGCGTTACCGCGTTGACGATATCGAGCATCGTCTCCCCTGCACTTCCAACCAGTACAGAACCGGTATCGACACGAGAGACAGAATCTTCAATTAAAGATTTAATCTCTTTGGCAGCGTTCGCGCTTCGGCTGGCCAGATTGCGCACTTCGCCAGCCACTACCGCAAAGCCGCGACCCTGCTCACCGGCGCGCGCCGCCTCCACCGCCGCGTTGAGGGCGAGGATATTGGTCTGGAATGCAATGCCGTCGATAACGCTAATAATGTCGGCGATTTTCTGCGAACTGTTGGCGATCTCATGCATGGTTTTGACCACACCATCGACCACTTTGCCGCCGCGCTCGGCGGTTTCGGAGGCGCTCTGCGCCAGCAGCGAAGCCTGACGGGCGTTTTCGGCGTTCTGTTTCACCGTTGCGGTCAGCTCTTCCATGCTGGCAGCGGTTTGCTCCAGCGCAGAGGCCTGCTCTTCGGTACGCGAGGAGAGATCGTTATTCCCGGCGGCGATTTCGCTGGTGCCGGAGTAGATCGCATCCGACCCCTGACGCACATTAGTCACGGTGTCGATCAGCGCGGTCTGCATATGGTCAACGCTTTGCGCCAGCTCGGTCATCTCGCTGCGACCATCAATGCGCAGCGTATGGGCAAGATTACCGCCTGCGATTTCACGGATATGGGCAATCACCGAGGAGAGCGGCGAGAGCAGAATACGGCGGATGCCATACCAGACGCCGGCCAGCACAATCACCAGCGCCAGGGCGAGGATCGCCATCTGCCATTTGGCAAAGGTGTAGTCGCTGACGCTCTGCTCCCAGGCATTACGGTAGAGGCTGTCGCTCAGGGCGGCGTAGTTGCTCATCGCCGCGCCGAGGGCGTTTTGCATCCCCTGGGTCGGCTGGGCGAGGAAGCTGTTCATATTGCCGCTTTCGAGGAACTGCACCAGCTCGCTCAGGGCGTTATGGTAGGTCTGGTATTTCTCATCAAGGGCCTGACGCGCGCTATCCATTTCCGGCATGGCTGGCAGCTGGCGGAAAGCATCGTAATGTTTGGCAGCATCGGCCAGCGATGCTTTCGCGCTGTTAAGCAGATCGGTTTTGGCACTGCTCTGCTGGTTGTTCGGGTCGAGCAACATCCGCGCGGAGGAGCGGCTCAGGTTGATACGCGTTTGCAGCATCAGCTCCCAGGCTTTGCCCAGTTCTGTTTGTTGCATACGCAGATCGTTAGAGACCGCAAAACTTTGCTGGTTCTGCTTAAGCGACGAAAAAAAGAGTCCGCCAGAGACGAGCTGAAGCAGGGCAAAGACCACCAGCACACTCATAAGCAGAGTAACGACGCGGATACGGTTCAACATGCAACAAACACCTTATTGATGAGTTATTAACGGTGTTATCGGCATCCGGCCTGGGAACTTTACATTTGCGAAAAGGAAATAAATTTGCGCTTAAAACACAATATCCACCGTTAAGGTATCGCTGTAGGTTCCGCCAGGCGGCGTCGTCTGGGTTGTCAGCACCCGCGCGGTGTAGTTGTAGGTGCGCAGTAGCCCATCCGCGCTCATCTGCGATGAGGCACTGCTGGCCCAGCGCTCCGCCCCGATACTGCCCCAGCGGCTGGTGGTGCCGGCTTTGTAAATCTCATAACTGAGACGATTAGTGCCGCTCGCCATATTACGCACGCTGCCGTTGGCGTAGAGACCGTTATTAATGCCGACAGTGTAACTGCTCCCTTTAGTGCAAGTAATGGAGACAGATTGCGAAACAGTGGGGAAATTTCGCACCAGCGGCGCGCTGCCAAAGTTCACATTCGGCGCGCTGATGGTGGTGCAATCATTGGTGATGGTGCCGGTTAACAGCAGGCTGGTGAGCGCCGTGCCTTTCTGCGAAGAGAAACAGATGCCAAGCACGCCGTTGGCACAGACATCATAGGCGACACTAAAGTTAAGCGTCACCTGGTAAGGCCCGGCGCTGACATTTTGCCCCGGCACCGTCATAAAGTAGAGCGGTAAGGTATAGGTGCGCGAGCCGAGCAGCTCAAGCAGTGCCGCACCGCTCCAGGTGTAGCTGTTACCACCGATGTTTATTTCACTGTTGTTGGCGCAGTTGGCCTGGCCGCAGAGCCGCACCGGAATCGTATCGGTGATAGCGGCGTTATCGCTGCGCTTCATTGCCGCCCGGTTGGTTGCCGTCACCGTTGCCCCCGTCAGCGTTAAAGTGATGGAGTCATTGGTCAGCAGGTTGAGTATCGCATCACAACGCACCACTAACCTTCCGGTGGTAGTTTGCGCCCCGGCGTTAAGGACAAAGGAGGTGACGGTACCGAACGCGCCATTAACGGTGCTGACGGTACAGGCCGACCAGGCCGGGGCTGCACAGAGCAGTAGAAACAGAAAAAGTAGCCGACGCATTATGGATTCCTCTGGCAGGTAAGCGGCCCGTAGGTCTGCAATTTATGTTCAGGGTTGGCGCTAAGAGTGAACTCGGTTTTACACTCTCCCCCTTCCGGCAGGCGGACAATAAGCGGGTTGATGTTCTCAAGATTCTCCAGCCAGGCGATACCGTCATACCCCACCACCGCAGGCGCTTTACCGCGGCGCTCCACCAGGCTGCCAACCGGAATTGCCAGCCCCTGCTCATCATGGAGGATGACGCTGGCGACGCGCTCCTGCACCATCGGGAACTCAATCAGGTAACCGCTCTGGCGGCGTAGCGCGACTTTGCGCTCCGTATTCTTAAGCTGGGTATCGGCAGGCAGGTTCAGGGTGTTGATGCTGTAACTCGCCGGATAGTAGGCCGACACGCCGCTCACCAGCAGGTAGCCATTCTTATCCGTTACGCCCACCGGCTGGTTTTCATAATTGACCGGTACGCCAGCATTACCGCCGGTGCTGATCACCGCGAAGGCGTCGTTGATGCGGTTAGCGGCAAACAGCTGACCGTCCATCAGCACCACGGCACCAATCGTTTCCCCCCACCAGGTCATCTTGCCGCGTTCGCCATAGCCACCGCCCTGCAATTCAACGTTGTTGTTGCGCCAGCCAAGCGTACCCTGCTGGTAACTGCGCGCCTGGGATTGATGCGCCAACGACATATTCCAGCTCAGGCCGCCGTCAGTGGGCATTGCATGGCTGTAGTTCACGCGTTGCGTCGAACCGGCATCCGGTGTTCTCTCCATACTAAAGGCGGCGCTGTCACGCTCGCCAATCGGGATCTGCACCGAGAGACCAAAGGTCCAGTCGCCCCGCTGGTTATCGCGGCTGGCGGCGAGGTTCATACTGCTGGAGCCCCACAGATTGCGGCTCCAGGAGAGGTTCAGCAGTTCAGTTTTTTGGTTGTCGAAACTGCGCACGCCGATCCACGCCGCGCCAATATTGCCAAAGTCGCCCATGTTGAAAGAGAGTGAGTACTGGTCGGTATTGCGGCTGTAGCTGGCGACCGGCCAGCGCCCGTTCTGGCGCATATCATCGTAGCTGGCGCGCTGATCGTAGAGCGCAAGGTTGCCAAACTCGCGGTTGCGGCGGCTGTGCTGAGTGTTGATGCTAAACAGGCTGGTGTTGTATTGATAACCCCAGTTGAGCTGGTTGCCCGCATCGCCGAACATGCGGCTCTCGGTCCAGGCGCCGTTCACCACGCCGAGGCGGCCCAGCCGGACAACCGCGCCTGCGCCGCCGAGCGTCAGCGATTGTGCTCCTTCGGCGTGACCCTCCAGCGTTAACCAGTCGGTGACGCCATAACGGTATGAGCCGCTGCCCACCAGCGGGCCGTAATCAAAATTTTCAATGCCGTAGTTGCGGCGTAACGAACCGATGGTGATCGCTCCATCGCTTAGCCCCGGCTTTAGCAGCTCGCTGGCGACATAAAACGGCAGCGTAGTGCTGACGCGCCGCCCAAGGGCATCAGTAGTGACCAGCACCGCATCCCCCGCACCGTTGATATAGGGCATGTTGGTCAGGGTAAATGGCCCCGGCTGTAGCTGCCGGTTGCCGGCGCGATAGCCGTTAATAAACAGGTCAACCGAAGTTGGCACCGCCGCTTCGCCGGAGAAGGAGGGCAGCGGCCAGGTGACAAGATCGGGACGTAATGTGAAGTCTCGCCCGTAACGAATACCGCCGACGCGCACGCTGCTGCTCCAGCTAAGGGCTTCCGAGATGACATCCCCCACTTCCCACTGCGTGGCATCCTCTTCGTTATTAAACATCAGCGAAGTGTCATAGCGCATGTAGCCCTCCCGCTGACGCAGCGAACCGCTGAGCGTCTGGCGCAGCGCGCCGGTAGAGGAGAAGACGGCATTGCCGGTAAAGAAGCGAAACTCATTCCATAGCGCCGCCTGGCTGCCAATGTGTTCGGTGGTACTGGTATAGAGGTCGTAGTTGAGCACCGCGCCGCGGCCATATTTTGGCTGGCTGCGCCGACCACCCTCATTAAACGAGGTATAGCGTGCCGGAACCCACTCCTGCGGGACAAACAGCAACAAGCGCTGCCCGGCGCTGTCATACTCCACACGCACATTGGGCAGCGTTGACACATTGACCTCGCCCTCGGGCAGATGATCCGGCGGCAGCCCGGCGTGGAGCAGATCGGCACGCTTAAGAAAAAAATCGTTGAGCCGCCGCGTCACCGGCACCACCTGCTGGGTATCGTAATAGTTGATCACCAGCGCGAGGTGAAACTCCGCCTGCTGGTTGATGCTCTGCGCATCCGGCGGCGGCGGTAAACCATCATCTCCCGGCTGCCCCCAGGCGGCGGTGCCGGGTAACATTATTGCGGCTGCAATAATCAGTTTCCTGCTGACGACTGCCATTGCTCATCCCGTGCGTTAATCGATGCCTCCAGCGCCGATGGATTGCTCACCCCGGCAGGCAGAGGCCAGCGCCGGGCACTGTGCGGCAACACATACCCTAATAGCCCGTCGGCGACCTGCCGCATCTGCCCACCCTGGCGCACGCGCACTTTGCTCAGCCGCACGTGGATATCATCCTCATTGCGCACTTCCAGTTGCGCCTGGCCGCCTTCACGCACCACGCGCCAGTGTAATTTTGCCGGTTGTACAAAGGCGTGGTGCGCCCCTTCGGCCTCCGTCTTAACGCCCTGCCCATAAACAAACAGCGGGATCGAGTAGCGCATCTGGAGCTTGAGGCCAATCTTCGGTTTGTTCGGATCCTCCGGCTGCGGAATCTCATCGACAATGATGCGGTAAGCCTGCTCTTTGCCGGCCGGGATCGCGGCCTGCTTGATCAGGCGGATCAGCTGCTTGCTGTCGGGTGCGATCTGCACAATCGGTGGGCTGGCGACCACATCGCCCTGCTGCTGGTAACGCTCAAGCCCGCCATCTTGCGTCCAGCGAACAATACGCACCTGCATGGTGGTAGGGGTTTCGCCCTGATTCTGGATCCACAATTCGGTGGCCTTGGTGGTTGCATCCAGCCAGGGATCGATCGGCCAGATCAGAATGGTGGCCGCTGCCTGCGCGTTTCCCGCTGCAAGGGTCAACGCCCCCGCCAGCATACATCCTGCCGCGCGGCGGCCCAGGTTGACATTCATTCCCTCTCCCTTATCACCATGACAACGTCACGGTAAGTTGATCGCTGTAGGTTCCCGCCGGGCTGAAGCCGGTGAGCTGCGCTGCGCCAAAGATGGCGAGCGAAATATTATTGCTATCGGTGATGGTGACCGGAACCGGCTGGTTGACGCCGATTTCCGTATTGGGTGCCAGCGTGCTGCTGGTGTAGAGGCGGTACGGCACCCGCTCTACGCCGCCGCTGCGCTGCATATTGCGCACCGTCGAATAGTAGTTGCCGCCGCTGATACTCATGCTGAGCGCCACGCCGGGCGTACAACCGAGTGAGAGGGAGGCGTTGGGGACAAACGCGCTGGTCACCTGCCCCTTTTCCACGCCCGAACGGGTGCCAAAATTGAGCGTACCGAGCGCCGCGCCGCTGCCGGTAACCACGGCGCAACCAGGCGTAATCGTTGCGCCCACGGTAAAGGTTTGCGTCGTGACCGCCAGCGCAGCCGGTTGCGCCAGCATACCCAGCACCACTCCTCCTGATAATGCGCGCAGCACTGCCCGGCCACCCTGCCGGGCGGCGCGCACGCTCTCCCTTTTCATCGGCGGAGGTTTAGTACGTGACGCTCACGTTAATCACGTCGGTGTAGGTGCCCGGCACCACGGTGACACTGTTGCCGCCGCCGGTGATACGGCCATAAAGAGTGTAGTTATCAACGCCGCCGGAAGTTGAGGCGCGAGGAATATTGGTGTTGTTGGCGATAACGTTACTGAAGCCGCTATCGCTATAGAGGCTGTATGCCACGCCGCGAGTAGTATCGGCGGTATTGACCAGATAACGAGCCGGTGTGCCCGGTGTACCGACGACGTTACCCGGCGCGGTGGAGTTGGTGTTGCCGGTGACCTGCACAGTGTAGTCGGTGGTGGTGCACTGCACCGTGAAGCTGTTACCGCCATTAGCGCCTGTCAGCTGCGTGGTGAGCTGGGAGAAGGTTGCCGGGTGGGTACCAAAATCGAGGGTACCGAAGTTGATACCGTTCTGGCTCGGCGAGCCGTTAATCAGACACCCATTCGTGAGGGTCAGTGTTGCGCCAATCGTCCCGCTACTGGTGACCGCCCAGGCACTTTGTCCGGCCACCATTAACGCGCCGCCAGCCAGTACATAAAGAAGTTTTCTGTTCATATGTCATCTCCAGCGTTCCCGCGCGCGCCGCATTGCCCAATCAATGGGACGGCCGGAAAAGAGTCAATAAAATCAGTCGAAAAAAGAGGTTTAACTGAAATTTAGATGAGGCGCTGAAAACCAACCACTTTATCCGGGCGATAAAATGTAACGGACAGGTAAGCATTTTTAATGAATTGCATCAGAGAGTTAATGACAAAACTAGGGTGAAATCGCTAAAAATGTAACAAATATATGTCTGAATTTGTGATAAATATCACCATATATGATATCACCGCAAAATCATGCAGTTAGGAAGGTTGAATAGTCACTTAAGGGTAACTGAAGTGGGAAAAGCAGAGGGAAAAACGGGCGGGTGAAGGGCTTCACCCGCCTGATGCGTTACGCGACGTGGGTTGCCGCGATGTCCAGCAGCGCCATTTCGTCGCTGTTGAGCAGTTTTTCGATGTTTACCAGGATCAGCATACGGTCGCCCAGCGCGCCGAGGCCGGTCAGGTATTCGGTCGACAGGGTCACGGCGAATTCCGGTGCCGGGCGGATCTGGTCGGAGGCGAGTGACAGTACGTCGGAAACGCCGTCAACCACGATACCGACCACACGCTGACCAAGGTTCAGCACGATCACCACGGTGTTTTCGTTATATTCCACTTCGCCCTGGCTGAACTTCACGCGCAGGTCGACGATGGGCACGATCACGCCGCGAAGGTTGGTGACGCCCTTGATGAAATCAGGGGTGTTGGCGATGCGGGTAACCTGATCATAGCCACGAATTTCCTGCACTTTGAGAATATCGATGCCGTACTCTTCATCGCCCAAAGTGAAGACCAGGAACTCCTGACCTGATGGCTCGCCCGCCAGTTTTGCTACATTACTCATACCGGTCATGTTTTATACCTTCTTAACTAAATCAGGCGGCTGTGTGCGCCATACGATGTTCACGATTCAATCCCTGCAGCGCTGAGACGTCCACAATCAGCGCGACGCTACCATCACCAAGGATGGTGGCGGCAGAAATCCCCGGCACTTTGCGATAGTTGCTCTCCAGGTTTTTCACCACCACCTGGTGCTGACCAATCAGCTGATCGACCAGCAGCGCATAGCGACGACCTGCGCTCTGCAGAATGACAACAATTCCCTGCGTGGCTTCGGTTTTTGCCCCAGCCACGTCAAACACTTTCCACAACTCAACCAGCGGCAGGTATTCGCCACGTACTTCCAGTACGCGCTCGCCGCCCGCCAGCGGATGCAGATCTTCTTCGCGCGGCTGCAACGACTCCATAACGGCGTTGAGCGGCAGGATAAAGACTTCGTTATTCACTTTCACTGACATGCCGTCGAGGATCGCCAGCGTCAGCGGCAGCAGGATACGGATAGTGGTACCGGTGCCCTGCTTGGATTTGATCTCAACGTGGCCGCCCATCTCCTGGATGTTACGTTTCACCACGTCCATGCCCACGCCGCGGCCGGAGACATCCGTCACCTGCTCAGCGGTAGAGAAGCCCGGAGCAAAGATCAGCATGCCAACTTCTTCATCGGTCATGCTTTCGCTCACGGCCATGCCCTGAGAAAGGGCTTTAGCAAGGATACGGTCGCGGTTAAGGCCAGCACCATCATCGGTCACTTCGATGCAGATATTGCCACCCTGATGTTCTGCGGAGAGGATCAGGTTACCAATCGGCGATTTGCCCGCTTCAACGCGTTTTTCCGGCGTTTCGATACCGTGGTCGAGGCTGTTACGCACCAGGTGCGTTAATGGATCGATAATACGTTCGATCAGGCTCTTATCGAGTTCGGTCGAGCTACCCTGCAGGGTCAGTTCTACCTGTTTATCCAGCTTGGTCGCCAGGTCACGTACCAGACGCGGGAAGCGGCTGAAGACATACTCCATCGGCATCATACGAATCGACATTACCGATTCCTGCAGATCGCGGGCGTTGCGCTGCAGCTGGCTCATGCTGGTGATCAGATCGCCATGGGTCACCGGATCCAGTTCGTTGGAGCGCTGGGCCAGCATTGACTGGGTGATCACCAGTTCGCCGACCAGGTTAATCAGCTGGTCAACCTTCTCAACCGCTACGCGGATGCTGGTGGACTCACTGGCGGCGCGCGCCGGTTTTTCACGTCCGGCAGGCTGCGCCTCTTTAGCTACCGCTTTCAGTACCGGTGCAGCAGCTGCCTGAACGGCAGGAACCGCGGCTTCGGCCTCGTCTTCTGGCGCAGCAGCGTCGGCAACCGTGTCAACGGCGGCTGGCGCAGCGGCTTTTTCAAAGGCAATTTGATCTGCTTCGATAACAAAGCAGAGCACCGCAATAATGTCATCTTCACCGAGACCGCCATCGATGGTAGCGCTCAGGCTATTACTGCCTTTGACCACATCGCTCAGCGTACCGAGGTTACCCAGCTCCTCTTCCAGCAGGGCAACTTCGCTCTCTTTCAGGCGCGACAGCACGACACGCAATTTGCCGTCGTTCGCCGCAGCAGGAGCAGCGTCGACAGCCTGCGCGGTGCTTTCAACCACAGAGAGCTTCGCGCTGCCGGCAGCCGGAGCGGCTTCGCCTTTCGCTTCCAGCGCCAGCTGGCGCAGAGCGTTGCAGATATATTCGAAGCTGGCAGCATCCGGCTCTTGCGAGCTTTTATAGGCGTCGAGCTGTTCTTGCATAATATCTTTGGTTTCCAAAAACAGGTTGATAATGTCGGTGTTAAGCTGCATTTCGCCACGCCGTGCCTCATCCAGCAGGTTCTCCATCAGGTGCGTGGTTTCCTGCAGAATGGTAAAGCCAAACGTTCCCGCACCACCTTTAATAGAGTGAGCGGCGCGGAAGATGGCGTTGAGCTGTTCTGAATCAGGTGCTTCCGGCACCAGATCTAATAAATGTTGTTCCATATCGGCCAACAGTTCGTCGGCCTCATCAAAGAATGTCTGGTAAAAATCACTAATATCCATGCTCACGCTATCACCTCGGATTGGCTTGTGGCGATGTGGGAACTGCTACCGGAGACGCAGGGGCTGGCGCGGGGGCTGCCGGCTCTGCGGGCTCAGGCTGTGTAATGGCGCTTATTGGCGCACTTTGACTCTCGGCGTTCTCATGCAGAATGGCCGCTTCTGCCTGTTTGTTGAGCACCAAAAGACTTATTCGGCGGTTGATGGCTTCATCAGGTCCGCGGTTGACCAGGCGCATGGTGGCGGCCATGCCGACAACACGCATTACCTTGCCATCATCCAGCCCACCGGCAACCAGCTCGCGGCGCGATGAGTTTGCACGATCGGCTGAGAGCTCCCAGTTGCTGTACCCTTTGTCGCCGTTGGCGTACGGGGCATCATCGGTATGGCCGGAAAGACTCACTTTATTCGGGATGCCGTTAAGCACCGGGGCAATCGCCCGTAAAATATCGCGCATGTAAGGCTCGACTTCCGCGCTGCCGGTTTTAAACATCGGCCGGTTCTGGCTGTCGATAATCTGGATGCGCAGCCCTTCCTGTACGAGATCGATCTTCAGGTGCGGGCGCAGGGCGCGCAGCTTCGGATCCGCTTCGATCAACTGGTCCAGATCGCCGCGCAGTTTGCTCAGGCGCGACTGCTCCATGCGTCGTTTCAAATCATCAATATTCGGCTGTTTTTGCACTTCGCCTTGTTGCTGCGTGTAGTCATCGCCACCGCCCGGAATGGGGCTGTCGCTATTCGAAATACGCGGCCCACCGGTGACCGCTGTTGCCAGCGGCGTGCGGAAATACTCCGCAATCTGAATCAACTCTTTCGGGCTGGAGATGGAGATCAGCCACATAACAAGGAAGAACGCCATCATCGCCGTCATAAAGTCGGCATAGGCGATTTTCCACGAGCCATGACCGCCGCCACCATGGCCTTTATGTTTTTTACGTTTAACTACGACGATAGGATGGGCCTGATTTTTCATGCGTCCTCGGTTGTCGTCTGTTGGTTAGGGTTGCGGACAGCACGTACGTGCTCATCCAGCTCGACAAACGATGGACGCTCGCTTGAGTAAAGCGTTTTACGACCAAACTCGACCGCGATCGGCGGTGCATAACCGTTCAGGTTCGACAGCAGCGTGATCTTGACGCACTGCATCATCTTGGCGGTTTCCGCACTTTTCTGGCGCAGCACGCTTGCCAGCGGCGAGATAAAACCGTACGCCAGCAGGATGCCGAGGAATGTCCCCACCATCGCGTGGGCAATCAGTGCGCCCAGCTCTGCCGCCGGACGATCTGCCGAAGCGAGTGCGTGAACCACGCCCATTACCGCCGCAACGATACCGAACGCCGGAAGCGAATCGCCGACCGCCGCGAGGGCGTTAGCAGGCACTTCTGCTTCACTCTCGTGGGTCTCGATCTCTTCATCCATCAGCGCTTCGATTTCGAAGGTGTTCATGTTGCCGCTGATGATGAGACGCAGGTAATCGACAATAAACTCGAGCATGGTGGCGTCGGCCAGAATGCGCGGGTAGCTGGCGAAAATCTCGCTCTCTTTCGGGTTCTCGATATCTCTTTCGAGGGAGAACATCCCCTGCTGACGTGATTTCGCCATCAGGCGATAGAGCAGCGCCAGCAGGTCCATATACATACTTTTGGTGTACTTAGAGCGGCGAAACAGCAGCGGCAACGCTTTCATTGTGCCTTTGATGGCTTTGCCGTTGTTGCCCACAATGAATGCACCCACACCCGCCCCGCCGATAATAATCAGTTCAGAGGGTTGATACAGTGCCCCAAGGTGACCGCCGGTCATCATATAACCGCCTAAGACTGCACCAACTACTATCAGGTAACCTAATACGATAAGCACGACATCATCCTTCTGCTAATGACTAAGGCTTAAGAGAAACATTTCGGAGGGTTTTCACGAACGGCGGGCAAAAAAAAGCAGCGGCATTAAAGCACCGCTGCTGGAGTTTTGATTCCACCTGATTCGGTTAAACAGCCTGATCGATCTGTTCTTCCAGCAGTTGTGGAATAATATCGGCAGCTTCCGGCGAAAGTTTACGTCTTTTTACCGCGCGGGACGGCGGCTGGCATAAACTGCAGGCAAAGCTACCAACGGGCTGATGAGCATGGGTAACAAAGTTACCGCTGCAGCAGTTACAGCGCGACAACTCCAGCATTCCGCTTTCCACGAAACGGACCAGCGTCCAGGCGCGAGTCAGCGCCAGAAGCGGGCCTTCATCCGAATGAGGGCACTGTTCGAGGTAGAGTCGGTAAGCTTTAATGACTGCGTCAACGCCGCTGCACAGACCGGTTTTTAACAGAAACTGCCAGGCGTTGCAGAACATCGACGCGTGGATGTTTTGTTCCCAGGTCATAAACCAGTCGGTGGAGAATGGCAGCATGCCTTTCGGCGGCGGGCTACCACGCAACTCTTTATAGAGTTTGATAAGACGACCGCGGCTAAGCTGCGTCTCACTCTCCAGCATCTGTAAACGCGCACCCAGCGTAATCAGTTCCATTGCTAACTGAATATCGCGTGCTTCCTGAACAATGCTTTTCTCACTCATAGTTAAGCCCTTTTCTTCCTGGCCGCGTCGCCGTTTTTAGATGATTCGTTGAGCAGGCGGGTTGAAAGCAAAATTCCGGTATGGACTTGCTGCAAGTCATCCACACGCGATTCCTGGGTCAGACGAGTGATGGTCTGATGATTGTCGAAACGGAACTGACAAATAAGCTGATTGGTTTCAGCCAGTTTCACCATTTGTGGCAGGGTTAACTCACCCAGCGTGTTTGCCATCTCTTCATTGATCCCTAAACGGAACATGGCGGAGGCTTTGTCCTGGCTAATAAGACGCTGAGCAAGGAGTAAATATGACAGATTGATATCGTAAACGTGTTTCAGCAACTCGGATGTATGCATTTTTCCCATCCAGAATAACCAACTTGAATCTTATGCGGCTAAGCCGCACCCCGTGATGTCGCCGGGAAAAAACCCGGTATAAAAAAGAAAGGCTAAATGCATAACTGACTCAGGATCTCACAAGCAAGGCGCTTCGTTGAGATGTTAATGCCTTGCTGCTCTCTTAATCATTTCTTACAAAGAACTAAGATTTTTCCTAATTCGACGCAACTGTACTCGTAGGTGCTGAGACATACAATCTGAACAGAGCGGGAATTTGAAATTTTTGTGATCCACGTCACATAATTTACGTGATTATTGATCAGAAATCTATCAGTCTCGCTTGTGATTTGATGTTTTATTACTCGATTGCACCCTTTTTTATTCCACTAGTACGAATACTCATGCAGTACCAGGGGCTAAAAACCGCGACTGGTCAGAGGTATGACGTGCTGGAATGGCTCGATTCAGCAAAACGTATCTATTGCAGACACATAAATAAATATACTTAAAAAACAACGAGTTAAGATTTTAGTGTGGCTAATTAGTTGACTTAAGTAACCATTTCAATTTCGTTAATGAGCCTGATGATCGGCGCCGGAATTTAGCGATATATTCTTTAAATTTCAGTTAGGTATTCAATTTTCGTTAACTTGCTTATTATATGTACGCTCTGTTACGTAAGAAAAATTAATGAATATTTATGATTACCTTCACAGAGCAGCAATGTTTGTGGCTTGCACTGGAACGTGAAACAGAGTAATGGTGAGAAAAACTGGAATACCCGTGGAGAACGCAATGGCCTACGCGCATCTTCTGGTTGCGGTAGCGATGACACCCGAAAGTCGTCAGCTGCTCGCCAAAGCGATTGATATTGCTCGCCCTTCTCACGCCCGCATCACGTTAATTACCTTTGCCGCCGACCCTGAACTCTATAATCAGCTTGCTGCGCCGATGATGGAGAGTGTCCGAACTCTGCTGCAGGAAGAATTGCAACAGTTTATTAACGAACTTGTAACCAGCGCACATTATCCGATTGAACAGACGCTTATCGCCACGGGCGAATTATCTGAACATATATCCCATGTCTGTCGTACCAGGGGTGTCGATCTGGTGATATGCGGCAATCACAACCAGACATTTTTCGCGCGCGCGGCCTGTTCGGCGAAGAGTATTGTGAAGACGAGCGAAGTGGATGTGCTGCTGGTGTCACTGGAAGGATAAAAAAAACGCTCCCGATTCTGCGGGAGCGTTCTGTTTTACGGCTTAAGCCAGTTTCGGGAAGGTCGCCACTTTGTTTTGTAGCTCGCTCTGCGCGCTACGTGGCGAGATTTGCTTTAGGTCGCTGATAAACCTCTCCTGCCAGTGGTCGATATCATTCTCCTGAATGATCTTCAGCATCTCCGCATGGCGCGAAATACGCTCTGCCAGCGGCATGCGCAGCGCACGGTCAAGCGCCGCAGCGACATCGTCACGATCGTAAGGGTTGACCAGCAACGCGGAGGTCAGCTCGTTCGCCGCACCGGCAAACTGCGACAGCACCAGCACACCCGGGTTTTCCGGATCCTGCGCCGCCACATACTCTTTCGCTACCAGGTTCATCCCGTCACGCAATGGCGTGACCAGACCCACTTCGGCGTAACGGAAGACCTTCATCAGCACTTTGCGATCGAAATGCTGGTTGAGGTAGTAGAGCGGCGTCCAGCCAAGCTGGCCATATTTACCGTTGATGCGCCCTGCTTCCGTCTCCAGCTGGTGACGAATATCCTGATAAGCCTGCACTTCGCCGCGCGAGGTCGGTGCAATCTGTGTATAGCGGATTTTGCCGTGGTGCTCGGGGAATTTCTCCAGCAGCGTCTCATAGGCGAGGAAACGCTCCGGCAACCCTTTGGAGTAGTCCAGACGCTCAACGGAGAAGATGTTCTTCACATTCTTCAGCTCGGCTTTCAGCTGCGCAAGCTTAGGCGGCAGCGGGCCGGATGCCTGCTGAGCGATCTCATTCGGCTCAATACCGATTGGGTAGACTTCGGTACGGAAATTTCTGCCCCACGCCATGTGCTCTTTACTGTTACGCGTGCTGAGGCGCGTCTGCATCGACACGCTGTCGAGAAACGCGGTGCGGTCGCTCTCAGTCTGGAAGCCGAGCAGATCGTAGTCGCACAGCTGCTCCAGCAGCTCCGCATGCGGCGGCAGCGCGTTGAAGATCTCCGGCGTCGGGAAAGGAATGTGCAGGAAGAAGCCAATCTGATTTTTTACGCCGCGTTTACGCAGCTCGCTGGCAAACGGCAGCAGGTGATAGTCGTGGATCCAGAGGATGTCATCCTCTTTCAGCAGCGGCACCAGCTTATCAGCCAGTAAGGCATTCACTTCCTGATAGCCATCCCACGCTTCGCGCTGGAATTTCACCAGGTCAAGACGGTAGTGGAAAGCGGGCCACAGCACGGCGTTAGAGAATTGGTTGTAATACTGCTCGTGATGCTCTTCGCTGAGATTGAAGGAGACCCAGGTAATGTTCCCTTTGCTCACCTCTTTCAACGGTTGATCTTCATCGCCGATTTCGCCGCTCCAGCCAAACCAGACGCCGCCTGCGGCTTTCAGTGCGCCCAAAATACCGACTGCCAGTCCGCCAGCACTGGCTTTTTTATCATCAGGCGGTGCAATTCGATTAGATACTACGACTAAGCGACTCATAGCCATCTCTCCTGTTTGTTAGCGCCTTTTCTTCTTGTTTTTGATACTCGGACATACGTTCCAACCAGTCATGAACATCGCGAACGTCGTTCAGCCGCCACTGGGCGTGGGTTTCGCCTGAACCAACTTTAATCGAGATACCGCCCAGTTTATTGACGGTTTCAAAACCATGCTCATCAGTAAGATCGTCACCAAGAAACACCGGTTTCCTGCCGGTGAAGGGCGGCGTGCGCAGAAAGGCTTCAATGGCCGCGCCCTTATGAATGTCGGACGGTTTCAGCTCAACCACACATTTGCCTGGCTGCATGGCCAGCTGCGGGAAGGTGTCAACCATCTGTTGTGCCAGAGCAAAGACCGCGTCTTCATGCTGCGGTGCCTGGCGATAGTGCAGTGCGAATGCCATCCCTTTGGTTTCCAGCACGACGCCGTCAAGCGACGCCAGCCCTTGCCGAAGCGCCTGCTCCAGCGGAATAAGCACCTCTTTCGGCAATGTCACCCGTTCAGTTTGACCTGCGATATCGCGTCGCTCTGCGCCGTGAACACCGGCAAGCGGGAAACGATACGGTTCAACGAGCTCATCAAGCTCGCTAATTGAGCGCCCTGAAATCAACGCCAGCGCGCCGTTATTCATCTCTGCAAGCAATGAAAGTCTGGTCAGCACCTGTTCCGGAATGAAAACATCATCCGGGCGCGGTTTAATATCAGCGAGGGTGCCATCCAAATCGAAAAAAAAGGCAAAATCACCGGAAAAGAGAGGCGGTTTTGATAACGCGTCGTCCACCCTTGTTTCCTCCTTACAGTCATCGTGTGAGCCGTTATTAATCTACGGCCCCATTATCATTAGCCATGTAAGTATAGACAGTGTGACGCTGCTCGCCATTTTAACAATGAAAGACCAGCCGCATTAGCGGCTGGTTAAAGGGGGAATTACACTAAAAGGTTGTGTCGATAATTTAAGCAGTTAGCATCACACCGTGCGCTTCGCTTTCTGCTTGTAACGGTCGAAGATCACCGCTGCCAGCAGGATCAGACCGCGGACGACATACTGCGAGAAGGGGGAGATATTCAGCAGGTTCATGGCGTTCTCAACGGTGCCAAGAATCAGAATACCTGCCACTACATACGAGATTTTTCCTATGCCGCCCTTGAGCGAAACCCCACCCAATACGCAGGCAGAGATGACAATCAGCTCATAACCGATGGAGGTCATCGGCTGTCCGCTGGTCATGCGCGAAGCGAGAATAATCCCTGCAGCAGCCGAGACCAGCCCGGAAAGCACAAAGATGATGATTTTGGTGCGTACCACCGGCACACCCGCCAGCCGCGCTGCCTCTTCATTACCGCCAATCGCCAGCGTGTTGCGGCCAAAGGTGGTGCGGTTAAGCAGGAAGCCGAAGATAATCAGACAGCCGACCGTCAGCCAGATTGGCGCCGGCAAGCCCAGCCAGTTTGCGTAACCCAACTCGAAGAAGCGCTCATCTTCGATGCCGACCGCTTTACCGTCAGAGATGATATAGGCCAGCCCGCGCACAATCTGCATGGTCGCAAGGGTGGTGATCAGGGCGTTGATCTTTAAGCGGGCAATAACGAAGCCGTTAATAAAGCCGCTGACCACACCGAGCAGCAGACCAGCGGCGACGCCAATCCACAAGCTTTCGCTAAGGTTAATCACCACCGCCGTGGTCACACCGGCGCAGGCAATCACCGAGGCGACCGAGAGATCGAAATCACCGGAGGCGAGGCAGAAGAGCATGCCGCAGGCGACCATCCCGGACATTGAGATCGCCAGCCCCAGCCCCTTCATATTGACGAAGGAGGCGAAGTTCGGCACAAACACCGCGCAGCCGATAAACAGCACCGCGAAAACCACCAGCATGCCAAACTGATCCCAGATGCGCCCGACGCTAAAGGGCGACTTTTTCGGCGCGCGGGCCGTTGTTAAAGATGACATCGTATTCTCCTCACTCAGGCGACCGCCTGGCTCACTTTTGGCATAGCCAGGCTCAACACCTGCTGTTCATCACTCTGTCCGTGTAGCACCTCACCGGCAATCTCCCCTTCGCGCATCACCACGATGCGGTCGGCAACGCCGAGCACTTCGGGTAAGTCACTTGAAGCAAAGAGCACCGCGACGCCACGCGCGGCCAGCGCGTATATCACGTTGTAGATCTCATGCTTGGCACCCACATCAATACCGCGCGTCGGCTCATCGAGCAGGATCACTTTCATCTCCTCCGACAGCCAGCGACCGAGGATCGCCTTCTGCTGGTTGCCGCCGGAGAGATTCATAATCAGCTGTTCGGCGCCGGGGGTTTTGATATTGAGCGCGCGAATATGGTGCGCGGCGTTCTCGCTCTCCCAGCCATCGTTAATCAGGCAGCCTGCGCGGATGTATTTGCGCCGGGCGCTGATATTGATGTTCTCCTGCACCGAGTGCACCGGGATAATCCCTTCGGCTTTACGATCTTCCGGGCAGAGCATCATCCCTGCGCGAATGGCGTGGGCCGGTTTCTGGATGTTGATCGCTTCGCCATCGATAAATACATGCCCTTCGGTGATCTTCGTCCCGCCGAACAGCCCTTTCATCAGCTCGCTTCGCCCGGCACCGACCAGACCGAAAAGGCCGACGATTTCGCCGCTGCGCACGCTTAAGCTGATGGGCGTGCGTACGCCCGGCGCTTTCACCTGCTCCAGGCGCAGACGCTCTTCGCCACAGGGGCGCGGCTGCCAGCCGTAGATATCGCCCAGCTCGCGCCCGACCATGGCCTGCACCAGCTGATCGTGGTTGACCTGCTGCATATCGCTGAAGGTGCGCACGTAGCGGCCATCTTTAAAGACGGTAATGGCGTCGCTGAGGGCAAAAATCTCCTCCATGCGGTGGGAAACATAGAGGATCACCCTGCCCTCCTTGCGCAGTTCGCGGATCACGCGGAACAGATTGTCGATTTCACGTGCCGAAAGGGAGCTGGTCGGTTCGTCAAAGGCGATCACTTTGGCGTTGCGCGCCAGCGCTTTGGCAATCTCCACCATCTGCCATTGACCGATAGAGAGATACTTAAGCGGCGTCTGGGGATCGATATCCAGCCCCAGATGCTGTAATTGCAGGCCCGCTTCGTAGTTGAGCAGCGAGCGGTTCACAATGCCGCCTTTTTGCGGCAGTTGACCAAGGTAGATATTTTCCGCGACGGTCATCTCCGGCACCAGGTGCAGCTCCTGATAGATGATCGCCACACCGGCATTCAGCGCCGCAGTGGTGTCGCTAAACACCACCTCTTCGCCTTTGATCGCCAGCGTGCCGCCGGTGGGCGCGTAATTACCGCTAAGGATTTTTAGCAGGGTGGATTTCCCCGCGCCATTTTCGCCCATCAGCGCGTGTACCTGCCCGGCATAACAGTCAAAGGTGATATCGCTCAGCGCTTTGACGCCGGGAAAGGTTTTGCTGATGCCGCGAAACGAGAGATAGGGAGTGGAGTGTTGCATAACGTCTCCGTGAAGCAGTTGAGGGTACGACAGGCTCCCCGTTTGCACGGGGAGCGCAACCGACAGAGCCTTACAGTCCTTTCTTCGCCAGCTCTTCTTTGAAGTTATCGCGGGTGATCAGCACCACATCGGTCACCGCAGTGAACTTCGGCGGCTCAACGCCTTTGGTCACCCAGTTGTAGAGCAGTTCGCTGGTTTTGTAGCCATGTACGTCCGGGCTTGGCAGCAGGGAGCCATAGAAGCCGGTGGCCTGCCCTTTCGACAGCTCGCTCACCGCATCGACACCGTTAATACCGATGCCAATCACATCTGCCGCTTTAAAGCCCTGGCCTTCGGTGGCGCGCACGCCGCCCAGCACGGTGTTATCGTTCATACCGAGCACCAGCCAGTGTTTCACTTCCGGGTGCTGTACCAGCAGGGAGTTACCGGCATCGAATGCGCCGGGGATATCGTTAGATTTGGTCGGCACCTGGTAGATCTGTTTTTCCGGGAAGCCGGCTTTTTTCAGCGCGTCCATCGAGCCGGAGGTACGGCGACGGGCGGTGTCGAGTTCGTTCGCAGTAATGGCCATCACGCCGGTCTCTTTCACATCCCAGCCGCGTTTTTGCATCTCTTTATAGAGCTCTTCGCCCTGACGCGCGCCGATTTCGCTGGCGGCCATCATCACTAGCGGAACGGTGTCCATCGGCTTGCCTTTGGCATTGACGAACTGGTCATCGACGGCGATCACTTTCATGTCGTAACCGCGTGCTTTCGCCATGATAGCGGAGCCGAGTTTCGGATCCGGCGTACAGATGACAAACCCTTTCGCGCCGCTGGCCGCCAGGCTATCAATGGCGTTCAGCGTTTTTTCGCCATCCGGGACGGCGATTTTAATCACCTCGAAACCTAACTCTTTGCCCGCTTTGTCAGCGAATTTCCACTCAGTCTGGAACCAGGGCTCTTCCGGCTGTTTAACCAGAAACCCGAGCTTCATGGTTTCAGCGATAGCGGATTGTGACATAACGGCAGCCAGGCCGATGGCCGCCAACGCTTTAGTGAATTTGTGCATGGTAAACTCCGGCTTAAACACGCTTTTATGTAGGGAACAGAAATAATTGGTATTGTTAAAAGTTCAAAAAACAAGGCATTAGCGCCCATGCATCAGATGGACATCTGTGCTGGAAATAGTTTTAGCGGGAAATTGATTCTCCATAGGAGAGCGGCATCACACGGCTGAATTACAGTAATTCCGTACATAAATTCAGCGGATTTAGCCATAAAGTCAGCGGCTTTTGTCAGACAAATCGCAAGGGTGAAAGCAGGATAATCCATAACGTCAGCCAGCTTATCCTTGTACCCGACCGCAGGGCGCGGCCGGGCGAAACGATTACCAGCGGTAGTAGATATGATCGGCGTGATCGCGAACGGGTTTTTCGTCACCCAGCAGGCGTGCAGCAAGGGTGAAGGCGAAGTCGAAAGCGTGTCCCAGACCTTTGCCGCTGATCAGGTTGCCATCTTCAACGACCGGTGCATCGACGTACTCGCCGTCTTGCACTTGTTGATAGAGATCGCCGGAGCAGACATAGCGACGCCCGTTCAGCAGATTGTTGCCGCCAAGCACGCGCGCAGCGGCGGAGCAGATGGGGCAGATCAGTTTCCCTGCCGCATCGTGGGCTTTAATAAATTGCACGACGTCGCTGCTGGCGGCGAGGTTGACGCTGCCCTGCGGCCCGCCGGGGAGGACGATGGCATCAAACAGCATCTCTTGCCGCTCTGGCAAGGTGCTGTCTGCCACCATGGGAATGGCGTGATAGCTGACCACCGCGCGGGAATCCGCGCAGGCCAGCGTCTCTACTTCAATCTCTAAGCGGCGCAAAATATCAATAGTGATAATCGCTTCCGCTTCTTCAAAACCCGGCGCTAACAATACCGCCACTTTTTTCATGACCGACTCCTTGCCGTTGAGGTCAGGTGAAACAGGTGGCGTCATTGTTGATCAAAACAGCGTTTCAAAATCCTCGCTGCGTCACAGACCCGCTGCCGGGATTCGATAAAGTGCGCGTTAGTGCGCTTCGCCCTGCGGGGTGAACCTCAGTTCAATCAGCGCAATCGCTTTTTGAATCGCGCGGCGCGTCACCGGATCGGCGGCGGCAGGATGGGTCGAGAAGTCGATGGTTTTAAGCTGGTTAGCCATTTTTTCACGCACTTCAACCGGCGCGATAACGTCAATGACATCAAGGATCTGTTTGATGACCAGCTGGCAAGCGACAACGTCAGAGACCAGCTCCTGGTCGGCGGGGGTGTTTTGCGACATGGGAAGCTCCTTATTGAAAGGGCGCCATAGTAGCGGGAAACGGCGGGCAAGAGTAGTTTTGCGCGCGGCCGCGTTGCGTAGAGACAAAAAAACCTGCCGCAGCAGGTTTTTTTATTCTCAGAACATCGCGCCAGGCGGGACGTCTTTGAACGTCTTGCAATAGGTTTCGAACATATGCTTCAGGATTTTACGCAGTTTCATTATTCACTCCGGCAAATAGTCAGGCAGGTGTTAAGCCTTAATGGGCGACATAATATGACGCTCGTCACAAAAATCAATCTATCTGCGATCGAAATCACGTTTCAAAAATCGAAAATGGCGTAGTTTTATTAGCAATCTGATGACAAATCCGGCAGTTAGCGCGCTAAAAATATTTTTAGCTTCTTCAATTATTTTTTGTGAATGGCAGAGCCTTAATGACCGACAGTTCCCCTGCGCAAACGCGAGGCGCGGTTTCTCCCGCTGCATTACTGGTAGCGGGCGCCTTCTTTATGGAGTTTATTGACGGCACGGTGATCGCCACCGCGCTGCCGGATATGGCAAAAACCTTTGGCGTCGAAGCGGTGGCGCTCAATATCGGCATCAGCGCCTATCTGATCACCCTCGCCGTCTTGATCCCCGCCAGCGGCTGGATCGCCGATCGTTTCGGCGCCCGCACCATCTTTACCCTGGCGCTGGCCATCTTCACCTTCGCCTCGGTGCTGTGCGGCCTCTCCACCAGCGTCGAGATGTTTGTGGCGATGCGTATTTTGCAGGGGATGGGCGGCGCGCTGATGGTGCCGGTCGGGCGGCTGGCGGTGCTGCGCACCACGCCGAAACATCAACTGATTACCGCCATCGCCACGCTCACCTGGCCGGCGCTGGTGGCACCGATTATCGGCCCGCCGCTCGGCGGGTTTATTACCCACTACGCCGACTGGCGCTGGATCTTCTTTATTAATGTGCCGCTCGGCCTGCTGGGGATGGCGCTGGCGCTGCGCATTATTCCCAACATCCGCGAAGAGGAGCGCCGTCCCTTCGACTTGACCGGCTTTCTCACCACCAGCGTGGCGATGGTGAGCCTGGTGTACGCAATGGAAGCGCTCGGTTCGCAACACCCACAGGGTGGATTGACGCTGGCACTGCTGATGCTCGGCGCGGTGATGTTTGCCTTTACGCTGCGCCATTTTCGCCGCCATGCGTGGCCGATGATCCGCCTCGACGCGATGCAGGTGCCGACCTTTCGCGTCACCATGTATGGCGGCTCGCTGTTTCGCGCCTCGATCAGCGCGGTGCCGTTTCTGCTGCCGCTGCTGTTTCAGGTTGGGTTTGGGATGGATCCTTTCCATGCCGGGCTGCTGGTGCTGGCGGTGTTTGCCGGGAATTTGACCATTAAACCAGCGACCACGCCGCTTATCCGCTGGCTCGGCTTTCGTAAGCTGCTGTTGATTAACGGCGCGCTAAATGTGATGGCGCTGCTGGCCTGCGCCTTTCTTACCGCCGATACGCCGGTGTGGCTGATCTTTGTCATCCTCTACCTTGGCGGCGTTTTTCGCTCGGTGCAGTTTACCGGCGTCAGCACGCTGGCCTTTGCCGATGTGCCTGGCGCGCAGATGAGCTATGCCAATACGCTGTTTAGCACGGCGACACAGCTGGCGGTGGGTCTTGGCATTACGCTTGGCGCGATTGGCATTCGCCTTGGCGAGCATATCAGCGGCTGGTTAGGGATCGCCGGGATGGAGGGGATTAGTTTCCGGCTGGCGTTTGTCTTTATTGCGTTGATCTGTCTGGTGGGAATGATTGATACGCTGCGCTTGACGAAGGATGCCGGCAGCGCGGTGTCGCAGAAAAGCCGTTAAACGGCAATGCCGGATGGCGGCTTACGCCTTATCCGGCCTACGGGGGCGAACAGTGAAATTTGCTCCGCGTAGGCATGATAAGCGTAGCGCCATCAGGCAAAGCAGACACCGGTGGCAAGCTGCCTGCCCGTAGGCCTGATAAGCGCAGCGCCATCAGGCAAGGGGATTATCAGGCCAGCACTTCGCGTACGAAGGCTTCGATCTCTTTATTCTGGCAGTTCTCGAAGAAGCACTGCTGGAAACGCTCGCCGGAGACGGCGGTCTTCACCAGCTCGCGATCGATGGTGCGCAGCGTATCGAGATAGTTCTCTTTCACCACCGCTGCTTTTACCTGGTTCAGAATGCCAGCGTTGCGCACCTGCGGCTCTTTACGCTCCGGCGGGTAACCTTCCCCGTTGCGGCCAGTAAAGGCTTTTTCAAAGATAAAGCGCACGTTCAGCTCGGCACCCCAGCCAAAGCCTTTGGCGAACGGCAGCGCCAGCGCGTTACCGTTGTTGATCTGCGCGAACAGGAACGCATCGGCCGGATCGATACAGTAACCGCAGACCACGCCCGGATGGATGTTCAGCGACATCAGCGCGCCCTGCCCGGTGCCGCAGCCGGTCACCACGAAATCTACCGCTTTAGAGTTGAGCAAAATGCTGGCCATAATACCGAGGTGGATATAGGTCAGATGATGGTCATTTTCGTCGCTCATGCCGACGTTATACACCGGGAAATCTTTCTCATCGGCTACGGTTTTCAGCTCTTTGAGAATGATGGCGTTTTTCGCCGCCTGGCTGTTTTCCATCATCAGTGCAATTTTCATTTTCATCTCCTGTAGACGTGCTTCGGATAGCAAAGGTTACCTAAACCTTACTACCTCACAAACATACTTTCAAATTTAGTGAAAAATGGTTTTAAAAATCAAAAGCCGCCTCACAGTTTTGAGCGGCCCGCTTGAGCCGTCCTGATTAGTAGAGGGTGTTCGGGGGGTTATTCCGTCGATTGCCGCGCAGAGGGGGCGATTAAGATGAGAAGATGCAAAAAATGAAGCAGAGCAACGTCATGAAGAGAGTCGTTATTGCCGCCACGCTGTTACTCCTTGCCGGGTGCACCATCACCAAAGAAGCAGAAGTGAGCAGCGTGGACACCACCAGCGGTGTGGTACGTCTGAGCTTTAATCAGCAGATGATGCAGACCGCGCGTTATGATGAGTACGTCGCGCAGGGCACCGCCAACAAACAGTGCCAGCAGTTGGGCTATGCCACCGCCGTGGCATTTGGCCAGCCGGTGCAGACCTGTAGTTTGATCAGCGGTTCAGGCTGCATGAACACCAAAATCACCATTCAATATCAGTGTCGCGGTATCGCTATCGATCCCAACCGCGCGGCCTGGTAAATTCTTAAGCCAGCCATTAGCGCTGGCTTTTTCTTTTATTAATAATAAAAACAATTCTCATTCATTTAAATATTACCCCGGCAATGCGTGTTATTCGCATTCTCTTTATTAATCAAACGCTTTATTATTTTAACTTTTGCAAATAATTAAATAACAAATTATAGTGGCGGCACTTTCCCCTGTTATATTTTTAATTCCGGAGCCGTGCGATGTTAAAAGCAGAGATGATTGAAAAACTCAACGAACAGATGAATCTGGAACTCTTCTCCTCCCTGCTCTATCAACAGATGAGCGCATGGTGCAGCTATCACAGCTTTGAAGGTGCCGCCGCGTTTCTGCGCCGCCACGCGCAGGAAGAGATGACCCATATGCAGCGCCTGTTCGACTACCTGACGGACACCGGCAGCCTGCCGCGCATCGCGAATATTGCTTCACCGGTCGCTGAGTATGCCTCCCTTGATGAACTGTTCCGCGCGACTTACGAACATGAGCAGCATATTACGCAAAAAATTAATGAGCTGGCGCATGTTGCGATGATGTCACAGGATTATCCGACCTTTAATTTCCTGCAGTGGTATGTTGCCGAGCAGCATGAAGAAGAGAAACTCTTTAAATCGGTAATTGATAAATTAACGCTGGCGGGTAAAAGCGGTGAAGGCCTCTACTTTATTGATAAAGAGCTGGCGACCCTCGACGCACAAAATTAATAACAAAGGCGGTTCAGTTAATTCTGTACCGCCTTTTTCTTCTGCTCCAGACCATTTCTTTCTGCTTATCCCCCTTCTGCAAAATACTGCCTGCTTCCGTACTCAAACCCCCGGTGATAGCTCTTTCTCGTCCGCGCGATAAGCTGTAAATAAAAGATTACAACAGATGTAACGGTCATTTGACGAAACGGTGGAATTATCTTACTCTGCGCCGCGTATTGCGTGTGCAGTGAGTGAAGAAATAGAGGAAAGTGTGAAAAATCGGGCACTTGGAAGTGTATTTATTGTCGCTGGCACCACCATTGGTGCGGGCATGCTGGCGATGCCGCTGGCGGCGGCGGGCGTAGGGTTTGCAACGACGCTGGGGCTGCTTTTCATCTTATGGGCCGTGATGTGTTACACCGCCCTGCTGCTGCTTGAGGTTTATCAGCATGTTCCGGCTGAGACCGGGCTCGGTACACTGGCGCAGCGCTACCTGGGTCGTTACGGTCAGTGGATCACCGGCTTCAGCATGATGTTTCTGATGTATGCGCTAACGGCTGCCTATATCAGCGGTGCTGGTGAATTGCTCGCTTCAAGTATCAGTGAGTGGTTCAACGTATCGCTCTCCTCAAGCGCGGGCGTGCTGATCTTTACGCTGGTCGCTGGCGGCGTGGTCTGCATCGGCACCTCACTGGTCGATCTCTTTAACCGTTTTCTCTTCAGCGCCAAGATCCTCTTTTTAGTGATCATGCTGGCGCTGTTAATGCCGCACGTACACCAGGCGAACCTGCTTACTATGCCGCTGGAAAAAGGGCTGGCGCTCTCAGCCCTGCCGGTGATTTTCACCTCGTTCGGTTTTCACGGCAGCGTGCCGAGCATCGTCAGTTATATGGGCGGTAACATTCGCCAGCTGCGCAAAGTGTTTATCACCGGTAGCGCCATCCCGCTGGTGGCTTATATCTTCTGGCAGCTGGCGACGCTTGGCAGCATCGACTCCCATACTTTTATCGGCCTGCTTGCCAGCCAGTCAGGGCTGAATGGCTTGTTGCTGGCGCTGCGCGATGTCGTCGCCTCTGCGCATGTTGAGCTGGCGATCCACCTCTTCGCCGATCTGGCGCTGGCCACTTCATTCCTCGGCGTTTCGCTGGGTTTGTTCGATTACCTGGCCGATCTCTTTCGTCGCCGTAATAGTGTCAGTGGCCGTTTGCAAACCGGCATCATCACCTTCCTGCCGCCGCTGGCGTTTGCCCTCTTCTACCCGCGCGGTTTTGTGATGGCACTCGGTTATGCAGGCGTTGCGCTTGCGGTATTAGCCCTTCTGTTGCCGTCGATGCTGGCGTGGCAGAGCCGCAAACACCATCCGCAAAGTGGTTATCGCGTGCTGGGCGGGAAACCGGCGCTCTGCCTGATCTTTGCCTGCGGCGTCGCCATTATTACTATTCAGTTTCTGATTGTGGCAGGGTGGCTGCCGGAAGTGGGTTAACACGAGGGCGCTCTGACTGGAGCGCCTTATTTTTGTGATCAGAAAGATTATTTTCTTTTTTTGAGGGCACCATCAGGAGTTTGTATATAGACGGAGTCATCGAATGTGTATCGCATGTTTCCCTCACGCGTCTTAGCAACAATCATCAGGTTGTCTTTATCAATACAATTCTTAGGCTCAGGCATATCATCAAAGCAGAGTCGATCATATTTCCCTAATTCTTTGTAACCTTCACCAAAAGCCCAAAAGTAAACACGAAATAACCCATCGCTATCGACTTTGGGAACATTGTACTCCTTGAAAAGCCTATCCTTATGATCCATCCACCATTCTATTTTTCCTTTGGCTGTCAGAGGCATATGATCGACAATGATGCTTGAATAAGCTTTATCCTGGTGAACGGCAATGATTTTGACGGGACGGTTATCCAGGTAAATATATACTGAAATAAATATAAAAAATAATATTGTTACTATAACAACCTTTTTTCTTCTCATTGAAACATTCCTCCATGAATCTTGATCACTGTTTCCATGTTAGTAAAAAAAGGCTTAAAGCCGAAAGCCTTGTAGCGTTGTAATACAAACCAAATTCTGAAAAACCGATGTCCAAAAAATAAACTTTTCTTTATATCTTCGTCATCAAGCCCGAAATGATCTTGTGCCGTATATTTGACTATAGCCTGCCATTTATTTTCATAAACATTCATTGAAATCAATTTGATATTTACTGCATAAATATCATGCACAGTAATACCTAAACCATTCAAATTATCTTTAAAACGTGAGAATTTCGGTAAAATAGATCTCTGAATAGATGATTCAATACTATAAAGGGCATTTTCGTGCAATGTTTTATCTTTATAGTTAACTTTATCGTTGATGGCGTCTACTATAGCCTTTAAAGAACTCTGCTCTGAACTATCATTTATTATCTGATTTCTTAAGGCCATGTTCAAAGCGGCGTCCTGAAAAGCAGTACCATTTTGTGTTTGCCAATGCGTGATCATTTTAGTTATCAACTGCCTGTATGCACCGTACATGGCGAACTGACTTGATAGAGAACGCATTTCATCAAACATAATATTGCTACATTCCAGACGGGATATAGTCGTACCTTTTTTTTAAGGCACCACTCAGAAGGCCATCGTAATAAGCGGGGCGAGGAGTTATTAACATCGGAGTCTTCTCAAGTTTGTATGGATCAACTTTTGTAGAAACATCTGTTAAACGAAAGTCTCTTTTTAACTGTTCTTCGGTTAAATCACCACATTTCATATCCGCTGCTGACCTATGATCCATCTGGCGTTTTGTAGCAAAGATAGTCACAGGCAATCCTAAAGCGACCACAGATACCTCCATAAATCAAATCCATTAATGAATAGATTAGCGAAAAAAATGCATCAGTGGAACTCCAAAATCTGGTACCTGCAACTTAAATTTCTACGAAAATCTTTCATTCAGAGAGAAGAAGTGAGATCGTATCAGGAATGGGCTATGTGTACTAACAGCATAAACATAACGCCTTCGATATCAAGGTAGCTAGCGACTCGGACTAATTAGAGTCAGTCAAATACCCCTTATGCAATGAGATACAACAGCAGAATTTCGTCAGCTACGGTTGCGGGATGGCAATATTCCTGACTTGAGAGGGCGAAAGCCTCACGAAGCCAAATTTCAGGCACAAAAAAACCACCTTTCGGTGGTTTCACGACACTGCTTATTGCTTTGATTATTCTGCTTTTTCCCATGGTACCCGGAGCGGGACTTGAACCCGCACAGCGCGAACGCCGAGGGATTTTAAATCAGTTGTGTAGTTATGAAAAAACAAAAAGTTAGAGTAATTTTTCAGAATATTCACTGAAATTATTCGTATTTTCCTTCAAAGAGTTACCGTTACTGTTGAAGTCATATTATGAAAATAGCAGCGTAAAAAAACGTCTTTAAACGTCCGCTATGAGCGAAAAGCGGACGTCCGCATAACGTATGCCAGGCGTCCGATCTTTTTAAATGGGCAGATTAATTAATCCGCTTCCCAGTTTCGTCAATGACCTTCTCGCCATCCTCTTTGGTAAACGCTCCTTTCTGACCTTCCGGTAGAATATCCAGCACTATTTCTGAAGGGCGGCAAAGACGAGTGCCAAGCGGGGTCACTACTATCGGCCGGTTGATCAGGATCGGATTCTGAAGCATCAAATCGATTAACTGCTCATCAGAAAATTTTTCTTCTTCAAGCCCTAATTGTTCATAAGGTTCTACGTTCTTACGCAGCAATACGCGTACTGGCATACCCATAGCTGAAATGAGTTTTTTAAGCTCATCACGTGCCGGTGGAGTATCAAGATAATAAACGATGGTGGGTTCGATGCCGCTGTTACGGATCATCTCCAGTGTGTTGCGTGAGGTGCCACAGGCCGGGTTGTGATAGATAGTAATGTTGCTCATATCAGTTTCTCACTACAAAGTGACAGATAGTCGCCACGCCAGCATCGCCAGAGTGATAAAGAGCACGGGCAGAGTCATGATAATGCCGGTGCGGAAGTAATATCCCCAGGTAATCGTTATATTTTTCTGGGCAAGCACATGCAGCCAGAGCAGGGTTGCCAGACTGCCAATCGGGGTGATTTTCGGGCCTAAATCGCAGCCAATCACATTGGCATAAATCATTGCCTCTTTAACGACGCCAGTCGCCGTACTCCCGTCAATCGACAGCGCGCCAATCAGCACAGTCGGCATATTGTTCATCACCGATGAAAGGAACGCGGTCAGGAAGCCGGTGCCGAACGTTGCTGCCCATAACCCCTTTTCTGCCAGCAGGTTCAGCACGTCAGACAGATACTCCGTGAGCCCTGCGTTGCGAAGGCCATAGACCACCAGGTACATGCCCAGCGAAAAAATAACGATCTGCCATGGCGCACCGCGCAGGACTTTTCCCGTGTTGATGGCATGACCTCTTTTCGCCACTATAAACAGCACTGCTGCGCCAGCAGCCGCTATCGCACTGACCGGGATCCCCAGAGGCTCCAGAACAAAGAAACCGACAAGCAGCAATAACAGGACAATCCAGCCCGCCCTGAACGTTGCCGGATCTTTTATCACACTGGCAGGCTTCTTCAGCAGCGAAACGTCATACGTCGCAGGAATGTCCCTGCGGAAGAAGAGATGCAGCATGACCAGCGTGGCCGCAATCGCTGCCACATCTACGGGGATCATAACGGAGGCATACTGCGTAAAGCTCAGACCGAAAAAGTCCGCTGAGACGATATTCACCAGGTTAGAAACAATGAGCGGCAGGCTGGCCGTATCTGCTATAAATCCTGCGGCCATCACAAAGGCCAGCGTTGTGCCCTTGCTGAATCCCATTGCAAGCAGCATCGCAATCACAATTGGCGTCAGGATCAGCGCGGCACCGTCATTGGCGAACAAAGCAGCAACAGCGGCACCGAGCAACACTATCCAGGTAAACAACAGGCGGCCACGACCGTTACCCCAGCGTGAGACGTGCAGTGCGGCCCACTGGAAGAAGCCGCACTCGTCGAGCAGCAGGCTGATGATTATGACCGCAATAAATGCCGCTGTCGCGTTCCAGATGATATTCCAGACAACGGGAATATCAGCGATATGGATGACACCGGTTACCAGCGCCAGCACAGCCCCGATACTCGCGCTCCATCCAATACTCAGGCCTCTGGGCTGCCAGATCACCAGTATCAGCGTCAGTAAAAATATACTCCCTGCCAAAAGCATCTCAGACTCCGTTATATATGATTACATAAATGTGTTCTTCTTCCTCAGCAGGAGGTGCAGGCTGATTTATCCAGCCATTTACGCAAATCCTCCCGCATACACTGCCAGGATGTCGTGATTGTCTCAGCTGCCCATGCCGGTAGGTGGGGTGACAGACGATAGTGGATCCATTTGCCTTCACGACGGTCCAGTACCAGTCCGGCCTCGCGAAGAATAGCCATATGTCGCGAGATTTTGGGCTGCGATTCGGAAATGACCGCGCAGATATCGCAGACGCACAGTTCTCCTGACTCCCGGAGAAGCATGACGATGGCGAGCCGTGTTTCATCCGACAGGATTTTGAAAAGCTGAGCAGGCTGTAGCATTTTTCACTCCGTTCCCTTTAGAATACACATATGTTAAATCATATATGTTAATTTTGAAATCATCAGCTCTCTCCGGAGGAGAAAAATGGAACCATTTCCTGCCCTGAATGCTGTGATAACCACATCGCTGAACGCCTTTACATGCAGGAGTCGCCCCGGACTCTGATCCTGTCTGGCTCAGTAAGAGATCGTTCCTGCAGCCACTTTGCCGCGAAAGAAGCTGGTCGCCTGCTGACGGCGATGGACGCGGAGGTAAAACTCTTTAACCCCTCCGGTTTACCCCTGCCGGATGATACGCCGGACACGCATTCTGAAGTCACCGAGCTGCCCGGTCTGGTCAGATGGTGTGACGGGATGGAGTTCTCTGGAACGGCACGGGGTTATGGCGCAGATTAACTGGATACCCTTGAGTGAAGGGGCAGTTCGTCCTTCGTAGGGCAAAACACTTGCGGTAATGAAGATCTGCGGCGGTTCACAGTCCTTAAATGCAGTGAACTGTATGCGCATTCCGGGCGCACCGGTCAACTGGGATCAATAAAAAAGGCCGTCTAAGCGACCTGTTTACTCTACATAAGTTTTATTTTTACTTTATACCCCTCAAGACCGGACATGGTCTCACTCGGGATAAACTCGATCTCAGAAACTTCCTTGCCTGTTTTTTTCCGTAGCTCAGTGATTTTTTTAGTAATAAGAGCAGAAATTTCTTGCTCAGCTTTACGCTCCAGTTCTTCAGGTTTCATACATACTCCTTTTTCACACTCAACCTTTTATAAATCATAGGTTATCTTCCATGAGTGCGCTCAGGAATAATCCCTCACACCACTGGTAAATCGGGAGTTGGTTGCAATGCGCACACTGCCGATGCCGTCGCCTCGTTCGCAGGACATCTGGTGTCAAGCCGGAACAGAGGCTTGCCCGATTTTTTCCTGGCATTATCACAGACACACAGTGAATGCCTGTTGTAATGCCGTAATAGTCTTTCCTCTGCCGTTAATAAAAACTTTTGAATTAGTCTTCCGCTTACGCTTGTTGTAAATGGTTTGTAGACCATACTTAGCAGGCATCTTAAATGGTGCGCAACCCGACCCAGGGAATGGCTTATGGATGAGCCACACCTTCAGAGAGAATTGAGGGAACTGAAAACAAGAAACAATGCCGTACCTCAAGTTTGCCTTTGTTCAGAAGGCTTTTTTATTTGAGAAAATAGCAAGCTCGAGCTATTTCAAAAGTTTGTTTGCAGCTTCGACGATTTCATTTGATGTAATTTCTCTGTCTGAGGCTACACAAAACTCAATATGATCGCCAGTTAGCGAATGAACTCCCGCATACATAATCTTAAGATGAGTTTCCTCACCATTCGGGTATTCACGGAGTATTGTGGTAGTGCCATCTTCAACCCTGACAACCACTACTTGCTGCCGATTGAAGAACACCATAACATTTTTCATAGGCATCCCTGAAGTTGAGAAAAGGCCATAATGAGTGGCCTTTGATTAGTATCAGCCTGAAGTCAGAATATTGATTCGCAGGAGCCACCCGAGCGATTCAAGTTTTTTGATCCGCCAATAACCACTACCTTTCTGGTGTAGGTAAGGCGGCGGTGAATTGAGTCTACAGAGTTTTAACGTTTTCACATGACAAAGGGCAAGATGATGGTGGTTATGCTGCTACCTTTGATTTTCATCACCGATTCAACTGTTTCAGCAGTTTTAACCACTGCAAGTCGTGCATGTTTCTCCCCCACAGAGGCAGCCTTTCGGTTGTTGCTATCTGCCCGGTTTACTTTTTTGGCATTATCACCCGCTGTGTTTATACGCTGTAGCTCGATTTCACGAATACCTGCGAAATGTTGTTGGCCTGCGCAAAAAAATTAATGCAGTGCGGATTTAGTAATGTCCGCTTCTGGCACTTATAGGCTCTTAAGATATGAGCCTCTGTCATGGGGTGTCAGGGGTCGGAGGTTCAAATCCTCTCGTGCCGACCAAAATTCCCCAATTAAACCAGCCTCTTACGGCTGGTTTTTTTATGCCTGAAATTTGTCTAAGGTAAAACTAAGGTAAAATGAAGGTAAAACCCCTGACCTGATTTCCCTCATTTCAGCAGCGATTTCACCTGCTATAACACCTTTGGTACGTCCTGCAGGCGCGTTGTCCAGCGGGGCGAAAGCATCTCCCGTTTCATCTGCCATTTCTTCTCGATCCCCTGCCCCGCAAAAAATAACGTACCCCGACCGTTCCGCTGGTTCACCGAATCCAGAATATCCATCAGCGCCGAGGCGTTTGCACGCGGTGCGTTGTCATCAAAGAGGTTTAGCTGCGCCACGCCCTGGCTGAAAAAGTCACCCAGGAGAATGCCTCCTTTCTGGTACCGGTGCCCGTCTTTCCAGACCGTATCGAGGCAGCGCACAGCAGCGGCCACAATATCGCGAGTGTCCTGTGTAGGGGTTAAGAGCTTTGTTCCGGCATGCTTGCCGTAATAGGGTTCATCGAGTGCAAAAGGCGAGGTTTTAACGAAAGCAGACACATACCGGCAGAACTGGTGCTCTCCGCGCAGCTTCTCTGCCGCGCGCGTGGCATAGCTCACTATTGCCTGGCGCATTTCCGTATAGTCGGTGACGCGCTGACCAAAAGACCGGCTGCAGCAGATCTCCTGCTTCGCCGGCTGAAACTCGTCGAACGCCAGGCAAGATTCGCCACGCAGCTCGCGCACCGTTCTTTCCATCACCACGCTGAAGTGTTTACGGATAAAGCGTATATCGGCATCTGCCAGCTGCAGCGCCGTTTTTATTCCCATGGCCGCCAGCTTCTTGCTAATCCGCGATCCTATTCCCCACACTTCGTTACAGGGCAGCAGCGCCATCAATTTTCGCTGGCGGGAGACGTTCGATAAATCCACAACACCGCCGGTTGCCTTCCATGTCTTCGCGGCATGATTCGCCAGCTTGGCCAGCGTTTTAGTGGGGGCGATGCCAACCCCTACATGCAGAAGCGTACGCTGATAGACTGTCTGCTTAATCTCCCGCCCGAAATCCGTCAGATCACGACAGTTACGCACCCCTGTAAGATCGCAGAAAGCCTCGTCAATGCTGTAAACCGATACGCGCGGACATATCTCTTCCAGTGTCGACATCATCCTGTAGCTCATATCGCCATAGAGCTCGTAATTAGAACTGAAGCAGACAACGCCATGACGCCGGAAAAGTTCAGCATTCTTGAAAATAGGATCGCCGGTTTTGATGCCCAGCTTTTTAGCGAGTGCTGACCGGGCAATAACGCAGCCGTCGTTGTTCGACGCCACAACCACAGGAACATGATCAAGCTCTGGCCGGAACGCCTGTTCGCACGAAGCATAAAATGAGTTGGCATCGACGAGGGCAAACATCACATCACCGGATAATCATCGAATGCCGCAGGTCGAATGATGTGGGTAACCATACCAAGCATTTCCACATCATCCAGAGCATCACCCTCTATAGCTTCGCCCTCTTCCGTGATCAACACACCGCCGCACAAGCGCGCGACCTGTCGACGGCCCATGAAAGCTATAAGCAGCATGTCGCTGGCAGCGGCTTCGGATCGTTGCTCCACAGCCAGAACGTCCGAGCCGATTTCAATGTACTGCGCCTTCGGAGACAGACCGCTGATGAAAAAAAGAGGGTGTGTCATAGTAGCCTCGCTTAATTACTGTTTAAATATACAGTATTCACAATAGGGAATGTTATCAAGGCGAAGCGGCAAAGAAATTTGTCAACAGATTGAACAGTAATCGAATTTACTAAAGTGAAATTTAAAAATCGTCTAAAATCAGTACAGTCCTGTAGCCTGCACCAGACTGGCACGGAATGTAACTGCCCCGTCGCCGGGGCTTTTTTATTGCTCCTGAGTGCCGGCAGCGCGCTGATTCCAGAGACTTGTTTCTGGCATATCAAGGCGGACATCAATCCAGCTGTTTACGGGTACGTCAATCGCAGCACCTTTTTGCACCTCGATGTCACCATCGTCGGTGAGAACATAACGCCGCTTGTAGAGCCTAATCGTCAGACCACCGCTTTCAGTCTGTTCGGCTTCAACAATCCCCATATCACCCGAACCCTGCGGGTCGCGGGGAGGGAGGAGTTGCCAGCCGGATGAAGCAAGCCCAGCAGAACCCGTAAGGGTATACACCCCCGTGTCGAGTCGGGAGACGCTGATCCCCTCAGCCTCTTCATTTGCTGTTCCACAGCCACACCAGCTGAATCCTTCTTCATCAATATCAGTGCGCTGGCAGTCTTTTTTGCTTTTTACGATGCGCGCCACCGGAGAAGCGGCCTTAAGGGTTCCGTCACTTGCTTTGCTCGTGTTTTTATCTGTGTAAACCGTGTAAACCTGAAGGGAAACCGCATCAGTAGTACCTGATGATATGCGCACTCCCTGCCCACGCTGCCCCACGCAAATATTAAAGAACGAATCGAAAGAGACCGTATAAAGGCAACATCCTCCCGCATAAGTGTGCCCGGTATCCGCATTATTTCTCCAGAATTCGGAGGCGGCTCCCGCCCTGAGGTATCCCACTACTGCAGTATCATTCCAGGTTCGTATACTTCCTTTTCCTCCGAGACCGAAATCCCCCACAGACAGCATGGCACCGGTATTGCTGTAAGCATCACGCAAAGCCGATGAGCCCAGCTGCAGATCGCTGCGCGCGGCAGCCGGAGTTCTGCCATTCAGCAGATTCAGCCATCCCTGCGAGGCGTCCTTTGCACCGGTGCCGCCCTGCTGGGCGCTAAGTGCCGTTGTCAGCCCGCCCAGGCTGGTGATGTCGGTATTAGCCCCCTTCTTTGCCAGCGACTTCTGGCCGGGAACGGTGACAGGCTGACCGTTAATGGTGATGGTCACATCTCCGCTGCCGTTCATCACATCCGCAAAACCGCCCATGTACCGCTGGTACATACTGAACGTTTCGGCAATATCCTGTGCCAGGCCATCCACGCTCAGGCTGTCACTCAGCAGAATGGCGAATTTAGTGCCAGCGGGAATAGCCGGGTTGGCTGCCGGTGATACCGTGAGGGTGGTCGCGTTACCAGTGGCTGTGATCTGGAATACCTGCACGGGGCTGGTCATGACCAGTACGGTGCAGCCATTACGGATGAGTGAGCCAGCCTGGGTGAAATTTGTGCCTGTGCCGGTCAGCGTGTTTCCGCTGACCGCGACTGAACCGGTTGTATAAATCATTTATGCTCCGGATATGGAAAAAACCGCCAAAGCGGTTCATTGATATTATGTAACGATTTTAAGTGTTAATTAAAGTCAAAGGAAAAAAGGATAATTACACTAGTCATAATTATCAGTTTTAATTGCTATTATTCCGTTGCCGTTATTAATATTCCCGACGATTGATCCAGTGTCGTTACTTGTTGTACCAGCATTTATCCTTGTGGTAGATCCATTGTAACGACAGCATGTCGAAGCAGTAACGGCTACAATCTGAGGCTGTCCTTGAACATAATATTGAACCAAAAGAGCCCCCAGATCACCTGGACAAACCGCATAACTACCGTTTAATGTTTGGTCTATATTTATTCCACCATCATTACCGGGTGTTCCAATAGTAATAATGTCACTTAACACTCTACTTTCATTGGTTAAAACTAACTGACCTTTTTCATCCCATATGGCTAATCCCCATTCAGGTAAAGACTGAGGGAATATTGCGAATATATACGCTGATAAAGAGTGTTCCTCTTTGTTTCTGTTACCTGAACTAAACCCTATAGAATCTCCATTTCTTGAAGCACCTACCACAGTTGGAAATTGAGTGTAGGAGGTTTTACAGAACACAATAGAAGGACAGGAAGAGCTTAAGGTTACGCTACCGCTTGCAACGCCTCCAGATGAATTGATTACAACTTTACGATACAGACAAAAAGGTGTTGAGTCAGGTGTTACAAAAGGGTTTCCATTTACATTAATAAACGCTCCGAATTTAGACATTAATCATTCTCCAGAAAAACAATTATTTCACACTCCGAAGCAGAATAGTTCCCATAACCAGGGCTATTTGCTGATTGAATCGTAATAGTATTTCCAGATGCAGTAACTCTACGAGCAACTCCTGTAGAACCTTTATCAAGTGCAGGAACAAAACCCACTTTGGTTCCTGCAGGTATTGCAAAAGAATACGAACCTGTAACCTGGCCTTTAGCAAGCTTAATTGTCCCAACAACTGAAACAGGTTTAAGTCCATAATTATTGGGTAAACCTTTCGCATCCCAAGTTTGTATACCCCACGCCATCAAAATGCCCCTGTTAACTTTCCGATCTGCACACGAAGCACTCCATTCTCATCTTTTACACTCTGCGTAACGTGCGTAATCTTCATTGCACCCTCTCCAGATACAGCACCGTTAAGCTCAAAACTGCCATCAGCCCTCATAATGGTTCCTGTCTTTCCAGCCACATAATTGGCGGAATACCACGATCCCACTTTGCCGAGCGTGATTGACGCGTAATTGATAAAGGCTTCGTTGATGAATGTCTGCCCGTTCTGCACAACGAACGGCAGACTGACCGTCCCGCCTGCCTGTGTCATCACAGCAAACCGATCCGCCAGAAAGAGCACCTGCGACTGCATGCCCGCCGGGGTGTTCTGCACGCCGATCCCCATACCTGCGGCGTACTGGCGCCCGTTAGCATCCACACCCACCTTGATGCTGTACATCGCATTGAGGTTGTTGTTGATATCGGCCGAAACCTGAGCATTCTGGACAATTGCCGCCTGCTGACCGTTTACCGTCACTGACAGGGAGTTGATTTTTGTCGCCGAGACCTGCGAGAAGTCAGCCATGGTTTTCGCAAAGTCGGTGGTGTTTGCCGTGCCGGCGCCGGAACTGGCATCCATCGACCTGAGCGACTCCGCGACAGCCTGGCTGGCATCGGCCATCACGTTATCAACACGCTCAATTCCCGCCTTGTTGTCACCGTACTGCACGCTGAGGCGTGTGCGATCATTAACCTGCGCCAGCGTGGTGGTGATCAGCGCGATGGAGTTGCTCTGTATTCCCCCTCTGATGTCACTGCCATCTATGCCCGCGATCTCTGCCGATATCTCCTCAAAGCGCGAGGCGGTCGAGGAGTCCAGAACCGTCACGGTCTGCGTCAGCGCTGTGACACTGGCTCTGTTCTCTTCCGTCTGCGCGGTAAGCTGATCGACAGCTGTCGCCCGGGCCTCGGTTTCGTTTGCCAGCGCCTGGCGCACTTCGGTGATGCCGGCGGCGTTCTGGTCCGTCTTCGCCTCAAGGCGGATCACATCGGTAACACGCGCCTCGGTTTCAGTGGCGATCACCTCGCGCAGCTGCTCGAATTTCGCGGAGTTAGCACCCTGCTGGGCTGACTGGCGCACGACGACATCCGCGATCGCCAGGGCATTACCGATAATGGCTTCCGCCATCTGCTTATTCGACCCGACAGCCGCGGCCAGACCTGCCGCATTCTCCCGCACCGCTTCAGCCAGTTCCGCAACCTTCGCGCTGCTTTCAACAGCATTTTCGATGAGATCCTTGAACAGTTCGGTATCCTTGATCTGCTCAAGCACTGCCTCTGTAATGTCCGTGACATCGGTGCTGGACTGGCCGCGTACCCAGTCGGTATACCCGGATTCGTTGCCGGTACGGTCCACCAGCTGCGCGCGGTACCAGAAAACCTGTCCGGCCTTGAGTCCCATCTGCTGATACCTGCGAAGCGGATAAGGCACGTCGGCCAGCAGCATGGCGTCGTCGGCACTGTCGGTCAGGCTGTACTGAATTTCCGTTTTCAGCGTGTCGTCCGTGCCCGCCGGGAAGCCCCAGTTCAGTTCAATACCAAACACCACATTTTCGGAGGCGGTAAAGCCCAGCGGTTTCGGGGGATTGCCCACTTTCCCGGTGAGAGTGACTTCTGCTGATGTCACCCATATGGACGAGACATCGCTGGCGTTCACTGCCCGCACCCGCACCAGATAACGCCCGGCGTAGATGCCCGGCACCTCGAATCCCTGAGAGGAGGTGCGGGGCACACTCACCCAGTTGCCGCTGTCACGTCGCCACTCGGCTTCGTAGGCGATTGCCCCTTTAACAGAATCCCAGGCAACACGCATGGTGGTGATTGCTATGTTCTGGCTGACCGTCGAATAGCTGTCGACAACGATGTTTTCCGGCGGTGCCTGCACACCGGGCGGAATGACGCTGACCGGCCTTTCATCGAGCCGGGCACCCGTATCGACTGCGGGGAAAATATCCGGATTATAGGTCGCACCGGTCACCTCAAACGTGCCGTCATCGTTGTCGCGGGTGCCGGTTACACGAAAGAGCGCGATAAACAGATCGTCAGCATCCACACCCCAGCAGCACTCCGCCTCAGGCGGTTCGCTGTAGGCCGTGGTGACCGTGACAACATTGCCCTTCACTGCCTGCACGGTCCGGGCCTGCGCCACACCTGACGGCAGGTTGAGAAATAGCCGGTTGCCTGCTCTGACATCTGCGGCACGATCGAGCGTGATATTACGACCGTTCACCGCGCTGACCCTGCCGCCAATCACCCTGCCGGCCAGCTCGTTTGCAGCCACGCCGATCACCTCCCCTACAGCGGGAACATCCATACCCGTGCTGAAGGTCACCACCTCACCGATACCGTTCGTGAGCAGCGCCCAGCGCCCGCGCCGGTTAGCCTCTGACTGCCGGGTGCAGCCGATGGCCGTCATTTCGAGCTGGCTGTAATCGAAGCGCATCGCCAGGTCTTTGTCATAAACGACTTCAGGTGTGTCTTTGTAGTGATTCGCCGGATCGGACCAGTTAACCAGCGCGGCGGTGTTGCGGGTGGTTTCGCTCGGATCGGCGAAGGTAAACTTACCGTCGACCACACTGGCGTGGTTGTAGATGTGCGCCACATCGCGCGGCATATCGGCCAGCACATACAGCTTGTTGTCGCCCCAGTAGGTCATACCACGGAAGATTCCGGCCAGGTCACGCAGCACCGTCCAGGCGTCATTGCGCTCCTGGATGTAGACATTACACCGGAAGCGCGGCTCCTTACCGCTTCCGCCTTTGCCATCCGGTACCGGCTGATCGCAGTACTGCGCGATGCGGTACAGCTCCCATCTGTCAATCTGGGTCGCATCAATCCTCTGGCCAAGCCCGAACCGCTCGTTCAGCACGATGTCGTAATAAATCCACGCCGGGTTATCTGTCCATGCCCATTTGAACCCGCCTTCCCAGGTGCCGGAATAGGTGCGCGTTTCCGGATCGTAGGTATCAGGCACGCGAATAATTCGCCCCTTCGGATTGCACACCACCTGCGGAATGCCATTCGGGAACTGCTTCGCATCGAATTCAATGTAGAGCAGCGCCGTGTTGGGGTAACGCAGCTTCGCATCGATGATCTCGGTGACCGCCTCAACACGCATACTGTCCACAACATTTACTGTCGTTGAGTCTGGCGTTATCCGGCGCACGCGCAACTGCCAGCCGGTGGCGGCTTTTGGCAGGTCGATACGGTGACTGCGCTCATAGAGGGTGGTGGTCTTGTCATCGACAGCACCCTTAACCACGGGCGTGTATGCACCACCGTCGACTGAAAGCTCTATCGCATACTCAACGCGCGTGCCCACTTTATCGCCGTTATCTTTCTGGTTCAGCAGCGAGGGCCATCCCAGGCGGATGCGCAGGGCTGAAAGCTGGGTATTGGAAACAGAGCGGACATACGGCACGGCAGCTTTGAGTTCGTAGGCGACCTGCAGCTCATTCTCAACGCCCGGAAATCCCTGAATATAGCTCTGGTCCTGAGTACCGGAGCGGAACTCATATTTTACGTTGTTGAAGTTGTAACTGCCGTCGGCATTCTGCAACGGGGTATACGATGACGCATCGCCAAGATAAATGCTGCGCCCGTCCAGCCCGCCGGCGAACTCCCCTTCGCCGAGCGCGACGAGGATTTTCGCTCTGGCTATGGACTGAATACTGTCCGGGGCTTCCACAGGGGTGCGGGTCTTGGTGCCACCGCCCTTGCGCCCTTTAATCGCTGTGTTCGTCATATCACGCCCATAAAAAAACCGCCCGCAGGCGGCTTAAAGTAATCACGTACCGGCTTACTGCTGATCTTCCGCGTAAATACCGGCTGAAATGATAGCGCCCCCGATCTCACGCTGGCCGTAGAGCAGAGGTACAGGGTTGCCGCTGGCGGTGGTGTTGACCGGGCCGCCGAACGCATAGCTTGGCTTGTTGTCAGGATCCTGACGCATCCTCATCCCCGCCACCTGCGGCGACAGCAACTGAACCACGCCCCCCAGCGCCATTGATGCACCGACCAGCGCAACATTCAGCGCGACCCCTTTACCGATGAGCCCGGCTCCGGCAGGGCCAAGGGCGATACCCCCGGCAATCAGGGCAGCACCGAGCACCGCCTGGAAGATGCCGGCACGCTTGCTGCCGCGGATCACCGGGATAATGCGCAGCTCATCGCCGGGGCCCAGAAGCGAAAACTCTTCCTGGCTGATATTGCGGCGATCGCGGAAGATGACGAAGTCGAGTCCTCTGGCGCGCGCCTCGCGGAGATAATCCTCAAAGCCGTCAACCGTACTGGACAACGCCCTGAAAACCTCGCTGGCAGAAGACAGCGCGCGACGGTGCGTGCGCCCGAAGCGCTGCGCCATCGATCCGCTCAGTTTGATAACGGTTCGTTTTTCCATCACATCAGGTCCTTGTACCGTAAAACTTTAATGGTCCGGTCACGGTAATAGCCGCCATACGGGATGCGCTGGCTGAGCTGCCCGTACAGGTGGTGCAGCAGCATGTTACCTTCCAGCAGGACGCCGGCATGATTTGGCACGCTGGCCTGCACCTGCATGATGACCATATCGCCGGGCCGGGATGGACCGTCAAATTCCCTGAAACCGCAAGCGTACCAGTTATCCATATAGAGGTTTTCGCCCTCCTCCCACCAGTGGCGATCGACGCTGTAGTCGGGCAGCGCGATACCGTGTTCAGTGCGGAAGTAATCCCGGATAAGGGACCAGCAGTCAGCATGCCCGAGAACAAACTGACGCCCGGTCAGCGGGCGATCGCCGCGCGGCATGATGGTGCGGATATCGCCTTCAGGCCATGACGCGATCACCCACGGTACTTCGGTCGCGTCGCACATCAGCATGTCGAGCTCGCTCGGCTGCGTCGTGGCACCGTCGCCGGGGTGGCTGTGCACCACGGCAACCACCGTGCCCTGCTCTTCGGCTGCCGCGTAATCTTCCGGCGAAAGCTCAAACTGCTCCTCCGGGGAGGTGGCCAGATTCCGGCAGGCGACATACTTCTCAACCCGTCCCTTCTGGATCACCACACCGCAGCATTCAGCCGGGAACGCCTGCGCCGCATGCGCCAGAATCGCGCTGATTGTCTTGTCCCGCATATTACCCCCTCAGAAGTGACGCGCCTGGCATCCCGCCAAAATCGAGCTCGTTGTTGGCGCCGAACCGCGGCTTGCACCCGGTGGACAGCAGTCCTGAGCACACATCTTTCGAAGGATCGTCGACCGGGTTTCCGTCCTTATCAAACCAGCCATTCTGACCGGCATAGGTACAGCCGTTCCCGGTTTTGTACCACCCGCGCATGCACCAGGTACACATGGGCTGGATCTGCCTCGTGGGGATGAGCTGTCCGCGCAGGTCTGCCGGGCTGGAAAGCTCAAACTCCACGGTTTCATCATCCGAACTGGATTTACGGTCGATGTAATAGACCTGCCTGCGCTCCTCATTCGGGTTAGCGGCAGGATTGCCACCGGCGAAGTTGCGGGCATCAAGGTAATGAGCGAAGGTCTCGTGGATAATCACTTTCGCCTTAGCCATCCCCTGAAAGCGGCGACAGAGCGCGCCAATGGTGCCGCTGATATTTGCCACGGTCAGTGTCGGGCGGGCGCTCTGCCCGTCGCTGCTGACGGACAGGCCGGTCAGTTCAAAGGGCCACGCACCATACTCCAGCCCCTGCCACCAGACAGACTTCGGCGGAAGCTTTGACGCATCGCCGCCGGCGGCAGCGATCTCGGCCTCTGAATGAGGGATGGTTTCGTTATGAAACCGCAGAATACCGGCACCGAAAGCTTCACCGTCGACCTCGATAAGGCGGACGCGGCTGCCCGGCTCCAGTTTCTGGACATCAGATGAAATACTCATGGATGGTATGCCTGAATGAATGTGGTACTGAGGGTGTATTTGTCGTTGCCGTGGGTGGCTATCTGGAGGGATTCAGATCGCCATAACCCTGCGGGCTCCAGGGGCGGCTTCCAGATGAAGGACTTCCAGCCGGCATGCCGCTTCAGAAACGCCTTTATGGCCTGGACATACGCTTCATCGCCGGTAAAACTCACGCTCCATTGCGATGTGACCGGATTGATGCCGTCCCCGGCCACCTGTGCATAATTATCCCCGAACTGCGCTTTACGGGTGCGGAAACTGGTATCATCCTGCGCCGCCACCTTCGGGCACCAGGAGAAGGTCTCAACTGCCATATCACGCTCCTTTTAAAAGCCGCCATAACGGGGATCCGGGCATGCTGGCCTGCTCATTAATCACCGTCACGATTGCATCCTTGAGTTGCCTGCCGGCAGTTGCGGCTGCTCCCTGCCCTGCCGTGGACTGCGCACCGCCGTTGATGTTGATATCGCCAAACGACACGGACGGGCCACCGCCGGAAAACTGCGGCGCGCCGACTGCGCGAACACCGAGCGAACCATCCGCCGCGCGCGTGAGCGGCATAATCGCCTCCGGACCTGCCTCACCAAACACGCCGGCACCTTTCGCAAAGGCAAACAGCTGCGGGGTCTGGTAGACACCACCGCTGTATGCGCTGAGAGACGGTGAGTCGTAGACATTGCCTTTGGCATTAAAGGTGAAGTTTGAGGCAGCGCTCTGAATTGCCGTCCCGCTGCTGGCCGTTGCCGCAGATGAGGCGCCAAAGCTGAAGAGTGAGCCGAGAGAACTCGCGGCATTCGCGACCATCATATTAACGAGAACGGTCTCGATAATTTTCAGTACGTTCATGCCCCAGTCTTTCCAGCTGTCGAGATTGCCATTGAGCATGTCGGTGATGGTGGTCACCGCCCCGCCCATGGCCTGCTTCATGCCGTCGGCAGCCATCGCGGAATAGTCCGTTGCCTCGTCCACCCAGTTCGCATAGCCCTCAGACATGCCTGTCAACCAGTCACCGCGCTGCGCATCGGAAGCGGTGTAATACCCCTCCTGGTCGCGCAGCCGCTCTTCCAGATAGCGTTTGTTAAGTGCCAGCCCCTGCTGGTAGAAGGTTTCGTCAATGTCCCCGGCCTGCCGCTGCCGGAGCAAATCGGTATTCTTCTGCTCAAACTCCTTGCGGATATTAAACTGCTCCTGCATCCGCTCACGGAACCGGGTGCCCTGACCGTAACCAATGAGCTGCGCATCATTCGCCGCCCTGGCGCTGGCGTTGCTGTCAGCCAGATTCGCCTCGTAATTACGCAGCTGCTCACGCAGTTTTACCTGATCGATTAATGCGGCGTTGCGCATCAGTTCAGCCTTCTGCGCCTTGTCCAGCGTGGAGAGCTCACCTTCAACCACCTGGTATTTCACCCTGGCAAGTTCGGTGCTCTGGCCCTGCAGGGCGATCTGCTCCTTCTGCTGCTTAATCATCCTTTTATAAGCATCAGCGGCCTTTTCTTCGTCCGTCTTTGGCCCTTTGGGCTGCTTCTTGTTGGCCTCGTTATTGCGCCACTCTTCAAGCCCGTTATTGATGTACTCAAGCCGGTTGGTCTGGAATTGCGGATCAGCCGTCAGACCGAGTTCATCAGCAGCATAGCCAAGCCGTGCGCGCTCTTTTGCCTCGCCTTTCAGGCGGGACAGGGCCAGCTCGCGGCGGCTTTTTTCGAGCGCTTCAGTCTGTTTCTGCGAGGCTTCTGCCTGAGGAACACGAAGGGGTGCCAGGGTCATTCCCTGACGGGCCATCAATAGCTGATTGCCAAGCCCGAGCAACTGGTTAAATTGTTGATGCTGACCGTTCATCATCAGCAGAGACTGATACGCAGCATTCTGACGCCAGGCCTGTTCACGTATTAAATCATTTCGGCGGCGATCAATCCCTTCCAGCACTTGCTGAATACTGGTTGATTTCTCCCGCATCAAATTAAGCTTATTTTCTTCAACGGTTAATTGGTCGGTAAGAATGGCGAGCGCTCTAACTATATTCAGATCATTGTCTTTAGTAATTCCGGGCTGAGCGCGTACCTTATTCAGATCATCGATTTGTCTTTTTACCGCTGAAATAGCTTTTTGCTGCTCTCCAATTAAGCGATTTTCCTCAACTAGCGCATCAATAGTTTTACCGCGATTTTCATCTGCTTCAGGCAAACTCATTGCTCGCGTTTTTTGGCTCACCTGATCAATAGTTCTGGCATATTCCTGTGCCGACTGCCGGGCCTGCTCCTGAGACTGATACATTGCATACCAGGCTCCCGCACCGAGCATGACGAGCCCCGGAACACCGCCTATCAGGCCAAGCGCGCGCCCCATCAGTCTGGTTCCTACAGAGGTGACGCTATTCAAGTTATTTTGAGTACTAACGCGGTTAGCTATATTACGATCTCGCGCCGCCTCAGCGCTTGCGAGGCGTCTTTCCGCAGCTGTCTGCGCATCATTATTTCTGATTACAGCAAGTCCAGAACGAGCTCTTTCAAGCGCAGCTCTGGCTCTTACTCTCTCCGCAGCCGTTCCGCTAGCGATAGCAGTCGTTAAACGTGACTCAGCGGCAGTAACTCGGGCTTCAGCAGCAGCTATTTTTTCCTGCTGCGCTGCCTGAACATCAGCGCTCTTTGCTCTCTGTAAGCCTTGCTGCGCCCGATAGACATCAGCCCTTGAGGCAGCCACAGCAGACTGGGCCGCTTTGTCCTGTGCTACAGCTAGGGCAACTTCTGATTTTGCGGCAGAGATCAGTGCAGAAGTTGCGCTTGTAGCGCTTGTGACAATACCACCTAAATATTTCGCAAGTCCCACACCAATCAAACCACCAGCGACGGTAGTGATAGTGGACATATTATCAGCAACATCATTCAGCGCCCCACTGACTGCTGACGACGTTAATGAATCAAGCGTACCTGCGACACCATTAAGGCCGCCCGATAAAGCCTGAGTTGCACCCGTTGCCTGATTGATACCGCCAACCCATGCCATGAAGGAGTTTGTCACTTTTTGCAGGGAGCCTGATACGGTTTCAGGCATGGAGCCAAATTCGCTCTGCAGGGTTCCAAGCTGGCTCACTAATGCGGGGACAACCTTGTCAATCGTTAATTTCCCCTGATCTGCCATCCCCTTGAGGTCTTTTCTGGCAACGCCCATTCCAGCAGCGAGAGCGCGAATGACCCGATCACCCGCCTCGTTCACAGCGTTAAACTCTTCCCCCCTCAGAACACCCTGCGCCAGTGCCTGGCTAAACTGGGTGATTACTGAACCAGCCTCCGCAGTACTGGCGCCAGAGAGCTTGAGACCCGTGCTTACTGCCTCAGTTACCTTCAAAACTTCATCTGAGCTGTAGCCGAATTCACGCATTGAAGCGGCGGCACGCGCAAAAAGGGCAGCATTATCAGAAAATGCGGTGCCGGTTCGCTGGCTGATCTCCATCAACTGCCGCTGCGATATCGCAAAATCGTCAGCTGATGAGGATGCCTGTTGAAGGCGAGCATTAACTGAGTTCCATTCATCTGCAATCTGGACGATTTTACCCGTTGCAAAAGCAGCGGCTGCTGCAGCGGCGGCTTTACCTGCAGAGGCAAATCCATCAGTGAGATCTGACAATGCCCTTTCACTTTCTTTAGCGGCAGCTGCGGCTTGCCGCCCTCCGTTTTGCATTGTTCGATAGTAATCTGCACCCATGCGCGAAGCTCGGGTGATCTCAGACTGGAATGAACTGGAATCAGCAGAAATTTTTATAATTAGCTCGCGCAGGGTTGCCACTATTGACTCTCCATAAATAAAAAAACCTGCCGCAGCAGGTTTTATAGTTGATAATAAGTACTTTTAATTTGCGTTTTTATCAATAAAGTCTCTCAACTCTTCGGATTTTTTACATTGTTCATCATCAACTGTCATAAAAGTTTTTTTAGAATTCTCGCAAAAATAATGATAATCATCATTAGCCTTCACATACCCCATAACTTTATTAAAACCTTTTATGCATAAATCAGGTTCTGAATGCTCAGAGCAAATAGTTTTTGTAAGTTCCTGCATCTCTTCACCAGATAATACAGTGCTAGCTTGTGCTGAAGATGCCATAAAAAAAACAGCCACTAATATTTTTTTCATCATATCGTTCCATTAAATAAAAGATTTATAAATATTAGTGTCTTAAATATTAAATGTCACTTAGTTGCCTCCGTAAGCGCCTCCTCAAGTCCGGCAAACGGATCCTTGTCTGTTTGTTGCTCTTCTCCCCCCCACTGCAGAATGGCATCAGTTAACGGCACTTTTGCACCCTGCGAGCCATATACGGCAGAAACAATCTGCGCCGCCTGAATATCACCGCGGATATCGCCGATCGGACTTATTTTGTCGTACTCAATCCACATTAGCATTTCACTGGCCGTCATGCTCTGCCTGAGTTCTGAAAGCGTGCGCCCCATGCGGAGCGCAAGCGACATCAGGAATTTAACACCGGGGGTGGCGACTTTTCCCGGGCATCTTCCCCGGATGCGATCAGATCGAGCGCCTGTTTAAGCAGACGGGAATGCACGGGGCCATAGATGGCACGCACTTCCGATTCATCGTCCGGGGTAAAGACCGGCTGTTTATCCTCGTCGCAGAGCACATCGAGAAAAAGCGCGACATCAGCGCGCAGGTTGCGATTCGCGCGTTCCGAAACCGAAAGCTCTTCAGCCCTGATATCGGTACCGGCGATCTCCTGCCAGCGCAGCCAGGCTTCGCCGGATGGCTCGCGCAGTACGACATTCACATTGCCCCATTCGGGCACGGTGACGGTTTTATGACGAAACCCGGAGTGTTTCGCCAGGGCAAGCTCTTTAATGGACATGATTTTCCTTACGAACCGGGTTCGATGTTTTCAGGTTTGCCTTTCAGGCGCAGGGAGAAGGTGGCCGCGACCACGCCGTTGGTACCGGATGACCAGGTGTGCTGGCGAACTTCAGCCAGGAAACGGAAGCCTTTACCGGACGGGAAGATCACCTGGAAGGCATACGTCGTGTCGTTGTCATATGCGTCACGCAGTGCGTCCTGTGCCGCATTTTTGAAGAAGTTGCCCGACAGCGAAATCTCCGACTGAGCCGGCAGGCCGTTGATGTTCTCCTGTTCTGTCGAGCACAGGGTGGTGACGTCGATGTCCTGTTTCTGGCCACCGGTGAACTGGACTTCTTTGAGCGTACAGCTCAGGTCAAGATAGTCGGCACTTGCCATCGTATCTTTCGTTGCCGGCAGCGAAGAGATCAGGATCTTCGTTAACTGCGATTTTTCATAAAGTGCGGACATAGCTGTCTCCGGGTATAAAAAAACCGCCTCGCGGCGGTATGGGGATTACGTGGGTAGTGATTACTGAAGGACGTGGACTTCTGCGGTTGCACGTCGCAGGCCTGTTTCGGGCTCGTAACCGCCGGTCTTGCTCATGCGGGTGAATCCCAACGGCGTCAATGCGGCGATCGCCTGTTCACGCAACGCGCGGGCTTCATCCACTGAAGACGCGTAAATATCCACCTGCAGGGCTGTGTCTTCCTCCGCCGGACCGCAGAAGGTGTCGCCATAGGTCTGAACCACCAGCGTGAATGTGATCCACGGCGGCGCAACTGCCGGTTCACCCTGGGTGTTAAGCGGCACCACGCCGGGGTAAACCTGTCCGTCGGCCAGCGCGCCGATCAGCGTGTAAACGTCGGCCTCGGTCATTTTGAAAGCACCCTGTCGATCGCCGCATTGGCTTCGGCGAACGCGGCGTTTACCGCATCCTCTTCACGCGCCTCATAGGCAGGCCTGACGAACGGTACGGGCGGCATAGTCGAGGTACCCATTTCGATAAAGCGCCAGTAGTAGGCATTACGCGGATCGCTGGCTTTCATCGTCTTGTCACTGGCGCCGGTGCGCGGGTTGGTACCGCGTATATGAACACCGGAAGAGATTGCCCCGTTGCGCTCACGCTGCGTCAGCACGACGATATTCTTTTTGAGTTTGCCCGTTTTCACCGGCGCGCGGCTTACCGCTTCATCTTTGAAAATGGTTGCCCCGGCACGCGTGGCATCGCGCATTACCTTGCGGTTTTCCGCTTTGCTGAGCGTGGCGAGATCCTCCGACAAATCGAGCAGGCCGGAGAAATCGAGGCTGGTACCTATCATGGTTTTACCCCCTGTTTGCAGAGAATTTCGAGCTGAGTGCACCCGGCGTCCGGGATGGGCGGGCCTGTCACTTCCAGCGTCAGCCCTTTGAAGGCGCCACTTTTAACGGTGAGACGTGATGCGGCTGAAATGTCACTGCGATACCGGACCCAGACCCGGACAGTCACTTCGGCTTTTTCAGCGCCGGCAGAGATGATTTCCCGGCCACTGATGCCTTTCACCTCGGCCCAGACAGTCTTTCCCTCCTGCCATTCCGGTTTAACATCACCGGAGGGGGTGCGGACGGGAACAGAATTCATAACGGTAATTTGGTCGCGCAAGCGCCCAGCATGCATAACGCCTCCGGTCAGAGAATGGTGGGGCAGCGAAGATCGTAGATAAGCATTGTTACCGAGAACGGCAGTTCCCCCTGTTGAAGCTTCTCTTCCTCTTCACCGCCGCGATTGCGGTCGAGCCAGCCCAGCAGCATAAGCAGCGCCGTCTGTGCGCGCCGCAGCGGTTCGCCCTCAATGAGATCGCCATTACCGGCAACGATTCGATCCCGACTGCCCTGGACATAAGCAAGAATGGCGGCACTACCGGCCTGAATTTTCAGCTTAAGATCGCCATCACCGGCATCAGCATCTATGCGCAGGTGGTCCTTTGCCTGTTCGAGAGTCACGAGCTCAATCACGTTTTATCCCTCCCGTCACGCCCGCGCTTGGTGGCAAGTGTCCAGCCTTTCGAGCCCGTTTCGCCGGGTTTATCCTGCGTCGGTTCGTCGCAGTGCCAGAGCGAACCGCCCCATGTCACCGTATCTCCGGGCAGATAGTCCTGACCGGATTTGAAAACGCCCTGGTAAATCATGACCGGAACGTCAAACGATTTGGTTTCGCTGCCGCCGCTCGCGCGGTTAACCGTCAGGGTAAAACGCCGCTGATCTGAACGTTCGATGTCAACGCCCGCCACGCCATCCACCACACATTCCCAGCCGCGCATGCCATGCGTTTTTTCATAGGCGCGCCACAGCCCGCCGTTGTGGGTAGCGTAAGATCCGCGCGGGTAACTTTTGCCCTCATCAATAAAGGGAAGTAGCTCCAGCGCCAGCGCGTCGCGACCGTCCTCGCCATCTCTGGGCGGTTCGGGGGCAGGTAGTGCTGCAACGGCTTCGCTGACCAGTGCCTTGACATCAGGCAGAACCGGCATTGATTCCGTAACAAGCGCCTGCAGCATCGGCTGCACATCGTCAGGCGTGAGGCTCCTGCCGTCCTGCGGTACCGGCATTGCCGCTACGGCGTCATCCACTGCCGCTTTCACGGCCTGTTGCAGCATGTCAGGATCGTAATCCTTGCCATCGCGGGGCACGGGCATCGCGCTGACCGCCCGATCCACCATCTGCTGCAGCATGGGCGCCACGTCGTCTGGTGTCAGACTTTTACCGTCCTGCGCAGGTGGTATGGCCGCTACCGCATTGCTGACCATAGAAGCGATATCCGGCAGCTGCGGCAGTTCTGGCTCAGGCAACTGAGAGACGGCATCCCGTACCATCGCCGACACATCCGGCGGTTCTGCGCTTTTGATATCTGCGATATGCTCTTCGAGGTGGGTGAGTTTTACTTCGAAGGCCTGGCGCTGCTCCTCAAGGCTTTTACTGAACCCCGCGCGCATATCATCAAGAACAAGCCCGAACTCCTCGCCCAGCACTTTAATGAGAGTTAATTCACGTTCATTCATTTGGTAAGCAATCCTCTGAGCATGGCTTTTGCCGCCGCCTGCTCTGCGTCAGACAACGCCTTTCCCTCATCACTGACTGACTGCGGCGCTGCGCTCTTTTTGCCGAACGGATCGTCAGAGGCATCGCGGCGCGCCAGCGCACCCAGGCTGAAATTCTGCTGCTGCAGATACAGTTCATCACCGCCCGTCACCGGCGGCAGGTTTTCACTGCGCCGCGCCTCATTCGGCGTGAGGATTGTGTTTTTGACACCTTCACCCAGCGTTTTGATACGGCGTTCGCTGTCCATACGCAGGAGCGCGCTGACGTCAAACTCGGTACCGGCGTCGTCTTCCAGTTCAAACGCCTCATCGAGCAGCAGCTCGATCGACTCAATCAGCGTCTGGAGACACTGCGAGTAATACTGCTGCTCCAGCGCCTCGATGTTGTCATAGGAAGGGAGATCACCAACTCCAGCTTTATAGGCCGGGACGTGAAACGTTGAGCAGACAATTTTTTCCGACATCTGCAGCTGCTCAACGACCTTCGCATCGTCAGCAGACATAGAAATGGGGTTGTATTTTGCGCCGTTACTCAGCAGCCCCGTTTTGCCTGCGTTTTCGCCTGTATAGCCCGTGTCCCAGTTCGCTTTCAGTTTCCGGGCATTTTCATCAGTGATGGTACCGGGCACCTCAATGACCCCGCTCGGCTTACTGCCGTTGCGGAAAAAGTGTGCTGAGTTTTCCTGAATATGGTGGCCCTGCATCGCAGCCAGGCCAGCCGCATAAATCGGTGAGAGCCCGATCAGCGGATGAAACAGGCAGTTGAAGCGGTCGTGGATCACCTCGCGGGCGGGGACCGTTACAGAAGCATCGACGCCGGTCATGTTGTCGGGGTTAATCTGGTAGAAAACCGACCCGTCATCCGCCACCAGCGGCGTCACTTTGTTCCAGTCCAGGATGCGCAGTTCGGTTATATCCCCGCGGGTATTCCGGATCTTCAGGACAACCGTATTCCCGTGGCAAAGCTTCGAGTTGAGCCAGCACTCGAAAAACTGCATCCGGTTCTGAAACGCATTCGGGCGTCTGTAAATCCTCGCGGGTGTACCGTTATTGTTTTCTTTCCATATGCCGTTTGAGTCCCGGCGCATCAGCCGCAGGGGCATCTTTGAGATATCGCTCGCGATCAGCGATATGCAGGTAAACACGGCGTGAAAGGAAAGCACTGTCGTCGGTTTAATTTCCAGATTACGCTGCCAGGCTCCCGCAAAAGGCTCACTGATAAGGGACATCCAGCCACCGCGGCTTGCTGGCTGCTGAAGTGCTTTTTCTTTTCTCCGGAAAGGGTTCCACATCAGCCATTCCCCGCATTATTTTTCTTTTTTCCGCCACCCGCGCGCTTTATACCGGTGTACTCAGCCATGCCCAGCAGCACCAGCACTCTCGCACATGGATCGTCCACGGTCTTTTCGTCACCGGGTCGCGAGTCATGTGTGCGCTGCAGATACCTGATTTTTGCCATGCAATATGGCGGGTTTTACCCCGCCCTCCTGAGTGGATTAGCTGCCCTGGCCGGTACCGTAGTTCACACCGGAAATGACGGCCACCGCAGCGGTACGGCGACGCTTCCAGTTGATCCAGCGCTCGGCGCGGATAGCCACGCTGTTGGTCTGCCACATCGAGACCAGTTCAACACCTGTTGGCGTTACGCTGTCATGGGTCGGGGCAGATTCCATTTCCAGCGAGGCTTCACTCGACATATCGACTGCCACCCCGCCTTCATCTGCCAGGTAAACATCGGGTGCGTTCACCAGTACCAGCTGATTGCCGACGTACTGGGAGACGATCGCCGGCAGTCCCTCGAAAACGCCGCCGAACATATTCATTTCCGGATATTCTTTCTGCCCCAGCGCATTCTTACGTTTAGACAGCGCAAGAGCTGTTGAGCTGGACATCAGCCATACCGCACCGGTTGGCTGAAGGTTGGCGTTAATGAACACCTGAAACGCTGCTGTACTGTCCTCATCCGGAATGCCGGTGCTGGGAATAGTCGGCGCGCCATTGGTGATAGAACCCGGCGAGACGCCGTTAACTTCACCTTTAGCGGGGTTGACGAAATCCGCATCCAGGCGGGCGATGACCGCTTCAGCCAGGGAGTTACGTACCAGTACGTCTGCTTTAGGGTTAGAAAAACGCAGAAGCTCTTCGGTCAGAACCGAAATTGCAGCAACTTTGGAGAAACCAAACGTGATGGTTTCGAAGTTGAAATTGGTCAGCGGTTTGGGCTTGCCCTGTCCAACCCAGTCCGCGGAGCCACCAGAAGTCTGCACCGGCACACGAATGTTAAAAGGGACTTCGCGCAGCGACGGGATATTACCGGTACCGAATTTACCAATGATGGTCTGCGGTCGCAGGAACTCCACAAAGTCATTGGCAAAATCCTGATATTCAACCAGCGCGCCGGCCCACTGCGGATCGGTAGTCGTGCCTGCGCTGACAGCCGCCTTAAGTACGTGGTGAAGTTTGATATCTTCCGGATATTTGTTTTTGGCGATCTGCAGCGCTTCCGTTCGCGCGCCTTTGGCCGCCGCCAGAGCCTTGGTAAAGCGGGCAAAGGCGATACCTTTTTCCAGCTTCGGCTCTACACGAATGATGCCCGGCGCGGTCACCGTACTGACATCGCCACCGGCGGCTTTGCTCACCGGCTTTGCTGTCTGGGCGATGCTGGATTCCATATCGCGCAGTCGCTTCAGGTGCGCGTCGACGGATTTGATTTCGGAAGAAGTGTTGTCATAGGCCTCCTCTTCTTCAGCATCCAGCGTGCGGCCGTCTTCAGCGGCCTTCGTCATTACGTCAGAGAGAGACGCCGCCAGCGCCGCACGCTTCGCTTCAAAGCTTTTGATTTGTTCTGCGATATTCATCGAACTGTTTCCTTTGTTGGTATTGGTTTTGGGTGCTGTAGCGCCAGCGGCATGGATCGATTTCACCACCGGTTTCTCATTGCCGGACGCGGCGAGTAACTGGCGGTCATAAGATTTCACGGTATTGATGGAGCATTCGGCGTTTGCCGGAATGGTCACGGCTGAAACTTCAAGAAGGTCCCAGGACAGAAAGCGGATCCCGCCCTCGTCCAGGAACGAATATTCAATGGGACGGAAGCCGATGGAGAGCCCGCGCACCAGCCCGGCCTTAATGGATGCCCAGGCCTCGTCAAGCCTGGCGACGAGCTGGGAGGGCATATCCGCGGTGGGCTTCACCAGTTTTGCGGTGATCTGCAGCCCTTCTTTCACCATTTTTGGGGTACAGGTACCAATGGGCTGGGACCGGTCGTGCTGCCAGAGAAACGGCGTGTCGCTGCGAAACTTCGCGCCCTCCGGCTCCATAATGTCCCCGTCACGATCCGGCGATGGCGTGGAGGCGATGCCGGTAATGATCCGCTCATCCTCGTTTACCGCTTTCACCGTCATGAGGGTGCATGCGCGCTTAAGCGTCATTTTGCTGCCTCCTGAAACGAAAAAACCCGCCGGAGCGGGTTGTTGACTGACATAGCTGTCATATGAAATGCACCTGATAATCCTGCTTCTTCGCCTCAGGGTTCAGCGCCATAAGCGAAACGGCATTAAACAACGCCATGAGCGGGTCAATCTTGCCCTTCCCGCTGGCCTGCTTGGTAATGAGGATCGCATTGCCTTTTGGCTCGACGCGGGCATTGCCCACGCACCAGGCCATCATGGGCTGCCCGGCATGCACCAGCACGCCTTCGGCAAGCTTGCGTTCGGTCGTTTTTATCGCACCGCCGAGGCGCCAGCCCTGACTGACGCCCACCACGGCATCAGCGGGAATCTCCGCCTCGATAAGTGCGTCGAGGATCTGCCCCACACCGGAGGGGTCAATGCCAATCTTGTCGAGAAGCTCGGCGGTGTGGATGCGGCTGACGTACTCCGCCACCTCTTCCGTGTCCTGCCCGACACGCTTCACAATGGTCAGGTCACCTGCTTTCACAAAGTCGTTAAACCGGGACTCCTCGCTTTTACGGCGCCGGATTGCTATTTCATGAGCCCAGGCATGACACCAGCAGAGCCACTCACGCGTCTCAGCATCTCGCCCGACGGCACTGAATCCCAGCAGGTCATCAAGCCCGCCGCCGTCAATGCCGACCGAGATCACTTCCGCGCGCTGCAGCAAATCGTTAAAACTCACCCGCCGCGCCTGCTGCTCCCAGAAATCGACGCCCGCCCAGCGGTCGCTGCGCAGGTTGAGACCGATTTCGATGTTGAGGTGTTTCGCCAGAAACTGCTGCAGCGTGCCATCAGTTTTCGCCTGGTTCTTTCGCAGGTTATCGGCAATCCACTCCGGACTGACGGAAAGGCCGATGTTCGGGTTGGTGATATAGAAGTTTTCAGGCTGAAGATAGGCCTTGGTCTGGATCATGCTCTCCGGGAATTCGTAGAGGATCCCCAGCGTTTTCGGATCGCTGATTTTGCCGTCGCGCACATCGCGCCAGTAATCGAGGCGCTCCTTAAACACGCCTGCCGGCGGGTCATCGCTCTGCGTGGTGAGGTAAATCACCCAGCCTTCATTGCGCGATACCTGCCCGCCGAGTGCCTCCATAAACATCGCCTCTGCGTTGGCGCGCTTGCCGAAAAGCCAGAGTTCGTCGACGAGGATCCGGCCTGACTTCTTCCCGGAGACCGTGTCGGTATCAGCGGCCACCACTTTTAGCGTGTTTCGAGTGACCCGGTGGGTGATGGTGCGGATATGATCCTGAATCTGGAACATATCTGTCAGTTCTTCATCCGCACGGATCATGCCGGCGGCAGGTTTGAAGCTGTTGTCGGCCACCTCTTTTGTCGGTGCCAGAATGAGATGCTCCTCGTCCTCACGCCAGCAGAGAATGAGCGCGGTCAGCATAATGCCTGCGGCAATCGTCGACTTGGTGTTCTTCTTCGATATCAGCAGACCGTATTCACGGATGAGCTGGTTACCGGTCTCGGCGTCGTACCCGCCAAAGATGACTTTAACAAAGTCGAACACCCACGCCTCGGAACACTCACCGAATGTGGGCTTGCCCGGCAGATCGGAAACACGGAGTTCGCGGAATATGCTCAGCGCCTGTTCAGCCTGGTCAGCGAATATTGGCGGCGGAATGATGGACTCGCCATCGATGAGGCGGTTTTCCCAGTCGGTGCAGGCCGTGGACCACTGCGCCATGGATTACCCCTCTTTGTTGTTCACCACCAGCTTTGGCGGTGCCATGGATCCGAACTTGCTCGCGCCTGCGGCCACTTTTGCCGCAGCATTGCGCGCCTCTTTTTTGCCCGTTTCCCCTTTTTTGGGGTGAACATAAGGCAGCATGGCCTTTGCCGCATCTTTCCGGGTGTCAATGTCCTCAGTGGAGTCGTTCATCACTGCCATCAGAAATTTGAGCGGATCGTCATACTGACCAGCCGCCGGCGGCATTTCCGGCTGAGGGATTTTTTCCGGGGTGTTTACCGCTGGGGTATAAACATTTTTCCGGTACGCCGGCACCTCATCCACGGTGACGGTTTCTTTCTTTTTACGGGCAATAAAAGCGGTGACTTCCGGGTCTTTTGCAAGCTGCGACCCCTTTGACCGCGCGGATTTCTCCGAGTAGCCCGCCTTTACTGCCGCATCTTTCTGAGACATGCCGGACATCAGCGCCACCGCGAATTTTCGCTTTTGCGCTGTTAACATGTTTATACCCTCCAGAAGGGGATTTTTTCTCTGCGTGAGGGAGGGGGCGGTGTACAGGGTGATCGGCCTTTTTTTTGAGCCCTCCCCCCCCCCCGGTAATGAGAATCATTATCATTACATGTGAAATAGTTTCAAAAAAAACTAATATCTCACTTAAATGATAATCACTTTCATTTGAATCAGAATATGACTGTTCCCTGTCCGTCAGCGCCTTCAGGCACGGCATGTTTCAGGGCTTCATCATCCGGACTGGCCGTGGCGGCTTCGCGCGCGGATTTTCCGGCGTGGCATTCCTTACAGAGCGTCCAGAGGTTGCGCTCAGAGTTGTCGCCGCCGAACTGCAGCGCGATACGGTGGTCAAGCTCGCTCTCATGCAGATCAACGGCGCGTGAGCACATACAGCAATGGCCTCCGTCGCGTACCCACAGCCGTCGCTTAAGCCCCACACGCACACTGCCACTGATGCGCCGCTGCTCACCGTAAACGGGTTTGATGCGTCGGGTGTCCATGACCTTAAGCCGGGGTTTCAGGGTCGTGAGCTTAGCCATGTAACCTCCATGCCCGTCGCCGCTCGTGGCGGGGCTGACAATCGGGATGCCTCTCAACGGGATCACCGTCAGCATGATCCACCAGTGAGCAGCAGGGATAGATAACCGGGCCGCCGCAGGCATCGCCCACGGCGAAGTCAGCAGGCTTACCCGCGTCCCAGCGTGACAGCAGGTCAGGTAACAGAGCTGTCGGCACGCTGTAGCAGACAGCATGCATGAGACGCTGCATAGTGATGTGATCGGCACGGATGCGATCAGCAGCAATGAGCTTTGTCGCTATCTCAAGCTGGTACTGTGGCGGGCGGCCGGTGCCAAGGTAGAACGAGCAGAGCTGGTCAGGAAAGCAGTCCAGCCAGTCAGCAACCTTTTCCGCAAACGCCGTGACCGGCAGCGCGTCATCTTCCAGCACGACCACCCGACAGGGTTGGTCGCCAGCCCATTCCAGTGCACGGCGGTGATTCCAGTTGGCACCCCTGTCGTGCTCGTCCACCAGCAGGTGAGCGCCAAGAGAGTCAGCCAGCCTTTCGGCCTGCTCTCGCCGGGCGTGATGACCCACAACAACGAACCTGATTTCACTCATGACTGACCTGCACGCTTGCAATAAAAAAGGCCGCACAGTGGCGGCCTCAGGAGGGGTGAGCATTCAGCCTGAGACGGCTTATCGTCTCTCTTCTCCCTGGCGGGTGGCGCTTAACGCAGAACGTCCGGCTGAATGCTCAGATACATTATTACTTACCGGTGCTATTTATGCTGCCACCAGGCGAACTCCTTACCGGTGCCGCCTGATTTGAAAACAGTATGTACCTGCGGGCCAGTCACGACGCGATCGCCAAAACGTTTAGCCATAATGCCAAAAGCCAGCATATCGCCGACCGCTGCCGGCGCATTCTCTGTCTTCCAGAAGCGGTGACACTCCAGCAGGTAATAAAGCCGCACTATGCCGTGCGCAAAGTCCATCACGTCAGCGCGCAGTCCGCCAAGCAGCCCGGCATTCAACATTACATCAGCGCTGTGCTCATCGAGGAAGGCCTGATAGATGCGCTCCGGGTGGTGCTGGCGTGCCCAGGCATCGGCATAGGTCTTTGGTTCAGAGCCGACATAAACCTTGCCCGGCACCATATCTGCCCATGGCTCGTGGACCATTTCGACATCGGTACCGTCAGTGCACCAGACCAGGTGATATTCAGGATGATCGCGCAGGAGCTGCCAGATATGGAGCCAGCGCCGGAAGTAAACGTTCATCTTCACGGCGGGAACGCGACACAGTTCGACATCAGCCGGCGCGGTTGCCAGCTCATCAGCCAGCACAATCCGTCCGCATGCGCGTAATGACGCAGCCCACTTCATCAGCAGATCAGGTGAAGCTGTCATTCTGGTACCGCGCTGCGGGTCAGGCTCACTGGTCAGCAGCGTGGTGATCACTACATTGCGTTGAGGGCGATACGGGGCGTAGCCGGTATAACCGGTGTCGCGCCGTTGGTTGTGAATTCTGACATTGCGCTTAACCTGCTCTTCCCGATCCGGCCGCGGTACCGAACGCTCAACCAGTTCATGCTCATCAAGGGAGTGAATCAGCTTTTCAGAACCAGCCACATCAGCGAACGCCCACGACGTCAGCCCGGCATTGTGGATGCGCAGGGCGAGATCGCTGTGCTCATACATGCCGCGGCCGTAAATCGGGTCGAAGCCACCAACCCGCTCTATCGCGCTGCGGTGGTAATAAAGCATCACGCCGCGCTGGCCGGTGTAAGCCACATGCTTATCGTCCCGGTATAATTCAGCGATATCGTTCAGCTTTCGCGCGCCAGCCAGATCGAGAAACTGATAAGCCAGATGTGGCTCGGGTGATTCGATGTAAGGCAGCCACCAGCCATCAGCGATCGGCCAGGCGTCATCGTCCCACAGGAAGAGATGCTCACACCCGGCATCCATCAGCGCGGTAAGGCTGGCGTTCTTAGATGCCACTATGCCCAGCGATTTATCGTGCCGGATCAGGTTAACGCCAGCGGGCGCCACAGCTGGTGGCTGTGAACCATCATCAACGACCACCACCAGCGCGCCGGCTGGTATGTGCAGGAGTTGTTGCTCCAGCGCCTGGCTGAGCACGCCAACGCGATTATGCGTGGAAATGGCAATGCCTATTCTGCTGGTGCTTGAGACGCAGACAGGAGCATACGGGACACCATCAATAGTGACCTGCATAATATCTCCAATAATTAAGGAACAAGAATACGACGTTCAGTGATACATTCTGATTGTGATTCGCTTTGATATAAGAGAGGAAAAGAATATGTCAGATGTAAATGAGCGTTTATCTAAATTAGAAGATCACGTTGATGAAATTACTCTTGAGCTGCATGCTGCTCATGTGGCAATTACCGTTCTGTCCTCTGTCATAGGTGCGATAGTTAAAGAACCAGGAGCAATCGCACGCGGTTATGAACAGGGAATTAAATCAGCAGAAGCCCCTAAATTTCGATACCCAGCCCCAGCTGGCTATAAGCAAAAGCTCGACGAAATAGTATTAAAACTACTTGCTAAAGTGGATTAACAATTGATTTTTTTACTAAAAGCTGCTGTTTCTAATAATGTTTAACAGCAGCATTTTTTAACCTATTTGGCCTTAGGGTGCTCACAAATAGTTAGTGAATACTTGCGTCGTCTGGTGGTTTCGCTTCACTCATAGTTCCTCGTTATTTAAGGCACTGAGTGCTGATGTAGTCCTGCAGGTAGCCAACCTGTTTGGTCACTGTGGCGATTCGCTCTCTGAGGGTGAAATAATTTCGCTCAGCGGTGTTAGTAAGTCTGGGGCGGGAAGCATCGCCCATGCCGCCGGGGCCGGGCGCTCCGCTCGCTGGACATCTGGCGTTGAGCTGCAACCGGCGCTTGCCAGTAGCAACATCGCGCTCAAGCTGATCGATAGTGGCTTTAGCATTCGCCAGTTCCCCCGTGTATTTGACATCAAGTGCAGCAACGTCGCGCTGGCGCACCTTCATGTCGCCGATTGTGTCGTTTGCCAGCTTCAGGTTGTGGGTAGCTTTATCGCGCTGGTCTTTGAAGGTGATCGCGTTATTGCGGTAATGGTTAATCGTCCAGCCGATGGATAGTACGCCGGCGAGTAAAAGCAAAGCCGCAGCGGCTTTCCAGCTGGAGATCATTTTTTGCTGTCCGAAAGGAACAGCGCGCGCTCTGCCTCACGACGCCTCATCAGACCAGGCAGTACTTTTCCACCAGCCTTATTCCAGCGCGGGAACTCATCAGCAGCACCGGCGTAATCACCAGCATTAAGCTTTTGCAGTAGCGTGGAAGTCGACAGCGCGCTGGTGCCGAGGTTGTAGGCGAACGATACCAGCGCATCAAACTGACCCTGCGTCAGCTTCACCTTCACCAGCTTCGACACGTCACTTTCGTAGCCCACCAGCCCGGTGCGTAGCAGGCGCTCGGCGGTTTCTTCTTTGATGGTCATACCGGGGCGGATCGGTTTGCCGTCCACAGGCTGTGTCCAGCCATAACCAATTGTCCAGACGCCCACACTGTCCTGATAGGCTGTGAGCCGCAGGCCTTCAAACTGCTTGATGAGAGAAATGCCTTTATCGCTGATCCGCATTATTCTGGCCTCAGTACGTTAAAAAGGCGCGCCACGTTGCCGCGCGCTTTGAACACAGCAGCGCAGATGATGAGATTCAACATGACGGTCGCCCAGTGGACGTGAAAATAGAAATCGAACATGAAACGGAACGGGACGGACGCATACGCCAGGACGATTACGTATGCCAGCCAGGAGGCCCATACGTTGTGCTTACCTCCCGGCTTACGGAACATCATCAGCCGGATCACGATCATCGTGCAGGCGGCGACGTTCGTCAGCACCAGTGGGTCAGTCGTTACCATTGTTTCCTCCCCGCCACCTTTGCAGCAGTGACAGAGGATCCTGCTCACTGAAAAAGGTCAGCGTCTTAATGGCCAGCGCAGAAAGTAGAACCGCGCCGAGAGCATCCAGAGGCTTGTCGCTGTAATGGGTGACGCTGGCGAGCATCGAGCCCACCAGCCCGGATCCGTACACACCTGCAAAGTACGAGACGACGAAATATGCCGTTCGCCGCGGCAAAGTCAGATCGGCGGCAGTTGCCACGTAAAACACCGCCCCGGCGAAAGCGCCAAAAACGACACCGTAATCAGTACCAGTCAGAAGCCCATAAAGACTGGCACCGGTTAAGGCGCTGGCCGTCGCAGCAGATCCGGTAACAGGTTCGGACATTTAGCCCCCTCATTTTTGCTGTGTGTCCTCTCAGAATGAGGGGAATAAAAAAGGCCACCCTTAGGTAGCCAGATGATTACTAAACCCACCCTGCTGGGCTGAGTCATAAGATTAAGTTGTGTGACGAACTAACCACTTTTATCAGATTACGATAGTTTTTGCGTACGCGTTATAGTTTTCTTACAATCTACTTTTGAATTTAAGGAAAGGTGACATGACCACACTCAAAACGCTTCGAGAAGAGCTTGAGCAGCTACAAGATGAAACTGCAAAGAGCAGAAAAAAATCCGAAATTGCCGCATTAATATCCTCTGCTGATAATGACATCAGGCTCGCTCAAAGAAATATAGGATATAACGTGCGCGAATGGACAGTTGAAGTAATTGTTCAAAAGTATGGTGATAACCTTGCTACTGACAAAAATGAGCTTTTCATTCCCGACTATCAGCGCGATTACAAATGGGATATCAAAACTGCTTCACGATTTATCGAAAGCATACTTTTGGATTTCCCGATACCATACCTCTACATTGCCGATGTATTCAATGAAGATCCCGAACTAGATGGTCGCGTTGAAATTATTGATGGCTCGCAAAGGATTCGCTCGATTTATTACTTTTGGAAAGGCGACTTTGAATTAAAAGATCTAAAAGAGCTCAAAAACCTAGAGGGCTTTAAATTTTCAGATTTATTAGCTAGCCGACAAAGAAGATTTTTAAGAGCATCATTAAGATTTATTGAGCTGAAAGGTGATGTAGAGGAACAGCACCGAAGAGATTTATTCGAAAGGATAAACTCCGGTGTTAAAAGACTGGAGGCGATGGAAGTTAGGCATGGCTCAGATGCGGCCGCCTCAGTTTTCTACAAAGAAGTCGTTACACCGTGCTCATTAAATCCGACATTTTCCCGCCTAGCCCCTTTATCAGACCGAAAACGATCTAACGGGGACCATCGTGAGTTAGTTTTGAGATTTTTCGCGTACTTGAATGACTTAGATAATTATAAGGGCTACGTTGCGCCATTTATCGATAATTATCTTAATGTCCAAGCAGAAACGGTCAAACTTCAAGACATCAACAATTTCAAGGATGATTTTGAAAATATGCTTGCTTTTGTTGATACACACTTCCCAATGGGTTTCAAAAAAATGCCAACAAGTAAAACTACGCCTCGTGCTAGATACGAAGCAATAGCAGTCGGCACTGCCCTTGCATTAAAGGATAGTCCGCATTTACAAGCACCAGTAGTGCCAGTGGGAGAATGGTTATTTGAAGAAGAATTTGAAACAATAGTTACAGCTGATAGTGCCAACAATACAAGTCAACTTAAAAATAGAATCTTCTATGTTAAAAATAAATTATTAGGGATTTAATCATGAGCCTGATTGATTTAAGAGATGAATATGAGGAAAGAGCAAGAGAAATTTTGGAGTTACTTTCTCTTGCCTCCTCTTTAGAGGCTCTCGCCTATCAATTAGATCAGCAAACACATCAGGATGAAATAGACTCCCATCTTCTGAGGGTAAATATTCTGAAATCATCCATACACATGATGCTTTACAATCAAGTTGAAAATACCGCTAGAGGCTGTATTGAATCAATTTACGATCATTTGCAAGACAATGATATCAACTACTCATCTCTGAGAGAAAAGTTTCAGGTAAACATACTCCACCGCATCATTTCGGACAATGTAAACGGGAAATCTTTATATCAAAAAATTGGTACAGACATATCAAAAAAAATCATTACAGCATCATTAAATATTCGCAAGGAATTTAATGGTAATGTTTGCAAACCCGTACTACAAAAAATCACACAAGCGTACGGAATAACTATTGCAAATTCACCTGAATGTAGAAATGGAGTTGATTTAGATCTTCTTAAAGACATTAGGAATGAACTTGCGCATGGGAGTACCAGTTTTTCTAAAAAGGGTCAAAATGACCCTTTAGAAGAAGTTAAATTAAGGTCTGAAAGAATTGACTTGTATTTGAGATTATTGATTAACTCAACAGAAAATTACATTACCTCAAGCGGGTATTTATCACCTCAACATGCCTGACAAATGTTTCCCCTATTATTTGCCCAACTATAGGGGGAACAGCATTTCCAATCATAGTGCCCAACTTTTGGAAAGAAAAGGGAGTATCACTATCAAGGAATTTATAATCATAAGGGAAAGACTGTAAAATGGCAGCCTCGCGTAAAGTAATCGCTCGGTTTTGTTCTGGATGACCAAATCGTCCGTTCCCATACCCATAACATTGAGTAGTTATTGTTGGGCTTGTGTCATCCCAAACCATCCGACCGTAAACGCTTTTGTAGGTAGAACCTGAATTCTTTTTGTGACATTCAGCTCTAATTTCTTCAGGCCAATCATCCCAAGTCCCACCGGGCAGAGAATGCATAATGCGTTTAAGGTTAAGATCCCTTAATTTTGGTGAGCAGTGTAAAGGGTCGCTTTCAAATTTCTCACCAGCGTCTACTTTGGGTAACTGACCGATTGCTGCCTTAACAGTAACTTTATGGTTAACTTTTTTTTGATCAAAACTAATTGGCCCTAATCTTGAGCCAATAAGAATTAGTCTGCGTCTATTTTGAGGCAAACCATATTCAGAGCATTTAACTACGTCATACCATAGGTGATATCCAAGTGACCGAAGTTCACTCACAAAATCTTCGAAGACGCTATGTGTTCTTAGTTGCGGGACATTTTCCATAGTCACAAGTTCAGGCAGGATATCGCTAACAATCCTTTGGAACTCTGATAAAAGGCGCCACTTCGCATCGTCTTCTTTACTATTTGGATTACGATACTTGGAGAACGGTTGGCATGGAGCACACCCCGCAAGCAACTTAATATTCCCGTGCTTGAACATTGTAGACACATCGCTGGATTGCAGTTCAGTAATTGATTGGTTAATGAACTTAGTTTGCGGATTGTTTCGCTCAATTGGAAAACGGCAAGACTCATCAACGTCAATGCCATGAGACACTTCAATACCAGCTTTTCTGAGTCCAAAAGTTAAGCCGCCTGCGCCACAAAAAATGTCTACTGCTTGAATGTTCACAAGATTCTCCGTCACTGTATCCTGGTATTATATACATATAAAAGTAGGGATAGTAGAGTGATTTTGTATTACACCTAAGTCATTGTATAAATGTCAAAAATGATAAACATCCTTCTACAAACCCCATCGCAACTTGCAAATCCTTCCTGATAGTCCCGTCCGAGCACTTCCGTTTTTTTGCAATCGCGCGTAAAGAGATGCCGACAACAAAATGAGCGATAACCAGCTCATACTCTTCAGGCTTAAACTTCCGCAATCGCGCTACGCATCCATCAATCATAATCCCGTGATCGTCATCACATTGAAGTCGCCCCTTCTTGCCATGGGGTAAAAGTCCTTTAAATCCTGCGGCTATAGGCTGCCAGTCCACACCGCTGTTATCTGAAGAAGCCCACGCCCCCCACATGTCCATCAATTCATACATATCACGCATAAATCATCTCCACTCTTACGCCAATGCGCCAATAGCCAGCGCGCGATCAATAAAACGAACCAGCAAATCCAGTTGGCTGCCGTGCTTTTCTTCAAATGCCACGGTGTCAGCGTGCAACGCGTCGTGATGCGCTCTGCAAAGCGGAATCACAAACAGGTCGTGCGCCTTCGTACCCATTCCACCCTGCCCGTGACCTATCAGGTGATGGGGGTCGTCTGCCGGGTTGCCACAGCACATGCACTGCTGCGTTTTAACCCAACGGGTGTACTTCTCATTCTCCCAGCGGCGGCGCTTCGGGCGCAGCATGAAGGATTCCGGCGTTTCCGGATCGACATTCAGCGCCAGCACCTTCTTAGCCACTTCCTCTACTATCTCCCGCCCAAGGCGTTCACCGGGCACCAGCTCTGTTTCGCGGGTGATGGAACGGATCACCGGCTTCGGCATTCTCAGCACCTGCCGGGCGGCATCTTCCGGCAGGGCATCGGCCAGGCCATTACGCGCGAGCCACCAGCAGAACTCCGGCAGTGTGAGAGTATGCGAATCGTCGAAACCCAGCTCACGGCGTGCGGTGGTGAGGATATAAGCCGCGCTGTTCGCCCGCGCCATGCGCGCTAGCTGCTCTGTAGTCTGCTCACGTAGCAAGTTATCGCAGTGCCAGCACACGCGAAGCGCGCCAGGCGCGTGGCGCATCGTGGTGATGTTCTCGGCGTGCCAGGACTCATGCGGCCACTGACACTCCCCGCTTTCCATCAGCCAGCTTTCAAGCCCGCCGATGCCGCCGGCGCGGCGCAGCACCGCATCGTTTTCAAAAACACCGGCAAGCGCAGGATCTTCGGCCAGCGGCTGCTCTGCTGGTGGCAGCTCGCCGTTGGGCATACCCGCCAGGCGCTCCGGCTCGTTCTCCAGCAGCATGCGCCCACGGCGGAAATGCATCAGCAGGCTGTAACCCGGCCTGAACATGACGAGCCCCAGCTCTGCCACGACGATCGGAGTAAGTAGTGCCCTCACTTCGCAGCCCCCTGCGCTTTATGTGCCGCCCACAGGCCGCCGACCCACTGAATCCCCTTTGCCGTGAAACGCGCCTGGCTGAATGCATGGTTGTTTTCGGTGCTGGTGCCGGTTTTCACCTTAAAGCGACCGTTTTCAATGTGCTGGTGGTGCGGCGTCAGCACCCCGCCGAGGCGATACATGATCCTGTTATCGATGAGGAACATGCGAAACTCAGGCTCTTTTGCGTTAAGCAGCTTCGCCACCTGGCGAAAAGACATTGAGCCACCCGCAGAGCAATAGCGATCCACAAATTCCACCTTAGGCGCCGCGGCAGCCAGTTCCTGTTTGAGCTGGTGCTGCTGCTCGGCAAGATCAGCGGCGAGGCGCAGAGCCTCCGGCAGGGATTTCGGTACCTGCATCGCCTGCTTGCTCTCCAGATCCTGCCAGCGGTCAACCAGACGGGCGGTAAACTCTGGCGAGAGCTGAGCCACCACGACATAGCTGTCACGCTTACAAAGCTGGTACACGGCGACGGTCTGCCCGAGGTGATTGGCAACTTCCACCATTGGTGGAAGTTGAATAACTCCGCGTTCTGCCAGTCGCTCTACTGTCCGTTTGACGCTATCGTGACGTGATTCAACCAGATCGGCGATCTCCTGGCTGCTCATCGCCAGTTCCTCTCCCGGCATCATCGCCGCCGGGGTAAAAGCGGATACTGCGTTCATCTGTTGCATATGTATCTCCGTTAAGCGGCTGCAACCGCTGTTGGTTCATACCTGGTGATCGTGATCTCCACCCTTCCGCCTTTCACTGTCGGCCCCCACTCCACCAGCATCTTTTTCACCTGACTGTCGTCCTCCCATACGCCGGCATGCGTCAGCGCATCAAAAAGCGCCTTGTTGTAGTTGTCGATGTCCCGGCGGCGCGCGTCAGGCGGAAAAAGCAGGATCTCTACCGTTGCGGGCTCGGTAGAAGGCTTCGGCAGGCGGCGTAGCTGCTCGATGATTGCCGCACACGCTGCGCTCTGAAATGCACGACCAGCAGCACTGATGAGATGGCGACCCTTCAGCGGCCCCTTATTCGGAGCGCGCCAGTAGGTGTTCACGCTCGGCGGGAACGGCAGGATCAGCTTCATAGGGCTACCCCGCGCATCTTCAAAAACGAGATCGCCTGGTCTCTCGCATCTTCTTCGCCGGCCACCAGCGAGCGCAGCAGCGAGACTGCTTCATCTTCCGCGCCCTGGCTGCTGATGGAGATGCCGCGGCACACACCCGGAAAAAGGGTGATAGCGCCTTTACGCTCGAGAGATCGCAGCACTTCAGTTGCCGCGTTCGGCGATGCTGCGCCCATCAGTTCGGCAACTTCCTTTTGCGTCGGTGGGATCCCATGCTCCTTATGGAAGGCCACAATCAGGCTCAGTATTTGCTGCTGGCGGGCTGTTAACAGGTTCTTTTTCACACTACCTCCTCAGAGAATTGCCACGATGTCAGCAGCGTTTTCCCGTGTGCTGCCTTTGCTGGAAATGGAGCGGCGGGCGCTGACGTGATGCAGCGTGAAGCCGTGCTGCTCGTAAAGCTCAATAATCCGTGGCGCCGTTGAGTTGCTGATCACCACCCGCGCGCCGCGCTGATGCGCCGCAACACAGGACTCCACCAGTGCCACCTGGTCAGCCCATACGAAACCGCCAGCGGCATAGTTGGTAAACCCCGCCGTGCCCGGTAATGGCTCATATGGCGGATCGCAGTAAACGACATCGCCCTCGCCCGCCAGCGACAGCGTGCGGCGGTAACCGGCGTTCATGAACACGCAGTTGGGCGCCACAGCAGCAAAAGCCAGCAGCTCTTTATCAGGGAAATACGGGTTGGCTTTTTTACCCCAGCCGACATTGAACTCGCCGGCGCGGTTGTAGCGGATCAGGCCATTGAAGCAATGGCGGTTCAGGTAGAGGAATGCGGCGGCGCGCTCCGGTCCGGTCATCTGCTGCAAGTTGAATGCCTGGCGAACGGCGAAGTAACTCCGCTCGTCACTCATTTCAGCAAACAGCTGGCGCGCCAGCAGCGTTACCTGCTCCGGCACAACGGCAAGCATCTGATAGAGGTTAATCAGATCCGGATTGGCATCAGCCAGCAGGAATCTCTCGTGTTTACCGGAGTTGATGAACACTGAACCGCCGCCTACAAACGGCTCAATCAGCCGGGAACCCGCCGGGATGAGGCGATCCAGTTCAGGCATCAGTAAATATTTACCGCCAGCCCATTTCAGGAAGGAACGCTGCCATACGCGCGGCGCCGGTTCTGCCACTGGCAGTGCTGCTGCCGTATCAGCCATCATGAGCGGAACCCCGAGTTTTGCGGCAGCGAGTAATCGACGTTCTGGAATGTCGCGCGGGAAGCGGTGCTGCTGACCCACTCGCCGTTGCGGCGCGCCGGGCGCCCTGCTTCGTTCCACTTCGTGGCGGCCTGCAGGTAGCCAGGGAATTTGCTCGGCAGAAAAAGCGTGGTCGGGCGCAGATACTCTGCCATCTGCAAATCGGCGCTCCACTTCTCGTTGGTGTAATCCACGACAAGCTTCAGCTCTTCAGCGCTGAACCCTTCCCCCAGGCGAGCCCGGATGTGTTCCAGCGATGTTTTCGATACCTGGTACCGCGATCCGGTTTGCTGGTTCAGGTAAGTCAGAACCTGTTTAGCCTGGTCAGTAACCATCACGGCATCGTCGGGTTGCGCAGCAACCGGACAGAAAGGGTTTTGATTTTTATCTGATGGATCTTGTTTTGAATTTACTGACGGATCCCCCCCAGATTCTGACGGGTGAAAACCGCCATTTTTGCCAGATTTCGACGCGTCAGATTTTGAGGCGTCAGATTTTGACCCGTCAGATTTTGAGGTGTCAGATTCTGACAGGTGAGAAAAGGCAGCGGCCTGAAGCTTTTGCACGTTGAGCTGATAGACGTTCGACGCGTTACGGTTGCCCTTGCGGCGCTGCTGACGGGAAAGCCAGCCATCCTGTTCAAGCTTGCCGATCGCCGTGCGCACGGTGCTTTCACCCGCGCCAAGCTGGCGGGCGATGGTCTCGATCGAAGGCCAGCACACACCGTCGTCGTTGCTGTAGTCGGCCAGGCGCGCCATGATGGCAACGCTGGTCAGCTTCATGCCAGCTGCGGCACAAACATCCCAGACATAGCCTTGTAATTTAGTGCTCATGGTCGTCCTTTATTTCTCTGAATTTACGCTGGAACTGATCGAGCGGACTGAAGCATTCATGGGGGTAGTCAGTCCGCAGATAGATAACCCGCCGCGATTCTGGCTCCCACCGAATGACACAGACGGGGATGCCTCTTCTGTCACGAAACCACCTGTCGAGTTCTCGTATTCGGCTTTCTCCCCCTGGCTGTTAAAATCACCTACAACCCACTCAGCAAACGGGTAGCTGACAGGCTCAACAGCGCCCTGTACTCTTACCCCATACACGTACTGCACCGGGCCTTTACCGCCGGTAACAGGAAGCGCGACAAGTTGCGACCTGCGGTACTGTGTTGTTAAACTGTTCATGCGTAGGTATCTCCACACTTTGATCGACACGCCACGACGCCAGGGGCTGCAACCCGCTGGCGTCACTTCTTTTTGCGGCTGAATAACGCGATAATCGCGGCAATCTCTTCTTCACGCGCGGCCATATGGCGGCGGTGACATTCCATAATTTCTTCGGCTTCATCCTGCTCAATCACTCCATCTTCCAGCGCCTGCTGAATGATCTGGTCGACGTGCCCGCGCGCTGCTGCTGTTCTCATCGAACGGCTGAAAAGGTCAACGCGATCGAGGTCTTCCATGCTCGGCTGTTCCACCAGCAGGCATCCGCGGCGCCGGGCAAAGTAGTCAGCCAGGCAAGAGGTGTTCGAGATGTCCTCCATGGCTTCCAGCTCGGAGGCCTCGAAGAAACGGCAGCCGTTCTTCTCGTACAGGTTGTTGTTGAACTGCGTCATGCTCATCCCAAGTGCACCAGCCATCGCCTCGCGCCCACCCGGATAGGCTTTACACATCGCCTTAACAACAGTTTTTAAAGTGTGCTCTACCATCTTGTTTTTCCTTTGGTAGTTACGATTAAACGGCCGTTTCGTTAGGCTTCTGGTACATCTTCGCGTCGTACTTCAAAACACCTTTTGTGATTCGCTCAATTACGAAAGCCTGTTTCTCTGGAATTACGTCGCCCCAGCGGCACACAGCAGGATGTGAAATGCCCAGTGCGTTTGCTGTTTTTGAAATACCGCCAAAATGATTCACAACATCGGTTTTACGCATGATTCCTCCTAAATGATGACGCCTTAAAGGTAACAAAAGGTACATCAAATAGCAAACAACAGTTACCTCATTAATAGGTAACATTAGTTACATGAAAACTGAAATGAAAGACCGAATCCGGGCACGACGACTACAACTGGAAATTACGCAGCAATCCTTAGCAAAAAGGCTCGGGGTGAGTAGAGTTTCAGTTACGAAATGGGAAAATGGCTCCACTAAACCTGATGGTGAAAATCTTCACCAGCTGGCGTTATCGCTCGCCACTACCCCTGAATGGCTGCTCTACGGTCAGAACGATGGCACTCCCGATGACACCAAGCTGGTACCGTTCATTAAAGCTCCGACAGCTGTACCGATTATTTCTGCCGTTCAAGCGGGTCATTGGACGGAAACTTATGCTGATGCGAGGCTATCAGACGTGATTTCATGGACGCAAACCACTGCTGATGTTTCCAGCGAAGTTTTTGGTCTGATTGTCAGAGGTGAGTCAATGACAAACCCTAACGGACTACCATCGATACCTGAAGGTTCTATCGTTATTGTCGAACCAAATTATGGTCAGATGGATGATCTTTATGGAAAAATCGTTGTGGCGGTGCTGGACGGCTCATCAGAGGCGACAGTTAAAAAATTAGTATGGGATAGTCCTCAAAGCTATTTGATGCCCCTTAACCCCGCTTTCAAACCGATACCGATAGATGGCAATTGCCGAATAGTTGGTAAGGTTGTCCAAATTACCCAAAATCTTTAAACCGATAGCCATCATTGGATGGCTATTTTTTTACCCCTCAATGTAACTTTTGGAACATATAGGCTTGACGATAAAGGTAACTAAAGGTACCTTTAATTCACGGCGTATGGCACATGCGTCGAAGCGGTCCACAGCCTCCCTTGAAGTACTGCATTGGGCTTGTGGGTAGCCGGAATGTGGAAGCCAGGCATGCGCCATACGGCGACTCACCATCGCGGCGATACGGTGTGACACCTCGGAAGCACACGAGGACGCAACAGGAGAGAGCATTGGTTGGAACGCACATAGAAGCTTCGTTGTCCGGGCCAGTGGCTGGGGAAGAATCCAGTACAAACCGACCGGCGGCCAGATCGGTGCCAGGTTACGCAGTGCTCTCCCCATTGTGGTGAATGCGGCTCAGCGCGCGCGGGACAGTTAACCAGGTCTTTATCAGGTGGTTTGGTACCCGATCGCAAGTAACTGGATGCGATCACCGGGAGGCACCCGGCACCACAAAGAATAAGTGCAACGTGTAGTCATTGGCGGCATCGGATCTTATTTTCCCGTGAAGGTGCCGCACTTTTTTCGCATAGATGCAAGCGCGCTCCGGCACTCTCCCTCAAGTGTCTGGTCGTTAATGCAAACTCCTTACGGAGCGCGCTTTCATCTGTGTGGAGATACCGTGGCGGTTGCAGCCGCCCGCTTCATTAAGCGCCCTTCGCTGTTCCGGGCGTTTATTAAAGCGAACCCATTTTTATTAATCGCCAGCCGGCGAGGGATTCGTGCAACCAAAAATCGCGCGTTGCAGCGCGCAGGAGATATCTAGATGCGGAAAACTTCTAAAGAACTGATCGCCGAGGCCAGGGTTACAGCCCGCACTCTGCCACCAGCAGCAGCAAAATTAATGAGCACTATGGCTGATCGACTTGATATCCAGTTCGTAGCGCTTTGTGAGTCACAAAATGAGGTTAAGCAGTTACGCGGGCAATTAGGCGAGGTTAAATCGTGAGCAAATCTAATATGGAATATTACTTCGAATTCCCTGCGTCATATGGAATGCAGGGCGATACGAGAGTGCTTTTGATGTCCGTTCCTGGCCGCACGCTAACCCGCATTCTTGCATCCGACAACTTTGGGCACACCCTGGAACGTTCACAGCGCGAAATTAACAAAAGCCGGGTGAAGAAGTTTTACGACTACCTGGTATCAGCCCATGAGAACAAAGAACCGTTCATCATTCCGCCCCTGGTCGGCAACTGCGAATCTGATGTGGAATTCACTGAGGTTGGGAATAGCAACTTGGGGATAGTCCGTTTCCCCATGGACGCGATCATCAAACTGTTTGATGGCCAGCATCGCGCGGCGGGCATTTCTCAGTTTTGCCGAACGCACGGCGAGACCCTGTTTGTGCCTCTGATGATTACGCTGCAACTGCCACTCAAGACGCGCCAGCAGTTCTTCTCCGATATCAACAATAACGTCTCTAAGCCGTCTGCTGCCATCAACATGGCATACAACAGCAGGGACACCATTGCCCAGAGCATGATTAATTTCCTCAGAACACACAGCATATTTTCTGAGGTGACTGACTTCGAACACAACGTTGTGCCCGCAAAAAGCGAACTGTGGATCAGTTTCAAAGCCCTGAGTGACGCAACGGCGAAGTTTAAAGGCGCGGGCGACTCATCCCTGTCAGAGGGTGATGTTTATGACCTTTGGGAAGCCTGGCTAAAACTGACTGCGATGGAAGGTATCAGACACGGCGTGTCGCCGGCGGAATATAAACGCGATTACATCCAGTTCCATGCAGTCATGATCAACGCGTTCGGCTACGCCATTCAGGAACTGCTTAAGCGTAACCCGGCACATGCAGTCGTGCAGATGATCGATGGTTTAGTCGAGAAAGCCACTATGGCTGATCTGGAAAACTTCTTCCTGATTTCTAACTGGTCAGGCATCTGCGCCAGCACCGAGAAAGAAAGAGCTACGGTCACTGCGAGCGTTCCGGCTCAGAAAGCTGCAGGGCAACGACTGGTAGCAGCCATAAGCTCGGGCTCGTTTGTAGCCGACAACAATGAGGGACGTGAGTGATGGCATCAGAAATCATAGACCAGGCCAACGCTCTGGTAGAGCTCAACATGGAGCATGCTTTACAGCGCATTCGCATCGACCGTAACGCTGTTTCCGCTGAGCAATGCGAAGCGTGTGGCGTCGACATTCCTGAAGCGCGTCGCGCTGCCGTTCCCGGCTGCAAAACCTGTGTAGATTGTCAGCAGCTGAACGAGGTACGGGGAGGCAACCATGCTCGCTAAATTACTCGCGCTGCTGAAAGGCACCAGGCCGGAAAGCACAGAGTTCGATTATACCCGGCAGTACTGGGGCCACGCCCTCCACTTCGTTCGCGGCTTCAAGCCGAAGGGGAAAATGGAGATCACCGGCCACTTCTTCGGCGCAGGCCTGATTCACGAGAAGAAGCCCAAGAAAGGCGACACGTTCACCATCGCTTTGACAGGCAACCGGACCGGCGTTCTTTGCATAAAGGCCATCGAGTTCTACCGCGATCCGAGCGATATGTTTTACGCCACAGTGACTTTCGAGGGGTTGAAATCATGACAGCACAACTGAGCCGGGAGCGTCTAGAAGAGAAACTGCTTGAACACATCAAACACGGTGGGAATTCCGAAGAGGAAACTATGATCCGCATGCTGCTGGCGGGAATGGACAGCAAGGCAGTAGCGAAGGTTGAGACTGTCGGAGTTTGTTGGTACGCAGATAACGGCGTACCTCGCAAGCCTGCCGTTGGTGCGGAGCTCTACGCCGCACCGCCAGCGCAGGTGGCTGTGACGAAAAAGAGTAACACTGATTATTTAGATACCTTAGCGCTAGATACCGCCAGAGAAATCATGTGCGACGTGAATCGACGTGCTGACTTTCTCGGCGGTGATATACAGCTGCTCTCGCGCATTCAGTGCCGCATAGATGAAGCCTTCCGCGCCGCTATGCCCAAAGCCGAGCCTGCTGACCAAACGGCAGCAAAAGAAAAATTGCTAGACCTGCTGCAGCGCGGTATCAACTTTCAAAGCGCTGAGATACCTGTAAACGCGACTTCAGCTCCTATGCAACCTCTTGAGTTTGATGATCGTGGAACACTGCGGTTTAAAGAAAACAAAATTGTCAGACGGCTTCTGGATTACTCAAAACAGAGGGGCTACGGACTAAACGAGATCGCTCTTGAAGATTTCACTGACGACGATCGCATGCAACTTGCTCAGCTCATTGGCTATAGCCTAAGCGGGTATGGAGAACTGTCGTACGTGTCTGATGAATCCTGGGAACGGGCAGCATCCGCAGCACCTGAGCAGGAGGAGTGATGCCCAGCAAACTGAAGCTGCGGCGCCAGCGCCGACTGCGTGAAGATGTGATCTGGTGGCGCGCTGAAGCAATGGACTGTAAAGCGCGCGTGCTGGAGCTGGCGTACCTGCTGGAGGAAGCCCGACGGCAGCGCGTACCGATGCCGGTGCTGGTACCGGCCAGGATAATCAAGCAGGTGGCTGCGGCCACCAGCGAACCGAAGATTTGTATCAGCTGTAACGACGGTGCCCGTCACGGGTGCTCGTCATGTGCGTACCGATTGAAATAGCCGGTTGCAGCCGGCAGTGGAGAATCGCATGGTTGAATTACATGGCGCAAGCCAGTACGGAAAAAATGAAAATGACATCATTTCCGACTCAGATATTAAGAAATTAACCGGTTATGCAATCCCGTCAAAACAGTGCAATAAACTGCGCGACGCTGGAATATTTTTTATGACCAGACCTGACGGTCGCCCAAGCACAACTTGGGCACATTTTAATAACCCTCTGTCACATCGCAAAAGTGTTAAAGAGCACGATGGACCTGAGCCGAACTTTGGAGCGCTTGAATAATGCCAAGACGCCGTAAAAATAAAGAAGATGCATGGATGCCGCCGAGGGTATATCTCGGCAGATCCGCATATGAATTTCATCCAAAAGCCGGAGGTAACATCCGGCTATGCGATAAAACATCAACCCAGGCTCAAGTATGGGCAGCGTGGGAATCACTGATGAATCAGCGCCCGGATGATTCGCTTTTTGCTGGTCTGATTGAGCTATTTTTTAAGTCAGCAGATTTCTTTGAATTAGCGAAAGAAACTCAAAAAGACTACAAGAAATATTCTAAGAAAATCATAGATGTATTTGGAAAAATGCCTTCTGACAGCATTAAACCAGAGCATGTGAGGAAATATCTTGATAAACGCGGTGTTAAAAGCCGGACGCAAGCGAACCGTGAAAAGGCGTTTATGTCTAGGGTTTATCGATGGGGATTTGAACGAGGCTTTGTTAAGGGGAACCCAACTAAGGGGGTCAAACAATTTAAGGAGACGGGTCGGGATCGTTACATCACGGACGAAGAATACACCGCCCTGTACAGCGTGGCACCCAACGTCGTCCGTGCGGCAATGGAGTTGGCTTATCTTTGCTGTGCCAGGCAGAACGATGTGCTTGAGATGAAGAAAAGCCAGTTGATGGCTGAAGGCATCTTGATCAAGCAGAGCAAAACTTCGGTAGCTCAGATCAAAGCCTGGTCAGATCGTTTAACTGCTGCGATTGATATGGCTAAAGCGCTGCCCCTAAATCCGGGCATGAGTAGCCTGTATATTATCCATCAACCAACAGGCCATAAATATACGCGTGACGGTTTTAACAGTCGCTGGAGAAAGGCAAAAGAAGAGGCTCGTATTGCATATCCGCACCTGTCTTTTGATTTCACATTTCACGATCTCAAAGCAAAAGGCATCTCTGATTTGCAGGGGAACATATACGATAAGCAGGCTATATCAGGGCATAAAAACGTTGAACAAACTGCACGCTATGACAGGAAGATCACCGTTGTTCCGGTCGTTGGCGGTCAAAAAATATTATGAATGGGTATTATGAAACACAGATTTCAGGCACAAAAAAACCACCTTTCGGTGGTTTCACGACACTGCTTATTGCTTTGATTATTCTGATTTTTCCCCATGGTACCCGGAGCGGGACTTGAACCCGCACAGCGCGAACGCCGAGGGATTTTAAATCCCTTGTGTCTACCGATTCCACCATCCGGGCTCGGGAAGAAATTGGAGGCGCGTTCCGGAGTCGAACCGGACTAGACGGATTTGCAATCCGCTACATAACCGCTTTGCTAACGCGCCAAAATCCTTCAGGCTTTTCAGCCAGCACCCGCCGTAACAGCCGATGCGTAAATCTGGAGCGGGAAACGAGACTCGAACTCGCGACCCCGACCTTGGCAAGGTCGTGCTCTACCAACTGAGCTATTCCCGCGTCATCAAGCGTGTTGTAATCGCTTGATTTTATTATCTTCTGGCAAGCTGTGCCGCCTTCCGATGCGTTGCATTCTACTTACCTGACGCAATGAGTCAACGATATTTTTCAAAAGCACGATCGTTTGCTGAAATTTGCGACGAAACGATCACGGTTCGAGCAGATCGCCGCGCGCAGCGTTGAGATACTGCAGCATCGACCACAGCGTCAGCACCGCGGCGACAAAGAAGAGCGCAATACCGGCGTACTCCACCCACTGGTTTGGTCGCCACAGCAGCCACACCAGCGCCACCATCTGCGCCGTGGTTTTGACTTTACCGATCCATGAGACCGCCACACGGCTACGCTTGCCCATCTCTGCCATCCACTCGCGCAGGGCGGAGATGATAATTTCACGCGCGATCATTGTTGCCGCAGGCAGCGTCACCCACCAGCTGTGATAGTGCTCCGCCACCAGCACCATCGCGATCCCGACCAGCACCTTGTCGGCCACCGGATCGAGAAAGGCGCCAAAACGCGTGCTCTGGTTCCAGCGACGCGCCAGATAACCGTCAAACCAGTCGGTTACCGCCGCGCAGCAAAAAATAAGGGCGCAGACAAACGGCGCCCAGTTGAACGGCAGATAGAACGCCAGAACGAAAAACGGGATCAGGATGACGCGAAAAAGGGTGAGCAACGTAGGAATATTGAATCGCATGTTGGCGTTAACTGTCTGTTGTCCGTAAAATTTCGCTCTATGTTGCTACAGAGCCCCTAATGTTTCAACGAGTAGAAGATCTTTTCTGCCAGACCTTGCGAGATGCCCGGCACTTTCGCAATTTCCTCAATGCTGGCGTTCTGTAACCCTTGCAGACCGCCCATATATTTCAGCAGCATCTGGCGGCGTTTCGGTCCCACCCCTTCGATGGTTTCAAGCGAACTGGTGTTCTTCACCTTCGCCCGTTTTTTACGGTGTCCGCTGATGGCGTGATCGTGCGATTCATCACGAATGTGCTGAATCACATGCAGCGCGGGTGAATCCGGCGGCAGGCTGAACCCCTCCCCCTCCGGCTCGAAAAAGAGCGTTTCCAGACCGGCTTTACGGTCAGCGCCCTTCGCCACACCCAACAGCAGCGGCTTATGTTTATCCCACGGTACGTCCAGTTCGGCAAACACCGTTTTCGCCTGGCCCAGCTGCCCTTTACCACCATCGATGAGGATCACATCAGGGATCTTGTTCTCTTCAATGGCTTTGCCATAACGGCGGCGCAGCACCTGGTTCATCGCCGCATAGTCATCCCCCGGCGTGATGCCGGTGATGTTGTAGCGGCGATACTCGGCGCGCACCGGCCCATTAGGATCAAACACGACGCAGGAGGCGACCGTCTGCTCGCCCATAGTATGGCTGATATCAAAGCACTCCATGCGTTTTACCGCAGGCAGATTAAGCACGCTCGCCAGCGCGGCAAGGCGCTGATGGACGGTCGACTGCTGAGAAAGCTTAGTGCTGAGCGCCGTCGCGGCATTGGTGCGCGCCAGCTTTAGATAACGGGCGCGATCGCCACGCGGTTTGGTCTGCACATTGACTTTACGCCCGGCCAGCTCTGAAAGGGAATCGCCAAGCAGGGTTTTATCGGTAAGGTCAAAGTCGAGCAAGATTTCGCCTGGCAGCGTGCGCATCTGGCTGCCCTGCAGATAAAACTGGCCGACAAAGGTTTCGACTACTTCGCCAAGCTCGGTGCCGCCCGGCACTTTTGGATAGTAGCTGCGGCTGCCGAGCACCTTGCCCTGGCGAATAAACAGCACATGGACACAGGCCATACCAGCGTCAAACGCCACACCGATAACATCAAGATCGTCGCCATTATTGGATACGAACTGTTTCTCCGTTACGCGCCGTACCGCCTGGATTTGATCGCGCACGCGGGCGGCTTCTTCAAAATCGAGCGCCTGGCTGGCTTGCTCCATTCGCGCGATAAGCTGGGTCAGCACCTGATCGTCTTTGCCGGCGAGGAACAGCCGCACATAGTCCACCTGCTGCGCATACTCCTCTTCGCTCACCAGCCCCTCGACGCACGGACCAAGGCAGCGACCAATCTGGTACTGCAGGCACGGACGGGAGCGGTTGCGATAGACGCTATTTTCGCACTGGCGAACAGGGAAGATTTTTTGCAACAACGCCAGCGTTTCCCGCACCGCGTAGCCGTTCGGGAAGGGGCCAAAATACTCCCCCTTCGCATGCTTCGCGCCGCGATGGGTTGCCAGACGAGGGTGCGTATCGTTGCTGAGGAAGATAAACGGGTAGGATTTATCGTCCCTCAGCAGCACGTTGTAGCGAGGCTGGTAAAGCTTGATGTAGTTGTGCTCCAGCAGCAGCGCTTCGGTCTCCGTGTGCGTAACGGTCACGTCGATCTGTTGGATCTGCGCGACCAGCGCTTCGGTTTTGCGCGAGGCAAGATTGCTGCGGAAGTAGCTGGAAAGACGTTTTTTCAGGTCTTTTGCTTTACCGACATAGATAACGGTACCGCCGGTGTCATACATACGATAGACACCGGGCTTACTGGTTACCGTTTTCAGAAAGGCTCTGGAATCAAAAACTTCAGTCACTGACTTATTAACGTCTCCGCATTGCACAAACCATGGCGAATGGCGAGGTGCGTCAGTTCGACGTCACCGTGAATGTTCAGTTTACTGAACATCCGATAGCGATAGCTGTTCACCGTTTTCGGGCTCAGATGCAGTTGCTCTGAGATCTCATTGACCTTCTGGCCCTTTGTGATCATCAGCATAATCTGCAATTCACGTTCCGACAAACTGTCGAACGGTGAATCTGTCTTTTCTGGCTCGATTTGGCTAAGCGCCATCTGTTGTGCAATGTCAGAAGCGATATAGCGTTGGCCTGAGTGAACGCAGCGAATAGCGTTAACCACGTCCTGCGGCGCAGCGCCTTTACTGAGGTAACCCGCAGCGCCAGCCTGCATCACTTTGGCGGGCAAGGGGTTTTCAGTGTGAACGGTAAGCATGATGACTTTTGTGTCGGCACTGCCGCGCGCGATTTTACGCGTTGCTTCAAGGCCGCCGATACCGGGCATATTCATATCCATGAGAACAACATCAACCGCATTGGCACGACACCATTTAATGGCGTCTTCACCGCAGTTGACCTCACCCGTCACTTTTATGCCCTTAATATCTTCGAGAATGCGTCGTATCCCTGCGCGCACCAGTTCATGGTCATCAACAAGTAGTACGTTGATCAAAGGAGTATCTCCGGAAAAGGGATAACGCTGCGAAAACTAATTCGGCATATATTAGCTTTTTTTTAGCCCATAATGAAAGGCAAAAAAACAATCAACGCCAACTTTGTTCTCGTTTTTGGAAATGAAGTTGTACATAAGCTGGAAACTTTTTTCAATATAAAAAACGAAGCGGTAAAATCAAAATTTCTTTCTTTTCAGAAAGTTAACAAAAGATAAGCGATTGAGCAGAAGAAATTACGCGAATATACTTGTTACAGCAATTAACCACGCTTAACGCACGATAAACATATATTTCATCTACAACAATAACGTAACCTTAATTTTCAACGCCGCCTCAACCAATTACTTTCTATAGCGGCGAAAAAACAACCACTGCATTTTTTTATAAGCCTTGTGGTATACTTCGCGGCCTTAACAGCAATCGTCGCGGAACTCCGTGACAATGTAATGAGGAAAATAAATTGAGCACACCTGATTTCACTACCGCCGAAAATGCAAAAGAACTGGCGCAGGAAGTCGCTTGCCTGAAGTCGATGATTACCCTGATGCTGCAAGCGATGGGCCAGGCTGATGCAGGCCGCGTCATTATTAAAATGGAAAGATTAATTGCACAGATGGAAGATGAAGCTCAGGCCGACGTATTTTCCAGCACCGTTAAGCAAATTAAACAAGCTTACCGCCAGTAATTACTCGCCGGCTGTCAGGCGCTCTGACAGCCGGAATCACTTTGCGACTTCCGTCGCATTCTCTATTAAATTATTCCCGTTGCCGCCGCATAGCAGGCAATTTGCGTTTTATTCGGCGCGTTAAATTTCTTCTGCATATTCTTCTGGTGGAAATTGACCGTGTTTTCGGAGATAGAGAGAATCATCGCTATTTCCGCCGAGGTTTTCCCCTCTGCCGTCCACTTCAGAATTTCGCGCTCGCGTTTACTGAATTTCATCTCCGGTGTCATCACCGTATGATCCGCGAGGCGCGTCAGTGCCAGCAGGCTCAACTGCACCAGCGTCTGCAAACGCATCTCTATTTCATCGTCGGCCATCGTCTTGCCAAACAGGCTGGAGCGCGAAACGGACAGAAAGCCGAGCGCATGATTAGGCAGCATTAAACACTGCGAAACCCCTTTGCGCAGGCCGTGGTCGCGTGCGGCATCCCACAATGTCATCGCATCATGAAAGAGTTTATCGTTCCACGGCAAGTGTCCCTGGATGAAGTTTTCAGGCTTCAGCACCGGATCGACAGCGAAGTAATTCTCTGCCTGATAGTGCTCCATCCATCCAGGCGGATATGAGGTTTCCACGCTCAGCTTCGGCCGGGTGAAAGGCACCGGATGCCGCACGCAAAGCGAGTAATAGTCAAACTCCAACAGCTGTGTCTGCTGCTGAATCTCCGTATAAACGTCCTGTGCCACAGTCATTTCCTGAAAACGCGAAATCATTTCACGACGCCAGGTTAAAAAATCTTTTTGCTGCATACCGACCGGTAATACCCCTGCATTTATTAATCATATTTTTGTATACAATAAGCTAACACATAAAACTTAATTATAAATATAAAATATCGGGATAATTGGTAAGGAGTTCACTTTATTGCCGAATTAAAGCACGGCGAGCAGCGGGAAATAAGGCGTAAAAGACAACATTATTTCCCTGGCATAGGTGGGCTAATTGGTTACTTTAATAAAGGCTTTAAGTAAAATCGTCGCGATTCAGCGCCCGGCGCTGCTGAATCGCGCGATCTGCTTTACTGGGTGAGGAATTTTTCAAGGAACTGCTGCGTGCGCGCCTGCTGTGGTTCGGCAAACAGCGTTTTCGCCGCCCCCTGCTCTACAATGCGACCCTGATCCATAAAAATCGCCCGGTCTGCGACATCGCGGGCAAAGCTCATCTCATGGGTGACGATCACCATCGTGCGTCGCTCCTGCGCCAGCTGGCGAATGGTGTTTAACACTTCGCCCACCAGTTCAGGATCGAGCGCCGAGGTAGGTTCGTCAAAGAGGATCACATCCGGGCGCATTGCCAGCGCGCGGGCTATCGCCACACGCTGCTGCTGACCGCCAGATAAACGGCGCGGATAGCTGTTCTCTTTGCCGCTCAGCCCCACTTTCGCTAACAGTTCACGCGCTCGTGCCTGCGCCTCCTCCTTCGGTTCGCCTTTAACAATCACCGGGCCTTCAATAATATTTTCCAGCACCGTGCGGTGGGGAAAGAGGTTGAAGTTCTGAAAGACAAAACCGACATGCTGACGCAGTTCGCGGATGGCGCTTTTCTGCTGACCGACAGAGCGGGTGGCGTCGATGGTGATATTCCCGACACGAACAGAGCCGCTCTCCGGCTGCTCAAGCAGGTTGATACAACGCAGCAGCGTGGTTTTCCCCGAGCCGCTCGGGCCGATGATCGCCACCACTTCGCCCTCTTCCACCTGCAGATCGATACCGTGTAGCACCGTCTGCCCCTGGAACTTCTTCACCAGGTTTTTTACATCGATTGCGCTCATTTCGGATCCTGCTCCTGCCGGTTAAGCTGGTTTTCAAAGTAGTTCTGTAACGTCGAGAGCACCGTCGCCATCACCCAGTAAATGAGCGATGCCGCCAGATACATGGTGAAGACCTCCAGCGTACGCGAGGTGATAAGCTGCGCCTGGCGAAACAGCTCCGGCACCTGAATGGTTGCCGCCAGCGAGGTGTCTTTCACCAGGCTGATAAAGCTATTACTGAGCGGTGGCAGCGCCACGCGCGCCGCCTGCGGGAGAATGGCGCGGCGCAGCGTTTGCCACGGCGTCATACCAATACTGGCAGCCGCTTCCCACTGCCCTTTGTCGATCGACGAGATCGCCGCACGCAGCGTTTCTGCCGCGTAGGCCGCCGTATTGAGCGACAGGCCAATCATCGCCGACGGGATCGGGTCGAGTTCGATACCGAACTGCGGCAGACCGTAGTAGATCATAAACAACTGGGCAATAAGCGGCGTACCGCGAAATACAGAGATATAGAAACGCGCCAGCCAGCGCAGCGGCAGCAGCTTCGACATGCGCATCAGCGCCAGTAAAAAGCCAAGCAGCAGGCCAAAAAACATGCCGCCGATGCTGAGTTGTAAGGTGAAGACTGCGCCCTTCAGCAGATAGGGGGCGGAGTCGATAACGAGTTGTAGGCTCTCTTGCATTCTGGTTTTTCTGCCTGCGTTAAAGGTGAGGATGGTAGGCAAAGAGCGCCGGTGCGCCGCCCGTATGCACAAACAAAATAGGGCCGTTATCTTTAAAGCGCTTCTGCTCAATGCCATCAAGCAGGCCGGCCATCGCTTTGCCGGTATAAACCGGATCGAGCAGGATCCCTTCAAGGCGCGCCAGCAGTTTTACCGCTTCCATCCCTTCATCATTCGGCAGCCCGTAGCCTGGCGCGTAGTACTCATCCCACAGCTGGATATCCGCCTGTGCTTGCAGCTCAAGCTGACGGGCAATCTCCTGTTGCAGCGTCACCACCTTCGGTTTCTGCTCCGCAACGCTGCGCGATACGGTAACGCCAATCAGCTCTGCATCCGGCATCAGCTGTTCCAGCCCCACTGCCAGCCCGGCATGGGTACCGGCGCTGCCGGAGGCGACTACCACCGAGGAGAGACCGAGCACGCCTTCACACTGCTGCGCGATCTCCAGCGCGCTCTCGACGTAGCCCATCGCCCCCAGCGCGTTAGAGCCGCCCACTGGCACAACATAGGGGCGAAAGCCCTGCGCTTCAATGCGCGTTGCCAGTTCGCCCAGCTGAGCTGCGGGGTCGGTAAGCGCGTCGCACATCTCAATCTGCGCGTTAAAGAGAACGAGCAGCAGGCGGTTGCCGTTGGTGAGGTAGTTTTCCGCACGGGTTCCGGTCGGGTTTTCCAGCAGCGCGACGCAGTGCAGGCCGAGCTTCGCCGCGACCGCCGCCGTCTGGCGCACGTGGTTGGACTGGATCGCGCCAGCGGTGACCAGCGTATCAGCACCTTCGCGCAGCGCATCGGCAGCGAGAAATTCCAGCTTGCGCAGCTTGTTGCCGCCCATTGCCAGCGGCGTCACATCATCGCGTTTAATATAAATGTCGCGTCCAACGTAATCCGATAAGCGCGGCAAATAGTCGAGCGGCGTCGGTGCGCCGATAAACTCAAGGCGAGGAAAACGGGTTAAATTATGTAAGGGCATACAACCTCCTGAAGCCGCAAAGATACGTAATGGTTTTATTATGCACGGAAATATCCGCCGCAATAAAAAAGGCGCTTGATTAAGCGCCTTTTTTTAGCAGAGCACGATTACTTCGTTACATCTGCGCCAAACCATTTTTCCGACAGCGCCTTCATGGTGCCATCTTTCTGCATCTCGGCAATGGCCGTATCGATCGCTTTCAGCAGGTCATCGTTGCCTTTGCGCACCGCCACGCCAGACTCCTGACGGGAGAAGGCATCACCAGCGACCGCCAGCGTATCTTTGGTTTTCTTCACCAGATCCAGCGCCGCCAGGCGGTCGACCAGAATGGCGTCAATACGGCCTACGCGCAGATCCTGGTATTTGGTCGGGTCATCATCATAGGTACGAATGTCGACGCCCTGCACGTTTTTGCGCAGCCACTCTTCGTAGTTGGTGCCAAGACCAACACCGACTTTCTTACCTTTCAGGTCGGCCGGAGATTTGATGCTGCCTTCATTGCCTTTTTTCACCAGCGCCTGAATACCGGAAACGGTGTATGGCGTTGAGAAATCATATTTTTTCTTGCGCTCGTCGGAGATGGTGACCTGGTTTATCACCACGTCGATGCGCTTTGAGTCCAGCGAGGCCAGCATGCCATCCCATTTCGTCGGCTTCAGAGACGCTTTTACCCCCAGATGCTGCGCCAGGGCTTCGGCGAACTCCACTTCAAAACCGGTCAGCTTGCCATCATCACCCTGAAAGCTGAACGGCGGATAGGTGCCTTCCAGCCCAACTAATAATGTGCCGCGCTCTTTGACTTTGTTCAGCAGATTTTCTGCGGCAAAGGTTTTGACGCTCATACCGGCCACCAGCGCGACAGCCATAACACCCATCAATGCCTGACGACCCAAAAGTGCTAGTTTCATTCTTCCCCCACTAAGAGATTCGCTATAGCGCGCCGCGTCTGAGCGCTAAGCCCAGCCGCGGCCTGATAACACATTCTTTTTTAATATATATCAGATGTCGCGCCGACAGCGATCTTTTGCGCGCCAGTAAAGCGTTGTTGGGCTTTAAACTGAGCATATTTGCGCAAAGCGATGCGGTAATTGTTGGTGCTGGTCGCAGGTAGCCAGGGTTCGAGGTTCTCATCAAGGAACCCCTCTTCCAGCAGTTGGCGGGATATATTCAGTTCAGTGAGATGGTTACCGAGGCGGCGAAGACGCACGACATATTCACGCACCGTACCGTGGCTCATCTCAGTCTGTTCGAAGAGGTATTGTTTAAAGCCGATGATATCGAAGAAATCGCTCTGCTCTTTGCAGTGCAGATCGCCACAAAAGCGGCAGAGTGCAACCCACTCTTTTTGCTCTTGTAGCCACGCGGCTTCATCCAGCAGCATGTCCAGTCGCGAAATCGCAATTTTGTTGACGATCTCGCCACGGCGTACCAGTGTAATGCGGTCGAGCAGTTTGTGGCAGTGAGCACAATGCGTTTGGCTGTGTTTAAAGTCTTTCAGGTAGCGGCTTAATGGCCGTCTTTTCGATTGCTGCACCGTCATGATAACTCCTGGTTGTCAATGCGTTGTTCGGCATTTACCAGGGGCGATGCAGTATCACCGACCTATAACTTACCCAGCTTGGTACGTAAGCGCTTAATGGCCTGGCTATGGAGCTGGCTGACACGCGATTCCCCGACTTCCAGTACGGCACCGATCTCTTTGAGATTCAGCTCCTCCTGGTAGTACAGCGTCAGGACAAGTTGTTCACGCTCGGGCAGCGACTCAATCGCTTCCATCACCCGGTGGCGTAAATTACTCTCCATTAACTGGAATAACGGGTTTTCCTGTTGATGATCTTCCGTCACCAGCTCGATACTGTCGCCGTGCTCTTCCCGCCATTCGTCATAGGAGAAAAGCTGACTATTGTTCGTATCGAGCAGCATCTGACGGTACTCCTCAACGGGAATACCAAGACGCTGCGCCACTTCTGTTTCCGACGCGTTACGTCCCAGCTCTTGCTCTAGTTGCCCCATTGCCTGCGCCACTTCGCGGGCATTACGTCGGACACTGCGTGGCACCCAATCGCGGCTGCGCAACTCGTCCAACATCGCCCCACGAATACGCTGTACTGCGTAAGTGGTAAATGCCGTTCCTTGCAGAGCGTCATAACGATCTACTGCATTCAATAGACCGATGCCGCCCGCCTGTAGCAGGTCGTCCAGTTCCACACTTGCTGGCAAACGCACCTGCAGGCGCAATGCTTCATGACGCACTAGAGGAACATAACGTTGCCACAGCGAGTGTTTATCCATTACACCATCAGCGGTATAGAGTGAATTCACGATAAACGGCCCTGCGTTAATTGAGTTATCGGCATGATTATCCGATCCTGTAGTGGTTTTGATTGGTTGAATAGTGAGTGAAATGAGGGGTTATTTGCGTTAATAGCATGATTGAGAAAAAAATTGCTTTAAACATAACCAGTTACTCTAATTACTTGTTTGTAAATAATTTTAGCTAAGAAAGTACAGTAACGTATGGAGAAAGTTGACCTTTTACCGCATCTATAACATCAATTCATTCAACCATTCGCTTGTGAAAAGCATTGATGCTGGCGTTTTTCTTCACTGAGATGACGGATGATTTCAATGACCCTGTCCTGTTCTTCATTCGTTAAATCTGGATAGATGGGTAAGCAAAGAATTTTGTTGGCGATATCATTAGCCACAGGCAGATGTTCGAAAGCAGCAGAAGCTAAATGTCTGTACATAGAGAATGAACTAATAAGCGGATAAAAATATCGACGAGCATAAATATTGTGCTGCTTTAATTCCTCATAAAGCTCATCTCGCGAAAGAGGAAAGTCTTTTTCTACCAGAACCGGAAAATAGGCATGATTCCATTCAAAATCTTGGGTTTTGCCATAACAAGTCAATCCATAAAGATGATTAAAACCAAGCAGATATCGGTGATATATCGTCTCACGCTTAGCCAAGGCAACATCGATGTGCTTGAGTTGTAATAATCCAAAGGCGGCATTCACTTCACTCATTTTTGCATTAATACCTGGTGCGACGACTTTGGTTTCACCAGCAAAACCAAAGTTTTTTAAGTAATCAATGCGTTGTTTTGTTTTGAGATCGTGGGATATGATCGCTCCACCTTCGAAGGTATTGAACACTTTTGTCGCATGGAAGCTCAATATCGACAAATCGCCGTGATTCAGGATACTGATATTATCCTTTTTAACACCGAAGGCATGAGCCGCATCATAGATAACGCGTAGACCATAGATATCAGCAATTTGCTGGATTACATCAACATTACAAGGAATGCCATAACAGTGAACCGGCAAAATGGCCGTCGTTTGTGGTGTAATCAACTCTTCAATTCGAGCTGGATCAATATTAAACGTTTCAGGATTGATGTCGGCAAACACAGGTGTTAACCCATTCCACAATAATGTATGTGATGTCGCCACGAAAGAATAAGGAGTGGTAATGACTTCCCCAGTCACACGGAGTGCCTGTAACGCCGTAAGAAGCGCTAGCGTACCGTTAGAAAAAAGGCTGATGTAATTGACACCAAGGTACTTCGCCAGAGACACCTCCAGCTCCTGATGAAACGACCCGCCATTGGTCAATGTCCGGTTCGCCCACATGGTTTCTAAATAAGGAATAAACTCTTCCAGAGGAGGGAGCAGCGGGCTAGTAACATAGATGTTTTTGTTCATAGGTTAGGTCGCATTAAAGTCATTTTTTCAATCATAAGCAGCCCATACTTATTTAATCGTCAGAACAGACCCCTCTTTTTGTATTAATTGACTCCTTTACTGTAACGTCCCCCGTGAGGAAAAAGTCCAATAGCGTAAACAGCAAAGTAAAATCACTCATGTTTCTTTCATGAACATCTCTCACTTGCTCTATCCTACCCTCATAAAAATGCGGCATATCGTGTGAAAACAGTGTGTTCGTGCGGCTAAATATTGGTGCGGGTCTTACCTGCCGGTTTACTGAGACTTCCATGATGATTCCCCCTGAGACTTCTGCGTCACTTCCACGGATATTAGTCATTTCTGATAATGCCGAACTTTCTGGTTATCTTCTTGATCTTATTGCTAAGGATTCGCTTCTTAGCGGTCTGGATTGCGAATTACGGTATTCTGCGAAAAACGCATCCCCTCAAGCTATGCGCGCGTTGGGAGCGAAATCAGTAAACTTAAAGGATAGCGCCACCGTAGCAACAATTATCTCGACAAAAGACTTGGTGTTAAGCCTGCACTGCAAACAGATCTTCCCACATGAACTTGTGCGTTACGTCACGTGTATCAACATTCACCCTGGTTTAAATCCCTACAACCGGGGCTGGTTTCCACAAGTATTTTCAATAATTAATGGCTTGCCTGCAGGCGCGACCATCCATTTAATGGATGAAGATGTTGATCACGGTCCAATTATTTATCAAAAGACTGTACCTGTTTTAGAAAGTGACACATCATTGAGTGTTTATCGAAAAGTGATTGCGGCTGAGAAAAACCTTCTCAACACCCATTTTGCCAATTTAGTTTTAGGCGAATATCAAAGTGTATCGACAATGCAAGAAGGTAACTACAACAACATCGCGGATTTCAAAGCGCTATGTGCCATCGATTTGAACCATGTAGGTACTATGGCAGAGCATCTCAATCTTCTACGCGCATTGACCCACGGCACCTTAGAGAATGCCTACTTCATAAGTAACGATGGAAAAAAGCACTTTGTAAGAATAACAATTGATACCGAACGAAATTTTTCCTGAAACGACCTGTACCTGGACAAATGGAAACGCTATGTTGCATCAAGATTTAGTCAGTATTTTGATACCTGCTTATAAAGCGGAGTTTTTTGAAACGGCTCTGATCAGCGCGCTAAATCAAGATTGGGGTAATATTGAAATCATTGTCTGCGACGACAGTGATAATGACAGCATCAGGTTGCTTTGCGAAAAATATAACACCCATCCAGCGCGGCCTGTCTATTATAAAAAAAATACGCAGCGGTTGCTTGAAACCGGTAACGTATTACGCTGCCTGAGCCTATCCCGCGGCAAATACATCAAATTTTTGTACGATGATGATACCCTTAAGCATCATTGTGTGAGTCGGTTGGTGGCGGCCCTGAAGAGCCATCCAAATGCTATTATTGCCTCGTCGCGCCGCACTCGTATTGATCAAAATGGCATACCATTACCCGATATCACTGCAACTGCGTTTCCTTTTACACAAGATGCTCTGATTAACGGTGACGATTTGATCGCATTTCTCTGCGATTACCAAGTTAATTTCATTGGCGAACCGAGCGTTTTTCTCTGCTACAGAGAAGATCTGATGGAACTTGGCGACCAAATCTTCAATATCAAAAATGAAGAGATGCCCTATTTCGCTGATGTCGCCTTAATGATAAAACTATTCCGTAAAGGAGATTTAGCGTTCATCAGCGAATCGCTCTCCTGCTTCCGTATTTCTAACGAACAAATTAGCCAAATGGCCGCCCACGATCAGGAGAAAGTGAAGCGGACATATACTCTGATGCCACAATTCATTAAAGAGCTAGGCTGGTACAAAGGTAACAGTGAAGAGAATCAGTTCGTCCGCGTTTCGCCCATGGTTCAACCCGAGCGTATTATTAAAGAAAACCTAGCACAGGCCTTAGTGTCGTCAAAGCAACGGTCGTCGATGCTTCAACATAGCGAACAATTAGCTCATTGGCTTGCAAAACGTCACCTCCCTGAGTACGCCCTTCCGCTAGTAGAAGCGTTTCAAACAGCTCGTAACCTCAGACAAAGCTTACTTATTTTTGTGCTTTATCACGGTAATAACACCAGCGCTTACGAGAAGACGATCGCCAGCATAAAGGCATACGCAGGATTGGGGCTGCAACTTTTCACGGTGGAACTTGATGACACGGCGGAACCGGCTTTAGCGATTAATCAATATCTTTCATCACACAGTGCAGAATGGCTGATGGTCATTGAAGCAGGCGAAACACTGCTTGCAAGCGGTATGCTGATGTTCGATCTAGCGCTCGCTGACGCGTCGGCCTGCGATGCCATTTACGGCGATGAGTTCTATCATGTCAACGGTCAAATTAGCAGTACCGCACTACGCCCTGATTTCAATCTCGACATGCTATTAAGCTATCCAAGTGAAATGAGTCGCCACTGGATTTTCCGCACCAATACCCTGCAGGCATTAGGCGGCTTTGATACCCATTTTTACGAAGCATGGCAATTTGAATACATTGTTCGCCTGATTGAACACAAGGGTACCCAATTTGCCGGACATTTACCGGAGCCATTTGTTCTGGCTCATCCGCCGGTAATTGAAACACGCGCTGAAGAGGTTGCGCTGTTAACACGCCATCTTCAACGTCGCGGCTACCCTCAGGGGCGGGTCGAAACTCCCGCTAATGGTATTTATGCGTTGCGGTACCAGCACGCGGAGCAGCCTTTAGTCTCAATCATCATCCCGACGAAAGATCAGCTCGCGCTGCTGAAAACGTGCGTGACGACTTTACTGGAGAAAACACGGTATCAAAATTATGAAGTGCTGATTGTCGACAACAACAGCGAAACAGCAGAAGCCCGTCAATGGCTGGCGGAGATCAGCCTGAACTATCCCGGGCGCGTGCGTGTTATCCCCTACCCTTACCCATTTAACTACTCTGCCATTAATAACCGGGCCGCACAGAAGGCGCGAGGTGATTACTTACTACTACTGAACAATGATACAGAAGTCATCAGCAGCACCTGGCTCGACAACTTAATGAATCACGGTCAGCGCCCGGAAGTCGGTATTACCGGCGCCAAACTTCTCTATACCGATGGTACCCTTCAGCATGCCGGTGTGGTAATGGGGTTACGCGGTCCGGCTTCTCACCCTTACAGTAGAGGGGAGCGTACCGCCCCAGGTTATATGAACCGCCTGAACATGGATCAAAACTACAGCGTGGTTACCGCCGCCTGTTTGTTAATCCGTAAAAGTGTTTATGAACAGGTTGGCGGTATGGATGAAGAGAATTTTAAAGTCTCTTATAACGATGTCGATCTCTGCCTGAAAGTGCGGGAAGCCGGCTATCTGACCGTATGGACGCCACATGCCGTGATGATTCATGTGGGTAATGTCAGTCAGAACCAGGAAGATAAAACCAAACTCGAGCAAAAAATTATTCGCGTAAAGGGCGAACAAGATGTGATGTACCGTAAATGGCTGCCTGTCATCACTAACGATCCGGCCTACAATCCGAATCTCTATCTTGATGGCAACGGCTATGAGTTCGTCATGGATGCCATCAGTACCTGGCAACCGCTGCACTGGAAACCGTTACCGTCTATTCTCGCTTTCACGCAACCGACAGCAGAAAGCACACGGCGAATCAGCTATCCGCTTGACCTGATGAAAGAGGAAGGACGCGTCAATGGGGAAATCAGCACTTGCCTACGTAATTTCGCCGAGGTAGCACGGTATGCGCCTACAACCATCCTCTTTCAGCAGCAAATTACACCTCTCATTCAGGAGTGGTTCTCCCGGCTAAAAAATGTGTTTCCCGCCTTTACCGTGCTGGATATGGAGGAATATCTGCCCGGTCTGGCACTTAACACGGCGCAACGCGCTACACTGCCGAAAGATATCCTTCATCATCTACGGGCCACTTTGCATCAGGTTGATCGGGTGATTGTTCCGACGGCAACGATGGCCGAGCTCTGCAGCAAATACCATCGCGATATTCATGTGATGGATACGCTACTCTCGCCCTCCCGCTGGTCAGGATTGAACAGCCAGCGTGGTGTGGGTGAAAAACCGCGTGTGGGTTGGGTGGGCAATAGTCGTGATGCCGCTGAACTGGATATTTTGCATAAAGTCGTTATTCAGTTAGCCGATCGTGTCGAATGGATATTCATGGGCTACTGCCCGCCATCTTTACGACAATACGTTACGGAATACCATGCAGCGGCCAGTCTGGAGAATTTCCCGCAAAAACTGGTCTCACTTAATCTGGATCTGGCACTCGTGGTCAGGACTGATAATACCTGGACACGTCCGCAGGGAATACGCCCCATCCTTGAGTTCGGCGCTTGCGGTATACCGGTGATTTGCAGTGACGTTGAAGGATTTCGTCACTGTCCGAACATAACACGAATAAAAAACAGAGCGCGCGAGTGGCGTGAGGCCATTGAGATGCATCTGCACGATCTCTCTGCGACGTGGAAAATGGGTGATGCGCTGAAAATAGAGGTTGAGCAGAAAGGCATGCTACGGGGTGAAGCGCTTGACCGGCTAACGCGTCTCTGGCTTCCGGAGTAGCGCTGATGGGCCATCCCAGTAACATGCTGGCATGGCTTATAAAAGAATCTTTATCATAAAAAAACGGTGTCAGTGAACTGACACCGTTTTTTTATTTCTCTCCCGGCAGCCAGGCATTACGCCAATCGTCGAGGCCTTGTTCGCGTAAATACCACGTCTGATGGATCTCAGTACGCAATTGATCGCCTTTACTGGCACGTAAGTTGTCATCATAAACATATGCTTTGATGGCGTTCATCCAATCCTTAAAGCGGTTTTCCACTAGCGTAACAGGCAGATCACAGCGGTAAGGTTCAATATTGGTAGCGATAATTGGCACACCGCAGGTACCAATTTCGAGCAGACGCAAATTGCTTTTGCACTCGTTAAACTGGTTAATCTCCAGCGGCACCAGCGCCAGATCGAGGTCAAGGCTGGCCAGTTTTTCCGGGTACATCTCGAAGGGTACGCCCGGATGAAACTCACAGCGAATATTAGCCGGTTTCATTCCCATAAATACCCATTCGACCTCATCCTCCAATTCCTTGATGATCGGGCGCAGGATCTCAAGATCGCCGGCGTGAGTTCCGCCCCCGGCCCAGCCCACACGGATTTTCTCTCCTCGTCCACGTGCGCTTTGCAGGTGCCCCCACTGGCGGGTCGCCAGCCGGTTCGGCGCGACACGAATGTCACTGTGGAAATTTTTATACGCCTCTTTCAGCGCAGGGGTGGCGACCACGACCCAGTCTACCGTCTCCATAACGCGACGGAAGTCCTTCACAATGCTTTGCGGGAACAGGGCGCGGTTAGAATTTTTTATCGGCAGATTAAGCAGATAATCATCGTATTCAGCGACAATTTTTGCATCACACACTTGCCGATACTGCGAGATTATCGCCGGGTAAGCGCTGGCCGTAATGAGTTCCATCAGAATGACATCTGGTTGCAGCTGGGCGACTTCCATCAGCCCGGAGGTGCCATAAGTCAATCCGCCCTCCAGAAATAGATTCTCTTCCATGGCTTTAAATGGCTGAATAACGCGATGATTACCGCACCCAAACCAGTTGACGTGGTTTGCTAGCACTACAGGCAGAGGCCTGCCCGGCAGTGGCTCTCTGAAGCGTGCCGTACTTTCAGACAGAGTGAATAGCTTGCCCAGCTTCTCCATCGCCGGATGGTAGGCGATATCCTGACTGAGAACAGTGCCCCATTTGCTGCGTAAAGCAGCATACACGTCGGCATCGGGGCGTGCAGGAACATGGAATTTCTCTTGCATCAGACGCGAAGCGCCCCCCATATGCGTCACACGAGCATAGGGCGTCCACACATTGAGATAGCCCTGCTGCTGCAATTTCATACCCAGATCGACGTCGCCGAAATAGAGCGGGAATCTCTCTTCAGAGAAACCGTTCGCTTCGATAAATACCTCTTTGCGGATCATCATGCAAGCGGCACTTACCGCCGTGACATTGCGCGCCGCTTGCAGGTAATAGAGATATCCTTTCTCATTTGCCGGCTCGTTCTCAAACGAGGGTTCTACACCAAAACGAACCCCTACCGTAAAGCCTGCATGCTGAACCCGACCATCTTTATATTCAAGGCGCGCCCCGACCATCCCCACTTCCGGACGCATCGCTTGCTCCATCATGGCGTGCAGCCAGTCGCCCTGCGTAATGGTTACATCGTTATTGAGAAACAGCAGCACATCGCCACGGGCATGTTGGACGGCAAAGTTATTAATTGCCGCAAAGTTGAACGGCTCCAGGTAGCGCAGCACGCTGAGGTTGGATAACTTCAACCCCGCAAGCTGTTCAAGAAACTTTGTCGTCTCTTCGCAAACCGATCCATTGTCGACAATCAGTAGCTCATAACGCGCCCATAACGTTTTTTCCATCAACGTCTCAATGCAGTTTTTCAACAGCACATAATGATCGCGCGTCGGGATAATGATTGACACTAGGGGCTGAACAGCCCAATTATAGCGCACGCGCTGGACAGGGAGTTCGGGGGTCTTTTCAACCACAGCATCCAACCCCATACGAGCCAGGTGCGCGCTCACAATATGCGGATATTCCGCCTGAACGGCCTCGTTTTTCAGCCACTCCATCGCGGTATCTGCCGTGATACAAATAACCTCGGAGACACGGCCTACGGCTATCGGACCAAAATTTTCCAGGCAACGGAACATGGCGTCATAAACCGTCAATTGCGTAAAGGCAGGATCAAGACCGCCAATCGCCTGCAGAAACTCACGTTGAAACATCATCACGCGCCCCATATAGGGAAAGCTGCGCGCTAAATCGACGTTGCAGGCAGGGCGCAGCACGATGTCATGTTCGTCATACTCATCAAAGCGCATCTCATCGGCGTACCACACTTTCTGGTCGGCATGGCGGATCTGTTGTTCCACCAGCAGAATCAACGCATCCTCAAGCAACCGGATACCTGCCGGTAACAGCACCAGCGCATGCTGGTAGCATTGTTCCAGCAGCATATTGAATGTCGCCACCCAACCGCTGAAACAAAGATGCACCTGGGCGTCGGCATGGCAAATATGTGGGTTAGTTGTCAGTATCGTGATCGACTTCGCCGCTTCACTTTGTGACAGAACGGAATTGATACTCAACGCGACGGCCGCCGGATCGTCGCCGATGATGACCACGCCAATATCGGCGCTACCGGGTACAGCCTGGCTAAACGCTTTCAGCGCCTGCAATCGGGCTTCACTCAATTTTCGGTCATTGAGCCAGCGTTGAAACGTATATTCACTGCCTTTATCCGCAATCAGCGCTTTCACATGCAGCGTCAGATCGCGGATCTCTTTCTCACTTAAGACAATCATGTGCGGCGATGGCAGTGAGGATAACAACCTTGGTAAAAGCGAAGAGAGTAACCACTGTTGACGCAGCGTATCGCCGTGTTCGCGTACCCAGACGAGAGCGTCATCGAACCCCTGTATCAACAACGTATACCACTCTTCCGGCGTATATTTTCTTGATGCATTTATGCAGCAGAAATGGTTGTGAAGATTCTCCTCGGCATTGTCTACGGTGAGATAACCTTCGACATAATCCTGCGCAGAAAGAAAGAGAGGAGTAGCGGAGGCAATGACCTGCGCTGCATAAAACCCGCTCGCTATCACTACATCATAGCGCTGGAAAAAGGCAGGGTCGGTTGCTTCCTTAACCGAGGTCTCATCAAACCAGTCAAAAACCACACCATTATCGGCGATGTGTTGTTGCACGAGCTGCATCTCAGATGAAAGGCTGTCGCTGATATAGAGGATTTTCTTGACACCATTCCGCTCGGGCGACGCAAAAGATGGCGCAAATTGTTCACCTAGCGTCCAGGGAAAGGCGACGAGTTTTTCGCTTGCGATACCAATCTCTGAGAGCATGCGTGATGCGAAGGGGGACAGGCTCAGCGAGGCGGAAGCAAGGCGGTTCTCCAGAGCCGGGCCATAAGGAATGAAGACGTCTGCATGATCGTAAAAATGTCGGAACACAACCTGAGAAACCAGATCTTTCTCGCTGATTTTTGCGATGAGTTTTTGGCTGAAAAAGCCGTCATAGATCCAGATGAGATCGTAGTGATCCGCAAGTTCGCCAGATTTTTCCGTTAAGAGAGTAACCGCAGCCCGCGTTTGTAATGCAAAGAGCGCTGGTGCGGCAGACTTCTTCACGAACGTAGTATTGATATCGACATGCCAGCCCTGCCGCTGCATAACATCGATCACATTCAGCAGTTCACTCGTCTGGTGATCCAGTTTACCTATCTGGTCAATACTTATGAGAACCCTGCTCATCAACTTTCCTCACCTCAATTTCACTGGTGTCCGCCTGAAAAATTAACGGCAGGACGTAGATGTTCACCAATACATTGTCAGTGAGAGGCGAGGAAATAAATCCGTTAACAAGAGAGTGAAAGGGGTGTAATTCAGCGGATTAAAAAAGGGCGCCAGAGGCGCCCTTTTTACTTGAGTTATGCGTAAGATTAACGCAGCAGGGACAGCATGGTCTGCGGAACCTGGTTGGCCTGAGCCAGTACAGAAGAGCCAGCCTGCTGCAGGATCTGCGCACGGGACATGTTGGACACTTCAGTCGCGTAGTCAGAATCCTGAATACGGCTGCGCGCTGCGGACAGGTTGCTAACCGTGTTGTTCAGGTTAGTAATGGTAGACTCGAAACGGTTCTGAGAAGCACCCAGGGAGCTACGCTGTGAGTCAACCGCTTTGATAGCAGCATCGATGTCCGCCAGCGGACCGCCATCTCCTTTAGTGGTGCCAGAGATTTTGCCGGAAACAACATCGAATCCAACAGCATCAACGCTACGTGCTTTACCCGAAACCTGATCCATGTCAGTTGCTGCTACGGTGTTAGCATACTTACCAGCGGTCGGTGCAGAAGTAGTACCATCGGTAGCTGCAGAAGCCAGGTTCCAGCCAGCAGCACCGTTCAGGCTGATGCTGATGGTCTGGGAGTCGTCAGCGCCAACCTGGAAGCTGTAGCTCTTCGCGTCAGAAGTGGTGTTGTTCAGCACTTTCTGGCCGTTGAAGTCAGTCTGAGTGGTTACGCGGTCAATCTCTTTCATACGCTCGTTGACTTCAGACTGGATTGAGTCGATGTCAGATGCGGAGTTGGAGCTGTTCTGTGCCTGAACGGTCAGGTCACGGATACGCTGCAGGTTGTTGTTCACTTCGCTCAGCGCGCCTTCAGCGGTCTGCGCCAGAGAGATACCGTCGTTGGCGTTACGTGCAGCAACGGTCAGACCATTGATGTTAGAGGTGAAGCGGTTGGCAATTGCCTGACCAGCAGCGTCATCTTTAGCGCTGTTGATACGCAGACCGGAAGAGAGACGCTCAATAGAGGTACCCAGAGAAGACTGAGATTTAGTCAGGTTGTTCTGAGTCATCAGCGACAGTGTGTTAGTATTAATAACAGCCATGATATTTATCCTTCAGTAATAAGATGTAAGTTCCGGTATGCGCCAGCGGCTTCATCACCGTCATAATAGTTATCGACGGGTTCAAAGATCTCTTTAGTATTTTTTTCAGCAGATAGCCGATAATGGTGCGAAATCCAATCAATCATTTGAAATTAAAGAAAAAAAATAAAGAAAGAAACTCACATCGGCGGAATAAAAGCATTAATTGCGTATAACAGGGAGCAAGCTGAGGCTGTCTACACGAGTATCAAAATTGTTATTGAATCCGCTTGTAAATATATTTTCCTTAATAAGATAAATCTGCATACCAATAAATGTAGATATTTATGTAAAAAGTCTCGACACAAAATTGCAATCGTATAAACGCAAAAAAAAAGCGCCGGCAAAGGGCGCTTTCTTGAGTAAATGTTTTTGCGATTAACGCAGCAGGGACAGCATGGTCTGCGGAACCTGGTTGGCCTGAGCCAGTACGGAAGAACCAGCCTGCTGCAGGATCTGCGCGCGGGACATGTTGGACACTTCAGTCGCGTAGTCAGAATCCTGAATACGGCTGCGCGCTGCGGACAGGTTGCTAACCGTGTTGTTCAGGTTAGTAATGGTAGACTCGAAACGGTTTTGAGAAGCACCCAGGGAGCTACGTTGTGAGTCAACCGCTTTGATAGCAGCATCAATGTCCTGGAGCGGTTTGCCACCACCAACAGCGGTGGTACCGGTCAGTTTGCCGGAGATAACGTCGAAACCAACTGCATCAACGCTACGTGCTTTACCTGCAACCTGAGCCAGAGTACCCGCTGCAACAACGTTTGCAGTAGGACCAGTAGTGGTGCCATCGCTGGTTGCAGAAGCCAGGTTCCAGCCAGCAGCACCGTTCATGCTGATGCTGATGGTCTGGGAGTCGTCAGCGCCAACTTGGAAGCTGTAGCTCTTCGCGTCAGAAGTGGTGTTGTTCAGCACTTTCTGGCCGTTGAAGTCAGTCTGAGTGGTTACGCGGTCAATCTCTTTCATACGCTCGTTGACTTCAGACTGGATTGAGTCGATGTCAGATGCGGAGTTGGAGCTGTTCTGTGCCTGAACGGTCAGGTCACGGATACGCTGCAGGTTGTTGTTCACTTCGCTCAGCGCGCCTTCAGCGGTCTGTGCCAGGGAGATACCGTCGTTGGCGTTACGTGCAGCAACGGTCAGACCATTGATGTTAGAGGTGAAGCGGTTGGCAATTGCCTGACCAGCAGCGTCATCTTTAGCGCTGTTGATACGCAGACCGGAAGAGAGACGCTCAATAGAGGTACCCAGAGAAGACTGAGATTTAGTCAGGTTGTTCTGAGTCATCAGCGACAGGGTGTTAGTATTAATAACAGCCATGATGTAATTCCTTCATAAAAAAGTTTTCAGATTCAGGCATCTGCCTACGGCTTTCTCGCCGTTAACCTGATTATCGACAGCACCAGCATAACCTTTAGAAAAAAGATCATTTTTTTTAAAGCGACAAACTGCCCCTGATTCACCCTCTTTATTTAGCCATTGCTTTAAAAAAAAGCTTCTAATCTTTTCATCATCGCTGCCGATACTCTCCACAGTGATTGTCTAAAACTGAAGGATGAAGAAATGGCAACTATTAGTTCACTCGGCGCAGGCACCAGCCTGGATCTCAATACGTTGTATGACAATTTGCAGACGGCAGAACAGACCAAGCTGACGCCAATTGCGTCTCAGCAGTCCTCTTATAAAGCCAAGCTGACGGCCTGGGGCGTGGTGCAAACCTCCCTCAACAAACTGCAAACGGCGGCGGATGCACTGAAAAATACCTCGGCGATCGCAGGGACGAAGGTGTCGAGCACTAACACCGCGTTTACTGCCACGCTCGCTAACACAGCGTCGGCGGGGACGTACTCTATTGAAGTATCCGCGCTGGCAGCGTCACAGTCTCTGCTGAGCCCGAAAGTGGCCAGTAAAGATACCGATTTAGGCGACCAGAGCCTCGATTCGCGCACGATTACCATCACGCAGCCGGGCCAAAAAGATCCGCTGACGGTAACACTGGATAAAGATAAAACCAGCCTCGCGGATATGCGTGATGCGATTAACGCCAAACAGGGCAGCGTCACCGCCAGTATCATTAAAGCTGACGATAACAGTTACTACCTGGCGCTGACCTCACGCGACAGTGGCACCACCAACCAGATGACCATCACCACCAATGATGCGGAACTGGCGAAGTACGTTAGCTACGATTCAACCAACACCGGCAGCGCCAGCAATGTGATGACGCAGCAGGTGGCAGCAAGCGATGCGAAGGTCAAAATTAACGGCATCGATATCACCCGTAGCAGCAACAAGATCACCGATGCGCCGGAAGGCGTTACGCTGACGCTGAATAAGCTGACTACCGGTACGCCGGAAACGCTGTCGGTGACCAAAGATAACGCACCGATGACCGCAGCGATCCAGGCATATGTTGATGCGTATAACTCGCTGCAAACCACCATTGGTAACCAGACCAAATACACGGCGGTAGATCAGGGCAGTGACAAACAGAGCACCTCAAACGGCGATCTGCTGGGTGACGGTACGCTGCGTAACATTCAGACGCGTCTGCGCTCGCAGCTCTCTACATCGCAGGCGGGGAATGACAGTTTTTCCGTATTGTCGCAGCTGGGCATCACCCAGGATGTAAGCGGTAAACTGACCGTTGACAGCACCAAGCTTGAAAAAGCAATGAATGAAAAATCCGCCGATGTGGTGACCTTCCTCTCCGGCGATGGCAAAACCACAGGCTTTGCGACTCAGGCGAGTAACCTGCTGAAAGATATTCTCGGCAGTAAAGGTAGCATCCAGAATGCGACCGACGGCATTAACAAAACCCTGAAGCGCCTGGATACGCAATACAAAGCGGTGAGTGACCAGATTACGGCCACCATGGCACGCTACAAAACGCAGTTCACCAGTTTGAGCCAGTTAGTCTCCTCCATGACATCAACAGGGAACTATCTGACCCAACAGTTTAATGCAATGAGTTAATAAACCATTAGTTGAGGTTGGACATGTATACGAAATCGGGAATTCAGGCTTATGCTCAGGTCGGCGTCGAAAGCGCCGTGATGAGCGCGAGCCCGCATCAACTCGTGGTATTGCTTTTTGATGGCGCGTTAAGCGCCATGAAGAAAGCCGCGATCCTGATTGAGCAGGGAGATATCCCCGGTAAAGGACAGGCGCTTACAAAGGCAATTAATATCATTAACAACGGATTGCGTGCGGGACTCGACCATGAAGTCGGTGGCGAGCTTACGGCAAACCTGGACAGTCTTTATGACTACATGACACGACGTCTTTTACAGGCAAATCTCCATAATGACCTCGCCGCTATTGATGAAGTCACCCTGTTGCTGAGCAATATTGCTGATGCCTGGAAAGAGATTGGCCCCACTCATCAAAACGCGCGGGACACTTACTAATGGAAGCAAATCTCGGGTTGGTCCACCACTATCAGCAACTGTTGGCCACCAGCCGTACCATGCTCAACCTTGCTAAGGAAGGGCATTGGGACGAACTTATCAACTACGAACTGGGGTACGTTACCTCAGTTGAGAAGTTGACACAGTTCCAGGACTCGAGCGAAGCAGCGCCTCATGTGCAGGCGCAAATTCGCCCGATGCTCAAGCAAATCCTGGATAATGAAGTGTTATTGAAGACATTGTTAAACCAGCGAATGGACGAGCTGAGGACATTGGTTGGTCAAACCTCCCGACAACATAACCTGAATTCGACATATGGACGTCTTTCCGGAAATATTCTCTTCCCCAATGAGATGTAAATCTCATTAGCGGCGGGTGCTGCGGTTTCCCCCCTCACCCGCCACGTTTTCCTCTTTTCGCACGACCTAGCGGTTAATATCCAGACCCGCTTTCTCCAGCGCCTGCTGGCACTCGACGGTCGGTTTATCGGTGCGCGACAGCGTCAACCCATCAAACTCGAGCGTATTGCCTTCCTGACTTAAACGATAGACGTCCAGCTTCTGCGTGACGTTATAAAATTTATCGCCATCCAGCATCAGTTTGCCAGGAACCGCGATTACGCGCTGCCACTGGCGGCAATCAAGAGTATCGCCCTGCGGCGTCACAATCAGGCTGGCGATCGCCTCCGGGCTGACCAGGCTGCTCTGCGGCCCCGTTGATTGCCAGTAACCCGCTAATCCTGCGGGCGCCGGGTGTTTCACCACCGCCTGATAGTTATCCACCTGCACGCAGCCGCTCAGCAGCAGCATCGCGCCGAGAATCATACGCTTTTTCATTCTTCATCCTGCTCGTGAAAAAAAGCGATTGTGGCATTAAAGGCCGCGCCTCGCCACCCTTTCACCGCGCGAGAACAACTTTGATCTACGCCAGGTTTTTGCCCTATTGTGCAGTGGTTCAGGCGTGAAGACGTGTATCATCCCGCTTCTTTTGTACGACTTTTCTGTACGTCCCCATACCTTCTGAGTTCAGAGGCTTTTTACTATGTCATGGCAACACTTCAAAGACCGCTTCCTTATTAAGTTCTGGTCTCCTGTTCCGGCGGTGATCGCGGCCGGTATTCTCTCTACCTACTATTTCGGCATTACCGGCACCTTCTGGGCGGTGACCGGCGAGTTTACCCGCTGGGGCGGTCAGTTACTGCAACTGGGCGGAGTGCACACCGAAGAGTGGGGCTACTTCAAAATAATCCACCTTGAGGGCACGCCGCTGACGCGCATCGACGGCATGATGATTATCGGCATGTTCGGCGGCTGTTTTGCCGCTGCGCTGTGGGCTAATAATGTGAAACTGCGTATGCCGCAGAACCGCATCCGTATCGCGCAGGCGATTGTTGGCGGCATCATTGCCGGCTTTGGCGCGCGGCTGGCGATGGGCTGTAACCTTGCGGCCTTCTTTACCGGGATCCCACAGTTCTCTCTCCACGCCTGGTTTTTTGCCATCGCCACGGCAATTGGCTCCTGGTTCGGCGCGCGCTTTACCCTGCTGCCGCTGTTCCGCATCCCGGTGAAGATGCAGAAAGTTACTGCCGCCTCGCCGCTCACCCAGAAGCCCGATCAGGCGAAGCGCCGTTTTCGTCTTGGTATGCTGGTGTTTATTGGCATGCTCGGCTGGGCGCTGTTAACGGCGATGAACCAGCCGAAGCTGGGGCTGGCGATGCTGTTCGGCGTGGGCTTTGGTCTGCTGATTGAGCGGGCGCAAATCTGCTTTACTTCGGCGTTCCGCGATATGTGGATCACCGGGCGCACGATGATGGCAAAGGCGATCATCTTTGGCATGGCGGCGAGCGCCATTGGTATTTTCAGCTATGTGCAGCTGGGGCTGGAAGCGAAAATCATGTGGGCTGGGCCCAATGCGGTGCTCGGCGGTCTGCTGTTCGGTTTTGGTATTGTGCTGGCGGGCGGGTGTGAAACGGGCTGGATGTACCGCGCTGTCGAAGGCCAGGTGCACTACTGGTGGGTCGGGCTGGGTAACGTGATTGGTTCAACCATCCTTGCGTATTTCTGGGACGATCTCGCGCCGACGCTTGCCACCAGCTGGGACAAAATCAACCTGCTAAACACTTTCGGGCCGCTCGGCGGTCTGCTGGTCACCTATCTTCTGTTACTGGCCGCGTTTCTCTTTGTGGTCGGCTGGGAGAAACAGTTCTTCCGCCGCCAGAAACCTGCCGCCAACCCTGCTAAGGAGCCTGCATGAGCATTGTGCCTGATTACCGCCTCGATATGAGCGGCGAACCCTGCCCCTACCCGGCGGTCGCCACCCTTGAAGCGATGCCGCAGTTGAATAAAGGGGAAATTCTTGAAGTGGTCAGCGACTGTCCGCAGTCGATTAATAACATTCCGCTCGATGCGCGCAACCACGGTTACACGGTGCTCGATATTCAGCAGGATGGCCCAACCATCCGCTATCTGATTCAGAAATAGCTAACTTTTGCGCCGCAGCAGGCGGCGCAAGGTATAAAAAAACCAGGCGGGAGTGTTCCGGCCTGGTTTTTTTTATCTCTGCGTCTGTGAACTACAGCTGCATATTCATAATGTCCTGGTAAGCAGAAACCAGTTTGTTACGCACCTGGATGCCCATCTGCAGCGAGATCGATGATTTCTGCAAATCGGTCATTACGTCATTCAGCGCCACGCCCGGCTCGCCAAGCGTAAATTTCTCCGCCTGTACACGTGCGGCGTTCTGCGTGTCGCTGATGCGATCCAGCGCCGCGTGCAGTTGCCCGGCGAAGCTGATAGACGGTTCGCTCTCCACGCTCTGAGCACGCGCAACACCTGCAGTTGCCTGCAGCTGACTGACAACGCTCTCAATGCCCTGTATAGCCATTATTATTCCCCGGATGGATTGATACCTGACAAGGCTAACAGTTTGTCAATGAGATGATGGCGGTAAATAGCGTCAAAAAACCAGGTTATTTGAGGCATAGAAAAATCCATTTCATCAAATAATGACATCGCCATCTTAATGGTCATTTGTCGAGTTTGCCGACCCGGGAGTCCGATTTGTTTCTCAACTCACATAACAACATCCACCCAGAGTCACGAGGTGCACAATGAGTGCGACTGCAACAACTGCACCGCAGAATAAATCTCTTGAGTGGATCAACCGCTTACGCGCGAACCCAAAAATTCCGTTGATGGTGGCCGCGGCAGCAGCCTGCGCCATCATTGTCGCTATGGTGCTGTGGGCGAAATCGCCGGATTACCGCACCCTTTATAGCAACCTGTCCGATCAGGACGGCGGTGCCATCGTTACGCAGTTAACGCAGATGAATATCCCCTACCGCTTTGCTGACGGCAGCGGCGCGATTGAAGTGCCCGCTGACAAGGTGCACGAGCTGCGCCTGCGTCTCGCCCAGCAAGGGCTGCCGAAAGGCGGCGCGGCGGGTTTTGAACTGCTGGATCAAGAGAAGTTTGGTATCAGCCAGTTCAGCGAGCAGGTTAACTACCAGCGCGCGCTGGAAGGCGAACTGGCCCGCACTATCGAAACCCTCGGTCCGGTAAAAGGCGCGCGTATTCACCTGGCGATGCCAAAACCGTCGCTGTTCGTGCGTGAGCAGAAATCCCCTTCCGCGTCGGTCACCGTCAATTTACAACCGGGCCGTGCGCTGGATGATGGTCAGATCAGCGCTATCGTGCACCTGGTCTCCAGCGCCGTTGCTGGCTTGCCGCCGGGCAACGTCACCGTTGTCGATCAGAGCGGTCGCCTGCTGACGCAGTCTGGCGTTGCCGGTCGCGATCTGAATGACGCGCAGCTGAAATACACCGCCGATGTTGAAAGCCGTGTGCAGCGTCGTATCGAAGCGATCCTCGGCCCTATCGTCGGTAACGGTAATGTTCACGCTCAGGTGACTGCCCAGCTGGATTTCGCCAGCAAAGAGCAGACTGAAGAGCAGTACGCGCCGAACGGCGGTGACCCGGCACAAGCGGTGCTGCGTTCACGCCAGGTTAACAGCAGCGAGCAGATTGGTGGTCAGTATCCGGGCGGCGTGCCTGGCGCACTCTCCAACCAGCCGGCTCCGGCTAACTCTGCGCCGATTACTACGCCGCAGAATGGTCAGAACGGTCAGAACGGTCAGAACGGCCAGCAGAATGCGCAGGGCCAGCAGCAGGGTCAGCAGACGACCTCGACCAATACCGCATCAAGCGGCCCGCGTAACACTACGCATAATGAAACGAACAACTACGAAGTCGATCGCACCATTCGTCACACCAAGATGAATGTTGGCGATGTGCAGCGCCTCTCCGTCGCCGTGGTGGTGAACTACCGCACGCTGGCCGATGGCAAGACTGCCGCACTGACCGCCGATCAGCTGAAACAGATTGAAGATTTAACCCGCGAAGCGATGGGTTACACCGAGAAACGCGGTGACACGCTGAACGTCGTGAACTCGCCGTTCAACATGACCGATGATGTCGGTGGTGAGCTTCCGTTCTGGCAACAGCAGTCGTTTATCGACCAGCTGATGACCGCAGGTCGCTGGTTACTGGTACTGATTGTCGCCTTCATCCTGTGGCGTAAAGCGGTCCGTCCGCAGCTGGTTCGCCGCCAGGAAGAAGCGAAAGCGGTGCAGGAAGCGGCACAAGCGCGTAATGAAATTGAAGAGTCCGTGGAAGTACGCCTCAGCAAAGATGAGCAACAGCAGCAGCGCCGCAGTAATCAGCGTCTGAGCGCCGAGGTCATGAGCCAGCGTATTCGCGAAATGTCAGATAACGATCCGCGCGTCGTGGCGCTGGTCATTCGCCAGTGGATGAGTAATGAACATGAGCAATAATCTTACCGGAACGGACAAGAGCGTCATTCTGCTGATGACCATTGGTGAAGATCGCGCGGCTGAGGTGTTTAAGCACCTCTCCGCCCGCGAAGTCCAGCACTTAAGTACCGCGATGGCCAGCGTGCGTCAGATCTCCAACAAACAGCTGATGGACGTACTGCAGGAGTTTGAGAACGAAGCGGAACAGTTCGCGGCGCTGAACGTCAACGCCAACGACTACCTGCGCTCCGTCCTGGTAAAAGCGCTCGGCGAAGAGCGCGCCTCCAGCCTGCTGGAAGATATTCTCGAAACGCGCGATACCACCAGCGGCATCGAAACGCTCAACTTTATGGAGCCGCAGAGCGCCGCCGACCTTATCCGCGACGAGCACCCGCAGATTATCGCTACCATCCTTGTGCACCTCAAACGGTCGCAGGCGGCAGATATTCTTGCCCTGTTTGATGAGCGTATGCGTCACGATGTGATGCTGCGTATCGCCACCTTCGGCGGCGTACAGCCTGCCGCGCTGGCGGAGCTGACCGAAGTGCTGAACAACCTGCTCGACGGCCAGAACCTCAAGCGCAGCAAAATGGGCGGCGTGAGAACCGCAGCGGAAATCATCAACCTGATGAAGACGCAGCAGGAAGAAGCGGTTATTACCGCAGTACGCGAATTCGACGGCGAGCTGGCACAGAAGATCATCGACGAGATGTTCCTGTTCGAAAACCTGGTGGATGTCGACGACCGCTCTATCCAGCGCCTGCTGCAGGAAGTGGATTCCGAATCGCTGCTTATCGCCCTCAAAGGCGCCGAGCCGCCGTTGCGCGAGAAGTTCCTGCGCAACATGTCGCAGCGTGCGGCAGATATCCTGCGCGACGACCTGGCCAACCGCGGTCCGGTTCGCCTCTCGCAGGTGGAAAACGAACAGAAAGCTATCCTGCTCATCGTTCGCCGTCTGGCGGAAACCGGCGAGATGGTAATTGGCAGCGGCGAGGATACCTATGTCTAATGAATTGCCGTGGAAACGCTGGACGCCAGATGATCTGGCGTTCCCGCAGGCAGCCGAATTCGCCCCCCTGCTGAAGCAGGAAAAAACCGCCTCGCCCTATGAGAGCGAAGAGACCGAGCAGGACGAACTGAGCGCCGAGCAGCTGCAACAGCAGCAGCTGGCGCAGATCCAGATGCAGGCGCACGAAAGCGGCTACAACGCCGGTCTCGCCGAAGGACGCAAAGCGGGTTATGACGCAGCGTTTCAGGAAGGCCTTGCCCAGGGTATGGAGCAGGGTCTTAACCAGGCTCGCCAGCAACAGGCTCCGATCCACGCCCGCATGCAGCAACTGGTGAGTGAATTCCAGTACACGCTGGATGCCCTCGATAGCGTAATCGCCTCCCGCCTGATGCAGATGGCGCTGGAAGCGGCGCGCCAGGTGCTTGGCCATGCGCCGGTGGTGGACAACAGCGCGCTGATCAAACAGATCCAACTACTCTTACAACAAGAGCCGCTGTTTAGCGGCAAACCGCAGCTGCGCGTCCACCCGGACGATCTGCAGCGCGTTGAAGAGATGCTTGGCGCAACGCTCAGCCTGCACGGCTGGCGTCTGCGCGGCGACCCGACCCTGCATCAGGGCGGCTGCAAAGTCTCCGCCGATGAGGGCGATTTAGATGCCAGCGTCGCCACACGCTGGCAGGAACTGTGCCGTCTGGCGGCACCCGGAGTCGTGTAATGACCGCACGTTTAACCCGCTGGCTGACCACGCTGGATAATTTCGAACACAAAATGACGCAGCTCCCGTCGGTGCGTCGTTACGGTCGGCTGACCCGCGCCACCGGTCTGGTGCTGGAAGCAACCGGGTTACAGCTGCCGCTCGGCGCGACGTGCATTATTGAACGTCAGGATGGTCTGGAGACCCGTGAAGTCGAGAGCGAAGTGGTCGGCTTTAACGGTCAGCGCCTGTTTCTGATGCCGTTAGAAGAGGTGGAAGGCATTCTGCCCGGCGCGCGCGTCTATGCCCGCAGCGCATTAGGCGATGGTTTACAAAGCAGCAAACAGCTGCCGCTCGGCCCTGCCCTGCTCGGCCGCGTACTCGACGGGGCTGGAAAACCTCTCGACAGCTTGCCCGCACCTGATACCGGTGAAACCGGTGCCCTGATCACGCAACCTTTTAACCCCCTGCAACGTACGCCGATTGAACATGTGCTTGATACCGGCGTGCGCGCCATCAATGCGCTGTTAACGGTCGGGCGCGGTCAGCGTATGGGGCTGTTCGCCGGCTCCGGCGTCGGGAAAAGCGTGCTGTTAGGCATGATGGCCCGTTACACCCAGGCGGACGTGATTGTCGTCGGCCTTATTGGTGAACGTGGCCGCGAAGTAAAAGACTTTATCGAGAACATCCTCGGCGCTGAAGGCCGTGCGCGTTCCGTGGTGATCGCCGCACCTGCGGATGTCTCTCCTTTATTACGTATGCAGGGCGCGGCGTACGCCACGCGTATTGCGGAAGACTTCCGCGACCGCGGTCAGCATGTGTTGCTGATCATGGACTCCCTGACCCGTTATGCGATGGCGCAGCGTGAGATCGCGCTGGCAATTGGTGAGCCACCGGCGACCAAAGGCTACCCGCCTTCAGTCTTTGCCAAACTGCCCGCGCTGGTAGAGCGCGCGGGTAACGGTATTCACGGCGGCGGTTCTATCACCGCGTTTTATACCGTGCTTACCGAAGGGGATGACCAGCAGGATCCGATCGCCGACTCGGCGCGCGCCATCCTCGATGGTCACATTGTTTTATCCCGCCGACTGGCGGAAGCCGGACACTATCCGGCGATTGATATCGAAGCGTCCATCAGCCGTGCGATGACCGCTTTGATCTCTGAGCAACATTACGCGCGCGTGCGCAACTTTAAACAGTTGTTGTCAAGCTTCCAGCGTAACCGCGATCTGGTGAGCGTCGGCGCCTACGCGCGCGGCAGCGATCCGATGCTGGATAAGGCCATAACGCTCTGGCCACAGCTGGAAGCGTTTCTGCAACAGGGCATTTTCGAACGTGCCGGGTGGGAAGATTCAATGCAGGCTTTAGAGCTTATCTTCCCGGGTGTCTGAGGTAGTGGAGAGCTGACTTTATGACGCAAAACAGCGCATTAACGACGCTAAAGGATCTGGCGGAAAAAGAGGTCGACGACGCCGCACTGAAACTGGGTGAGATGCGACGCGCCTGCCAGCAGGCTGAAGAGCAGTTAAAAATGTTGATCGATTATCAGCATGAGTACCGCAACAGCCTGAACAACACCATGAGCCAGGGGATCGATAACCAGCGCTGGCAGAACTACCAGCAGTTTATCCAGACGCTGGAGAAAGCCATTGAACAACATCGTCTGCAGCTAAAGCACTGGAACGAGAAAGTCGATTTCGCGCTCGGCTGCTGGCGCGAGAAGAAACAGCGTTTACAAGCCTGGCAAACCTTGCAGGATCGTCAGAGCGCCGCGGCGTTGCTGGCGGAAAACCGTCTTGATCAGAAAAAAATGGATGAGTTTGCACAACGAGCGTCATCGAGGAAAACAGAATGATCACTCTGCCAAAACTGGTAGTTACTCAAACCGATGATGTCGCAACCGGCGCATCAGCGGGTAAAGCAGGCGCTGATGGCGCACAAGATTTTCTCGGTCTGCTGACCGGTGCGCTCTCCGGCGTGCAACGCCCGGGTAGCGATGCCCCGGTGACGCTTGCCGATCTGCAGGCGGCGGCCCTGAGCGGCAAGCTGGCAAAAGGTTCAATCAACGGTGCTGCTGTCGCGGCGGCTGGCGGTGACGCACGCGCGCAAACCCCGGCGCAGAAGCTGGCGGATCTGCTGGCACGCCAGGATGCAAAAGCGGATATCGTTGCCAGTGCTCAGAGCGATGAAGAGATTGCGAAACTCTTCTCCGGCCTGTCGCCTGCGGCGAAAACCGATGTCCTCGCCGCGTTAAGCAAAACGGCGAAAGCCAGCGATGTCAAAGCCGACAGCGACACCCCGAATGAAGATTTAGCCGGGCTGAGCGCCCTGATGGCGATGCTGCCGCATCAACAAGCCGCGCAGCTCAGTTCAGAGGCAAAACCGACGGCAACGACCGCCGCCATTGATGCTGGCGCAAGTGCGAAAACCGCGCTTGCAGGCCGTACGCTGAGCGACGCCGTGGATAGCGATCAGCCGCGCGGCAATGGGAAAGCTGATACCGCAGCGAACGGTGTACCGTTTAAAGCGGCAGACGATGGCCAGCAAAATGCGCCGATCGCCTCAACCTTCACCGTTAAACGCGAGCATGAAACGGCGGCGTTGCAAACCACCAACACCACCGCCAGCATGGCGCCGGTGTCGAGCGCCGTCAGCGGCGCGCAGGCCAGCGCCCCGGTGGCCGCGTCGGTTATCAGCGCCCCGCTGGGCAGCCACGAGTGGCAGCAGAATATTAGCCAGCACGTGACGCTCTTTACCCGCCAGGGCCAGCAGAGCGCCGAGCTGCACCTGCATCCGGAAGATCTGGGCCAGGTGCAAATTTCGATTAAGCTTGAAGATAACCAGGCGCAGCTGCAGATGGTTTCAGCCCACAGCCATGTGCGTCAGGCACTGGAAGCGGCGCTGCCGATGCTGCGCACCTCTCTTGCGGAGAACGGCATCCAGCTTGGCCAGAGCTATATCAGCAGCGAAAGCTTCGCAGGCCAGCAACAGCAGGCCTCTCAGCAGCAACAGCAGCCTTCGCGTACCGGCAATAATGGCACGTTTGGCGGCGAAGAAGATGAAGCCATCGTTGCGCCGGCCAGCCTGCAATCCGCCGCTCGCGGCACTGGCGCAGTCGATATCTTCGCCTAAACGGCAGAGGTAGCATGATTATCCCCGTCTTTTCCACCCTTTGACCGGAGCAGGACACGGGATAATCATCGCATAAGCTGTTAACAGGAAGCCCGTATCAGATGACTGACTCCGCTATCACAAAAAAACGCAAGCGCTCTATCTGGATCCCGCTGCTGGTTTTAATCACACTCGCGGCATGCGCCGCAGCTGGCTATAGTTACTGGCGTATGCAGCAAAAACCTGCGGCTGATGCCAAGGTAGAAGCGCCACCGCCGCCGGCACCGGTCTTTTTCGCACTCGACACCTTTACGGTGAACCTGGGCGATGCGGATCGCGTGCTTTACGTCGGCATTACGCTGCGTCTGAAAGATGACGCTACGCGTGCACGACTGAGCGAATATCTGCCGGAAGTACGTAGCCGCCTGCTGATGCTCTTCTCACGTCAGGATGCCGCACAACTTGCGACCAACGAAGGCAAGCAGAACCTTGCTAACGCGATTAAAGAGACAATCGCAACGCCACTAGTGCCAGGACAACCGAAGCAGGAAGTCACTGACGTTCTTTATACAGCTTTCATTTTGCGGTAAAGACATGGGCGATAGTATTCTTTCTCAGGCAGAAATCGATGCGCTACTCAACGGCGACAGCGATAACAGCGATGATCCGAAACCGGGTAAAACGGGCGATAGCGATATTCGCCCCTATGACCCGAATACCCAGCGCCGCGTCGTTCGTGAACGTCTGCAGGCGCTGGAGATCATCAACGAACGTTTCGCGCGCCAGTTCCGTATGGGGTTGTTCAACCTGCTGCGTCGTAGCCCGGACATCACCGTCGGCGCGATCCGCATTCAGCCCTATCATGAGTTTGCGCGTAACTTACCCGTACCGACTAACCTTAACTTGATCCACTTAAAACCCCTGCGCGGTACCGGCCTGTTTGTTTTCTCGCCGAGCCTGGTGTTTATCGCAGTGGATAACTTGTTTGGTGGCGACGGGCGTTTTCCGACTAAGGTAGAAGGCCGCGAATTTACGCACACAGAACAGCGCGTGATTAACCGCATGCTGAAGCTGGCGCTTGAAGGCTACAGCGACGCGTGGAAAGCGATTCACCCGCTGGATGTTGAGTATGTGCGTTCTGAGATGCAGGTGAAGTTTACCAACATCACCACGTCGCCCAACGATATCGTTGTGAATACGCCGTTCCATGTTGAGATCGGTAACCTGACAGGTGAGTTTAATATCTGTCTGCCGTTCAGCATGATTGAACCGCTGCGCGAAACGCTGGTGAATCCGCCGCTGGAGAACTCACGTAATGAGGACCAGAACTGGCGTGACAACCTGGTGCGCCAGGTTCAGCACTCTGAGCTGAATTTGATTGCCAATTTCGCCGACATTCCCCTGCGCCTGTCGCAGATACTTAAGCTCAAACCCGGCGATGTGCTGCCGATTGATAAACCCGATCGCATTATCGCTCATGTGGACGGCGTACCGGTGCTTACCAGCCAGTACGGCACGGTCAACGGACAATATGCGTTACGTGTAGAGCACTTGATAAACCCGATTTTGAATTCGCTGAATGAGGAACAGCCCAAATGAGTGATATGAACAATCCGTCCGATGACAACAACGGAGCACTGGACGATCTGTGGGCTGACGCGTTGAACGAACAAAAGAACCCGCCGGCAACCAAGAGCGCGGCCGATGCCGTGTTCCAGCAGCTGGGCGGTGGCGAAGTGGGCGGCAATCTGCAGGATATCGATCTGATTATGGATATCCCGGTGAAGCTGACCGTCGAACTGGGCCGTACCCGGATGACCATCAAAGAGCTGCTGCGCCTGACGCAGGGTTCGGTGGTTGCCCTTGACGGTCTGGCGGGCGAGCCGCTGGATATCCTGATCAACGGTTATTTGATTGCACAGGGTGAAGTGGTGGTGGTCGCCGATAAATATGGCGTACGCATTACCGATATCATCACCCCGTCCGAGCGTATGCGTCGTTTGAGCCGCTGAGGCACGTATGAAGACACAGGCCACGGTTTCGCAACCGTCCGCCGTTTCCGGTTCGCCACTTATCCAGGTGAGTGGCGCACTGTTTGGCATCATCGCCGTGATTTTACTCGTGGCGTGGCTGGCCAAACGCTTCGGCTTTGGCGGCAAGACCGCCAGCAGCCGGGGATTAAAAGTCACCGCCAGCGCCGCGGTCGGCACGCGTGAGCGCGTGGTGATCGTCGATGTTGAAGATGCACGTCTGGTTCTGGGCGTAACGCCCACCCACATCAATTTGTTGCACAAACTTCCTCCCGCCCCCGTCGACAGTGACGCTGTGAACGAGAAAAACGTCGATTTTCAGGCCGTGATGAAGAATCTGCTTAAGCGTTCCGGGAGATCGTGATGCGCCGTTTGTTATCTATCGCCGCCGCCGGGTTGTGGCTGGCGGCGCCTGCCGCATTTGCCCAGTTGCCGGGCCTTATCAGCCAGCCGATGGCGGGTGGCGGTCAATCCTGGTCGCTGCCGGTGCAGACGCTGGTGTTTATCACCTCGCTCACCTTCCTGCCCGCCATTCTGCTGATGATGACCAGTTTTACCCGCATCATCATCGTGTTTGGCCTGCTGCGTAACGCCCTCGGCACGCCCTCCGCGCCGCCGAACCAGGTGCTGCTCGGGCTGGCGCTGTTTCTCACCTTTTTTATTATGTCGCCGGTGATCGATAAAATTTACGCCGATGCCTATCAGCCATTCAGCGAGAACAAAATCTCCGTGGATGTCGCGCTGGAGCGTGGAGCACAACCGCTGCGCGAGTTTATGCTGCGCCAGACCCGTCAGGCTGACCTGGCGCTCTTCGCCCGTCTCGCTAACAGCGCGCCGATCGAAGGCCCGGAAGCGGTGCCAATGCGTATTCTGCTGCCGGCGTACGTCACCAGCGAACTGAAGACCGCATTCCAGATTGGCTTTACCATCTTTATTCCGTTTTTGATTATCGACCTGGTGATCGCAAGCGTGCTGATGGCGCTGGGGATGATGATGGTGCCGCCCGCGACCATTGCGCTGCCGTTTAAATTAATGCTGTTTGTACTGGTGGATGGCTGGCAGTTGCTGGTCGGTTCGCTGGCGCAAAGCTTTTACAGTTAGGAGCGGCAATGACACCCGAATCGGTCATGATGATGGGCACCGAGGCGATGAAAGTCGCCCTTGCCCTCGCCTCTCCGCTGCTGCTGATTGCCCTGATTACCGGTCTGGTGATCAGCATTTTGCAGGCGGCGACGCAGATCAACGAAATGACCCTGTCGTTTATTCCGAAGATCATTGCCGTGTTTGTCACCATCGTAGTAGCCGGGCCGTGGATGCTGAATCTGCTGCTTGATTACATGCGTACACTGTTCAACAACATTCCTTACATCATCGGGTAATCCGGCCTATGTTGAACGTCACCAGCGACCAGTGGCTGCACTGGATCAGTATGTACTTCTGGCCGCTGCTGCGCGTGATGGCGCTGATCATGACCGCGCCGATCCTGAGCGAATCGCGCATTCCCCGCCGCATTAAAGTCGGGCTGGGGATTCTGATCACCATTGTTATTGCCCCGACGCTGCCGGACACGCCTGATATCGGTATCTTCGCGCCTGCTGCGCTGTGGGTGGGGATGCAACAAATTCTGATCGGCATTGCGCTCGGCTTCACCATGCAGTTCGCCTTTGCCACGATTCGTCTCGCCGGTGAACTGATTGGCCTGCAGATGGGGCTGTCGTTTGCCACCTTTGTCGACCCGACCAGCCACTTAAACATGCCGGTGCTGGCGCGCATTCTCGATATGCTGGCGCTGCTGCTGTTTATGACGTTTAACGGCCATCTGTGGCTAATTTCGATGCTGGTCGACACGTTTCACACTCTGCCGATCGGCGGTAACCCGGTCAACAGTAATGCGTATCTGGCGCTGACGCGCGCGGCGGGGATGATTTTCATCAATGGTTTAATGCTGGCGCTGCCGATTATTACCCTGTTACTGACCATCAACCTCTCCCTTGGTTTGCTGAACCGTATGGCACCGCAGCTGTCGGTGTTTGTTATCGGTTTCCCTGTCACATTGAGCGTCGGTATTCTGCTCATCTCGGCAATGATGCCGCTAATCGCGCCCTTCTGCGAACGTCTCTTCAGTGAGATCTTCGATCTGCTGGCAGATATCGTCAGCGAACTGCCGCAGAGATAGTACCCCTCCGCTTTGCAGTGTCATCCTGAGGATAATCCTAAAGTGAAATTTTAAAAACAGTCACCAGGATAACCCTGGCGCGGCTTATTTGTTTTTAGCATTCTCACAGAACGCAACATTTACTTTACTTTAAGATGATTCCTGGCAAATTATACGTAACTTTACGGGATAGTGGATTCGCCTGAGGTCTTCCCATGCACTTCAGTAATATATTCCTGTATGGCTTCTGAAGCTTCTGGCGGGTGGTGAATTATCGTTACGCATTGAGTGAGGGTATGCCATGTCAACGATTATTATGGATTTATGCAGTTATACCCGGTTGGGATTAACAGGGTATCTGACAAGCCGGGGAGTAAAAAAACGAGATATCAACGACGTGCAATCTGTTGATGAACTCGAATTAGCTTGCGCCACATTTCAACCTTCCGTGGTGTTTATTAATGAAGACTGCTTTATCCATGATCCAAGCAGCAGTCAGCATATAAAGCAGGTCATTAATCAGCATCCCCGTACACTGTTTATCGTGTTTATGGCCATCGCCAATATCCATTTTGATGAGTACCTGTTAGTACGTAAGAACTTGTTAATTAGCTCAAAATCGATAAAACCTGAGTCGCTGGACAATATTTTGGGCGATTATTTGAGCAAAGAGAAAAAAAGTATCGGTACTATCAATCTGCCAACACTTTCACTGAGTCGGACAGAATCCAGCATGTTAAAAATGTGGATGTCAGGACAAGATACTATTCAAATATCCGATCAGATGAATATTAAAGCTAAAACGGTATCGTCACATAAAGGAAATATTAAAAGGAAGATTAAAACGCACAATAAACAAGTCATCTATCATGTAGTGCGGCTAACAGATAATGTTACTAACGGTATATTTGTGAATATGCGGTAAGACAAAATTCTTATATCTACCCTCCGCAATGGAGGGCGATAAATTATTCAGCCAGCTCGACGAAAACCCCATCCGGGTGATCTTTTTCATTAAAGAACCAGATACCGAGCGGGTAATCTTCAAGAGCAACCAGGTACATCGTACCCTCATTGAATGCTTCAACAGCCAGCACAACACCCGGACGGCGTGGACCTCCGTCCGTTTTGACCGTAACCCGATCGTTAACCTTCATAATCACTCCTCCAGTCACATTTACGCCAGTGTAGATCAAAACGCGCAGGCTGGCAGCCCGTGCCATAAGAGTGACCTTTTTTTCTGGCGTCTATACTTAAGCTCAGCACGCAACCATGAGGTGATAGCATGAAAACGGTGAGAGAGTACGACGAGACGGCCAAGCGTGACGTGCAGGTAGATATCGATGCACTGCTGGCGGCCATTAATGAGATCAGCGAAAGCGAAGTCCGGCGCATTGACGACGATGAGGGGCAGCGCGTCAGCGTCGACGGGCGTGAGTATCATACGTGGCGGGAGCTGGCGGAAGCTTTTGAGCTGGATGTGCATGACTTCAGCATTACGGAAGCGAACCGCTAAAGAAATACCCCGGCCGGTTAACGACCGGGGAAACTTGCTTACGCAAGAAGCACTTACAAAATTCGCACATCAGGGGAATCTGATGTAGAGCCCACTCTATCGGCTAATATTTGCCCTGACAAGATATATCAATAAAACAGGCATTTAGCCCCGGAGCCCTCACCATTAATCTATGCAGTGCCCTATTGATTCCAAGGAGCCAACAATGCCGAGCCTGGACGATCCGTTACTGATTTTTACCGACGTGGATGGCACCCTGATGGATAGCCATACCGGTGAATGGCAGGCCGCTGCCGGCTGGCTGAGCCGTCTGCGTGAGCAGGGTATTCCGGTCATTTTATGCAGCAGTAAAACCGCCGCCGAGATGGCTGCCCTGCAAAAGATATTGAGTCTCGAAGGTTTGCCATTTATTGCGGAAAACGGGGCGGTAGTTCAGCTTGATGACTCCTGGCACGATGATGAGCACTACCCGCGTCTGATGAGCGGCGCCCCCCATGAAGAGATTGCCCGCGTGCTGAATGAGTTGCGTAATACACACGGGTGGAAATTTACCTCCTTTTCCGATCTCGATGAGAGCGTACTGGCGGAAGTGACCGGACTGCCGCCTGCGCAAGCCGCGCTGGCAAAGTTACAGGAAGCTTCTGAAACGCTCATCTGGCGCGACAGCGATACCGAAATGGCGGCGTTTGACGATGCGTTATCGCAGCTCGGTCTGCGTTTCGTGCAGGGGGCGCGTTTTTGGCACGTGCTGGATGAGCGCGGCGGTAAAGATCAGGCGGTGAACTGGCTGACACGACAATATCATCACTACACCGGGAAAAGCTTTACCACCGTCGGGCTGGGTGATGGCCCGAACGATGCGCCGCTGCTCGACAGCGTCGATTACGCAATCGTCATCCGTGGGCTGAATCGTGAAGGTGTGACAGTGCGCCGCGATACCCCTGAGCGGGTCTACCACACCGAGCTTGAGGGCGCAGCAGGCTGGCGCGAGGGGCTTAATCAGCTGTTCGGCCTCTCATCGTCGGCGCAAACCTGATTACGCCCCTGATGCTTCGCCCGGTAGAGACGCCGGTCGGCAACGGATTGCAGGTGTTCAAAATCGTAGCTCCCCTCTTCCAGCGCATCGCTAACCCCCAGCGATGCGCTAATGCGAATGGTCGTATGCTTATGGATGAGGATCTCTTTGCTGGCAATACGCTGGCGAATACGCTCGCCTGTCGCGGCGGCCTCAGCCAGCGTGTAGCCCGGCAGAAGAATACAGAACTCCTCGCCGCCCACGCGCCCGGCAACCTGCTGCTCATCAAGGCTACTACTGATTAACCCGGCGGTATGCGACAGCACCAAATCCCCGGCCTGGTGACCAAAACGGTCATTAACCTCTTTGAAGTGATCGAGGTCGAGCTGGATCACCGCGAAGGGCTGCTGTTGCGTGCGCGCCTGTTGTGAGAGGATTTTTGCCCGCTCAAACAGCACGCCGCGATTACAGAGCCTTGTTAACGGATCGTACCAGGCCTGCCACTGTAACGTATTCTGCATGGCGTACATATTCTTCACCATCCGGCGGATCACCCCCCAGGCCACCAGCAGCATGGTCATAAATAACAACCAGAGAATCGACATCGCAATGCTGATACGACCAAAATCGCCGCTGATCCCTTCGCGCAAGGTGTGGATACGCACCAGCACGCCATCGAAATGTTTCAGTTTTTGCCAGCTGATATAACGTGCGCCGAGGCGCAGGCCGCCAACGGTATCTTTCGCCATCTCCGCAATGAGGCGCGCGCGCTCTTCAGCGTTAAAGGCGGGCTTCACGTTGTCGTCGAGCGAGGTGGTAGTGAGCAGCTTAAAGTGGCTGTCATAGAGCAGATAGTCGCCCTTCTCATCACTCTCGCCACCGGGACTGGCGTGCATCAGCAGAGCGTGAATGGCATCAACGGAAAAACTGACTCCCAGCGCCCCCAGCCAGTCGCCCTGATAATCGAGCGGTACGCTGGCCGTGACATCGCCATGATGTTCACTGCCCGGCGTCAGGTCGCTGAACCAGCGTACGCCGCGCCCGCGGTTCTGCTGCCTCTGCTGGCCGGTAAACCATGGGCGCATCAGCAGACGGTAATAGGTAGGCACAATGGCCTCTTCGCTGGCCTGAGTATCCGTCGTAATAAAGAATCCGGCGCGAGAGATATACCAGGCGCGACGCGGCAGCATCTGCGCATGAGTTGAGAGACGAAACAGGTAGCCCAGCTCCATCGCTGCGGTCAGTTCATTGTGCAGGTTCGGGTTGTCGCGGGTCAGCAGCGCCGTTTGTTCAACAAAATAGTCCGAGACGCCATATACCGGCAGCGTGCGCTGGTTATCGCGACCAATCTGCCACTGCGGCAACGCGCGTTTGCCGTCAAACTCCCCGTGGCGTTTTCGCAGGACATTAAGATCGAGCGGCGTTTGCAGCGCCGCCTCCATGGTGTGGCGGAAGAAGAGCAGCCGTTCAACGCCGACCTGCATCTGCATATCCAGCGCATTGCTGACATTCTCCAGCGCGCTACGCTGGCTCGTTGCATAGGCGTTCTCCAGCACCAGCACTTCGCGCCAGGTGAGCACGGTCGAGCAGACCATCACGATCACAAAACAGAGGTTAACCACCCAGGTGGGATCGAAATAGCGTCCGGCGTTGTTACCCTGTCCGGGCAGATGATTAAAGGTGGAGTGGCGCACAGAGGCTCCCTGAAAAATCTGGTTAACTGCTTTTGTCGCGCGCCGGTTGCCAAGAAAAACGCCCAGCAGAGCCGGGCGTTTGGTTGGTTATGCTTCTTCGTGAATGCGCTGCCCTTCGCCGGGCATTAGCTCATCTTCACGAAAGGCTTCCCGTTTGACCCCATAGCCGTCATACCACCGACACTCCACCATACCGCTGGCGTAACCGGTGACAATCATGCGCGGACCACCCTTTTTAGCCTGAACCTCATCACTGACCACAAAGACCATACCTGCCTCCTGAATCAGAGTGAAACGTTTTCACCATAGACGAAGTTTTTACGTTTTGCGTAATAGGAGTGGCTTATTTCGCGCCACGCAGGCGCTTGATCCCATTTACTACCGCAATAACCACCGCGCCGATAGCAAAACCGATAACCAGATTCGCCGCCATCGGCACCACTGCCTGCACCAGCGCATTTTGCGTGCTGGCGAAGTGCTCAATCGCATGGTGCAGCGCCGGAATACCGTGAACTACAATGCCGCCGCCGACAAGGAACATCGCCAGCGTGCCCACCACCGACAGGATCTTCATCAGCCACGGCGCGACAAACAGCAGCCCTTTGCCCAGCCCCTGCGCCAGCATGCCCCTCTTTTCCACCAGCCAGTAGCCCATATCATCCAGCTTGACGATAATCCCCACCAGGCCATAAACACCAATGGTGACTAAAAGCGCAATCCCGGAGAGGATCAGCACCTGGTTGAGCAGCGGCGCTTCCGCGACAATGCCCAGCGTGATGGCGACGATTTCCGCCGAGAGGATAAAGTCAGTGCGCACGGCACCTTTGATTTTATCTTTTTCAAACTGCTGCGGGTTTTGCGCCGCCAGCGCTTCCAGCCGCTTTTGCCGCGCTTCCGGGCTCTCTTTATGTTTTCTCGCTTCGAAGGTGTGCAGCACTTTCTCTACCCCTTCGAAACATAAATAAGCTCCACCCAGCATCAGTAATGGCGTGATAGCCCACGGTATAAAGGCGCTGATCAGCAGCGCCAGCGGTACCAGGATCACTTTATTGAGCAGTGAGCCGCGCGCCACGCCCCAGACAACCGGCAACTCACGATTGGCGCGCACGCCGGTAACCTGTTGTGCGTTAAGGGAGAGATCGTCCCCCAGCACGCCCGCGGTCTTCTTCGCCGCCAGTTTTCCCATTACCGAAATGTCGTCCAGCAAGGTGGCGATATCATCGAGAAGGGTTAATAGACTACTTCCTGCCAAAATGTCTTCCTTTTTAATTAAGCTGCGCAAACCGCCCAGCGAGTGTTGAACGTGTAACAGTATGCGGTAAAAGATAGCAGGCGAAAATAACCTTGGTGAATGAGCGAACATAATGTCAACAAATATTTAACACCAGAGGTGTGATTAACCCCTCGCCATGGAAATACTTTTATCGTTAACTATAAGCCTCTTATCCTTTCCCGTGGTGGGTTATGCGTTTCAGGCAGGTTTTACCGCTGATTGGCGCGCTTTTTGCGCTCTACATTATCTGGGGTTCCACATATTTTGTTATCCGCATCGGCGTTGAGAGCTGGCCGCCGTTTATGCTGGCCGGGACGCGCTTTTTCTGCGCCGGCACGCTGTTAACCGTCGTGCTGCTGCTGACCGGTCACAAGCTGCCGCCGCTGCGCCCACTGCTTAACGCAGCGCTGATTGGCGTGCTGCTGCTGGCGGTCGGCAATGGTTTTGTTACCGTTGCGGAGCACCAGAATGTCCCGTCCGGCATCGCGGCGGTGGTGGTAGCGACGGTGCCGCTCTTTACCCTCTGCTTTAGCCGCTTTTTTGGTATTGCCACGCGCAAGCTGGAGTGGCTGGGCATCGCCATTGGCCTGGTGGGCATCGTAATGCTTAACAGCGGCGGGAACTTAAGCGGTAATCCGTGGGGAGCCGGGCTGATTTTGATTGGCTCACTTAGTTGGGCGTTTGGCTCCGTCTACGGCTCACGTATCGAACTGCCGGTCGGCATGATGGCTGGCGCAATTGAGATGCTGGCCGCCGGGATCGTACTGCTCGCCGCCTCCGCGCTCAGCGGCGAGCGCCTGGCCGCCGTGCCGCCCATTGAGGGTTTCTTTGCCGTCGGCTACCTGGCGCTGTTCGGCTCAATTATCGCCATTAACGCCTACATGTATCTGATCCGCAACGTCACGCCCGCTGTTGCCACCAGTTATGCCTACGTCAACCCCGTGGTGGCGGTGCTGCTCGGCACGACCTTTGCGGGTGAGCACCTCTCCTCAATTGAGTGGCTGGCGCTGGGGGTGATTATTTTTGCGGTAGTGCTGGTCACGCTCGGCAAATATCTTCTGCCTGCGCCCCCGGTGGTAAAACGCTGTGAAGTGAAGAAGTAATCCCCTTCTCACCGTCGCCATAAAAAAGGAAGTATTACCCTGGTAAAAGAGAGTAATACTTCCTGTACTCACAACGACCATTTAGCCATCCCGCCAGCGGGTTACTTTTCAAAAAAATGGATCATCAACTCTATGCCGAACCGGCTCGCGCCTAATACATCACAAGTTAGCGAAACATAGCCGTCAAAATCGGTCTCTTCATGATTATAAAGAATGTTCAGACCAACCTTTAAAATCATCAATCCATTGGTAAAGTGAGGCATACCCTCCAGAAAGTCATCTAATGATATCTTGCCGCGAATATAATCAGCCACTTTAAGTAAAAGATCTTTAAGTTCATTGCTCATCTCCACACTTTCCATTGCGGCTTTATCACCGAATAATGAGCGAGTATGTTGCCAAAATTCATGACTATGTGTTTGCTGTTTAGCCAGTAAAGCGAGTTCATCTGCAGATAAATCCTCGGGAAGAAATGTTCTGGCGTCCGACAGTAACGCCTCTTTGCCCTGTAATTTAGGGCTATAAAATATCGGATAGGCCGTGACCTTTTTATTCAGGAGCCAGGCCAGCGCTTTACCCACCGGTAGCGAACCAAACGCACCAAAGTGACTATAAAACTTGATTTCATTTATCCTGGATAAATCAACGGCAAAATCATCGCTTCTTGCTAACCCGCGGATAGTATCCGCCAGCTCCTGCGCATCCATACTATTAACCGCACCGGGCCCCCCCATCGCTTTTATGGACAGCGTGCTACCTTCTACAGAAAATGCGCTCCCCTGACCCAGTAGCGCCGAAACGCGCATTTTTTTCAGGGCAATTTCACCGCCAGAAACCATGTTATGGCGCAGCACGTCGGAAGGGATATCGCTGGCGTGAATGATTGCACTTTTATCGGCTAATGAAGCATCGAGCTTTGCAGGATTGATGATGACAAACTCACCATCGCCGAGGCTGTACATCACATGACCGCTATTTGATTTACCGATGCGCATAAAGGTAACAAGGTGCCCCTCCGGCACAGCCATCATCTCGGCCTCGGTTCTGATACTCACGGGTGAAGCCAGCACCTCTTCAATGGCGCCAATTTGGCCATAAACAGGCGCGGGGTTGTTAACTACCGGCTGAAGTGCTCGCGCTAATTCCTGAGCCTGTTCGGGCGACAATTTTCCGGATTCTGCCAGCAAATCGGTTAACCCGTTAATGCTGTCCGTGTCAGCAGGAATCGTGCTGGCTATGTCGCGTAATGCCGGTTTGTCCGCGATGAGAAGCCCTGTCGGCCTGGCCGCAAAGATCTGCACTTTTTCACCGTCTGCATGACGTTTGACCTGGCTCCCGGTAAAGTCACCGAGCTGCTCAGCCAGCAGTATGCGGGGATCGTCGGTGAGCGCCTTATCAAGCGTGCTGTTATTTATGCCGGCAAAACGTCCGTTACCGACGCTGACCATAGCGTGAAACGAATGCGCCGGTGAGGCCTGCGCAGCGGTATTCGTCCTGAAGAAAATCAGCATCTCCCCTTTTTCCACACAGAGGAGATCGTGCTGAGAGGTAATCTGCCGCGGTGTATCGAACAGGTCCGAGGCTTCGGCGATCGCCATTCCCCCCTCTTTCATATTCTTCAAGCTTTGACGGAGTAAATTCGCCGTTTCTTTATTCAGCATTTCACTATTTTCGAGCAGATCCACAGCGTAATCCGCAGCATCGTCAGTGGTGACCGTTCTCTTCTGGCTACGGCGCACCGATGACATAAGTTCATTTCCTGCACCGGGCCAGAGCGCCGCAGTTTTCACTACCTCAGCACTGTTATTTGCCGCTACCGAATCGGGGTAATACCATTCAGGGCGCCTGAGTACTTTCGCATTGGGAATGATAGCTTCAGGTCCATGATGAGTATATTCGCTGTACGCACCGAATATCTCATTCGCTTTTACACGGGATTTATAATCAGCATATTTAATCAGGCTGGCACCGTTAATATTTGCGTATTTCTGCGCCCACAACTCTTCAGGAAGAATAACAGGACCACTGAATTCATCATATTTTCTGGAGAACGTTCCCGCCGTGAGATCGAAAACATAGTCGCGATTATTTTTAGCACCGATAACAACAAAGTGATTTGCGGGCATTTGATCCACAGAATCTACAAAAACGGCCATACCACGATAGCGGATGTTTTCGAAGCCATGATCGCTCAAGAAATTGGCAACGGGCGCCATTAAATATTTGCTTCGCTCTGCAGGATTAGCCATCGCCAGTCTGGTCGAATCACGCCTGTAAAGCTCTTCAAGTAAGGCCCGCGCATCCACTCCTTCAGTTTCTTTTGCATGCTGGGTATCAAAGGAAATTTTTTTATCTGGTAAATCATTACGCAACCTCTGTATACCCATCTCAGGTTGAATACCGCCACCTTCCGCGACTGAGGTAACGACCCATTTGTTTTTTTCAGGGTGCATAATCTGACCGGGATTTGAGGGGTCTTTGGGATCAACCGTACGCCATGCTTTGGTTGTCGGGCTCCAACGAACTTCAGAGATACCCTTTGCTGTTTCTATATAATAAACACGCAGCCTGGTTTTCGGAGCGATGCTTACATAGACCTCACCGCCGCGCAAAGTCTGCTTATGCATATCTTTCAACGCAACATCGACACGAATAAACTCTTTCCCCACCTCATCAGCGCCAGTTTTGCCGGGAATAATATTATGAAAGATCATATTAGCGCGAACTTTAGTCATAATATAGGTTGAGAGATCGCGTAACATTAATGCATCAACTAAATCAAACATGGCGTTAGCACTTATTTTGCCTAATTTAATGGCGTTAATAACGACCTGCTCCCCCATCTCGCGAATCATAAATTTATATAAATCCTTACCGGTTAAACCTTTCGTTACCCCTTCTCGTGCAATAGTGGCGATCCCTTTCGCATTATTTACCAGCGCGCCTATTTTCATACCTGCCTGCGCCGCAACGCACACCACTGCAAAAATATCGGCCATAAGAGCATAACCATCGGGTCGATATTCTGCATCAGTCAGTGAGCCGTATATATCGGAATAGAATGGAATAAAAAGAGACGCAATGCGATGCAACGCAGAGGGTTTATAAAGATCGGATTTAAGTTTATTGGCTGAACGATCGAGGGCATTTTTCATACTGATGTTCAGGATAGCGACAAGACTACTCTTCGATTTTTCATCATGTTTGTAAAAATTGTACTCGGTACCGCCAAAGTGAGTGTTCTCAAAGGGGTTCGGATATTCCGTATCACCGTCTTTGTTATAAAGAATTTTATTAATTAGCTCCTCTTTTTCTTTCGCCGCACGTCGTGTGCTGTCCCAATAAATTTTTTCATTTGCGTAACCAAACTGATTTTTAAAGAACTCCTCGGTAAACACACTCTCCAGTCCGTGGCTATGAACTTTCTTGATTTCAAGATTGGCAATGGTTTGCAGCCACGGGTTGCCTTGCATTTGCGCATCAGTGAAGCGTCGGCTGAACGTTGCATTTGGAAAAAGAGAGAAAAAGACCCAATCATTGTTTTCAAGCTGAACAAACAAAAGCTCTCCGGCATGGATATTTTTGACGTTATTTTTCTTCCTGACATCAAGTCGAATTGCTTTTTTGACAGTTGCGGTAATTTCCTCAATGGAAAGACCTGAAATAATCAGCAACTCTCTAACGCGTTCGCTTGCTTCATAACTGCTGTACTTTTTTTTGTATTCAATAAATTGCTGGTTGTAATACCACTTGCTCGAAAAATACTCTCTCCCCAGCATTTCAGATAATGAGGCATACCCTTCTGGAATATCCTTTTCAATCATTAATGGATTTAATTCGTGACGACGCTTTGCATAGTTATCGATGATCTCCTGGGCACGAATATTTTTTAGATACAAAACACTCTTCTTATTCCTCTGCATCCAGTGCAGGATCGCGGGAAGAAGATCGCGTGCTACGGCATTTTCTTCATCAGCAAATATTGTCGGGTAGATCTCTTCAGTCATTTTGTTGGCCCAAACAATATCAGCATAACTCTCCCTGGCGGCGGGTATTGTGATATTTATCGTTGCCAGAGTTTCGACCAGATCGACATACGCTTGTTGTTGCACCAGTATTGTTCTTACTGTTGCCCGGGCGATACGAAGTGTATCAATCTGTTCGCTGTCCGACTCCCCGTCACCGAAGCGCAGGCTTTGCCGGAGTTTAACCTCCTTCAGCGCCAGCTCGGCAACGGCTTCTTTTGCGGCGGTAATGATATCTGATTCATTATTTTGCAATCTAAGGCGTTGGGTAAACGCTTTATCACCAAGCGCCATTCCCTCCTCATAGCCCTGGTATTTTTTCTTGTACGATTTAATAATCTCACCGTAGCCATCTCTTTTTTTCTGCATTCTGTTCACTATGGATTGTACAACGCTTTTTTCACCCTCCTTTTTCTTCAACTCGGTAGTGAAATCTTTGCTATATCTTATATAGAAAGCCGTAGCAAGAGAGGCGCTAATATATTCTTGCGGATTAGCTTCTGCCTCCCATATTTTGTTTTTCAAGTCAGTGATGCTGGCATTAATTTTCGCCAGGCGTTTTTTCTCTTTCTCGAAGAACTTTTTATCAAGTTTACTGTATTTAGCCAGCGCGTCATCGGCGAGGATGCGCGCATAGCGCGCGGTGGCTAATATACTGACATCGGTAATATCAATATTGAAGGCTTCCCAATAGTGAGACAGCAGTTGCTGATTCCAGGATAAATTCGTACTCTCATATGCTCTGCCTTTAAGGATCCCGTCCGTCACACTCTGGGTGTCGAGAATCATTTTTCTGAGAATCATAATTCCGATAAGATTTTCATTCTCCGGATTCAAATAAAGATTATAAAACGCACGGTTGATAAAATTAACTACCCGTTGAATCAGATCGCCCCAGGAGATAAAATTCTCCGCAGCAAGAGACTCATCAATCCTTTTTTTTGCGGTAGATTCTAGGTTAGATTCTGCAATGTTTTTTTGGATAGCTATAAAGGCGTTAAACTTTTCCACATCTGTCTGATCTGCATAATCCCAACGACCATTAACATCACTGATTATAACGACTTTTTTCATACCCCACGCGCTAACAAACACGCCGTATAGATCGGCACTCAATTTCTTGCAGGGCCAGAAGCGACCAGCAAGATAAATATATAAATGCCCATCGTTATGCTGGTAAATACCGCCTTCACGGGGTACGCCAGTGAGGTCAAGATTATAAGCGCCCCGTACGCTCCAGCCCCTGACTTCAGATAATAAAGCAGCCGTTGCACCTTTATTACCCGGCTCCTCTTTTACTTCACTCTCATGCTGTAAATCAGGTGCCGTTTCCCGTTCGGGCGCAAGATCAAAATCTTTCGCGGAGGGTTCCTGAGGATACTCGGCTGCGCGTTTTTTCCGCCGTGGCGGTAAATTTTCATCTGCTTCTGCGAAGGGTGCTGCGGGTTTCGCCGCCAACTCACCTTGTAGCGCTGCTTCGGCCATGAATTTCTCAACTTCCCGCACCAGTGCCTGCTCAATACAACGCCTCACCGCAGCATTAACCCCTGCCCCCGTTCCGACAAACCCTGCCGCCAGCGCCTGCGGCAAAGCAAGGATCTGTTTTGTGATCTCACCCTGCTGTTTATAGAGCGGCGTGCCCGCGGCGCCCGTCTTTTCTGTTGGTGACAGTGACATCGTTAAACGAAACGCGATTGGCGATAACGCTTTATTGATAAAGCAATCGTGACGGGAACGATTCCCTCCTGTTTGCCCTTCCCTTAGCACGACGCGCACGGGTAGCGAAAATGGTCCGGTTGTCAGACTAAAACCCTCCCGCAGTACCGCTGACAATGCGCTACTGATTACCTTTCTCTCAGCCCAGCGCTGGATATCCTCCGGCAGGCTTCGCGATCCGGCCAGGATCGCCTCCGGCGTGGGCGGGTAAGCCGTGGTATCTTCTGCTGCAAGCTGAAGCGCGAGCTTTAGCCTGCTTATGAGACCTTCAGCCTGCGGATCGGATTTTTTCGCCAAGTGATTGCGACTATCGTTAATGAGTTCCAGCACCGTTCGGTCAAATAAGATGGCTGCTTCGGTTTTGTTCTGCGGGTGGACGTCACGTAAGTACTCGTGACGTAACGCTGTTGCCCAATCACTTATGCCGCGCACCAACATCCCACGGTGAGAGAAACTGCCCAGCGCGCGGCCCGTTATCTCAACGACACTATTTTTGACCCCGGCTTTCATCCGCTTTAACGCCACTAACCACTGCGCAATATGGTGATTAAATTCCATCCTGCCGCTGTGACCGAGTTTCGCGAGGCGGACCACTGCGCTCTGCATTTGTAATGCCAGCTGGCTTAACCCTTCGGCGGTTTGACGGAGAATTTTATCGAGTTTTTCGATCTCTTCTCCTCTGCCTGCCTCGCGAAGCGCTTCACATTGAGCGCTGCGGAATAAGGCTGCCCACTCCTCTTCTGTGCGTTTAGCCAGAGGATCAATAAGCGCTTCCAGCTGCTGCTGCGCGTGATGTGCGACAGAGTGCCAGCGCGTTGCCTCAGCCTCCAGCTCTTGTGTGAGCAGATGATTGAGCGTCGGCAACGCCTCATCACCCGCGCGAGATTCGGTCACTTGCAGATACTGCTCAACTGCGTCTGCCACTCTCCCTGCGGCGGCAGGGATCTGTTTGATTCGCCGCTCTGTGTGTTGAATTGCATCAAGCAGCAGCAACGCGCTATCTCTTACCGCACGGTTGAGCGCTTCGCTGTAGATTGGCTTTTCCCCTGCGCTCACTCTGGTAAGGGTATTGCGCGGGCCAGAGCCGGCCTGCTTTGCAAGCTGGGTGAGATTTCTGCCCCGGCACCCGGCGCGATGCCACAGTTTATCCGCCGCTTTTTTCTCATCGTCAGGCGCGACACGCTCTTGTACCTGCTTCAGCCTCGCAGCAAGGCTTCCAAGCATGTTGCCAGTGTGCAGAATATGACGAACCAGCCGGATATCATCGGACTCCTCCTCAGGTTTGCGCTCCCTGACCTGCGGATTGCCTTGCAGCGCACCATCAGCCCCGGGCATGGGGTACGCGAAGACCAGATACTCCTGCATCCAGTCTGCCAGTTGCTCAGCACTCCCCAGCGCAGCGCGATCCCCTTGCCTGAGTAACGTCTTCATCGCAAATAGCCGCGCATCACGGGCATTACTCTGTATAACGTCGGCCTGCTGTTGCAGGCATTCTGCCAGACGCTGGCGGGTCAGCTGGGTTTCAGCCATAAACGACTGTTTCAGTTGGGAGAATCGCTGATACTCCACACATGACGCATTGTTTGCGGAGAGAAGTAAATCCTCAGCCTGTTGAGGCTGGGTGAGTTCCTGTGGGAGTGCAGCGAGCAATTTATGTCGATACGCATCCGCCGTTGCGGCAACCTGCGCTTGCCAGTCCAGATGCCCAACTTTTTCGGCGGCGGTGATGGCATCCAGCGCATCGGAGATCGCGTGCATCAAATCGACGGCGTAATGCTCTGTTTCATTTACGGCGGGAACGTCGCTTTGCGACAGCGATAACAGGGTGTCGAGAAAATGGTGAGCGGGGGCGAGAAGCGTCTCCGGCACAGTTGACCCCTGCACGGCCCGTAGCTTCTCCTGTATCCGCCGGATGTCGGCCGCATCAGGCTTATGCCCGTTATATCCCTGATGTCGGTTTTCGATGAGGTGCGGCATTTTGCGGCTCAGGGCCTCAACAAGGCGCGCTTTCAGCTGTTGTGCCTCTTCTGTTTGCCGCGATAAGTATTCGCTGCTCACTCCAGAGAGATTCCGCGGTGGAATATCGATCGCAACGTCAATCATCTCCTCGCAGAATAACGCCTCACCATCTTGAGCCTCTTCTGCTACAGACGAAAAAAACGCCTTTTCATCATCAGTAAATAGAATATGAACTGTTTTAGATAAAACCTCGTGAGATGACATAAAACCTCCACAATAAAAAGAGTGATCTATTTCAATCGATTGGGGGTCGTCTTATTCAGACGACAAAGCCCCTGTTGATCACCAGTAAATACAACATGTGTTGGTTTTAATAAAAGCGAGTCAGATGGCGTGCGCCCCACACAACAAAACACGAATCTAATTCAATCCGATAATTAAGCCGCAATGGGCTTCAATGTTTATAAGCAACAAAATAGTTTTGCTTTTTTACGGCAGGAATTAATGAAAACAGAGAGGTTATTTTAATTTCCTTATCAGGAATCAGGGTCTCACTTATCCTTATTTACCAGAGAGGGTATTTTCGCTATGGCAAATTAAAAGGCGCCATGAATTCCCTGAGTGTCGATCTGTGCGGTCTGTTGCCCCTCGCAGATCCACTCCTCCAGGCGAACGCTGAGCGCGTCGTCGCTCAGTTTCAGTTTTCCGCGCAGCGCACACTCCCAGACGACCAACACCCGCCAGCCCTGCTCCAGCAGCAGTGCGCAATCGCGGGCGTCGCGCGCCACGTTTTTGCCAATCTTCTCTAACCAGAAATCGGTGCGCGTGGCGGGGACTTTAAACAGATAGCAGTTGTGATGGTGCCAGAAACAGCCGTGGGTGAAGATAACGCAGCGGTAGGTATCAACGATAAAATCGGGGCGTCCGGGCAGAGTGGCGTCCTGCACGCGAAACTCCAGCCCCAGCGCCTCCAGGCAACCGGCCAGCCGCTTCTCAATGGCGGTATCGCGCGTGGCGATGGCGCGCATATTCTTGCTGCGCGTCGCTTTGTCATGCACATCTGCCATGGTTCCCTCTCCTCAGGATGGGCGCGCGCTGTAGCGGCGCAGCACCTCGTCATCAAGACGCTGAAAATCGCCCTGCAGTTCGGCGCTCAGTTTTGCCATAAAGTGTACCAGGAAATCGGCGTTATGCTCGGCCAGCACGCGGCCTTTGGCGGTCTGCATGGTCGCAGGCAGTTTAAGCAGCTTGCAGCGAAAGTGATCGAGGGCAAAGCGCTTGTCGTCCAGTTCGCGGCGGGCAGCAAAAGGATCGTCGCCGTCAAACAGCGCGCCGCCCATGCTGCCGGAGACGGCGAACACCCGCGCCAGACCAATCGCGCCGAGGGACTCCAGCCGGTCGGCATCCTGCACGATTTTAGCTTCAAGGGTTTGTGGCGTAATGGCGGCGCTGAAGCTGTGCGCCTCAATGGCGTGGCGCACCGCAGGAATGGCGCTTTCGGGAAAGTCAGGAAAGTCGGTAGTGAGGATCGCGGCGGCTTTTTCTGCCGCCCGCTGCGACGAGGTGTGACGCAGCGGATGATTTTTAGCAAAGCTGACAATGTCGTGGAAGTAGCAGGCGGTGAGCACCACCAGCGCGTCAGCCTGTTCGCCTTCCAACAAGGTTTGCGCCGTTTGCCATACGCGGCGAAAGTGCGCGAGATCGTGGGCGGCATCGGCGTGGGTAAAGTGCTGCGTCATCCAGCTGTCAAAGCGCTGCTGCCAGTCGAAGAGAGACATGCATCATCCTGTGAAAACGGTGGAGCCCTGACGTCACGCTTGCATATCACGTGGACGTGTATACCAGGCAATGGCGCCCAGTATCGCACCTACCGCACTTAATGCAACGATGCCAGATACCGTGTTTAACCCGCTTTCGACAGATCGCGCTGCGCCGCTGGCGAAGCCTGAGACGATATCAGCCGGGCCGGCAAGCCAGAGATTACTCGCCAGAGACCAGCAAAAATAGAGGCAGAAAATCCAGAAGACCCATAGCGCGAGCTTTCCACCTGCGCTACGAACTGCGAAATCGTCCATAATCTCGTTTTCCTTTTGTGGTCGGGGATTGTTAATAAGAAACGTTCTCACTATTCAGAGTTCTCCGACATCATATCGTCAGAAAATATGAATTAAAGATATATCAACATTATTGATACTTTTAAGGCATAACGGCGGAATAACTGGCATCGCCTGCAGTGTTAATAACCCATTAACCTATTGATAAACAAAACGATTATAAAATCCCTTATGAATATATGGTATTAGCAAAGCCGAAAAAAGAATAAGCATGCACGCGCAGGATTCAGAAGGTCTGCCGGATGTTGGGTCTGTTAATAAAGGATAAGAAAGTTGATTGATAAGAATGAACCCTTCTGGAACCGAATGGTTCCAGAACTGACTGTAACGGATTTTACAGCCTCCCTGCACTTCTATGCAGACGTGCTTGGCTTTAACATCATGATCAAGCGCAAAGATCCTGATTTTGCTTATATCTCTCTTGGTGAAGCACAACTGATGCTTGAGCAGTATCATCCGGATGGCTGGAATACGGGCGAACTCACCAGGCCATTTGGACGAGGCATTAATTTTCAGATAGAAGTGGACGATATTGAACGGATCCTCGCCCGGGTGCATGCACATGGCGTAACGCTTTATCGGGATCTCCATGATAACCATTACAGTACCGGAGAAACGTCCGCCTGCCAGAGAGAGTTCCTCGTGCAGGATCCGGATGGTTATCTTTTACGCTTTAGCCAGTACATTGAATGAAATATCAATGTCGGTTTCTGATACAAAGCCGACAACTTAACAGAACTGAAGGTCCGCTTTGAGCGAGAAGCGGATCGTCCGCCAGAATATCTAAAAAGCGGGACAAAGACCTTCTGACGAAGCTCTAACGACCCGAACACCAATACATCTCATATGAAGTGAAATAGTGCGCTGTCCTGAGACATTTCCATGTTAAAAAATAAGATTAACCTACATGGAGATGTTGTTCTTTATGGCTTTTTTTTCCGGAATTACTGGGCGGCTATTCCTTATAAACGTAATGACCGCCATTTCATATGCCTTCATTTTGCCTGTCATGAGTCTTTTTTTAATAAACGGATTACATGCCAGCCCGATTTTTATCACTTTCTACAGCCTGGGGTTTGCCCTCTCAGGATTATTTTTTAGCCAGTTGATGGGATCGCTTGCAGATAAGGGACATCCAGTCCGGCAACTTTTCATGATTTCTGTTACGTCGCTTTTTCTGGCGGGTTTAGCCTTCAGCTTCTGCCGTCAACCCATCGAAGCTCTGGTCATCGGTATTTTCTTGATGGGGCCAGGCAATGCGTCTATCCCGTTACTCCTGTCGATGATCCGAAAGCATTCACTGACGGCAGGGCTTAACGCTACACGGCTCAATACGCAAATGCGTTCGGGCGTGTCAATTGTGTGGATTGCCGGGCCAGCCCTGGCATTTGTCTTCGCCGACCGATTTGGCTTCACCTTTAATTTTCTGGCCTCAGCCCTGCTTGCGGCCATCACGTTACTTGTCAGCCAGTTGCTGCTTTCGAAGGATAACAACAGTGTCGATACCGGCAGAGCAGAAAAAACTCAAACCAGTAAAGCCCCTGTCACGGGTATGATTTGGGCACTCGGCGCAGTAATGATGCTGGCAAATTTATCCAATAACATGTACCTGACCATTATGCCGCTGTACCTGGTACACGAGCTTAATTTACCCGCTTCGTTTCCGGGCTTTCTGCTTGGCGCAACCGCGATAATGGAAATTCCCGTTATGCTTGCCGCTGCTCATCTGGCAGAGAAAACAGGGAAAGAGCCACTGATTATGGTCGGATTTCTCTTTGCAGCCGTCTATTACAGCCTGCTTCAGTTGGCCACTAACATGACCGAACTGATTGTGTTGCAACTTTTTAACGGATTATTCTTTGGTATTTTTGTCGGCCTGGGGATTTCTGTTATTCAGGACGCGTTGCCAGAACGTAGCGGCTTCGCATCAGCATTTCACTCCAATGCCATGCGCACAGGCATGATGGCTGGCAATGGGATTGCCGGTCTGATGGCGCAGCTGGCAGGGTTTAAAATGACTCTGCTTGTTCCACTGTTATCAGTGTGTTGTGCTGCTTTGCTAATGCTTTGTATAAACAGAAATCTCTCTACAAAAAAGAGTTCACTAATAGGCTGACAGTTCTCATAAATATGCGTACAAAGCACGATTGACCGCCGCTGTTGCTCCGGTTTTATTCTCATTAATTCAACGTCCGCTCCTGGCACGGAGCGGACCTCAAGGCTCTCCGACTATCTTCTGACAAGCAACCACATCTGCCTACCATAAAGCTGCGAAAGGCGGCTAAGTCATCTTTATCAGCTGGCAGCTCTGAGCGGAAAGCGGATTGCAGGAATATCGAATTCGTACTGTGAGTCTCTTTCAGTCTTGCATCCGCACCCTATTTTAAAGATGGCTGCGGCAGATTTTTTGCGGTCGACTCTTTTGTAAGAGCATCATTGTTAACTGCGCCCAACAGGACATCAAGGAGACCTGGAAAGCGCGCATCAAGATCTTCCCGACGTAGCGACAATAAGTTTTCTCGCCCGAACGGGCGCTGCCAGATCACACCGCTGTCGCGCAATACACGCCAGTGGTGAGTCAGCGTCGATTTGGGAATACCACTCAGCACCGCGCTACAGGCATGTTCGCCGCCACCAGCAAGCACACGTACCACTGTCAGGCGTAATGGATTTCCCAAAGCGGCAAGTACGTTCTCAAGACGAAGTTGTTCTCTGTCAGGGTGGTTAGCAATCATCCGTTTTTCCATAAGGGGGTTAACATCTCCCTATCCTACTTTACGTTTTATCAGTTGACTAATGTACGAGTACATACATACATTAATTGTACGTAAGTACTCGTACATTGGTTTTCTTAAGGTTATACGGAGATTGTTCTATGCCCACATCCTCAACGGATTCAGGTGCCCGACGTTTACAACACTGGAGCCTTGCGCTACTGGCGTTCGCCCAGCTCATTTACTCGCTGGATATAAATATTGTATTTGTGGCGCTGCCGGAAATTGGTGCCGGACTGGGGTTTTCTGAGCAGACTCTGCAGTGGGTCGTGAGTGCCTATACGGTATGTTGCGGAGGTTTTTTACTCTTCGGCGGGCGGGCTGCCGATCTGCTGGGGCAACGTCGCGTATTTATTTGCGCATTATGGCTATATGCCTTTTCTTCGCTTGCAGGTGGTTTAGCGTGGGAGCCTGGCATTATCGTCATTGCGCGAGCCCTGCAAGGCATAGGCGCCGCATTACTTTTTCCGTCCACGCTGTCACTTATAAACCGACTGTTTGAGGAAGGACCTTCACGAAACCGGGCACTGGCTGTCTGGGGTGGCGCAGGCGCAAGTGGTCTCACCCTGGGATCGCTTGCCGGAGGAGTACTTACCAGTGCGTATGGCTGGCCGTCGGTATTTTTCGTCAACGTTTTACTGTCAGCCATCGCGATTTGTGCTGCTTTTTATGTCTTACCGAAAGACAGCCTCAGCAATAAGCGCCGCAGTTTTGATTTTCCAGGCGCGGTAACGGTGACGGTGGGCGCCACCCTGCTGGTATACGCTCTGGTTCAGGGACCTGAAGATGGCTGGCTGTCAGGGCATATTCTTTTCTCTCTGAGCCTGGCCGCTATATCTCTGCTGCTGTTTGTCACTATTGAGGCCCGTAGTCAGGATCCACTGATGCCGTTACGGTTATTCAGAAACCGCAGTCTGGTTACAGGCATGGCGATGACGTCCATTTATATGGGGACCTTTGGCGCTCTGCCTTATTTCCTGACGATTCTGTTTCAGAGTGTGATGGGGTACAGCGCGTTACAGACGGGTCTGGCCTTTATTATTCCTTCGCTGGCAATTTTTGCCGGAACGCAGCTCGGCGCCCGGCTCGCAAATCGTCTGCCGGTGCGCACAACACTACTTATTGGTTTTTTAATAGGGATTACGGGTACGCTGGCGCTGGCACCGGCAGCATTTTCTGGTGCATCTTATGCGAACATAATGCCGGGGCTGGTCATTTCAGGAGCAGGACAAGGTATTGTATGGACGGCAATGTGGATAGCTTCGGGCTCAGGCGTTCCGCATAACGAGCTGGGGATCGCTTCAGGTATGGCTTCAACAACGCTGAATGTGGGTAATGCGATTGGTATAGCTGTGCTGATAGCGCTATCCGGGAGCGGGAGTGAAAGCCTGCAACGGGAAACCTCGGTGAACAGTCTTGAAAATGCCTTACAGCTCGCTTTTTATCTTGCTGCGGCCGGACAGGTTGCGGGGCTTTTCGTTTCGCGTCTGTTGCCCCGTAAAGCGGCAAAGGGTCTATCAACAGCCTCCGCGTAACGGGTAATCAAACCACTTCTGTCCTGCTTATGCACCTAAAATAAGCGCTTCACAGACCCGCTATCAGGCGGGTCTTTCTGAAAATAATCCTCAGCGTCGCTGACTTAAACACGCAGGTGCGCGAGAGATTTAATGGCTGCTATAACAGCCTGTCTATGAATGTCTGATTCCGGCACGAAGCTAACTGAGCTGAAGGTCCGCTTTGAGCGGGAAGCGGAGCCTGCCAACAACATTCCTTAAGAGTCAACGGGATATAGTTCAAATCGACTCATTATACAATCAAGCCAGCTAAGTGCTTGTAGGGTCCATTCAGTACCTCTAACCCCATATGTTTAGCTAATGCTATGGCTTCATCATATTCAGTTTGGCTAAGCTGTACATCATACTCACAAATATGTTCGCATAAGATTTCAAAGGCTAATGGTTCTTCGTTAAAGTTTATATAGTCTAAAGCACCTTCAAGTAAAAAAGGCTCCAGTCTGCCTTCAAGTGTCTTTCCAAACTCCCTAATTCGATTAGCAAACATTTTTAAAGTTCCTCAACTGACCTGCTCTCCACAAATTAACATATATCAATGTCCGCTCCTGGCACGGAGCGGACCAAAATCATGTTAATACCCTTTCCCGAGAACTTACTTCCCCACTATCTCCGTGCAAGAAGAAAAAGACTTTGCTACAGGCTGCTTACGGTCAGCATAGCTACATCAATATAATTAGCTTCACATCCCTTAGCTGAGCGCCAGCCATTCGTAATCGTGCCTACAAGACAGAATGAGCACGCAAGTTCAGGCTGCCGCCAGGCCTGTTTTACGTAACCGGCTAACGCTTAACACCACTGATGCCGCAGACGCGACGACAGCAATCCACAGAGCATAATGGACAGCCTGCAGTTCATTTATTGCCAGCATTACCCCCATGACAGCGGCGCCGAGACATTGACCGAACGTCCGCACGATAGACAATACGCCTGATGCGTAGCTGGCATAGTCGCGGGATACGTTAGAGAGCATCTCCCGGTTGTTAGGGCTCTGGAAACAACCAAATCCGATGCCGCACCACAGGCTACGTAAACAGATATCCCATGCCGCAGGGCTGGCGGGTAGCGTGGCCAGCAAAATCAACCCCACCACAAAAAGCGCTAACCCAGCGGTAGAAATCAGGGGCGCTGAAAATGTGTCGGCCCAACGACCCGCGTGAGGCGCTATCAACACAATGCCGATCGGCCATGGCGTAAAGAGTAACGCCGACATTACGGGGCTGTAGCCATATACGCTCTGAAACAGAAATGGCAGCGCAATAAAGGTAATGCCCTGGCTCACAAAACAGGCCAGCGAAGTTAAAGCCGCAAGGGTAAAGCGTCCATTTTTGAACATTACGGGTGGTAATAAAGGATGCTTTGTCCGGCGGATGTGCCAGATAAATGTGATGGCGCTGAGCATCGCGAGCAGACTCCAGCTGATAGCCGCGACGCTGATGTGATGGTCTGAGGAGAAGCTGTTTGCCGCCATCACCATTGAGCCTAAAAGTAGTGCAGACAGCACAGCGCCTGGCATATCGAACGGCATTCTGTCGGATGCCGGTTTTGGTGGCAGCGACCTGAAAACCAGCAGCAGGGAAACGGCGCCAGGGAGCACGTTTATGGCGAATAACCATTTCCAGCTCAGTATGCCCAGCACTGTGCCGCCAAGTACAGGCGCTATAGCCGAGCTTGAAGCAATAAGCAGAGCATGTAGCCCAAGAATGCGGCCAAGCAATCGCCCGGGGAAAACAGAACGCAGTATCGCCGGGGCAATGCTCAGGGTCGCTGCGCCGCCGATGCCCTGCATAATGCGCATTCCGATGAGCATCTCCGGCGTACTGGCCAGCGCGCAACCCAGTGAAGTGAGCGTAAAAACGGTAAGGCCTGAAAGAAACACGGGTCGGTAACCGACGCGTACTGCCAGCGCAGCGAAGATAGCCAACGTCATGGCGGCGGAGAGCAGGTAGCCGTTAGCGAACCAGACCGCGACATTCGCCGGTACCTGCATCGCTTTTGCCATGGATGGCAGCGCGATGTTAATCATTGTGCCGTCAAACACGCCCATCAACGTCGTGGTCATCACGGCGGCCATCACGCGTGCACGCTCTTGTCCCGGCAGGCCTTCATCGCCCGGCTGATTTGCAAATAACGTTGTCATCTTTAATGCCTGTGAAAGGAAGGATGCGAAAACTATAATCAGCAGCAAGTCGAGGCGGAAGACGCAGCATTTGCACTCTATAATTGCATTCGACGCCCTATCTGAATTCTCACCAGGAACTACTATGTCCGATCCTGATTTTAACTTGCTGGTCGCGCTCGACGTTTTGCTGGCAGAAGCCAGCGTTGCGGGGGCGGCTCGACGCTTAAACCTGAGTACCTCAGCGATGAGCCGCACGCTCAGCAGGCTACGTGAGGTGACGGGGGATCCCATTCTTGTGCGAGCAGGACGTAACATGGTGCTCACCCCCTGGGCTGAAGCAACCCGGGATCGTGCCAGAAGCGCGGTCTATGAGGCGAGAGCGGTACTTCAGCCCTCATCCGGGACGCTCAAGGTGGAAAACCTCGAACGGCTGTTCACCATCAGGGCCAATGATGGTTTTGTGGTGGCATTTGGCCCGCTGCTCATTGCCGCCGTGGCCGAAGCGGCCCCGGGGATTTGCATACGCTTTGCGCCGAAACCTGAAAAAACGTCTCGTTATCTTCGGGAGGGTTTGGTTGACCTGGAGATTGGTGTCCAGAGCAATATGGGGCCAGAAATTCGGGTGCAGAGACTCTTTCAGGATCGCTTTATTGGAGCGGTGCGCAAGGAGCATCCGCTGGCATCACTGCCGGAAATAAGCGTTGAAGATTATATTGCCTGGGGACATGTGGTGGCATCACCCGACGGAGTGCTACATGGTTTTGTCGATGATGCCCTGGCGGCGTTAGGCGTCACGCGCAAAGTGGTGAGCGTGGTTCCAGGCTTTCCGACCGCGTTATCCGTCGCCCTGGCCTCTGACCTTATCGCCATGGTTCCCGCGCTGTACTTGCGCAACCAACGAATGACAGACAATTTACATCTCTTTGAATTGCCATTCAAAACCCGCAACATTGTGGTGTCGCAGATGTGGCATCCAAGAATGGAAAAGGATCCCGGTCACCGCTGGCTTCGGGAGAAAATTTTAGAGGTGTGTCGGGAACGTTAACGTATTCCGTCCCATATCAACTAAGTAAATTGCACTGTTATCACGGAAGTTTTAGGCCACACGGGACTCTCTCCGGCGAGACTATGCGGCTGGGGTTTGCCAGAAGTAAAATCGAAAATATTAATCCCCTCCTTTCTGTCATTACAAAGGTAAGTAGATTTCCGGATGTTGCCATCATGCGTAAAGCATTCCGCCGCACTATGAGTCTCTTTGCCAGAGATATGAAAAGAGATGTGACAAATGAAGGCAGCTATCCAGATAGTTAATGAATCCTGGCAGTAGACGCTCCGGCTAAAATGGATACGGTTGAATGACATGTTCTCCTGCTATTAACCCAAAGTAACGCCAGCAATGACCACCTCTGGCACAGAGCGGAAATTGCTAATAACATTCCTTGAGAATCAACGGGTATAGGTCAAAGCGACTCATTATACAATCAAGCCAGCTTAGTGCTTGTAGGGTCCATCCAGTACCTCTAACCCCATATGTTCAGCTAGTGCTATGGCTTCATCATATTCATTTTGGCTAAGCTGTACATCATACTCACAAATATGTTCGCATAAGATTTCAAAGGCTAATGGTTCTTCGTTAAAGTTTATATAGTCCAAAGCACCTTCAAGCAAAAAAGGCTCTAATCTGCCTTCAAATGCCTTTCCAAACTCCCTTATTCGATTAGCTAACATTTTTTAAAATTCCTCAACTGACCTGCTCTCCATAAATTAACTTATATCAATGTCTGCTTCTCGCGCCAACCTGTCATTGGGCCATTACATAAAAGGCTATAACCTATAAAGCCCGCTTAGTAGAGCGGGCTTTTATTATCAGGCTGCACTTTTATATTCGGTAGCCTGCAGCAGCGTTTTACTCCCTTTCAGGGTAAAGAGGGAGGCGATGGTAAAGCTCAGCGTAATGCTGCCCAGAATGAGATAAGCCTGGTGGAAGCCGACGGTGTCATACATCCTTCCGACCCATACGGAGAGTACAACACCTGAAAGCTGCTTCGATAAGTTAAAACCAATCAGGAACAGCGTTGCTGATAGTTTCGGGTTAAAGGCAGATGATATGTATTTGAAGGTGCCCACCAGCAAGAACGGGAGTTCAAACATATGCAGCATTTTTAAGATCACCACTTCGATAGCTGAAGAGGCAAAAGAAGACCCCAGAATACGCGCTGACATAATAATGCCGGCAGTGATCAGAGCGTTTTTCGCGCCAATCCGGTTCACGATGGCAGGAGCAAAGAACATAATCAACGCGTTAAGTAATTCCCCTCCGGTGGTGACGAAGCCGAATACTTCTGTTCCACGCTGTGGACTGGAGAAAAAGCCTTTAAAGAAGTTGGCAAACTGTTGATCAAATACGTCATATACGCTGGCGACGCCAACTACGTAGACAATAAATCCCCAGAAGCGTGGCATGCGTAATAGTTCCGCGGCGGTGCGCATCGAGAAGGCCTTACGGTTGGCTCCCAGCGCGTCGATTACCAGCTCACTGTTGCTCCCTTCCGGGCGTGACATCCACAGCAGCACTCCCAGCACCAGCGCAAAACCTGAGGCAATCCAGAAGGTGATATTGGGATCGATGCCAAACAAAATACCGGTGATGGAGGCACACAGTGCCCAGCCAATACAGCCGGAAACGCGCACTTTTCCGTATTCAAAACGGTTCGCACGGCTGACGCGTTCAATATAGGCCTCTACCGCCCCGGAACCGCTGGAGAAAACCACCCCCAGATAAATACCGCCCGCTAGCGCACCGGCGAAAATATTCAGCTGCAATAACGGCGACAGCACAAAAATAAAGAACGGTGCAAACATGATCAGCAAGATCGTAATGGTCCACAGCAGGTGTTTGCGTAACCCCAGCTTGTCCGATATCAGGCCAAATACCGGCTGAAATATAATCGCGAACAGCGAGATTGAGGAGAAAACGATCCCCGTTTCTGTTTTGGTTAGATGATTAACTTCCGCCAGCCAGACCGGGAAAAAGGGAAAGTAGGCCGACATAATGAAGTAGTAGAAGAAAAAGAACAGCATAAAGTAGATGAAGTTATGCCGTTCTCTTGGCGCGAGTTCAGAGAGTTTCATTGTCTATATTCCATCCTGTGTACGCGTCATTATTAAAGCCGCTTTTTTGGTGGTTTCGCACTTTCACCCCGGTCAGAGCGTTATCGCCATCGAAGATAACCTGCTTCTGGCCATCAGCCCGCCAGTTTTCCTCGACGCTGAACGTCAGTGAGTCGCAGCCTGTCGGCTTTTGTCTGTCCTCTCGCGCCAGCAGGTCATGAAACAGGTTGCCCGGGGACGTCCGGGGATCGTGATATTGCATAGGTATATTCGCCTGATAAATGAGAATGTCGTTCGCTAGACAAGATGGGTGAGTTATCAGATATTTTGTTTAAAGCCACAATGCTGGCGAAAGTGAAACTCATACACGATCACGAAATAGCGCGGAAATGATGCTATTTTGTCGTGTTTAAGACATAAGATGTTAGCGAACGACATTGTTACAGACGTGTACAGGAGTGGTTTATGCAGCGCCGTACGGCAACGTTAGAAGATGTGGCTCGCAAGGCCGGAGTGTCGCAGCAGACGGTTTCGCGTGTACTGAATAAACCCGGGGTTGTGTCAGAACGCACCCGCGACAAGGTTATCAGCGCAATGCAGGCGTTGCTCTATGTTCCTAACCGTTCGGCGCAATTGTTGGCGGGGAAGTCTGCGCCGTCGATTGGTTTGATTACCGCGTCGTTGACCCTGCATGCGCCCTCACAAATCGCCGCGGCAATAAAAAGTCACGCCAGCGCACGCGAGCTGGAGGTCGCTATTGCGATGCCCGCAATCGTGGATTACACCTCGCTTCAGGCACGGCTAAATGAGTTTCGCGCACAGAATATCCGTGGAGCAATTATTAATCTGCCGCTGGAAGGCAGCGTTGCCGAAAAGCTGGTAAGTGAAAATCCCGATATTTGCTGTCTGTTTTTGGATATTTCGCCGGAGACCGATGTCTGCTGCGTGCGCTTTGACCATCTTGATGGTTGTAGCGCTTGCATCCGTCATCTCTGGGAGCTGGGGCACCGGGATTTCGGTCTGCTTGCCGGTCCTGAAAGTTCGGTTTCAGCACGCATGCGCTTGAGCAGCTGGCGTGAGACGTTGCATCGACTTGGGGTAAGTAATGCTGTGACGGTTTTTGGCGACTGGAGTGCGGCCAGCGGCTGGCACAATGCTTTCAAACTGTTACATCAGTACCCGAAGATAAGTGCCATCGTTGTGGCGAACGATCAGATGGCACTCGGCGTGTTGAGCGCCCTGGCGCAGCTCAATCGCAACGGCAGCCAGGCTGTCTCCGTCACGGGTTATGACGATACGGCAGATAGCCTTTACTTCCAGCCGCCGCTGACGACCGTGGCACAGGATTTCGATAAACTCGGTAAGCGGGCCGTGGAGTTGCTTATCCAATTCATGGCCGACCCGCAAATAAGGATCCGTGAGCTGCTGCCTACACGACTGGTTATTCGTCAGTCAACCTGGCCCATAGCCAGTCACCCCGGGGATGACAACGCGCAGCTGATTACTCAATTAAAAACACTGGTGAAAAAGCTGTAAGATCTACAGATTCTGTGCGTGGAATGCCCCATCTTATGAATCAATGTCCACTCCTGCACAGAGCGGACATTGAGTTCTTTGACCACATTTAAGACCTTGAGCACAGTCAAACCACTACGACTGGTTTCACCTGCCACAACGGCTATCACTCTGTCGACGTCAACGCGCCCTGCCGGGCGAGCGCAATCTTCTCTATCTCGCTCATGTGCGCACGTCCCCATGCGCACAGTGGGGCAAGACTATTGGCGAGGCTGACGCCGAATTCGGTAAGCGAGTATTCGACTTTGGGCGGAATAGTCTGGTAGTCGATGCGCTGAACCACGCCGTCGGCCTGCAACTCCTTCAACTGCTGAATAAGCATTTTGTCACTGACGCCAGCAACCGCGCGTTTCAGCTCACCATAGCGGCGGGTGTCATGCGCCAGATGGAACAGGATCAAAGGCTTCCACTTACCGCCGATTACAGCCAGCGCTGCATCCAGACCACATGTAAATGAGGGTGTCATCGGTTTTCCTCGGGTACTTACCAAAAGGTGCATACTATACCAAAAGTAATTTCCCGTCTAAAGTGCAGCTGTCGGCAAATCACTTAAGGAGACGCTTATGTCCAGACTCACAGGCAAGACAGCATTGATTACAGGTGGAAGCACGGGGATCGGCCTTGCAAGCGCCATACGCTTCGCAGCAGAAGGTGCACGCGTCTATATCGCAGGACGTCGCCAGGCCGAGATTGACAAGGCAATAGCCAAAATTGGTCATGGCGCGACGGGTATCCGTTGTGATGTCTCCAGCCTGGAGGATCTCGACCATCTTTACGCGCAGATCAAGAGCGAAGCAGGTCAGCTCGATATCCTGTTCGCAAACGCTGGCTTGGGAACGTTCGCTCCGCTGGGCGAGATCAGCGAAGCGGACTTCGACCACATGTTCGGCGTCAACGTCAAGGGGACGCTGTTTACGGTTCAGAAGGCGCTTCCGCTCATGCGCTCCGGCGGCTCGATCATCCTGACCGGGTCAACCACAGGTTCAATGGGAACGCCCGCTTTCAGCATCTACAGCGCGACGAAGGCGGCAATCAGAAACTTCGCCAGAAGCTGGGCCCTCGATATGAAGGGAACCGGTATTCGCATCAATGTGCTCTCACCCGGCGGTACGGAAACCCCAGGGTTGCTCGACCTGTTCGGGGCCAGTGGACAGTCGGAAGCGTTGCTCGCGGGCCTTGCCGCACAAACGCCGCTTGGCCGCATCGGTCGCCCGGAAGAGACGGCCGCCGTGGCCTTGTTCCTGGCAAGCGATGAGAGCAGCTTCATGACGGGCAGCGAAGTCTTCGTCGATGGCGGCATGGCACAAGTGTGAACAATTCAGGCGCTCTGATAAGTGCCGGGGTGCCTGTAAGCATAAATCGCTGGTATGGGTTTACGACAGAGAGGTGAAAGTGAGCCCGAGGTTGAACCAAAAAACGTGAACTTTTAGATTCGCATTTTTGTTAAAGGATTTTCTCATTGGGATCTGGATCGTTGAAAGCTATGCGGGTAAGTGCTTGAATAATGGCGGAGAGAGGGGGATTTGAACCCCCGGTAGAGTTGCCCCTACTCCGGTTTTCGAGACCGGTCCGTTCAGCCGCTCCGGCATCTCTCCGTTCAGATGGTTGCCATCATGCCAGGAATTTTGGCATTTTAACAGACCCAGTCCCGTTGATTTGGTTCAAGTGGCGAGTTTGCGAGCAAAACGATGATTAAGTGGCCCTGGAAAATCCGGGAGTCTGCCGATGAAGCAGATCTTCCCTGGCAAGATGCGTTAAAAGTCCCCGTGTTAGCGAATTTATCGCCCGACGAGCAAAACAGACTGGTTCAGCTGGCCGACCGTTTTTTGCAGCAAAAGCGCCTGGTGGCACTACAGGGATTCGATTTGGACGCGCTGAAAAGCGCGCGCATCAGCCTGCTGTTTTGCCTGCCGGTGCTGGAGCTGGGCCTCGAATGGCTGGATGGCTTTCACGAAGTGCTGATCTACCCTGCCCCTTTTATCGTCGATGATGAGTGGGAGGACGATTTCGGCCTTGTGCATAATCAGCGCATGGTCCACTCCGGGCAGAGCTGGCAGCAGGGCCCTATCGTGCTTAACTGGCTCGACATTCAGGACTCCTTCGATGCCTCCGGTTACAACCTGATTATTCATGAAGTGGCGCACAAGCTTGATATGCGCAACGGCGATCGCGCCAGCGGCATTCCGCTGATCCCGCTGCGCGATGTGGCGGGCTGGGAGCACGATCTGCGTGCCGCCATGGAGAATATTCAGGATGAGATCGATCTCGTCGGCGAAAGCGCTGCCAGCATTGATGCCTATGCCGCTACCGACCCCGCCGAGTGTTTCGCGGTGCTGTCGGAGTATTTCTTTAGCGCGCCAGAACTGTTTGCCCCGCGTTTCCCTGCCCTGTGGCAGCGCTTCTGCCACTTCTATCAGCAGGATCCTTTATGCCGCCTGCGCGATCAGCCAGGAAGCTACGGCGAAGAGACGAATCCAGTGCATTAATTACAGTCCTGGATGTTAATTAGCCAATTGAATCAGCACGTTAAATTTAGTGTTGACACTAAAGTACGGGGTCAGTAGTATTCGCCCCGTTCACACGATTCCTCTGTAGTTCAGTCGGTAGAACGGCGGACTGTTAATCCGTATGTCACTGGTTCGAGTCCAGTCAGAGGAGCCAAATTTAAGAAGCCCGCTTTTTAGCGGGCTTTTTGCTTTTTATTCTTTACCCTCCCCCAGCCAAACACGACTTATTAAGCCGCTGTGCCTCAAACGTTATAAATTTGTAACAAAAGTTTTTTAGACTGCTCTCCATTGCGATGCAAGCCTATGGAAATCACAGGAAAACGATATGAGCAGACCCCTTAAATCGGTGTTCAAGCAAGAGCACAGCGATGAGATCAGTAACCCAAGCCACAACGCCGCGTTTTCAGAGGTGGTCAGCGCGTTTATGTCACGCCGCCGCTTTCTGCAAATGGGGATGGTCGCCGGCGCTGCGGTCTCATTCCCCTCTTTACTGATGCCAGAAAACGCCTTCGCGGCGATGCCGAAACCGTCCGCCTTAGCGAAAGCGATGTCGCTCGGCTTTACCAGCATTCCCGTCTCGACCGCCGATAATGTCACGGTACCGGAAGGCTACATCGCCCGCCCCTTCTATCGCTGGGGCGATGCCGTGGGCTTAAAAGGCAATCTGCCGGAGTTTAAATTCGACGCCAGCAACACCACCGATGAGCAGGCGGCGCAGGCCGGTATGCACCATGACGGTATGGCGTGGTTTAGCCTGCCGCAGGGCGAAGAGAACCCGGCGCACGGTCTGCTGGCGCTCAACCATGAGTACATTGATAACGGCATGCTGTTCAAAGACGGGACCGCCAACTGGGATCTCGATAAGGCGCGTAAAGGGCAAAACGCCATGGGCGTGTCGGTTATCGAGGTGAAAAAAGCGGATGCGGGCTGGCAAGTCGTTCGCCCCTCAAGCTTTGCCCGCCGTATTACCGTTAATACGCCGATGCAGCTGAGCGGCCCGGCGCGCCACCAGCCGCTGATGAAAACCGCGGCCGATCCGCAGGGTGAACAGGTGCTGGGCACCATGCAAAACTGCGCCAATGGTCGTACTCCATGGGGCACCTATCTCACCTGCGAAGAGAACTGGTCAGATATTTTTGTCAAAAAAGCGCCGCTCAACGCGCTGGAGAAGCGCTACGGCATCAGCGACAGCGATGAGTCCTACCGCTGGAACGAAGTGGATGAGCGCTTTAGCGTCGACAAAACCCCCAACGAGCCAAACCGCTTTGGCTGGGTGGTGGAGATTGACCCTTACGATCCGAGCTCGACGCCGCGCAAACATACCGCATTAGGCCGCTTCAAGCATGAAGGTGCCGCCGTGACGCTGGCGGCGGATAACCGCGTGGTGGTCTATATGGGCGATGACCAGAAGTTTGAATACATCTATAAATTCATCTCTGAGAACAAATATGACCCGAGCGATCGCAAGGCGAATATGAATCTTCTGGAGTCCGGCACGCTCTACGTCGCCAAATTTAATGAAGATGGCTCCGGCGACTGGCTGCCGCTGATCTTTGGCGAAAACGGGCTTGATCAACGCAACGGCTTCGACAACCAGGGCGATCTGCTGATCAAAACCCGCCTTGCTGCCGATAAGGTCGGCGCAACCAAAATGGATCGCCCGGAGTGGATCGCGGTCGATACCCACGCGAAAGGCAGCGTCTACTGCACGCTGACCAACAACTCCGATCGCGGTAAAGAGGGCAAAGCGCCAGTGGATGCGGCCAACCCGCGCGCCAATAACCAGTTCGGCCATATCATGCACTGGCGCGAAGAGAACGCCGATCCGGCGTCAGCCAAATTTAAGTGGGATATCCTGGTGCTCGCCGGGCGCACGGACAGTGACGACCCGAAAGTGAAAGGCTCGATGAAAGGCGCGGAGTTTGGCAGCCCGGACGGCCTCTCCTTCGATCATCGTGGCGTACTCTGGATCCAGACCGATGTCTCCTCCAGCACCATCAATAAAAAAGCCTATGAAGGGATGGGCAATAACCAGATGGTGGCAACCATTCCGGGGAGCAATGATTATCGCCGCTTCCTGACCGGGCCGCGCGGGTGTGAAATTACCGGTATCGCCTTTACGCCGGACAACCGCACGCTGTTTATCAATATCCAGCACCCCGGTGAAGGCGGTGATGACATCACCGATCCCAATAATCCGCACGCCATCTCTAACTGGCCGGATTTCAAAGCCGATGGACGACCGCGCTCCTCTACGGTGGTAATCACCAAATCCGACGGCGGCATTATCGGTACCTGATACCGTTAAAGAAAAAGCCCGCATGATGTGCGGGCTTTTTGCGTTTATGAGCAGCGAAAATCGCGGATTATGCCGCGTTACTCGTTGCCCCACTCATTGAGGAAGTTTGCGATCTCATCAATGCGGCTCTCTTTGAGGCCGGCTTCGCGGGCCATCTCTTGCTGCGCCTCTTCGCTGATCTCTTCATTGTTGGACAAGCGGGTCAGCAGCAGCTGGAAGTAGTGCGCCACCGCGTCACGCTCGGACTCGCTCACCGGCGTCGCGGACTCCGTCGAATACTCATCGGCGATGTCATAAAACTTCAGCGGGATTTCGTGGTTCATAAGGGATCCTTAAAAGCAGCAGATAACGTCAAACTTTAAGCAGTTTCACCGTCGCGTCGATATCGATCTCATCTTCCGTAAAGATAAGCGTTGAGCCCTGGAAGGTGGTGATCGCCAGCTTTTTCAGCGTACGCATCTCCCCTGGCTTGATATCGGATTTTGGTCGGATGCTGCTCATCAGCACCCCGACCGAGAGCACCGGGCTCTCTTTATCGATACGGGTATCAGCAGGCACTTCTTCGTTGAAGACAACATAAGATTTGATCGAGGTGAGCTTCAGGCGCTCGCCAGCGATAAAAATATACTTGCTGTCCGGCACCACTTTTACCGCATAGGCCGAGAGGCCTTTATTGTTGGTGGTGGGTTCAAACGTCACCGCCGCATCTTTTTTAATCAGCTCTGGGTTGGCGACCTTGATCACATGGAAATAGCGGTTCTCACCGTTCTCATCTTTGATAAATCCAAAACCTTTCTCTTTAAACCAGGTTGTGATTTTTCCGTTCATCGCCTTACCGCCTGTTGACTCGTTGTTCTGTGCTATTTTTGCCGCGCGCAGTGTAAAGCACATTGCCCGCGCAGACCACGCTTTTGGCCTGATATTCTTCTGCGCGTATTACCACATCAGATCGTCAGGCACTTTGAAGTCGGCATAGGGATCGTCTTCATCCTGCGCTTCCTGGCTTAGTGCACTGTTGAGCACAATGCTGTCGGCATCGCGCTGGGCGATTTTATCAGCCACGCTTGCGGGAATAATTGCGTACTCCGGCTCGCTGCGGTTTTCCGTCATCAGACGGGCAATCGCCAGACGGCCGCTAATCAGCTGCGCCTGCGTCACCTTATCGACGACGATTTTTTTGATCAGGTTGTTATCGGTGAAGTTGAAGTTGATATCACCTCTGTTGATGGTGATGCGGTTCATCTCAATCAGCTGCTTCACCTGCGCTTTATACTCTTTGGCGAGCGTCGCCTGCTTCTGCTGCTCGTTAAGCTGCTTATCACGCTCAAGCTGCGCCTTTTTGTTCTCTTCTACCGCTTCTCTCGCCTCACGCGCCTGCACGCGGGACTTCTTCGCCGTGCGCTGCACTTTGGCCATCTTTTTGCTGTTGACCAGCCCCGCCTGCAGGAGCTGCTCTTGTAAGGTAAGTTTTGCCATTTTCGCTTCTGAATCCGTTAACAAATTTCCCGGATTATAGCGGGAATTGTTAAGGATATACCAGGCGCAGGATCAGACCATTTAACGCCGTCAGGTACGACATCTGTGTAAAAGGGTTTTCTCACGCGGGCTGTCGCTGTAGTCTCAAGGGCGGCCTTAATTTTGCCGCATACAATGTGAGTAATCCTTTCCCTGGTTTTAATAATAAAAAATTGCAAGATGTAAGGAACAGACAGGACAGCTATGGACTCCACACTCATTCCCCCCCGACCCGATGAGCAGACCCCATCCTCCCACCGCGCACGCCGTGCTGCATGGGGCAGCTTTGCGGGCGCCGTGGTCGACTGGTTCGATTTTTTACTCTACGGCATCACCGCCGCGCTGGTGTTTAACAGCGAATTTTTCCCGCAGATCGACCCGGCAATGGGCACGCTTGCCGCTTTTGCTACCTTTGGCGTCGGCTTTCTGTTCCGCCCGCTCGGCGGCATTGTCTTCGGCCATTTCGGCGACCGCTTAGGACGTAAGCGGATGTTGATGATGACCGTCTGGATGATGGGCATTGCCACCGCCTGCATTGGCATACTCCCCTCTTTCGCCACCATTGGCTGGTGGGCACCGGTATTGCTGGTGACTCTGCGCGCCATTCAGGGCTTCGCCGTTGGCGGTGAATGGGGCGGCGCGGCGCTGCTGGCAGTGGAGAGCGCCCCGGCCGGTAAGAAAGCCTTCTACAGTAGCGGCATTCAGGTGGGCTATGGCGTCGGCCTGCTGCTCTCCACCGGGCTGGTTTCGCTGATCAGCACGCTGACCACCGATGAGCAGTTCCTGAGCTGGGGCTGGCGTCTGCCGTTCCTGTTCAGCATTGTGCTGGTGCTTGGCGCGCTGTGGGTACGTAATGGCATGGAAGAGTCGGTAGAGTTCGAACGCGCGCAGGCAGACAAGCCCACTGAGGTGAAAACCCGCCCGCCGGTGTTTGAAGCGCTGGTTCGCCATCCGGGCGCGTTTCTTAAGATTATCGCCCTGCGGCTGTGCGAACTGCTGACCATGTACATCGTCACCGCCTTTGCGCTTAACTACTCAACGCAAAACCTGGGCATGCCGCGCGAACTGTTCCTCAATATCGGGCTGCTGGTGGGCGGCGTCAGCTGCTTTACTATCCCGCTCTTCGCCTGGATGGCAGATCGCTTCGGGCGTCGGCGTATCTATATTACCGGTGCCCTGCTCGGGGCTATGAGCGCATTCCCCTTCTTTATGGCGCTGGAAGCACGCTCTATTCTTGGCGTAGTTATCTTCTCCATTTTGCTGGCGAATATCGCCCACGATATGGTGGTCTGCGTCCAGCAGCCGATGTTCACCGAGATGTTTGGCGCAGGTTATCGCTACAGCGGCGCGGGTGTCGGGTATCAGGTCGCAAGCGTGGTCGGCGGTGGCTTTACACCGTTTATCGCCGCCGCGCTTTTAACCTTCTCCGGCGGCGAGTGGCACAGCGTGGCGATCTACCTGATGGCGGGTTGCTTGCTCTCAGCGGTGACGGCGATATTTATCAGGCCGCAGGTGCACTAAGCCGATAAAAAAGCCTGCGTCTGCGCAGGCTTTTTTTGGCGTTAAATCTGGTAATCAATCGCCGCTTCATCCGGCTCCATCACCTGGCGTTTGATCTCATCGACCGACAACCCGGCATTACAGAGTTCAATAAAACGCCAGACATAGTTGCGCTGCAACTGCCCGCGCTTTAACCCCAGCCAGACCGTATTCGCATCGAACAGGTGCCGGGTATCGAGGCGCACCAGTTTCCCCGTTTCATGCTCACCGCTGGACTGCTCAGCCACCAGCCCGACGCCGAGACCCAGCTCGACATAGGTTTTGATCACATCGGAGTCCTGCGCGCTCAGCACCACGTCGGGAATTAACCCTTTGCGGGAAAAAGCTTCATCAATGCGCGAGCGCCCGGTGATGCCCTGACGATAGGTGATAAGCGGCCAGCGGCAGATCTCCTCCAGCGTCAGCGGTGAGGCCTGCGCCAGCGGATGATCCTGCGGCACCAGCAGGCTGTGATGCCAGCGGAACCATGGGAAAGCGACCAGCGCGCTGTCATTGCTCAAGCGCTCGCTGGCGATACCGATATCTGCGCCGCCGTTATGCAGCAGGGTTTCAATCTCCTGCGGCGTCCCCTGGATGAGCTCAAGGCGAACCTCAGGAAAGAGCGCGCGGAAGGATTTGATTACCGACGGCAGGCTGTAACGCGCCTGCGTATGGGTGGTTGCGATGGTTAAAACACCGGAGGTGTCATTGGTGAAGAGGTCGGCGAGCCTGCGGACGTTGCTCGCCTCGTTAAGAATGCGCTCGGCAATCACCAGCAGCGCTTTGCCCGGCTCGGTCATACCCAGCAATCGCTTGCCGCGGCGAATGAAGATCTCAATCCCCAGCTCCTCTTCAAGCTCGCGGATATGTCGACTCACGCCGGACTGCGACGTATACAGCATGTTGGCGACTTCCGTCAGGTTGTAATCCCGCCGCGCCGCCTCACGGATAATTTTAAGTTGCTGGAAGTTCACCCTTCGCTCCTGGCCCATCAATCATGACGTTATTGTTAAAGTCTGCGGCCAGGCAGAACAAATAATAAAAACCAGCAACTTATACTTTTAAGGAATAAAGACTAGCTTGCCAGTTGCAGCTCGCGGTTCTCCATCGTCGGACGGCTGACCAGCGACAGCAGAATGTCTTTCACCGCTTGCGCCTGTGGTGACATGCTGCCGCGTGCGGAGACATTGAGCGACAACGGCAGGCTCATTGATGGCGTAGTGATGCGCGCCATCCAGCCGTTTGTGGCGCTACAGAGCGAGCGCGCGGCGGATTCCGGCAGCACAGTCACCCCCATTCCGCTGGCAATCGCCGCCGTCAGAGTGGCAATCGACTCAATCTCACCGATGATCTTCGCCGTCAGGCGGCGCAGAGAGAAGGCTTCATCCACCCGTAAACGCACGGCACTGTAATCGCGCGGCAGGAAGAGATTGAGTTCAGCAACCGCCGCCAGATCGACGCTCTGCCCCGGGCAATCCCGCGTGCCGACGAGGTAGAGATCCTCTTTCAGCAGCGGCAGGCTATTAATCCCGGCACCCGGCGCGCGCTCATAGAGCACTGCCATATCGAGCTGGCCGTTTAACAATTTGTCGTTCAGCACCGTGCCGCTGTTTTCATGCAGGTAAACGGTCACTTCCGGCAACTCGGCGCGTACTGCTTGCAGCAGCGGCATGGTCACTGAGGATGCCGCCGTACCGGGCGCAAGGCCAATCGATACCTGGCCGCGCAGTGTCTGGCCGACGTTGTGCACCGCCAGCTGCGCTTGTTCACACTGGCGCAGAATGGTGCGCGCATGGGTATAGAGGATCTTGCCCGCTTCCGTCGGCGTGACGCCGCGCTTGGTGCGGATCAGCAACTGTTGATCCATCTCGCCTTCCAGCGTTGCGACCTGCTGGCTCAGCGCAGGTTGCGCAATATGTAACACTTCAGCGGCCTGCGTCAGGCTGCCAATATCGACGATTTTTACGAAGTACTTCAGGCGTCTTAAGTTCATTTTGCCTCCTGTAAGGATTACCCATGCCAACGCTAAGAGTGATGATGTTGGAGGAGTTGCAATATGCTTGCCACATTTCCTGAGATGAATAAAAGGAGAGTTAAGCGGCTGGATAATAAGCCTTTCTAATCGCTACGGGATAAATAGAGCATGAAACAGCGGTTTGCTTATGCCCCATAAGGGGTAATTTGCACCAGCGCGGTGCAAAACAGCGCCAAAAGCGGCGCAAATGGGCGCGGGATGAACAGATTGCCCAATTTGTCAGCAAACGGTCATCTCATTGCAATCCACCCTTTGACAAGGCCGATGGTCATCGATAATATGCGCCCCGTTCACACGATTCCTCTGTAGTTCAGTCGGTAGAACGGCGGACTGTTAATCCGTATGTCACTGGTTCGAGTCCAGTCAGAGGAGCCAGATTTAGAAAAGCCCGCTTTTAAGCGGGCTTTTTGCTTTTCTGCATCAGCCGCCCTGCTCCATCGGCAGGTTCTGTCGGCTTCGGCTCCACGCTTTATAGCGCGCCGGTGACATACCGGTCACGGCGCTGAACGCCCGTCTGAAAACCGTCTCATCCTGATATCCGCAGGCAAAGGCCACCTGGCTGACGCTGTTGCCGGGCACCTCAAGCAGCGTTATCGCGCTCTCAATGCGCACACGGGTGATGAAACTTTTCGGGCTCTCCTGCAGCAGGTCGCGCATTTTCCGGTGCAGCGTGCGCGGCGTCATATTGAGCGCGGCGGCAAGTTGCTCAACGGTGATGGCCGGGTTCTGGTAGCGCACCAGATTTTCGGCTTTGGTTAATAGCGGGTCGACGGAGTTGAGAAAGCCTTTAGGCGCATAGAGCTGCTGGGAGAGTGGCTGGCTGTCGGCAACGGCCATATCCGCCATCAGGCGGGCAATCTCTTTTCCGGCGTGGTTAGCGACAATATGCAGCGTTAAATCCACCCACGACAGTGGCCCGCCGGTGGTGATGACATTGCGATCTTCAGCCAGCGCTTTTCCCCACACCGGTTTTGCCCGTGGGTAGCGTTCGCGAAACGTATGGAACAGCCACCAGGTGGTGGTGCAGATCCTGTCCGTCAATAACCCCGCCTCGCCTAGCACAAAGCCGCCCGCACAGGCCCCCGCCACCACGCTTCCCTTGGCATAGCAGCCTTTAACCCACTGCGCGGCCTGCGCAACCGCTTCTGCGTCAATGGGGTGCTTATCCTCATTCAGCTTCATGCCGCTGGCAATAATCAGATCCGGGCGCTCGTCAAACCCACCATCGCTCTCAATCATTCGCCCCTGCGCATCCGGTACGGCTTTGCCTGTGGCTGTTACGATCTGCGTTTCAAAAGGCGCGGTGGCGTGCTGATTTTGCCCGATAACCTGATTTGCCAGCCAGAACATATCCGTTAACCCCGCCAGTGCTGAACGCATACTGCCGGGTAATGCCAGAAGCGCAACGCGCATACGTTACCTCATCACTCTGTCCGATTTTGCATTATAGATGTCAAATAAGACACTACTCGCCCGCCGCAGATTCTTTCACACTCTTCCCAACTTCTCCTCCACTGATTAAGGGCTGGCCATGTGGCGCAACTTCATGCTGTTAACCATGCGGGTTTTTACCCTGCTGCTGATGACCGTTTTTTCCGCCCAGGCAAAGGAACAGACCATGCCTGATATCGTTCTGGTACACGGCGCGTTTACGGATGGCTCCAGCTGGTCGGCGGTGATGGCGCGGCTGCAGGCGATGGGCTATCACGTGACGGCGGTGCAAAACCCTCTTACCTCGCTAAAGGATGATGTTAACGCCACGCGCGCAGTTATTGCCCGCCAGCCGGGCGAGGTTTTGCTGGTCGGCCACTCGTGGGCGGGCGCGGTGATTAGCGAAGCGGGTAACGATCCGCGTGTCAAAGGGCTGGTCTACCTCTCGGCGCTGGTGCCGGACAGCCACGAGTCTGTCGCGGACTTGCTGACGCGTTTACACGCGCCGATGACGGGTTTATCTGCCGACGAACAGGGGCTGATCTGGCTCGACGACCCGGCACTGTTTCATAAGGTGATGGCAAACGACCTCTCCCGCCAGCGGGCGCAACTGCTTGCCGCCGCACAGCAGCCGATTGCCGCACGCGCCTTTACCGACACCCTCACCCATGCTGCCTGGCACGATAAACCGTCGTGGTATCTGGTGACCGAAAATGACGCCGCCCTCAACCCAACCGTGCAAAACGCACTGGCAAAAGCGATCGGCGCGACGCGCGTTTCACTCTACTCCAGCCATCTGTCGATGATCTCTCATGCCGATCGCGTGGCTGAGTTTATCGACCGGGCTGCCCGCTCTCTTCCCTGAACCAGAGGCTATTGGTATGAACATCCTGCATATAGATTCGAGCTTTAATCACGCGCACTCCGTCTCGCGCCTGCTCTCCCGGGAGATTGTCGACCGGCTGATGCAAAGCGGGCGCTATGACGAGGTGGTTTATCGTGATGTTGTTGACGACGAGATAAGCCATCTCACCGCGCCCATCGCCGCAGGCTTCCGGCCGGTGGCAGAGCGCGATCTCTCGGCCGATGTCGCCGTCGAGCATCGTCTCTCCGAAGCGCTGGTCGCGGAGTTTCTGGCAAGCGATCTGATTGTTATCGGCGCGCCGATGTACAACTTCTCCATTCCGAGCCAGCTGAAAGCGTGGCTGGATCGCCTTGCCCAGCCGGGCAAAACCTTCAGCTACACCGCGCAGGGCCCGGTCGGGCTTGCCGGTGATAAACGGGTGATTATCGCCTCTTCGCGCGGCGGCTTTTACCACGATACGCCACTGGCGGAGATGGATTTCCAGGAGCGCTACCTCAACGCCTTTTTTGGTTTCCTCGGCATCACCAACGTCGCGTTTGTGCGGGCGGAGGGGATCTCGAAAGGAGATGCGGTGAAAGAGCGTGAAATTCAGCGCGCTATCGCCTCAGTGGCAGATGTCATTAACCTGTAAGGAGCCGAAAATGTTATACGCAGTGACATTACGCTGGATAACCTCGCCTGAGCGGCTGGAGCCGTGGCGCGAAGGGCATAAAACATGGCTGGTGGAAGGATTTCAGCAAGGGATGGTGATTGTCGCCGGCCCGCTAAGCGACAACTCCGGCGGCTTTATCCTTATGCAGGCGCAAGATGAGAAACAGATTGAGGCTTATCTCCAGCGCGATCCCTTTATTATCAATGCCCTCGTCTCGGTAGATCGGGTCGCAGTTGAGCCGGGGCTGCGCTCAGTGGATTTTCCTGCACAGTGGGCAGCCGCAGCGAAAGCTGTATAGCGAGCAGGCTTAGGGTAAAGTTTTGCGCCACTTTGCCGATAACTCAGTGCGGCGTTTATTTCGCCGTGCTGAGCGATGTTGCTCGACAACAAAAGGATGATCGACATGGATCCAATTCAGATCGCATCATTAGCCAGCAGCCTTGATTCTTATCAGCTCGATAACCAGGTGAACACCCTGGTGCTGAAAAAGGCGCTGGATACGCAACAAACTATTGCAACGGATCTGATCAAACAGATCCCGCAGTTGCCTTCTAATCCGGCTATCGGTCGTACCATTAATACGACTGCCTGACGGATTTGCCCGCCTTGTGCGGGCATTTTTCTCTCCCCTCCTCCCTTGCCTCTTCTCCCCGTCCGGCGTAGGCTTAAGCTAATTAAAACCAATCGGTCTAAATTATGGATGGCGATAATACATTGACGCAAAAGCCGCGTCGTGGCCGCCCGCCGCAAAAGGCACGCGACTTTACCGACACCCGCCAGGCGCTGATCCGCTCGGGTCTGGAGGTGCTGACAGAAACCGGCTATCTCGCCGCCGGGATCGATGCGGTAATCAAAAATATCGCCGTACCTAAGGGATCGTTTTACCACTGCTTTAAGAGCAAAGAGGCGTTTGGTATGGCGGTGCTTGAGGCCTACGGTGCCTTCTTCGCCCACAAACTCGACACGTTTCTGCTTAATACGTCACATACGCCTCTTCAACGGCTGGACGCCTTTGTCCATCACGGCGGTGAAGGAATGGCGAAGTATGATTTCCGCCGCGGATGCCTGGTCGGCAACCTGTTGCAGGAGACGCCGCTGTTACCCGATGCCTTTCCGGAGCAGCTAAAAACCATTCTGCACGACTGGGAGTGCCGCGTGGCAGCGTGCCTGCGCGAGGCGCAAGCCTGCGGCGAACTGCCGCAACAGGCATCGCCCGGGGCGCTGGCCAGCCTCTTCTGGTCCGGCTGGGAGGGTGCGGTGATGCGCGCCAAACTCTTTCGCAGCGCAGAGCCGCTCGACCACTTCTGGGCATTCTTCCGCCAACATATTCAAATAACACCTGCAGAGCCGGCATTACGCCGAAATCCACCCCTCATGACGAGGAAAACGCAGTTATGAAAGCATTAGTTCTGGAACAACATGAGAAACAGACCCTCGCCGCGGTGCAAGAGATCGCCCTGCCGGATCTTGCCGAGGGCAAGGTAAAAGTCGATATCGACTGGTCCTGCCTCAACTACAAAGATGCACTGGCGATCACCGGCAAAGGAAAAATCGTGCGTCAGTTCCCGATGGTGCCGGGCATCGATTTCGCTGGTCGCGTCAGTGAAAGCCGCGATGCGCGCTACACGCCAGGCCAGGCGGTGATCCTCACCGGCTGGGGCGTGGGGGAAAACCACTGGGGCGGCCTGGCAACCCAGGCCTGCGTGAAGGGCGACTGGCTGGTACCGCTGCCGCAGAGCCTGAGCGCGCGCAATGCGATGATCATCGGCACCGCCGGTTTTACCGCCATGCTCTGCGTTAACGCCCTGCAAGAGGCGGGCGTAAAACCGCAGGATGGCACAGTGCTGGTTACCGGTGCCAGCGGTGGCGTCGGCAGCACGGCAGTTGTCTTGCTGAAAGCGCTGGGCTACCGCGTTGCGGCGGTGACGGGTCGCGAATCAACCCATGCGTTTCTGCGCCAGCTGGGTGCCGATGAGATCCTGCCAAGAAGTGAGTTTGACGAGACGCGCCCGCTGGAGAAGCAGCTCTGGGCAGGCGCGGTCGATACGGTTGGCAGCAAGGTGCTGGCAAAAGTGCTGGCGCAAACCAACTATGGCGGCTGCGTGGCGGCCTGCGGTCTGGCGGGCGGTTTCGATCTGCCGACCAGCGTAATGCCGTTTATTCTGCGCAATGTGCGTCTGCAAGGGGTTGACTCGGTGATGGTGCCAACTGAACAGCGCAGCACCGTCTGGGAGAAGCTGGCAAGCACGCTGCCGGAGAGCTATTACCAGCAGGCCGCAACAGAGATCGCGCTCGAACAGGTCCCTGCCACCGCCGCCGAATTCCTCAACAACAATATTCATGGCCGTACGCTGGTCAACATCCACGCGTAACCCGCTTCCGGCGTGCGCTGGCGCGCCGGATCTTTTCTCCCCCCGTTTCTTCCGAATCACTGTCCGGCAACTTTCGTTTCACAAAGTCGTGACATATTATCGGTAGAGCCGTAACGCAGATAAGGAGATAAAAATGACCAACGAGGGTGCAAATCTGACCCCGGAACAGGCGCTGGATCAGCTGGAAGCGCTGTATGACCGCTCCGTCAATGCCCTTCGCGAGGCGATTGGTGTCTATATTGAGAAAGGTGAGCTTCCTGACGTTGAAGCGCGTGAAAAAGGGCTGTTCGTCTACCCGCAGTTGTCGGTGAGCTGGAACGGCAGCGCAAGCAAGCCGTCGAAAACCCGCGCTTATGCACGCTTTACCCATGCGGGCCGCTACTCCACCACGATTACCCGCCCGTCGCTGTTTCGCGCCTATCTTATCGAGCAGCTCACGCTGCTGTGCCAGGATTATGGCGCGCAGATTGAGGTTGGCCTGTCGGCCCACGAGATCCCTTATCCTTATGTGATAGACGGTTCAGAGCTGACGCTGGATCGCTCAATGAGCGCTGGCCTGACGCGCTTTTTCCCGACCACTGAACTGGCGCAGATTGGCGATGAGACGGCAGATGGCCTGTTCCATCCGACCGAGCTCTACCCGCTGTCGCACTTCGACGCCCGCCGCGTCGACTTCTCGCTTGCGCGCCTGCGCCACTACACCGGTACGCAGGTCGAGCACTTCCAGCCGTTTGTGCTGTTTACCAACTACACCCGCTATGTGGATGAGTTTGTGCGCTGGGGTTGCAGCCAGATCCTCGATCCCGATAGCCCCTATATCGCCCTCTCCTGCGCGGGCGGCCACTGGATCACCGCCGACACCGAAGCACCGGAACAGGCCATTTCCGATCTGGCGTGGAAGAAGCACCAAATGCCCGCCTGGCACTTAGTCACGGCAGACGGTCAGGGTATTACGCTTATCAATATTGGCGTTGGCCCGTCGAATGCGAAAACCATCTGCGATCACCTGGCGGTGCTGCGCCCGGATGTCTGGCTGATGATTGGTCACTGCGGCGGCCTGCGCGAGAGCCAGCAGATTGGTGATTATGTGCTGGCGCACGCCTACCTGCGTGATGATCATGTTCTTGATGCAGTCCTGCCGCCGGACATCCCGATTCCGAGCATCGCCGAAGTGCAGCGCGCGCTGTATGACGCCACTAAAGAGGTGAGCGAGATGCCTGGCGAAGAGGTGAAACAGCGGCTGCGCACCGGCACGGTGGTCACCACCGACGATCGCAACTGGGAGCTGCGCTACTCCGCTTCAGCGCTGCGCTTTAACCTGAGCCGCGCGGTGGCAATTGATATGGAGAGCGCCACCATTGCCGCGCAGGGTTATCGCTTCCGTGTGCCTTACGGTACGCTGCTCTGCGTCTCGGACAAGCCGCTGCACGGTGAGATAAAGCTGCCCGGCCAGGCGAACCGCTTCTACGAAGGGGCGATTTCCGAGCATCTGCAAATCGGTATTCGCGCCATCGACCTGCTGCGCGCCGAAGGCGATCGTCTCCATTCGCGTAAGCTGCGCACCTTTAACGAACCCCCTTTCCGATAAACCTGCCTCTCTCACCGCCAGTTTTGGCTGGCGGTGAATTACCAGATTTAGTAGACAGAAGATTCTTAAAATCGCTGCGGTTGGGCGAAACTCAAAAGGGAAAAGGATCTTATCGCTGTTATGCAGATTGGTACCGTGCACAATGAGGCTGCTGCTCATCACACGTAACTAACCGACGATATTGCAAGGTAAAGGAACACAACAAGGAGTCATGGATATGCTTGCGAATATTGCATTGGGGTTGACAGTCATTATCTGCTCTTTCGTAATAATCATTGTGTTTATTGGCGTGCGTAACTCCGTTCTAGCCGGGCGGTCGTATGAGCGCATCAAAAATTCAGGAAAGGAGTCTATCGCCAGGATTACTCATGCGCAGCAGCACGACAATCAAAAAGTTGAAGGTGTTTTGGTGCTGCATTTGCAAGTAGAGTTTGATGCCGCCGGAAAGAGGATTGCTACAGGAAAAGATGTCATCGTAAAATTCTTTGATGCTGATAATTATAAGGTAGGTCGTGAAATCACTATTCGCTATATGACGGATGACCCCACAAAAATTGTAGTAATGGGGGATGTCAGAAATTAACAGCAACTTTGATGAAGCCTGGGCTTAGGACAATTAACATAACCTGATATTCAGGCGGCCTGTATCTACGTCTGCGAAGATGAGATTTCAATTTAAGTGAGTGAACATGGCAACGATAGCAATGTGGATATTAATTTGCTTACTGATCTTTTCCATCGTGATCATCTTTATTAGTGTACGTAATTCAGTGGTCAGCGGGCGCGAGGAAGAAATGATAAAAAATAGAGGTAAAGAGACCACCGCGCTGATCACACATACCGAGCAGAATAAAAACCAGAGTATTGAGGGGGTGTTGCATCTCAACCTCACGCTTGAATTTAGTGCTGATAATCAAGTGAGAGTCACACAGCGCGAGGTTTTTGTTCGTATGCTCCATCTTGATGAGTTCAGGGCAGGAAAGAGTGTGAAGATACGCTATTTAGCAGAAGAGCCAACGAAACTTGTCGTGCTGGGTAATTGCATAAACTGAGGTAACGAGATCAATGGCTATGCAGCATTTTTTCGCCAGCCTGAAGCCTGTTGAGTGGATGAGCATCCTGGTGAGCATTTCCGTCACACTACTCTTTTGCTGGTGGATCTGTTTTGGTTTTAAAGGCAGGTCGACCAGCATTCTCGCTGGGATTATCTACCTTACACGTCACCGTTGGTCCGGCAAACTTCACTCTACGCAGATTGAGTTCTGGGAAGAGACCAATACATTTTATGAAAATGCCCGTTTCGTCGATCTCTTTTTTTATCTTGATTCGTCACCCAATCGTTATTGCGCCAAGGCTCTGGTCTCCCCGCTCCAGCTACATATTTTGCGGCATGGGTTACCGATCGTGGTTAAAAAGGGCAAATGGAAATTCATTGCCGTAATGCACATCGGTGAACATGAGAATGCTGGTTAGCATTGGGTAAGTAAACAACTTAAAAGGAATAGCGGTGTTTAAAAACTGGATTACAAATATGTCAGGGTTTGAGATGACCTTTCTTATGATTGGCATCGCAACGCCTATCGTTTTTATCATCGCCATTTTTTATACCTTCCGCGGAAGCACTACCGGAATGAAAACGGCAAAAGTGTTTCTTACGCGCGAGAAGTGGCCGGGAAAACTGCACAACACACGCATTGTTTCCTGGCAGCAAACGAATATGTTCCATGGCAACAACCTCTTTATCGACATCTTTTTTCATCTCGATAATCCACCGCAATTACACTCTGCAAAAGCTCTCATTACACCCGCGCAGCTGCACCTGCTTAGAAAAGATCTGCCGATCGTGGTGAAAAAAGGGAAGAAGAACAATATCGCAGTAATGCAATTGGGCGCATGGGAAGCTGAGTAGGCGAATAAAGGTATTATCAGAAGACAAAAAGCAAAAAGCCTGCTCGTAAGCAGGCTTCTTAAATTTGGCTCCTCTGACTGGACTCGAACCAGTGACATACGGATTAACAGTCCGCCGTTCTACCGACTGAACTACAGAGGAATCGTGTGAACGGGGCGAATATTAGCGGTGCCCCCGCGCCATGTCAAAGCCTGATTTCACATTTTGGCGCGTTTGCCGAATTATTCTCCATTTTGCGCAGAAATGGCCCGTTCCGTCGGCGTTTTCTGCGGCTTCGGATACTTCCACAGCCAGCGGCCGCTGACCATTCGCCAGTAGAAGAACGCGCCACGCACCGCCCAGTCAAGGAACATCCCCAGCCAGACGCCGACCACGCCCATACCTAACACGATACCGAGCGTATACCCCGCCACGACGCGACAGCCCCACATGCCGAGCATCGACACCCACATCGCAAAACGCGCATCGCGCGCGCCTTTCAGCCCGGCGGGCAACACCCACGAAGCCGCCCAGATTGGCATAAATGCGGCGTTAAGCCATAAAAGCACCTTAACGACCTCTTTTACATCCTCTTCATGGGTGTAAAACGCGGCGAACCAGCCAGCAAACGGCGCGGTTCCCCAGGCAATCGCTGTTAGTAACAGCGTTGAGAGCCAGAAGACATGGCGCAGCTGGCGTTCAGCCTGAGCTATCTGCCCTTTGCCAAGCCGTTTACCGGTAATGATCGTCGAGGCTGAGCCGAGCGCATTACCGGGCAGGTTAATCAACGCTGCCACGGAGAAAGCGATAAAGTTCCCGGCAATTACGTTGGTGCCCATGCCGGCGACGAACATCTGCGTCAACAGTTTACCGCCGTTAAACAGTACCGATTCGATACTGGCGGGAATGCCGATGCCCATCACTTCCCAGATAATGTTGAAGTTCAGCTTCTCGAAATAGCTTTTGAGCGGGATACGTAGCGACGGGTTAAAGCCAATCATCAGCACCCAGATAATCGCCACCGCGCCGATATAACGCGAAATGGTTAACCCGAGCCCCGCACCAGCAAAGCCCATTCCCTGCCAGCCAAAAGCACCGTAAATCAGCGCGCTACTGATGATGATATTGAGAATGTTCATGCCGCCATTAATCAGCAGCGGGATTTTGGTGTTCCCTGCGCCGCGCAGCGCGCCGCTGCCAATCAGCGCAATCGCCGCCGCCGGGTAGCTCAGCACCGTTAACTCAAGGTAGGTAAGCGCCAGATCTTTTACCGGCTGGGTTGCCGCCCCGGCTATCACATCAATAATTTCACGGCCGAAGTAGTGGATCACCGCCGCCAGCACGATGGCGAACAGCGTCATGATCATCAGCGACTGCCGCGTTGCTGACCTCGCCCGCTCGGCGTCGAGTTTGCCAAGGCTGAAGGCCACCACCACTGTGGTACCGAGATCGATAGCGGCAAAAAAGGCCATTACCACCATGTTAAAGCTATCGGCAAGGCCCACGCCCGCCATCGCCTCTTTGCCCAGCCAGCTCACGAGGAAGGTGCTGAGCACGCCCATCATCAGCACACAGGTGTTTTCGAGGAAGATCGGCACCGCAAGCGGGGTGATTTCCCGCCAGAACAGCACACGATAGCTTTTACGCTTTCTATACCAGGGGGTACGCATGACGGCCTGGCGAAGGGGGGTGACGACGTTCAAAATAGTCCTTGCCGCAAAAGATGAAATTACATTTCAAATGATGGGGGAGAAATGGTGATCCTGCAAAGCAATTCAGCATAAATTGGTGTCAATACATGCAAATCGCTGATGGAATCAGCAGTTGACTCCCCTCCCCTGAAATGGGGTTTGACAAAAGATTTTTCGCCGCTAAGATAAGCCTCCACACGATTCCTCTGTAGTTCAGTCGGTAGAACGGCGGACTGTTAATCCGTATGTCACTGGTTCGAGTCCAGTCAGAGGAGCCACATTTAAGAAGCCCGCTCAGGGAAACCCGAGCGGGCTTTTTGCATTGGTGCTGTGTCGGATTAACACCTCACACTGCTTCAGCTGGTGATTATGACCGCCCTACACTGCGCGGCCATACCAGAATCAGAGTCTTTAAGCAGTATGCGACGAAGCCGCTTTCCCGGTTCCGTCACTTCCAGCATCAAAGGGAACGTTGTACATTCCGTTCATCCTGACTTACTCAAGGGAACATTGTGCTAATCAATTCATTTTTACTCATAGAAAATAAACTTTTCTCTGTCTCTGTTAATTTTCCAGATGAGATGAGCTTCTTCTTCTCGGCTTCAAATCGGGGATCGTCTGATAAGTAAAGTGCCATAATATAATTATCATCAGCGATACGGTTAGTTTCGAATAGTGTGACTGCATTCTTGTAACAACTTTCCGCGTCTTTACCATTCCTTTCGACCAACATGCACTCTGTAAGCTTCGAAACCGGCTGAGGATTATTTTTATTGAGCATTTCCATTTGCTGCAGCCCGGAAGGATATTTCTTATCGGCAATTAATATGTTGGCATACATCTTTCTGACGTTGTTATTGTCAGGATGCTTAACCGTCAGCTCTTCAAGTTTCTTTAAATAGCCTTGTTTTTGCGCATCATCAGCAAGTGTATATTGAGTAACGAGATTAGCGGCATCCTCTGTCGCTTTATCCTGGTATTTAATGCTATTGGCTGCAATCACCACAATCGGGAGTAAAACCATCGAAAGAAAAACCAAAGAGAATTTAATTTTCATTGAATATCTCACCGTTGAAATTGCGTTAAGTTTATTTCTCGGTTCATGCTGGGAGGAATAGGCACAGACTGCCCCGTATAATTAGCGTAAACGTAGCCACACTCTATTTTGAGTGATGGCACTGAGTAAGTATCTTTAGGAATGAAGAAGCTGGTATCACCTATAAAAATATCATCCAGGCCTAATGCCCACGCCTCATTTGCTTTTCTACTCAGCACATATTTTTTGTTATCAATGCTATTCAAAACGTTACACCAGAAAAGAACTTTTCCTGATCCTGCCGCCTTGGCTGCATTGGTACGGCCAATTGCAGCTATGCGAATATCCTTACCATCGGCGGTATCCGTCTCCGTGACAGTCACGACCACAGAGAACCCCCCCGTGCATCATGCCGACCCCTTCAACAAGCAAATTAGCAAGTTGCCAGAATGAAAACTGCTTAGTAGCCATATGATCTCCCTATACCCGTTTGAACCTGAATGAATATTACCCAACATCATTTCATTTTGCTACTACGCCAAATGTTTCAGTGGGTTATTATTAACAAAGACCTTTATAATTGCTGTTACGCTCAGTGTCAAAAACGTATTTTACAATGCTAATGGTCGATATTCGTACCAAGTAAACCGCTTTTATGCAGGCAATAGAGAATAACTTGAGCGGTTCTGGTTATTACATAAGGGCTTATAGATGACTCTTAGAGTAAAACTATTGTTAGTATTCGCAATGTTACAGCCGGAAAGCCATAATTGCTAAACGATGCCTGTAAAAATCAGTCGCGGATGTGCCGCGTAATACTGGAAAAGGTGTAAACAATAAGAGAGGAGTGATTCTCAAGGCCAGGAGCAAAATTTAACTCCCGGCACAGCGAAAAAATGCATGGCGTTTTTTATTTCAGGCCTAATCTCGCCAGCCCATCGCAGGCGCAACATGTTTCAAAATTGATTCAATAACGTGGGCGTTGTAGTCAACGCCAAGCTGGTTCGGCACCGTCAGTAACAGCGTGTCCGCTTCGGCAATCGCTTCGTCTCGCTTAAGTTGTTCAATCAATTTGTCCGGCTCTGCGGCATAGCTACGCCCGAAAATCGCACGCGTCTTCTCATCAAGAAAACCGATTTTGTCATCGTCGTCGCGGCTGCCGCCAAAGTAGGCACGGTCGCGATCGTTCATCAGGGCAAAGATGCTGCGGCTAACGGAGACGCGCGGTGTGCGCGTATGACCGGCGGCTTTCCACGCCTCCCGATAAGCGCGGATCTGCTGCGCCTGCTGAATGTGGAACGGCTCGCCCGTTTCGTCATCTTTCAGCGTCGAACTTTGCAGATTCATCCCCAGTTTCGCCGCCCATACCGCTGTGGCATTGGAGCCCGCGCCCCACCAGATGCGCTCGCGCAAGCCTTCTGCGTAAGGCTCGAGGCGCAGCAAACCCGGCGGATTGGGGAACATCGGTTGCGGGTTGGGTTTAGCAAACCCTTCACCGCGCAGCGCATCGAGCAGCACTTCGGTGTGACGTCGCGCCATATCGGACTCATTTTCGCCCTCGGCGGGCTGATAGCCGAAATAGCGCCAGCCATCAATCACCTGCTCCGGCGAACCACGGCTGATGCCAAGCTGCAAACGACCACCGGAAATTAGATCCGCCGCGCTGGCGCTCTCCGCCATATAGAGCGGGTTTTCATAACGCATATCGATCACGCCAGTACCAATCTCAATGCGGCTGGTTTTGGCGCCGACGGCGGCGAGCAGCGGGAACGGCGAGGCGAGCTGGCGGGCGAAATGGTGCACCCGGAAGTAAGCGCCATCTGCACCCAGCTCTTCTGCGGCGACCGCCAGATCGATTGATTGCAGCAGCGCGTCAGCCGCGGAGCGGGTGCCGGACTGCGGCGAGGGGGTCCAGTGACCAAATGATAAAAAGCCGATCTTCTTCATGGCGTCGTCCTTCGTTCAGCAAATCGTAAGTGCCCCCTACTCTACGCTTTACGCCATAAGAAGAAATGACATTGATTTAACAATAATATTCAAATTAATTGAGCAATTGCGCTGCCCGCTTTTACATCCGCTCAATACCTCGCATTTCGCTGTTGTTCACAGCTGGCGCGCCGATTTTTACCGGCATACCTGAACGTCTCTCCAGCGCCATCGCCACCTGGCCTGCATCTGCACCCGCCTCTTTTACGATTCTGTTGAGTACTGGCGTGGCGGGAAGCGGCACTTTTGCCGTCGATTCAAACTCTGCGCGGTTGCGCGACAGCGGCTCGTGCACTTCGACCCAGCTGCTGCCGTCCGGCTCGCGGCTCACTTTCACCGGCTCATCGATAATCTGCACGCGGGTGCCGACCGGCACGTTATCGAACAGATATTTAATATCCTGATTGCGCAGGCGGATGCAGCCCTGGCTAACGCGCAGGCCGATGCCGAAATCCGCATTGGTGCCATGTATGGCATACAGCTTACCGATATAGATGGCGTACAGCCCCATCGGGTTATCCGGCCCGGCTGGCACAAAGGCTGGCAGGGTTTTGCCCTCATCGGCGTAGGCTTTGCGGGTGTTGGCCGTCGGTGTCCAGGTAGGACCCGCCTGTTTGCGCTCAACGGCAGTCACCCAGTTACGCGGCGTTTCGCGTCCGGCCTGGCCGATACCAATCGGCAGGATCTCAACGGTATTGCTCTCTTTTGGGTAGTAATAGAGCCGCATTTCCGCGACGTTAACAACAATGCCTTCCCGCACGGTATCAGGCAGGATGATCTGCTGCGGGATGACTAGCTGTGAACCGGCTTTTGGCAGAAAGGGGTCAGCGTCGGGATTGGCTTCCAGCATATTGCTTAGCCCCTGGCCATATTTCGCGGCAAAGGCTTCCAGCGGAAAGGTGTTGCCCTGCGGCACGGTGATGGTTTGCGGGCTACCCACCAGCCGGCTACCTTCCGGCGGCAACGGATAAGTGACCGCCAGCGCAGGCCGGGCTGACAATAACAGCAGAGAAGCGCAAAGCAGTGTGACAGGACGCAACATAACCTTTCCTCAGGCGAAGCGGATGTCTGCTAATGATAGTCGGCTTACTGGGATCTGCTTATCGCCTTCCACCTCGCTATCTGAGCGAAACAGATACTCTTACCCGCTTCGTTTAAGAATTTTCCGACATAAGGCACTATTTAAATATTCGAAAATTGCACCCTCCTTTACAAAAATTTTCATTAATCGAAGGGAATTATGTGGGATAAAAATGCTGCAGTAGAGTACGCCCGCAAACATGCGCACGCGGGTAGTCTTCATAAATGCGCTTTTGCTGTGCGCAAAGCAATTGAAGCGGGAGGTATTATCGGGGTTCGCGCAAATTACGCGAAAGATTTCGGTCCGAGCCTGGTTCATGCGGGTTTTTACGAAATTACCGATCAGCCACAAAAAGGCGATGTTGCGGTTATCCAGAGTATCCCGGAAAGTATACCCGGTCACACCTGCATTTTTGATGGTAAGGTTTGGATCAGCGATTTTGTGCAGCATTCAGGCATGTACCCAGGCCCAGCCTACCGCAAGCATCGCCCCTCATTTAAAATCTACAGGCATAATTAAATGAAAATAATCTCGCTGTTATTACTGTTCATCTCAACAGCCACCTGGGCCTCACCCTCCCCAATTGAAATTGCGCAGCAGCAAGCTCTCAACTTCAACAAATGGTATATCGCTCAATTTGCAGCAGATAACTCATCGCCGTTGGACGGGCAGAAAATCGATAAATACGTCACTGGCAACACCCTTAAAAAACTGCGCCATGCGGCGAAAACTGATGAAGCCAATTACGGTGGCGATTTCTTTATCGGCACGCAAGATATTAATGACGACTGGGTTGATAACGTAGCCGTTATGCAAACACTTGTTGATCCTGTATGCACCAATGTCTTCGTCGCCTTTGGCAAAGATAAAAAACACATAGTGGTGGATTGTATGGTGAAGGAGGCGGGTACCTGGAAAATTCAATCAGTAACCGGGACAGAGATTATCGCCTCGCAATAATGCATGTTCATGACTTCAAACCCCGCCGAAGCGGGGTTTGAAGTGAAGAGTTAAAACTTATCCTTTACTGCGGCTGGCGATAATCTCCTCGGCCACATTGCGCGGCGCTTCCGCGTAGTGATGGAACTCCATGCTGTAGGTTGCACGCCCCTGCGACATCGATCGCAGCGTGGTGGCATAGCCAAACATCTCCGCCAGCGGCACGTCGGCGCGGATAATCTGGCTACCGAAGCGCTCTTCCATGCCCTGCACCATGCCGCGACGCGAAGAGAGATCGCCCATAATATTCCCGGCGTACTCCTCCGGCGTCTCTACTTCGACATGCATCACCGGTTCGAGGATCGCCGGATCCGCGCGGCGCGCGCCCTCTTTAAAGCCAAAGATCGCCGCCATGCGGAAGGCCATCTCCGAAGAGTCGACATCGTGATAGGAGCCGAAGGTCAGCGTCGCTTTCACATCCACCACCGGGTAGCCCGCCAGCACGCCGCTGTTCATCGCTTCACGCAGCCCCTTCTCAACGGAGGGGATATACTCGCGCGGCACCACGCCGCCTTTGGTCGCGTCTTCAAATACAAAGCCGCTTCCCGCCGCCAGCGGCTCCAGCGTCAGCACTACATGGCCATACTGACCTTTACCGCCGGACTGACGCACAAACTTGCCCTCAATCTCTTTAACAGTTTTGCGCAGCGTTTCGCGGTACGTGACCTGTGGACGGCCAATATTCGCCTCCACGCCGAATTCGCGCTTCATGCGGTCAACGATAATCTCCAGATGCAGCTCCCCCATCCCGGAGATGATGGTTTGCCCGGACTCTTCATCCGTATGCAGACGGAATGACGGATCTTCCGCCGCCAGCCGCTGTAGCGCGATGCCCATCTTCTCCTGGTCCGCTTTGGTCTTCGGCTCGATGGCGAGCGAGATCACCGGCTCCGGGAACTCCATGCGCTCAAGCGTAATCACCTTGTCCGGATCGCTGAGCGTGTCGCCAGTGGTGACATCTTTCAACCCGACACAGGCGGCGATATCGCCTGCACGCAACTCATCCACTTCGTGACGATCGTTGGCATGCATCTGCACAATACGCCCAATGCGCTCTTTTTTGCCTTTCACCGGGTTGTAGACCGCATCGCCTTTTTTCAGCACGCCCGAGTAGACGCGGATAAAGGTCAGCTGGCCGACATAGGGGTCGGTCATCAGTTTGAAGGCGAGCGCCGAGAAGGGCTCGTCATCATTCGCATGACGTTCCGCCGGCTGGCCTCTTTCATCCACGCCCTGAATCGCCGGAATATCGAGCGGCGACGGCATCAGTTCCACTACCGCGTCGAGCATGCGCTGCACACCTTTGTTTTTAAAGGCGCTGCCGCACAGCATCGGCTGGATTTCTCCGACGATGGTGCGCTGGCGCAGACCGGCAATAATTTCAGCTTCGTCCAGCTCGCCGGTTTCCAGGTATTTATCCATCAATGTCTCGTTCGCTTCCGCTGCCGCAGAGACCATTTTTTCGCGCCACTCTTGCGCGGTTTCCAGTAACTCTTCAGGCACCGGCGCATAGCTAAAAGACATGCCCTGCGTGGCATCATCCCAGATAATTTCGCGCATTTTGATCAGATCGACCACGCCCGTGAAGTGCTCTTCAGCGCCAATAGGGATGACAATCGGCACCGGGTTGGCTTTCAGACGGTCGATCATCATCTGAACCACGCGGAAGAAGTCTGCGCCGGGGCGATCCATTTTGTTCACGAACGCGAGGCGCGGAACGTGATACTTATTGGCCTGCCGCCAGACGGTTTCTGACTGCGGCTGCACGCCGCCCACCGAGTCGTAAACCATGACCGCGCCGTCCAGCACGCGCATAGAGCGCTCCACTTCGATGGTGAAATCGACGTGCCCTGGGGTATCGATAATGTTGATACGGTGCGGTTCAAAATTGCGATCCATACCGGGCCAGAAGCAGCTTACCGCCGCGGAGGTAATGGTAATGCCGCGCTCCTGCTCCTGCGCCATCCAGTCGGTGGTTGCCGCGCCATCGTGTACTTCCCCCAGCTTATGGCTCATCCCGGTGTAAAACAGGATGCGCTCGGTGGTGGTGGTTTTACCGGCATCGATATGCGCGGAGATACCGATGTTGCGATAACGTTCGAGAGGAATGGGTCGGGGCATGATGCGTCCTTAGTCTGTTGACTGTCAGTTGGCGGCCCGAATGAGCCGCAGTGGTTTAACGGCGTTTAGCATAGTACAACTGTACGTATATATTCGAACTATTTTTACTATTCTTTCGATTGGCGAATCCGGGGTAGCGGTCGTGGTGTTAAACAGGCAGTTTGCGTATAGTAGCGCCGCTGAGTCAGCCGCAGCCCCATCGTTAATACAGGAAAAGTATGATCGCTAACCACCCTGAACGTGAGCAGTTTCGCCTGGAAAATGTGCTTTTTGCGCTCGGCAACCCCCTGCGCCTGGCCATCATCAAGCGCCTGGCCGACGGCAGTGAAATGAGCTGCAACACGCTGCGCCCGCAGGAGGTGGCGAAATCGACCATGACCCATCACTGGCGCGTGCTGCGCGACAGCGGCGTGGTGTGGCAGCGCCCGCAGGGGCGGGAGAATATGATTTCACTGCGCCGCGAAGATCTGGATAGCTGTTTTCCCGGCTTGCTCGATACACTGTTGCAGGTAATGCAGCAGGCCGAATGAGGCGCGTTTTGCCGGATGGCGGCTAACGGTATAGCGACTAGTCTGTTGCACTTTTACTGGTGCCGGATGGCGGCTAACGCCTTATCCGGCCTACGCAAACCGAATGCATGCTGTTTGTAGGCCGGATAAGCGCAGCGCCATCCGGCAACCCTCACTGCACCGGCGGCAACACAATATTGCTGCCCGCCAGCGTCACCATCTGGTTGTAAATCGCACAGGCGGCGTCACGCCTTCCTGCCAGACACCGTGATCGGCGCACAGCACAATGAGCGCTTTCTCATCTACCCGCAGCTCGCCCTGAAGGCCGGGCATCCCGGCCAGTTGCACCGCCAGCGACTCGAGCCGCCCGAGGCTGCCAACCGGTTTGAGTAACCCATTTAAGTGCTGCTGCGCGCGTCGCATCGCCCCTTCGTCGGGAGCCGGAATGGCGGCTAATATCGTCGCTAATGTCTGCATGAGGTCTCTCGTTAAGGGATCAGAGTAGCGCCAACAGGAAGATAACCTCGCCAAGCTCAATCGCCGCGCCGAGAGTGTCGCCGGTCTGCCCGCCGAGGGTGCGCTTGAGCAACCAGCCGAGCAGGTAAATCGCCACCATGGTGACCAGCAGCGCCAGCACGCCCTGCGCGCCAAGCAGCGCCACGGTTATGAGTGCGGTGATGATTAAGGTGACAAAGGTATCTCTGCCGGAAACTTTGCCAATAAACAGATTGCCCAGCCCTTCGTCGCGGGCGTAGCGGTGTCCGAACATCAGTAACACTGAGCAGCCGCGCCCGGCAGCACAGGCCGCCGCCAGCGCCGCGATCATCGGCGTATCGCGCAGCTGTAGCTCGCTGAGCACGAGGATTTTTGCCACCAGCACAAACACCAGTGCCAGCCCGCCGTGGGTGCCAAGACGGCTGTCGCGCATGATCTCAAGCATCCGCTCGCGTCGGCGGGTGGAGAAAACGCCATCACAGGTATCTGCCAGACCATCGAGATGGAAACCGCCGGTCAGCAGCGCCAGCGCCAGCACACTCAACAGCGCTGCCAGCGGCGCACCGCACCAGGTGTGCAAGACCGTGAAAAGAAGACCGCTCAGGCCGCCGAGCAGTAGGCCGACCAGCGGGAAAGTGGTGATCCCACGCACATAATCCGCCCCATCCAGCCCCTGTACCCAGCGGCCCGGCACCGGAATGCGGCTGATAAACGACAATGTGGCGAAGAACAACTTGATCATTTTATTTTCACTCCAATTCCCGATACCACCAGCCAGACCTCATCGGCTGCCTGTGCAAGCCGCTGATTAACGCGCCCGGCAATATCACGAAAATGCCGCGCCAGACGGTTTTCCGGCACGATCCCCATTCCAACTTCATTGGTTACCATCACCACCGGTGAGGGACAGGCGTTGCAGGCAGCAATTAGCATATCGATCTCCTGCTGCACCTGTGCCTCCAGCGTGGCGTAATCCCCGCCCTCAGCATCGTCGCTGCCGCCAAAGGCGAAGAGCAGATTAGTCACCAGCATGGTGATGCACTCCAGCACGATCGCCTCATCCGCATCGCTGTGCGCGGTGATGTATTGCTTATCTGCTGCCAGCGCTCCTCCGTGCGCCAGTGTGCCGGGCGGCTCTGGCGATGATGGGCAATGCGCGCGGCCATCTCTTCATCAAAAATTTGCGCGGTGGCGATATATAACACTCGCGGCGCGTGGCTGACTAACGATTCGGCGTGACGGCTTTTGCCGCTGCGCGCGCCGCCGGTGACAAGCGTTAACATGCGCGCTCCTGATGAGATTTAAACGTCCTGATGTGCGTTCTGCGCGTCGCATTTTACCACTCTGCAAACAGAGAAAGGCCTGGTTTTTATGGGTGATAAAGAAAAAAGGAGGAAGAAAAGTGGAAGGGAGTGGAGAAAAGAGAAGACGGTGAGAGACGAGGCTCTCACCGCGCAGGCGCTTACTCGGTTTTGTTTTCGACCGACTTCAGTTCGCCCATGGTTTTCAGTTTTTTAGAGATTTCGCGGCGCTCTTTCGACAGCTCGGCGTTTTTGATGATGTAGTCATCAACGCGATCTTCGTAGTCGGTACGCATGCTGGCAATAATGCCCTGAATGGCTTCAACGCTCATGCCCGGCTTAATGTAGTCGCTGAGGTTGTCCAGCAGCAGAACGCGTTTCTGGTTATCACGGATCTTTTTCTCAACGTCCTGAATTTCGCGCTGCAGTTTGTTTTTGCGACGGAACAGACGCACAAATTCCAGAACGTCCTGGAATGAAGGCTTGGTTGTTTCCATTTTGACACCCCTGATTAATTGAGATTCGGATTCGTTAAGGCCATCACCTGAGAGGCAAACCTACCCAAAGCAGTGGCATATGACAATAAGTTTTCCTGCTGGCTATCATAACCGCAAATATAGCTGAATCGAAACAACCTGGCAGCACGAGGGTGTTATTAGCCGTTTATTTGCGCAGCGCCCGGCAGATCAAATGCGATAACAACTCCAGCTGGCGCGCCAGCTCCATGCTGAGCCAGACATAGCCGTGAATGGAGGTTTCCGTCACCGCATCACCCTGATGTTCGCCAATCAACTGCCGCAGTTCAGCAACGATATCGTTAAGCTTTTCCGTGTTCGCCAGGATCGGCTGCGGGTTGCCCTCATAGAGCGCGTGAGCGATGGTGAGCAACGTCTGCTGCGTCATCTGCTGCGTCTCTTGCAGCGTGCTGGCGTTAATCATCACGAAATGGCTGGCGCGCGAACTCCAGTGGGCGTTGATTTGCAGCTCCAGCATGCAGACCATATTGCGGCTGACGGTCTGGATAGCTTCGAAGATCGCTTTCTGGATATGAGTCTCTTTACAGGCGGGGGTAATCAGCCCTCGCATTTTCACCACGTCGTTGAGGATTTTTTGCAGATGCTTTTCCAGCCGTGGCCGCTCCACAAGGTTGCGTGAGAAACCGCCCTGGTAGACGCGGTTAAAGGCCGTGACGTAGTTCGCCATCTGAATGCGCCAGTGCAAAAAGGCGCGCTGCGGCCAGATGCCGGTAAAGAGCATGGCGAGGAGCGAACCGATAATCACATCGCCACCGCGCCACAGCGCCGTATGCATATCGCCGCTTGGCCCACCCACGACGACCGCAAGGGTGATACCAATCAGCAGCGCCTGGTAAGGCTTTTTGCCGAGCGCCAGCCAGCCGCAGAGAAACATGGCGGCGGCGCACCACAGCAGCATCAGCGGCAGAGAGTAAAGTTCCAGCTTTAACGCCACCAGCCCCAGCAGCGCGCCGAAAATGGTGCCGCCGATGCGCTCAAAGGCGCGCGGCACCACGTTGCCCCAGAAGGAGATAGGCCCCATCAGCACCACCAGCGTAATCAACGGCCAGGTGCCCTCCGGCACATTGAGCAGGCGGATAAGCAAAAAGGTGAGAATAAACGCCAGCGCGATGCGCACGCCGTGCACCACGCGGTAGTGGCGATAAAGTCGAATTTCAAACGGGCTGAGGGATTTGTCGCGACGCACAGCCAGGCTCCGGGTCAAAAAGAAAGGCGCAATTGTAGCGGTATTTTTTCCTGCCAATGCCCTGTCAGGACAAAAAAAGAGGCCGCCAGCATCACTCTCGCGGCCTTTTTTGCCCTGCCCGGCTTTAGTGGGCGTTCGGCTCGACGGGGATATACATTTCGATATCCCAGAAACCGTCGCCCTTGCCATCGTTCTGGTAGATCTCAAAACAGGGACCGGCACCAATCTGCACCGAGGTGTCACCCAACAGCTCGTCAAAAAAGAGATTCCAGCTGCCTTCAAAATCTTCGTTGTAGACCCGCGCGCTCATCACCGCGTAATGACCGCCGGGAATGTCGGTGGTGATAACGCCTGCGCTGTTAACAGGCACCTGGAAGTCGCGCTCAACGGTGATGGCGACATCACAGCGCAGCTTTTCCGGCGGCACTTCATCGGGGTTATCGTAATAGACGCTGACCCACTCCAGCGGCTGGATCTGGTTATGCTCGACCCACAGCAGCAACTGCTGGAAGCCCTGCTTCACCTTCTCTTCCCACGGCCCCACCAGATGAAACCCGGCGATACGGCGCTGCTCTGCTTGCTTAACCTTGTAGCCCATCGTGACCTCCTGCGCGTTACTGTTTGTCTGTACAGTATATCTACCCGGCGACCATCAGGCTTGCCGCACGCGTCAATTATGCGAGCAGACTCGCAAGCCTGCCACTCTGCCCGCGCGATGGTCACCCTTTGTGGTGCAGGTAGTCGCTCAGTCGGGAGAAGAGCCCGCCTTTGCCAACGCTCTCCAGCGTCACCAGCGGCATTTTGGCAATCACTTTATCGCGGTCATAAAGCTGGATTTCACCGACGCGCTGATGGGCGGCAAGCGGCGCTTCCAGCTCTTTGCTGTCCAGCACATATTTCGCTTTGATGTTTTGCAGCTCCGCTTTCGGCAGCACCAGCCAGCGATCCTCATCGGTGCCGACAGCAATCTGCTCTTTATCGCCATACCAGACGCGCTCGCTGCCCACTTTTTTGCCGTTACGCAGGATCTCAACCGTATCGAAGTTCTGCTGACCCCAGTGCAGCAGCTTGCGCGCCTGCTCTTCGCGCCCTTTCGGGCTGTCCGCGCCCATGATCACCGCGATCAAACGGCGTTGACCATCAACACTTGAGGCAATCAGGTTAAAGCCCGCACCGGAGGTGTGGCCGGTCTTCAACCCATCGACGTTCAGGCTTTTATCCCACAACAGCCCGTTGCGGTTCTGCTGGGTGATGCCGTTCCACGTCAGGCTCTTTTCGCTGTACATATGATAGAAGTCCGGCTCGCCGTGAATAATGGCGCGCGATAACACCGCCAGATCGTAGGCCGAGCTGTGCTGCCCCGGCGCATCCAGGCCATGTACCGTTTCAAAATGGGTATCACGCAGATTCAGCTTCTGCACGTAGTCGTTCATCATCGCCACGAACTGCGGCTGCCCACCGGCGACGTGATCCGCCAGCGCCACGCAGGCGTCATTCCCGGAATCGACAATCAGCCCGCGGCTCAGATCGCGCACCGTCAGGCGATCGCCCGGCTTAAGGAACATCAATGACGAGCCGGCAAACACCGGGTTGCCCTGCGCCCAGGCATCTTTGCCGACTGTAACTACGTCGTCCGCACTGATGCGATGGCTATCAATGGCACGGTCGACGACATAGCCGGTCATCAATTTGGTGAGACTCGCCGGATTACGCTGCTGATGCTCTTGCCCCGCAGTTAAGATTTACCCGGTGGTGTAGTCCATCAATACCCATGATCCGGCCTGTACTGCCGGGGGCTGAGGGGCAAATGGGAGGTCGTCGGCCTGAGCGCAATGGACGCTCACCGCCAACAATGAAGCAGCAAACAAACGGCGTTTCAATGAAATATCCTCAATACATCGGAAAGGGGCGTCCTTTGTACGGAACTTCGTGTGTCGTTACTTGGCAAAATTGCAAAGAAATGTGACATAAATCATTTTTAAGCCCCTGTTTTTGCGAGTTGCGCCGTAAGCTGACGCGGTTTTTCTTCGGCACACGGGCGACGATGGTTTACCATAGTCGGCATACTTTCTGACAGGATGAGCTTCTGGTGTCTGATTCCCCGGCAACCCCGACATTTCTTTTTCATGATTACGAGACCTTCGGAACCAGCCCCGCGCTGGATCGCCCGGCGCAGTTCGCCGCGCTGCGCACCGATGCCGATTTCACGACCATCGGCGAGCCGGAAGTCTTCTACTGCAAACCCGCCGATGACTATCTTCCCCAGCCTGAAGCGGTGCTGATCACCGGCATTACCCCGCAGGTGGCGCGCGCCAAAGGTGAAAATGAAGCGGCGTTTGCCAAACGCATTCACGACCTCTTCACCGTGCCAAATACCTGCGTAGTGGGTTACAACAACGTCCGTTTTGATGATGAAGTGACGCGCAATATTTTTTACCGCAACTTCTACGATCCCTACGCCTGGAGCTGGCAAAACCACAACTCCCGCTGGGATCTGCTGGATGTGATGCGCGCCTGCTACGCCCTGCGCCCGGAGGGGATCAACTGGCCGGAGAATGAAGAGGGTCTGCCGAGTTTCCGCCTTGAGCACCTGACCAAAGCAAACGGCATTGAGCACAGCAACGCCCACGATGCGATGGCGGATGTCTATGCCACCATCGCCATGGCGCAGCTGGTGAAAGCGAAGCAGCCGAAGCTGTTTGCCTATCTCTATAGCCATCGCAGCAAGCAGAAGCTGGCAACCTTGATTGATGTGCCGCAGATGAAGCCGCTGGTGCATGTCTCTGGCATGTTTGGCGCGGCGCGCGGCAACACCAGCTGGGTTGCGCCGCTGGCGTGGCATCCGGAAAACCGTAACGCGGTGATTATGGTCGATCTGGCGGGCGATATGTCGCCGCTGCTGGAGCTGGACGCTGATACATTGCGTGAGCGCCTCTATACGCCGAAGAGCGAGCTGGGCGATGACGCGGCGGTGCCGGTTAAGCTGGTGCATCTGAACAAGTGCCCGGTGCTGGCGCAGGCTAATACGCTGCGGCCAGAGGATGCCGAGCGGCTCGGTATCGACCGCCAGCGCTGTCTCGATAATTTACAGATCCTGCGTGACCATCCGCAGGTACGCGAGAAAGTGCTGGCGATCTTCGCCGAAGCGGAGCCGTTTGTGCCGTCGGAGAATGTCGACGCGCAGATCTACAACGGCTTTTTCAGCGATGCCGACCGCGCCGCCATGAAAATCCTGCTTGAGACCGAGCCGCGCAACTTACCGGCGCTGGATATCACCTTTGCCGATGCGCGCATTGAGAAACTGCTGTTTAACTACCGGGCGCGCAACTTCCCCGGCACGCTTGATGAAGAGGAGCAGCAGCGCTGGCTGGCGCATCGCCGCGAGATCTTTACGCCGGAGTTTTTACAACGCTATGCCGAAGAGCTGCAGGCGCTGTTCCAGCAGTATGATGGGGACAGTGAGAAACAGGCGCTGTTGAAAGCGCTGTGGCAGTACGCCGAAGAGATTGTCTGAACGTTGCCCTCCCGTGCGCGGGAGGGCCTGCGGCTTACGCCTTCTGGACGGTGATGCTCCAGGCGGCATCACCCACCTGCTGGTAATCCGTAATGGTGTGCCCCTCTTCTGCCGCCCACTGAGGAATCGCTTCCGTCGCCTGGGTGCAGTCGAACTCAATCACCAGTTCATCGCCGCTGTGCATCTCTGCCAGCGCCGCTTTTGCTTCAATCAGTGGGAACGGGCATACCTGCGTTACCACATCGAGTTTTTTAACTGCCATAACAGCTCCTGTTTATTTAGGCCACAGCCGCGGCAAGCTTCGCTTTGCGCTGTGGACGAACATATAAAAACCATGACGCGGTCCATACGCCAAGGATCATAAATACCAGACCGATCCACCCCTGCCAGGTCATCATCGCTGTCATGACCAGACCATTACCGATGGAGCAGCCGCCCGCCATGCTGGCACCCACACCCATCAGCAGCCCACCAAAGCCGCTGCGCAGCGTGGTTTGCGCATCGGCGGCGCGCACGCGGAACTCGCGGCTGGCTTTCGCGGCAATCAGCGATCCCAGGAAGATACCCAGCACCAGGAAGACGCCCCAGTTCAGCACTTTGCTCTGGCCTGCCACCAAAAATTGCAGAATATTGGCGGTCGGCGAGGTGATGCCAAGACCAAACATGCGCCCGGTGGCTTCGCTCAGCGGCCATGCCAGCAGCGCAATCAGGCCGATCAGCACGGCGGTGACAAACGGATGCCAGCGCTTCTCAAACAGAATGTGTGCAAGACCAGTTCTGCGCGGAGGCAGTGAGGCAACTTTCAGCTTCGGTTTGCGCAGCTCTTTGGCAACCACCCACAGCGTCACCGCCACCAGCAGCACAACGAGCGGCCAGACGGAGAAGCCAAAGGTCTCGGCGATTGAGTTGTGCTCGGTGCTGTAGGTTTTCAACAGCTGGTTGAGGCCCGCTGCGTTCGGCGAGCGCATTACCGCGCTCATCACCATATAGGTAAAGAGCGCAATCCAGCTGCCGATCAACCCTTCCCCGGCGCGATACCAGGTCCCGGTCGCACAACCGCCTGCGTAGACGATGCCAAGCCCAAAAATATAGCCGCCCACCACGGTGCCAAGCCACGGGAAAGCGCCAGCGTCATATTGCACCACACCCGCCTGAATCAGGGCGAAAACGCCCACGCTCTGGATCGCAATCGCGATCAACAGGGCATAAAACATGCGGTTATTTTTCGCGATGTACATATCGCGAAAGCCGCCGGTGAGGCAGAAACGGCCCCGCTGCATCACAAAGCCGAGCAGCGCGCCGCAGATCAATCCACTTACAATCATTGAGAACATAACGGTAATAGCGTCCGGAAAAACAAGATCGCAAATTATTCACAAGCAGCCGGGCGGGAACCAATAACAAAATGGTCTAGCATAGGGTGTTTTGTTATTAGCGGCGGGTGGAAGAGCGGAGGCGAAAAAAAACCGGAGGCGTGGCCTCCGGTTTCATTATCTGTCTGAGCAGATCTTACTGAGTGATATCTTCGTACTGCGGCACCGGGTTACGGAAGCTGCGGGTCACGCAGGCCAGGTAAACCAGACCAATCGCGCCCCAGATGAGGCCCAGCACCATCGAGCTCTCTTCAAGGTTAACCCACAGCGCACCGACCGTCAGCGCGCCGCAGACCGGCAGCACCAGGTAGTTGAAGTGGTCTTTCAGCGTTTTGTTGCGCTTCTCGCGGATCCAGAACTGGGAGATCACCGACAGGTTAACGAAGGTGAAGGCCACCAGCGCACCGAAGTTGATCAGCGCAGTGGCGGTGACCAGATCGAAGTTAATCGCCAGCAGCGCAATCGCGCCAACCAGCAGCACGTTCCATGCCGGAGTACGCCATTTCGGGTGTACGTAGCCGAAGAAACGGGTCGGGAAGACGCCGTCGCGGCCCATCACGTACATCAGACGGGAAACGCCCGCGTGTGCCGCCATACCGGATGCCAGTACGGTAACGCTTGAGAAAATCAGCACGCCCCACTGGAAGGTTTTACCCGCAACATAGAGCATGATTTCCGGCTGCGACGCGTCCGGATCTTTAAAGCGCGAGATATCCGGGAAGTAGAGCTGCAGGAAGTAAGAGGCCACGATAAAGACCACGCCGCCCAGCAGTGCGGTGAGGAAGATCGCGCGCGGAATGACGCGCTCGGCGTCTTTGGTCTCTTCAGAAAGCGAAGAGATGCCGTCGAAGCCGAGGAACGAGAAGCAGAGGATCGTCGCACCGGTGATCATCGGCACCACGTGCGCCCCTTCGGACCAGAACGGACGGGTGCTGGTCAGCGTGCCTGCGCCTTCGCCGTGCGACACACCGTAGATGATAAGCCCGACGATGACGGCAACGATGCCCATCTGCAGGATCACGATCAGGGTGTTGAAGTTCGCCACGGTCTTAATGCTGCGCAGGTTGGAGATGGTCATAAAGGCCACCAGCGCCACCACGAACAGCCACGACGGAATAGAAGGCACCAGCGCTTCAAAGTAAATTTTCGCCAGCAGAATGTTGATCATCGGCATGAACAGGTAGTCCAGCAGCGATGACCAGCCCACCATAAAGCCCACGGCAGGGGAGATGGATTTCTGCGCATAGGTATAGGCGGAGCCCGCCGACGGGAAACGGCGAACCAGTTTACCGTAGCTCAGGGCAGTAAAGAGAATAGCGACCAGGGCAAACGCGTAGGCGGTTGCCACATGACCATCGGTCAGGCCGGAGACGATACCAAACGTATCGAACAGCGTCATCGGCTGCATATAGGCAAGGCCCATCATTACAACCGGAATCAGCGTAAGGGTCTTACGTAATTCCACGCGAGAGGTTTTTGGAGTAACGTTATGCGACATGGCTTTCCCCCAGAACGGCGGCGGCCGTCGCAAATGCAAAATATTGCCCCATTTGTGTTCTTTCCTCAGCGACAACGACTGTCGGTTTTTAAATGTGTATCTATCCGGTACGAAGCCCGGCCTCTTTTATTGAATGACGTTTTGCTTGCAAAAAAATAACCGACGCGTTGAACGTCGGTTAATCTTCTCTATTTTTTGCAGCGGCATATTCTGCACCAGGTTGAAGCACAATGACAATACAATGCAGGCCGCCATAGAAATTAATGATGTCTAACCGTTTGATTTTTAAACGCCAGCTTGATCATTAATCCTGCTAATCGCATTTTTTGCTAAAAATCCCTACTCCAGAGGCATCTGCATCGGATCGGGGTAGAGATATTCAAAGCCTAGTTCAGAACAGATGCGGCTGCCATCTACCACTTTGCCGCGCTTTTCTGCGGGCGAATCGGTAAAGGTTGGCGCTGGCAGACCCAGCTTACGCGCCATTGCCGGATAGAAGGTTTCGCGCGTCGGATGCGCGGGTGCGCAGATATTATAAATGTGCCCACCTTTTGGCGACTGCAGCAGCAGCGTAATAGCGGCAACCACATCTTCGAGATGAACCAGGTTAACGCCAAGTTGGCCATCCGGCGCGGTTTTACCGGCGAAGAAGCGCCCCGGATGGCGGGATGGTCCAACTAATCCTGCCAGACGCAGGATGTCGACCTGAGTGCCCGGTAAATTGTGCAGCCAGTCCTCAAGCTCCTTCAGCACGCGCCCGCTGGCGGTCATCGGCTGGCGCGGCGTGGTCTCTTTAACGGTGCCTGGCGCATCGCCGTAGACCGAGGTTGAACTGGTAAAGAGGATGCGCGGAATGCGGTGCGCCAGCGCGCTGTCGACAATCTCCTGCATCGCCTGCAGATAGAACTCCTCGCCGGGGCCGCTGCGCCGGGCGGGTAGCGTGATCACCAGCGCGTCGACATTCATTAGCGCATCGAGATCGTCCGGGTCACACACCAGTTCAGGTTCGAGCTTAAGCAGATAGCTTTCGATACCGCACATGCGCGCCGCCTCGACGCCATCTTCCGTGGTTTTGCTGCCGGTCACGTGCCAGCCCCGCGCGGTTAATGAGAGCGCCAGCGGCATCCCCAACCAGCCTAATCCGACAATTGCGACTTTTTTCATGCCTCTCCCCTGCTTACAACCTGCGAATACCATTAGGCTACGCCAGCGCTCTGTCAGTGACAATTCACAGAACCTATATGAAATGATTTAATCATAAAAAAAAGCCCTTGCCTTCAACGACCAACCTGGTTTACGGTAATTGCCAACATATGAATAAGCATTCATCGAGAATTTTATGAACCGCGTTCCATTTAAACACCACCATCATCACCATCACCCTGACTAGTCTTTCAGGCGATGTGTGCTGGAAGAGAGTCAGATCTTCCAGTGGTGCATGAACGCAAAGAGAGCCCCCGGAAGATCGCCTTCCGGGGGCTTTTTTTTGGACAATTTTTAGCAGGATTACAGAGGACAACAGAATGTTAGATAACTCGCGTTTACGCATAGCTATTCAGAAATCCGGCCGTCTTAGTGACGATTCACGCGAACTGCTGGCCCGTTGCGGGATCAAGATCAACCTGCACACCCAGCGCTTAATTGCCCTCGCGGAAAATATGCCGATCGATATTCTGCGTGTACGCGATGACGATATTCCGGGCCTGGTGATGGATGGCGTGGTCGACCTCGGCATTATTGGCGAAAACGTTTTAGAAGAAGAGCTGCTGACCCGCCGCGCACAGGGTGAAGATCCGCGCTACTTCACGCTGCGCCGCCTCGATTTCGGCGGCTGCCGCCTGTCACTGGCAACGGCGGTGGATGAAGCCTGGGACGGCCCGCTGTCGCTCAATGGCAAACGCATCGCTACCTCCTACCCTCACCTGCTGAAACGCTACCTCGATCAGAAAGGCGTGTCGTTCAAATCCTGCCTGCTGAATGGCTCGGTTGAAGTCGCCCCGCGTGCCGGTCTGGCGGATGCGATTTGCGATCTCGTCTCCACTGGCGCAACGCTGGAAGCGAACGGCCTGCGCGAAGTCGAAGTGATCTACCGCTCGAAAGCCTGCCTGATCCAGCGCGACGGCGAAATGCCGGAAGCCAAACAGCAACTGATCGACAAACTGCTGACCCGTATTCAGGGCGTGATTCAGGCGCGCGAGTCGAAATACATCATGATGCACGCGCCGAGCGAGCGTCTGGACGAAGTTATCGCCCTGCTGCCGGGCGCTGAGCGCCCGACCATTCTGCCGCTGGCAGGCGATCAGCAGCGCGTGGCAATGCACATGGTCAGCAGCGAAACGCTCTTCTGGGAGACGATGGAGAAGCTGAAAGCGCTGGGCGCCAGCTCCATTCTGGTGCTGCCGATTGAGAAGATGATGGAGTAAGGCCTCGCTGTGTGCGGCCTGCGGTCCCGTTTGCCAGATTAAGGAAAAAGAGTATGAGCTTTAACACCATCATCGACTGGAACAGCTGTAGTGAAGAGGAGCAGCGCGCCCTCTTGCTGCGCCCGGCGATCTCCGCCTCCGAAAGCATTACCCGTACGGTCGCAGAGATTATTGAAGAAGTGCGCGCGCGCGGCGATAACGCCCTGCGTGACTTTAGCGCGAAGTTCGACAAAACCCAGGTCGACGCGCTGAAAGTGACCGCGCAGCAGATTGAAGAAGCCAGCGCCCGCCTGGGTGACGAGATCAAACAGGCAATGGCGGTGGCGGTGAAGAACATCGACACCTTCCACACTGCGCAAATTCTGCCAACCGTGGATGTGGAAACGCTGCCTGGCGTGCGCTGCCAGCAGGTAACCCGCCCGATTGACTCGGTGGGGCTCTATATTCCCGGCGGCTCCGCGCCGCTCTTCTCGACGGTATTAATGCTGGCGACCCCGGCGCGCATCGCAGGCTGCCGCAAAGTGGTGCTCTGCTCACCGCCGCCTATCGCCGATGAGATCCTCTACGCCGCGCAGCTGTGTGGCGTGCAGGCGGTCTATCAGGTGGGCGGCGCGCAGGCGATTGCCGCCCTCGCCCTTGGCACTGAATCAGTGCCGAAGGTGGATAAAATTTTTGGCCCAGGCAACGCCTTCGTCACCGAAGCTAAACGCCAGGTGAGCCAGCGCCTCGATGGCGCGGCAATCGATATGCCGGCCGGTCCCTCCGAAGTGCTGGTGATTGCCGATAGCGGTGCAACGCCCGATTTTGTCGCGTCCGATCTGCTGTCGCAGGCGGAGCACGGCCCTGATTCGCAGGTGATCCTGCTAACCCCGGATAGCGAAATGGCATCACGGGTGGCGCAGGCCGTTGAGCGCCAGCTCGCCAACCTGCCGCGTGCGGAGACGGCCCGCCAGGCGCTTGCCGCCAGCCGGCTGATTGTGGCGCACGATCTGGCGCAGTGCGTGCAGATCTCAAACCAGTACGGCCCGGAGCACCTGATTATTCAGACCCGCGACGCGCGGTCGCTGGTAGAGAGCATTACCAGCGCCGGTTCGGTGTTCCTCGGTGACTGGTCGCCGGAGTCGGCGGGTGATTACGCCTCCGGCACTAACCACGTGCTGCCGACCTATGGTTACACCGCGACCTGCTCCAGCCTCGGGCTGGCCGATTTCCAGAAACGCATGACGGTGCAGGAGCTTTCGCGCGAAGGGTTTGCGCAGCTTGCCAGCACCATCGAAACGCTGGCGGCGGCTGAACGCCTGGCCGCGCACAAAAACGCCGTTACCCTGCGCGTCAAGGCGCTGAAGGAGCAAGCATGAGCATTGAAGAGCTGGCGCGTAAAAATGTCCGCGAACTGACCCCCTACCAGTCGGCGCGCCGCCTTGGCGGCAAAGGTGATGTCTGGCTGAACGCCAACGAGTTCCCGACTGCAGTGCCGTTCGATTTGTCGCAAAACGCGCTCAACCGCTATCCGGAGTGCCAGCCGAAAGCGGTAATCGATAACTACGCCCAGTATGCGGGCGTGAAGCCGGAGCAGGTGCTGGTAAGCCGCGGCGCTGATGAGGGGATTGAGTTGCTGATCCGCGCCTTCTGCGAGCCGGGCCAGGATGCGGTGCTCTTCTGCCCGCCGACCTACGGCATGTACAGCGTCAGTGCTGAAACCTTCGGCGTCGAGTACCGCACCGTGCTGGCCCGTGAAAACTGGCAGCTGGATCTGCAGGGCATCGCCGATAAACTGGATGGCGTGAAGCTGGTCTACGTCTGCAGCCCCAACAACCCGACCGGGCAGATTATCAACCCGCAGGATCTGCGCAGCCTATTGGAGATGACCCGCGGTAAAGCGCTGGTTATCGCCGATGAAGCCTATATTGAGTTCTGCCCGCAGGCGACCCTCGCCGGCTGGCTGAGCGAGTATCCGCACCTGGTTATTCTGCGCACTTTATCAAAAGCCTTTGCGCTGGCGGGGCTGCGCTGCGGCTTTACCCTTGCCAATGAAGAGGTGATCGCCCTGCTGATGAAAGTGATTGCTCCCTACCCGCTCTCCACGCCGGTGGCCGATATTGCTGCGCAGGCGCTCAGCCCGCAGGGCATTGCGGCAATGCGTGAGCGCGTGGCGCAGATCGTCGCCGAGCGGGCGTTCTTAGTGAATGCATTGCGTGATATTCCCTGCGTTGAGCAGGTGTTCGACTCCGAAACCAACTATATTCTTGTGCGCATGACCGCCTCAAGCGCGGTGTTTAAATCGCTGTGGGATCAGGGCATTATCCTGAGAGACCAGAACAAGCAACCCTCTTTAAGCGGCTGTCTGCGTATTACTATTGGTACCCGTGAAGAGAGCCAGCGCGTCATTGACGCTTTACGTGCGGAGCAAGTATGAGCCAGAAGTACCTGTTTATTGATCGTGACGGAACACTGATTTCCGAGCCGCCCACTGATTTTCAGGTGGACCGATTTGACAAGCTGGCCTTCGAGCCGCAGGCGATCCCGGTGCTGCTCAAGCTGCAGGCGGCGGGTTATAAACTGGTGATGATCACCAATCAGGATGGTCTTGGCACCAGCAGCTTGCCGCAGGCGGATTTTGACGGCCCGCACAACCTGATGATGCAGATTTTCCAGTCCCAGGGCGTAGAGTTCGAAGAGGTGCTGATCTGCCCGCACCTGCCGAGCGATAACTGCGACTGCCGCAAACCGAAAGTGAAACTGGTCGAGCGCTGGCTGGAAGAAGGCGCGCTGGATCGCGCCAACAGCTACGTGATTGGCGATCGCGCCACCGACATTGAGCTGGCGGACAATATGGCGATTGGCGGCCTGCGTTATAACCGTGAAACCCTGAATTGGGCGATGATTGGCGAGCAGCTGACCCGCCGCGACCGCTACGCACACGTTGTGCGTAATACCAAAGAGACGCAGATTGAGGTCAAGGTGTGGCTTGACCGGGAAGGCGGCAGCAAGATCAATACCGGCGTCGGCTTCTTTGACCATATGCTCGATCAGATCGCCACCCACGGCGGTTTTCGCATGGAGATTGCGGTGAAAGGCGATCTCTATATCGACGATCACCACACCGTTGAAGATACCGGCCTGGCGCTGGGCGAAGCGCTGAAGCTGGCGCTCGGCGACAAGCGCGGCATTAACCGCTTCGGCTTTGTACTGCCGATGGATGAGTGCCTGGCCCGCTGCGCGATGGATATCTCCGGCCGCCCGCATCTGGAATATAAAGCGGAGTTCACCTATCAGCGCGTCGGCGATCTGAGCACCGAAATGGTGGAGCACTTCTTCCGCTCGCTCTCCTACACCATGGCGCTGACCCTGCACCTGAAGACCAAGGGCAAAAACGATCACCACCGCGTCGAGAGCCTGTTTAAAGCCTTTGGCCGTACGCTGCGCCAGGCGATCCGCGTTGAGGGCGATACCCTTCCCTCTTCAAAAGGAGTGCTGTGATGAATGTGGTGATCCTCGATACCGGCTGCGCCAATCTGCACTCGGTGCAGTCCGCCATTATGCGCCACGGCTATGAGCCGCTGGTCAGCCGCGATCCCGACGTGGTGCTGCGTGCCGACAAGCTGTTTCTGCCGGGCGTCGGCACCGCGCAGGCGGCGATGGATCAGCTGCGCGAGCGCGAGCTGATTGAGCTGGTCAAAGCCTGCACCCAGCCGGTGCTGGGCATCTGCCTCGGTATGCAGTTGCTCGGGCGTTTCAGCGAAGAGAATGGCGGCGTCGACCTGCTGGGCATTATTGATGAAGCGGTGCCGAAAATGAACGATGTCGGGCTGCCGCTGCCGCATATGGGCTGGAACCAGGTCTACCCGAAAGCGGGCCATCGCCTGTTCCAGGGCATTGAGGATGGCGCCTACTTCTACTTTGTTCACAGCTACGCAATGCCCGTGAATGCCAGCACCATCGCCCGTTGTGATTATGGCGAGCCGTTTACCGCCGCCGTACAGAGCGACAACTTCTACGGCGTGCAGTTTCACCCGGAGCGCTCCGGGCGCGCGGGCGCGCAACTGCTGAAAAACTTCCTGGAGATGTGATGATCATTCCCGCTTTAGATTTGATTGATGGCAGCGTGGTGCGCCTGCATCAGGGCGATTACGCCCAGCAGCGCGACTACGGCAGCGATCCACTGCCGCGCTTGCAGGAGTATGCCGCTCAGGGCGCGCAGCTGTTACACCTCGTCGATTTGACCGGTGCGAAAGATCCGGCGCGTCGCCAGATCCCCTTGCTGAAAACGCTGGTGGCGGGTGTCACTGTGCCGGTGCAGGTTGGCGGTGGCGTGCGCAGCGAAGAGGATGTTGCCGCCCTGCTCGACGCGGGCGTGGCGCGGGTGGTGATTGGCTCGACGGCGGTGAAATCGCCTGAAACAGTCAAAGGCTGGTTTACCCGCTTCGGCGCCGACAAGCTGGTGCTGGCGCTGGATGTGCGCATTGATGAGCAAGGCACAAAACAGGTGGCGATCAGCGGCTGGCAGGAGAACTCCGGTGTGACGCTGGAAGCGCTGGTTGAGACCTATCTTGCCGTTGGTCTGCGTCATGTGCTGTGCACGGATATCTCCCGCGACGGCACGCTGGCAGGCTCGAATGTGTCGCTGTATGAAGAGATCTGCGCCCGCTGGCCGCAGGTGGCGTTTCAATCCTCCGGCGGCATTGGCGACATTAATGATATCGCCGCGCTGCGCGGGACAGGCGTGGGCGGCGTAATTGTTGGCCGTGCGCTGCTGGAAGGTAAATTTACGGTGAAGGAGGCCATTCAATGCTGGCAAAACGGATAATCCCTTGTCTTGATGTGCGTGATGGCCAGGTGGTGAAAGGCGTGCAGTTTCGCAACCATGAAATCATCGGCGACATTGTGCCGCTGGCAAAACGCTACGCCGAGGAAGGCGCAGATGAGCTGGTGTTTTACGATATCACCGCCTCCAGCGATGGCCGCGTGGTGGATAAAAGCTGGGTGACGCGCGTGGCGGAGGTGATTGATATCCCCTTCTGCGTGGCGGGCGGCATTAAGTCGATTGAGGATGCGGCGCAGATCCTCTCTTTTGGCGCGGACAAAATCTCCATCAACTCACCTGCATTAGCCGATCCTGATCTGATTACCCGGCTGGCGGATCGCTTTGGCGTGCAGTGCATCGTGGTGGGGATTGATACCTGGTTTGATGCCGCAACCGGCAAATATCACGTGAATCAATATACCGGCGATGAGAGCCGCACGCGTGTGACGCAGTGGGAAACCCTCGACTGGGTGCAAGAGGTGCAGAAGCGCGGCGCCGGTGAAATTGTGCTGAATATGATGAACCAGGATGGCGTGCGTAATGGTTACGACCTGGAGCAACTGAAAAAAGTGCGCGAGGTATGCAACGTGCCGCTGATCGCCTCCGGCGGGGCCGGCACGATGGAACACTTCCTTGAAGCCTTCCGCGACGCCGATGTCGACGGCGCGCTGGCGGCCTCAGTGTTCCACAAACAGATTATCAATATTGGTGAATTAAAAGCGTACCTGGCAGGCCAGGGCGTGGAGATCAGGGTATGTTAACAGAGCAACAACTCTCCCAACTGGACTGGGAAAAAACCGACGGACTGCTGCCCGCCGTGGTGCAACACGCGGTCTCCGGCGAAGTGCTGATGCTGGGCTATATGAACAAAGAGGCGCTGGCGAAAACGCAGGAGAGCGGCAAAGTGACCTTCTTCTCGCGCACCAAAGGACGCCTGTGGACCAAAGGCGAAACCTCCGGGCACTTCCTCAATGTGGTAAAGATAGCCCCTGATTGCGACAACGACACACTGCTGGTATTGGTCAATCCGATTGGTCCCACCTGCCATAAAGGCACTTCAAGCTGCTTTGGCGACACCAGCCACCAGTGGCTGTTCCTCTATCAGCTGGAAACACTGCTGGCTGAGCGTAAGAGCGCCGATCCGGCCAGCTCCTACACCGCCAAACTCTATGCCAGCGGCACGAAGCGTATTGCGCAAAAGGTTGGCGAAGAAGGCGTAGAGACGGCGCTGGCGGCAACGGTGAACGACCGCGCAGAGCTGACTAACGAGGCATCGGATCTGATGTATCACCTGCTGGTGCTGCTACAGGATCAAAATCTCGATTTGACGACGGTGATTGAGAACCTGCGCGCGCGGCATCAATAAGCTGTGGGCATAAAAAAACCGGGCAGTGCCCGGTTTTTCTTTTTTACGCTTTCGGTTGGTAGTTTCGCAGCGCGTTTCGCATTAGAACGAACCCAGAACCAATGATACCGCCGAGAAGCACAGCCAGAATCATTGTCAGTGCGCGACGCGGGCTGTCACGTTTAATCGGCAACGTGGGTTTCATCACGTAGCGATAACTGTGAATCGTGCCCGGTTTGATCTCGATTGTCTTCAGGTCCAGCAGGTTTTGCCTGGTTTTATAGTAATCGTCAGTAAAAACCAGCGGACGCGAAGATTCATTTCTGATCATCGACTCCAGCGCGGCGCTACCAAGCAGAAACATCGTATCCTGCGACACATTTTCCGTCTGCTGCACCTGCGGCGAGCGAACTTCCGCCTCTTTTGCCACCGACAGTGCCTGCATAATCTGTTTGATACGCAGATCTTTTTGCTCCTGCGCCACTTTTTCCTGGGTGGTCAGGGATTCAACGAGATCGTCGGTGCGTGACTTTATGTTGATCTCAAGATCATCAATCAACTCTTTCGCGATAAGCTCATCAACCTGCTGGATATATTCAGCCAATTTCTGCTGGGATTCTCTCGCACTAGAACCCTGGTAAGTCACTTTAAGCGGCAGCGGTTGTCCCTGGACCGCGGTACTTATAGCTAATTTTTCAGGAATATCCTGATTATTCAGGGTTTCAGAAAGAGCGGAAAACGCTGAGTTAAATCGGCCAATTACGCGTTGCTGTATGCCACTGATATCGAAATGATCGTCATTGGTTAGGATACTCATGGCGCTGGTATAATCAACAATCTGACCGGCATCTGGAGAACTGATAACCGCAACAGAGGTCCATTTCTCTTTTGCGAAGTTCAGGTAAGCAGCTGCAATAATTAAGCTGAGTACTATAGTGGCAACAACAATCCATTTCCCACGCCAGATCTGTATCAGCACATCAATCAAATCAATCTGTCCAGCCTCACCACTCTCTCTTGAGGAGTGATTATTCTTTTCGTCTGTCATAGCTACCCTAAATTAGAAGCGCTAAAAAATAGAGTGATAAAGCGCGAGTTTAGCGGTTCGCTCTTTTTTTGCTATAGGATTACGTGTAAATAAATGTTAGCGAACACTATTTAGGCACATCCGCAGATTTAGCACTCAAACTCCTGGTAATTGCACAACACGAGTATAAACCTCAATAACAACAAACGGCCCATTTGGGCCGTTTGGTTTGTTTAGGTTCGTGCTTAATCGTAGTTGAATAAGTCTCGGGTATAGACCTTATCTGCAACGTCTTGCAGCTCACTAGCCATGCGGTTAGAGACAATCACATCCGCCTCTTGTTTAAACGCTTCAAGATCGCGCACCACTCGCGAGTGGAAGAACTCATCTTCCTGCATCACTGGCTCATAGACGATGACCTGCACGCCTTTCGCTTTAATGCGCTTCATGATGCCCTGAATCGACGACGCACGGAAGTTGTCCGAACCGCTCTTCATCACCAGACGATAGATACCGACCACTTTCGGTTTGCGCGCCAGGATGGAGTCAGCAATAAAGTCTTTGCGCGTGCGGTTAGCATCAACAATAGCCGAAATAATGTTATTCGGCACCGACTGATAGTTCGCCAGCAGCTGCTTGGTATCTTTCGGCAGGCAGTAGCCGCCGTAACCAAATGAGGGGTTGTTATAGTGGTTTCCGATGCGCGGATCGAGGCAGACGCCCTCAATGATTTGACGCGTGTTCAGGCCAAGGCTCTCGGCATAGCTGTCCAGCTCGTTAAAGTAGGCAACGCGCATTGCCAGATAGGTGTTGGCAAACAGCTTGATCGCTTCTGCTTCGGTGGAGTCCGTAAACAGTACCGGAATATCTTGTTTGATAGCGCCTTCCTGCAGCAGTGCCGCAAAGCGTTCGGCGCGTTCTGAGCGCTCGCCAATCACGATACGTGACGGGTGCAGGTTGTCGTACAGCGCTCTGCCTTCGCGCAGGAATTCTGGCGAGAAAATGACATTATCAATGCCCAACTTCTCTTTAATCGACTGGGTGAAGCCCACCGGGATGGTCGATTTGATAATCATCACCGCCTGAGGGTTGATAGCGTGAACATCACGGATCACCGACTCTACGCTGCTGGTATTGAAGTAGTTGGATTTCGGATCGTAATCGGTCGGCGTGGCGATAATGACGTAATCCGCGTTGCGGTAGGCGTCATGTTTATCCGTGGTTGCGCGGAAATTGAGCGGCTTAGTCTGTAAATACTCCTCAATCTCTTTATCCACGATCGGAGAAATTTTCTCATTAAGCATATCCACTTTGGACTGCACAATATCGAGCGCAACGACTTCATGGTTCTGCGCGATTAGGATCCCGTTTGATAACCCAACGTAACCTGTTCCGGAGATTGTTATTTTCATTCGATAAGCAACTTTTGTCAGTGTATGAAACCGGAGGTGACGATCCCATCGCCACCGCTTTAAATCAATAACTGTTGGGGTTTTTACCTCTTCCGTTGAGAGGGTGTCAATAAGACAAACAGCGGCTGCGAAGCGCGCCCTGCCTGAGTTTGTGTGGCTTTATTCCTAAAAATAAATGCCCGATCCCCGTAATTATCGCGGTTTCGATGAAAAAAAGCCCGGTTGCGACAACCGGGCTTGTATAGAACGCAGGAATGATTATCAGATTAATCCAGCCATTCCGTATGGAATACGCCGTCTTTATCGGTGCGCTTGTAAGTGTGCGCGCCGAAGTAGTCACGCTGCGCCTGAATCAGGTTCGCCGGCAGCACCGCAGAGCGGTAGCTGTCATAGTAAGCAACTGCCGCAGAGAAAGTCGGCACCGGAATACCGTTCTGAACCGCATAGGCGACAACATCACGCAGCGCCTGCTGGTAATCATCAGCGATCTGCTTGAAGTAAGGGGCCAGCAGCAGGTTAGCGATAGCCGGGTTTTCTGCATAGGCATCGGTGATTTTCTGCAGGAACTGCGCGCGAATGATGCAGCCCGCGCGGAAGATCTTCGCGATTTCGCCGTAGTTCAGATCCCAGTTGTGCTCGTCAGAGGCGGCACGCAGCTGAGAGAAGCCCTGCGCGTAGGAGACGATTTTGCCCAGATAAAGGGCGCGACGTACTTTCTCAATGAACTCCGCTTTATCACCAGCCGGTTTAGACTGCGGGCCAGAGAGCACTTTAGAGGCCGCAACACGCTGCTGTTTCAGCGAGGAGATGTAGCGTGCAAATACCGATTCGGTGATCAGTGACAGCGGTTCGCCGAGATCCAGCGAGCTCTGGCTGGTCCATTTACCGGTACCTTTGTTAGCCGCTTCATCAAGGATCACATCAACCAGGTAAGTGCCCTCTTCATCTTTCTTAGTGAAGATATCTTTGGTGATGTCGATCAGATAGCTGCTCAGCTCGCCTGCATTCCACTCGCTGAAGGTTTTCGCCAGCTCGTCGTTAGAGAGGTTCAGGCCGCCTTTCAGCAGAGCGTAGGCTTCTGCGATAAGCTGCATATCGCCATATTCGATACCGTTGTGCACCATTTTGACATAGTGACCGGCACCGTCAGGACCGATATAGGTAACGCACGGCTCGCCATCTTCAGCTACCGCGGCAATTTTGGTCAGGATCGGCGCAACCAGCTCGTAAGCCTCTTTCTGGCCGCCAGGCATGATAGAAGGCCCTTTCAGCGCGCCCTCTTCACCACCGGAGACGCCGGTGCCGATAAAGTTGAAGCCTTCCGCTGAGAGTTCACGGTTACGGCGGATGGTGTCGTGGAAGAAGGTGTTACCGCCATCAATGATGATGTCGCCTTTATCCAGGTACGGCTTCAGGGAATCGATCGCGGCATCGGTACCCGCGCCGGCTTTCACCATCAGCAGAATGCGGCGGGGGGTTTCCAGAGATTCGACAAATTCTTGTACGGTGTAGTAAGGAACCAGCTTTTTGCCTGGGTTCTCGGCAACAACTTCTTCGGTTTTTTCGCGCGAGCGGTTGAAGATAGAAACGGTATAGCCACGGCTTTCGATGTTCAGCGCCAGGTTGCGCCCCATCACGGCCATACCAACAACGCCGATTTGTTGCTTGGACATTACATACTCCTGTCAGGTGTGGTCACCGCGCCACGTATGCGCGGCTTGAATGTGTCAGAGATGTTAACTCAAAATTCACTTCGCTAATAAACTTTATTTCACCAAGCTAACAGAGTAGTCATAATATAGAAATACTAAAACTAACCAGATGGAAGCTTTGATGTTTTAGCGCCGAGGCAGATAATTACTTTCTAAATATAGCTCGCCAAACATAATAGCAAAAGCAGTGAATGCTTTGATGAAGCGGCAACTTTTCAATCTCGCGATAGATAGACCATTGTCTTTTACTTTTTTTAAATTTATTTCGAGATATCGAGTTAGGCAAAATACGATACTGCATAAGCACTTGATTAACGAGATGAGCTTTTTTGCCAGTTTTAAGCAGTTTTAGCCATAAAGCGTAATCCTGTCCGGTTCTAAGTAAAGGCATTGTGATATCTGGAAATGCATTTTTCTTAAGTATAACTGTCGAGCATCCCAATGTTGCTTTTTTCTTTAACATATCATTATAACCAACAGAGAATGACTCGCCCTGTAAGTCAACACGTTGATTCAATGGATTGCCTTTTTCATCAATAAGTTCATACGCAGTAAATGAAAAATCAACACCCTCATTGTTACTCATGAACTCAACTTGTTTTCTAAGTTTTTCTGGAAGCCATAAGTCATCGCTGTCGATGAAAGCTATAAACTCCCCTGTTGCCTGACGAAGAGAATTATTTCTTGTCACAGCAGCACCTGAGTTCTCTGCGTTTTTAAAGACGCGTATTCTTTCATCATTTTTAGATAGATTAGACAACAAATCAAGAGTTCCATCCTCAGAGCAATCGTCCGTAACCAGCCACTCCCAATTTTTATAAGTTTGGTTCCTAATTGAATTATAAGTATTTAAAACTGTGTTAATAGAGTTATATGTAGGCGTAATGATACTAACCTTCGGATTCCCAGACGACATCTTAATAACACCTTGACTTTAAAATAAAACTCGCAATTTATCTTCCATACATTCGGAATCAACATCCAACGCACCAGTAAAATGCAAATTGATATTTTCAACGTCTCGCACAGAAGAATAATAAACAATTAAATTATGCTTATTCATAGCAGCAATCTCTTGTAAAGCTTTGAATCGCCCTTTTTGAATTAAGATTGGGGTGTTTTGTAGGAGCGCCATTGCATACCGCGTCGGATAAGTAAGCTCCTCGCGTAATTCTGACATCTTACCGTAAGAAACTAAAATAGCGTCGAACCCGGCACAAAACTTAGCAAGATAGCCGTCAATAATTTGCTCAAATGTAAACGGTTTGAAAAAGTTGACATTAGGATGTTCAATTTTGAAAGTTTTATTTTCCTGAACGTATATTTCAAAACCGGCATTAGCGAACTCAATTACATCTTTAGTAATATCATTAATTACTGATGAATTATCCAGAGTACCTAAAAAAATCATTTTTTTTGGAATGAGAGAGGTAGTAATGCTTTCTTGTTTATAGTATGAGTTGCGTGGAAAACTACATATAAAGCGCTTTATTCGATTTTTTTCCACCGAAATACTTTTCGAGAGGAAATTATCCATGCAGGAAGAGTGTGATAGCACCATGTCGAATGAATTAAAAAAGCACTCATCAAACCACAATAGAAACCCCGGGGTTGATTTGGTTGCATAATCGCGAATAGGGTATGTTGCAACATCAACTATATACTTAGGCTTTTCCTTTATGTTTTTATATATTTTTTTTATTGCATAAAACTCTTTTCGTATAGAAGTACCCCAAAAAAAAACAAAAGCATCAATGTCCTTGTTTTTTAAGAAGGCATTAATCCTTTTATCACGCCACAAAATGGCCCGGACAAATAAATAAATCTCATATATATAGCAAAAAAACTTACTAAGCTTAAGCCTGGATTTAGCCTCCGAATTAACCCCACTGTTATTTTGGAAGTTAAGGTTCAATACATCGCATCCACGGTAATTATCACAAGCTATTTTTTTTGATGTATTAATAACATCTACCTCATAACCCAGGTTAATTAAGCCAACGATATAACTGTGCGTAAAAATAGTGCTAAGTGACCCCACCACACATTTTCTTTTCATAATTAGACCTACTTATATTGATGATTATGATAGATTTCAATCATCCTCTCGACACAATAATCCCATTCATATTTGTTAATAACATTTTCCCGCCCAGCTTTACCCATCTGGATTCGTTTTTTGTCATCGCTCATTAATACCTCTATTGCCTTACTTAATGATTCTACAGAGTCTGGTTCGACAACAAACCCGGTATAGCCATCATTCACCACTTCAGGTAAGCCCCCAACACGAGTAACGATAACTGGCAATTCACAAGCAGAGGCCTCGACAATGGCAACACCAAAGCTTTCACTATCAAGCGAGCTAGGTGCGACATATATATCAAAAGAATTAAGAAGATGAGGAACTTCATTATTTTCAACCCATCCCAAAAACTTAACTTTATCTGCCAAGCCAAGCTGATTTGTTAAGTCTTCTAAATCAGGACGTAAATATCCTTTGCCTGCAATTTTGAGTTGGATATTCGTATAACCTTTACTAACTAGTGAACCGAATGCTCTAATTAGGTTTTCGATGCCGTATTTTGGTCTCAGCGTTTTAACTGTACCGATAGTAAAACTACATTCTTTATTCTCTTTTTGATCTTTTTTGAATTTATTTACATCAACACCAAAGGGTGTGATTTTTACAGTAACATTTGACTTAAGAGGAAATTTTCTTTTGACGAAATCCCCCATAACTTCGCTGGTTGAACAAATAACCGAAGCTCTATTCAAATTATGTTTAACTAACTTGTAATGAGCCCTGGATTTAAAAGGGAAGTCATATACATCTGATCCCCAAACAGACATAATAAACTTTTTCAGACCTGCAACTGATGCTAACGTACCGTAACCAGAGGCATAATGCACGTTAACGACATCAGGAGAAACTTCCTTAATTGTTTTTAGCAAAGCATTTCTATTTAAGAGATATCCTTTTAAACCTTTATAGGGCAGTTTGTGAAATATAACTTTCTCATGATATCCATCCATAGGAACTTGTTGCGATACCAAATGAATTTCTAAGCCTTTCTCTGCTAATCCGTTGCACCATTTTCGAGTATGAATACAACACGCAGAAGAAATTAACAATGCTTTCATTATTGCACTCCAAACGATTAAAAGCCGTCTCTTAATATTTTTTCAAACTTTGCTTTATCTACACTTTCACTTTTATAAGCATCAAGAACGATAGCAGTAATAAACCTGAAAAACTGTCTTACACTAACTTTATTTAATCGAACAATATTGAGCATTATTTTAATAAGTGAAGGCAACATCCATACATACCATTTCGCCCCTAGATAAGCCTTCATATTCACCAGTCGATTCAAATAATGTATATAGGCTTTTCTTAGTAATTTAGATTGATCGCCTGAAATACTTGCACCTACTTTGTGGTATATAATTGAATTCATATCACACAACATTTTTTTATTGAGCAGCTTTAAACGAAGCGCTAGCTCAATATCTTCTTCACCAAAAAAGAATTTTTCAGTAAACATACCTATAGTTAAGAATTCTTTTGCCCGGAATAAAATACAGCAACCTGTTGCAAAATTAATATTTATTTTTTTTACATTATCACTAATGTTTCTATAATCTGCATTCGCGTAAAAGTATTTTCTATTACCATACTTACTAATATCCCCACCACAATTCCAGATTTTATTTTTATTATGGAAATATCGTATCTGTGGTATTACTGCAATAACTTCACGCTTCGCCTCAAGTTCGCCTATCAATGATTGCAGAAAGCCATCGGTTACTTCCGTATCGTTATTTAAGAAGAGTATATACTGGTATCCTAATTGCTCAGCCAGATAAGCTCCTGCATTGCAAGCTTTAGAAAAACCATAATTAGTTTTCATTCTAATTAAATAAATTTTTAGAGATCTTTTGTGAAATAAATCGCTTTGTTCAACCTCTGCATTATTAGGAAAAGACGGGTTTGCAAATGTATCAACTACAGAAAGACCAAAGATATACTCGCGTAATGTATTATATTGCTCACAATCTGAATTGTTATCTATAATTATTAAATCAGTCTGATCCTCTGGATTATCTATTATACTTTTTATGCATGCAATAGTATCCGTTGAACCATTCCAGTTAAGTATTATTGTAGCACATTTGCTTTTCACTATTTTTACCTAAAAAGAGAATTGATAATATGAGAACATAGAGCGGAGCTTCATACGAAGCTAAATGGAAATAATAATATTCAAACCAAGAGAAAAAACCAAAACTAGTTATTAGCCAATATATGCTACAAGAAATCACATTGCTTCTTGAAATATAAAGCATAGATTGCAAGGCAACTAGAATCCCATAAAAAAATAAAGAAAAATAATCCAGATACATCCATAACGTACCAAACATAGTAAATACATTCGATTTATTTTTCATTTCATTATTTATAACATAATTTACAGGATTTATAGCTGACTCCATTGGTGATCCTGAAAAAAAGTTAATAATATTTACTATAGGAAGAACCAGAACAGACCAATCGGAGAAATTTGCGGTGTTATTTTCTTTTAAATATTCTGAAAAAGCACCAACACCACTAAAAAGATAAAAGAGAAAATGTTGATAAATCTGCCCCAACAATCCAACAGCATCAGAATTGGGATTACTTATTACACTCTTGAAATAATAAACCGCAAAGAAAAATATAAAGAGAAGGATAGAAACGAAAAAGGAATAAACCAAAAACCTTTTTGCATGTATTTTATTAAAATAGATATACATCAAAAAGAAATATAAAGATGGAATCATTATCCATGACTTTACTTGCTTCAAAAACAAACAAAAATAAACAAGAGCAATCAAGAGCAGAAAGGTTATTTTTTTAATATTCTTGTTCGCATAAGCGAGATAAATAAAAGGAGGCGTAATCATCAGGAATACTAAAGTATGCCCAACAAAGCCAGATGCCATTTTGTTTTCAAATTCTTCGCTTACCACGCCGTATTCACTCGCAAAACTAAATGCCATGCAGAGGATTACGATTGACATACACATAACAACAAAACAAAATGAAGCAGGCACCCTCAATACATCAACTACAGGAATAGTATTGTTATATGCATGCCTCATAATTACAACCATAAATATCTCAATAAAAGCTCCGAGCGCTGTAAATAAAGAAAAATAAAGATAAATATCTTCATTTAGAGTTTTAAATTGGAAGGACTCTCCAAAAAACTGATACAAAATAACTATGATAAACACGGGGGTGTTTATTATTATGTTATATGTTAGTCTTTTCCAAAAAACATAAGTCAAAGAAACAGTGAACACAAAAGAGATTATATATAATATAAGCATCTTTACCCTTATGCTTTTTTACTAAGCCATATCAATAAAAAACAATCTACTGATGTTCTGATAGACCATGCTATTGCTGCACCTTTTATACCAATAAATTGAATAAGTAATGATAATAATAGAAAATAAGGAAGAACCTCACATAAATGCAATAGCGCGGTCGTTCTGGATTTCCCTGCCGCCTGGATATCAGCAAAAGGAATTTGTGCAATACAATTAAAAAAGAAACCGACTATTAGGATTTGCAAAATCGATGCAGATAAACCAGAGAATGCTTCCCCCATCCATAAGGTCATTATATTCTCGGCAAAAAAAACACCTGTGAGGCATAATGGCAATATTGACATAACCATAAGGAAGTAAGCTAAGTTTTTCTGTTTCTTTTTTTCTTTTAAATCAACTAAATTACTTAGTTTTGGGAAAACGGCTCTGGATAGAGCTCCCGGAAATATTGACATTCTTTGTACACCTTCAGCAGGCGCCGTATAGAATGCAACATTTGCTGCACCTAACATATTTGAAATAAAAAAACGGTCCAGGTAAGCCATTAGCGGGCTTATTAGATTACTTATTGTGATCCATCCACCATACTTCAATAACCTAACTGATGTTTCTTTATCTAAGCTTACACCTGCACTGATAATATAGTTTCGGCATACTATTAAGGTTATAGTTAATGACAAGATTCTGGCAGTCAACAAACCAAGGACGGCAGATACCAACCCAACATTGAAAAATACGAAAAGAGCTGGCAACCCGGCTATAAATGAACTATTGAAACTTTTAATAATATTTATTTTTTTAAAATGCTCATACCCCTCCAGGATACCTAACCAAACTTGATTTAGTAAAAAAAAAGGTAAGGTTATACCAAGGATTTTCAGAGCTAGTAAAGTCTCGCCATGCAAGTTTTTTGCAGTATTTAAGAAATTTACAATTATAGGTGCAAAGATGAATATGCATCCACCACCAACCATTCCTAAGAAAGTAAGAATAATAGTCGAATTAGATACTATTTTATTCACTTCATCTTTGTTATCCCTGTAAAACGACACCTCTCTTATTACACCGCGTGTTAATCCTGCATCGAAAATACTTGCATATCCCACTAATGCAACTGCTAAAGTAAAAAGGCCAAACCTCTCCGGCCCTAGCGCCCTGGCTAGAAAGCCCAAGGCAGGGATTGCGATTGCAGAAGGAATCACATAACCACTTAAATTCCAGAATGTATTTCTAATTAGGCTCACTTACACATTCCTGTTAAATGCTGTCAATTGTTTTCGCAGCAAGATCCTTCTCAGATAAAACTAAAGATTTTATATTTGGCCAAGATATGTCAATAATCGGATCATTCCATATAATCCCTCTATCACTTTCAGGATGGTAATAATTTGTTGTTTTATAGACAAACTCAGCCGTTTCGCTCAAAACTAAAAATCCATGAGCAAATCCCTCAGGAATCCACAATTGACGTTTATTTTCTGCAGATAAGTTGACACCTACCCATTTAGCAAATGTCGGCGAATCTTTACGAATATCAACAGCAACATCGAAAACCTCTCCCACAACGCAACGCACAAGTTTACCTTGTGCATATGGTTCAAGTTGATAATGCAATCCGCGCAATACCCCTTTTGCCGACTTAGAGTGGTTGTCTTGGACAAACTCAACCTTTCGTCCGACAGCCTCCTCAAATACTTTTTGGCTAAAGCTTTCGAAGAAAAAGCCCCGCTCATCGCCGAATACTTTCGGCTCAAAAATCAATACATCGGGGATATCAGTCTTGATCACATTCATGCTTAATAACCTTTAATCATTTTTAGCAGATACTGGCCATAGGCATTCTTTTTCAGCGGCTCAGCCAGTTTTTTTACCTGCTCGGCATCAATAAAACCTTTGCGAAATGCGATCTCTTCCGGACAAGAGACCTTTAACCCCTGACGCTCTTCAATTGTGGCAATAAAGTTACTTGCTTCAATCAGGCTTTGGTGTGTACCTGTATCCAGCCAGGCATAACCACGCCCCATCATCGCAACAGAGAGTTTCCCCTGCTCGAGGTATAAACGGTTAATATCCGTAATTTCCAGTTCACCACGGGCAGAAGGTTTCAGGCTTTTCGCCATCTCAACCACACGGTTGTCATAGAAGTAGAGGCCAGTTACAGCGTAATTACTTTTTGGCTCAAGCGGTTTTTCTTCAAGGCTAATAGCCGTGCCCTGCTTGTCAAACTCAACGACGCCGTAACGCTCAGGATCGTTAACATGGTAAGCAAATACCGTTGCACTGCCCTCCTGATTGACCGCATCATCAAGCAGTTTCGGCAAATCATGGCCGTAGAAAATGTTATCGCCGAGAACCAGTGCGCAATCATCGTTACCGATGAACTCTTCGCCGATAATAAATGCCTGCGCAAGCCCATCCGGACTTGGCTGCACTTTATAGTGCAGGTTAAGCCCCCACTGGCTGCCATCGCCAAGCAGTTGCTCAAAACGCGGCGTGTCCTGCGGCGTACTGATGATCAAAATATCGCGAATACCCGCCAGCATTAGCGTAGATAACGGGTAGTAAATCATCGGCTTGTCGAAAATAGGCAGTAGCTGTTTACTGACGGCCATCGTCACCGGATAGAGACGCGTACCAGAGCCTCCAGCAAGAATAATCCCTTTACGTGTTTTCATTTCATCTTCTCACGCTAAAAACGCCTCCCAGAGGCATCTCAAATTAATTAAGCCGAGCCCATCGCGAATAACTCTGCCAGCATACGTTTCACCCCACTCTCCCAAGGTGGAAGTATGAGGTTAAATTCACGGGAAAATTTTTCTGTATTGAGTCGTGAATTATGAGGGCGTTTTGCGGGGGTAGGATACGCTTCTGTCGCGATAGCATTCACATTTTGTACTGCCAGCGAAATTCCGGCAGCGCGTGCCTCGGCAAACACCAATTCGGCAAACGCATGCCAGTTGGTGGTGCCGGAAGCTACGAGATGATAAAGCCCAGCGACGTCTGGTTTAACCAACGCGGTACGAATTGCATGGGCCGTACAGTCAGCCAGCAGTTCTGCCCCTGTCGGGGCACCAAACTGGTCGCCGATAACGGAGAGCGTTTCGCGCTCTTTCGCCAGTTTGAGCATCGTTTTAGCAAAGTTATTTCCCTTCGCAGCAAAGACCCAACTGGTGCGGAAAATCAGATACTTCGGGCAATATTGCTGAATAGCCTTTTCACCCGCCAATTTGGTTTCACCATAGACGTTGAGCGGCGAAGGCTCGTCGGTTTCGCGCCACGGCGTTTCGCCGCTGCCCGGGAAAACATAATCTGTTGAGTAGTGCACCAGCCAGGCATCTATCGCTGCCGCTTCGCGCGCAATCGCTTCAACGCTGGTCGCATTCAGCAGCTCGGCAAAATCACGCTCCGATTCCGCTTTATCAACCGCAGTGTGCGCAGCTGCATTGACGATAACGTCGGGGCGAACGCGACGAACCGTTTCTGCCACGCCCTGCGGATTACTGAAATCGCCACAGTAATCCTTCGAGTGAACATCGACAGCGATCACATGTCCTAAGGGGGCCAGCGCACGCTGAAGTTCCCAACCTACCTGCCCGGTTTTACCGAACAACAGAATATTCATCATTAACGTTTCTCGTAATTTTGCTCGATCCAGGTTTTGTAAGCACCGCTTTTGACGTTCTCAACCCAACGCTGATTATCCAGGTACCACTGCACGGTTTTACGAATGCCGGACTCGAAGGTCTCTTGCGGTTTCCAGCCCAGCTCGCGGCTAATTTTATCAGCATCAATGGCATAGCGGCGATCGTGGCCCGGACGGTCAGTCACATAGGTAATCTGATCGCGATAGGAGCTGGCTTTCGGCACGATCTCGTCAAGCAGATCGCAAATGGTGTGTACCACATCAAGGTTCTGTTTTTCGTTATGGCCACCGATGTTATAAGTTTCACCGGCAACGCCTTGCGTCACAACGGTGTAAAGCGCACGAGCGTGATCTTCTACATAGAGCCAGTCACGGATTTGATCGCCTTTGCCATAGATAGGAAGCGGTTTACCTTCAAGCGCATTGAGGATCACCAGCGGAATCAATTTTTCCGGGAAATGATAAGGGCCGTAATTGTTGGAGCAATTGGTCACAAGAGTCGGCATGCCGTAGGTGCGCAGCCAGGCGCGAACCAGATGGTCGCTCGACGCTTTTGACGCTGAATAAGGGCTGCTTGGCGCATAAGCGGTGTTTTCGGTAAAGAGCGGAAGCGGCTCATCGGGTTGCGCTTCATCCGGATGCGGCAGATCGCCATAGACTTCATCCGTTGAGATATGGTGGAAACGAAACGCCTGTTTGGCGCCTTTATCAAGAGTCGACCAGTACGCGCGCGCCGCTTCAAGCAGAACATAGGTGCCGACGATATTGGTTTCAATAAAATCCGCAGGCCCGGTGATTGAACGGTCAACGTGGCTTTCAGCTGCCAGGTGCATTACTGCGTCCGGTTTATGCTCGGCGAATATACGCGCCATCGCAGCAGCGTCACAGATATCAGCCTGTTCGAAAAAATAACGTTGGCTTTCGCTGACATCGCTAAGAGACTCAAGATTTCCTGCATAGGTTAATTTATCAACGTTAACCACAGAATCCTGGGTGTTATTAATAATATGACGCACGACTGCAGAACCAATAAAGCCTGCACCACCGGTGACCAGTATTTTCACGAGAATTATCCGTACTTGCTTGGCAATGTTTAGAACGCGCTCAACGGGCAAAAGGAAAAGAGTCAGAAACAAAAGGCACGCTACCGCCCCAGGCTTTCCAGCTACCCGTACGCTGTGTGAGACAGTTGACATAAATTTTGTCCGCGCCGACAGTAGCGTATTGCAGCTAACACAGGCACGAAAGGTTAAGCGGCTATTCTCCGCTGAAATAGCCCCGGAAACAAGGGAAAATCTTTCGCTCTTGAGCCCAAAAATGAGCGTATTTAACTTTTTTAACTGTTGATTTCCATGGTTAAAAAAATAAAGGGCAGTAAGAATAACCTGAGAGCATTATCCCTCAGCGCCACTCTTCACTGCCCTTGTAATCAAGTTTGCAGGACTTGATGTATCTATTTGATTATTGCGCCAGCAATTTCTGAATGCTATCGCGGAATTTCTGACCTTCTTTCAGGTTGCGCAGGCCATAGTTCACAAACGCCTGCATGTAACCCATTTTCTTACCGCAGTCGTAGCTGTCCCCGGTCATCAGCATGGCATCAACGGACTGTTTTTCCGCCAGACGGGCGATAGCATCAGTAAGCTGAATACGTCCCCAGGCACCTGGCTCGGTGTTTTCCAGCTCCGCCCAGATATCCGCAGAGAGCACATAGCGCCCTACTGCCATCAGATCGGAATCCAGCGTCTGCGGCTGATCCGGCTTCTCAATAAACTGCACGATGCGGCTTACCTTGCCTTCGCTGTCCAGCGGCTCTTTGGTCTGGATAACCGAGTACTCAGAGAGATCGCCCTTCATACGTTTTGCCAGCACCTGGCTGCGGCCGGTTTCGCCAAAACGCGCCACCATCGCAGCGAGGTTATAACGCAGCGGATCGGCGGTTGCCGTGTCCAGCACGATATCTGGCAGGACGACGATAAACGGATTGTCACCCACAATCGGGCGCGCGCAGAGAATGGAGTGGCCCAGGCCCAGCGGCTGCGCCTGACGCACGTTCATGATAGTAACGCCCGGCGGGCAGATGGACTGCACTTCCGCCAGCAGCTGGCGCTTAACGCGCTGTTCAAGCAGCGCTTCAAGCTCGTAGGAGGTGTCGAAGTGGTTTTCTACCGCGTTTTTTGACGAGTGGGTGACCAGAACAATCTCTTTGATCCCCGCGGCGACAATCTCGTCGACAATGTATTGAATCATCGGCTTGTCGACAATCGGCAGCATCTCTTTTGGAATCGCTTTTGTAGCGGGAAGCATATGCATCCCAAGTCCGGCTACCGGAATAACTGCCTTTAAATTAACCATTATTTCTTCCACCTATAAATTATTGATGAATTATAAACCCTTGACCTGTTTTCGCCAGTGCGTTCATGGCAAACAGGTATGAAAATGGCGACGAGTGATGCTCCTTCATGACAACAGATGTAATCCTAACGCCCCGGTTTAATCTCCAGGATTCCTCGCAAAAGCCTCAAAAGAGGCTTATGACCGTTTAGCGGGTAAGCGGAAGTTTAAATTTTCGACATTTACGGTGTGCTGATCGACGCGGTCGATATCAACGGAGCTTTGACCGTTCTCATTTACTGCGTGAATATTCGCCATCGACAGCAGGGTCTCATTTTTCGCCATAAAACGGCCACGCACATCTTTGCGCAGGTCGAAGTTGAGCTTCAGCGCCGGGCCTACGGACGCATCCTGCGTAATGTGGATATTACGCAGGAAGAGGTGCTGCGGCTTATTGTGCAGCTCAAGGGTAGCCTGCTGCATCTTGATGTTGGTGATGGCGACAAACGAGGTCGCGTTACCGGAGGAGACCTGGATACCGCGCAGCTTATATTTACTGCTGCTGTTATCCTGCTGAATATCGTTAAGTTTGAAATTTTGCGGGATGGATAAATAATCGCCTTTAATCACGCCGTAACCAATCAGCATGCCGGCACTATTTTCCATGGTGACATTATCGATAACGAAATTATCACAGCCATAAATAGCCACCGTAGCGTTATCAATCCCCGCTTTTTTACTGAAGTCCGGCGTAATGTTTTTCGCTTTGATATTGCGAATAACAAAATGTTTACCGTTTTCCACATGCACCAGCTGGCGGCAATTACTGCCGGTGATATTTGCCACGACAAAGTTTTTCACCGACTGATCTTCCGGGTAGTTATTGTCATAGGTGCTGCCCGCTAACCCGATGCCAATCCCCCAGTTAATTTTGCCGTTGGTGCAGTTAATATTGTCGATCACATGATCGGAGATAAGGATATTGCGGTCATTGATTGCCACGTTCCACTCAATGGCATCGCCCTGCAGATCGCTAAAACGGCTATGGGTAATGCGCGCGCCATCCAGCTGGTTATGGAAGCCCTGGCGTAAAATGCCGTAGTTGGCTTTGCTGATGTTGATGTTATCAATCACCAGATTGCGCATCACGCGCTTCTCTTTACCCCCGATGTAGATCTGCATTACCGGGCCATAACCACTCATGCTGACACCTTTAATGGTGCAGTCCGAGCCGCGTACATCCAGCATAACGTTATAGAGGCTGCCGCCCTGCTCGCCGATAACCTTACTGCCGTCCTGCAGGACAAGACGTCCACGTCCGCTGCCTTTTAACGCCCCGCGCACCAGCAGCGTTTTACCGGCGGGAATGAAAATACCGGTATTGATGTTTTCGCACACCAGCCCGGCAGGCACCTCCACCGTCTGCGCGTCGGCAAAGGCCTTATTGAGCGCAGCTGGCCAGTCATTGTGGTTGTAATCGCTTAACTTCACCGTGTCACTGCGCCCAAGGGCACGCGCGGCAGGCATATGCAGCAAGGGAAGCGCCGCCAGCGCAGAGCCGGCGGTCAGGAAGGATCGGCGCGTCAGCGCGGTTGAGCGTCGTTTCGCAGTCATAAAGCCTCTCATCAAAGCGTTTGCAGCAGACTGGCCAGTTGCTGGTTGATAATCGTTTGATTAAAGTCCGTTTCAACTTTCTCCCGGGCGCGGGTCACCACCGGCGTAAGCTCCTCACTCGCCATCTGACCAAAGGAGGCCAGACGTTCAGCCAGCGCTTCGGCGTCGTTTTCCGGCACCAGCCAGCCGGATCGTCCGGCGTCGATCAGTTCCGGAATACCGCTGTGAACGGTTGAGACCACGGGGATGCCAACTGCCATCGCCTCCATCAGCGCGACCGGGATACCTTCCATATCGCCATCGGTGCCGGTAATAGAGGGGAGTAGAAAGACATCCGCCTCATCGAGCAGCGCTTTTACTTCATGGCTTGGCTTAAAGCCGGGCATCTCAATCACATCCTCAAGCTGGAACTGCTCTATCAGGGTGCGCAAACGGCGCTCCCAGGGGCCGATGCCCAGAATGCGGTATTTGAACGCCACACCGCGCGCTTTCAATAAGCGGCAGGCTTCGATGGCAACATGCAGCCCTTTTTTCTCCGTTAAACGCGCAACAGAGATAATTTGCAGCGGACGGCCAGGCGATTTCACTTCACGCAGGCTAAAGCGCGTCATATCGACGCCCATACGCGAGACGGCAATCTTATTCTGCGGACAGCCCATGGTGAGCAGCCGCCCGGCCCACAGATCGCTTATCGGCAGCATCAAATCGCCGCGCTTAAAGAGCTGTTGATACTCCGGGGTGTAGTGCGTAAGCACATCGCGGTGCGAGATATCGATCCCGTGAAAGACGGTGGCGATCTTGCCTTTCAGCACGCCAAGTTCGCGCAGTTTCGCCGCGGTGACGCCCGCCGGGCCAAAGTGGGCGATAAAAACATCGGCGGTAAAAGTTTGCGGTGCCAGACCACAAATCGCTGGCAGGATCAGGTTGCGCGCCTCATCACCGTAACGGGAGAGGTTGAGCGCTTTCCAGGTCGACGGCTTAAACATGCCGCGGGCGATGGCCTGCCCGCGATAGCCCAGCTTCGCCAGTTTCCCTTCCGGCTCCGCCAGCAGCCAGTGCGTCTTCTCCGCCAGCTTATATTCACTGTACGCGGCGTGAGTATTGTTCATATCGCCCTTGTGCAGGGCGACGATCTCAACCTCAAATCCCATATTGATAAAGGCAACAATCTGGTTGAGGACAAACGTTTCGGACGAGAGAGGAAATTTCAGCAAAAAGAAGCCGACTTTCATTTCACCCCCTGCACGCGCTCGAGCACCGATTGCACCATCTTGATGCCCTGCTCGCGCTCGGCCGCCACCGCCGTTGCCAGCCGTGCGTTGATCGCCGGCAACTGGCCCAACGTATCTGCCGCCATTGACGCCAGCGAACCGTCAAGCAGATGGCGAATATCCACCGCCATCTCCGGCATGCCGAGCTGCTGCATGATCCCCGCTGACTTGTGTTCGTAGTTAATGGCAATCGCAGGCGTGCCGAAGTTCATGGAGATGATCGCAGAGTGCAGGCGCGTACCGATGGTTAAATCGCATGCGGCGAGGATTTTGCCCATCTCCAGATCGTTCAGCTCATCCATCACCACGTGGTAGTGGGAAGGATCCTGAATATGCTGGCGCAGGTTAAGCGCCACCATGCGGTCATCTTTGTTATAGCTGTCGATACCGGTACAGGTAGAGAGCGCAATCACCTGATAACCGGCGTCAATCACGCGGTTGACGACATCCGCAAAGGCCTTTTCATACGCCTGCTGGGTGGTGCCAAGGCGTTTATCAAACGGCGCCAGTTCACGCAGGGTAATGGCAACGGTCTTCTCTTTTGCCGCCAGGTCCAGCCAGTGCTGAACGGCATAGCTGGCGGTGAAATCCTCCTGATGGTGATCCACCAGCCAGGCGGTATCGACACCCTGCTCCACTTTATCGGTGGTGATGCCGCTCTGCTTCATCAGATTGAGGCTGACATGCTCGCGCAGGATCAGCGCATCGCAATGGCCGAAGACGTAGTTCGCCAGCTTGTTGAAGTCGTCGTTCTGGAACGGCCCGACGCTGTGACCAATCATAAACAGCGGCTTTTTCGCCATAAAGGTGCAGAGCGCATGTTCAAACTGCGGCACACCGTAGAGATCGACAAAGAAAGAGCCGCCAACCTGGATAATCGCATCGTAATCCGCCAGACGGCGCACAAAATCGGTAAACCCCTGAGCGATGGCGATATTGCGCAGTTTGCCGGTATCGGTCACGCGGGAGAGCAGCACCTGGTGCTGGTAGCGACGGCGCAGCACTTTCTTCACGCGCCCCATCAGGCCAGCGGCGTTGTTGTGCGCTTTCATCTGGCTGTAGAGCGGGTCGCCCATCACCGGGCGATTGAGTAACCAGGAGGAGCTGACCGGATAGCGGCTCATCACATCCACTTCCGCCTCAGGATTCAGGCGGGAAATAGCGTCCAACAATCCACGTAAAATTGCGCTGTCACCACGGTTGCCGCATGTGTGATTGCCAAGGATCAATAATTTCATAACGACCTCATAAAGGGGTTCAATAAGGTTTCTTATCCTGCGCGAAGCAGTGTTTTCAATTTCTCGTTGCGGCAAAACTGACGCTTCATCTCCACCACCAGCGCGTTACGCGACAAAATCAGCATAATGGCGAAGGCGATGGCACCCGCAGCAACCTGAATCGCCAGCATGGCGGCAAGCGGCAGATGGCCGTTCAGCGCCAGGCCGAGGCCATAACTGACCACCAGCGTTGGCAGCGACAGGTAGAACGGCAGCCACAGGCTGAGGATGTACTGGCGGTAGCTCGAACCGAGCACCGGTTTAATCATCACGAAGTAGCTCAGAATGGTGTTGATAATCTGCACCAGCAGGAAGCCAAGCGTAACGCCCAGCGCACCGGCCATATGGCCGCCAATAATGATCGCCGGAATAAAAAGAAACGTTTTAAAGACGTTGAATTTAAAGCTGATATCGACTCGTGCTTTCGCCATCAGCAGCGAACCGATCGGGTTACCGACCGCGCGCAGCAGACCAACGATGCACAGCAGTTGCAGGATCGGAATGATGCTGTTCCACTTCTCGCCAAACACCAGCGGCACAAAGTTATTCGACACCACCATCAGCCCGAGCAGGATCGGGAAGTTGATAATTCCCACCACCGACAGCAGCTTGTAGAAGTTCAGGCGCAGCTTCTCAGTGTCATCCTGGATCTTGGCGAACGCCGGGAAGAGCACGCGGGTAATGATCGGGTTCAGCTTCATCGGCGGCACTACCGCCACGTTGTAGGCGAGGTTGTATCCCCCGGCAACGCTCGCACCGAGGATACGCGCCAGCACCAGCGTAGAGAGGTTAGTGTTCACATAGTTGATGATGCTGTCTGCGGTCAGCCACGCGCCAAAACGCAGGTTAGAGCTGACGGAAGCCAGGGAGAAGTGCAGACCGGGGCGGTAGATCTTGCGGCCAAAATAGCCGAACAGCAGCGTACGCACGGCGCTGTTAACCAGATAACCGAGGATCGCGGTCATCGCCAGCGGCCAGAAGAAGGCGCTGATCACCGTAAAGCTGAAGCCCGCCATCACCGACAGGGTTTCAATCGCACCAATCTTGTTGAACTCCAGCTCTTTTTGCATCAGCGCGCGGAACTGCTGCCCGTGCGGGATCACTACAAACGCCACCGACAGGGTTTTGATCAGCGGTGCCAGATCCGGGTTGTTCAGCACGTCAGCAATCATGTTGCTCAAGGAGAAGACCGCGATGCAGACCACAATCCCCAGCCCGACGTTGAGCCAGTAGAGGGTGGTCAACTCAAGGTGGCTGATCTCCTTGCGCTGAATAATCGAGTTAGCAATACCAAAATCCGACAACGTATCTGCCAGCGCAATAATCACCAGCGAGACGGTCAGCAGACCGAACTGGTGATTATCGATAATGCGCGCCAGCACCGTCATCTGCACCAGCCCCAGACCGATAATGGTCAGAGTGGCCATGGCTGACCACTTTGCTCCGCTGATGGTTTTTTCTCTCAGGCTCATGACCTTTCCTTAATACGCCGCTTTGTTGACAAAGCCTTTAAAGATGGTCAGAAAAACGATCTTGATATCGAACCACAGGCTCCATTCGCGGATGTACTCCAGATCGAACTCAATGCGTTTTTCCATTTTTTCCAGCGTGTCGGTCTCGCCGCGCCAGCCGTTAATCTGCGCCCAGCCGGTAATGCCCGGTTTCACTTTATGGCGCAGCATGTAGCCCTCAATCAGCGCACGATACTGCTCGTTATGCGCAACGGCGTGAGGACGCGGGCCAACAATCGACATCCCGCCGGTGAGCACGTTGATAAACTGCGGCAGCTCATCAAGGGAGGTGCGGCGCAGGAAGCTGCCCACTTTGGTGACGCGCGGGTCGTTCTGCGTCGCCTGGGTCACCACGTTGTCGTTCTCCATCACCTTCATAGAGCGGAACTTCCACACTTTGATCGGCTTACCATCCATGCCGTAGCGCGTCTGGCGGAAAATGATCGGCCCCGGCGAACTCATCTTCACCGCCACAGAGATGGCCAGCAGCACCGGCGAAATCAGCAGCAGAATCAGCGACGAGAGCACAATGTCTTCCAGGCGTTTCAGGATGCGGTTGACCCCGGAGAGCGGCGTGTCATACAGCGGCACAATCGGAACGCCATTCACCTCTTCAATACGTGAATGCAGGATGTTGAAGGTGAAGACATCCGGGATCAGGATCACCGAACAGGTGGTATCCGCGAGATCGCGCACCAGTTTTTTGATGCAAACGGCGTCATTCATCGACATCGCAATGTAGACATTATGGATCTTGCCGCTGCGGGCATCTTCAACCAGTTGTTCGAGGTTGCCCGCCCAGCCGGTGTCGATGCCGCCCGGTTTCGGATCGTAATAGACCCCGACCACATCGAAGCCCAGCCACGGTTCATTGCGGAAACCGTCAAGCAGCGCCTGCCCCATCGGCATATCACCGGCCACGGCAACGCGACGGGTGTTATACCCAAGATTGCGCAGCCAGCCGGCACCGAAGCGGATCACCGCCCGGCTAAACATCAGACCGAGGCTGGTTAACAGATACCAGGTGAAATAGAGCGAGAAAGTGTTATCAAAGTCTGTGTTGAACGACATCAAACCGGCGCTGAAGATGATACTTAGCGTCCAGTTCTGCAACAGCAGCGTCAATTCGGTCATCATTCTGACGCCGCGCCAGGAGCGGTAGAAATCGGTCATGCCGCCGATCATCTGGAATACTACCAGCGTGGTCAGCGCCATCAGCAGATGCATGTAGAAAAATGGCAACGCATTGACTTTGCACACCAGCCACAACCCAGCGAACATAATGGTGATGTCTGAGAATCGCTGCACGATAGAGATTAACGATGCATTCGTTTTGGCCCGGTCGCGCTTTTTTAGATTTGTCATCGTTGTACCTGCCTGTTTGCCCTCCTCCCCTCATGGGGAGGAGAACGACTAAGAGTTACTGATTCAACAGCGCCAGAATTTCCTGCGTTCGCGCCTCCATCAACGCCACGTCGTGTCGGGATTCGACATTCAGACGCACCACCGGCTCGGTGTTGGAGGAGCGCAGGTTAAAGCGCCAGTCGGCAAAGGCGATGCTGATGCCGTCGGTGTAATCCACCTCCAGCGCGTCCGGCGCGTAGCGATCTTCAACGCGTTTGATGGCGCTAACCGGATCCGCCAGCTTGCTGTTGATCTCGCCGCTCGCCGGGAAGGCCACCATGCGATCGCCCACCAGCTCGGCCAGGGTTTTGCCTTTCAGGCACAGCAGCTCAGTCACCAACAGCCACGGGATCATGCCACTGTCGCAGTAGGCGAAATCGCGGAAGTAGTGGTGCGCGCTCATCTCGCCGCCGTAAATGGCGTCCTCTTCGCGCATGCGCTCTTTGATGAAAGCGTGGCCGGTTTTTGACATCACCGGCGTACCGCCTGCGCGGCCAACCACATCAACCGTGTTCCAGGAGAGACGCGGATCGTGAATGATTTTCGCGCCGGGGTGTTTTTCGAGAAACGCTTCTGCCAGCAGGCCAACGATGTAGTAGCCCTCAATAAACTGGCCCTTATCATCGAACAGGAAGCAGCGGTCGAAGTCGCCGTCGAAGGCGATGCCCATATCCGCCTGGTGCTCAATCACCGCATTGCGGGTATCGTCGCGGCACTCCGGCAGCAGCGGGTTAGGAATACCGTGCGGGAAGGTGCCATCCGGCTCGTTGTGCACTTTGATAAAGCTCACCGGCACATTCAGCGCCTTGAAGCGCGCTTCGATGGCGTCGATCACCGGGCCTGCCGCGCCGTTACCGGAGTTGATCACCAGTTTCAGCGGTTTGAGGTTAGCGGTGTTGATGTAGCCAAGCAGATGGTCGATATAGTCATCGCGCAGGGAGATTTGCTTGTAGCTGCCGCGTTTTTCCGGGTTAACCGGCGGGAAGTCGTTGGCTTCCGCCAGACGCTGCACGTCGCGCAGGCCGGTGTCGCCGCTGATCGGGCGCGCGCCTTTGCGCACCAGTTTCATGCCGTTGTAGTCCATCGGGTTGTGGCTGGCGGTCACTTCGATACCGCCGTCAACGCCGAGATGGAAGGTGGCGAAATAGATCTCTTCGGTACCGGACAAACCGATATCCAGCACATCAACGCCAGCGTCCTGCAACCCTTTGGCTAACGCCAGCTTCAGCGATTCGCTGGTCTGGCGCACATCACCGCCGAGCACAATGGTCTGCGGCTTCAGGTACTCCCCGTAGGCGCGGCCAATACGCCAGGCTATATCTTCATTGAGTTCTTCGCCCAGCTTTCCGCGAATATCGTAAGCTTTAAAACAGGTTAATTTTTCCATCATTACCTCTTCTTCAGGCAACAGTCAGCCTTGACCGCAACTGGCCACATAAATGTTATCAATAGTTGTTCTGGCCGAACCCGCGCGCGGCGGGTCGGCAGTGGGCGTTAAATACGCCCGTAACGATCGGCGAAGCGCACAATGTCATCCTCTTCCAGGTACGAACCGGAGCGTACCTCAATCAGGTCGAGAGGGATCTTGCCCGGGTTTTCCAGGCAGTGGCGCGCGCCGAGCGGAATATAGATAGATTCGTTTTCGCCCAGCAGTTTGACTTCATCATCGATGGTGACTTTTGCCGTTCCGGCCACCACCACCCAGTGCTCGGCGCGGTGGTGGTGCATCTGCACCGACAGCCCCTCGCCCGGTTTCACGGTGATGCGTTTCACCTGGTAGCGATCGCCTGCGTCGATGGAGTCATATTTACCCCATGGGCGGTAAACTTCGCGGTGAATATGGTGCTCGTGACGCCCTTCGGCTTTGATCTTCTCGACCACCTTTTTCACGTCCTGCACCGCATTACGGTCGGCAATCAGCACGGCGTCTTTGGTCTGCACAACCACCAAATCTTTTACGCCAACGGTGGTCACGAGACCGGATTCGGCATAGACGTAGCTGTTTTCGGTTTTGTGGCTGATCACATCGCCGTGGTGCACGTTGCCTTCCGGCGTCTGCTGGCTGATCTCCCACAGCGAAGACCAGGAGCCAACATCGCTCCATCCTGCGTCCATCGGTACCACAACTGCATCGGCAGTGCGTTCCATCACCGCGTAGTCGATAGACTCTTCCGGGCAGGCGAGGAACGCCTCTTCATCGACGCGGATAAAGTCCATATCCGGGTCGGTGGCATCCATAGCCTTTTCACAGGCTTCGAGAATGTCCGGACGATATTTTTGCAGCTCTTCCAGGTAGCGACCGGCGCTGAACAGGAACATGCCGCTGTTCCAGTAGTATTCGCCGCTGGCGACGTACCCCTGCGCGGTTTCCAGGTTCGGTTTTTCAACAAACTGCGCTACTTCAAACGCCACAGTATCAACCTGGCCTGGGCTGACTTCGCCGCGGCGGATGTAGCCGTAACCGGTTTCGGGCATATCCGGCACGATACCGAAGGTGACCAGTTTGCCCGCCTCGGCATACGGCATGGCATTACGTACTGAAGTACGGAACGCCTCTTCATCCTGAATAACATGGTCCGCTGCCAGCACCAGCATCAGCGGATCGCTATCCGGGTTGTGGCGTTTGACCGCCAGCGCCGCCAGCGCAATCGCCGGTGCGGTGTTGCGGCCTGCCGGTTCAAGAATGATGTTCTCCGTCAGCTTGTTAAGCTGGCGCAGCTGTTCTGCGACGATAAAACGGTGCTGCTCGTTACAAATCACCACCGGGCTTTCGCACTCAACGCCGTTCAGGCGGCAGACGGTGGTCTGCAACATGGTGAGATCGCCCTTCAGGCAGAGAAACTGTTTAGGGTAAAGCACGCGGGAAAGCGGCCACAGACGGCTGCCGGAGCCACCGGCCATTACGACCGGATAGAGTTGCGTTTGACTCATGATTTATCCCCATTGCCGTCGAAATTGAGACGCGCCTCATGCGCCGCGCCATCGTGGGCGGCTGCGGGCGTCGCGGATTTCTCCGGGCTGATATCTGCAATAAACTGGCTTAACACGTTCTCTTTTTCGAGCGTGCGTTCGGCATATTCACGTGCCACCGTGTTGTTTGTGGGCAGCGCTAACGCGCGTTCAATGCCCGAGGTCAGCGCATCGACCGATTCCGGTTCGACGCAGACCGCAATGCCAGGCTCATTCAGGCAGAGCTGGCCAAGTTCGGTACTCTCTTCGGCGGTGATCACCGCATTGCCGCCCACCGCCAGAATGTTGGTCAGCTTGGAGGGCAATACCGCATCCGCCGCGCCGCGCTTCTGGATAACCAGGTGGCAATCGCCGAGCGCGAGCAGGGCAGGCAGCGCTTCATAAGGCTGCAACGGGAAGAATTTCACATTGTCGAGGCCGCGCTCGCTGACCATTTTCTCCAGCCGCGCTTTGCCCCCGCCCTGCCCGACGATGGCGAACAGCCACGGATGGCCCTTCAGTCGCGCAGCGGCTTCAATCACATTTTCTAATCCCTGCTTCTCACCGATATTGCCGGAGTAAAGAATGATTTTTTTGTCATCCGGCAGACCGAGGTCGCGGCGTAACTGCGCAACGCTTGCCGCGTCGACATCACGAAAACGCGCCACTTCGGACCAGTTCGGGAAGAAGATAATCTTGTCGGCTGACACGCCCTTTTCACGCGCTTTGTTCATCATCGAGCGGGAGATGGTGGAGACGTTGTCAACGTTATGCAGATTGCTGCGTTCAAACGCGGCCGCCATTTTTGCCACCAGGCCGCCTTTACCTTTGCCCGCCATGCCTAACCCGAGCATGGCGTCCACTTCATAATCCTGGATATGCAGCAGCGTGCGGGCGCCGCTCAGTTTTGCCAGCAGGCGCATACCCGGCGTGCAAAACAGCGTCGGCACCACGCCGATGATGCGATCCGGCTTCCAGCTGCGCTGGGCCATCAGCGGGAAAAAGCTGCTGACGGCAAAGCTGCCTAAGTGCAGCAGACGCTTGATGGTCGATGGCTGCTTCGGCACGTAGAGCGGGCAGCGCCACACCGTGGCGGCGCCCTGCTCTTTACGCCAGCGCCAGGCACTGTAAGGGTGCCCGACTTTCCACTCCGGGTAGTACGGCGGCGCAGTGATGACGCGAACGTCATGGCCCTGACGGGCCATCCACTCCACCATTTCGCCGGTGTACTTACCGATCCCGGTCAGTTCCGGCGAATAGTTGATGCCATAAACCAGGATTTTCATAAGCCCGGCACTCCCTGCGCGTCGAGGAAATAGGCGCGGCTGTTGTCATGCACCAGCGGGTCGGCAATCAACGCCTCCGGCGAAACCCAGCGATAGTCATCGTGCTGCTCCGTTGGCAGGGCGAGGGTCTCCTCGTCCACGCGCAGACGGAAGCCAAGCACGATGTAGTGGGTCGTAAAATCGGGGCCGGAGAAGTTATCGTCATAGAAGTGCTGCCAGACGCCGTAAAACTCACCTGCCGACATCGGCAGGCGCAGTCCCAGTTCCGCCTGAGTCAGCCGCTCGAAAGCGGCTGCCAGCGGCTCGTCCTTTTGCACGCGTCCGCCCGGCACGAACCAGTATCCCTGGGCCGGACGGTTAGTGCGTTTGCCGAGTAAAAACTCGCCGCGTGAGTTCTCCACGATCAGATCGATGGAGATCAGCGGGGTGGAACGCACCACCGTGGCAAAATCTTCATGACTTAAAAACATGCTTACCCCCGGAACCGGTGCTGGTTTTCAAGGAACCACTGGTAGGTGCTTGCCAGCCCCGCTTCCAGTGAGATCTCGTGATACCAGCCCAGTTGATGCAAACGGGTCACATCCAGCAGCTTACGCGGCGTACCGTCCGGCTTGGTGGCGTCAAACACCACGCGGCCTTTGTAGCCCACAACGCTTGCAACCGTCTGCGCCAGTTCGCGAATGGTGCAGTCAACGCCGGTACCGACGTTGATATGCGACAGCATCGGTTCGGTATTCTCCTGCCACACTTCGCGCGCCAGCTCCTGCACATGAATGCTGGCTGCTGCCATATCATCCACATGGAGGAATTCACGCATCGGCGTGCCGCTGCCCCACACCACCACGTCTGCCGCATTCTCCTGAGTCGCTTCATGGAAACGACGCAGCAGCGCAGGAATAACGTGCGAGTTGCTCGGGTGGAAGTTGTCGTGCGGACCATACAGGTTTGTCGGCATCACCGAGCGGTAGTCGCGGTCATACTGGCGGTTATAGGATTCGCACAGTTTGATCCCGGCGATTTTGGCAATCGCGTACGGCTCGTTCGTCGGCTCCAGCGTCCCTTGCAGCAGCTCGCTTTCAGCAATCGGCTGCTTCGCCAGTTTCGGGTAGATGCAGGACGAACCGAGGAACAACAGCTTGTTCACGTCGTGCTTGTGCGCCGAGTGAATGATGTTGCTCTCAATCATCATATTTTCGTAGATGAAGTCCGCCGGGTAGGTATTGTTCGCCACAATACCGCCCACTTTCGCTGCTGCCAGGTAGACCTGGTCAATACGTTCGCTGGCGAAAAACGCGTCCACCGCTGCGGCATCTAACAGGTTCAGCTCTTCGCGCGAGCGCAGCACCAGTTCGATATCCGCACGCTGTTCGAGCTGCCGTACGATGGCTGACCCCACCATCCCGCGATGGCCAGCCACAAAAACACGTTGTTTGGTCATGCTCAGGACTCCAGCGCGATGGCAACCTCGTAACCGTGGGCCTTAAGCAGTGAGTGTTTTTTCGCTGCTTCCAGATCTTTTGCCACCATTTCGGAGACCATCTCCTGCAGGGTGGTTTCCGGTTTCCAGCCCAGTTTTTCGTGCGCTTTGGTCGGGTCGCCCAGCAGGGTTTCCACTTCAGCAGGACGGAAGTAACGCGGGTCAACGGCAACAATCACATCACCCGGTTTCACGCCCGGCGCATCGTGGCCAGTTACGGAAACAACGATACCCTTCTCTTCTACGCCGGTGCCTTCGAAGCGCAGTTTGATACCCAGCTGAGCGGCAGCCATTTCCACGAACTGACGTACGGAGTACTGCACGCCGGTCGCGATAACGAAGTCTTCCGGCTGTTCCTGCTGCAGCATCATCCACTGCATTTTCACGTAGTCTTTGGCATGGCCCCAGTCACGCAGGGAGTCCATGTTGCCGAGGTAGAGGCAGGATTCCAGGCCCTGAGCGATGTTGGCAATCGCGCGGGTGATTTTACGGGTTACGAAGGTTTCGCCGCGACGCGGGGATTCGTGGTTGAACAGGATGCCGTTACAGGCGTACATGCCGTAGGATTCACGGTAGTTCACGGTGATCCAGTAAGCGTACAGTTTGGCAACGGCATACGGAGAGCGCGGGTAGAACGGCGTAGTCTCTTTCTGCGGGGTTTCCTGCACCAGGCCATACAGCTCAGAGGTGGATGCCTGATAGAAACGGGTTTTCTTCTCCAGACCCAGGAAGCGGATCGCTTCCAGCAGACGCAGCGTACCCATGGCGTCGACATCAGCGGTGTATTCCGGGGATTCGAAGGAGACCGCAACGTGGCTCATCGCGCCCAGGTTGTACACTTCATCCGGCTGCACTTCCTGCAGGATACGGGTCAGGTTGGACGTATCGGTCAGATCGCCGTAGTGCAGGTGGAATTTCGGGTTGCTTGTGTGCGGATCCTGATAAATGTGATCAACACGCTCAGTATTGAAAGAGGAAGCGCGGCGTTTGATGCCGTGAACTTCGTAACCCTTTTCCAGAAGCAGTTCTGCCAGATAAGAGCCATCTTGCCCGGTAACGCCGGTGATGAGAGCGACTTTAGACATAATTTATTTTCCTCAATGTTCCCTGTTAGGGAGTTACCTTTTCAACGCGTTCGCGCGTTACCACTGCGGGATTGCCCCGACAAATCGCATTTGCCGGTAGCGATTTAAAAACACTGCTGCGCGCACCGACGACCGTGCCGTCGCCGATAGAAACGCCGGGAGCAACAAACACATCCGTCGCCAGCCAGCACTTCTCGCCAATCACGATGGGCGTCGCGTTAATATCGAAATGCGCGCTCATATAGTCGTGACTGCCGGTGCACAAATAACACTTCTGTGACACCACAGAATTTGCGCCGATGGTGATGTCGCCGAGCGTATATAACACCGCGTCATCCCCCACCCAGCTGTAATCACCCAGGGTTAATTTCCATGGGTAGGTAATTTTGACCGAAGGTCGAATCACCACGCCTTTACCTACCTTTGCGCCGAACAGGCGTAATAAGAAGGCGCGCCAGCGATAAAGCACCTGCGGAGACCAGGCAAATAATGTCGCCTGTACCGCCCACCACAGTTGAACCTTAATAGCGTTCCCGCCCCGAAAGCCTTTCGGCACGGAGAATCCGTTTAAATCTTGCATATTCTTTCCTTATGTCCGGGCGTTACGCTTTGTTATATAAAGCCTTTGCTTTACCCGTCGTCCGTAAACGCAACATATAGGATAATTCTGCCCAGAAGCCCGGGACGTGTAATATCATGCGCTGAACTTTACGGGCGTCTTGACATAATTCGAGATTATTAGAAGTGGATACACCGCCCATCGAAAATTCAGATACCAGCCCTTTCAGACGCTTAAACGGAAAGCCCGCTTTAAACATTCTGGCCGCTAACGCGTAATCGGATGAGACTTTAAATTGCAGATCGTAGGGGTACGTTTTTAACCCGTGCACCGGGAAAAAGATGGCCTGATGGCTGGCCGGCAGGCTGTGATAAATATACCAGCCGCTTTTCGCATTGCGGCGCAGCTTGCTGCCGTCGCCGAAATCAAGCAGCGCATCGCCGATATACATCGCGGTCTCTTTCGCTTCGCTTAACTGGCGAACAACATCGACGATCTCTTCATGGAAAATATCGCCAGAATTAAGAAATATCGCAAAACGTCCTGAAGCCATATCGATGCCTTTATTCATGGCATCATAAATACCTTTATCGCGTTCGCTTATAAAACGTAGATTATATTGCCCATTGAGGCTTTTCAGAAAATCCTCAGTGCCGTCCTGTGAACCGCCGTCAACCACAATCCACTCGAACTCGATATCTTGCGCTTTCGCCAGGTGAGCCAGCGACTGCCAGGTCTTCATCACACCTTCATAATTGCGAAACGCGACAGTAATAACACTAAGCAGCATGTGACCCACCTTCTCATGAACTGACAATATTCAACGCTTTACGAAGAATAAATGGACAAACAATTAAGAATGCATATTCCGGACTAAAAATTGACCCCGTAAAAAACAACGAGATCGGGGTAAACAAGAAAAGTTGAACGCGAAAATTCTGATTGTTGCCAAAAGCATTCATCGTCATTTTAGCGACTTTAAACATGTACCATCCGGTCAGTATTACCGCTAACCATGAAAAATAAATGATCAGCAGATACAACCCATTGTCTATTGTTTTCCCGACGTCTGCACCGTTAAAGATTCCGAATGATGCGACATATTCATAAAGTGAGCCGAATCTTACTACGCCATCAATATTGGTCAGCGAATATCCAACCATCACAAGCGGACCGATAATTCTGTAATAAGAGGAGGAGCCTTCCGTTCCCAAATCGCCAATACGCGTTGCAATATAAGGAAAAGCAAATACGAGGCCCACGACAAACACCGCAAGTGAAATAATTGCCAGCGGTAATTTCTTCTGAATCGCCTCTTTATTGAGATACTGGAACGCCCATTCCAGCAGGTAAAACATGATAAATGTCATTACCCCGGAGAACGATCCTGAGAGAACTATCCCTGCCAGAATCATAGCATCGGTCTTCGGCGTTTTGATACCAAACTGTTTGATGCTGAGCCAAATTGAGATTAACGCCAGAGCGAAGAATGCCGGTTCGAAATAGAGCGCCGTGGTTCGCTTACCGCCGAACTTGATAAAATTCAGCACGTAACTGTTGCTGTAAATAAGATATTTCGAAATTATTTCCATCAAACTACTGCCGCCAGTAAGAATGATCTGAGCCATCTCCATTGCTGCCAGCGTGACAATTAATGCCACCACCATATAGAAAAATCTCAAAATCTTTCGGTAGTTATGCGGCGAGATCGTTTTGAAGCGAATACTCCATACCATGCCAATAATGATCACGATGTAAACAAACAGCATTGTCGACGTGACATATTTACTGGCATCCAGCGACTTACCGAAAATAAAGTTGAAGAGCGTTAATCCTGCACCGAGCATCAGCGCTAACATCAATTTTTTCAGGTTGATGCGCTCAACGTAGAGCAGCAGCATCACCGGTAAAAAGGTCACAATCGTGATCGGGAAGCTCTCACCGAGCTGGAATAATTTCACGTTGACCAGCAGGTAGATCAACGGCAGCAGCAGATAGCTACAGACTCTGATAGAACGAGACATACTCCTCCAGCATCTGATGACCGCTATAGGCCTGGCGGCTGCGCGCGCGAAACGCGTCAAGGCTCTCGCCAAACACCGCCTGGGCGATTTCTGCTTTATGGCACTGCACCAGCGGCAGCACCTCCTCTTCACTGAAGGTCTTCCCGCCCGACTTTTGCAGCACTTCACGCGCCGCATCGCTGTGGGTGGCAATCACCGGCACGCCGATAGAGAGGGCTTCGCAGAGGATCAGCGGGTAGTTATCGACGCGCGAACTAAAGACCAGCGCATCCATCTCATTGAGCTCGCTCATCAATTTACGCTTATCGGTGAGGAAACCGTGGTTAACCACCTGCGGCCCCTCAAACGGAGAGAATTTACCGAAGGTGTGCAGCTCGACGCGATCTTCAAGCGCCATAATGTCGCGCACCAGCTTTTGGTTGGTTTTACCGTCGTAGCGTAAATCGTGGGCGACGATAGCGATCTTCGGTTTCCCCTGCGTCACTTTGACCGGCGCGAGCTGGGCGAGGATCTCTTCTGTCGCGACATCAATACCGTTGTTGATAATCTGGCAACGGCCAGCGCCATACAGACTGTTAAAGGCGTCAGCCACATGCTGGCTTGGGGAGATAAACTGGCAGCCCAGTGACAGCATGGTGTTAAACAGCTGGCGCTTGCGGCCCACTAACTGATGCGCGCGATCGATTTTGACCGGCGGATAGTTACTCAGCGTCGGGCACTTCTGGCAGTTGCTCTTCCACCCTTCGCAGCCGTCGGTAAAGGCACAGCGGCCGGTGACGCTCCAGTGGTCGTGCAGCGTCCAGACGAAGGTGACGTCCGGCTTGTGCGCTTTTACGCGCTGGCAAAATGCCACCAGATCCTCAAGGTTGAGCCAGTAGCTGTGCATCACATGAAAATGGAGCACCAGCGGCCCTTCGCTGCGGGTCACGTTGCGATAAAGATTATTGAGATTGCCGAAAACATCGCGGTTAAAGAGGCGGAACAGCGCCAGGTTGGCAATCGAGGTCAGACGTGGCGTCTGTTTATAGACGTTCTGATAGTTGTCATGGCTGACACTCTTTTTGCCGCCTTTACCGTAGCCATAAATAAAGCGCGACTGATAACCCTGCTGCAGTGCCCGCTGGTGGAGATCCAGCGCAACACCCGCAGCACCGCCCTCTGCGAGGCGTACGTTAAACTGCAAAATATTCATTTAATCACCTTCACGCGCGCTTTTTCACCCACCACCAGCGCGTTGTCCGGCACACTGTCGAGCACCACGCTGCCTGCGCCGATGGTGACATTGTTGCCAATGGTGATATCGCCAATCATCACCACATTCGCACCCAGCTCAACGCCGTTGCCGATGACCGGACAGGCCAGGCTGTCGGCACCGCGGTTGCCGATGGTCACACCATGGCGAATGGTAAAATCATCACCCGCTACGACATTTTTATTAATCACCACTGCATAACCGTGGTGAATGGTAAAACGTCGACCGATAGTTGCTGCCGCCTGTATCTCATAGCCAAACAGGCATTCGGTGATAAAGCGGTAGAGCAGAATGACCGGCGCGGCCCAGATATTGTTAATCACATGCTTTTTGCGCCACACCGAGCAGAAGTGCGCGATACGGTAGGCGGCAACCATGCAGCACGGGCGCAAATTCCAGTGGTTTGCGCGAAAATCTTCCAGTCGCATTATTTACCCCGCAGCCCATCAGCCAGACGTTTGCCGTTGCGCACGGAAAAGAGCGTCAGCAGCGTGCGCCAGTTCATCCGCTTGTTGCGGATCTGGTAGAGGGTGAAGAGTTGGTACTTCTTGCTGGCACGGTCGAACTTATCTTTGTGCTTGCGATAGAAGTGGAAGTAGCCGGAGAACTTCTTCGGTGAAGAGGTGATCTGCATCTCGCCGTGGTTGATATGCAGGATCTGCGTCGCCTCTTCAATTTTGAACGGCTCGCCATACTCGGTCACCATGCGCAGGAAGATGTCGTAATCCTGGGCGGCTTTCAGTTGGGTATCAAACAGCGACTCTTTAAACCGCCACGCCCAGGTGAAGACCTGGTTGCCGACGATATTACGTTTGTAGAAGAGTTTGCGGGAGAACGGCGATTTCGGGTAGAGCGGCAGGCTCGCCGGCTGCGCGTAGACTTCGCCCTGGCACACATAATCATTGGCGTAGAGAAACGCGCGGGTATTAAGCAGATGTTTATGGGCGAGGAAGACCGATAAGCGGTTTGGCGTCCACTCATCATCGTCATCGATACCGGTAATGTATTGTCCGCGCGCCTGCAGAATAGCCTGGTTGCGCACGGCGCAGGCACCGGAGTTGAAGTCGTTGCGCGTATAGCTGACGCGCGGGTCGCCCAGCTCATCAACAAACTGCTGCAGCTGATCGAACGACGCGGAGCAGTCATCAACGATGATCATTTCCCAGTGCGGGTAATCCTGGCGCAGCACCGATTTAATGGCGCGGATGGCCAGCTGCTGACGGTTCCAGGTAGGCATATAAATTGAAATTAATGGGTTTGCTGTTGTGCTCATGATGCGATCCCTAATGCGTTCAACATGCCGCTTTTCGCCCTCGCTTACGCCCTCCCCCCGTTAAGGGGAAGGGCGAAGCACGCTGAGGGTAGAGGTATAAGTCTTGTTATTTCGAGTCGGACTTGTATTCGTACTCGTAGTAGCCGTAATCCTGATAGCCGGTTGCGCGGCGGAAGATGGAGTTCAGGATGACGCCTTTTACCTGGATGCCGTTCTGCTCGAAGCGGCTCAGGCTGGTCTGGATCTCTTTCAGGGTGTTGACCGCGTAACGCGCCACCATCAGCGTGGTGCCTGCGTGGCGACCTACTACAGCCGCATCGGTCACCGCGAGGATTGGCGGGGTATCGATCAGTACCAGATCGTAGTTTTTGCTCGCCCAATCAATTAGCTGGGTAAAGCGTTCGCTCATCAGCAGCTCAGAAGGGTTAGGCGGCACCTGACCGCGTGGAACCAGGTCGAAGTTACTGATAGAGGTCGGCTTCGCGCAGCTCTCGATGGTGCCCTTCCCTGCCAGCACATCTGACAGACCGTTGATATTGTCGGTACCCAGCAGTTCGTGGGTGTAGCCTTTACGCATATCACAGTCGATCAGCAGCACGCGCTTGTTGGTCTGGCTGATAACCGCCGCAAGGTTGGCACAGACAAAGGTTTTACCGATGGAGGGGCTGACCCCGGTCATCATCAACACATTGTTGTTGGCCTGCATCATGGCGAAGTGGAGACTGGTACGCAGGCTGCGAACCGCTTCAATCGCCAGGTCGGTCGGGTTACCCACTGCCAGCAGTTGGCTCTGCTTGAAGCGGCGTGAGCCTTTGGCGACTTGCGCGTTATCACGCTCCTTCTGCCACTCGGAGAGCGGGATGCTGGCATAGACGCTGATACCGTGCTCTTCCAGCACCTGCGGGCTTTCGATACCGCGGTTGAAGAGGGAACGCAGCAGCACGCCAACGACGGAGATAATCAGACCGAAAATAATGCTGCCGAGAATAATCAGCGCTTTTTTCGGCTTCAGCACGCCAGGCTGGGTGATCGCCGGGTCAACGATGCGCACATCGCCCACGGTGCTCGCCTGAGTGATACGCAACTCCTGCTGTTTGTTCAGCAGTTGCATATAGACCTGCTGACCAGATTCAACGTCGCGGGTCAGGCGCACAATTTCCTGCTGCGTCTGCGGCATAGCCGTGATGCGTTTATTGAGCTTCGCCTTCTCATCTTCCAGCGCCTGGCGTTTCTCCAGCAGCGTGCGGTACGCCGGGTGCGCTTTAGTGTAGAGCTTGGAGATCTCCGCTTCTTTGAAGGTCAGTTCGTTCAACTGCGCATCAATGTTGACCACCGAGTCGAGCACCGATTTGGCTTCGAGCGGCAGGTCGACGGAGTCTTTCGTCTGGCGATAGGCGTTGAGCTTATCTTCCGCGACATCGAGGTTGTGACGCACTTCCGGTAGCTGCTTATCAAGGAAGATCAGGCTTTTTGCCGCCTCTTCCGATTTGCGCTCAATATTCTGCTCAAGGTAGTTGCGGGTGATGCTGTTGAGAATGGCACGGATCTGATCGCGATCTTCGCCGGTGTAGCTGAGGCTCAGCACGCCGGTGTCTTTACCGTTCTCCACAACCGTCAGGTTGTTTTGCAGATTGTTGATCATGCCAAGGGTCGAGAACTTGGTGACGGTAAACTCGCTGTCGTCAGAGGCCTGAATCGCGCTCACCATCATGGTGACGCCCTCTTTGCTCAACGGTTTGCCCACTTCACCGCGCGCTTCAAACCCGCCGTCGCTGCTCAGCAGATAAGTTTTCGGGCTCAGCACTTTAAGAGTGAAGGTCTGATCCGCCCACCCTTTCGGCAGTTCGAATGAGGTGACCTTAACGGTCTCATTCTGCCGTCCCATCAGGCGATCCCAGCCAGCACCAAACAGCGGGAAGGTGTTTTTCACCACCGAGATGTCGAGGTCGAGATCGTCAACGGTTTTGCCCAGTACCAGGCGGGACTGGATCAGCTGAATTTCAGCTTCTGACGCCGGCGGTTTGTTACTCAGCGCGCTGTTAATATCCTGCACCAGCGAACTGCCGGTATTCTGCTCGATCTGCACCAGCGCATCGGCGCTGTAAATGGGCGTGGCGAACATGCAGTAAACGAGCGCGGCGAGGGCAAATAGCGCGGTAATGCCCAGCACCCACCAGCGAGCCTCAATGATTGTGCCGAGCAGACGGCCAATATCGATTTCGTCATTGCCCACTGCCGACGTAGCAGAATGCGAATGGTGTGTTTTCTCTGTCATTATTATCCCTGCTGAGCTTGCAATGCCTGCGCCCAAAGGCGGGCAGACTGGTCAAGTAAGGTGTAAACGGCTTCAAAAGCTTCGCGACTTTTGCGATACGGATCGGGGATCTCCCGTTCGTTATCCCAGTGGCCAAACAACATGACCTTTCCACGCATCTCGGGGGTAAGTTCGCACAAGCGGGAGATGTGTCGCTTCTCCATGACCAGAATCAGATCGAATTCGCGACACAATTTCCCTGAGATCTGGCGTGCGACATGCCCATCCAGCGAGAGTTGGTTATCTGCCGCCACGGCCGTGGCGTTGGCATCTGCGCTGTGCCCGACCAGTGCGCCCAACCCGGCGGACTCAACCGTGAGCCCGGGGTGGTATTTTTTCAGTAGCCGCTCTGCTGTCGGGGAACGACAAATGTTCCCCACACAAACCACCAGAATTTTGTTGAACATGCCTGTTACCACGTATGAATATCTTTGGCCGTATCCGTCATGTAGCGAACGCCACTGATGGTTGGCAGCAACTGGTTGATAAGACGGTTCCAACGCGATACCGGTGCGGTGGTGACATAAACAACGTCATAAGGCTGGAGGCGGAAGTTGGTGGCCATCACCAGCGACGTGGCATCCGACATATCAAGCTGGTAGATGTTGGCAATCTTGTTGCCGCGACCGCCCTCGCCGTTCTTGATCGGACGGATGACGAAGATACCGCTGGCGTTGGAGGAGGTCAGGTCGAGACCTTCTGCCTGGCCGAGCGCTTCGGTCAGCGTCATGCCGCTGAAGTCCATTTTGAGGGTGCTCTGTTTTTTCACTTCGCCCATCACGAACACTTTCAGATCGTCATTGCGCGGAACAAACAGAATGTCGCCCGGATAAAGCAGACGGTTCTGGCTGAGGTCGCCGTTTTGCATCAGCGCCTGCAGAGAGATGCGCTCCTCTTTGCCTTTGTGGGTCAGCACGACGTTGCGCCAGTCGGCAAGATCGGTCAGACCGCCCGCGGCGTTGATCGCGTCAAGCACGGTCAGCGGCACGTTGGTGATCGCCTGCTGGCCTGATTTATTAACCTGGCCAGAGACATAGGCTTTTTGCGAGCGGAACGCGGCGATATTAACGTCCACCTGCGGGTCGGCAATATAGGTCGCTAAGCGGCTGGTAATATCACTACGTATTTCGGCCAGGGTTTTACCCACCACGCGGACTTTGCCGATATAGGGGTAGAACATGGTGCCATCCGGCTGCACCCAGTTACCGGTATCGCTGGAGCTGCGATACTGACCGGCAGGGGTGGTCAATTCCGGGTGATCCCACACAGTGACGCTCAGGACGTCGCCTGGACCAACGCGGTATTCATAAGAGGAGATCTCTTGATCCAGCGACATGTTAGGTTGAGCAACGTTTACGCGTGGGCGTAACTGCTCAATCAGACGCGGGGTCAATGGATAAACGTTCACCATACTGTCTAAATCAAAGTCAGCATCCTGCTGTTTAATCACGTCCTTTCCCGATGTTGACATATTGCTACCCGGGAATACGGTGCAGCCACTCATTAAGCTTATGGACACCAATAATGGCATCAATTTCATTTTAGATTTCATCATTGATTAATTATCACTATGGCAGAGTAATTATCCTGTGCGATTTAAATAAGCGCTCAAGCAGTACACAGAATCAGAATGCAGTTAATTCACCAGGAATATAACTAGCATCAGTCCTAAAAAGCATTTATCCAACCCCATGACATTACAGAATAATCCGGCTGCAGTCATGCCAACAGGCATGCTACCGCCCCTGGCTTCCAGTTACCAATGCACTGATCATCGATATGTCGTTGATAGTCATCCTTTACATCCTCGTCAGGGCGCCAGCTGCGGCGCGCACTAAATACGGCGGGTATCCTTTTCCGCATCGAATAACAACGCGGAAATTAACATCGCAGGTATATTTGAAAGATGCCGATGGAATTGTTGCAGCTAAGCCTAAGGCAGGCAAGGCGGCATCTCCCGACAGAAGCTTTTTTAAGAATAATATTAACGTCGGGTTTTCAGGTTTTTAGGAATTAACTTATATTGACAACTTAGGGATGCAGTCCGCCCCATACGATAGTTCCTAAATTCGCACCTTAAACAGCAACAAATAAACATAATCACCGTGCGGGAATGTAATTAAATAACTCTTAAATATCTTATTAAATAAGATTAATCGCAGGCGGCATTGCATTCATGCGGAAAGTTACCCATGATCTCCTCATCACAACTCCCAACTTATATAAGGTTTTACGCTAACAATGGAGTGGATTGCTGATCCATCAATCTGGGCCGGGCTGATCACACTGGTGGTCATTGAGTTAGTGCTCGGTATCGATAACCTGGTCTTTATCGCCATCCTGGCGGAAAAACTTCCCCCTGCAGAGCGCGACCGCGCCCGCGTGACGGGTTTAATCCTTGCTATGCTGATGCGCCTGGTGCTACTGGCCTCCATTTCGTGGCTGGTGACGCTCACGCAACCGCTCTTCACCGTGCGCGGTTTAAGCTTTAGCGCCCGCGACCTCATCATGCTGTTCGGCGGCCTATTCCTGCTGTTTAAAGCCACGGTAGAGCTGAACGAGCGGCTTGAAGGGAAAGATAGTGACAACCCCAGCCAGCGGCGCGGTGCAAAATTCTGGGCGGTGGTCGCGCAAATCGTGGTGCTCGACGCGGTCTTCTCTCTCGACTCGGTGATCACCGCCGTCGGCATGGTCGATCATCTGGCGGTGATGATGGCCGCGGTCATTATCGCCATCTCGCTGATGCTGCTGGCGAGCAAAGCCCTCACCCGCTTCGTCAATAATCACCCGACAATTGTCATCCTCTGCCTCAGCTTCCTGCTGATGATTGGCTTTAGCCTGGTAGCGGAAGGCTTTGGCTTCCATATTCCGAAAGGCTATCTCTATGCGGCGATTGGCTTCTCGGTAATGATTGAGTCCCTCAATCAGCTGGCTATCTTTAACCGCCGCCGTTTCCTGTTTGCCAACCATACGCTGCGCCAGCGCACCACCGAAGCGGTGATGCGTCTGCTCAGCGGGCGTAAAGAGGACGCGGAGCTGGATGCGCAAACCGCCTCGATGCTGCGCGACAGCGACGATGCGCAGATTTTCAATCCGCAGGAGCGGCGGATGATTGAGCGCGTGCTGAACCTCAATCAGCGCACGGTGAGCAGCATCATGACCTCGCGTCACGATATCGAACATATCGATCTCAACGCGCCGGAAGCAGAGGTGCGTGCCCTGCTGGATAAAAACCAGCACACCCGCATAGTGGTGACCGGCGGCGAGCAGGAGGAGTCGCTGCTCGGCGTGGTGCATATTCTCGATCTGTTGCAGCAGTCCCTGCATGGCGAACCGCTGGATCTGCGCGTGCTGGTGCGCCAGCCGCTGGTCTTCCCTGAGGGGCTGCCGCTGTTGCAGGCGCTGGAACAGTTCCGCAATGCCCGTACCCACTTCGCTTTCGTGGTCGATGAGTTCGGCTCGGTCGAAGGGGTGGTGACATTAAGTGATGTGATGGAGACCATCGCCGGTAACCTGCCCAACGAGGTGGAGGAGATTGACGCCCGCCATGATATCCAGAAAAACAGCGACGGCAGCTGGACCGCTAACGGCCATATGCCGCTGGAAGATCTGGTGCAGTATGTGCCGCTACCGCTGGATGATAAACGCGATTACCACACCATCGCCGGGCTGCTGATGGAGCATCTGCAGCGTATTCCCGCTCCTGGCGAAGAGGTGACGATTGGCGATTTCCGCCTCAAAACCCTCGAGGTTGAGAGCCACCGGGTGCAGAAAGTGCAGCTTATCCCAACGGCAAGCGATATCTCCCCGGATTACGAAGTGTAAACCAGCCGGGGTTCGCCCCGGCTCAGCCCTCCCCTCTTTTCTCCCTCGCTTAATATGGATAGCCCAGGCCTTCGCTGGCAACGTAGTGCACGAAAATTCTTGTTTGCGCACGAATATGCGCGATATGATGCCTGAAAACGCACAAAGGAGCATCCATGCAAACAGAACAGGCACAAGCACGCATCATCACGGCGATCCCGCTGTCGCAGGATTGGGGAAAGCTGACGAAATACACTTTCGACTTTCGCCGCCGCAACGGGGAGTGGCAGCGCCAGAGCCGGGAGGTGTATGACCGCGGCAATGGCGCAACGATCCTGTTGTACAACCGCAGTAAACGTAGTGTGATCCTTACCCGGCAGTTTCGCTTACCGCTGTTCGTGAACGATCATGCCGGTTTTTTACTGGAAGCCGCCGCCGGGCTACTGGATGAGCTGGATGCGGAGACGCGCATAAAGCAGGAGGCTGAAGAGGAGACCGGCTACCGTCTTGAGCGGGTCGAAAAGGTATTCGAAGCCTGGATGAGCCCCGGCTCGGTCAGTGAGAAGCTGCACTTTTTTATCGCCGAATATTACGAGAGCCGCCGTACCGGCAACGGCGGCGGTCTAATCGAGGAAGGGGAAGATATTGAAGTAGTAGAGATGACCTTCACCGATGCGCTGGCCGCTATCCGCAGCGGAGAGATTGCCGATGGCAAAACCATTATGCTGCTCCAGCACCTGGCCTTAGAAGGCGTTCTTTAATACCCTCATAACGCCCGTAGGCCTGATAAGGCGCAGCCGCCATCAGGCATTTCACCCTGCACCATCGCCGTAGGCCTGATAAGGCGTAGCCGCCATCAGGCATGTCGCCCAGCACCATCGCCGTAGGCCTGATAAGGCGTAGCCGCCATCAGGCATTTTGCCCGATGGCGCTAGACTCACATCTTATCGAGCAGCTTTTTCACATCTTTGCTGCTCTGCTTATCCTTGTTGCGATCGGCCCAGTCGCTCAGGCGGCGTTTCGCCTCATCCTGCAGATGCTTACGCAGCAGCTGATCTACCTGCAGGGTGTAGTTGAGCGCCTGCCACGGCCCATAAACACGCAGCGGAATTGGCGTCGTTTTCAGGAAGTCGATAAGCTCGCTCTCCCCTTGCCAGCCGCCCAGCACCTGAATATTAAAGCGGGTATCCGCCTGCTCTTTCACCAGATCCATTTTGCCTTCACCGGTGAGGGCAATAAGCGGCGAGTTGCCCTGCATGTTACTCAGCGTCATCTGCCCCGCTTTCAGCGCCAGATCGCTGCTGAAGCTGTCGAGCCGCGTCGCCGTGTCATATTTTTCCTGCGTCTGCACATCGGTACTGCGCGCCACCGCCTGCTGCACCAGTTGCTGGAAGTTGAGCCCTTCCATGCGGCTATTTTTCAGCTCAACATGCGCCTCGCCCTGCCACAGACGGCGAAACTCTTCTGCATCAATACTCGGGCCGGAGAAATCGCCCGCCATTGAGAGGCTGCCGGTAAGCGCGATGGGATAATTAAAGGCTTTCAGAATGTCGCCAATCTCAACATTGTCGAGGCGCGGCTGGAACACCGCCCGCGATGCATCGCGGCGCACATCCAGTTGCCCCGGAAGAGAGATCTGCCCGGCGCCCATTTTGCCCTGCAGGGTCGGAATGGAGAGCAGGCCAGCGTCATTGTTGAACTGGCCGCTGACATCGGCAAACTGCATCCCGCGCCAGCGCACGGCTTTGGCGGTTATCCCCACCTGGGCGGTGAAATCACGCAGGCCATTAAAATGCGGCACATCGGCGCTGTTAGCGATCACCGGACGCGGCGGACGGCTTTGCGCCTGGCCCTGTTGATCCGGTGCGCTGCTATCCGCTGCGCTATTTTGCGGCGGCAACAGATTATCGAGATTGAGATTATCGAACTGCAAATCCAGCGCCCACACCGGCAAAGTGCCAAAGGTCACGCTGCCGTGTCCGGTCAGGACGCTATCATTGGCGCGCAGCTTCAGCGCGCTTAGCGCCAGGCGTTGCTGGTCGCCCTGCCACTGCGCCTGCAACTCGCCTTCACCTTCGATACCCTGCGATGGCACATCGCCGCCGCGCAACTGCCACTTGACGCTATCCACCACCGCAGAGAGGTTATGTGGATAGTCGCGCGCGTCGAGATTCGCGCGCAGCGCCAGGGTTAAATCACGTTGATTACGGTTGATGCGCCCGGAGAACTCCAGCGCCGCCTGGTGCTGCTCGTCCTGCTCCATCTGCAGCCGGATATCGCGCACCGTCATCTGCTCATCGTTCTCATGCTGTAACACCAGCACGCTGTCCGCTACCTGCAGACTGCCGATATCCCAGGACCAGCCGCGATCTTCTTCCGCCTGCGGCAGCGTGTTTTCACGTGGTGCGACAGGCGCGTCTTTATCCACTTTGGCCTGGGTTTCAGGCGTCAGCTGGATCACCGCGCCTTTTAACATCACCTGCTTAACATGCAACTGATGGGAGAGAAGAGGGATGAGATTGACGTCGAGACGCATATTGTCTGCTTTAACCACCGGCGTCTGCGCGCCCGGCGCGGTTAACGTCATGCGCCCTGAGAGAATGCTGAGCTGCGGCCAGACGTGCCAGCGCAAGGGGCCATCAAGCTGTAAGTGATAGCCGCTACGCGCTTCAACCTGACGCACCATATAAGCACGGAAATCGTTGGGGTTGACCAGCAACACCAACGCTGACAGGCCGGCAATCAGCACGACCAACAGAATCATCAGCGTGGTTAACACTCTTCTCATGGCGTCCTCTGCAGAGATAACTTGCTCAGTCTTTATCGATACGGCTGGCAACCGCGCCCTGCTGATCGCGATACTTCGCATCTTCGCGGCGGTTGTATGGGCGCTCGGCCGGGCCAGAGAGCGGCTCGAAGCTCAGCGCGCCGATCAGCATGCCGGGGCGCAGAGCCAGCGGCAGTTTTCCTGAATTATAGAACTCCAGCACGATGCAGCCAGACCAGCCGGGATCGATACGGTGCGCGGTAACGTGCACCATCAGCCCTAATCGCGCCAGCGACGAGCGGCCATCGAGCCAGCCAACCAGATCCGCAGGCAGGGTAACGGACTCATAGGTCACTGCCAGCGCCAGCTCGCCCGGATGGAGGAAAAAGGCTTCGCCATCGGCGAGGACAATCTCATCGCTCATCACCCGATCGAGGGCGGCGGTCACTTCCTGTTTCGGCCCGCTCAGATCGATAAATGCTGCGGTATGACCACTGAATGTGCGGAATTTGTTGCCCAGACGGACATCCACCGTCGCGCCATTAATTCGTTCTACCGGCGGACGCGGGTTAATTGCGAGTCGGCCCTCATTCATCCAGGCTTCGATATCGCGGTCACAAAGACGCATGGCACATTCTCCTTTGGTGCGACACGCCCCTGAAAAAGCCTCAGGGGACGGGTAGTTAACACTGAGTTTGACAGCCTAACATGTATTATTCAAAAAATTGGCTGATTTTGGCTTTCAGAATGTCGATGGCGATACGGTTCTTGCCGCCGCGCGGCACGATGATGTCGGCATACTGCTTGGAGGGTTCGATAAATTGCAGGAACATCGGACGCACAGTTTTCTGATATTGCGCCATCACCGAATCCATCGAGCGCCCACGCTCATTCACGTCACGTTTGATGCGGCGCATCAGGCAGATATCCAGCGGCGTATCGACAAAAATGGAGAAATTCATCTCATCGCGCAGGCGAGAGTCGGTCAGCAGCAGGATCCCTTCCAGAATGATGACTTTTTTGGCTTCGATACGAATGGTCTCTGCGGTGCGGGTATGCTCAACATAGCTGTAGACCGGTAACTCAATGGATTCGCCGCGTTTAAGCGACTGAAGATGCTGGAATAACAGACTGTGATCCATCGCGCTTGGATGGTCATAGTTGGTTTTAACACGCTCTTCCATCGACAGATGGCTTTGATCTTTGTAGTAGCTGTCTTCGGGAATAACGCCAATGTGTTCATCACCCACCTGCTCGCGTAACTCGCGGTAAAGCGTACTGGCAATAAGACTTTTACCTGAAGCAGATGCGCCGGCGATGCCGATGATGACGCACTGATGTGACTGATCAGTCATAAATTTAGGGACCTGATTAACCTGGATGTAAAGGAAGGAAGACGCCTTGGCGTCAAACGCGGCAATTATAGGGATTTCACCGCCGCGATACCAGTCGAAAGCGCGGCTCTGGGCGATAAGCAAAAATGGCGGCATTTTTCGCCAATCTGCGCGCTTTTTTCTCAGCAAGGTGGGTAAAAATGACGCACCGGGCGCGTTTTATGCATTCACTAAGTAATTAATAACCCTATGATGTCAATTTATGAGCGCACGCCATAGGAATTGTAAATTGTTTGTACTAGCATAATCCGAAATTCTCATTTCATTCGTCGGCCGCCGTGTCGGACGGCACAGGGTTGCGGATAAAGCGGTAATGAAAAAACAATACCAACACGTTTTGGTTACCACACCACATCCCGTGCTGCGGCTAATAAGTCTTGGACTGCTCTCTTTTATCTTCACGCTCTTCTCCCTTGAGCTGATTCGATTTGGCACCATCATTGCGCCACTCTGGTTCCCCACCGCGATCATGACCGTGGCCTTTTATCGCCATGCCGGCAAGATGTGGCCGGGCATCGCCCTCGCCTGCGCGCTGGGTAATGTCGCTGCCACCATTACGCTCTTTTCGCCGTCGTTTGTCGATTTGCGTTATACGCTGGTCAATATTGTTGAAGCCGTTGCAGGCGCGATCCTGCTGCGCAAACTGCTGCCTTCCTATAATCCGCTTAAAAATCTTGCCGACTGGATACGCCTTGTCATAGGCAGCGTGCTGATACCGCCGCTGATTGGCGGCGTGCTGATTTGCTTGCTGGTACCGACGGATAACCTGCTGCGTACCTTTATTATCTGGATGTTATCAGAAGCGATTGGTGCGCTGGCGCTGGTGCCGCTCGGTCTGCTCTTCAAACCCCACTATCTGCTGCGCCACCGTAACCCCAAAGTCCTGCTGGAAAGCCTGGTTACCCTGACCCTGACGCTGCTGCTGAGCTGGCTGGCGCTGCACTATCTGCCGTGGCCCTTTACCGCCGTGATTGTGCTGCTGATGTGGAGCGCGGTGCGTCTGCCGCGCATGGAAGCCTTCTTAATTTACCTTGCGACGGTGATGGTGGCGTCGCTGGTGCTCGCTATCGATCCTAACGTCGTGAACTCGCCGAAAAGCGGCGTGATGATAAATGCGCCGTGGCTGCCTTTTTTGATGATCCTTTTGCCGGTGCATGTCATGACTATGGTGATGTATGCCTTTCGCACCGAGCGCAAACACATCATCGAGAGCGAGGCGCGTTTTCGTAACGCCATGGAGTATTCGGCGATTGGCATGGCGCTGGTCGGTACCGACGGCCAGTGGTTACAGACTAACAAAGCCCTGTGCCAGTTTCTCGGCTACAGCCAGGAGGAGCTGCGTCTGATGACCTTCCAGCAGCTCACCTGGCCGGAAGATCTGGCCCGGGATATGGCCCAGTTGCAGCAGCTGTCGCGCGGCGAAATTGCCAGCTATTCGATGGAAAAACGTTACTACACGCGCAACGGCGATCTGGTGTGGGGGCTGCTGGCGGTCTCTGTAGTGCGTCACGCCAACGGCACTCCGCTCTACTTTATTGCCCAGGTTGAAGATATTAACGATCTCAAGCAGACCGAATGGGTCAACAAACGGCTGATGGAGCGCATTACCCTCGCTAATGAAGCGGGCGGCATCGGTATCTGGGAGTGGGAGCTGGAGCCGGACATCATCAGCTGGGATAAACGGATGTTCGAGATGTATGAAGTGCCTGCGCATCTCAAACCGACCTGGCAGCTGTGGTACGAAAGGATTGTGCCGGAAGACCGCCCGGAAACTGAGCGGGTGATCCGCGACGCGCTGGCGTCGCGCATCGCATTCAAGCTTGAGTTCCGCATTGCCGTGACAGACGGTATACGCCATATTCGCTCGCTGGCCAACCGCGTCCTCAATAAGCAGGGCGAGGTCGAACGGCTGCTCGGCGTCAGTATGGATATGACGGAGGTAAAACAGCTTAACGAAGCGCTTTACCAGGAGAAGGAGCGGCTGCACATCACCCTCGACTCCATCGGCGAAGCGGTGCTCTGTACCGATGTCGAGATGAAAGTCACCTTTATGAACCCGGTCGCCGAGAAGATGAGCGGCTGGTCGCAGGAGAGCGCCATGGGTCAGCCTCTGCTGAAAGTGCTGCACATCACTTTTGGCGATAGCGGCCCGGTACTGGAAAATATTCACAGCGGCGATATGTCACGCACGGATATTGAACAGGACGTGGTGCTGCACTGCCGCGCGGGCGGTAGCTTCGACATTCACTACACCATCACCCCGCTCAGCACCCTCGACGGGCAGAATATCGGCTCGGTGCTGGTTATCCAGGATGTGACGGAGTCGCGCAAAATGCTGCGCCAGCTGAGCTACAGCGCCTCGCACGATGCCCTCACCCACCTGGCGAACCGCGTCAGTTTCGAGGCGAACCTTAAACGCCTGCTGTCGACGGTGCAGGAGTACCATCAACGGCATGCGCTGGTGTTTATCGATCTCGACCGCTTTAAAGCGGTTAACGATAGCGCCGGGCATGCCGCTGGCGATACGCTGCTGCGCGAGATCTCAACGCTGATGCTCAGCCTGCTGCGCTCAACGGATATTCTTGCCCGCCTGGGCGGCGATGAGTTTGGCCTGCTGCTGCCGGAGTGTAATGTCGAAAGCGCGCGTTATATCGCCGGCCGTATGATTGAAGCGATCAATGATTATCGCTTTAGCTGGGAGGGGCGCGAGCACCGCATCGGTGCCAGCGCCGGGATAACGATTATCGATGAGTATAACCATCAGGCTTCCGAGGTGATGTCGCAGGCCGATATCGCCTGTTATGCCTCGAAGCACAGCGGTCGTGGTCGGGTGACGGTCTATGAACCGAAGCAGGGGCTGATGCAGCATGAGCGCTCGATGATGTCGCTGGAGGAGCAGTGGCGCATCATCAAAGAGAATCATCTGTTAATGATTGCGCGCGGCGTCGCCTCGCCGCGGGTGCCGGAAGCGTGCAACTTCTGGTTGCTCTCTTTGCGCTTGTGGACCAGCGAAGGGGAAGTGATGGAGGAGCACGCGTTTCGCGCCGGGCTCCACGAGCCGGAGCTGATTCGCGCCCTCGACCAGCGTGTCTTCCATGAGTTTTTCAATAAGCATGCCGCCGCCATCACCGCCAAAGGGCTGGGCGTCGCCCTGCCCCTCTCCGTGCACGGTCTGGCAAGCAGTAGCCTGGTGGATGAACTGTTATCTATGCTTGAGAGTGGCCCGATGCCGGGGCGTCTGCTGCATCTGGTGATCCCGGCAGATGCGCTGGTGCGCGAAGGCCATGCCCGGATTGAAAACCTCAGACGTCTGCGCCATGCGGGGTGTCGCATTATCCTCAGCCGTGTCGGGCACGATCTCGATGTTTTCGAGCGCATTACACCGCATATGGCTGATTATCTGCTGCTGGAGCCGGAGCTGGTCTCTAACGTGCACGGCAATTTGATGGATGAGATGATGGTGACCATTATTCAGGGGCATGCGCAGCGTCTTGGGCTGAAGAGCATTGCCGGGCCGACGCATCAGCCGATGATGATGGATACCCTCTCCGGGATTGGCATTGACCTGATTTATGGCGATACCATCTCCCAGGCGCACCCGCTCGATTTGATGCTCAATACCAGTTATTTCGCCATCAACTAACTGCCGGATGGCGGCTACGCCTTATCCGGCCTACGTCCCAGCCAGATACCGTATACCTACTCCCCGTAGGCCCGATAAGCGCAGCGCCATCGGGCATTAGCGCCGGACTACCAGTACCGCAACCATGCTTCCCGTAGGCCCGATAAGCGCAGCGCCATCGGGCATTGCATTACGGCTCGGGCGACCACGCCTGCGTAAACCAGATATGCAACAGCGCGTAAGAGCGAAACGGCTGCCAGCGCTCGGCATAACGGCGCGTTTGCGCGGGCGTCATCCCGGCGAAACGCTGCTTAATCGCATAATCATCCGCTAAGAAGATATCTTTCGCCTGCCAGCCGCGCAGCGCAAAGTAGTTCGCCGTCCAGCGTCCAATTCCCGGATAGTTCATTAGCGCTTTCACCCCCTGCTCCACATCATCTGGCCTCTGGAGTGGAAAGGTGCCGTCACAGGCAGCCTCGGCCAGGGTAATCAGTGCCTGGGCGCGCTTTAGCGGCATCCCGAGACTTTTCAGCACCTGTGCATCGGCGGCGGCAATCTGCTGTGCGGTGGGAAAGGTGATAAAGCCCGGTGCCTCGTCCATCACTTCGCCATAACGATGCGCGACTTTCGCCGTCAGCTTTGCCGCCATCGCCACGCTCACCAGTTGCCCAAGCACCGCGCGCACCGCCTGCTCAAAGGGGTCGATCGAGCCGGGCAGCCGCAGGCCAGGGCGCGCGGCGGCGAGATCGCCAAGCCGCGAATTGATACGCTCCGGCTCGCAGGAGAGATCAAATAACCTCTCCAGCCGCTGCAAACAGTGCTCCGCAACCGGTTCAAGCCCCTCACTTAAGGTGACCTTCAGCGTCGCGCTTGTCTCATCCGGCTCGGCGGTAATGATCCCGCGATGGCCGCCAAAGGCACAGGAGCGCACATAGCGCGACTCGCTCACCACCTCCACGCCCGCCACGGCGCGCGCGCCTAAGAAACTCAACATCCACGCCCAGTCATAGGGCGGCTGCCAGTGCAGTGTGTACATACCATCTCCCCGCTGATAATGCTAAAAGCATAACAACTCAGGGAATTTTCGCCTTGCTTTCATATTCCGGTTGTCGCCCTGCACGCATTCCGCTAAAGTCGCCCCCCTTCTTCACAGGCATGGGGATTGCACGGTGTTTATTGGTTTTGACTACGGTACGGCAAACTGCTCGGTAGCGGTGATGCGCGATAACGCGCCACAGCTGCTGACCATGGAAAATAACAGCACCTTGCTGCCATCGATGCTCTGCGCGCCGACGCGCGAAGCGGTGAGCGAGTGGCTCTATCGCCACCATCAGGTTCCGGCAACGGGGAGTGAAACCCAGGCGCTGCTGCGCCGGGCGGTGAGCTTCAACCGCGAAGAGGACATTGAGGTCAACGCCGCCAGCGTCCAGTTCGGTCTCGCCTCACTGCGCCAGTATGTGAGCGATCCGGAAGAGGTCTACTTCGTCAAATCACCGAAGTCGTTTCTTGGTGCCAGCGGCCTGAAACCGCAGCAGATCGCGCTGTTTGAGGATCTGGTCTGCGCCATGATGCTGCATATCCGCAAGCAGGCAGAGAGCCAGCTGCCGGAGGCGATTCGCCAGGCGGTGATTGGCCGACCGATCAACTTCCAGGGGCTCGGCGGCGATGAGGCTAACGCCCAGGCGCAGGGCATCCTTGAGCGCGCCGCAACGCGTGCAGGCTTCGAAGAGGTGGTGTTCCAGTTCGAACCGGTTGCCGCTGGCCTCGATTTTGAAGCGACATTAAATGAAGAGAAGCGCGTACTGGTGGTCGACATCGGCGGCGGTACCACCGACTGCTCGCTGATCCTGATGGGTCCGCAGTGGCGCGAGAAAGCGGATCGCAGCGCCAGCCTGCTCGGTCACAGCGGCTGCCGCGTTGGCGGGAACGATCTCGACATCGCGCTGGCGTTCAAAAACCTGATGCCGCTGCTCGGCATGGGCGGACAGACGGAAAAAGGTATCGCGCTGCCGATCCTGCCGTGGTGGAACGCGGTGGCGATCAACGATGTCCCTGCGCAGACGGAGTTCTACAGCACGGCAAACGGCCGCCTGTTAAACGACCTGCTGCGCGATGCGCGCGACGCCGAGAAGGTCGCTCTGCTGGTGAAAGTGTGGAAGCAGCGCCTCGGCTACCGGCTGGTGCGCAGCGCGGAAGAGAGCAAAATCGCCCTCTCCGACACGCAGCAGGTGACCGCCTCGCTGCCATTTATCAGCGACAGCCTCGCCACCGCTATCGATCAGCAGGGGCTGGAAAATGCCCTTAACCAGCCGTTACAGCGCATTATTGAGCAGGTGCAGCTGGCGCTGGCAACCAGTAATGAGACGCCGGATGTGATCTACTTAACCGGCGGTAGCGCCCGTTCACCGATTATCAAAAAAGCGCTGGCGGAAACGCTGCCCGGCATCACCATTGCCGGCGGCGATGACTTCGGCTCGGTGACCGCCGGGCTGGCCCGCTGGGCGCAGGTCGTCTTCCGTTGATTATCTGCCGGGTGGCTTCACCCGGCACGCTTTCTGCTACAAAATCTCCCTAACGCAAATTATCTGTCGTGACTACGTTTCCAGACAGTGTTTCATTTTTCCTCCATTATTCTGCGCTTCAGGGTGACTACACTACTATTACTTCGCCATTCGATTTAAAGAGATACCTATAACGATGAAAGGACGAGTCACTTTTCGCCGCACCGTTGTCGCGGCACTGGTCATCGCACTGGCAGGTGCGGCCTGGTACTATTTTGCGCACACCCCCTCAACCACCACGGCAAGCGGGCAAAACGCGCCTGCGGGCGGCGGACGTCACGGCATGCGCGGCGCGCTGCCACCGGTGCAGGCGGCCACCGCCACCAGCGAATCCGTTCCGCGCTATCTCTCCGGCCTCGGCACCATCACCGCGGCGAATACCGTTACCGTGCGCAGCCGCGTCTCGGGTCAGCTTAAGGCGATCCATTTCCAGGAGGGGCAACAGGTCAACGCTGGCGATCTGCTGGCGGAGATTGACCCCAGCGAATTCAACGTCGCGCTGGCGCAGGCGCAGGGCCAGCTGGCGAAAGATAAAGCAACCCTTGCCAACGCCCGCCGCGATCTTGCCCGCTATCAGCAACTGGCGAAAACCAGCCTCGTCTCTCGCCAGGATCTTGATGCCCAGCAGGCGCTGGTCAGCGAATCCGAAGGCACGGTGAAAGCGGATGAAGCCTCCGTCGCCAGCGCCCAGTTGCAGCTGGAGTGGAGCCGCATCACCGCGCCGGTTAGCGGACGCGTCGGCCTGAAACAGGTCGATGTTGGCAACCAGATTAGCAGCAGCGATACCACCGGTATTGTGGTGCTGACGCAGACCCACCCTATCGATCTCATCTTTACCCTGCCGGAGAGCGACATCGCGACTGTCGTGCAGGCGCAGAAAAATGCGCAGAAACTGGTAGTGGAAGCCTGGGATCGCACCAATAAGCAGAAGCTCAGCAGCGGCACGTTGTTGAGCCTGGATAACCAGATCGACGCCACCACCGGCACCATCAAGCTGAAAGCGCGTTTCGACAACCAGGACGACGCCCTCTTCCCGAATCAGTTTGTTAACGCCCGTATGCTGGTCGCCACCCAGCAGGATGCGGTGGTGATCCCCGCTGCGGCGCTGCAAATGGGCAATGAAGGCAACTTCGTCTGGGTGCTGAACGATAAGAACAAGGTCAGCAAACACACGGTAACGCCAGGCATCCAGGACAGCCAGAAAGTGGTGATTAGCGCCGGGTTATCGGCGGGCGATCGCGTCGTCACCGACGGTATCGACCGTCTGACAGAGGGCGCGCAGGTCGAAGTGGTTGACGCCAGCAACGCAGAAACCCTGCCCGCGAAGCGTGAACGTCCGGCGAAAGGAGCACAAGGCTGATGCAGCTGTTACCGCCGGGCCGGACGGGCGGCCCTTCGCGTCTCTTTATTCTGCGTCCGGTCGCCACCACGCTGTTGATGGTGGCGATCCTGCTGGCCGGGATCATCGGCTACCGCTTTCTGCCCGTTTCGGCGCTGCCGGAAGTGGATTATCCAACCATTCAGGTGGTGACGCTCTACCCTGGCGCCAGCCCGGATGTAGTGACTTCTGCCATTACTGCGCCGCTTGAGCGCCAGTTCGGCCAGATGTCGGGCTTAAAGCAGATGTCTTCGCAGAGCTCCGGCGGTGCCTCAGTGGTTACGCTGCAATTCCAGCTGAGCCTGCCGCTGGATGTCGCCGAACAAGAAGTGCAGGCGGCAATGAACGCCGCCAACAGCCTGCTGCCTTCGGACTTACCGAACCCGCCGGTCTACAACAAAGTGAACCCCGCCGACCCGCCGATCATGACGCTGGCGGTCACCTCTTCCGCCATGCCGATGACGCGGGTAGAGGATATGGTGGAAACGCGCGTGGCGCAGAAGATCTCCCAGGTCTCCGGCGTCGGGCTGGTAACGCTCTCCGGCGGCCAGCGTCCGGCGGTGCGCGTCAAACTTAACGCGCAGGCGATTGCCGGGCTGGGGTTAACCAGTGAAACCGTGCGCACCGCCATCAGTAACGCTAACGTCAATTCGGCGAAGGGTAGCCTTGATGGCCCGACCCGCGCCGTCACCCTCTCGGCCAATGACCAGATGCAGTCCGCCGAGGAGTACCGCAAGCTCATTATCGCTTACCAGAACGGCGCGCCGATCCGCCTTGGCGATATCGCCACCGTTGAACAGGGTGCAGAGAACAGCTGGCTCGGCGCGTGGGCGAATAAACAGCAGGCGATTGTGATGAATGTGCAGCGCCAGCCGGGCGCAAACATTATCGATACCGCCGATAACATTCGTGCCCTGCTGCCGCAGCTTACCGAGAGCCTGCCGAAATCTGTCAGCGTGAAAGTGCTCTCGGATCGCACCAACAATATCCGCGCCTCGGTAAGCGACACGCAGTTTGAGCTGATGCTGGCGATTGCGCTGGTGGTGATGATTATCTACCTCTTCCTGCGCAATATTCCGGCGACGATTATCCCCGCCGTTGCGGTGCCGCTGTCGCTGATTGGCACCTTTGCGGCGATGGTGTTTCTGGATTTCTCCATCAATAACCTGACGCTAATGGCGCTCACTATCGCCACCGGCTTTGTCGTCGATGATGCGATTGTGGTGATCGAAAACATCTCGCGCTATATCGAAAAGGGCGAAAAACCGCTGAATGCGGCGCTGAAAGGCGCAGGCGAGATCGGCTTTACCATCATCTCGCTCACCTTCTCGCTGATTGCGGTGCTGATCCCGCTGCTGTTTATGGGCGATATCGTTGGGCGGCTGTTCCGCGAGTTTGCCGTCACGCTGGCGATTGCCATTCTTATCTCCGCCGTGGTGTCGCTGACCTTAACGCCGATGATGTGCGCGCGCATGCTGAGCGCGGAATCCCTGCGCAAGCAGAACCGCTTCTCCCGCGCCTCGGAGCGCTTTTTTGAGCGGGTGATTGACGGTTACGGTCGTCTGTTGAGCCGGGTGCTTAACCACCCGTGGCTGACGCTTGGCGTCGCCCTCGGCACGCTGGTGCTGTCGGTGATGCTGTGGATCTTTATTCCGAAAGGCTTCTTCCCAATCCAGGACAACGGCATTATTCAGGGCACGCTGCAGGCACCGCAATCCGCCTCCTTTGCCAGCATGGCGGAGCGCCAGCGGCAGGTGGCGGATATTATCCTGCGCGATCCGGCCGTGGAGAGCCTCACCGCTTTCGTCGGCGTTGACGGCACCAACCCCTCCCTGAACAGCGCGCGGTTGCAGATCAACCTTAAACCACTTGATGAGCGCGACGATCGCGTCCAGCCGGTGATCGAGCGGTTGCAGCAGGCGGCGGGCAATGTGCCGGGTATGTCGCTCTACCTGCAACCGACGCAGGATCTGACCATTGATACGACCGTCAGCCGCACCCAGTACCAGTTCACCCTGCAGGCAAACTCCCTTGAGGCGCTCAGCACCTGGGTACCGCAGCTGGTGAGTAAATTGCAGGCGATGCCGCAGCTGGCGGATGTCAGCAGCGACTGGCAGGACAAAGGGCTGGTGGCCTATGTCAATGTGGATCGCGACAGCGCCAGCCGCCTCGGTATCAGCATGGCGGATGTCGATAACGCCCTCTACAACGCCTTTGGTCAGCGCCTGATCTCCACCATCTACACTCAGGCGAACCAGTACCGGGTAGTGCTGGAGCATGACACCTCGCAGACGCCGGGTCTGGCGGGGCTGGATAATATTCGCCTGACCAGCAGCGAAGGCGGCGTGGTACCGCTGTCGTCGATTGCCAAAATCGAGCAGCGCTATGCGCCGTTAAGCATCAACCATCTCGATCAGTTCCCGTCGACCACCATCTCCTTTAATGTCGCCGACGGCTACTCGCTCGGCGATGCGGTTGACGCGGTGCAGGAGAGCGAAAAAACCCTCCACTTCCCGACCGATATCCGCACCGAATTCCAGGGCAGCACGCTGGCGTTCCAGGCGGCGCTCGGCAGCACCATCTGGCTGATTGTTGCGGCGATAGCGGCGATGTATATCGTGCTCGGTGTGCTGTATGAGAGCTTTATCCACCCGATAACCATCCTCTCGACGCTGCCAACGGCGGGCGTCGGCGCGCTGCTGGCGCTGATGATCTCCGGCAGCGAGCTGGATGTGATCGCCATCATCGGCATCATCCTGCTGATCGGCATTGTGAAGAAGAACGCCATCATGATGATCGACTTCGCCCTCGCCGCCGAGCGCGAAGCGGGCATGTCGCCGCGCGATGCCATCTTCCAGGCCTGCCTGCTGCGTTTTCGCCCGATCCTGATGACCACACTGGCGGCGCTGCTCGGCGCGCTGCCGCTGATGCTTAGCACCGGCGTTGGCGCAGAGCTGCGTCGCCCACTGGGGATCGGCATGGTCGGCGGCCTGCTGGTGAGCCAGGTGCTGACGCTGTTTACCACGCCGGTGATCTATCTGCTCTTCGACCGCCTGGCGCTGGCGGCGAAAAAGCGTTTTCCGCAGCGTGAAGAGGAGGCGTAAGTGAAGTTTTTCGCCCTCTTCATTTACCGCCCGGTGGCGACGATCCTGATTTCGCTCGCCATTACCCTGTGCGGCATTCTCGGCTTCCGGCTGCTGCCGGTCGCCCCGCTGCCGCAGGTCGATTTTCCGGTGATCATGGTCAGCGCCTCGCTGCCCGGTGCTTCGCCGGAGACCATGGCCTCGTCGGTCGCCACACCGCTTGAGCGCTCGCTGGGGCGCATTGCCGGAGTGAGCGAGATGACCTCCTCCAGCTCCCTTGGCAGCACGCGCATTATTCTTGAGTTCAATTTCGACCGCGATATCAACGGCGCGGCGCGCGATGTGCAGGCGGCAATCAACGCCGCGCAGAGCCTGCTGCCGAGCGGCATGCCGAGCCGCCCGACCTACCGCAAAGCGAACCCCTCCGCTGCGCCAATCATGATCCTGACCCTCACCTCGGATACCTACTCCCAGGGTGAGCTGTATGACTTTGCCTCAACGCAGCTGGCACAAACCCTGTCGCAAATCGACGGTGTCGGCGATGTCGATGTCGGCGGCAGCTCCCTGCCCGCCGTGCGGGTCGATCTCAATCCGCAGGCGCTGTTTAACCAGGGCGTCTCTCTTGATGCGGTGCGCACGGCCATCAGCAACGCCAACGTGCGCAAACCGCAGGGCGCGCTGGAGGATGGCTCGCACCGCTGGCAGGTGCAGACCAATGATGAGTTAAAAACTGCGGCGGAGTACCAGCCGCTGATTATTCACCACAAAAATGGTGCCGCGGTACGCTTAAGCGATGTCGCCACGGTCACCGACTCGGTGCAGGATGTGCGCAACGCCGGGATGACCAACGCCAAACCGGCGATTTTGCTGATGGTCCGCAAACTGCCGGAAGCCAATATTATCCAGACGGTGGACAGCATTCGCGCCCGCCTGCCGGAGCTGCAAAAGACCATTCCCGCCGCCATTGACCTGCAAATCGCTCAGGATCGCTCACCGACCATCCGCGCCTCGCTGGAGGAGGTGGAGCAGACGCTGGTGATCTCCGTCGCGCTGGTGATCCTGGTGGTGTTCCTCTTCCTGCGTTCAGGTCGGGCGACCTTTATCCCGGCGGTGGCCGTGCCGGTGTCGCTGGTTGGCACCTTTGCCGCCATGTATCTGTGCGGCTTTAGCCTCAACAACCTGTCGCTGATGGCGCTGACCATCGCCACTGGCTTTGTGGTCGATGATGCGATTGTGGTGCTGGAGAATATCTCCCGCCATCTCGAAGCGGGGATGAAGCCGTTGCAGGCGGCGCTGCAAGGGACGCGGGAAGTGGGCTTTACGGTGCTTTCGATGAGCCTGTCGCTGGTGGCGGTGTTCCTGCCGCTGCTGCTGATGGCCGGGCTGCCGGGGCGGTTGCTGCGCGAGTTTGCCGTTACGCTGTCGGTGGCGATTGGCATTTCGCTGCTGATCTCACTCACCCTGACGCCAATGATGTGCGGCTGGTTGCTCAAAGCCCATAAGCCGCATAGCCGCACGCGCGAGAGAGGCGTTGGCCGCCTGCTGACCCGCATCCAGCAGCAGTATGCCCGCTCGCTGAAATGGGTGCTTAACCACGCCCGGCTGGTTGGCGTGGTGCTGCTTGGCACTATCGCGCTCAATATCTGGCTCTATATCTCGATTCCGAAAACTTTCTTCCCGGAGCAGGATACCGGCGTGCTGATGGGCGGTATTCAGGCGGATCAGAGCATCTCCTTCCAGGCGATGCGCGGCAAGTTGCAGGACTTTATGCAGATCATCCGCGAGGATCCGGCGGTGGATAATGTTACCGGCTTTACCGGCGGCTCGCGGGTTAACAGCGGGATGATGTTTATTACTCTCAAATCGCGCGACCAGCGCCACGCCACCGCGCAGGAGGTGATTGACCGCCTGCGCAGTAAGCTGGCAAAAGAGCCGGGCGCGAGCCTCTTTTTGATGGCGGTGCAGGATATTCGCGTTGGCGGCCGCCAGGCCAATGCCAGCTACCAGTTTGCACTGCTGTCAGATTCCTTAAGCGACCTGCGCGAGTGGGAGCCGAAGATCCGCAAAGCGTTTGCGGCGCTGCCGGAGCTGGCGGATGTCAACTCGGATCAGCAGGATAACGGCGCGGAGATGAACCTGGTCTACGACCGGGAAACCATGACCCGCCTTGGCATCAGCGTGCAGGCGGCGAACAGCCTGCTGAATAACGCCTTTGGCCAGCGGCAGATCTCCACCATTTACCAGCCGCTTAACCAGTACAAAGTGGTGATGGAGGTCGACCCGCGCTACACCCAGGATGTCAGCGCGCTGGATAAGATGTACATCATCAACGATGCGGGCGCGTCGATTCCCCTCTCCTACTTTGCCCACTGGCAACCGGCCAATGCGCCGCTGTCGGTCAACCACCAGGGGTTGTCGGCGGCCTCAACTATTGCCTTTAACCTGCCAGCGGGCATCTCGCTCTCGCAGGCCAGCGAGGCGATTGACCGCACCATGACGCAGCTTGGCGTGCCGAACAGCGTGCGCGGCAGTTTTGCCGGTACCGCGCAGGTGTTCCAGGAGACGATGAACTCGCAGGTGATCCTGATCCTTGCCGCCATCGCCACGGTCTATATCGTACTTGGCATTCTCTATGAGAGCTATGTTCACCCGCTGACCATTCTGTCGACCCTGCCGTCGGCGGGCGTTGGCGCACTGCTGGCGCTGGAGCTGTTTGGCGCGCCGTTTAGCCTGATTGCGCTGATTGGTATTATGCTGCTTATCGGGATTGTGAAGAAAAACGCCATTATGATGGTCGACTTCGCCCTTGAAGCGCAGCGCAAGGGGCAACTGAGCGCCGAAGAGGCGATTTTCCAGGCCTGCCTGCTGCGTTTTCGCCCGATTATGATGACCACCCTGGCGGCGCTATTTGGTGCCCTGCCGCTGGTGATCTCCAGCGGAGATGGCTCAGAGTTGCGCCAGCCGCTCGGTATCACCATTGTCGGCGGGCTGGTGATGAGCCAGCTGCTGACGCTCTATACCACGCCGGTGGTCTACCTCTTCTTTGATCGTCTGCGCGCGCGGTTTAGTCGCAAAGTGAGAGAGCCCGTAAGTGAATGAATGAGTTACCGAAACAGATCCGCTGGCAGTTATGGATAGTCGCCTTTGGCTTCTTTATGCAGTCGCTGGATACCACCATTGTTAACACCGCCCTCCCCTCGATGGCCGCAAGCCTCGGCGAGAGCCCGCTGCATATGCATATGGTGGTGGTCTCCTATGTGCTGACCGTTGCGGTGATGCTGCCTGCCAGCGGCTGGCTGGCTGACCGCGTTGGCGTGCGCAATATCTTCTGCGTGGCGATTGTACTCTTTACCGCCGGGTCGCTATTTTGTGCGCTGGCCGCCACGCTCGATCAGCTGATCCTGGCGCGCGTGCTGCAGGGCTTTGGTGGCGCGATGATGGTGCCGGTCGGGCGCTTAACGGTGATGAAGATCGTGCCGCGCACCCACTATATGGCGGCGATGACCTTTGTGACGCTGCCAGGCCAGGTCGGCCCACTGCTTGGCCCGGCGCTCGGCGGCATTCTGGTGGAGTACGCCTCCTGGCACTGGATCTTCCTGATTAACCTGCCGGTGGGCATTATTGGCGCGATTGCCACCCTGAGCCTGATGCCGAACTACACCCTGCAAACCCGCCGCTTCGATTTCTCCGGTTTCGTGCTGCTGGCGGGCGGCATGGCGACGCTGACGCTGGCACTCGACGGCAGCCGCGGCCTTGGCCTGACGCTCTGGCAACTGGGCGGTCTGGTGGCGGTTGGGGCAGCGGCGATCCTCTTCTATCTGCTGCACGCAAGGGGCAATGACCGGGCGCTGTTTAATTTGCGCCTGTTCCGTACCCGCAGCTTCTCGCTGGGGCTGGCGGGGAGCTTCGCCGGGCGTATCGGCAGCGGCATGTTGCCCTTTATGACCCCGGTCTTTTTGCAGATCGGCCTCGGCTTTTCGCCGTTTCATGCCGGGCTGATGATGATCCCGATGGTGCTCGGCAGCATGGGGATGAAGCGGATCGTTGTGCAGGTGGTTAACCGCTTTGGCTATCGCCGCGTGCTGGTCGCCTCAACCATTGGCCTCGCGCTGGTGAGCCTGCTGTTTATGGCGACGGCGCTACTTGGCTGGTATTACCTGCTGCCGGTGGTGCTCTTCTGCCAGGGGATGATTAACTCGATGCGCTTCTCGTCGATGAACACCCTGACGCTGAAGGATCTGCCCGATGAGCTGGCAAGCGGCGGCAACAGTATGCTGTCGATGATTATGCAGCTCTCGATGAGTATTGGCGTCAGCGTCGCCGGTCTGCTGCTCGGCCTCTTCGGTCAGCAGCATCTCTCGGCGGACAGCGGCGTGGCGCACGAGGTCTTTCTTTATACTTATCTGACGATGGCGGTGATTATTGCACTGCCGGCGGCCCTTTTTGCCCGCGTGCCCGATGACGCCAGCCAAAATGCGGTGATTGCCCGTCGCAACAGGAGAACATCATGAGGTTCTGGCGGCCGGGGATCACGGCCAAACTCTTTCTCGCCATTCTCACCACCTGCATTCTGCTGCTGTTCGCTACCCACTGGGCGGTGCGCATTAGCTTCGAGCATGATTTTATGAACTACATCAAGCGCGGCAACGACCTGCGCTTGCAGATGCTGACGGATACCCTCGCCGAGCAGTATACCCAGCACGGCGACTGGCAATTTCTGCGCCACAATGACCGGATGATTTTCCAGATCCTGCGATCCTTTGACCGGGAGAATGAGCATGATGACGGGCGTCCCGGCCCCGGCGGCCCCGATCGTGAGCGTGGCCCAGGTCCGCAAGAGGACGCAGGCCCGCCGGATCGCCCGGATATGCCGCCTCACGGCTGGCGCACCCGCTTCTGGGTGCTGGATCAGCAAAAACGGGTGCTGGTCGGCCCGCACTCGCCGGTGCCGGTTGATGGTACGCAGCGCCAGATAAAAGTGAATAATGCCACCGTCGGCTGGGTGATCGCCTCGCCGGTGAAAAAGCTGACGCGCAATACCGATATCAACTTTGATCGCCAGCAGCGGCGCACCAGTTGGGTGATTGTCGGCCTCGCCACGCTGCTGGCCGCTATTGCCACCTTCCCGCTGGCGCGCGGGCTGCTGGCCCCGGTTAAACGGCTGGTGGACGGCACGCATAAACTTGCCTCGGGCGACTTTTCTACCCGCGTGAAACCGGGCAGCCAGGATGAGATTGGCCGGCTGGCGCAGGACTTTAACCAGCTCGCCAGCACCCTTGAGAAGAACCAGCAGATGCGCCGCGACTTTATGGCCGATATCTCCCATGAGCTGCGCACGCCGCTGGCGGTGCTTCGTGGCGAACTGGAGGCGATTCAGGATGGCGTGCGCCAGTTCACCCCCGAGTCGGTCACGTCGTTGCAGGCCGAGGTCGCCACGCTGACCAAGCTGGTGGACGATCTGCATCAGCTCTCGATGTCCGATGAGGGCGCGCTGGCCTATCAGAAAAAATCGGTGGATGCCGTCTCGCTGGTGGAGATTGCCGCTGGTGCGTTTCGTGAACGCTTCGCCAGCCGCAATTTGACGCTGTCGCTGGAGTTGCCGGAGAGCGCGACGGTGTTTGGCGATCCGCATCGCTTAATGCAGCTATTTAATAATCTGCTGGAGAACAGCCTGCGCTATACCGACAGCGGCGGGCGAACGCTTATCCAGCTTATCCCGCGCGATAACACCCTGCTGCTGCGCTTTGCCGACAGCGGCCCCGGGGTGAGTGACGAGCAGTTGCAGCGCCTGTTTGAGCGCTTCTACCGCACGGAAGGCTCGCGCAACCGCGCCAGCGGTGGCTCCGGGCTGGGGCTGGCAATCTGTCTGAATATTGTGGAGGCGCACGGTGGCGCTATCCATGCCGCGCACTCGCCATTTGGCGGGGTTAGCATTACAGTTGAACTTCCGCTTGAACGCGAAAAATCGAGAGATGTATGACAGAGTTACCTATTGATGAAAACACGCCGCGCATCCTGATCGTTGAAGATGAACCGAAGCTCGGACAACTGCTGATCGACTATCTGCGCGCGGCAAGTTACGCGCCGTCGCTGATTAGCCATGGCGATCAGGTGCTCAGTTACGTGCGCCAGACCCCGCCGGATCTGATCCTGCTCGACCTGATGCTGCCGGGCGTCGATGGCTTAACGCTGTGTCGCGAAATCCGCCGCTTCTGCAATGTGCCGATTGTGATGGTGACCGCCAAGATCGAAGAGATCGACCGCCTGCTGGGGCTGGAGATCGGTGCCGATGACTACATCTGCAAACCCTACAGCCCGCGTGAAGTGGTGGCGCGGGTGAAGACCATTCTGCGCCGCTGCAAACCGCAGCGCGAATTGCAGCAGCTTGATGCCGAAAGCCCATTGATTGTCGATGAAGGCCGATTCCAGGCGAGCTGGCACAGCAAGCTGCTCGATTTGACGCCCGCCGAGTTCCGCCTGCTGAAAACCCTCTCCAGCGAACCGGGTAAAGTTTTCTCGCGCGAACAATTACTCAATCATCTGTATGATGACTACCGCGTGGTGACCGACCGCACTATCGATAGTCATATCAAAAACCTGCGTCGCAAACTGGAAGCGCTGGACGAGGAGCAATCCTTTATTCGCGCGGTCTACGGCGTGGGCTATCGCTGGGAGGCGGACGCCTGCAAACTGGCGTAACTCTTTTTATAAGGAAGGGATGGTGAGGAAATATACCTACGGCGCGCTGGCGCTGATGTTCGCGGCCTTCGGTTGCCAGGCAGAGATTACCGAAGCGCAAATTAAGGCCGACTGCGCCAAAATCAGCGGCTACGCAAAACAGGGCGAGACCTTCTACAGCGCGAAAAACTACCCGAAAGCGCGTGAAGCTTTTGAGCAGCAGGCGGCGTGGCTTGAGCAGTGCGAGTTTGGCAAGAATGATCCCAATGATGTGCTAATCGCCACCGCCTACAATAACGTCGCGCTGACCTGGATCCGCCAGGGCGAGTATCGCAAAGCGCAGGCGTGGCTGACCATCATGCCGGATGACGAGAAGTCGAAATATAACCTGTCGCGCATCCAGGACAAACTTGACGCGCTGCCGAAGCCGACCTCCCCTGCCGGTGAGTACTGGCAATATTCCGGACGCAGTGGTTTCCAGATCCTGAAGCTGACATCGCAGGGCAACGACACCTATAAAGCTGACTGGGAGGGCGCCTACTACGGTCTGATGGGGCTCTACTCCGGGCCGAATATCGGCGAGTTCAGTGTAAAAGTGACGCTGAAAGCGGGTAAAGGCGATATCGTCATTTCGGATTTAGGCACTACCTGTAAGATTTCGCTGGCGCTTTTGCCGGATGGAAAAAGTCTCGCCATGAAAACCGACAACATCGACAACTGCGCTTTTGGTCATAACGTCAGCGCCGACGGCACCTATCTGCGCGTCAACTGAGACGCCGGTTTACTCCCCCGGCGCGCAGCGCTACAATTCCCGCCCTAAATTCAGGGGAACTCCCCTGCCGCCCCATGAGAATGGGGCGATCTGACCTGTCATCAGAATGAGATCATCATGTTTAAACCGGAACTTCTCTCCCCGGCGGGAACGCTGAAAAATATGCGTTACGCTTTCGCTTACGGCGCGGACGCCGTTTACGCAGGCCAGCCGCGCTACTCGCTGCGCGTGCGTAATAACGAATTCAACCACGAAAATCTGCAGATCGGCATTAACGAAGCCCACGCGCTCGGTAAGCAGTTTTATGTAGTAGTGAATATCGCGCCGCACAACGCCAAGCTGAAAACCTTTATCCGCGATCTGCAACCGGTGGTGGAGATGGGGCCGGACGCGCTGATTATGTCCGATCCGGGGCTTATCATGATGGTTCGTGAACACTTCCCGCAGATACCGATCCACCTCTCGGTGCAGGCGAATGCCGTCAACTGGGCGACGGTCAAGTTCTGGCAACAGATGGGGCTGACGCGCGTGATCCTCTCCCGCGAACTGTCGCTGGAAGAGATTGCCGAAATCCGCGCCCAGGTGCCGGAGATGGAGCTGGAGATCTTCGTTCATGGCGCGCTGTGCATGGCCTACTCCGGCCGCTGCCTGCTGTCGGGCTATATCAACAAACGCGATCCAAACCAGGGCACCTGCACCAACGCCTGCCGCTGGGAGTATAACGTCCAGGAAGGGAAAGAGGACGCGGTCGGTAATATTGTGCACGTTCACGAGCCAATTCCGGTGCAGAACGTTGAGCCGACCCTCGGCGTTGGCGCGCCGACCGATAAGGTGTTTATGATTGAGGAGGCGCAGCGTCCGGGCGAGTACATGACCGCCTTTGAAGATGAGCACGGCACCTACATCATGAACTCCAAAGATCTACGCGCGATTGCCCACGTTGAACGTCTGACGCAGATGGGCGTGCACTCGCTGAAAATCGAAGGCCGTACCAAATCCTTCTACTACTGCGCGCGCACCGCGCAGGTCTACCGCAAAGCGATTGACGATGCCGCAGCGGGCAAGCCGTTCGATACTTCACTGCTGGAGACGCTGGAAGGGCTGGCGCACCGCGGCTATACCGAAGGCTTCCTGCGCCGTCATACCCATGATGATTACCAGAATTACGACTACGGCTACTCTCTCTCTGAGCGCCAGCAGTTTGTCGGCGAGTTCACCGGCGAGCGCAAAGGCGATCTCGCGGCGGTGCGGGTGAAAAATAAGTTCTCCGTGGGCGACAGCCTTGAATTGATGACGCCGCAGGGCAACGTCAACTTTACGCTGGAGCAGATGGAGAGCGGCAAAGGCGAAGCGATGTCTGTGGCACCAGGAGATGGTTATACCGTATGGCTGCCGGTTCCCCAGGATATGCCTCTGGAGTACGCGCTTTTGATGCGTAATTTCACTGGTCAGACAACCAGAAACCCGCACGGAAAGTAATTTAGCAGGGTTATTCTTACGGTGCGAAGATTCTTAGAATCGGATCACACACCGCCACGTTTAATGCGGTTATTATGCACTCCGCTGAAAAAACATAACCCATAAATGCTGGCTGTACCAGGAACCACCTCCTTAGCCTGCGTAATCTCCCTTACGCAGGCTTATTTTTTTCTCCCTTTATCTGCTTTTTCCACGCCTTCGCTTTTCCTGAGATACACTTTCTTCATGGATTTTTTGTCAGGACGAAGAGAATGAGTACATTTCCCACAAGCTTATTGATCCTTAACGGCAAAAGCGCCGGTGACGAGCCGCTGCGCGAAGCGATAAATTTGCTGCGCGATGAAGGTATGGATATTCAGGTGCGCGTCACCTGGGAAAAAGGCGATGCCGCACGCTATGTTGCAGAAGCACAGCAGCTTGGCGTCGCGACGGTGATTGCTGGCGGCGGTGATGGCACCATCAATGAAGTGGCTACCGCGCTGGTGAATTGCCCGGGAGAGCATAAACCGGTGCTGGGTATTCTGCCCCTTGGCACCGCCAATGATTTCGCTACCAGTACCGCCATCCCGGAAGCGCTGGATAAAGCCTTGCAGCTGGCGATTGTCGGTAAAGCGGTGCCGATTGATATTGCGAAAGTGAACAACGAGACCTGCTTTATCAATATGGCGACGGGCGGTTTTGGAACGCGCATTACCAGCGAAACGCCGGAAAAACTGAAAGCCGCGCTCGGCGGTGTCTCCTATCTGATCCATGGCCTGATGCGTATGGATATGCTGAAATCTGACCATTGCGTGATTCGCGGCGAGGATTTCCACTGGGAGGGTGATGCGCTGGTGATCGGTATTGGCAATGGTCGCCAGGCTGGCGGCGGTCAGCAGCTCTGCCCGGAGGCGCTGATTAATGATGGTCAGTTGCAGCTGCGGATTTTTACCGGCGAAGAGATTATCCCTGCCCTCTTCACTACGCTGACCCAGCAGGAGGAGGATAATCCGCATATTATCGATGGTCACTCGGCGTGGTTTGAGATCACCGCTCCCCATGAAATGACCTTTAACCTCGACGGCGAACCGCTGCGCGGCGAGCATTTCCGTATGGAGGTGCTGCCCAATGCGTTGCAGTGCCGCCTGCCGCCGGATTGCCCGTTGCTGCGATAGCATCTCGTAGGCCGGATAAGCGGTACGCGCCATCCGGCATTCTCTCCGCGGCACCGATTGCCGGATGGCGGCTACGCCTTATCCGGCCTACAAAAACGCGCTTTCAGCGACACCGACTTGGTTTTTATCTGCAATATGACAGCGACGGGGTTGTGTCCCCGCTGAAATCGGCGAACCGAAGCGTGAATGACAAGGTCTGGACGCCATGGATGGCGGACAGAGGCGAACCGAGACAGGATGTCGAGCCGAGCCGGCCGCAGTCAGGCACGCGGGAGGTGAGCGCAGTGCGCAGCACCGATTTCCTCGCGGGGCCGCGGGGATTGATAAGGGGAGCGCGGCCGCTTCCCTTATCCCGTTAACCGCACCGGTGATAAAAATATTCCGCCACACGCCTGGTGAACGGAACCATTCCACCAATCCAACCCTAATGCCTGATGGCGCTACGCTTATCAGGCCTACGCCGTTTCAGCGGCTTCGTTACGGTAGGCCGGATAATGGGCTATATACCGGTGATCAATACGCCGCGACCTCGCGCGCCATCTCGCGGCTATATTGCTGGCTGGCATTCACCAGCATCCGCGTATAATCCGTTTGCGCCGCGCCGCTGACCAGTGCATCCACCGTTAAGGTTTCAAGGATTTTCCCATGCTGCATCACCGCCACCTTCTGGCAGAGATGGGCAATCACCCCCAAATCGTGCGTCACCATCAAATAGGTTAGCTGCGACTCCTGATGCAGCGCCGCCAGCAGGTTGAGGATCTCCGCCTGTACCGAGACATCCAGCGCCGAGGTCGGCTCATCCAGCAGCAGCACGCGCGGCTCCAGAATCAGCGCCCGGGCAATCGCCACGCGCTGACGCTGTCCACCGGAGAGCTGATGCGGATAGCGCTCGCGAAAGGCGCGGCTTAAGCCGACTTTATCCAGCAGCGTGTTGATGCGCCGATCGCGATCGTTAATGCCGTGGATTTGCAGCGGCTCTTCGAGAATATCGCCGATGGTATGGCGCGGATGCAGCGAACCATAAGGGTCCTGAAACACCATCTGCACCAGCCGGCAGCGCGGCCGGCTGAGGCGCTTCTCCAGCGGTTGATCGTTAATCGCCAGCTCGCCCTCCCAGTGGGTAAACAGCCCCGCCAGGCACTTCAGCACCGTGGTTTTGCCCGACCCCGACTCGCCCACCAGGCCATAAATCTCCCCCGGTTGCACGGCAAACGTCACATCGCTCAACACCTGGTTGCGCTTCTCCCCGTCGCCAAACGCCAGGTTCAGGTGGTTTACAGTAATCATATGGCTCTCCTCACTCGCCCAGCCAGCTGGCCTGACGCTGCAACACCGGCAGCACCGGTCGGCGGTTGTGAATTTCCGGCAGGGCGTGGATCAACCCCTGCGTATAGGGGTGCTGCGCGTTATCGAGATCTTTGGCGGCGATAGATTCCACCACGCGCCCGGCATACATCACCAGCACGCGATCGCAGAAGCTGCGCACCAGGTTGATATCGTGGCTGATAAAAATCAGCCCCAGCCCGCGCGATTTAACCAGATCGTCCAGCAGCCCCAGCACCTGCAAACGCACCGACACATCGAGCGCGGAGGTCGGTTCATCGGCAATCACCAGCTCCGGGTCGGTGATCAGCATCATCGCGATCATGATGCGCTGCCCCTGCCCGCCGGAAATTTCGTGAGGATAGAGGTGATAGACCCGCTCAGGCTGGCGAATACGCACCACATCGAGCATCTCCAGCACTTTGGCTTTCGCCGCTTTTTTCTGCCCCGGATGGTGGGTCAGCCAGGCTTCGGCAATCTGATCGCCGACGCACACCACCGGGTTCAGGGAGTACTTCGGGTCCTGCATAATCATCGAGATACGTTTACCGCGCACCTGGCGCATCTGCGCCTCGGTGACCTGTTGCAGATCGATATTGCCAAACTGCATACGCTCGGCGGTGATCCGCGCTTTCGCCGGATGCAGGCGCAGCAGCGCGCGCCCGACGGTGGATTTACCGGAGCCGGACTCGCCGACAATCGCCAGCTTCTCCTGACCGAGGGTAAAAGAGACGCCGCGTACCGCGTGGGTGACCGCGCCTGCGTTGACGAAATCGACGTGCAGGTTGCGCACATCGAGAAGCGGCGAGTTATTCGCTGCGGGGATCGAGGATGTCACGTAAGCCGTCTCCTAAGAAGTTGAACGCCAGGCTGTTGATCAAAATCGCCAGCCCCGGAATGGTCACTACCCACCAGCACTCCATCATGTAGGTGCGCCCGCTGGAGATCATCGCGCCCCACTCCGGATCCGGCGGCTGCGCGCCGAGGCCGAGAAACCCCAGCCCGGCGGCGGTCAGAATGATGCCCGCCATATTCATGGTGATACGGATAATCACCGACGGCAGGCAGAGCGGCACAATGTGTCGCCACAGCACGCGCACTGGCGACGCGCCCTGCAAACGCACCGCTGAGATAAAATCGGCTTGGCGCAGCGACAGGGTTTCCGCCCGTGCCAGCCGCGCAATTGGCGGCCAGGCGGTGAGCGTAATGGCAATCACCACATGCTCAAGGCCGGGGCCGAGGGCGGCGACAAACGCCAGCGCCAGTACCAGGCTCGGAAAGGAGATAAAGATATCGGTGACGCGCATCAGCACCATATCGACTTTGCCGCCAAAGTAACCGGCGGTAACACCGAGCAGCAGGCCGAGCGGGCCGACGGTGACGGAGACCAGCAGCACGATATAGAGCGTAATGCGCGAGCCATAGACCAGCCGGCTGAAGATATCGCGCCCGAACTCATCGGTGCCGAACCAGTGGGCGGCACTCGGCGCGCTCAGGGCATTGTTGAGATCCATTACCAGCGGGTGGTAAGGAGCAATCAGCGGCGCGAAGATCGCCACAATCAACAGCAGCAGGATAATGCTGCCGCCAATAGCGGTGAGGGGGTTGCGCGCCATTTTACCAATAAACCCCGCCGTGCGGCCAAAGCCACGCCTGATGCGCTGGCTGCGTTCGCGGCGGGCGGCTGAAACAGGCGAATCAAATGAGACCGTCATGATTTCGTCCTCGGATCAAAGAGTTGATAGAGCATGTCGGAGAGCAGGTTCAGCAGCACAAAGATCACCCCTACCAGCAGCACGCAGCCCATCACCGCATTCATATCGCCGAGCAGCAGGCTGCCGGTAAGATAGGAGCCAAAACCGGGCCAGGAGAAGACCGTTTCAATCAACACCGCCCCTTCCAGCAGCGAGCCGTAGGCCAGTGCCACCACCGTTAACAGCTGAACAAGAATATTTCGAAAAGCGTGATTCCAGATCACCTGCCGCTCGGTCAGCCCTTTGACCCGCGCGGTGATGATGAACTCCTGCGAGAGCTGCGCCAGCATAAAGCTGCGCGTCATACGGCTAATGTAAGCCAGCGAGTGAAAGCCGAGCAGCGAAGCGGGCAGCACCAGGTGATTAAGCGCGTTCCAGAACACCTGGCCATTGCCCGCCAGCAGCGCATCGACGGTAATCAAGCCGGTGCGACGCGGCACCAGGCCATCCAGCCCGAGATCGAGCCGCCCGGCGCCGCCAACCCAGCCGAGCCAGGCGTAAAACAGCAGCAGCCCCATCATGCCGACCCAGAAAATCGGCGTTGAGTAACCGGCAAGGCTGATGATGCGCACCACGTAATCGGCCACGCTGTTGCGCCGTGCTGCCGCCAGCACGCCAAGAGGAATGCCCAGGCCAGCGCCGACGATAATGGCGAACGTCGCCAGCTCCAGCGTTGCCGGGAAGACGCGCAGAATATCGTCCAGCACCGGTTTGCCGGTCAGCAGCGCATTGCCCAAATTGCCGTGCAGCAGGTTGTTGAGGTAGATACCAAACTGCGTCATCAACGACTGATCAAAGCCGAGCTGGTGGTAAACCTGCTGATAAGTGCTGTGATCGGCATCGGGACCGACAATCGCCAGCACCGGATCGACCGGCATCACGCGGCCAATAAAGAAGGTCAGCAGCAGCAATCCGAACAGGGTGATCGCCACCTGGGTGAGGCGCGTCGAGACCCGACGGGCCCGCGAGCCGGGTGCAAGCAGTAGCATACTCATGGTTTCTCTCCTTCAGCGCCGTCGCGTTTGTAGACTTCACGCAGAAAGGTGGTTGCCGATGGATGCGACTGGAAGTTTTTCACCTCATTGCGCACCACTACCGAATCGACCATTTGTGACAGCGGGATCAGCGCCGGGATCAGCTGGTCATAACGCACCTGAATTTGCTGATAATCCGCCTTCTGTTTGTTTGGATCCCGCTCCAGCAGGGCATGGTCGATCATCTCATTAAGCTGTTTGTCGTAGAAACTGGTGCGCCAGCCCTGGAAGTTGGTCAGCCGGGCTTCATCGCTGTTATCGGGGTTATAGACCAGCGCGCGCAGGCTGGAGTGCGGGTGCGGCTCAACGCCGCTGCCGCCGCGCCCGACCAGCATGTCGAACTTGCGCTCACGCATCGCGCCGTAGATCTGGTTACCAGTGCCGGTGATGATTTTGGCGTTGATGCCGGCCTGCATCAGCGTCGACTGCACGGCAATGGCGATATTGAGAAACGGCTGATCGGCCAGCACCCGCAGCGTGGTATCAAAGCCCTGCGGGTAGCCCGCTTCCGCCAGCAGCTTTTTGGCGCGCGGAATATCGAGCCGATAGCCGGGGTCCGGCAGCGTTGAGGGCATTCCCGCTTTAATCGGCCGCTGGTGCAGCACGCCGTAACCCGGCATCAGCGCATTGTTGATGCCCTGGTAATCAATGAGATAGCGCACCGCTTCGCGCACCTTCGGGTTGGCGAAGTGTGGCTCTTTCATGCTCATCGCCACGTAGTAGACCGTGCCCTTTTGCACCGCCTCGACGGTAACATTCGGGTCTTTTCGCAACGCGTTGATATCCGATACCGCCATATTGTTGGCAATATCGAGATCCCCTTTCGCCAGCATCAGGCGCAGGGTTTGCGACTCCTGAAAATGGCGCAGCACCACGCGGCTCAGCTTCGGCTCTTCTCGCCAGTAGTGCGGGTTACGCTTCATGCGCAGCACATCTTTCGCCTGCCAGGTCTCCAGCATAAACGGCCCGGAGCCCGCTTCATTAGTGGTCAGCCAGCGGTTACCCCAGTCGTTATTTACCGCATGCTGCTGCACGGTTTTGCTGTCGAGCACGCCCAGGTTACCCAACGCGCCGAGCGAGTAGAGCACCAGCTGCGGGTCGTTGGCTTTCGGCAGGGTGATTTTTACCGTGTAGGCATCCGGGGCGCTGATCTGCTGGTCGATATTCTTTTTGCTGAAACCGTAGGATTTCCACACCGATGCCTGCGCGAGGTTAAGGTGCAAAAGCCTGCGCATCGACCAGACCACATCCTCTGCGGTTAAAGGGTTGCCGGAGTGAAATTTCACGTCGTCGCGCAGATGAAAGGTCAGGCTTTTGCCATCCGGGCTGACGCTCCAGCTTTTCGCCAGCGCCGGTTTTACGTTAGTCAGCTCGTTAGGGTCCAGCTCCACCAGCGAGTCGTAGAGATTGACCACGATGCCGACCACTTCATTGCCGGTCATCGCCGCCGGATCGAGGGTCAGCAGGTTGTTCATGTTCATGCCGATGATGAGCTGATCGGGCGGCGTTTTTGCCGCTGCCGCGCCGCTGCCCACCATCAACGAGAGCGCGAGTATGCACGCGCCCGCGAGGGAGTTTTTTTTCATCTATCTGTCGCCTGTAGGGTACGTTTTGCCGGCGGTGACAAGCACACAAACCGGCCCACGCGTCCCGAAAGTCAGTGCTCCCGGGTATTTTTATTGTTCAGTCGTGGCTGACGGTGTTGGCTTCGATAAAGGCAAAGTTGATATCTTCCCCGAGTCCCGGGCGCTGCGGCAGATGCACAAAGCCCTCGTCATCCATCGGGTCGACGATGCTGTTGAGATAAGCAGCGGGCTGGTCGTAGTCGAGGAACGGGTGTAGCAGGCCGCGCTCATACCAGCGGCAGTTGCGGATCGCACCAATGACCGCAAGGCTTGCCGCACCGTTGCCGTGCACTTCACAATCCATGCCGAAGGATTCGGCGAGGTTCGCCACTTTTAGCGTCGGCGAAATGCCGCCCACACCGTTTGCACCGGCGCGCAGGATGTCGCAGGCGCCCGCTTTAACCCAGTCAGCGCGGCTGTGGTGTTTTCCGCCAAGACTCTCCGGGCCGATGATCGGAATCGATAAGTTCTCCGCCAGCCAGGCGTAAGAGGACATGCTCTCCTCCTCCATCGGCTCTTCAAACCAGGCGAAGTTGAGCTTCTCCAGCTCTTTGCCAATCCACAACGCTTCGGTACGGCTGTACCAGTGGTAGCCATCAATCATCAGATCGATATCGGGCCCGACTGCTTCACGCACCGCGGCGCAGGCTTTGATATCCATTTTCGGGTTCGGCGCGAACTTCACCGGCGGCATCCAGGTGTGCAGCTTGATAGCCTTATAGCCGCGCGCCACCAGCGTTTCGGCAAAGGTCGCGTACTCTTCCGGCGTGGAGAGACCGCCTTCGAGATCGTCGCCGCACATGGTGCTGCCGTACGCCGGGACTTTATCGCGGTAGCCGCCGAGCAGTTTATAGACCGGCATATTGAGCTTGCGGCCAATCAAATCCCACAGCGCCTGCTCAACAAACGAGAGCGCGCGTTCGGTCAGCTGATGCGCGCTGCCGCGCTGCCAGTGCACCAGATCCTGCCAGATACGCTCGCGGTTAAAGGGATCCTGGCCGACCATCACTTTGCGGAAGAATGCGGTGAGCACAAACGGACGTACCACTTCCGGCGGGGCGAATGAGTAACCGGTGCTGCCGTCGTCTGCGGTGATGGTTAACATCGCCATCTTCGCCTGCGTCTCCGGCCCCGGATGGGAGTGCCCGGCGCTGTCAGAGACCCGTCGCGTAGGGTGCTGAAAGACGGTGACGTTTACAGATTCAATTTTCATTCCGTATCCTTGAGTTTTGAAAAGCTGTTTCAGAACAAAATATATGCACAAAACCTGGTCACATCCTCGGACAAATAGCGCTAAGCGGCGACCATTTTTTGGGCATGCGCACAAGGATGCGTGATACTTTTCACAAAAGGTTACGGAAATGTGATCGGAGTCCGTGGGGGAAAGACGCGCAGGAGAGAGAAAGCCCCCTTCCTGGCGGAAAGGGGCAACAACGGAGATTAGGCGATGGTGATCTTCTCGTCGAGATAGACATCCTGCACGGCGTTAATTAGCTTCACGCCGTCGGCCATCGTTTTCTTAAACGCTTTACGCCCGAGGATCAACCCCATGCCGCCGGCACGTTTGTTGATCACCGCCGTGCGTACCGCCTCGGTGAGATCCGCCTCGCCGCCGGAAGCACCACCAGAGTTGATAAGCCCTGCGCGACCCATATAGCAGTTGGCTAACTGGTAGCGCACCAGATCGATCGGGTTGTCGCTGGTGAGCTTGCTGTAGACGCGCTCATCGGTATAGCCGAATTTCACCGCGTTATAGCCGCCGTTATTCTCCGCCATCTTCTGCTTCACGATATCCGCGCCGATGGTGGCAGCAATGTGGTTTGCCTGGCCGGTGAGATCCGCTGAAACATGGTAATCGACGCCATCTTTCTTAAACGCGGAGTTGCGCAGGTAGGCCCACAGCACCGTCACCATGCCCAGTTCGTGAGCGCGCTCAAAGGCGGTGGAGATCTCTTCAATCTGGCGGCGGGATTCCGGCGAGCCAAAGTAGATGGTCGCGCCAACCGCTACCGCACCCATATTGAACGCCTGCTCGACGCTGGCGTAGTAGGTCTGATCATAAGTGGTCGGGTAGCTGAGGGTTTCGTTATGGTTGAGTTTCACGAGGAAGGGAATGCGGTGGGCATAACGGCGGGAGACCGAAGCCAGCACGCCATAGGTTGATGCCACACAGTTACAGCCCGCTTCAATCGCCAGCTCAACGATATTTTTCGGGTCAAAGTAGAGCGGGTTGGCGGCAAACGACGCGCCTGCCGAGTGCTCAATACCCTGATCGACCGGCAAAATGGAGAGATACCCCGTGCCTGCCAGCCGCCCGTGGTTGTAAAGGGTCTGCATGTTTCGCAACACCGCAGGCGGGCGGTTGTTGTCGATCATCACGCGGTCGACGTAGTCGTGTCCGGGCAGATAGAGCTGGTCGGCAGGAATGGTCATGCAACGGTGTTGCAGAAGGCTGTCGGCGTCTTTGCCAAGTAACTGCACAATATCAGTCATTACAATGCTCCCGTAAGCTTGCGCTTCGCGAATTGGATTGTCCTTACCCACCTTGCCTGGCGATGGGCAAACTAAGCCTGGTACTCTGGCGTCAGAATGTCCACCGCCCGGCATTTTTTCAGCTTATTCTGCTGGCACGTTTCGGTTTCTGATTTACCACCACTGATGGAAGTGGTGAACCGGGCCGATACCCTCTCCCACTTCAAGCGTATCGGCCTGTGCCAGCGCAGCGGTAAGCCACGTTTTCGCCTCTGCAACCGTTTCAGCCCAGCCGGTATGGCGCGGTCGCAGCGCCGCCAGCGCCGCCGAGAGCGTGCAGCCTGTGCCATGGGTGTTTTTTGTTGCAATGCGCACGGTGGTAAAGCGCTGTGCGCCGTCGCGAGTGAAGAGCCAGTCGGGGCTTTCGGCGTCGTCCAGATGACCGCCCTTCATCAATACCGCTTCACAACCGAGTGCTAACAGGGCTTCGCCCTGCTCATGCATCTCGCGCTCGCTGCGCGCATGGGGCGCATCTAACAGCGCCGCCGCTTCCGGAAGATTGGGCGTGATAAGGGAAACCTGCGGCAGTAAATGCTGACGCAGGGCGGCGACCGCCGCAGGGGATAACAGTGGATCGCCGCTTTTCGCCAGCATTACCGTATCCAGCACCACATTGCGCACCCGGTAATGGCGTAGACGCTCTGCCACCGCTTCCACAATATCGGTTTCCGCCAGCATGCCGATTTTGGTGGTGTCGATACGCACATCGCTCAGCACGGAGTCCAGCTGGGCGGCAACAAAATCAGGCTCGATTCGGTACACCGACTGCACGCCGCAGGTGTTTTGCGCCACCAGCGCGGTGATCACCGAACAGCCATAAGCCCCCAGCGCCGAAAAGGTTTTCAAATCCGCCTGGATCCCCGCCCCGCCACTGGGGTCGGTGCCAGCAATGGTTAAGGCATTAATCCGTTTCATTACTCCCCCTCCCCGTTTGCCGCCAGCGCATCAAGAAAGGCGGGGACGAAACTGCCAGGGCCAACGCTCTGCTTCACCGCCTGGCTGCCCGCCAGCTTCATGATCCGGCAGGCCGAGGCGACATTGAGCCGTCGCTCACCTGGTAAGGCGCAACAGGCGGCCACCACGGCCGAGAGCGCGCATCCGGTGCCGACCACGCGCGTCATCAGCGGATCGCCGCCGCTGACGCTGAGGATTTCTCTACCATCGGTGATGTAATCAATCTCACCGGTGACGGCGACCACCGCGCCGCTCTGTTGCGCCAGCTGCTGCGCGGCAGGCAGGGCCGCCAGCGCGCTATCGGTCGTATCAACACCGCGCCCGCCGCCCGGCATACCGGCCAGGGCAAGGATTTCAGAAGCGTTGCCGCGGATGGCTGCGGGGCGTAAGGAGAGGAGTTGTTGGCAGAAACCCGTGCGAAAGGTGAGTGCGCCAACGGCAACCGGGTCGAGCGACCAGGGCGTTTGCGCACGGTTGGCGCTCTCAATTGCGGCGTGCATTGCCTCAGCGCGTTCGCGCGTCAGGGTGCCGACATTGATCAGCAAGGCATCAGCGATGGCGCTGAACTGCTGCGCCTCTTCACGATCGATTACCATCGCCGGTGAGGCGCCGAGCGAGAGCAGGACGTTGGCGGTAAAGGTTTGCACGACATCATTTGTCATACAGTGAACAAGCGGGGAGTGTGTACGGAGTTGCTGTAACACGTGTGCAGAGTGCACAGGCTCAAGCAGGTCAGGTTGCATCTTTTTTGCTCCTGCCCGGCGTGAAGAAGGGATGCCGGGCAGGCATCTGACTTCCCTACGCTGGCATTATCCAGATCAGGTGGTACGGGTATTTCTCAGCCTTCACGCAGAAGGGCACCCCGAGTCATAACATCAATAAATTGTGGTGAAACCGTTCAGTAGCTTAATGCTGGCAGCGTCATGTGTAAATGCGCATTTGCCCGCGCAGTCAGTGGCGAATCTGCGCCAGCTCCGCTTCGGTAAGCCCGGTCATGCTCATCACCGTGCTGCGATCGAGGCCGTTTTGCAGCATCGTCCGGGCGATGCGGAACGCCTCTTCTTTGCGCCCCTTCTCAATACCGCGCTGCTCGCCGATCTCAAGGCCTATTGCGATACCTATTTGTTCAAGCTGCTGTGCAATTGTCATCAATTGGTCCTCATGCTGTGGCGCCTTTAACGCCAGTTCACGTACGAAGGCGTGCGCATCTACTGTCTCGCCGACGTACACCAGATAGTTTATCAGCGAAGCTAATTGCTGTCGTGTGATGTATTCATTCACCAACAGCGTCGCGAGCCGGTCCAGAATTTCGCTTAAGTCGCGCTGGTGAATATGTTTTTGTAACAGCGTCAGCGCCGCCATGCTGCGGTGATTCATTATTTCGTTATCCGGGATCACCGAGACATCAACGAGCGGAAAACTGCTGCTGTATAGCTCTTGTGCGGTAGTTGGACTGACAAACAGCTCTAACCAGTTCGTTGACCACGGATAAGGGGTGCGCTTTCCAGTATAAAAAAGCAGGGGTATAACTAACGGTAGCGATTTATGCCCGGCATCAAGGTGCCTTTGCATTGCGGCAATCGCGTAACGCAGTAACCGAAACGCCATATGGCGATCGGGGGTGGATTGATGCTCAATGAGCACATGGATATACCCCTCCCCTGCGCGTGTTTTCAGGCTGTAGAGCACGTCGCTGTAATAAGCCCGCAGGTTCTCTTCGACGAAACTGCCCGACTCCAGCCTGAGCGTACGTAAATCGCAGAGTGCCAGTAAATGCGTGGGCAGATGCAGTTCGATAAAATCCCTGGCCGTCGTCGGGTTGGTCAGAAACTGTTTGAATGCCGCATCGTGCGGCGTGGGGGTGCTCTTTGTTTTGCATTGCGTGGTCGTATCGGACATCAAGGGTTTGCCTCCCTGGCTTACGTTATTTCCCTCTAAATATCACTAAAATCTGACCACGCCTAGCTGTGCTTTTTCTGAAAAAAATCAATTACCTTTTCCTGTTATTTCATCAGCTTATGCGCAATAACCTGCAATTGCTGAGCGATCTCCTGCAGGTTAGCGCTCTGCTCCTGCAATGCGCCGGTAGAGTGACGCACAATCAGCCGGGCGGGCAATACGGATGAACTACGGGCGGCATCGCCGTGGCCGCTGTCGAGCAGACGACGCACCGCCTCTTTGCCCTGCAAATCAAGATCCAGAGAAACGGTGGTTAACGACGGGTGGAAGAAGGAGCTTTCATAGGTGTCGTCGTAACCGATCACCGATTTCTCGCCGGGGATGGCGATCTGATGTTGATGAAACGCGCTCAGCACGCCGAGCGCCATCTGATCATTACCGACCAGTACGGCGGTAAAGTTGGGCGTTTCGCGCAGCATTTGCAGTGCGCCTGCGTAACCGCTCTGCGCATCCCAGTTGCCGTGGAACACCTTCACCGGTTTCAGGCCGTAGCTATCAAGCGTATCCACCCAGCTTTTCAGCCGAAGCTTTGCCGAGACGGAGCTTTCAGGCCCCGCCAACAGCGCGATATCGCGGTGGCCCAGATCGTAGAGATGTTTGACGCTCGCACGGGTGCCGTCCGCCGGATTAAATGAGACGTTAAACACCGAGCTATAAGGGTCAACATCGAGGAACAGGCAAACAATGTCATCATTGTCAGCCGCTATACGTTGGGCTTCATCGGTCTCCAGCGGCACGTTAATGATCACCTTATCGACCAGCTGCGACTTCAGTTCGTTGATCGCCGACTGGATATCATGATTGACGTTCTCATCAATCATTGAGATCAGCACCTGGTAGCCGTCGAGATTGGCATAGCGTTTTACCGCCGCCGCCACCTGTGAAGGGGCATGCAGCGCCAGCGAGGTGGTGACAAGCCCAAGGGTATGACTCTGCTTACCGACCAGCTGTTGCGCCAGCCGGTTCGGCACATAACGCAGCAACTCTATCGCTTTCTCAACCTTGAGACGCGTGGCTTCGGATACATTGGCAGATTTATTGAGTACCCTGGACACGGTCTGATAGGAGACACCCGCATGGCGGGCAACGTCTTCCAACGTCGCGCTTTTAGACTTCATGGTCCGGTTCCTTATGTTGTTATGCGCCAATTGTAACAGGGCAGATCAAAAAAAACGCTCACCGCTCATTTCCTCGCCGCTTTAGCCACCAATAAGTATCACGCTCACAATACGCATAAATGTGAACGAATTCTCCACTTGTAACAAAAATCGCTGATTTATTTGCAGTTAATCACACATTTTAGATCCTCAGTTTGCCTGTTTTTACAATTAAGCATTTTATGACTGCGATTATGTGAACGTAATACAAAACAATAAGAGGAACACGATGAAGACTCCACTACGCACACTCTCTCTTGCGTTAGCCGCTGCGCTGACCTCAACCTCGCTGATGGCGGCCACCTCGGTACCCATCGATTTTCACGGCTACCTGCGCGGCGGCGTGGGCGTGTCGGGCGATGGCGGCCAGGTGGAGTGGCAGAAAAATAAGATCGGTCGTCTGGGCAATGAATCTGACACCTACGGCGAGCTTGAACTGGGCTCGGAAGTCTACAAAAAAGATGACGTCAGCTTTTACCTCGACAGCATGGTCAGCATGGTGTCCGATGGCTCCAACGATAACGAGACCACTATCGGCGACGATGCTCAGTTCGGCTTACGCCAGCTGAACCTGCAGATCAAAGGGCTGATCCCCAACGATCCCAACGCGGTGATCTGGGGCGGTAAACGCTACTATCAGCGCCACGATCTGCACATTATCGATACCAAATACTGGAATATCTCCGGCTCCGGCGCGGGGATCGAAAACTACACCTTCGGGCCGGGCGCTGTCTCTTTTGCGTGGATCCGTGGCGATGCCAATGACGTGGATTACCGCGTTGATAACGACAATGACGTCAATATCAACTATCTCGACTTGCGTTATGCCGGCTGGAAACCGTGGGCGGGCGCGTGGACGGAGTTTGGCATTGATTACGCCATGCCGAATCCCACCAAAAAGCAGAAGGCCTACGGCGGGTTGTATGACGCGGATGATGGCGTGATGCTGACCGGTGAAATCAGCCAGGATATACTCGGCGGCTATAACAAGCTGGTGTTGCAGTACGCCAACAAAGGGCTGGCGCAGAATATGGTGTCGCAGGGCGGCGGCTGGTACGACATGTGGAACTATGTCAACGACGCTACCGGCTATCGCGTGATCAACACCGGGCTTATCCCAATCACCGACCGCTTCTCCTTTAACCATGTGTTGACCTACGGCGCGGCTGAAGATACCACTGCCTTTACCGACAAATCCCGTCTTGTGTCGCTGGTTGGCCGTGCGCAGTATCAATTCACCGAATATGTGCGTCTAATTGGTGAAGTGGGCGGCTTTTACCAAAAAGATAACTACAAAAACGGCACCAACTATAAGCAGAGCGGCGAGAAGTACACTATCGCGCTGGGTCTTGCTGACGGTGCCGATTTTATGTCGCGTCCGGAGTTGCGCCTCTTCGCCTCTTATTTAAATGACTCTGAAGATGGCAAAGCATTTGAAGATGGCACCAAAAATAACACCTGGAACTTTGGTGTGCAGGTGGAAGCCTGGTGGTAAATAAGTGCGATATTTTTTTCGCCTTTATTAACCCACTCTGTTAGTAAAATCGTTATTTATCTCTGAGCCTTGCAGGTTTATATTGCCACTGCGTTCGTTATTGTTTATTTGGGATACCCATTCGGGTATCCCTTTTTTATTACTAACGAGCAGAGAAACGCTCATCGAGTAATTTACGCAGTGCATCAGATTGCTTGCCAAAAATAGCATGTACCTGTTGGCCGAGAATAATGACGCCCAGCGCACCCTCATCCTGTAGCGTCTGCGAATCGACCCGGGTTAACTCTTTTACCGTGACGCGCAGGCGTGTCAGACAGGCATCAACCTGTTCAATATTTGCCTCACCGCCAAACGCCGCGGCCAGTCGCTCAATTTTCAACACCTCAGCGTCGCTGAGCGGGGTGGCCGGTTTGGCCTCAGAGAAGTAATGCAGGAAGGATTTAAGGCTTACCATTGCAGGTCTCCGTAATCAGCAGATAAAAAAACGCCTGCCCGGATGGGCAGGCGCGCAGAGTGGGCTTAGGCGTCGCGGCGAACGACGCGGCAATCCCAGGGTTTGAGCACCAGCGCACCGCTGACGGCGGCGTCACTCAGACAGTCGTGATAACCCGGCGGCAGCGTGATGCTCTGCTGCTGCGCGGTGAAGTTCTGAATAAAGACAAACGCCTGTTCACCATCTTCCCGCGCGGTCGCCACCACGCCCGGCGGTAGCTCAACGTTAAGCGCACGCGGCAGCGACAGCGTGTCGATGAGATTGGCGAAGAAGTCCCGCTGGAAGGCGAGATCGTTACGCGAGGCGACATGCCAGGCTTTGCCCTTGCCGAAGGCGTTGACCGTGACCGCCGGGCGACCGGCATAAAAATCATCCCGGTAGGTTGCCAGCGGCTGCGCGCCCTCAAGCTGAATCAGCTCGCAGAGATGGCGCACCTGATATGGCCCCTGTAAGCTCGCTTCGTTGCCCGCCAGCCCCTGCACCAGGTTGCGTTCCTGGTCGTCGAGACAGTCGATCTCCTCTGCCCAGATGCCGAGCAGGTTGCGCAGCGGGCCGGGGAAACCGCCCAGATGGCAGAGATCGCTCTCATTGACCACGCCGCTCCAGTAGGACGTGACCAGATGACCGCCGCTGGCGACAAAAGTCTCGGCGCGTTCAGCGAAGCCGTCGCGCACCATGTAGAGCATCGGGGCGATAACTAAATGGTAGCGGCTGAGATCGGCATCGGCATTAATCACATCTACCGCTACGCCCTTCTCCCAGAAGGGTCGGTAGTGTTCATTGACCGTTTTTTCGTACTCCATGCCCTTGTTGCGCGGCCCCTGCGCATCATCCAGCGCCCAGCGGTTCTGCTGGTCGAAGATAATCGCCACTCGCGCCTCGGTGCGACAGCCCATAACCGGGGTCAGCTTGCTGAGCATCTCGCCGAGAGCGGAGACTTCACGGCCAACGCGGGTATCAAGATGGCCGACGTGATCAATCACTGCGCCGTGGAACTTCTCCACCGAGCCACGGCTTTTGCGCCACTGGAAGTACTGCACCGAATCGGCGCCGTGCGCCACCGCCTGCAAAGAGGAGAGAATGTGCATGCCCGGCTTTTTCAGCTTGCTGGTTGGCTGCCAGTTAGTGACGCTCGGCGTTGACTCCATCAGCACGAAGGGCTTGCCGCCTTTCAGCGTGCGCATCATGTCGTGATACATGGCGGTGTAGCAGGCGAGCTGGGTTTCATCTTTATCGCGGTGCCACATCGGGTAGCTGTCCCAGGAGATAAAGTCGATCGCCTCCGCAAGCTGCCAGTAGTCGTAGTCGTAGAAGTACTCCATAAAGTTGGTGGTCACCGGCAGCGCCGCGTTGGCGGCCTTCAGCGGGGCGACTTCATGACGGCAGAAATCGGTCACCTGGGCGGTGTTAAAACGCCGCCAGTCGAGATTCAGGCCATGAATAGAGACTTCGCCCTGCGGCGCAGGGGACTCGATTTGCGACCAGTCGCTGTAGGTGTGGCTCCAGAAGTCGCTCCACCAGGCGTGGTTCAGCGCCTCCAGCGTCTGGTAGCGCGCCTTCAGCCAGTCGCGGAACTTCTGCTGGCATAAATCGCAGTGGCACTCGCCGCCATACTCATTGGAGATATGCCAGCCGAGCACCGCCGGATGCTGCCCGTAGCGCTCCGCCAGCAGCGTATTGATCTTCAGCGTCTTTTCACGGTAGACCGGCGAACTCATACAGTGGTTGTGGCGACCGCCATGCAGTGCGGGCACGCGATCGCGCCCGACGCGCAGCACTTGCGGGTATTTTTGCGACATCCATGCCGGACGCGCGCCGCTTGGCGTAGCGAGAAATATATGGATACCGGCGGCATATAATTTTTCTATGACCTCATCGAGCCAGGCGAAATTAAATACCCCCTCCTGCGGCTCGAGTTTCGACCAGCTAAATATTCCGACCGACATCACATTACATTTTGCCTGCTGCATCATGGCAATATCGCTATCGATAATACCGGGATAGTTTTCCCACTGCTCCGGGTTATAGTCCGCGCCATGCAATAGCGAGACGACCTTCGGGCTTAAAGGCGCAAATTTATTCATTATTCATTCCTGAAATTTACAACACGATAATTAATTAAAGACTTTCACCGACGGCAGCACTTTTCCCTGGCAATCAAACAGCGCCTGGTTTTCTCGCGCATTGCCCTCTTTCCAGTGGTCATTGATATATTTCATACCGGCGGGCGTGGCCCAGCCGTTGCCCGGCACGGCAATCCAGGTCGGTTCCCAGTAGAAAATGCCCTTGCCGCGCTGGCCCTGCACATTAATGACCGACTGCATTAAATCGTGCACATAGTCATACTGCCCCTGCACCGTCGCCGGGTAGCCGCCCGCTTTCTCCTCTTTCGCCTGGAAGCTGTTCTCAGCGTTATCGCAGTTCGCCAGCGTATAGGCGTAGGCCGCTTCGACGACAATGACATCTTTGTTGTAGCGCTTGCTGATGTCATCCATATTGGCCTGCAGGGCGCTGATTGGCCCGTTCCAGTAGGTGTACATCGACAGGCCAATCACATCGAAAGGCACGTTGCGTTTGGTTATCTCATCAAACCACCAGCGGAAGGTGTCATTTTTGGTGCCTTCGGCGAGGTGCAGCATGATCTTCACCTGCTCGCCGTTATTCTGGTTCTCTTTGACCCCATCGATTCCGGCCGTGAGCAATCCGGCTAACCGGTCAAACTCGCCGCCGCCCTGCCCCCAGCTTTTGCCCTCCGGCCAGAGCATACCGCCGTTGATCTCATTGCCGATCTGCACCATATCCGGCAGCACGCCCGCTTGCTTAAACTGCGCAATCGTGTCGCGGGTGTAGTCATGCACGCGGCTTTTAAGTTGCGGATAGTCGAGCTTCTCCCAGGCTTTCGGCTTGAACTGCTTGCCCGGATCGGTCCAGAAATCGCTGTAGTGCAGATCGAGCAGCAGCTTCATGCCCTGCGCTTTTGCCCGCTTCGCCAGCGCAAGGATGGTGGCGAGATCGTTATCGCCGCCGCCATAGGCATTGCCCTGCGCATCTTTCGGGTCGACCCACAGCCGCAGGCGCACATAGTTGACGCCGTTGGCTTTCAGAATGGCCAGCGCATCCTGCGGCTGGTTTTTGTCGTTATAGAATTTCGCCCCGTGCTTTTCCGCATCGAGCAGCGTGGAGATATCCGCCCCTTTAATAAAGTCGGCGGGCATTTGGGTAAACGGGCGCGTGGTCACTGCGCTGGCAGAAAAACTGGCAGCGAGGCATACCGCCAGCAGAGCGGGAGTCAGTCTTTTCATATGCTTATCCTTTTGTACTGCCGGAGGTGAGGCCGGAGACGAAGTATTTTTGTAACGCCAGGTAGAGGATCGCCACCGGCACCGCAATCAGCACCGCACCCGCGGCGTAAGTGGTGTAGCTGGCACCCATTTTTTGCGCCACCAGGTTATAGAGCCCAATCGGCAGCGTGTATTTATCCGGCGTGCGCAAAATGGTGCTCGAGAGAATGAAATCCCCCAGCGGGCCGGTGAAGGAGAAGAGCGCCACTACCGCGATAATCGGTTTCGACAGCGGCAGGATGATCTCAATAAAGATGCGGAAGTTGCTGGCACCATCCATGCGCGCGGACTCATCAAGATCGCGCGGAATGGCATCCAGGTAGCCCTTCATCAGATAGGTGTTCATCGGGATCATCCCGGCCACGTAGATCAGCACCAGCGCCATATGGCTGTTGATAAGCCCGAGCAGCTGCGAGAGAACGAAAATCGCAATCAGCGCCGAGAACTGCGGGATCATCTGCAACAGCAGAAAGAGCATCAGCCCGTTCTGGCGCCCTTTAAAGCGAAAGCGCGAAAAGGCGTAGGCGGTAAAGCTGACGCTGATTAAGGTCAGGATCATCGTCAGCAGGCTGATCTTCATCGAGTTCCAGTACCAGGTGAGGTAGTTCACCTGGCCGTTAAAGAGATCGGCATAGTGCTGGAACGAGAGATTTTCCGGGATGATCGAGGTGCTGAGCAGGCTGTTGCCGGCATTCAGCGACGCGCCAATCGTCCACACCAGCGGGTAGATAATTGTCAGCGATACCGCTGCTATCACCAGCCAGGAGAGCGTCAGGCGAATAACCTTCTCGCGGCGAATACTTTGTGATTGAGCCATTTTCTTCCCTTATGCCATGTCGTCGTTTTTGAACGATTTGGTGGCGCGGAACTGCCACAACGCCAGGCCGACGACAAAAATCGACAGCAGGATGGTGATGGTGGCCGCGATGGCGTACTGCGATGGGGACATCGTCAGCTTATAGATCCACGACACCAGAATGTCGGTGCCGCCCGCGTTCGCGCCAGCTACCGCCGGTCCGCCGTTGTTAAACAGGTAGATGATGTTGAAGTTGTTAAAGTTGAAGGTGTATTGCGTGATGATGATCGGCGCAATCGAGTAGAGCACCAGCGGCAGCGTAATAGTGCGCAGGCGGGTAAAGGTGCCCGCGCCATCCATCTTCGCCGCTTCATAGAGATCATCGGGAATCGCCTGCAATACGCCGGTAGTCATGGCAAAGACAAACGGGAAACCGAGCCAGGTCTGCATCATGATCAGCGCGGTTTTGGTCCAGAAGGGATCCGTCAGCCACGGTTTCGGGTCGATACCGAAGAAGGCGAGGATCGCGTTGTTGATCACCCCAAAGGAGTCGTTAAACATCCCGGCGAAGACCAGAATAGTGACAAAGCCCGGCACCGCCCACGGCAGGATGAAAATGGTGCGTACCAGCGGCTTAAAGCGCAGATCTTTCTGGTTCACCAGGATCGCCAGCAGCACGCCGACGCTGCACTGCAAGGTGGTCGCCAGCAGCGTCCACACCACCGTCCATTGCAGCACGTCAAAGAAGGTTGAGCGCCAGATCGACAGGGTAAAAATATTGATGAAGTTCTTTAACCCGACCCAGTCGACCAGTTTAGCGGGCGGCGTGTGGTAGAGGTTGTAGTTGGTAAAAGCGATGGCGAAGCCGAAGAGGATCGGGAAAATCACCACGAACACCAGCAGGATAAAACCTGGTGTAATCATCAGGTAGGGAAAGCCGTCGCTGAGCAGCATCTGGTACTGTTTACGCACGCTGTTAAGCGGCTTACCGGCGTCGCGTTTTTTACCATTCAGCCACGCGTCGCGCATTGAGAGTCCCCACACCATCAGGCCAAAGGCGATAATCAGCACGCTGATGATCCCTTCTGCCAGCAGGAAGATGGAGTTATCGCGCGGCACCTCTTCGCCAAGGGTGTATAACCCCCACAGCCCTTCGCGCAAAAAATCAGAGAAGATGCCGGTAAAACTCGCCAGCAGCACAAGAAAGATAAGGCCTTTCAGCCACTGGCGATGGTAGAACTGGCCAAAGCCCGGCACGATGGCCAACAGCAGCCCGCACCACGCGTGACGCCCTGCGCCGGGCGCTTTGGCAAAATGTTCGCTGGGACTGATAATCACGTACGACTCCTTTTCGACAACGGGAGGACGCCCTCCCGTTTCTGTACCAACACGCGGTTACTGGTTACTGGCCTGCATCGCTTCGACCTGCATCTGGATCTGCTTAGCAGCGGCATCCAGCGCTGCCTGCGGAGCCTGTTTACCGGTCAGGCTCAGCTCCAGCGCGGCGTTCGCCGGGCCCCACACTTCACCCATCTCCGGAATGCCCGGCATCGCGGTTGCGCGGGCGGCCTGCACCGCTACGGCGCTCGCCTTCTCGTCGTTTTTAATCACTGGATCGTCAATCATCGCTTTCTGCGCCGGAATTTCGCGCGTGGCGATATAGCGCGTCTTCACGTACTGCGGCTGGTTGATAAACTCGATAAATTGCTGCGCCAGCGCTTTGTCTTTGCTCCAGGTCGAGACGACATAGCCTTTCACGCCGAGGAAGGAGCTCATCGGTTTGCCATCCGGCAGGTTCGGCAGCGGCACGACGCCGTAGTTAATGCCGGCAGCTTCATAGGGCTGGAACGCCCACGGGCCGTTAATCACCGCCGCCGCTTTTTTCTCGGTAAACAGCGAATCGATGGCGTTAAGCCCGTTATCGCCGAGGATCCCCGACGGGAAGACACCTTCGGCATAGAAGTTTTTCAGGAAGGTAACGGCTTCCACCGCGCCAGGTTTATTCAGGCCGATATCCTGCGGGTTATAGCCGCCTTTGTCGTTTTTGCCGAACAGATAGCCGCCCATCGGGCCAATCGCGCCCCAGCTGTAGTAAATCTGATCGAACTTCGCCAGCAGGCCATATTTGTTCTGCGCGCGCTGTTTTTTCGAGTAGTCGAGCCACTCCGGCAGGCTTTGCAGCGGCTTGTCGATAAGATCTTTGTTGTAGATCAGCACCAGCGTCTCTACCGCTTTCGGCACGCCATACAGGGTGTTGTCGAGGCGGAAGGCGTTGATGGAGGCAGGCGTAAAGGCGTCAACCTTTTCTTTGTCCAGATTCAGGGGGGTCAGCAGGCCTTGCACAACCGCGCCGCCCAACTGATCATTGGGGATCACCAGCACGTCCGGGCCGATGCCCGCCGGGCCATCGAGACGGAGTTTCTCCAGCTGCTGGGCGTAGGGCATCTCCTGCACGTTAACTTTGACGTTATATTTCTGCTCAAAATCGCGCACCGCATCCTGGATGCCGGACGATTTTTTGATGTCTTCCCAGACATTGAGTTGCTGTGCGGCGGCATGCGCCTGCAAGCCGACAAGCTGCCCGGCGGCAAGCGTTGTCAAAATCAGTGCGGTAAGGGTCTTCTTTTTCATTATCAACCTCATGTCAAGGTATAACAATTTCATGGTTTTTATGGCGCATCATCAGGTCACTTCTCTGGCAAACCACCTGATATTGCAGGGCTTAAGACGTATTCACTCGCCTTATCGTATTTGTTATACGCTACGCTTTACGCACTGATAAAACGAGAATAAACGTTGCGTTATGTGACCAATGTTACAGAAATGAAAATTGAGTATAGGGCCCTAAATCCGTGGAAGTTATAGTCAGACCATGATTTTTCGCCGTTGAGCAGCACTGTCTCCTGATTGTTATACGTAAAACAAAACAGCTGACAAACGGCCAGTAACGGCTATTACATTCGGGGAACGTTGATGTCCAATATACGACTGAGAAATGTCACCAAGCGGTTTGGCGACACGGTGACGCTGAACAATGTCAATCTGTCGATTGATGACGGCGAATTTGCGGTGTTTGTCGGCCCCTCCGGCTGCGGGAAATCCACCATGCTGCGCATGATTGCCGGGCTGGAAGAGGTGAGCGAAGGCGAAGTGTTGATTGGCGATGAAGTGATGAACGATGTTGCGCCCGCCCATCGCGGTGTCTCGATGGTGTTCCAGTCCTATGCGCTCTACCCCCATATGACCGTGGCGGAGAACATGGGCTACGGGCTGAAAGTGAACAAAGTGCCGAAGGAGGAGATCCGCCGCCAGGTGGAAATGGTGGCGAAGACCCTGCAATTAAGCCACCTGCTGGATCGCAAACCGAAGCAGCTCTCCGGCGGCCAGCGCCAGCGCGTCGCCATTGGCCGTGCGATTGTGCGTAACCCGCGCGTCTTTATGTTCGATGAACCTCTTTCTAACCTTGATGCTGAACTGCGCGTCGAGATGCGGCTGCATATCGCCCGCCTGCACCAGGAGCTGAAAACCACCATGGTCTATGTTACCCATGACCAGGTGGAAGCGATGACGCTGGCGGACAAGATCGTAGTGATGAATTACGGCAACGTTGAGCAGATGGGCTCACCGATGTCGCTCTACTACAACCCGAAAAACAAGTTTGTCGCCGGTTTTATCGGCTCGCCAAAGATGAACTTCCTCCCCGCCACGGTAAGCCAGTGGCAGCCTGGTGAAGTCACTATTACCCTTGCTCAGGGCCACCAGCTGACGCTCGGCATCACCACTTCACCGCTGGAGGTGGGCGCGGCCATTACGCTCGGTATTCGCCCGGAGCACCTCGCAACAGAGATGACGGGCGGCGTGCCCCTTGAGTTCCAGTGCGAAGTGGTAGAGCGGCTGGGCAACAACACCTATCTGTTTGGTCAATGTTACGGCCACGACAATATTAAAATCCTGCTGCCGGGCGATGTGCATTTCCGCCCGTGGCAGAAGATCGCCCTCGCCTTCGACAGCCGTCACTGCATGATTTTTGACGAGCAGGATCAGCGCGTCAGCGCCGATATCCCGGTGCCCAACCACGATATGTAACTTCCAGGCCGGAGAAGGCGTAAGCGTCATCCGGCACTGCATTTTCACTCGAGAACGATAAGTGCTGCTCCATTTTGCTGGTTTTTCATCAAAGCAACGTTGTCTACCCTTACCGGTAGTGATGAAAACCCAACAAAACGGAGCCTGTTATGAAAGCCATCGCAATTACCCGCGCCGCCGCTGGCGGCAGCAACCTTGATGCCCTCACCGATATTGACCTGCCGCAACCGCAAGCCAGCGGACACGATCTGCTGGTGGAAGTGAAAGCCATTTCCGTGAACCCGGTGGATACCAAAGTGCGTGCCGGTTTTAATGCTGATACGCCGCGCGTGCTCGGCTGGGACGCCGTGGGCGTCGTGAAAGAGGTCGGCGAGTCGGTCACCCTGTTTCAGCCGGGCGATGAAGTGTGGTACGCCGGGGCACTAACCCGCCCGGGGAGCAACAGCGAATATCAGCTGGTTGATGAGCGTATTGTGGCACGCAAACCCGCTTCGCTCGATAACGCCTCTGCCGCCGCCCTGCCCCTGACAGCCATTACCGCCTGGGAGCTGCTGTTTGACCGCCTCGGCGTAAAAGAAAATGGCAACGACGGTGATGTGCTGCTGATTGTCGGCGCAGCGGGCGGTGTCGGTTCTATTCTGACGCAGTTGGCGCGCCAGCTCACCCATATGACGGTGATCGGCACCGCATCGCGCCCTGCCAGCCAGCAGTGGGTGAAGGATCGTGGCGCGCACCATGTGATTGACCACAGCAAGCCGCTGACCGAAGAGCTGGCGCGGATCGGCATCAAAGAGGTGACGCACGTCGCCAGCCTGACCAATACGCAGGATCACTATCAGCAGCTGATTAACGCCCTTAAACCGCAGGGTAAGCTGGCGCTGATTGACGATCCCGACAGCCTGGATGCGATGCCGCTGAAAGCGAAGAGCCTGTCGCTGCACTGGGAGTTTATGTTTACCCGCTCGATGTTCACGACTGACGATATGATTGCCCAGCATCAGTTGTTGACGCGGGTTGCGGAGTTGATCGACAGCGGCGTGCTGAAAACCACGCTGGGCGAGCACGGCGGTGCGATCACCGCGGCTAACCTGCGTAAGGCTCATGCGCTGCTTGAGAGCCAGCGCGCGGTGGGCAAAATCGTGCTGGAGGGGTTTGCGGGCTGATCCTGCCAGGATTACTCCCAAACCTGCCGGGCGGAGAGCGAAATTGTTTCTCCGCCCGCACTGCTTTTTCCTGGGTTTGCTTACACTTTTTACCAAAGCGTTATTTTTTGCTGGTTGCTCCGCTGTCTGTAAACGGCAATGATGTCGTGCTATTTATGCAACTACGTGAAATGTATAAGAACAACCTGGAGAGAGTATGCGTAAAACAAAAATGATGCTTCTGGGTGCGCTGCTGGCGACGGCTTCAGTAACCTATGCTGAAACGCCGCCCGCGACGCCGCCTGCAAGCGGCACACAGTCATTTGAAGTGAAAGAGTTTGTTGCCGACTTTACCAAATTCACCATTGGCGACACGGTGCCGGAGATGTACCGCAGCGACGATTACAACATTAAGCAGTGGAAGTTACGTAACCTTCCCGCACCGGATGCCGGTAGCCACTGGACCTACATGGGCGGCAACTACGTGTTGATCACCGATGCCGACGGCAAAATCCTCAAAGCCTACAATGGCGACATTTTCTATCATCGTTAACCGGGAGCGCCTGTGATTATCCGCCGCTGGCAGGAGAGTGACAGGCCGTTTCTGCGTACCCTGTATCTGCATGCCCGTAAAGAAGCCTGGACCTGGCTGGATAGCCGCGACTGGGCTCTGGAAGATTTTGACTCCGCGACGCTGGGCGAGGTGATTTGGGTGGCGGAAGAGAACGGGCACCGGATGGGGTTCGCATCGGTCCTGGAGAACGATAACTTCCTGCATAATTTGTTTATCGACCCTGCGTTTCAGGGAAAAGGCGTGGGTAGCGCGCTGCTTGAGCATGTGCAGAGTACCTTTAGCAGCACCGGCGCGCTAAAGTGTTTGCTGCGCAATAAAACAGCGCTCGACTTTTATCAGCGCCACGGCTGGCGCGTTGAGGCCAAAGGCATCTCCCCGCAAGGGGATTATGTGCTGATGCACTATGTGTTGAAGTAGGTTTTGTCATTTCGTAGGCCTGATAAGGCGAAGCCGCCATCCGGCAATTGGTGCCGCGATACAATGCCGGATGGCGCGTAAACGCTTATCCGGCCTACGCGGTTTCAGCAGCAACAATTTTTCAGTGGCCGCCCATCTTACAGCGAGGGGTTGTGTCCCCGCTGAAATCGGCGAGCCGAAGCGGGAATGACAAGGTCTGAACGCCATGGATGGCGGACAGAGGCGAACCGAGACAGGATGTCGAGTCGAGCCGGCCGCAGTCAGGCTCGCGGGAGGTGAGCGCAGTGCGCAGCACCGATTTCCTCGCGGGGCCGCGGGGATTGACAAGGGGAGCGCGGCCGCTTCCCTTGTCCCGTTCACCGCACCGATGAGTAAAACATTCCGCCGCACGCCTGGTGAACGGAACCATTCCACTAATCCAACCCCATTGCAGGATGGCGCGTTACACGCTTATCCGGCCTACGCCGTTTCAGCGGATTCGTTACCGTAGGCCGGATAAGGCGTAGCCGCCATCCGGCAATTGGTGCCGCGGAGATAATGCCGGATGGCGCGTTACACGCTTATCCGGCCTACTCCGTTTCAGCGAATTCGTGCCCGTAGGCCAGATAAGGCATAGCCGCCATCCGGCATTCAATCACACTGCGCGGAACGCGATCTCACCGGGGATAATCTCGCCCTGCCAGTAAAGCTGGGCAGCTACGCGACCTGCAAGGTTGCGGTAGATAGCGGTGAACTCGCTATCCGGGCGGCTGATCACCGTCGGCGTCCCCTTATCGAGATCTTCACGTAGCGAGATATGCAGCGGCATCTGGCCCAGCAATTGCGTATGATACTGCTCCGCCAGCTTCTCTGCGCCGCCGGTGCCGAAAATCGGCTCATGGTGACCACAGTGGCTGCACACATGCATGCTCATGTTCTCTACGATGCCGAGCACCGGCACCTCCACTTTCTCGAACATGACAATGCCTTTTTTAGCATCAATCAGCGCGATATCCTGCGGCGTGGTCACCACCAGCGCGCCGGTCACCGGAATGTTTTGCGCCAGCGTCAGCTGGATATCGCCGGTGCCTGGCGGCATGTCGAGCACAAGGTAATCGAGATCCGGCCACATGGACTCCTGCAACATCTGCAGCAGCGCTTTGCTGGCCATCGGCCCGCGCCACACCATTGCATTATCGTCCGTCACCAGGTAACCAATCGAGTTGGTCGCCAGGCCATGAGCGATGATCGGCGCCATATGCGTGCCGTCTGGCGAGGTCGGACGCTCATTTTCCGCGCCCAGCATCATCGGGATCGACGGGCCATAGATATCGGCATCAAGAATACCGACTTTCGCCCCTTCCGCAGCCAGCGCCAGCGCAAGGTTAACGGCGGTAGAGGATTTCCCTACCCCGCCCTTGCCGGAGCTGACGGCGATAATATTCTTCACGCCGTTCACGCCCGGCTGGTTTTTCACCCGCTTCAGGGTGGCGATATTGTGCGACAGCTTCCAGTCGATGGCGCTCGCGCCGGTCAGACGCAGCAGTTCGGCGCTGCACTGGGCTTTCAGCTCTTCGAAAGCGCTGGTCCAGACGAACGGCATCAGCAGCTCGACATGCAGGGTCTCATCCAGCCATGCAACATGGTGGACGGCTTTCAGCGCTGTCAGGTTATGTTTGAGGGTGGGGTGCTGAAAATCGGCCAGCGTCCCGGTGACAATTGCCCGTAAGGCTTCCGGGGATTTGGCCTGGGATTGCGAACTCATCCCGACTCCTTTGTAGTTGTTCTGAAAACGACATTTGTAGCGCTCAAGTTTACCCCAAAGGGAATAATTATCCATTTATGGATTAATGCCCTTATCGCTTGGCGCGATTGTTACCCTTTTGGTAATATCGAAAACCCTTTTTCTCAAGAAGATGTAATGCCAACTATGACTCAAGTCGCGAAGAAAATTCTGGTAACGTGCGCGCTGCCGTACGCCAACGGCTCCATCCACCTCGGCCATATGCTGGAGCACATCCAGGCTGATGTCTGGGTCCGTTACCAGCGAATGCGCGGCCACCAGGTCAACTTCATCTGCGCGGACGACGCCCACGGCACGCCGATTATGCTGAAAGCACAGCAGCTGGGGATCACCCCGGAGCAGATGATTGGCGAAATGAGTCAGGAGCATCAGACCGATTTTGCTGGCTTCGACATCAGCTACGACAACTACCACTCAACGCACAGCGATGAGAACCGCGAGTTGGCCGAGCTTATTTACACCCGTCTGAAAGAGAACGGGTTTATTAAAAACCGCACCATCTCCCAGCTCTACGATCCGGAAAAAGGCATGTTCCTGCCGGACCGCTTTGTAAAAGGCACCTGCCCGAAATGTAAAGCGGCGGATCAGTATGGCGATAACTGCGAAGTGTGCGGCGCGACCTACAGCCCGACCGAGCTGATTGAGCCGAAGTCGGTGGTCTCCGGCGCGACGCCGGTGATGCGTGATTCCGAGCACTTCTTCTTCGACCTGCCGTCGTTCAGCGAAATGCTGCAGGCGTGGACCCGCAGCGGCGCGCTGCAGGAGCAGGTGGCGAACAAAATGCAGGAGTGGTTCGAATCCGGTCTGCAACAGTGGGATATCTCCCGCGATGCGCCCTACTTCGGCTTTGAAATTCCGGGCGCGCCGGGCAAATATTTCTACGTCTGGCTGGATGCGCCGATTGGCTACATGGGTTCGTTCAAAAACCTCTGCGACAAGCGCGACGATCTCAACTTTGACGACTGGTGGAAAAAAGATTCCGACGCCGAGCTCTATCACTTTATCGGTAAAGATATCGTCTATTTCCACAGCCTCTTCTGGCCGGCGATGCTGGAAGGCAGCGGTTTCCGCAAGCCGACCAACCTGTTTGTGCACGGCTATGTAACGGTTAACGGCGCGAAGATGTCCAAATCGCGCGGTACCTTTATTAAAGCCAGCACCTGGCTGAACCATTTTGATGCCGACAGCCTGCGCTACTACTACACCGCCAAGCTCTCGTCGCGCATTGATGATATCGACCTCAACCTGGAGGATTTCGTCCAGCGCGTGAACGCCGATATCGTTAACAAAGTGGTGAACCTGGCCTCGCGTAACGCGGGCTTTATCGCTAAACGCTTCGACGGCGTGCTGGCATCAGAGCTGGCCGATCCGGCGCTGTATAAAACCTTTACCGATGCCGCCGCCGCCATTGGCAGCGCGTGGGAGAGCCGCGAGTTTGGTAAAGCGGTACGTGAAATCATGGCGCTGGCCGACGTAGCGAACCGCTATGTTGATGAGCAAGCACCGTGGGTTGTCGCGAAGCAGGAAGGGCGCGATGCCGATTTGCAGGCCATCTGCTCAATGGGTATCAACCTGTTCCGCGTACTGATGACCTGGCTGAAACCGGTTCTGCCATCGCTGGCTGCGCGCACCGAAGCGTTCCTCAACACCACGCTGACGTGGGATGCGATTAACGAACCGCTGCTCGGCCATAAAGTGAACCCGTTTAAAGCGCTCTATAACCGCATCGAGATGAAACAGGTGGAAGCGCTGGTTGAGGCATCGAAAGAGGAAGTCAAAGCCGCTGCCGCGCCGGTAACAGGCGAGCTGGCTGACAACCCGATTCAGGAGACCATCACCTTTGACGATTTCGCCAAAGTCGATATGCGCGTGGCGCTGATTGAGAACGCCGAGTTTGTCGAAGGCTCAGATAAGCTGCTGCGCCTGACGCTCGATCTCGACGGTGAGAAGCGCAATGTCTTCTCCGGCATTCGTTCCGCCTACCCGGATCCGAGCGCGCTGATTGGCCGCCTGACGGTGATGGTGGCTAACCTCGCACCGCGCAAAATGCGCTTTGGCATCTCCGAAGGGATGGTGATGGCAGCGGGTCCTGGCGGCAGCGATATCTTCCTGCTCAGCCCGGATAGCGGTGCAAAAGCGGGCCAACAAGTTAAATAAAAAAATAAGGCGCTGAATTCAGCGCCTTTTTCTATACTGTTATACGCAGTCTTACAAAACATTACCTCACATGGAAAATAGGGGATTATCGTGAAATTCAGCAAAATCATTGCAGCACTCTTTTCTGTCGCTTTAGTTGTTGGCCTGACCGGCTGTGGTGATAAAGAAGAGAGCAAGACCTTTACCTGGGCGACGGGCGGCACGGAAGTGACGCTGACTTACTACTACAAGGGTGATGAAGTAGAGCGTCAGACCGCGAAGAACAAAATCGAATACTCCTCTATTGGCGCGAAAACCAAAGAAGAAGCGATGAAAGTTCTGGATCCGATTAGCAAAAAATACCAGAGCGTGAAAGGCGTGAAAGAGAGCGTAGCGTATGAAGAGACCTATGCTCAGGAGACGCTGGAAGTTGACTACAACGAAGTGGACTTCGCTCAGCTGAACAGCCTGCAGGGTTCTGAATTTACCGGCACGGTTAACGGTAAAATCAGCATGAAGCAGTCAGAAGAGTTGCTGAAAGCGCGCGGCTTTAAAGAAGTGAAATAAGTCGTTTACCGCCCGGCAGCATATTGTTTGCCGGGCTAATTAAACCGCATCACCTCGCGTGTATGCGGTTTTTTTATCGGCTAAAAAGCGTGTCAGCTCTTCGGCTTCTGCCCACGTGCTGCCAGCCCGCGCAGGAAGTAGCGCAAAAACTGGTCGCCGCATTCGCGGAAATTCTTATGCTCCGGAGAGCGCATCATGGCGGTAATTTCTGGCATTGAGACGCGGAACTGCTGCTCGGTGAGGATCGCCAGAATATCGTCGGTCTTTAACGAGAAAGCGATGCGCAGCTTCTTCAGCACGATATTGTTGTTGAGCTTGCGCTCCATGGCGAGCGGCGGCGCACTCTCATCTTTGCCGCGCTTCTCATAAATCAGCCCATTAAGAAACGCCGACAGCACAATATCCGGGCAGGGTTTATACCCCTCCTCATCCTCTTTACGCAGCCACGGAACCAGCTGTTCAGCCGTGACTTCAGTGTCCGCCAGCGCCAGAATGCGCACCAGCGCGGTGTTGTCGACCTGCAGGGTGTAACGCAGGCTGCGCAGGATATCGTTATTTAGCATGTCTCTTTCCGAAATGATGAACCAGCGCGCAGTGTAGGCATCGCGCAGGAATTTACAACCCCAACGCCTCTTTTAAATTTTTCAGATAGCGTCGACTCACCGGCACCGTCAGCCCGTCGCGCAGCAGCAGCTCGGCCTGGCCATTATCCTCAAGGCGGATCTCCTTAAGAAAAGCCATATTAACAAGATATTGCCGGTGGCAGCGCACCAGCGGCGTGCGGCTCTCCAGCGTGCGCAGCGTCAGCTCGGTAAAGCCCTCTTTGCCTTCGTGGCTGGTGACATAGACGCCGCTCATCCGGCTGCTGACAAACGCCACCTCCTCCATCTGCAGTAACCAGATGCGGCTGTGACCGGTGCAGGGGATAAACTTCAGCGGCTGCTGATTTTCCGCCAGCAGCGACACATCTTGCACGCCGCGATCCTGACGCAAGCGGTTGAGCGTTTTGGTCAGCCGTTGCGTTTCGATTGGCTTAAGCAGGTAGTCGAAAGCGTGCTCTTCAAAGGCCTGCACCGCATACTCATCAAAAGCGGTGAGAAACACGACGTAAGGCCGGTTGCCGGGATCGAGCATACCGACCATCTCCAGCCCGCTGATGCGCGGCATCTGGATATCAAGAAACAGCACGTCGGGGCGCAGTTTATGCACCGCGCTAATCCCTTCAATGGCGTTACCGCACTCGCCCACCACCTCGATATCGCGCTCTTCCTGCAGCAGACTGCGTAACATTTCCCGCGCCAGCGGTTCATCATCAACAATCAGCACTCTTAACATGCCTCTTCCTCCAGAGGGAGTCGCAAGGTAATGCGGGTAAAAAGATCCGGCTCGCAGGCGATGCTGATACCGCACTCGTCACCAAAACGGGCGCGCAGCCGCTTATCCACCAGGCTCATCCCTAAGCCAACGGCATCGTTTTTCGGCTGATAAAGCCCGGCGTTATCCTCAATATCCAGCACCAGATGCTGCGCCTGCTGGCTGGCACGCAGCGTGATCTCGCCCACGCCCAGCAACTGAGACGTGCCGTGTTTGATCGCGTTTTCGACTATCGGTTGCAGCGTGAAAGCGGGCAAGTGTAAGTGCGCCAGCGCTTCCGGCACCTCAAGCCGTACCTGCAACCGCGCCTGAAAGCGCGCTTTTTCAATTTGCAAATAGGCATTTACATGCTCAATCTCATCCGCAAGGGTGACGATTTCTGCGGGGCGTTTCAAGTTCTTACGGAAAAAGGTCGAGAGATACTGCACCAGCAGCCCGGCCTCATCGCTGTCGCGGCGGATCACTGCTTTAATGGTGTTGAGCGCGTTAAACAGGAAGTGCGGATTAACCTGCGCGTGCAGGAGTTTGATCTCCGACTGGGTCAGCAGCGCTTTTTGCCGCTCATACTGCCCGGCGAGGATCTGCGCCGAGAGCAGTTGCGCAATCCCCTCCCCCAGCGTGCGGTTGATGGAGCTAAAGAGGCGGTTTTTCGCCTCATAAAGTTTGATAGTACCGACCACGCGCTGGTTTTCACCGCGCAGCGGGATCACCAGCGTCGAGCCGAGCTTGCACTGCGGGTGCAGCGAACAGCGATACGGCACCTCATTGCCGTCGGCGTAGACCACTTCGCCGGTCTCAATCGCCCGCTGCGTCCAGACGGAGGAGATAGGCCGCCCCGGCAGATGGTGATCGTCCCCCGCGCCGGTAAAAGCTAATAGCCGCTCGCGATCGGTGATCGCCACCGCGCCGATATCCAGCTCCTGATAGAGCACCTGCGCCACCCTCATGCTGTTCTCTTCATTAAAGCCCTGGCGCAGAATCCCTTCGGTGGAGGCCGCCACTTTCAGCGCCGTGGCGGAAAAGGCCGAGGTGTATTTCTCAAACATGGCGCGCTTGTCGAGCAGGATGCGCATAAACAGCGCCGCGCCGACGGTATTGGTCACCATCATCGGCGCGGCGATGCTCTGCACTAAATGCAGCGCGCTTTCGAAGGGGCGGGCAATCAGCAGGATGATCACCATCTGTAACAGCTCCGCCACGCAGGTGACCGCCCCGGCGGTGAAGGGGTTGAACACGCGGTCGGTACGCCCGCGCTTGATAAGAAAACTGTGCACCAGCCCGCCGAGCAGCCCTTCGATAAAGGTCGAGAACATGCAGCTCAGTGCGGTCATGCCGCCCATTGAGTAGCGGTGCAATCCGCCGGTCAGCCCCACCAGCCCACCGACCAGCGGGCCGCCAAGCAGGCCGCCCATCACCGCGCCAATCGCACGGGTATTAGCGATGGAGTCTTCAATATGCAGACCGAAATAGGTGCCGAGAATACAGAAAATGGAGAAGGTGACGTAACAGAGCAGCTTGTGCGGCAGACGCACGGTGACCTGGATCAGCGGGATAAAGAGGCGCGTCTTGCTCATCAGCCAGGCGATCACCAGAAACACACACATCTGCTGAAGCAGCAGCAACACCAGATTGAACTCGTACATACCCGCCACACCGCATCACATAAAGCGCGTAACATACAGCGAGTCGGCGGCGGTTTCTTCGACAGAGGTTAAAAAAAGAGAAATTCGTGCTCTGAGTCACATATTGTGCCTGGGTATGCGCAGTTATGAATAAAGAGTAAACAAAACGTTACTGTTGTTGTCTTCACCCCTAAGAAAGGTCTACAGTTATACCGGCATTCGGGAAGCAAAGGAGAGATCATGGCGCTTTACACTATCGGTGAAGTCGCTCTGTTATGCGATATCAACCCCGTCACACTGCGTGCGTGGCAACGCCGCTACGGTCTGTTAACCCCGCAACGCACGGATGGCGGCCACCGGCTCTTCAGCGAGGCGGACATCGATCGTATTCGTGAAATCCAGCACTGGGTTGAATCGGGCGTGCAGGTGAGTAAAGTTCAGGCGCTGCTGGCGAACAGCAGCGACAAGCGTCACTACGTCTGGCAAAGCCATCAGGAGCGGGCGATGCATCTGCTGCAACAGCGAGATGGCAACACCCTCCAGCAGTGGCTGAGCGAGCTGATGCGCGACCACCCGGCAAAAACGCTGGCACAGCAGTTGATTAACCCCTTACGCGCACGCTTGCAGGGCACGCGCCCCGCTTACCAGGCAAAGCTTAGCCTGCTGGATGGCATTCTGATTAGCCTGATAGCCGACAACTTATCGGCGTCGCGGCAGCAGCCGCATGGCCGTCCGGCGCTGGTGGTCGGCTGGGGTGTCCAGGACAGCACGCGGATGTGGATTGAAGGCTGGATCGCCAGTCAGCAGGAGTGGCAGGTCGGCATTCTTGCGCACCCGTTCACTCAGTTTCATCCGGAGATGTTCAAAGGCAAGATGCTGCTGGTGTGGTGCGGCGACTCCCCCTCCTCCGCGCAACAGCAGCAGTTGCAGGCCTGGCAGGAGACGGGGCATCAGGTGTGGCTTCTCGGCATTTAATGTTTCATTAACAACTCACAATGCCTTTATAATGCCGGCCTCACTTAAAAGGAGCCTGAGATGAAGCCTGGTAAAATTCTTGTCATCGCGATCTTTCTGCTGATGGCCATCGGCGGGATCGGCGGCGTAATGCTGGCTGGTTATTCGTTTATCGTGCGCGGCGGTGCCGGTTGAGCCGTAGCGCCAGCCGTTCAAAGCCCCGATCGACAATGATTGCCGCCAGCGCCACCAGCACTGCCCCCTGCACAATATAGGCCGTATTAAACCCGCTCAGGCCGATGATAATCGGCGTTCCCAGCGTGCTTGCCCCGACCGTAGAAGCAATGGTTGCCGTACCGATATTGATAATCACCGACGTGCGAACCCCGGCGACAATCAGCGGTGCGGCCAGCGGCAACTCCACATTAAGCAACCGCTGCCAGCCGCTCATGCCCATCCCCTGCGCCACGCTCTGTACGCTTGCCGGAACCGCAGCGATCCCCGCCAGCGTCCCCTGTAAAATGGGCAGCACGCCATAGAGCACCAGCGCAATAATGGCGGGCGCTTTGCCAAAGCCCATCACCGGCACCGCAATCGCCAGCACCGCCACCGGCGGAAAGGTCTGCCCGACGGCGGCGATAGTTTCTGCCAGCGGGCGAAACTCTTCCCCACCGGGTCGCGTTACGGCAATGCCGACGCCCATGCCAATCGCTACCGCAATAACGCTTGAGAGCGCGACCAAAGAGAAGTGGGCAAGGGTTAGCGCGACAAAACTCTCCTGCAAATAGACCGGGCGCGGCAGTTGCGGAAAGAGCGCGCTAAACAGCGGCGCGCTGTGGGGCAACCACATCAGCAACGCGATAAACAGTGCCAGCAGCCAGAGCAGCGGATCACGCAATATTTTCACGGCCCGCCTCCCCGCGTAACAGATCGCGGAAATGGAGGCTGCCGCAGGGCTGCCCATGGGCATCCTGCACCGGCAACACCTCGCAGCGCTGGGCGACAAACGCGGAGAGCGCCTCGCGCAGGCTCATCTGTGCCTGCAACGGCTCGCCGTGGCTGACCGGGTCGTTACGCAGATAGTCGCTCACCTGGCGCAGGGAGAGCAGGCGCACGCCCAGCTCGCTGCGGCCAAAAAATTCGCGCACAAAGTTATTCTGCGGCGCGGTCAGCATCTCCAGCGGCGTCCCCTGCTGCACGACGTTGCCGCCATCCATCAAAACCAGGTGATCGGCTAACTGCAACGCTTCATCAATATCGTGGGTCACCAGCACAATGGTACGCCCGAGCAGGCGGTGTATGCGCACCATCTCCTGTTGCAGAGCGCTGCGGGTGACCGGGTCGAGCGCGCCGAAGGGTTCATCCATCAACAGCACTTCCGGATCGGCGGCCAGCGCGCGGGCAACGCCAACACGCTGCTGCTGCCCGCCGGAAAGCTGGTGCGGAAAACGATCGCGCAGCCCCGGCTCCAGCCCGAGCAGCGCCATCAGTTCCTCCACCCGCGCGTCACGTTTGCCGCGCGACCACTTTTGCAGTTGCAGCACGGTGGCGATGTTCTGCGCCACCGTCCAGTGGGGGAAAAGCCCAATCGACTGAATGGCGTAGCCCATACGGCGGCGCAGTTCGATCACCGGCAGGCTGCGGATCTCCTCTCCGGCGAAGGTGATTGTCCCCTCGTCGTGTTCGACAAGGCGGTTAATCATCTTCAGGGTGGTCGATTTTCCCGAGCCGGAGGTGCCAATCAGCACCGAAAACGCGCCGGTTTTCATCTGCAAATTGAGCTGATTAACCGCCCGCTGCCCGGCAAAAGTTTTGGAAACGTTGTGAAATTCAATCATGGTGTTTTACCTTCAACAGCGCGAGGGCAAGATCAAACAGGGCGTCAATCACCACCGCCAGGCCGATAACCGGGATCACCCCGAGCAGCACCAAATCCAGCGCGCTGCTGAGCAGCCCCTGGAAGACCAGCGCGCCAAAGCCGCCTGCGCCAATCAGCGCGGCGATCACCGCCATGCCAACCGTCTGAACCGCCACCACCCGCAGGCTGCGCAGTAACAGCGGCAACGCCAGCGGAATACGCACTTGCCAGAAGCGCTGCGCAGCGCTCATGCCCATCGCCTGCGCGCTCTCCAGCACGTCGGCAGAGACCTCATTTAGCCCGGCAACCACGCCGCGCACCAGCGGTAACAGCGCGTAGAGGATCAGCGCAATCAGCGCCGGTGTGATGCCGGTACCGGCAATGCCTATCGATGCGAGGAACGGAAAGTGCTGCGCCAGCCCGGCAAGTGGTGCAATCAGCAGGCCAAACAGCGCCACCGAGGGGATAGTCTGGATAATGTTGAGCGCGGTAAAGACCGGCCCCTGCCGCGCCGGATGGCGATAACACCACAGCCCGAGCGCGAAACCGATGGCTAATGCCGGGAGCAGCGTGCCGAACAGCAAGGTTAAGTGCTGCGCCAGCGCGTCATCAAACACCTCCTGGCGGTTGCGGTACTCATGCAGCAGCGAGAGGTTATCCAGCTCGCCGCTAAGCAGCAGCCAGAGCGGCAATAGCCAAATCTGCACATGCAGCAGCCAGCGCCACACCGGGTGAGCAACAAGGCGGCGAATGGCATCGCTACAGGCGAGCAGGCTGAGCGCCAGCCATAGCCATAAGCCGCTGCCGGGCGAGGTACGCGCCAGCGCGCTGCCACTCTCCGCCAGATCCGTTGCCGCACGGCCTGCGCTCCACACCAGCAGGCAGAAGAGGAGTTCAGCCAGAACCAGCGTTGCTGCCTGCGCGCTGCGTCCCGGTATAAAACAGAGGATCAGCAGAAGTGCAGGCGCAAGCAGCCACAGGCCGCTAAACAGCTGCCACAGCGCGCGCCCTTCGCCAGAAACCAGCCGGTTTGGCGCATAGTTGATAAACGGCAGCCACGCCGCCAGCCCTCCCAGCACAACCAGCAGCAACAGCACGCGGTTGTGGCAGCGTTTCGATCCCTCCATCACGCGTTATTTCACCAGGCCTTTTTCTTTCAGGTAGTCCGCCGCGACTTTCTTCGCATCCAGCCCCTCCACCGCGATGCTGGCATTCAGCTTCTGCAGGGTCTTCTCATCGAGGCTGGCAAAGACCGGCTTCAGCCAGCTATCCAGCTCCGGGTAGGCTTTCAGCACCGCTTCACGCACCACTGGCGTCGGGGCGTAGATCGGCTGTACGCCTTTCGGATCGCTTAATGTCTGTAAGCCGAGCGCCGCCACCGGGCCGTCGGTGCCGTAAGCCATCGCAGCGTTAACGCCGGATGTTTGCTGCGCCGCCGCTTTAATGGTCACCGCCGTATCACCACCAGCCAGCGACAGCAGCTGATCCTGCTTCAGATCGAAGCCGTAGGCTTTTTCAAAGGCAGGCAGCGCATCGGCACGCTCAATAAACTCCGCCGACGCGGCCAGTTTGAACTCGCCACCGTTTTTCAGGTAACGGCTGAGATCGTCAAGGGAGGTGAGTTTGTTCTTCTGCGCCAGATCCTGACGCACGGCGATGGTCCAGGTGTTATTAGCTGGTGCAGGCGTCAGCCAGATAAGCTTGTTCTTCTCAGCATCGAGTTTTTTCACCTTCTCGTAGCCCTGCTGCGCGTTTTTCCACGCCGGATCGTTCTCCTCTTTAAAGAAGAATGCGCCGTTGCCGGTGTACTCCGGGTAGATATCCAGCTCGCCAGAAGTGATGGCGCCGCGCACTACCGGCGTGGTGCCGAGTTGCACTTTATTGACGGTTTTTACGCCGTGGCTCTCCAGCACCTGCAAAATGATATTGCCCAGCAGCGCGCCTTCGGTGTCGATTTTCGATCCCACCTTGATCGGTTCTGCGGCCTGCAACGGTAAGCTTACGGCGGCGATTAGCGCCACTGAGCAGGCAAGTTTTCGGCTGAGTGTCATAATTTATCCCTCATTTTTTTACTGCCTTTATCAGCAGCTTGAGAAAAAAGCGTAGCTGAAAAATAGCGACGCGAAGGTGAAGCGGTGCGAAACGGTAAAGCGGGTATTAAAAAAGGCCGGTTGCCCGGCCTGATGAGTGGTTACTTTAATTCAAATTCGCCCTGGTTGACTCGAGCGGAGTCGACGCCGATAAAGACGTTGAACTTGCCCGGCTCGGCGTCGTACTTCATGCGCTGGTTCCAGAACTTGAGCGCGTCGACATCGATCGGGAAGCTGACGGTCTGCGTCTCACCCGGCTTCAGGTTGACCTTCTTAAAGCCGCGCAGCTGTTTCACCGGGCGGCTCATCGACGCGGTGACATCCTGCACATACATCTGGATCACCGTCGCCCCTTCGCGCTTGCCGGTGTTGGTCACCTCAACTCTTGCATCCACGCTGCCACCGCGGGTCAGCGTTGGCGCAGACATCTTCACATCCGACACTTTGAAGGTGGTGTAACTCAGACCATAGCCGAAGGGATAGAGCGGGCCGTTGGCTTCATCAAAGTAGCGGGAGGTGTACTTGTTCGGGTTATCGGCATTATAAGGGCGACCGGTATTCAGGTGGCTGTAGTAGACCGGGATCTGACCCACGGAGCGCGGGAAGGACATCGGCAATTTCCCGGAAGGGTTGTAATCACCAAACAGCACATCGGCGATGGCGTTGCCGCCTTCGGTACCGGCAAACCATGTTTCCAGGATAGCATCAGCCTGCTGATCCTCTTTCACCAGCGCCAGCGGACGCCCGTTCATCAGCACCAGCACCAGCGGCTTGCCGGTCGCTTTCAGGGCGGTAATCAGATCGCGCTGGCTCTGCGGAATGGTGATATCGGTGCGGCTGGAGGCTTCGTGCGCCATCCCCTGGGCTTCACCTACCACCGCTACCACGACGTCAGATTTCTTCGCTGCGGCTACCGCTTCATCGATCATTGCCTGCGGGGAGCGTGGATCAACCACCACCGCCGGTTCATAAAGGTTAAGGAAATCAACAATGCCTTTATCATTGGTGATATTCGCCCCTTTGGCGTAGATCACCTCGCCTTTGTCCTTCAGCGCGTCACGAATACCGGTCAGCACGGTGACCGACTGATCGGCAACCCCGGCGGCAGACCAGCTGCCCATGGAGTCGCGCTTGCTGTCCGCCAGCGGCCCAATCACCGCCACGGTGCCCGATTTTTTCAGCGGCAGCGTTTCCAGACGGTTTTTCAGCAGCACCATACTTTCGCGCGCCACTTCCCGCGCCTCTTTGCGGTGCAGACGGCTTTCGGCGTTGGTGTCCTGCGGGTCGCTCTCTTTCGGCCCTAAGTGGCTGTAGGGATCGTTAAACAGCCCCATATCATATTTGACGTTCAGCACATGGCGCGTGGCGTCATCCAGCTCCGCCATCGTCACCTTGCCGGATTTGATCAGCCCCGGCAGGTATTTGCTGTAGTACTCGTCGCTCATGCTCATGTTGATGCCGGACTTCAGCGCCACGCGCACGGCATCTTCCGGATCGGCGGCGGTGCCGTGTTTAATCAGCTCCTTAATCGCGCCGTGATCGGAAATGGTGATGCCTTTAAAGCCCCACTCATCGCGCAGCAGATCTTTAAGCAGCCACGAATCGGAGGAAGCCGGTGTGCCGTTCAAAGAGTTAAGCGCCACCATCACCCCGCCGCTACCTGCGTCGAGTGCCGCTTTGTAAGGCGGCATATAGTCGTTGAACAGCCGCTGCGGGCTCATGTCGACGGTGTTGTACTCTTTACCGCCCTCCACTGCGCCATACGCGGCGAAGTGTTTGACGCTGGTCATCACCGAGTAGCGATCCGCCGGGCTTTTGCCCTGCATCGCTTCCACCATGGTGCGGCCCATTTCAGAGGTCAGGAAAGTATCTTCCCCGAAGCCTTCCGAGCCGCGTCCCCAGCGCGGATCGCGCGAGACGTCGACCATCGGTGCCCAGGTCATATTCAGGCCATCATCGGCGGCTTCATAAGCGGAGACGCGCCCGACGGTTTTCACCGCGTCGAGGTTAAAGCTTGAGGCGAGGCCAAGGCTGATTGGGAAAACGGTGCGCTGACCGTGCACCACATCGTAGGCAAAGAAGAGAGGAATTTTCAGGCGGCTAAGCTGCATCGCCTGGTCCTGCATGGCACGAATGTCCTGGCGGGTGACGGTGTTAAAAATAGCCCCGACCTGGCTGGCTTTAATCATCTCGCGGATCGCCTCTTTCGGGTTATCCGGCCCGACGCTTATCAGGCGCAGCTGGCCTATTTTCTCATCCACGGTCATCTTTTTAAGCAGGTCAGTGACAAAGGCGTCCCTGGCTTGCGGCGTCAAAGGATGGTTAGCAATCATCTCTTCGGCCAGCGCGGGTTGCAGCGCAAGGCTCACAGCGACACCTACAGAACATAGCCATTTCATGTCGTTTACTCTCTTGTATTTTCAGCAAAAACCGCGGTAACGGGCCGCGGAAAAACGCAGTGTGCCATAATCCTGGCACGTCTTGCAGCGCCAGGCTCTGATTTTTATGTTAATTCGCTCCCCTTCGGGCCTCCTCTGGAGCTAACATTAGTAACGAAATATTCACAATATCATTCACGCAGCCTGCAACCGGCGTGAAGCAGAGCATCCTTTTTATTCATGCTTCGCCACAAGGAGTGGATCGTGACCCAGTCAAATAACACTTTCATTAACGAACTCAAACGATTAGTAGGTGCTTCTCACCTGCTGACCGATCCGGCCAAAACCGCCCGCTACCGTAAAGGTTTCCGCTCCGGCCAGGGCGATGCGCTGGCGGTGGTCTTTCCCGGCACGCTGGTTGAATTATGGCGCGTTCTCAACGCCTGCGTGATTGCCGACAAAATTATTCTGATGCAGGCGGCAAACACCGGCCTGACGGAAGGCTCGACGCCGAACGGCAATGATTACGACCGCGATATCGTCATTATCAGCACCCTGCGCCTCGACAAACTGCACCTGCTGGATAACGGTGAGCAGGTGCTGGCCTACCCTGGCACCACGCTCTACTCGCTGGAAAAAGCCCTGAAACCGCTGGGACGCGAACCGCACTCGGTGATTGGCTCCTCCTGTATCGGCGCGTCGGTGATTGGCGGCATCTGCAATAACTCCGGCGGATCGCTGGTGCAGCGCGGCCCGGCCTACACCGAGATGTCGCTGTTTGCGCGCATTGACGATCAGGGCCGCTTACAACTGGTTAATCACCTCGGCATCAAGCTTGGCGAAACGCCGGAGCAGATCCTCGGCAAGCTGGATGACGATCGTATACAACCTGGCGATGTGCTTCACGACCAGCGCCACGGCCACGATCATGATTACATCAACCGCGTGCGCGATGTTGAAGCCGAAACCCCGGCGCGCTATAACGCCGACCCCGATCGCCTGTTCGAATCCTCCGGCTGCGCGGGCAAGCTGGCGGTATTTGCCGTGCGTCTCGACACCTTCCCGGCAGAAGCGCGCCAGCAGGTGTTCTATATCGGCACCAACCAGACTGCGGTGTTAACGGAGATCCGCCGCCATATTCTGGCCGATTTCGACCATCTGCCGGTCGCCGGGGAGTATATGCACCGCGATATTTACGATATCGCCGAGCGCTATGGTAAAGACACCTTCCTGATGATCGACAAGCTCGGCACTGACAAGATGCCGCTCTTTTTCAATATCAAAGGGCGCACCGATGCGCTGCTCGATAAAGCGACGGTGTTTAAACCGCACTTTATCGACCGTTCATTGCAAAAAATCAGCGGTCTCTTCCCTTCGCATCTCCCCTCGCGCATGAAGGAGTGGCGCGATAAGTATCAGCACCATCTGCTGCTGAACATGTCCGGCGGCGGCATTGATGAGGCGCAGAACTGGCTGAAGGCCTTTTTCGCTGACGCCGAAGGGGACTTCTTTGTCTGTACGCCGGAGGAAGGGAGCAAAGCGTTTCTGCACCGTTTTGCCGCCGCCGGGGCCGCGATCCGCTATCAGGCGGTGCATGCCGACGAGGTGGAGGATATTCTGGCGCTCGACATCGCCCTGCGCCGCAACGACACTGAGTGGTTTGAGCACCTGCCGCCAGAGATTGACAGCCAGCTGGTGCACAAGCTCTATTACGGCCACTTTATGTGCCACGTTTTCCATCAGGATTACATTGTTAAAAAAGGCGTCGATGTGCACGCCCTGAAGGAGCAGATGCTGGCACTACTGGCGCAGCGCGGGGCGCAATATCCCGCCGAGCATAACGTCGGTCATCTCTATGAAGCGCCGGATGCGCTGAAACGTTTTTATCGGGAAAATGATCCGACTAACAGCATGAACCCCGGTATTGGTAAGACGAGTAAGCGCAAATTCTGGCAGGAGACCGCTCAGGCAGAGCATCCCGCCGATCCGGCGATAAAGTAGCCCCTCGCCGTTTTGTGCTGCGCGCGCCTTTCGTAATAGAGTAGCGACAGCGCCAGAGAATCCTCTCTCTGGCGCGTTGCGTTGAAAGGAGCGCGCCCGATGTCAGCTGTTGATATTCTCTCTGGTCCTGCGGTCGAGGTGCGTGACGCCCGCCCCGACGATGTACACGCCATTGCCTCCCTCTACGCCTGGCACGTGCTGAATGGCCGCGCCTCGTTTGAAGAAGTGCCCCCCACGATTGATGAGATGCGCAGCCGCATGAGCAAGCTCGCCGCCGACGGGTTGCCGTGGCTGGTGGCGCTCTTTCATGGTGTGATTGTCGGCTACTGCTACGCCGGTTTTTATCGCCCGCGTCCGGCTTATCGCTACACCCTTGAAGAGTCGATTTATGTCGATGCCAGTATGACCGGGCGCGGCATCGGCTCGACGCTGCTTGGCGCGCTGATCGCCCGCTGTGAAGAGGGGCCGTGGCGGCAACTGATCGCGGTGATTGGCGACGGGCATAACAATGCCGGTTCGCTAAGAGTGCATAAAAAACATGGATTTGAAGTGGCCGGACAGTTGCGCAGCGTCGGCTATAAGCAGGGAGACTGGCGGGATACGTTGATTATGCAGCGTCCACTCAACGACGGTGACTGGACGCTGCCGGAGTAATTAATCGTTCTGCGCGGTCAGTTCGCCCGCCGAGCCTGGCGGCGTTTGTGCCATCTGCGCCGCTTTCTGGCGCTTGTAGCTTAACGCGGCAGCGGGAACCGGCTGCACTTTGCCGGTCTCAATCCAGGTACGCAGGCGGCTGGCATCGGCAAAGTGGGTATATTTGCCAAAGGCATCCATCACCACCAGCGCCACCGGTTTGTTGCCAATCAGCGTGCGCATCACCAGGCAGTGGCCCGCAGCGTTGGTAAAGCCGGTTTTCGTCAGCTGAATATTCCAGTTATCGCGGTAGACCAGATGGTTGGTGTTGCGAAACGGCAGCGTATAGGCCGGATTAGCAAAGGTCGCCATCTCTTCGCGCGTGGTGCTGAGCTGGCCAATCAGCGGGTACTGTTTGGTGGCGATCAGCAGCTTGCTTAAATCGCGGGCGGTGGAGACGTTCTGGATCGACAAGCCGGTCGGCTCGACGTAGCGCGTATGGGTCATGCCCAGCGCGCGGGCTTTGGCGTTCATCGCGGCGATAAAGGCTTTATAGCCGCCGGGATAGTGGTGCGCGAGGCTTGCGGCCGCGCGGTTCTCCGACGACATCAGCGCCAGCAGCAGCATATCTTTGCGGCTGATCTCACTGTTCAGCCGCACGCGGGAGTAGATCCCTTTCATCTCGGGCGTCTGGCTGATATCGACTTTTAATTTTTCATCCAGCGGCAGGCGCGCATCCAGCACCACCATCGCGGTCATCAACTTGGTAATAGACGCAATCGGGCGCACCAGATCGGGGTGGCTTGAGTAGATCACCTTATTGGTTTGCAGATCGACAATCATCGCGCTGCCGGAGGCGATTTCCGGCTGTGCTGCGGCAACCGCAACGACTGTTTTTGCCTGCGCCATCGGCGCGAAGGGCGCACTCAGTGCAAGGGCCAGGCTTAAAAGAGAGACTCGAAATTTCTGCATGGTGAGGCTTCTGAAAATTATTCACGCGCGTTATAACGCACACCGCTTCTGTTCATGAGAGTTATAACAGGGCTGGCTCTGGCATAATAGCCGCCGCGCAGGGTTGCCGCCAGAGAAGAATCGTTGCGAGAAATTGCGTTGCCAGCAGGGTGTGCCAGCAACGCGGGGAGAGTTAAAACAGGCGGTAGCCATAACCCCAGAGGATCACCGTCAGCGCCAGCAGGATCTCCAGCAGCAGCACGCCGATGGCAAGCGTCGAACTGGAGAAGTTGAGCCCCTCTTCCTTGTTGATGTTAAGGAAGGTCGGGATGCCGACATAGAGCAGATAACCGGTGTAAAAGAGCGCGACGGTGCCGACCAGCGCGCAGAGCCACACTAGCGGATAGAGTGCGACAATACCGCTGAGAAACATCGGGGTTGCGATATAACCGGCAAACACCATGCAGCGCGCCAGCGACGGACGCTGCGGATAGTTACGCGCCATCCACCAGATGACACGCCCCATCACCGCGACGCCCGCCAGCATCAGGCCATAAAAGAGAATTGCCAGGTAAAAACCGGTAGATAACGACAGAGGCACGACGACATTCTCGCCGAAGCTCCAGCCAAACTGCGTGGTACCGATAAATGCACAGATTACGGGAATGGCCGCCATGATAAGCACATGGTGGGTGTAGTGGTGCGAAACGGTCTCGTTTTCGCGTTTGATCACCTGCATTTCACGATCGGGATGGGACAGGAGTCCCCAGACATGGTTCATAACGCCCCCTCACTGAAAGCCCGAACATCGAGCTGTAAGTATACGTCACTTTTATGATTATTTTTTGTACAACAGAAAAAAGCCGAAATGATTGAACGCAGCGCAAAGCCGGATGCAGGTATATGCTTAAAGACGTTTTACAGGAGGATGTAATGACACTGGATATCAATCAGCTTATTAGCCAGTATGGCTACGCCGCGCTGCTGGTCGGCAGCCTCGCCGAGGGCGAAACCATCACCCTGCTTGGCGGTGTGGCGGTGCATCAGGGGCTGCTACGCTTTCCGCTGGTGGTGCTCGCGGTTGCCATGGGGGGCATCATTGGCGATCAGTTGCTCTACTTTGTTGGCCGCCGCTATGGCGTTAAAATTTTGCGCCGCTTCACCCGCTACCGCGGCAAGATCCATCAGGCGCAGGCGCTTATTCGCCGTCACCCCTATCTGTTTGTGATTGGTACACGCTTTATGTATGGCTTTCGTATTATCGGGCCGATATTGATTGGTACCAGCCATTTAAAACCGAAAATCTTCCTGCCGCTGAATATCTTAGGCGCGTTTATCTGGGCGCTAATCTTCACCACGCTGGGTTATGTTGGCGGGGAAGTGATTACGCCGTGGCTGGAGTCCTTCGATCAGCATGCGAAGCGCTGGATCTGGGTGGTTATCGCCATTGCGCTGGTCTTCTGCCTGCGGTGGTGGTTTCGCCACCGCAGGAAAAAGCGTGAAGAGAATCCGGGCGATAGCTAAGCTTTTTGCGGTTTGAACTGCGGGTTTGCCAGCATAAAGCCGCCATCAATGATAAACGACTGGCCGGTGGTGTAGCTGGCATCATCGGCGCAGAGCCAGGCGACCATACTGGCGATCTCCCGCGTTGTGCCCGGCCGCGCCAGCGGAATGTTCGGCATCGAGCCGGGTTTGGCATCATCATCGCTCATGTTGTTCATCGGCGTGGCGATAGCACCGGGCGCAACGGCATTGACCAGAATGTTGTGCGGCACCAGCTCCAGCGCCATCGATTTAGTCAGGCCACCAAGCGCATGTTTTGCCGCGGTATAGGCAGTCGCTTCCGGCAGCGGGGTGTGCTCGTGAACGGAAGTGATATTGACGATGCGCCCGCCCTGCCCCTGCTTAACCATATGACGGGCGGCGATCTGCGAGCAGAGAAACGCGCCATCGACATCGACAGTGAAAATGCTGCGCCAGTCCTCAAAAGTGAGATCGAGAAACGGGGCTTTGCTCATCGCACCGGCGTTATTGACCAGCGCGTCGATACGCCCGAAGCGGGCAATAAGGGTTTCAATCGCCTGTGCGCCCTCCGGCAGATGGCTGAGATCGAGCTGGATGGTCTCAGCCCGGCGGCCAAAAGCTTCTACTTTTTGCGCTGTCTCCTGCGCGCCGCGCTCATCCGAGTGCCAGGTAATGCCAATATCAAATCCCCGCTCTGCCAGCATCAGCGCGCTCTGCTTGCCGATGCCCGAGTCTGCGGCGGTGACGATTGCTACTTTATTTGCCGACATGCGCTTCTCTCCGATTATTTAATAAGCAGTTAAGTATAGAAAAAAGGCGCAATGTTGAGAGATTGACTAGGCTTGCTGTAACTAACACATGAGAAGGAAGACGAAAATGATGAAATTTTTACTTTGGGCGATCCTGATTATTTTCCTGATTGGCCTGCTGGTGGTAACCGGCGTCTTTAAGATGATTTTCTAAGACCCCTGCCGGATGGCGGCTTCAGCGGAATGACTCGGGTGTTGTAGGCCTGATAAGCGCAGCGCCATCAGGCATTGCGACATTGCCGGATGGCGGCGAAGCCTTATCCGGCCTGGGAGATCCAGGCCCGGTGCGCGTTAATGCCACCGGGCCTTTTGCAAATGTTACTCGCCCTTCGCGCTGTAATTGATTGGCACCCAGCGATAACCGTTCCCGGCTTTTATCACTTTGCCAATCCCCGGGAAGGCGATATGCGCCGCCGCTACCCAGTCACCTTCACGCGCCACCTGCGCCAGCACCTTCTCGCGCGTTGCCACCGCCTGCTTACGATCGACATCAAAATGAATCGCCACTTTGGGGTCGGGCAGTTGCACTGGCTGAGCATGAATAATGTCACCCCACAGCATCACGGTTTTTCCGCCGTGCGTAACGCGGTAGATCACGCTGCCAGGCGTATGTCCGGCTGCCGGGATCGCCTCAATGCCGGGGAGGATTGTTGTTGGCGCGTGGAACGTGCTTAGCTTACCGGCATCGATCACCGGGCGTAGCGAGCGTTCCGATTCGGCAAAGGTGTGGCGTTGCCCCTCCTCTACCTCCGACTCCCGCTTCGGATTAAGCCACAGATCGACATCGCGCTGGTCGACGCGCACGGTGGCATTCGGGAACGCCGGTTTGCCATCACGCTGCACGCCACCGGAGTGGTCGCCATGAATATGGGTCAGCAGCACCAGATCAATGGCGGCCGGATCGATCCCCGCAGCGCGCAGATTCTCCGGCAGATGCCCGCCCGCATCGCCCATCAGCGCTCCGGCACCTGTATCGACCAGAATCAGCTGCTTACCGGTGTTGATGACAAAGGCGTTGATGGAGGTTTCGGCCTGCACCGCCATATTGGCCTGCGCCATCTGCGTCTGTAAGCGCTGCGGTGTGATATCGATTAGCAGCTTGTCCAGCGGCACCTTAACCGTCCCATCCGAGACGGCGGTGAGTTGCCAGTCACCCAGCGCCATCCGGTAGTAGCCCGGTGCCTGTGCCTGCCGGGTGGAAAGCGGCGTGGCGATGGCGTGTTGCATAGTCAGCCCGGCGGCAGTAAGCGCCAGCAGTAGCGGATAATATTTCATTATTTCTCTCCTGTTTTGCATTGCGCCAGTATGCTTCGCCCGCTACTATCACTCCAATTGATTGGAGCAATAATGACTATCAAAGAGAATGATTTCCGCAAGATCGATCTGAACCTGCTGATCGCTTTTGCCGTGCTTTACCGCGAGCAGAGCGTCTCTGCGGCAGCGGATAAATTGCATCTGGGCCAGCCGGCGGTGAGCGGCGTGCTGTCGCGCCTGCGTACGCTGTTTGACGATCCGCTGTTTATTCGCAGCGGTCACAAAATGCAGCCCACCGCCCGCGCCAGCGAACTGCACAGTGAACTCCTGCCGCTGCTGGAGCAGTTGCAGAGCGCGCTGTTTCAACAGGCGGCGTTCGATGCGCAAACCGCAAAGGCGACGCTGACGCTGGGCATGGCGGACTGGGTCGAGATATGGCTGATGCCGAAGCTGATTCCGGCGCTGATGCAGCATGCGCCGGGCATCCGCCTGAACGTGGTGGCAAGCGATCCCTTCAGCGATGCCACACGGCTTGAGGGCGGAGAAATGGATATGGCGGTCAGCGTCGCGGTTGGCGGGCCGCGCTGGCTGGAGCGCGAAGTGTTAACCACCATGCCGTTTGCCACCCTGTGGCATCCGCAGCAGTTAACGCTCAGCGCGCCGCTGGATGTGGAGACCTTTGCCGCGCAGCGACATTTGATGGTCAGCTATCGCGAAGCGAGCAGCAGCCATTTTGATACCCTGCTGGCAAAAAGCGGCTATCAGCGGCAGATCCACTACACGACGCCGCACTTCGCCGCGCTGCCGGGTTTACTGGAGACGATGCCCGCACTGGCAACGGTGCCCGCCGGGCTGGCGGATGAGTGGCAGCGCACCCGTGGATTGATGCGCAGCCCGTTACCGCTCGATGCGGAACCAATTGAAGTGGCCATGCTCTGGCATCAGCGCCACAGCAGCGATCCGGCGGTGATGTGGCTCAAAACCTTTATCGCTGCGCTTATCGTCTGACGCTCTGCCAGAGCGTTTACTCCAGGTTCGCGCCGTTGCTGGCGATCACATCGCGATACCAGAAGAAGCTCTTCTTGCGGCTGCGCGCCAGCGTGCCGCTGCCATCATCTTCGCGGTCAACGTAGATAAAACCGTAGCGCTTGGAGATTTCCGCTTTCGAGGCGCTCACCAGATCGATAGGCCCCCAGCTGGTGTAGCCCAGCATCTCGACGCCATCTTCAATCGCTTCACGCACCTGGAGCAGATGGTCGTTCATGTAGGCGATGCGGTAATCATCATGAATGCTGCCGTCCGCCTCCACATGATCCTTCGCGCCCAGCCCGTTCTCAACAATAAACAACGGCTTCTGCCAGCGATCCCACATCATATTCAGCAGCGTGCGCAGGCCAAGCGGATCGATCTGCCAGGCCCACTCGGAACTGGGCAGATGCGGATTCGGCACCATGCTGAGAATATTGCCGCGCAGCTGCTCGTTAAGCGCTTCATCGGCGGTGACGCAGCCGCTCATGTAGTAGCTGAAGGAGATGAAATCGACCGTGGCGCGCAGCGCTTCACGATCCGCGTCGGTGATCTCAAGCTCAATGCCGTTATCACGGAAGTAGCGCAGCATATAGCCGGGATAGGCCCCGCGGCACTGTACGTCGCCAAAGAAGGCCCAGCTACGGTTCTGCTGCAGCGTCTCAAACACATCTTCCGGTTTACAGCTGAGCGGGTACATCAGCCCGCCGAGCAGCATATTGCCGATTTTGGCGTCCGGGATAATCTCATGGCACGCTTTAACCACCAGCGCGCTCGCCACCAGCTGATGGTGAATCGCCTGGTAGACTTCCGCTTTGCTGCTGCTGTTGGGCAACCCGACGCCGGTCATCGGCGCATGGAGCGACATATTGATCTCATTGAAGGTGAGCCACAGCTTCACTTTGTTTTGATAGCGGTTAAACACCGTGCGGGCATAGTGTTCAAAGCAGCGGATCGTCTCGCGGCTGCCCCAGCCGCCGTACTCTTTGACTAATCCCCACGGCATTTCGTAGTGCGACAGCGTCACCAGCGGCGTGATGCCGTGCTCTGCGAGCTCATCAAACAGGTCATCATAAAATGCCAGCCCTGCTTCATTCGGCGTGCTCTCATCGCCGTTAGGGAAAATACGCGTCCAGGCGATGGAGATACGCAGGCAGTTAAAGCCCATTTCCGCAAACAGGGCGACATCTTCCGGGTAGCGGTGGTAGAAGTCGATCGCCACATCCTTCAGCGCGCTGTCGCCCTCTTTGCGCTCAACAAGCTCGCCAAATACGCCGTTCGGCTGCATATCGGATGTCGAAGGGCCTTTGCCATCCTCCTGCCATGCGCCTTCAACCTGATTGGCGGCAATGGCGCCGCCCCATAAAAATCCTGCTGGAAATGCTTTCATTCTCTTCTCCTTTGATTACACGGCTACCGCCAGCAGCGGTTTCCCGGCCTGAACAGAGGTGGGTGCCACGTTATTTACGCTGGCAAAGTTTTCACTATTACTGATGATAATGGGCGTGGCGAGATCGAAGCCGGCCTCAAGGATCGCGGCGCGATCGAATTCAAGCAGCAGATCGCCTGGCTCTACTCTGTCGCCGACGCTGACATGCGCGGTGAAGGGTTTCCCGTCCAGTTTTACGGTATCGATACCGACATGGATCAACATCTCTACCCCGCTATCGCTGAGCAAACCAATCGCATGTTTGGTTTCAAACAGTGAGGCCACTTCTCCGGCAAACGGTGCGACGACCCGGCAGTCCACCGGAATAATCGCCACGCCATCCCCCAGCACACCGCTGGCGAAGGTGGCATCCGTCACCTGGTCCAGCGCCAGCACGCTGCCGCTCATCGGTGCCAGCAGCGTCATCCCATCTGTATCTGTTTTTTGCGCAGGTGCCGCAACGGCTGCCGGTGCTTTCGGCAGCCCGGCAATGCAGGTCAGCAGTAATGCCAGCATAAACGACGCTGCGCTACCGACAATACCGCCCCACAGCGTGGCATCGATGCCGCCCGGCGGGATCATCTGAGCAAAAGAGAACACGTTCGCCATGCCGAAGGAGTAGGTGTGTGTGCCGCTAAAACCGACAATCGCTCCGCCCAGCGAGCCGCCCAGGCAACCAAAGATAAACGGGCGGCGCAGCGGCAGGGTTAAGCCATAGACCGCCGGTTCAGTGATGCCGAAAATCCCCGCCGCCACGGCTGAACCCGCCAGCGTTTTTTGCTGTTTGTCACGGCTGCGCAGAAAAATACCCAGCGTGGCGCCCACCTGTCCAAGCACCGCAGGCAGCAGGATCGGCAGCATTGAGTCCTGACCAAAAACGGCCATGTTGTTGATCATCAGCGGCACTAATCCCCAGTGCAGGCCAAATATCACGCACACCTGCCACAGTGCGCCCATCGCGCCACCCGCCAGCCAGGGAGAGAGGGTGTAAATGGCCTGATAGCCATTCGCCAGCCCCTGACTCAGCCATGTTGCGACCGGGCCGATAATCAAAAAGGTGAGCGGCACAGTGACGGCAATGCAGAGCACCGGCGAGAAGAAGTTCTTCACGGCTGAGTGCAAAAAGCGGTTGCCCTGCTTCTCCAGCCAGCAGCTGACCCATGAGGCGAGAATAATCGGGATCACCGAGCCGCTGTAGTTGAGAAAGGTGACCGGAATGCCGAGGAAGGTTTCGCTCACCGCCCCGCTCATCTGCGCAGCGTCAAAGGCGGCGATCATCAGCGGATGGGTTAACGCTCCGCCAATTGCCATGGTGATAAAGGGGTTGCCGCCAAATTTTTTCCCGGCGGTATAACCCAGCACCAGCGGGAAGAAGAAGAAGAGCGCATCGCTGGCGGCAAACCAGATTTTATAGGTGCCGCTCTCTGGCGTCAGCCAGTTGCAGACCACCGCCAGCGCCAGAATGCCTTTCAGGATCCCGGACGCGGCCAGAATGCCGATAAAGGGGGTGAATATGCCCGAGATAATGTCGATCAAACGGCTAAAGAGCGAACTTTTGTCATCGCTTGCAACGACCGGCGCATCCTCCTTTAGCCCGGCCGCGTCGCATACCGCCAGCCAGACGTCGTGCACGTGGTTGCCGATCACCACCTGAAACTGTCCGCCGCTCTCCACGACCATGATGACCCCGGGTTCTTTTTTTAGCCCGTCGGCATCGGCCTTTTTCATCTCTTTGAGTTTAAAGCGTAACCGCGTAGCGCAATGCACCACGCTGCTGATGTTCTCCTTGCCGCCAACGTGGCTGAGAATGACGTTCGCCAGCGTTTGATAATCCATGCTTGTGTCCTTACCTCTTGTGTCTGAGTAAAAAAAAAACCTGAGCCACGCCACCTTGCGGCGACGGACTCAGGTTTTGCCTGCACACGTTAATGCAGTAACAACCCATAGGTGCAGTTAGCGCTGCTCTTTCCTCACGCGCTCGATATGGAGCGCGAGAAACATTGTCTCTTCGCTGGTCAGCCGCCGCTGATAGGTGCTGGCCAGGTGAAGCGCCACTTTCTCGGCGCACTTCCACGCCAGCGGGTAGTTATCTTTCACCGCCTGGTGGAGGCTGAGATCGTCGTCGTCAATCACCGTGCTGTTCAGCATGCGCTGGGAGAAGAACTTCAGATGGGTTACAAAGCGCTGATAGCTCAGCCCCTCTTCGTCATACTCCAGCTTTAACTGATACTGCACGATATGCAGGATCTCCTGCATCGCACGGGTGATATGCATCACCTCCGGCATCGCGCTGTTTAACTGTGCCGTCACCAGATGCAGCGCAATAAAACCCGCTTCATCTTCCGGCAGCGTCACACCGAGCCGCCTGGCGATGATCGCGCGCGCTTCATGCCCGAGCGCGAACTCCTTCGGGTAGAGACGCTTGATCTCCCACAGCAGCCCGTTGCGGATAAGCAGCCCTTTTTTCTGCCGCTCGATGGCGAAGTAGCAGTGATCGGTGAGCGTGATATAGAGGCTCTCCTGCAACTTCCCCAGCCGTTCGCTGGCCAGCGCAATAATGCGATCGCAGGTGGTCATCACCTCCAGCGGGATCTGATTGAGCAGCTCACCCAGGCGGCGCACCAGATCGTCGCTTTGCAGTGCGAAGACCTTTTCGATCGCGCCCTCGTCGAGCCGATCGCCGGGACGCTTCTGAAATGCGATACCGCGCCCCATCACCACCTGCTCGCGCTGCTGCTCGTCCAGCACCACGGCGACGTTATTGTTTAATATTTTGGCGATACGCATGCCGCCCGCCGGAACCAGACCGGAAGAGAAACCGGCCTCGCCGATGTGTGACACCATCAGCGGAACAGGGCCTGATACTGGGCTTCATACTGCGGCGCATTCCACTGGCCATCGAACACCGTCAGGGTGATATAGCCTTTGTTGAGCCAGCCGGTATCGGTGTCCGACTCGTTCGGCATCAGCATCTTTTCATTGATCACCTGCTGTGCACGACCATCTTCCAGCAGCACATAGCTGTGCTGCGCTTCGGGGAAGGATTCATTACCAATAAATTTCTCACCCTTCACCGCGCTTTTCGCCAGCGGAGGATAGTTGATGCTCAGGCCGGAGCCAGCTGGCAGCAGCGGCTGTCCGGGCTGGCGTTTTGCCTGAAGCTTATCGACCAGCGAGACCACATAATCGACCGAGTCCGGCCAGTATTTATGCGTGCTGGGCCAGCCCGCTTTTTGCTCCTCTGCCGTGAACAGGTAACCGATGCTGGCGGCAATCGCCGGGTAGCCGTAGCGCACGGCGCGCACCGCTGCGCCCACGGTGCCGGAGTTAAGCTGCGTGACGCCGGTGTTCGGGCCATCATTGACACCGGAAATGACGAGGTCCGGCGGGTTCTCTTTCAGAATGCCGAGCAGGCCGAAATCGATGGCATCCGCAGGCGTGCCTGGGAAGCAGTAGCGTTTTTCCGCCACTTTCTTCACATCGAAGATTTTGTTGGGTTTGAAGGTAATTGCCGAGCCAATGCCGCTCTGATTGGTGGCGGGTGCCACCATCCAGACATCAAAGCCTTTGGCGGCCAGTTTTTCCTGTAAGGAGATCGTGCCGATGGAGTCGCAGCCGTCGTCGTTGACCAGTAAAATGCGCGTTGCGCGTTCAGCCGCGTGAGCGCCGGTGGAGGCGAGTGCGGTGAGCAAAAGTGCCAGTAACGTTTTATTCACGGTGAATCTCCTTATTGATTATGCAGACCAAATTTGTATTCCATGGTGATGCCGCCGCCGAGGCCATGCGAGCGGTGGAAATCGCGCTTATCGTCCGTCAGCCAGGGTTTGCCTTTTACCAGCTTCCAGCTGTAGCTCGGACCAAAGCCGGCAAACAGCGATAAGCCAGAGAGAGCTTTCGGCGTCCACGCAATAAAACCGCCATACTCCCACTGATTTAATTTGACGCCCTGATATTTCGCCCCAAAACCATAATTAGCGAAAATACCTGTGGTCAATTCCGGCGAGAGAACATATTTACCGTACCAATAAATCATCTGCTCATTATCATTGACGTAATCATTGCCTTCGCCATCCGCCGGGCTATTAAATGCGCCACGGGTGTTTTTACCCATATGCCAATAAAAATGCCCGAGGCCATTATCCAACGGCGCTTTTGTTTTTGACCAGGCGACACCTGACTCCATTGCGTAATATTGATAGCCCACCAGCGCAAAAATATGCTGCGCGCTATGCGTAAATCCACGCGCGCCTTCCCACTCTGCCAGCCCGCGATTGTAATACCAGGCACTGCGTAATAACAGCGACTCTTTTTCAGCCAGCGGCAACGCAAATTGTGCCTCTATTCCCTGGCGGAAAAGATAATTATCACTTTCGCCTGCCAGCCAGCTTACGCGGGTATTTTTATCAGGACTCCAGCTTATATCACCGGTAACAATATGATCGATGGGCTTATTAGTTTTTAAAGTATAAATGCGGCGCTTTTCCGGTTCATCACGTTCTGAAAAACGGGTGACCCAGGCGGCGCGGGCAGAGAGATCGCCAATGCCGCTCTCAAGACTTACCCCCTGCCATGAACTTGGTGCGGCCCGACTGCGCGTGACGCTGAGCGTGCCAAACTTATAAAGCTGCTTCCAGCCCGCGTAGAGCCTGGCGTACGCATGCTCATCCTCCCATTTGAGCTTGGCGTAAAGCTGCCCAACTTTGTTGAACCCTTCCGCATGGCCGTTGTTATCGCGCAGCAGATCGCGCCCGGCAAAGTCTTTGTTCGCGTAGAGCTTGACCACGCTATACCATGAGGCATCAATACCGATAGCATCCCGGTACCAGCCGCTCTGATAATCAAGCAGCGCGCCCTGTGCCCACGCTTTCTGGTCACCAATACCGGCTTCTGAGTGCTGGTTATTAGTATTAATCATCCAGACATTTTTTAACGTGACATCGAACCGACTATTTTCAATAAAACCCTGAGTGTTGGGCAGTTCACTATTAGCAAAAGCGCTAGTACCGCTAATACCTGACAGGAACGCCAAAGGTAAGGCGAATTTAATATGTGCCATTTCTATTCCATTTTTATATTGCTGGCCGCAACTGCCGCGTTAAAAATAGTGCTAACGCGTAAGGCTCAGACAATTCCTTATAGTTATTTGCTTTACAGCTTTTATTTACGCACACCATCAAAACAAAAAAACCCAAACCCGAAATTCACAAGCGGTGAATTTGATGGTTTAGGTTTTGCCTGTTTAACAGTAACAACCCTGCGATGGTGTGGGTAAATAAATACCATCCCACATGGAAATAATCTACGAGCAATTTAGGTAAGAGCGTAAAAGTGTGACTCAGATAACGCTACGAATTGAGGCAATTACATCGTAGCGTTGCAGGATCCTATATTTCGACGCGCGCAATAGCTGCCGCAATATCCTGAGAGGTTTTGTAGGTGCGAATTTCCGCAAATAGATCGCCAGCTTCAGCGTACTCTTTGCGCAGATAGCCCAGCCACTGCTTGATGCGGGCAACGTGATACAAACCGGTATCCCCCTGCTTCTCAAGCCGACTGTATTTCGCCAGCAGCGCAACCACTTCAGGCCAGGGCATGCGCGGCTCGTTATATTTCACCACCCGGCTGAGGTTTGGCACATTGAGCGCGCCGCGGCCAATCATCACCGCATCACAGCCGGTCGCTGCCATGCAGGCCTGCGCGCTCTGCCAGTCCCAGATTTCACCGTTGGCGATAACCGGGATCGACAGGCGCTGGCGGATCTCACCGATCGCCTGCCAGTTGATGCGCTCGGCTTTATAGCCATCCTCTTTCGTTCGGCCATGCACCGTCAGTTCGCTGGCACCCGCCTGCTCTACCGCATCGGCAATTTCAAACTGGCGGGCGGAGTTCTCCCAGCCAAGACGAATTTTCACCGTCACCGGCAGATGCGACGGCACCGCTTCGCGCATCGCCTTCGCACCGCGGTAAATCAGCTCCGGATCTTTGAGCAATGTCGCCCCGCCGCCGCTGCCGTTGACCAGTTTCGACGGGCAACCGCAGTTCAGATCAACCCCCCACGAGCCAAGTTCAACCGCGCGGGCGGCATTTTCCGCCAGCCACTGCGGATATTGACCCAACAGCTGAACGCGCACTAATGTGCCGGAGGAGGTGCGGCTCTGGCGCTGCAATTCCGGGCAGATTTTATGGAAGGATTTTACCGGCAGCAGCTGATCGACCACGCGCAGAAACTCGGTGATGCAGAGATCATAATCATTGACGTCAGTCAGCAGCTCGCGCACCAGAGAATCAAGCACGCCCTCCATTGGAGCCAGTAATACACGCATAAATCACCCCGAAAAAATGAGGCGACATAGTAGCCGCTCTCCGGTAGCGAGGAAAGTGCCATTATCATCGAGCGCTGAAGGCTTAGCGCCCCTTTTTTTCACACTCTGGCCGGTTTGAACACATAATTTAACCAAATGGGATGTCTGGTATGCTCAAAATTCATGATGTGATCGGTAGCACGTTTTTAGCTTTAATTGTATGATGAATGCGTTTCAGCAAGGATTTCCACCATGAATAAATCACTGATAATCATCTGGCAGTACCTGCGAGCCTTCGCACTCATCTATGCCTGCTTATATGCGGGTATTTTTGTCGCCTCACTGCTGCCGATCGCCATTCCAGGCAGCATTATTGGCATGCTGATTATGTTTGTCCTGCTGGCGCTGCAGATCCTGCCGGCAAAGTGGGTTAATCCCGGCTGTTTTCTGCTTATTCGCTACATGGCGCTGCTGTTTGTGCCTATCGGCGTCGGCGTTATGCAGTATTATGACGTGCTGCGCGCGCAGTTCGGCCCGATTGTGGTCTCCTGCGCGGTGAGCACGCTGGTGGTCTTTTTGGTGGTGAGCTGGAGTACCCATCTGGTACACGGCGAGCGTAAAGTGGCCGGTCGTGAGGAAACAAAAGAGTGATGGCCTATATCTGGTGGTCCCTGCCGTTAACGCTGGCGGTCTTTTTCGCTGCCCGCAAACTGGCCGCGCGCTTTAAGCTGGCGCTGCTTAACCCTTTACTTATCGCGATGGTGGTGATCATACCGCTGCTGTTGCTGACCGGTACGCCCTACGATCACTACTTCCAGGGCAGTAAAGTGCTCAACGATCTGCTGCAACCCGCAGTCGTGGCGCTGGCGTTTCCTCTTTATGAACAGCTGCACCAGATCCGCGCGCGCTGGAAATCGATTATTACCATCTGCTTTATCGGCAGCCTGGTGGCGATGATCAGCGGGACGCTTATCGCGCTGCTGATGGGGGCCACGCCGGAGATTGCCGCCTCGATATTACCGAAGTCCGTCACCACGCCGATTGCGATGGCGGTGGGCGGCAGCATTGGTGGCATTCCGGCAATCAGCGCGGTGTGCGTGATTTTTGTCGGCGTGCTTGGCGCGGTCTTCGGGCACACCTTACTGAACCTGATGGGCATCAAGACCAAATCGGCACGCGGGCTGGCAATGGGTACCGCCTCGCACGCGCTGGGCACCGCGCGCAGTGCCGAGCTGGATTACCAGGAGGGCGCCTTCAGCTCGCTGGCGCTGGTGATTTGCGGGATTATCACCTCGCTTATCGCGCCGTTCCTTTTTCCGCTGCTGATTGCGCTGTGGGGTTAAAATTTGCGATGTGTCGCGCAATTCTTCAATGCGTTTCATTAGTTGCATAAATAGTGTGATTTTAATCACATATAAAAGCGAAGCAGGCCCGTACACTGTCTCTCCAATACACTGCTATGAGGCACTGCTATGCATTCCCGTTTTCACACTGCTTTTTCCGGCCTGCCGGGTGAACTTCAGACCGCGCTGGCGCCTCTGCTGGCGGATGAACACTTCCCCGCTATGCTGAGCGCGGAGCAGGTGGCAACGTTGCAAAGCGCGACACAGCTCGATGCCGATGCGCTGGCCTTCGCGCTGCTGCCCCTCGCTGCCGCCTGCGCCCGCACCGACCTCTCCCATTTTAATGTTGGCGCGATTGCCCGCGGCGTCAGCGGCAGCTGGTATTTCGGTGCCAATATGGAGTTTATCGGTGCCACCATGCAGCAGACGGTGCACGCTGAGCAGAGCGCCATCAGCCACGCCTGGCTGCGCGGTGAGACCGCACTGGAATCGGTGACCGTAAACTACACGCCGTGCGGCCACTGCCGACAGTTTATGAATGAACTCAACAGCGGACTTTCGCTGCGCATTAATCTGCCAGGCCGCGCGCCGCATACGCTCGGTGATTACCTGCCGGATGCCTTCGGGCCGAAAGATCTTGAGATTAAAACCCTGATGATGGACGCCCAGGATCACGGTTTCGCCCCGCGCGGCGATGCGCTGACGCAGGCGGCGATTACCGCAGCCAGCCAGAGCCACTCCCCTTATACCCACTCCCCTTCCGGCGTTGCTCTGCTCTGTCGCGATGGGCAGATCTTCAGCGGACGTTATGCGGAGAACGCGGCGTTTAACCCAACGCTGCCGCCGTTGCAGGGCGCGCTTAACCTGCTCAGCCTGAGCGGTTTCGACTACCCGGACATTACGCGCGCCGTGCTGGCGGAACGCGCTGACGCGCCGTTAACGCAGTGGGATGCAACAACGGCAACGCTGTGTGCGTTAGGTTGCGAAGCGGTTGAGCGCGTAACGCTATGATGCGCATCACTGCGGTTAAGGCCGCAGTGATGAAAAACAGCGCGATTGAGCTGCCGTTTCTTGCGCTTGCGGTGTGGGTAAAGTAGCCTGAGTGCAATTTCAATCCCTTACCGAGCCAGCTTCATGTTAAAGCGTGTTTTTTACAGCCTGATAGTCCTGATTGGTCTGCTGGTGTTAACCGCGCTGGGTCTCGATCGCTGGATGAGCTGGAAAACCGCCCCCTATATCTACGACGACCTGCAGGATCTCCCCTGGCGTCAGGTCGGCGTGGTGCTCGGCACGGCCAAATATTACCGCACCGGTGTTATCAACCAGTATTACCGCTACCGCATTCAGGGCGCTCTTAACGCCTATAACAGCGGCAAGGTGAACTACCTGCTGTTGAGCGGTGATAACGCACAGCAGAGCTATAACGAGCCGGTGACCATGCGCAAAGATCTGATCGCTGGCGGCGTTGATCCTGCGGATATCGTGCTCGATTACGCCGGTTTCCGCACGCTGGACTCAATCGTGCGCACCCGCAAGGTGTTCGACACCAATGACTTCATTATCATCACCCAGCGCTTCCACTGTGAACGCGCGCTGTTTATCGCCCGCCACTTAGGCATTCAGGCGCAGTGCTACGCAGTGCCGTCGCCTAAAGATATGTGGAGCGTGCGGGCGCGCGAATTTGGCGCCCGGCTCGGGACGATTGCAGATCTCTATCTGTTTAAACGTGAACCCCGCTTCCTTGGGCCTTTAGTGCCGATCCCTGCGATGCATGAAGTGCCGGAGGATGCTCAGGGCTATCCGGCAGTCACGGCCGAGCAGTTAGTTGATATGCAAAAAAAGAAGTAGCAGAGCGGATTAATTGAAGGGCACCGTACGGCCACTGCTTTTCGCCGGGCGGACAAGCGTGAAATCACGGGCAAGAAATCCCTGGTGATCGATGACGGCAGAGGCATTCCGCTCCAGCGTCCAGGTGCCGTTTAGCGCATTAAACTGCATCACCTTCTCCCCTTCCGGCGTCTCCACCAGATAGTCACCCGTTTTCAGATAGCCTGCGCTGCAGGTGATGCGTGCCGGCGGGTTGTTAGCCATTCTGTACTCGATCTTGCGAAACCCGGTCTGCACCGAGCAGAAGTAGAAAAACGGCAACGACGTGACGGTGAGATCGCCGATTACAGCAATCACTTCGCCATCACGAAGCAGTTCAACATTTTTTAAAACGAAATTCACCTGACTGGTTTTTTCATGCGGTGCGTGGTCAATTCTAAAAAAAACAAAATTCATAAGCGCCCCTTGAGCTGCAATCACAACTCTCAAAGATTGTCCTTTAAGCGTATGTAGCCGCTGCGATGAAGGCCTTCAGAATCCCCTTAAATTTGATCGGTTCTTCAATAAGATGCGCGCAGAGCGGGATTTTAAAAGCACAAACAAGGCACACGACAACGCAGCGCAAGCTGCATGACACGTGCCTTTGCGGAGGTAAAAAGGGGAAACTCAGGCGACTTTTTCGTGCTCGATTTCATGCTCCGTCAGGCTGCGCTGCAAATCGTAGATCAGGCTGCGCACCATATCGGGGGTTAAGCTGAAAAACTGCGAGTCAAAAGTCGATGCACCCGGGCCATAAGGCGAAGTGCTGTAACCAAATTTCACAACGATGCTCTGCTGCTTGTCTACCGCGCCCACTTGCCATCCAGTGACGGGGAATGCCGGAAAATCGAATTCATTCTTCATCCTAATCTCCTTATAAATGTTGGGACTTAATAAAGCGTAGCAGCGACGCGGGATTTCTCCATGTCGAATAGATGAAGTTTTCTAATAGCAGAGCAATAAAAAAGCCCGCACAGGGCGGGCTTGAGAGCGGAGCAGAAAGATTACTTCTTGCGCGCGTACTTCAGGGAGTCCAGCGCCACGGCGAAGATAATGATCCCGCCCTTGATGATGTACTGCCAGTAAGGGTTGATGCCGATATAGGTCAGACCGTAGTTGATAACGGTAAAGATGATCACACCGGTCACCACGCCCAGCACGGTACCGACACCGCCGCTGAAGGAGACGCCGCCCACCACGCACGCGGCAATCGCATCGAGCTCATACATAAAGCCGAGGTTGTTGGTCGCCGAGCCGATACGGCCCGCTTCCAGCAGCCCGCCGAAGGCGTAGAAGACGCCGGAGAGGGCATAGATCATCAGCAGGTTCAGCGCGACGTTCACGCCGGACACTTTTGCCGCTTCCGGGTTGCCGCCGATAGCGAAAATGTTCTTACCGAAACGGGTTTTGTTCCACAGCACCCAGACAAACGCCACGGCGATCAGCGCGTAGAAGGTGATGTAAGAGAGGCGGAAGCTGCCGAGCGCAATAAAGCCCTGGGTAAAGGTGGAGAAGCCGCTGTCGAAGCCGGAGATCGGCGACGCGCCGACAAAGTCGTAATAGAGGGAGTTGATACCGTACACGATAATCATCGTGCCCAGCGTGGTGATAAACGGCGTCACATTCAGGTAAGCGATGATAATACCGTTGATAAGGCCGATAATCGCGCCGATAACGCAGACGATCAGCACCACCACGATAATCGGCATTGTTGCCATCTCCGGGAACACCTTGTTGGCATTCTCCATCGATTGCAGCAGCGTTGCCGCCACCACTGCCGCCAGCCCGACCTGACGTCCGGCAGAGAGGTCGGTGCCCTGGGTAACAATCAGGCCCGCGACGCCGAGTGCGATAATAATACGCACCGAAGACTGGGTCAGAATATTACTTAAGTTCAGCAGGCTTAAGAACGTAGGGTCCTGGAAAATAATAATGGCCAGTAACACTAAAAGAACGACGTAAATACCGCCATCTTTCAGATAAGTGAGAAAAGTCTTTTTATTTAACGCACTCATGAGGAGCCCCTGATCTTAAAGGTGCAAAGACGCAAGACGGAGAATTTCGTTTTGCGTTGTCGTTTTAGTATCAACAATTCCAGCGACGAGGCCATTGCTCATTACCAGAATACGGTCAGTGATGCCTAACAACTCAGGCATTTCAGAGGAGATAATAATGATCCCCTTCTCTCTTTTCGCCAGCTCAGCAATCAGCTGATAAATTTCAAACTTCGCACCCACGTCAATACCGCGCGTCGGTTCATCAAGCATCAAAATTTCCGGCTGGGTTAACAACCAGCGTCCAATAATCACTTTCTGCTGATTACCGCCGGAAAGGGAACCAATTTGCGTGCGGTGGCCAGGCGTTTTTACCCGCATCGAGTCAATAACCCATTGGGTATCGCTCTTCATGCGGCTGTTATCCAGCAAGCCCACTTTGTTACGGTAGTTCTGGATATTGGAGATTAATGAGTTAAATCCAATATCTAAATAGGCATAAATACCCGTCGAGCGGCGCTCTTCGGTAACCAGGGCAAAGCCGTTATTAATGGCTTCATTGGCGGTATGGTTATTAATCGCCTTACCGTGCAGCTTAATGGTGCCGCCCGATTTTTCACGGATACCAAACAGCGTCTCCACGATATCGGTACGTTTCGCCCCCACCAGCCCGGCGATACCGAGAATTTCGCCCTTGCGCAGATCAAAGCTCACATCACGGATCGACGGCTGACGCAGAGAGGTGAGATTACGCACCTCCAGGATGGTCTCGCCCGGCGTGTTGTGCTTGTCCGGGAAGCGCTGGTTCAGGGAGCGCCCGACCATCATGGCGATGATCTTATCCATATCCAGCCCTTCCAGCGGCTGGGTAGCGATCCACTGTCCGTCGCGCAGAACGGTAATTTCATCGCACAGCTGGAATATCTCTTCCATCTTGTGCGAGATATAAACAATACCGCAGCCACGCTCTTTCAGCTTGCGGATAATTTTAAACAGATGGTTGACCTCTTTTTCGGTCAGCGATGAGGTCGGCTCATCCATAATGACGATTTTGGCGTCATAGGAGAATGCTTTCGCAATTTCGATCATCTGCATCTGGGAAACGGATAATGTCCCGACTCGCGCACGGGGATCGATATCAATATCCAGCTCATCGAAGATGGCTTTCGTGTCGTGGTACATCTTATCCTGATCGACAAACACGCCTTTGGTCGGGTATCGCCCGAGCCACATGTTATCCATCACCGAACGTTGTAATACCAGGTTCAACTCCTGGTGCACCATCGAAATACCGTTTTCCAGCGCCTCTTTGGCGGAGTGGAAATCGATCTCTTTACCCTGAAATAGAATGCTGCCGGAATCTTTTTGGTAGATCCCAAAAAGGCATTTTAATAATGTCGATTTACCCGCACCGTTTTCACCCATCAATGCATGAATAGAGTGAGGACGGACTTTTAAATTGACATTATCGAGCGCCTTTACGCCGGGAAAGGACTTGTTGATATTGCTCATTTCCAACAAGAATTCACCTGACGACTGAGTATTATTGCTGACCATAATTCTACCTTGTTGGCCTGGCATATCATTTTTATAAAAGGGCGTATTAAACAATACGCCCAGTGAGAACGGTCGAACTAAATCTTATTTACCGGTAATTTGCGCCAGGTTGTCTTTATCAACGCCGACGTAAGGAATACGGACAATCTTGTTCTCAATTTTCCAGGTGGTGCCATCTGCCGCACCTTTGCCATCAGCAAGGTTTTTCGCCAGATCGAAGGTCGCTTTTGCCTGGTTGTTGGCATCGTTCAGCACGGTACCGGCCATCGCGCCCGATTTCACCAGCGCCAGTGCTTCTGGCAGTGCATCGACGCCAAATACCGGAATGGCGGATTTGTTGTGGGCTTTCAGCGCTTCAACCGCACCCATTGCCATCGCATCGTTGTTGGCAATCACCACTTCGATTTTGTTAGCGTTCGGGCCAGAGAGCCACGCGTCCATTTTGTCTTTCGCCTGGGCGGTGTCCCACATTGCAGTATCTAATGCCAGCTGCTGGGTTTTGATGCCTTTATCGTTCAGCTCTTTAATCACGTAGGTGGTACGCGCTTCAGCATCCGGGTGGCCCGGCTCGCCTTTCAGCAGTACGAACTGAATCTGACCATCTTTGTTCAGATCCCAGCCTGGGTTTGCCGCCCAGTGTTTGGCAATCAGGTCGCCCTGAATCACGCCGGACTCTTTAGAGTCGGTGCCGACGTAGTAAGCTTTGTCATAGCTATCCAGCGCTTTGCGGGAAGGCTCTTTGTTGAAGAAGACGATAGGCACATTCTGGCCGCGCGCTTTCTCAATCACCGTGCCCGCCGCAGCCGGGTCAACCAGGTTGATGGCGAGGGCTTTAACCCCTTTTGCCAGCAGGACGTCGATCTGATCATTCTGTTTGGATTGGTCGTTCTGGGAGTCGTTCATCAGCAGCTGCACATCCGGTGCTGCTTTACCGTCTTTCTCAATCGCCTTACGCACAACGGACATGAAGTTGTCGTCATATTTATAGATGGTCACACCAATACGGGTATCCGCTGCGTGTGCGGCTGCGCCAAACAGCATGCTTGCCATGACAGCAGACAGAGTCAACACCTTCTTATTCATGGTATCTCCGGTTTTATTATATGCAGGGTAGTGCTAGTGAATAGTGCTCGGCGGGTCAGTATGTTAAGAAGAGGTTACTGACACCCGACGTCCACGCTAAAAAAATTCAATCGTCCGTGTTCGGTAACGCTCCAGAAGATCGCTTTATCCGATGCTTTTACGTGAACGTTTCATTAAAAATGAATACTCACCGTTACATCGTGTTTCAGCTTCCAAAACGCTGACATCATAGTCAGCGCCTTGTTAAGATACTGTGAATTTACTCACAGATTGAAAACGGTTACATCGCGACGCATTACGAGTTAGTGATCGGCGCCACACTTTGTCGCAACGCCACGGAATGACGGCGTACCAGCGTCGGCATAAAGCAGTGCGCGGCCTGCGGATCGAGCTTGCCCGCCGCCCCCTGTAGCGCCAGCTCCGTAGCCAGCCGCGCCATTGACGCCACCGGGTAGCGCACGGTGGTTAATTGCGGATCGGTGTAACGGGCAATGGGGATATCATCGAAACCAATCAGCGACAGATGCTGCGGCACCGCAATGCCGTTATCTTTCAGCGCCGTCAGCGCACCCGCTGCCATGCTGTCGTTGTAGGCAAAAACGGCGGTCAATTGCAGATTGCGCCCCAGCAGTTCTACCATCGCCGCCTCCCCGCCCTGCATATCCGGCGAACCGGTGCCAACCCAGCTGTCCGGCGCGGCAATGCCCTGCTCTTCCAGCGCGCGGAACCACCCTTCGCGGCGCGAATCGTTATCCTCAATTTGATGGCTGGAGGCGAGGTAGCCGATGCGTTGATGACCGTTATTCAGCAGCATGCGCGTCGCCATCACCGCCCCGCTGACGTTATCAAGGCAGACGCAGCGGTGGGCGTAACCGGGCACTACGCGGTTGATCAGCACCATGCCGGGGATCTGCTCCATAAAGCCCGTCAGCTCTTCATCGCTGAGCGCTTTTGAGTGCACAATCAGGGCGTTACAGCGCTGACGTATCAACACCTCAATGGCGTGGCGCTCTTTTTCCGCCTCATGGTAGCTGTTGCCAATCAGCACATACTTTTGATGTTCTTGCGCGACGGTATCTACCGCTTTGACCAGCGCACCGAAGAAGGCGTCGGAGACATCCATCACAATCACGCCAATGGTGTCACTCACCTGCGTCGCCAGCGCCTGGGCGTTGGCGTTGGGGCGATAACCGAGCTGGGCAACCGCCTGCATCACGGTTTCGCGCGTCTCCTGGCTGACCAGGGCGCTGTTGTTGAGTACGCGGGAAACCGTCGCGACGGAGACGTTCGCATGACGGGCAACGTCACGAATGGTGATCATTTTTTCCCACCTTGTCTGAATGGCGGCACGTCACAGGCACCCCCTGGGTAAAGTAAGGAGGCTATTCTGGCAGTCGCGGTGGCTTTGCTACGTGAGAGGCATCACATCAATGGAAACGGTTACATTGCATTTGTTAACGATTGTGATCCAGATCGTTATCTGCTTGTAGGCGGTAATGCGCTGCCCGCCGCACGGGCGGTAAGTTGTCGCCACAGCCACTCAACCGGCCCCTGGCGAAAACGCCTGAGCCACAGCACGGAGAAGAGGATATTAACCGCCCAGATGGCGGGGACGATCGCCATCAGTTGCAGGCGGTCAAAGCGCATAAACAGACCGAAGTGGTTAAACAGCGTGGTGCAGATCAGCGTCTGCAACAGATAGTTAGTGAGCGCCATACGCCCGACGCAGGCGATTGCGCTTACCAGTTTGCTGGCGCAGATTTGCGGCCAGAAGCCCCACGCCAGCGCCGCATAGCCGATGGCCTGCACCGGCGCGCTCAGCTCGCGCGGGGCCTGCAAAAAGAAGGCGCACCAGCGGTACGACCAGCCGAGCTGCCACTGGGCGACAATGGCGGGAATATTCACTGCCATTCCCGTCACCACCAGCACGGCGCCGACGCGCCGGTAGTGGCGCAGCGGGAACTGCCCTCTCATCCAGCCGCTGCGCATGAGTGCAGCACCAATCAACATCAGCCCGGCCAGCTGCCAGCCATACTGCACGCCGAGCGCCAGTAAGGCGTTTGACAAGAGATCGCTGCGGTTGCTCAGCCCCTCCATCAGCATGCCGCTGGTGCGCCACCAGGCTTCATACTGCACGTTAGCGGCGTCCGGCAGCCAGGAGTTGTTCGGCGTGGTACCGGAGATGGCGCCCAGCAGCAGCAAGACGACAATGCCGATGAGATAGAGCACCACGCCGGTATGAAACATCGCTTTCACGCTCTGCGCATCGCGAATCATTCGCCAGCCGATAAGCCCCACCAGGCCATAAGCCAGCAGAATATCGCCTTCCCAGAAGAAGAGTGCGTGAATGAAACCGAGCAGCACCAGCAGCGTCAGGCGCGACTGGATCCAGCGCTTGCCGCGTGGCAGCAGCATCTGCAACCCGGCACCAAAGAGAATGGCGAACAGCGAGAGAAATTTTACCTGCGCAAAAAGGTCGAGCAGCGCCCAGGTCCAGGCATCATGCAGGGTGATGTCGCCATACCAGGCGGGATTGAGATAGGCCGCCTTCGGCAGACCAAAGGCGGTGATATTGAGCAGCAGGATGCCAAGGATGGCGAGGCCACGGATAAAATCGAGCGTGACGCTCCTTCCCATGTCGGCGGCTCCTGCAATCAGTTAGTGTGGCGAACGGCGCGCAGGAACTCCTGGCGAGTGTTCTGGCTCGACTTAAACAGGCCACCGAGCGAGGTGGTAGTGGTCGCACTGGTGGCATCGCGAATGCCGCGCGCTTTCACACAATAATGGACCGCATCAATCGATACCGCGACATTATTGGTGCCAAGCAGGGTTTGCAGCGCGGTGAGGATCTGCTGGGTCAGGCGTTCCTGAACCTGCGGGCGCTGGGCGAAGAACTGCACAATGCGGTTAATTTTCGACAGGCCAATCACCGACTCTTTCGGGATGTAAGCCACCGTCGCTTTACCGTCGATAGTGACAAAGTGGTGTTCGCAGGTGCTGGTAAGCGTGATGTCGCGCACGGTCACCATCTCATCGACCTTCATCTTATTTTCAATGACGGTGATTTTCGGGAAGTTGGCGTAATCAAGACCGGAGAAGATCTCATCGACATACATTTTGGCGATGCGATGCGGCGTTTCCATCAGGCTGTCATCATTCAGATCGAGATTGAGCAGCTGCATGATCTCGGTCATATGGCCGGCGATAAGGCGTTTACGGGATTCATTATCCATTTGCACCGGGGGGCGCAGCGGGGTTTCCAGACCACGGGCAACCAGCGCCTCGTGCACCAGCGCCGCTTCTTTACTGAGTGATGACATATTTTCTTCTTCTCCTGCAGGTATGGCGTGCTTCGCGTGTTGCGGCGAAGTGAGGCAACATTGTGCGTGAGGTCGCGCACATAATCCAGCCCGCCGGGGATAATTATTGAAATTGCCGCTGCCTTTCAGGCACGACGTTTCCACACCAGAACACCGCCAATCACCAGCGCAACCGCCGCGATACCGAGCGCCGGCTCAAGGCGTCCGCTAAGCCAGGTCGAGAGCGCGGAGGTCATCGGGCCGACCAGTTGCCCGACGGCATAGCCGGTGGTGAGCAGCCCCGCCATATAACGCGCGTGATAGGGTGCCAGCTCGCGGCCATAGAGCAGTGAAAGCTGCACCGCACAGAGAAAACCGCCGCCGACCAGCACCGCGCCGCACACCAGACCGCTCAACCCCGGCAGAAGCCAGGCCGCCAGCACGCCCGCGCCCTGCAACCAGAGCACAATCGCCAGCCGCTGATGGCTCTGCCCGCAGTGGCGCAACAGAATACTAAGGCCAATGCCGATCACCGCCGCGAGGCCAAAAACCGGCCAGACAAACTGGGCAAACAGGCTGCCGGGAAAGCGCAGCGCTGCCATCTGCGACAAAAAGGTGGCGGGCAGAATATAACCAAACCCGGCCAGGCTATAGCTCCAGACCAGCCGTTTCAGATCGGTGGTCAGGTGCAGAGGCTGCGTCTTCACCTCCGGGCGGTGCCACTCGCCGGGCTTCGGTAAGTAGCGGGCAATCAGCGCCACCAGCAGTAGCGCCAGCACGCCATACACTTGCCAGGCTGACACAGCGCTTAAGCCTTTGGCCTGAATCGCCACCGCCAGCAACCCGCTAATCGCAATCCCCGCGCCCGGCCCGGCAAACACCGCCGCGCTGAGGCCCGGCTTTCCGGCATGGGCCAGCCGCTCATTGGTCCACGCGGCAATCAGCACCATTCCCCAGCCGCTCATCGCGCCGATAATAAGCCTAATCGCGCCATGCAGCAGCGCGTTGTCCGCCAGCGCAGAGAGGAAAGTGAGCAGCACCGCGCCGCCAATGCCAAGCCACAGGCGCACTTCGATATGCCGCTTCGCACGCATCGCATCCCAGGCACCGAGCAGATAACCCAGGTAGTTAATGGCTGCCACCAGCCCGGCGCTGGTGAGGGTGAGCTGGCCGTCGCGGATCATCAACGGCACCTGCGGCGTAAAGGCAAAGCGGCCAATACCCATCACCACCACCAGCACGATAAAACCGCAAAGCGCGACGCGTAGCGCCATCTCAGCCCCCAAATGTTAATGTAAAGTTATGTTTATGATGCAGTATGTTGCGCAAGTGCGGAAGTGAAAGTTACTCACAGCGGCGTGAATTATCTGTATTATGCAGGGTTATCACTCTGTTTATCTCTGTGAAACCTGAGGAGCCCCGCATGGAATTGCTCGAAGAGCACCGCTGTTTTGAAGGCTGGCAGCAGCGCTGGCGTCACGACTCCAGCGTCCTGAATTGCGCCATGACGTTCAGCATCTTTTTACCGCCGCAGCGTAGCGATGCGCGCCCGCCGGTGCTTTACTGGCTCTCCGGCCTGACCTGCAATGATGAGAACTTCACCACCAAAGCCGGGGCGCAGCGCGTCGCCTCTGAACTGGGCATTGTGCTGGTGATGCCGGATACCAGCCCACGCGGCGATGAGGTGGCTGATGCCGACAGCTACGATTTGGGTAAAGGGGCCGGCTTCTATCTCAACGCCACGCAGCAGCCATGGGCCACGCACTACCGGATGTTTGATTATCTGCGCGACGAACTCCCGGCCCTTATCCAGAGCGAGTTTAACGTCAGCACCCAGGCGGCGATCAGCGGTCACTCAATGGGTGGCCACGGCGCGCTGATAATGGCGCTGAAAAACCCGGGCCGTTACACCAGCGTCTCGGCCTTTGCGCCGATTGTGAACCCGTTACAGGTGCCGTGGGGGCAGAAAGCCTTTACTGCCTATTTAGGGGAGGATGCCAGCCAGTGGCGCGAGTGGGACAGCTGTGCGCTGATGCTGGAAAGCGGCGAAGGTGACGCCATTCCGACCCTTATCGATCAGGGGGACAGCGATCAGTTCCTCGCCGATCAGTTACAGCCAGCGCGGCTGGCAGAAGTGGCGCGGCAGAAAAGCTGGCCGCTGACCCTGCGTATTCAGCCGGGGTACGATCACAGCTACTTCTTTATCGCCTCGTTTATTGAAGATCATCTGCGCTTCCATGCGCAGCACCTCTTCCGCTAAGCGTCACCCCGGCGTTTTCGCGCCGGGATCTCTCATCAGAAGCGGTAATCAATCGCCGCAAAGTAGCGACGTCCATCTTCGTTAAAGCTGTAGTCATCCCGGCTAAGATCTTTATCGCCGAGGTTAAGCACGCCCGCGCGCAGTTTGACGTTTTTCGTCGCCTGCCATGCGCCGCCCGCATTCCAGATAACATACCCGCCCGGCGTTGCGCCCTGTGACACCGAACGTTTTTCGCCACTGTAGTTCGCCGAAACATAGAACGACCACGCGTCGTTAGCCTGCCAGTCCAGCGTGCCGTTAGCGGTGTGGAATGGCAGATCCTGCAACGGCTTATTGCCGCCGCCGCTCAGATTGCGCCCGTCGTTATAGGTGTAATTCAGCGTTAGTTTCCACGCCTCATCGAACGGGATTTTCACCTCCGTCTCGACGCCCTGAATCCGCGCTTTATCAACGTTGTAGTAGCGGAACACCGGTACCCGCGCCCCACGAGCGTTACGCTCAAAACCGACAAAGTTCGGATAGCCCGGCGCTTCGGTCAGGCTGGCAGTACGGCTGATATTGATCATATCCTCAATATTGTTCTGGAAGGCAGTAACGCTCCCCTGCACGCCCTCGAGCCAGCCCTCTTCGCCGCTGTAGTAAAGCCCTAGTTCGAAGCTTTCGCTGGTTTCCGGTTTTAGCTCCGGGCTGCCGACAATCCGGCAACTGCCGCGACAGGAGTTGCTCGCCCAGTCGGGGCTTAGCTGCAACAGCGACGGTGCTTTAAAGGCCGTTGCCCAGCCCCCTTTCACCGTGATGGTATCGGTGGCGCTCCACACCAGGTAGGCGCGTGGGCTCCAGTGATCGCCATAGGTTTCATGGTCATCCATGCGCAGGCCGGTGGTCAGCGCCAGCGGTTCAATAATCCGCCACTCATCTTCAATAAACAGCGCGTACTGGCTGGAGGAGGTTTTACTGCTGTTACCGCCGGTCAGGTTAATGGGATCGCTGAGTTTGTCATGACGCCATTCACCGCCCAGCGTGACTAATTGATTGATCTCACCGAGCGGCAGCACCACTTTGCCATCCACGGTATTACTTTCTGAACGGATGGCGCTGGCGTTGCCGGGGTTTTTGTTATCGATCTTCTCGCCGTAAAAACGCAACTCGCTGTTGGCACTGCCCCAGCGCCCGTTGTGCGCCAGCGAGTAGTTCTGGCGATCGAGGCGGTTTTTATTCAGTGAATCAGAGTTGCGGTCCTGGCGGTCATAACCGTAACCAGCGGTAAAGTCGTGATCTTTGGTTGGCGTCCAGGCCAGTTCAACATTGCCATCGCGGCTGGTAAAGCCCTCGATGCGCGGCGACTCACCGCTGGCGGCGGTTTGCGAGGCCTGCTGCCGATCTTTTTCGCGCTTCGCCACGCCACCAAAGGCCTTCAGCCCGAGCACGCCGTCAATCAGTGGCCCGCTGGTGTAGAACTGGCCATTTTGCGTATCGCCGCGATCGCGGTGCGCCTGAATGGTGGTATCCGCGGTGATTGAGCCGCTCCAGCGCTGGCCGATTTTTTTGGTGATGATATTCACCACGCCGCCGAGGGCGTCGGAGCCATATAGCGACGACATCGGGCCACGCACCACTTCAATGCGCTCAATCGCTTCTACCGGGATCCAGTTGAGGTCAAAATCGTTGTGGCGGAAGACGGCATTGCGCGAGTTGACGCGCTTGCCATCAATCAGGATCAGGGTGTAGCTGCTGTTCAGCCCGCGCAGGCTGACACCTTTGCGGTTATCCCCTTCATTGGTGAGCTGCACGCCGGGCACCTCTTTCAGCACATCTTTCAGGTTTTGCACCGGCCTGCGCTGTAAATCCTGTTGTGTGATGACACTTATGCTGGCGGGCGCATCTTTCAGGTTCTGCTCGCTGGCCGAAGCGGTCACCACCAGCGTTTCACCCTCCCCTGCGGCGGCCATCACCGGTAGCGCCAGCGTTAACGCGGACGCACAGAGGCCTCCCCGCATAATGGGATTCAAGGTAAACATTCCGTAACTCCATGAGGTCTGAAAAAGATTGAAAAATTTGCTCACGTATTGCAAAACCGCGCACCGTTACATTGACGGCAGCGTTATAGATTGCGGAAACATCAGGCGCGTGAATCCCGCCGGGTTCCCTTTCTTTTCAGTCGCTTACCTTAATGCAAACGAGAATGATTATCAATTTCGAGAACTTAAAGTTATGTAAAGAGTGGAAGGAAAAAGTGGAAGAGAGGGATAAAAAAACGCCCTCTGAGTAGAGGGCGTCAAGCAGGCGTTATTTGGTAAAGCGTTCCGGGAACTCCATCTCGCTGTAGCGCACAAAGCGCGTCCCTTTGCTGAACTTGTAGCCCAGCCAGATCACCAGGAAGAGCGGAATGCCGATATAGGTCGCCGTCACCGCGCCCCAGTCGATAGCGTCTTCGAGGAAGGCCTGGTAGTTCTGCCCAAGAGTAATAATCAGGCAGAGCACAAAGGCGAAGATCGGACCAATCGGGAAGAATCCGGAGCGGTACGGCAGGTTATCCAGCGAGTGGCCCTGCGCAACATAACCGCGGCGGAAACGGTAGTGGCTGATGGCAATCCCCAGCCAGGCGATAAAGCCCGTCATGCCGGAGGTGTTGAGCAGCCACAGGTAAACGGTCTGGTTGCCAAACATCGAGGTCAGGAAGCAGAGACCGGCAATCACCGTGGTGGCATACAGCGCATTGCGCGGCACGCCGCCTTTCGACAGTTTGGCGAAGATGCGCGGCGCTTTGCCATCGCAGGCCAGCGTGTAGAGCATACGGGTAGAGGCATACATCCCCGAGTTACCCGCCGAGAGTACCGCCGTCAGGATCACCGCATTCATCACCGCCGCCGCTGAGAGCAGACCAGCGTGTTCAAACACCAGCGTGAACGGGCTGACGCTGATATCTTTCACATCGTTACGCAGCAGGCTTGGATCGGTATAGGGAATGATCAGGCTGATAATCAAAATCGCGAAGACGTAGAAGAGCAGGATTCGCCAGAAGACCTGACGCACCGCGCGCGGAATGTTCTTCTCCGGATCTTCGGATTCACCAGCCGCGATACCGATAAGCTCGGTGCCCTGGAAGGAGAAGCCAACAATCATCGCCACGCCAATCATCGCCGAGAAACCACCAGCAAACGGCGCGTCGCCTATGCTCCAGTTACTCCAGCCCGCCGGTTTTTCCCCCTGGAAAATGCCGACAATCATCATCACGCCGACGATGATAAAGATGATCACCGTGGTCACTTTAATAAGCGAGAACCAGTATTCCGCCTCGCCAAAGCCTTTCACCGAGATGTAGTTAAGCAGGAAGATAACGACCAGGAAGAGCGCGCTCCAGATCCAGCCCGGCGTATCGGGGAACCACCAGGTCATCACCAGTTGGGAAGCCACCAGGTCAACGGCGATGGTTACCGCCCAGTTGTACCAGTAGTTCCAGCCGAGGGCGAAGCCGAAGCCCTCTTCCACATATTTCTGCCCGTAGGTCGAAAAGGAGCCGGAAACCGGCATAAAGGCAGCAAGTTCGCCAAGGCTGGTCATCAGGAAATAGACCATCAGGCCAATCAGCATATAGGAGAGCAGCGCGCCGCCCGGCCCCGCTGAGGAGATGGTCGCCCCGGAGGCGACAAACAGACCGGTCCCGATGGAGCCGCCAATTGCGATCATCGTCAGATGACGCGCTTTCAGTGCACGACGAAGCGTGGTCGCTTCTGTGGTTTTTGTTTCGGAAACCATAAGAAAAAGCTATCCATCCAAAAAATGAGGCGCGATTGTAGCAGACGAAACGCGGCCCTTCCGGTGGAAAAGGTCTCTTATTAGAGACCTTCATAATTGGCCGCGAATTATAAGTAAAGCAGTGAATGGAGGATGTTGCGAGGCGAAAACGCGCGGTCAGGCGAGACCGCGTACCGAAGCGATAAACTGCTGTAACTCAGGCGTGCGCGGCTGGTTGAAGAAGGTTTTACTTGCCCCCTGCTCCCACACTTTGCCCTGATGCATAAACACCACCCGATCGCCCACTTCGCGGGCGAAATTCATCTCATGGGTGACCAGAATCAGCGTCATCCCTTCTGCGGCAAGCTTTTCGAGCACACGCAGTACTTCGCCGACCAGCTCGGGATCGAGCGCGGAGGTGATCTCATCGCAGAGCAACACTTTCGGCTTCATCGCCAGCGCGCGGGCAATGGCAACGCGCTGCTGCTGACCGCCGGAGAGGCTCGACGGCGCATAATCGATGCGATCGCCCAGCCCGACTTTCTCCAGCATCTCCACCGCCAGCTCGCGGCAGGCTTCAGCCGGCATTTTCAGTACCCGGCGCGGTGCCAGCATCACATTTTCCAGCGCCGTCATGTGCGGAAAGAGGTTGAAGCTCTGAAACACCATCCCGACGGATCGGCTGATCTCCCGCGCCTGCGATTCACGGTCGGTCACCGTCATACCGCCGAGTTTGATGCTGCCATCCTGGTAGCCCTCCAGCCCGTTCATACAGCGCAACAGCGTGCTTTTGCCCGAGCCGCTGCGCCCAATAATCGACACCACTTCGCCCATCTCAATATCCAGGCTTACGCCCTTCAGCACATGGTTGTCGCCATAATATTTCTGAACATCATTAATGGTGATGAGCGGCATGGAACTTTTTCTCCAGATAGCGGCTGTAGCGCGACAGCGGATAACACAGCAGGAAGTAGCCCGCGGCGACGAGGCCGAAGACCTTAAATGGCGCAAAGGTGACGTTATTCAGCATGGTGCCCGCCTTGGTCAGCTCGACAAAACCGATAATTGACGCCAGCGCCGTGCCCTTCACCACCTGCACGGAAAACCCCACCGTCGGCGCAATGGCAATGCGGATCGCCTGCGGGGCGATAACGCGAAACAGCGTCTGACCAAAGCTCAGCCCGAGACAGCGGCTGGCTTCCCACTGCCCTTTCGGCAGGGCGCGAATCGATCCGTACCAGATATCGAGCAGAAAGGCGCTGGTAAACAGCGTTAAAGCAAGCGTGGCGGCAGTCCAGGCGCTGACATCAATGCCGAACAGCCCAAGGCCAAAGAAGGCGAGGAACAGCTGCATCAGCAGCGGCGTGCCCTGAAACAGCGCGGCATAGGCGCTGACAAAACGCTGCGGCCAGCGCCAGCGACCAAGCCGCACCATCAGCAGCGGCAGGGTGACCAGCGTGCCGCAGAAAAAGGCGGGCAGCGAGAGCAGCACCGTCCAGCGGGCGGCCAGCAGCAGGTTGCGCACAATATCCCAGTCGGTAAAAGTACTCATCATGCTCTGCTCCCTAACCATTTGCGCCCAATCGCCAGCAGCGCCTGACGCATCAGCAACGAGAGCGCGAGGTAGAGCAGCGTGGTGACGAAATAGACTTCAAAACTTAAGAAAGTGCGCGACTGGATAAGGTTCGCCATAAAGGTCAGCTCCTCATAAGAGACCTGCGACACCACCGACGAGCCGAGCATTACCATCACGCACTGGCTAACCAGCGCCGGATAGATCCGCGCCAGTGCGGGCGGCAACACCACGCGCAGGAAGGTCTGGACTTTTGTCAGGCCGAGTACGCGCGCCGCTTCCCACTGCCCTTTTGGCGTCACCTGAATGCCCGCGCGGATAATCTCCGTGCTGTAGGCGCCAAGGTTAATCAGCATGGCGATCAGCGCCGCCTGCCCGGCGGTGAGTTTCAGCCCCAGCCCCGGCAAACCAAAAACAATAAAGAAGAGCTGCACAACAAACGGCGTATTGCGGATCACCTCAACATAGATCCCCCACAACGTGCGCAGCACGCCCGGTTTGCCGCTGCGCAGCGCCGCGCCGAGGATGCCAAGCGCGACGCCGCCTACCGTTGCCAGCAGCGTCAGGGTGATGGTTGTCCACAATCCGGCCAGCAGTTCCGGCCAGAAGGGCCAGAGCGCGGCGAAATCAAGCGTCACCGTCATCGCTTATGCGCCAAAGTTTGCGGGCAGCGGTGCCTGCATCCACTTCTGCGAGAAGCTGTTCAGCGTGCCCTCTTTCTGCGCCTGATCGACCAGCTTATCGACCTCGGCCTTCAGCGCCGGCTGGTTTTTCATCAGCCCGATAAAGCAGGGAGAGTCTTTAAGCATAAATTTGCTTACCGGCGCGTGTTGCGGGTTCTGGCGGGCAATTGCCGCCACTACCACGTTGCCCGTGGCAAGGAAGGCAACCTGGCCGGAGAGATAGGCCGAAAGCGTGGTGTTGTTATCTTCATAGCGCTTCACCTGGGCATCTTTTGGCGCGATATCACTCAGCACCATATCCTCCACCGCGCCGCGCGTGACGCCGATGGTTTTGCCGCTCAGGGCTTTCGCATCGGCAAGGGTTGCGTCTTTCGGACCAAAGACGCCGAGGAAGAACGGCGCATAGGCACGGCTAAAATCGATTACCCGCTCGCGCTCGGCGTTTTTACCGAGGCTTGAGATGACCAAATCGACTTTGTTGGTTTGCAGGTAGGGCACACGGTTTGCGCTGGTGACCGGCACCAGTTGCAGCTTCACCTTCATCCCTTTCGCCAGATAGGTGGCCATGTCGATATCGTAGCCCTGCGGCTGCAAATCGGTGCCTACGGAGCCAAACGGCGGGAAATCTTGCGGGACGGCCACGCGCAGCACGCCGCGCTGTTGAATATCCTGCAACTGATCCGCCAGCGCCTGGGCGGAACAGACCATCATTACTGCTGCACTGGCTGTCGCCATCATCCACTTTTTCATCTCAACACCTCATCGCCCATGAAACAAAAGATTCTTTGAATCACTTTTTGCAACTAATGTGCCAACGAAGCCAGTACCTGATTCAGCGGGAGTGCGGGGAAACGTGAGGAGGCCTGCACCCCTAAAACGGTGCAGGTGCCTGCTGATGGTGCAATCAGATATCGCAGTAGCGGATAAAGCGGGTCAACGCGCTGGAGAGATGTTTCTGGCGATGATGAATGCGCCACAGGGTGCGCACCAGGCGAGGTAATGGCAGCGGCACTTCCACCAGCGTGCCGGTTTCCAGCTGTTCGGCAATCACGCGGCGCGACAGGCAACTGATGCCAAGCCCGTGGCGCACCGCATGTTTAATCGCTTCCGAATTGCCAAGCTCCATGCCTAGCTGAAACTGCGGCAGGTGCGAGAGCAGTAAATAGTCGACGATTTCGCGGGTACCGGAGCCGCGCTCGCGCAGGATCCACGGCGCAGCGGCAAGCGCTTCCAGCGTCACCTCCCGCTGCAACAGCGGCGAGGAAGGTGGCGCAAACACCACCAGTTCATCTTCCAGCCAGGGTTCAGCAATGATCTCCGCCGCATGGCACGGCCCTTCGATAAGCCCAATATCAACACGAAAATCGGCCACGGCGGTGATCACATCCTGGCTGTTGCCGACGCTTAACTCCAGCGGCAGCTCGGGAAAATCACGCCGGTAATGGGCGATCACCTCCGGCAGAATGTAGTTACCAATGGTGCTGCTGGCGAAGACGCGGATGGCACCGTTGGCCTCGCGAAACAGCTGTTCGATTTCGCTTGCCTGCTCCAGCGCCGCCAGCGCGCGCGGGTAGAGCAGCCGCCCGTGCTCATTGACCACCAGCCGTTTGCCGACGCGATCAAACAATTGCACGCCAAGCTGCCCCTCCAGATCCGTCAGCGCAGCGCTCACCGCTGATTGCGACAGCGCCAGACGCTGGGAGGCCTGGGTGGTGGAGCCGCTTTTCAGCACTTCCGCGAAGACTTCGAGCTGGCGCAGAGTTATATGCATAAGGAGTCGCTTACCACTTATAAAGATTAATTATAAATATATAATCAATTTTACCTTTAAGCCAGCGCGCCGTACCCTTTTCAGCAACAAGAGGAGAAGGCTATGACCGACATCACATTACACTCTCATCACTCTCGCGTCTGGCGCGTTATGCCCGGCCTGCTGCTGAGCGGCGCGATTACCGCGGCGGCGCTGTGGCTGGGCTCCCTGCCCGCCGTTGCTGGCCTTGGCCTGAGCGCGTTAACGCTGGCGATCCTGCTCGGCATGGTGCTGGGCAATACGCTCTACCCGGCGCTGCATCGCCACTGCGACAGCGGCGTGCTGTTTGCCAAACAGCATCTGCTCCGGCTCGGCATTATCCTGTATGGCTTTCGTTTGACCTTTTCCCAGATTGCTGACGTCGGTGTCAGCGGCGTGCTGATCGATGTGCTGACCCTCTCCAGCACCTTTATGCTGGCCTGTTTTCTCGGGCAAAAAGTTTTCGGGCTGGATAAAAAAACCAGCTGGCTGATTGGCACGGGCAGCAGTATCTGCGGTGCGGCGGCGGTGCTGGCAACGGAGCCGGTAGTAAAAGCGGAGGCGAGCAAAGTGACCGTCGCCATCGCCACGGTGGTGATTTTCGGCACGCTGGCAATCTTTATCTATCCGGCGCTATGGCCGCTGCTTGCGCCGTGGTTCAGCCCGCAAACTTATGGCATCTGGATTGGATCGACGGTGCATGAAGTGGCGCAAGTGGTCGCCGCCGGTCACGCCGTCAGCCCGGAGGCAGAGAATGCGGCGGTGATTGCCAAAATGCTGCGCGTGATGATGCTGGCTCCCTTTTTACTGCTGTTGGCCGCGCGGGTGAAACAGCTCAGTCCGCAAGAGGGTAACGAGAAGAGTAAGGTGACGATCCCGTGGTTTGCCTTAGGCTTTGTGGCGGTGGCGGTATTTAACTCCTTTCACCTGTTGCCGCCCGCAGCGGTGAATACGCTTAACACGCTGGATACGCTGCTGCTGGCAATGGCGATGGCAGCACTGGGCGTGACTACTCATATCAGTGCGCTGAAAAACGCCGGAGCGAAACCACTGGTGATGGGGCTGCTGCTCTTTATCTGGCTGATTGTCGGCGGCGGTGCGATCAATATGCTGGTTCACACGGCGATGGCATAAAGCACTACATCTCTGCCCTGCAGACCCGCTATGATGTCGGTTTTCCCCCGGCGGGTCTTTACAGGAGTGTTTATGAAATACATTGGTGCGCATGTTAGCGCCTCAGGCGGCGTCGCAAATGCGGCCATCCGCGCCGCCGAGCTGGACGCAACGGCGTTCGCGCTGTTTACCAAAAATCAGCGTCAATGGCGCGCCGCGCCGTTAACCACGGAAACGATTGATGCGTTCAAAGCCGCGTGCGAAGCGCACAACTACTCCCCGGCGCAAATCCTGCCCCACGACAGCTACCTGATTAACCTCGGTCATCCGGTTGATGAGGCGCTGGAGAAATCCCGCGAGGCGTTTATTGATGAGCTTTCCCGATGTCAGCAGCTTGGGCTAACGCTGCTCAATTTCCACCCCGGCAGCCACCTGCAGCAGATCCCGGAAGAGAAGTGCCTCGCGCGCATTGCCGAATCCATCAATATTGCGCTGGCGCAGACCGAAGGCGTCACTGCAGTGATTGAGAACACCGCCGGTCAGGGCAGCAACCTCGGCTTCCGGTTTGAGCATTTGGCGGCGATCATCGAGGGCGTGGAGGATAAATCCCGCGTCGGCGTCTGTATTGATACCTGTCACGCGTTTGCCGCCGGTTACGATCTGCGTAGCGAAGAGGCAACCGCCGCCACCTTTGCCGAGTTTGACCGCGTGGTGGGCTTTAAATACCTGCGCGGGATGCACCTGAATGATGCGAAAAGCGGCTTTGCCAGCCGGGTTGACCGCCATCACAGCCTCGGCGAAGGCAACATCGGTCACGATGCGTTTCGCTGGATTATGCGCGACACGCGCTTCGACGGCATTCCGCTGATCCTCGAGACCGTTAACCCGGATATCTGGGTGGAAGAGATAGCGTGGTTGAAAGCGCAGCAATACGCGGAAACCACCGCCGGATAATCCCCTGCGAACCGTAGGCCGGATAAGGCGTACGCCGCCATCCGGCAAAGCCGTAATGCCTGATGGCGCTGCGCTTATCAGGCCTACGACACCAAACCATCTCCACCTGTAGGCCGGATAAGGCGTTCGCCGCCATCCGGCAATGGCGCAAGGCCTGATGGCGCTTCGCTTATCAGGCTACAAAAGCAAAATCCCTGCCCTCTTGCGGGCATAAAAAAAGGCCGCTTAGCGGCCTTTTTCTGTTTCTACGGCTCAGGCAACTTTCGCGGCCATCTCCGTTTCCGGACGTTTCAGCAGGGCATACAGCAGGCCCGACAGCAGCGTACCGGCAACGATCGCCAGCAGGTAACCGAGCACCGGGGTGATAGCACCCGGGATCAGCAGCACGAACAGACCACCGTGCGGTGCCATAAGTTTGGCGCCAATCGCCATCGAAATGGCACCCGTCAGCGCGCCACCGGCGATACAGCACGGAATAACACGCATCGGATCGCGCGCCGCAAACGGAATCGCGCCTTCAGAGATAAAGCACAGACCCAGCACCAGCGCTGCTTTGCCCCCTTCACGCTGACCTTTGTCGAACTTGTTGCGTGCAACCAGCGTTGCCAGCCCCATCGCCAGCGGTGGCACCATACCGGCCGCCATAATCGCCGCCATCGGCGCGTAGGTTTGCGTACTCAGCAGCCCGACACCAAAGGCGTAGGCCGCTTTGTTCACCGGACCGCCCATATCGGTACACATCATGCCACCGAGGATCGCGCCCAGCAGAACGGCGTTCGCCGTACCCATGGTTTGCAGCCAGGAGGTGAGACCCGCGAGGATTTTCGCTACCGGCGTACCGATAAGGTAGATCATCGCCAGGCCAACAATCAGGCTGGAGAAGAGCGGAATAATCAGAATCGGTTTCAGCGCTTCCATACTTGGCGGCAGCTTAAAGCCTTTGCTAATCGCTTTCGCGATGTAACCGGCAAGGAAACCGGCAATGATACCGCCGATAAAGCCAGACCCGGTGCTCACCGCCAGCATACCGCCGATCAGACCCGGAGTCAGACCCGGACGGTCGGCAATCGAGAAGGCGATAAAGCCCGCCAGTACCGGCACCATCAGCGCAAACGCCGTACCGCCGCCGATCTTCATCAGCGCCGCCGCCAGCGTGCCCTCTTCTTTAAACGCGGTAATACCAAAGGCGAAGGAGAGTGCGATCAGCAGACCGCCCGCCACCACCATCGGCAGCATGTAAGAGACGCCGGTCAGCAGGTGACGATAGGCGCCCGCGCTCTCTTTTTTACCTTCTGAAGATTCAGACTGCCCTTTGCTGGATGGCTGGTACGGTTTCGCTTCCGCTACCGCTTTATCCAGCTCCTGCGCCGTTTTCTTCAGTGCCAGACCCGTCGAGGTGCGGTACATCGGTTTGCCGGCAAACTTCGCCAGGTCCACTTCGATATCCGCCGCGACGATAACCAGATCCGCCTGCGCCACCTCTTCCGGGGTGATGGCATTGCCTGCGCCCACGGAGCCGCGCGTTTCAACTTTCACCCACCAGCCGCGTTTTTTCGCTTCGGTTTCAATAGCTTCTGCCGCCATAAAGGTGTGTGCGACGCCGGTCGGACAGGCGGTCACGGCAACAATACGTTTCGGCCCAGCGGCCGGAGCTGCCGCCGCAGGTGCAGCAGCCGGAGCGCTGTAAGGCGCGGCGTGGTTCTTCGCTTCGCTCAGGAACAGCTCCGGGTGCGCAACCGCGCGATTAATATCGCCCAGCCAGACTTTTTTCCCGCTCAGCGCCGCGTCGTTCGGCAGCTGGCTACCCAGCACGATCGCCAGTTCCGCGTCGCCAGGGTTATCAACAAATTGCAGATTCGCTTTTTGCGCCGCCGCGCCCAGCAGGGTTTTTGCCATATAGGCACGGGCCTGTCCGAGTTCAGCGTCGATGATCAGCAGCGTTTTCATTATGCCTCTCCTGCTGTTAGTTAAAGGGTTTTAAGTCAACGCGCGCCATCATCGCGGCTAACTGGGTACGATCGGTAATCCCTACGTTACTCTGACTGACCGCCAGTGCAGCGACAGCGGTGGCCAGGCGTAAAGTGTGCTCACTGGACTCACGCATCAGCAGGCCGTAAATCAGGCCGCCAACCATCGAATCCCCTGCGCCAACGGTGCTTACCACTTCCATTGACGGCGGTTTGGCGATCCATTCACCCGAAGCGTTGACCCACAGCGCCCCTTCTGCGCCCAGCGAAATCACCACGTGGGCGATCCCCTGCTCGCGAAGCGCGTGAGCGGCTTCAATAACGTCCTGCAATTCCGGCAGTTTACGACCGGCCCAGATCTCCAGCTCGCGACGATTAGGTTTCACTAACCACGGCGCGGCTTTCAGCCCGGCAACCAGCGCGTCACGGCTGCTGTCGAAGATGATGCACGGGCACTGGCTGCGCAGGCGCGTCATCCAGTCGGTAAAGGCTTCCGGGCTGACGCCGGACGGCAGGCTGCCGCTGACGCAGACCATATCAAACTGACCAAGCCAGGTGAGCGAGTCGGCGACGAAACGCTCCCAGTCGGCCGGGGTGACTTCGAAACCGGAGAAGTTAAAGTCGGTCACTTCGCCATCTTTCTCGGTCAGCTTAACGTTGATGCGCGTACGCCCCTGCACCACCTGGAAACGGTTGGCAATGCCCAGCTCGCTGAACAGCTGCTGAAAACCGTCCTGGTTATCTTTACCGAGGAAACCGCCCACGGTGACGTCGATACCCAGATCTTTCAGCACTTTGGCGACGTTGATCCCTTTACCGGCGGCGTGCAGCCCGGTGGTGCGCACCAGGTTGACTTCGCCACGCTCGACTTCCGGGGTGAAACCCACCAGATCGTAGGCCGGGTTTAAAGTAATTGTTGCGACTCTTCTGCTCATTTACGCTCCCTCTCCCAGGCCCGCGGCGATGGCGTCGCCAATCGCTTTCAGCGCCTGTTCAGCATCTTCGCCCTGTGCGGTAAAGCGCAGGCGGTGTCCTTTCTTCACGCCCAGCGCAACCACTTTCATCAGGCTGCGGCCATTTGCCGGTTTGCCTGAACCATCGAGGTTGGTGACGGTGATTTCGCTATTGAACTGTTTAATGGTGTTGACCAGCATGGTGCCCGGACGGGCATGCAGGCCGTGCTCGTTACGAATAACAAACTCTTCGCTGAGGAGATCGTCCGCAACCGCGTCATCACTGGTCAGCAGCGCCAGCAGCGTGGCGGCATCAGCATTCAGCAGACGGTCAGCTTTATTCGCCAGCAGCAGATCGCTCAGGCGCTTCAGCACGGCAACGGGTTGCTCATCGGCCATCGCGACGCTCACCAGCACGGCGGCGTTTTCACCTTCCACGTCAAACGGCGTGGCGGCACGGCTGACGGCCACTGCGCTCAGCAGGTTGCCCTCGGCGCTGTCGTTCAGCCAGATGCCCTGGCCGAGGTTCAGCGGCTGTTCGTTAATAGCACGGGTGACGTAGACGCTGTCTACCGCGCCCGCCTCTTTCAGACGCGCGGCGTTCAGCGCCTGCAGCGTCATTAGCGAGCTGGCGTTGACGTCCAGCGACAGGGTTTCGTTATCCAGCTTCAGCGCGCTGCTCTGCTTTTCGCCCATCAGCAACGCACGCAGCTCTTCAGCGGTGGTCGCGGATTGCAGCTGCGCGGCGACGGCGTCATCGCTCAGCACGTGCGTCAGCTGGCGCAGCAGGCCGAGGTGTTCATCAGAGCTGGCGGCGATACCGATAGCAACATAGGCCACCTGCCCTTCGCTCCACAGGATGCCCTGCGGGAACTGGAAAACTTTGACGCCGGTTTTCAGCACCTGGTCGCGCGTGTCGGTGGTGCCGTGCGGAATGGCGATGCCGTTGCCAAGGAAGGTGGAGGTTTGCTGCTCGCGTGCGAGCATGCCATCGACGTAGCCTTCAGCCACGTTGCCGGCTTCGGTCAGTGCCGCCGCGATCTGGCGGATGGCCTCTTCTTTATTACCGGCCTGCTGGCCTGGATGGATGTCCTGAACGGATAACTGGAACATGTGACTCGTCTCCCGCTGAAATTGAATCGTTTCAGCTTACATAAGAAAGGTTACGTCACCGCCGTGGTTCAGAGACAATGCGATGACGCTGAAACGTTTCAAGGAGTCTTGACCTTTTTTGCTCAACGATCAAGAAATCTCTCATTTGGCATTTAAGAATTTTGAGGCACTGCACATTTTACAGTCCGTTAAGGGAAATTTGCTGACGCGGATTTGGCCGTCAGCTTATCGCCTTCAGCCTGTTCAGCTTTGAAAGGTATTACGGCGCGGTTTGCTGTTCGAGATCGAGGAGGTAGATCATCGCCTGTTCGCGCGTTGAACCGCACATCTCCAGGCCTGCCTGCAGGCCGGCGCACACTGTTGGCCGAAGTGGCGAACCAAAAAGCTTGCAGCGCTGATGTTCATCAAGCTGAACGCAGGGCGTGTTGGCCGGTTTACCGTTGGGCATGCCGGGGATCGGGCTGGTAATGGACGGGGCGGTACAGCAGGCTCCGCAGTCCGGGCGGCAGTGCATAGCGGCTCTCTTATTGGCGTCGACGCGCTGAAATAGCGCGCTGCGAGGCACGCTATCATCTTTTGCCCATCCAACGCAAAACTCAGCAATTCCCCTTGCCTGAAAAGGCCCTCGCGAGTAGTTTGTCGCGATATTTTGGTGAATTTCTTTTTTACAGGAACCTGGCAATGCCAAGAGCGAACGAAATCAAAAAAGGTATGGTGCTGAACTACAACGGCAAGCTGCTGATTGTAAAAGATATTGATATTCAGTCACCGAGCGCCCGTGGCGCAGCAACGCTGTATAAAATGCGCTTTGCTGATGTCCGCACCGGCCTGAAAGTTGAAGAGCGTTTTAAAGGCGACGACATTGTTGATACCGTCTCCCTGAACCGCCGTTTCGTTGACTTCTCCTATGTAGACGGCAACGAATACGTCTTCATGGATAAAGAAGATTACACGCCCTATACCTTTACCAAAGATCAGATTGAAGATGAGCTGCTGTTTATTCCGGAAGGCGGCATGCCGGATATGCAGGTGCTGCTGTGGGATGGCCAGCTGCTGGCGCTCGAGTTGCCGCAGACCGTGGATCTTGAAATCGTTGAAACCGCACCGGGCATCAAAGGCGCATCTGCCAGCTCCCGTACCAAGCCTGCCACGCTGAACACTGGCCTGGTGGTGCAGGTGCCGGAGTACCTGACCACCGGCGAGAAGATCCGCATTCATATCGAAGAGCGCCGCTATATGGGCCGCGCTGATTAAATAAAAAAGCCTCCGCATGGAGGCTTTTTTTTCGCCCGCGAAAGCGAGCAGAGCGTTTACCCGCGGCTATTACAGCAGGTCGCGGAACAGCGTCTTCTTCAGCGCCAGCTCAACGCCGCGCACTTCCGCCATCCCTTTCAGGCGGCCAATCGCCGAGTAACCGGGGTTGGTTTTCTTATGCAGATCGTCAAGCATCTGGTGACCATGATCCGGGCGGAACGGGATCGGGCGCAGATCGCCTGCTTTCTTACGGCGCTGCTCTTCGCTAAGGATTGCCGCCACCACCGACACCATATCGACATCACCCTGCAGGTGCGCCGCTTCGTGGAAGGTTTTCGGGTTCTCTTCGCGGCAGGTGGCGCGCAGATGAGTAAAGTGAATGCGATCGCCGAAGGTCTCGATCATCCGCACCAGATCGTTATCCGCACGCACACCGTAGGAGCCGGTGCACATGGTAAAGCCGTTGTTGATGCTGTCCACCGCTTCTTTCAGCCACTGCATATCTTCGATAGTAGAGACAATGCGTGGCAGGCCGAGGATCGGACGCGGCGGATCGTCCGGGTGAACCGCCAGCCGCACGCCCACTTCCTGCGCCACCGGCACAATGGCACGCAGAAAAGAGGCCATATTTTCGCGCAGCTGCGCTTTGTCGATGCCGTCATACTCCGCCAGACGCGCGCGGAACTGATCCAGCGTATAGCCCTCTTCCGCACCCGGCAGACCGGCAATGATATTGCGCGTCAGCTTTTCCACTTCCGCATCACTCATCGCATTGAAATAGGCCTGCGCCTGACGCTGCTCCTCGTCACTGTAATCGTCCTGCGCCCCTTCGCGTTTAAGGATATGCAGCTCAAACGCGGCAAAGGCTATCTGGTCGAAGCGCAGCGCGCGTGAGCCATCCGGCAGCTGGTATTCCAGGTCGGTGCGCGTCCAGTCAAGGATCGGCATAAAGTTGTAGCAGACGGTATCAATCCCGCAGGCGGCGAGATTGCGGATGCTCTGCTGATAGTTGGCAATCCATTTGTCGCAGTCGCCGGAGTGGGTTTTGATCTCTTCATGTACCGGGATACTTTCGACAACGGACCAGTAAAGCCCCTTTTCAGCCAGCAGGGCCTGGCGGGCTTTGATCTCTTCCACCGGCCACACCTGGCCGTTCGGAATGTGGTGCAGAGCGGTGACCACGCCGGTCGCGCCTGCCTGACGAACATCATCAAGAGAAACCGGATCGTTCGGTCCATACCAACGCCAGGTTTGTTCCATCGTCTTCCCCTCAAAAAAGTTGTTATACCAATACAACGTGAAACATGACGACTACCATACATGCTTATGGATAGCGGTCAAATCCTGCCACAGCAATGATTGATCCAGCTCACATTCCCCGGATATTTAAGGCATACCAATTCTTTTTGCTGTCATATAACTTTACACTGCTATTGTTAATTATTGGTTAATCAGGTGTATAGAGATGAAAACAATTGCCTCCGCCACGCTGCCCGCTTCGGTGCAACAGCCTCAGTACGATCGCAGCCAGCTCCGTTCGCGCATCGTCCACTTCGGTTTTGGTGCCTTTCACCGCGCCCATCAGGCGTTATTAACCGACCGGGTGCTGAATGCGCAAGGCGGCGACTGGGGCATTTGCGAAATCAGTCTGTTTAGCGGCGATGTTTTAATGTCGCAGCTGCGCGAGCAGGAGCATCTTTATACGGTGCTGGAGAAAGGCGCCGACGGAAATCAACCGATTATTATTGGCGCGGTGAACGAGTGCCTGAATGCCAAACTCGACACGCTAGCGGCGATTATTGAGAAGTTCTGCGAGCCGCAGGTGGCGATTGTCTCCCTGACCATCACCGAAAAGGGTTACTGCATCGACCCGGCCAGCGGTGAACTTGATCTCACCCAGCCGCGTATTGAGCACGATCTGAAATACCCGCATGAGCCGCACTCTGCGCCGGGCATTCTGGTAGAAGCCCTGCACCGCCGCCGCGAGCGCGGTTTGCCGCCCTTTACCGTGCTCTCCTGTGACAACATTCCTGACAACGGCCACGTGGTGAAAAACGCCGTGCTCGGGATGGCACAAACCCGCTCGCCGGAGCTGGCGCAGTGGATAGCGGAGCATGTCCGCTTCCCGGCCACCATGGTCGATCGCATTGTTCCGGCGGCGACCGACGAGTCGCTGGCGGAGATTGCCGACGTGCTCGGCGTTTTCGACCCTTGCGCCATCAGCTGCGAGCCGTTTATTCAGTGGGTAATCGAAGATAACTTTGTCGCCGGGCGTCCGGCGTGGGAAACCGCGGGCGTGCAGTTAGTGGAAGATGTGCAGCCGTGGGAGCAAATGAAGCTGCGCATGCTGAACGGCAGCCACTCCTTCCTCGCCTATTTAGGTTATCTCGCCGGGTTTGCCCATATTAATGAGTGTATGGAGGACGCGGCCTTCCGTGCGGCGGCGCGCCAGCTGATGCTCAATGAGCAAGCACCGACGCTGCGCATCAAAGGCGTTGATCTTAATGCCTATGCCGACAGCCTGCTTGAGCGCTTTGCTAACCCGGCGCTGAAACACCGCACCTGGCAGATTGCGATGGATGGTAGCCAGAAGCTGCCGCAGCGCCTGCTGGACGGGATCCGTATTCATCTTCAGCGCCAGAGCGATTGGCCGCTGCTGGCACTTGGCGTCGCGGGCTGGATGCGCTATGTCAGCGGCGTCGATGATGCGGGCGAGACCATTGATATTCGCGATCCGCTGGCGGATAAAATCCGTGCCATCGTTGAGACCAGCAGCAGCGACGAGCGCGTTACGGCGCTGCTGACGCTGAAAGAGATCTTCGGCAACGATCTGCCGCATAACCCGGTGTTTGTCGATGCCATCAGCCAGGCCTGGCGCGCTATTGATACCCTCGGCGCACACGGCGCGGTGCAGCAGGCGGTCAACCCTTAACATTTTTTGCCCTCAACGCGGACGGATAGTGCGATGCGCCGTCCGCGCTCTTCTCTTTTTGGCTTTTTTTCGCCAGGATTGTCCGCTTGTGCTTTTTGATGACGCGGAGTTCCTGTGACGAAGACCAATCTGATTACCGGCTTTCTCGGAAGCGGCAAAACCACCTCCATTCTGAATTTGCTGGCCCATAAAGATCCGCAGGAGAAGTGGGCGGTGCTGGTGAATGAGTTTGGCGAAGTCGGCATTGATGGTGCCCTGCTCAGCGACAGCGGCGCGCTGCTTAAAGAGATCCCCGGCGGCTGCATGTGCTGCGTCAACGGCCTGCCGATGCAGGTCGGCCTCAATACCCTGCTGCGTCAGGGCAAACCCGATCGCCTGCTGATTGAACCGACCGGGCTGGGCCACCCGAAGCAGATCCTCGATATGCTTACCGCCCCGGTCTACGAGCCGTGGATCGATCTGCGCGCCACGCTCTGCCTGCTCGACCCGCGCCAGCTGCTGGATGAGAAAGCGCTGAACAATGAGAACTTCCGCGACCAGTTAGCGGCAGCGGATATTATCGTTGCGAATAAAGAGGATCGCGCCAGCGCCGAGAGCCAGCAGGCATTTGACGCATGGTGGGCTGAGTTTGGCGGCGATCGCCTGCGGGTAAACGCCACGCAGGGGGCGATTGATGGCAGCCTGCTCGACCAACCGCGCCGTAATCTGCGCGCCCTGCCAGAGAGCGCCGCGCACGATCACGCGCACGGTGAGAAAAAGGGGCTGGCGGCACTGAGTTTACCGGCGCATCAGCGTTGGCGTCGCAATTTGAATAGCGGCCAGGGGCATCATGCCTGCGGCTGGATTTTCGATGCCGATACGGTTTTCGACACTATTGGTCTGCTGGAGTGGGCGCGGCTTGCACCGGTGTCGCGGGTAAAAGGGGTAATGCGTATTCCCGAAGGGTTGCTGCGCGTAAACCGCCAGGGTCAGGATTTGCATATTGAGACGCAAAACGTTGCGCCACCCGATAGCCGGATAGAGTTAATCACCGACAGCGAGGCTGACTGGAACACGCTTCAATCAGCGCTGTTGAAGCTTCGTTTAAGTTAGCCAGACTACCGTGGCGTCCCTTAAACCTAAAAGAGCCTGCAAAATGAAAACCCGACTGCCTCTCATCGTGCTGCTGAATGCTGCTGGCCTCGCGCTGTTTTTCTCCTGGTATCTGCCAGTAAATCATGGTTTCTGGTTCCCGCTCGATTCAGCGATTTTCCACTTTTTCAACCATGGCCTCGCCGAGAATCGCGCCTACTTATGGTTTGTGGCCCTAACCAACAACCGCGCGTTTGATGCCTGTTCGCTGGTGGCGATGGGCTGTCTGATGCTCTCTTTCTGGCTGCCGGCAGATTCGGCCGGACGTCGGCGTGTGGTGATGATTGGCCTGACCATGCTGCTGCTGGCGCTGGTGATCAACCAGCTTGCGCAGCATATGATGCCGGTGAAGCGCGCCAGCCCGTCGATCTCCTTTACCGACACTTATCGGGTGAGCGATCTGCTCAACTTCCCGACGAAAGATGCCTCGAAAGATAGCTTCCCGGGCGACCACGGAATGATGCTGCTGATTTTTGCCTCGGTGATGCTGCGTTATTTCGGTAAAAAAGCATTCGCCATCGGGATACTTATATTTGTCATATTTGCTTTCCCCCGGGTAATGATTGGCGCGCACTGGTTTACGGATATTGCCGTCGGTTCACTCTCTGCGGTGTTGATTGGCCTGCCCTGGTGTCTGATAACGCCACTGAGCGATAAGATCGTGGCGTTATTTGATCGCTATTTGCCCGGGAAACACAAAATTTAAACACTTGAATAACATTTAGCGCCGCCGGGAAGAGGCGATCATTAGCGTCCTTAATGTAAATTCCCGGCGGATGCCTGATTGTGTCACTTTTTAGCCAACTCAATCGCCTTTAAAAAGAGCATTTTGCCCGCTATTTCTCTTTATTCGTCCATTTATTGACCAAACGCATAAATTCACTTTCTGTATCACAATTTCTTATAAAAAAGTGATGAAAAGCACTCGCCTTGCATTAGATGTTCAGGTAACCTCGGTCCGTCTTGTCGCAAAGAGTGCTCTTTTACTCTCTGCGCGGTAATTTGTGCGTCTCGCCACAAATTCTGGCTCGAGTATTTGTCTTGAAACATTCAGATAATTAATCTCGCTGCGTTTAGCATTTTTCATAACGATATTATCGTTAAGGACTTCAAGGGAAAATAAGCAACATGGTCAAGTCTCAGCCGATCTTGAGATATATCGTGCGGGCGATACCCGCGATCGCAGTAGCGGTTCTGCTTTCAGCTTGTTCAACAAATACCGCCAAGAATATGCATCCTGAGACGCATGCTGTGCCCGAAGATAGCTCTTCACTGCAAGCCTCTCAGGATGAATTTGAAAACCTGGTACGTAATCTGGATGTTAAAAACCGGCTTATGGATCAGTATGCAAGTTGGAAAGGCGTTCGCTACCGTCTCGGCGGCGACACCAAGAAAGGCATCGACTGTTCTGGCTTTGTGCAGCGCACCTTCCGCGAACAGTTTGGTTTAGAGCTGCCGCGTTCCACATGGGAACAGCAGGAAACCGGTAAGTCTATTTCGCGCACCAGTCTGCGCACCGGCGATCTGGTTCTCTTCCGTGCAGGCTCTACCGGACGTCATGTCGGCATCTACATTGGTAATAACCAGTTTGTTCATGCCTCCACCAGCAGTGGTGTGATGATTTCTAACCTTGATGAGCCATACTGGAAGAAGCGCTATAACGAAGCGCGACGCATCCTGACACGCAGCTAATCGCTTTATGCCAGTTACCCTTGGCTGGCGTAAAGTTATAAAAAACACTGCTTCGGCGGTGTTTTTTTGTGCCTGCAATATGCTATACGAAACTTTCCGGGTTTTATTTCGCTTATATCCCCCGCTTTATAGGCGAAATATGATGAACCGCTCACATAGGCTCAGCATCATGCTTACCCGTAACGTCACCGTTAATCGACGCGTTGTGCTTATCAGCCTGCTGACCGGCGCGCTTGTCGCCCTGCTGGTTGGCGGTATTCAGTTCTGGCTGGAGCAGCAAAAGCGTGAAGCGCGCTACGATACCCTTCTGAGCAGCATTCAGGCTTCTTATGCCAGTTACTTCAGCACTATCCGCACCGCGGCAGAATCGCTGCACCCGCTTACGCTCAACAGCTGCGAAGAGGCTGCCAGCGAGCTCACCTCGAAAGCCGCCTTCAGCCAGAATGTGCGCGCCTTTCTGTTGGTAAAAGATCAGCACGCCTACTGTTCGTCGGCCACCGGCGATATGGATGAGCCGATGAAACGGCTGATTCCAGGTATCGATATTAATAAAACCACCGATATGGTGATTTTACCCGGTACGCCGATGATGCCGACGCAGCCGGTGATTGCGCTCTGGTTTCGCAGCCCGCTGCTGGATAACCGCGGCGTACTCGCCACGCTCAATATCAACCTCGCGCCCTATATGCTTTACACCACGCAGATGCCCGATCTTAACGGCCTTGCGCTCGGTATCGGCGATCGCGCGCTGACTACCTTCGCAGGCAGACCACTGCTGTTAAGTGCCCTGCATCAAACGCCCTACCTGAGCGCGCAGGTTGAAGGCTCGCCGGTCAGGCTCTATCTCTACGCTGATAAATGGCGAGTGGAAGATCTGCAGTTCGCACTGCTGTTGGGTGCCACTGTCGGTATGCTTGCCGGTCTGCTGAGCGCTGCCATGCTCGCGATCCATCTGCGCCCCGGCCGGGAGATCCTCACGGCAATTAAGCGCGACCAGTTTTATGTGGTCTATCAGCCAGTAGTCAGCGGTGCAGAGTTAAAAGTGACCGGTTTTGAAGTATTAATGCGCTGGAAGCACCCGACCGCCGGCGAAATTCCGCCAGATGCCTTTATTCATTTTGCCGAAGCGCAGCAGTTAATTGTGCCGCTGACTCTGCATCTGTTTAAGCTTATCGCCCGCGATGCGCCGGTTTTAAAAACGCTGCTGCCGGAAGGGGTGAAAATGGGCGTCAATATTGCGCCCGGTCATCTGCATTCGCCGAGCTTTAAAGAAGATATGCAGCAGTTTGCTCTCTCGCTTCCCCCTCACTACTTCAGCGTGGTGCTGGAGATCACCGAGCGCGATATGCTCAACCACGATGAGGTCAATAAGATCTTCCAGTGGCTGCATGATGAAGGGTTTGAGATCGCCATTGATGATTTCGGCACCGGTCATAGTGCGCTGATCTACCTTGAGCGCTTCACCCTCGATTTCCTGAAGATCGATCGCGGTTTTGTTAACGCCATCGGCACGGAGACCGTCACCTCACCGGTGCTTGACGCCGTGCTGACGCTGGCGAAACGGCTCAATATGCGTACCGTGGCGGAAGGGGTGGAGACGCCGGAGCAGGTGCGCTGGCTGCGCGATCGCGGCGTGCACTACCTGCAAGGCTACTTTTTCAGCCGCCCGATGACGCTGCAGCAGTTTATCGACTGGCGACCGCCGACATTTACTGCCCGGCTGTAGGCGGAAAGAGTTCACAACCGCCGATCCCTCCCCTATTATTCAAGCAGAAAAATTCACGCCTCCGTCGCATTGCGGTAAAAGGGATCCAGCAAATGAAGTGTGCGCGCATTGTTGCTCTGTTACTGGCGTTTATCGCCCTCGCCAGCCAGGCGCAGACCATTAAAGAGAGTGACAGCTTTGCGATTATCGGCGAACCGAAATACGCCGTTAATTTTTCCCATTTTGATTATGTGAACCCCGCTGCGCCGAAAGGCGGTAACGTGACGCTCGCCAATATCGGCACCTTTGATAACTTCAACCGTTTCGCCCTGCGCGGCAACCCGGCGGTGCGCACCGATGCGCTGTACGACGCCCTGTTTACCACCTCCGACGATGAGCCTGGCAGCTACTATCCGCTGATTGCCGAAACCACCCGCTATGCTGATGACTTCTCGTGGATGGAGATCTCACTCAATCCCCGCGCCCGCTTCCATGACGGCTCGCCGATCCGCGCCAGCGATGTCGCCTTCACCTTCCAGAAGTTTATGACTCAGGGGGTGCCGCAGTTTCGCATTGTCTATAAAGGCACGACGGTAAAAGCCATTTCGCCGTTGACCGTGCGCATTGAGCTGGCGAAGCCGGGCAAAGAGGATATGCTCAGCCTGCTGACGCTGCCGGTGATGCCGGAGAAGTTCTGGAAAGATCATAATCTTAGCGAGCCGCTTGCCCGCCCGCCGTTGAGCAGCGGGCCTTATCGCATCAGCAGCTGGCGCATGGGGCAGTATATTGCCTATACCCGCGTGCGCGATTACTGGGCTGCCGACCTGCCGGTTAACCGCGGCCGCTGGAACTTCAACAATATTCGCTATGACTACTATCTCGACGACAACGTCGCCTTTGAAGCCTTTAAAGCTGGCTCTTACGATCTGCGCAGCGAAGATAGCCCGAAAAACTGGGCCACGCGCTATATCGGCACCAATTTCGCGCGCGGCTATATCGTCAAAGATGAACAGACCAACCACTCGGCGCAGGATGCGCGCTGGCTGGCGTTTAACATCCAGCGCCCGGTGTTTGCCGACCGGCGGGTACGTGAAGCGGTCTCGCTGGCCTTCGACTTCGAGTGGATGAACAAAGCCCTGTTTTATGGTGCCTACAGCCGGGCGGACAGCTACTTTATCAACACCGAATATGCCGCGCGTAACTACCCGGATGCCGATGAGCTAACCCTGCTGGCACCGTTAAAAGATCAGATCCCGCCTGAAGTCTTTACGCAGATCTACTCCCCGCCGACCTCAAGCGGCGACGGCTACGATCGCCAGAACCTGCTGAAAGCCGATAAGCTGCTGAACGACGCGGGCTGGGTGCTGAAAAACCAGCAGCGGGTGAATGCCAAAACCGGCAAGCCGTTTGTTTTTGAACTGCTGCTCCCCTCAGGTGGGAATGTGCAGTGGGTGCTGCCCTTCCAGCACAATCTCGCTCGCCTCGGCATCACCATGGAGTTACGCCAGGTTGATAACTCACAGGCGACCAACCGCATGCGCAGCCGCGATTACGACATGATGCCGCGTCTGTGGCGCGCGCAGCCGTGGCCGAGCGGCGACCTGCAAATCTCGTGGGGCTCTGCCTATATCGACTCCTCCTACAATGCGCCGGGGGTAAAAAACCCCGCTATCGACACCCTGCTCGAACAGATTGCCCGCTGGCAGGGGAATAAAGAGAAGCTGTTGCCGCTCGGGCGCGCGCTGGATCGCGTGCTGACGTGGAACTATTACATGCTGCCGATGTGGTATATGGCGGCCGATCGCCTTGCGTACTGGGACAAGTTCTCCATGCCCGGCATTCGCCCCGTCTACTCAATTGGGTTTGATACCTGGTGGTATGACGTAAACAAGGCGGCGAAACTGCCCGCCGCCAGACGTTAAGGAGACGGGATGGGTGCTTATCTCATTCGCCGCTTACTGCTGCTGATCCCCACCCTGTGGGCGATTATTACCATCAACTTTTTTATCGTGCAGATTGCGCCCGGCGGCCCGGTCGATCAGGCGATTGCCGCCATTGAGTATGGCGATCAGGGGCGGCTGCCCGGCACTGGCGGAGGGGGAACGGGTGCAGGCCATGCGCGCACCGGCGTCGGCGATGCCCTGACTAACGATAGCCACTATCGCGGCGGGCGCGGCCTCGACCCGCAGGTGATTGAGGAGATCAAAAAGCGCTACGGCTTTGATAAACCGCTCTCAGAGCGCTACTTCAAGATGCTGTGGGATTATGCACGCTTCGATTTCGGCGACAGCCTGTTTCGCAGCGCCTCGGTGCTGCAACTGATCAAAGAGAGTCTGCCGGTCTCTATCACCCTTGGTCTGTGGGGCACGCTGATTATCTATCTGGTGTCGATTCCGCTTGGGATACGTAAAGCGGTCTACAGCGGCAGCCGGTTTGATATCTGGAGCAGCGCGCTGATTATTGTCGGCTACGCTATTCCGCCGTTTCTGTTCGCCATTTTGCTGATCATCTTCTTCGCCGGCGGCAGCTATTATGACTTCTTCCCATTGCGCGGGCTGGTATCGACGGATTTCGCCACGCTGCCCTGGTATAAACAGGCCGCTGATTATCTCTGGCACATTACCCTGCCGGTGCTGGCGACGGTGATTGGCGGTTTTGCCGCGCTGACGATGCTCACCAAAAACTCCTTTCTCGATGAGATCCGCAAGCAGTACGTGGTGACGGCGCGCGCCAAAGGGGTGAGCGAGCGCAATATCATGCGTAAACATGTCTTTCGCAACGCCATGCTGCTGGTGATCGCCGGATTCCCGGCGACTTTTGTCAGCATGTTCTTTACCGGTTCGCTGATGATCGAGGTGATCTTCTCCCTCAACGGTCTCGGCCTGCTGGGCTATGAAGCGACCGTCTCGCGGGATTACCCGGTGATGTTCGGCACGCTCTATATCTTCTCCCTTATCGGCCTGCTGCTGAATATTGTCAGCGATATCACCTATACGCTGGTCGATCCGCGTATCGATTTCGAGGGGCGCTGATGTTCAGACTCAGTTATGTTAACCAGGCGCGCTGGGCGCGTTTTCGCCATAACCGCCGTGGATACTGGTCGTTATGGATCTTTGTCGTGATTTTTGTCCTGAGCCTCTGCTCGGAGCTGATCGCCAACGATAAGCCGCTGCTGGTGCGCTTCCAGGGCGAGTGGTTTGTGCCACTGGTGAAAGAGTACAGCGAGAGCGACTTTGGCGGCCCGTTTGCCACACCCGCAGATTACCAGGATCCGTGGCTGCAAAAACAGCTTAACGAGCACGGCTGGGCGCTGTGGGCGCCGGTGCGTTTCGGCGCGCGCAGCATTAATTACGCCACCACGCAGCCCTTCCCCTCTCCGCCATCGGCGCAAAACTGGCTCGGCACCGACGCCAACGGCGGCGATGTGCTGGCGCGCATTCTCTACGGCACGCGCATCTCTTTACTGTTCGGCCTGCTGCTGACGCTCTGCTCCAGCGTCATTGGCATCGTGGTCGGTGCCGTGCAGGGCTACTACGGCGGTAAGATCGATCTCTTCGGCCAGCGCTTTATTGAGGTGTGGTCCGGGCTGCCGACGCTGTTCCTGATTATTTTGCTCTCAAGCGTGATCCAGCCCGGTTTCTGGTGGCTGCTCGGCATTACCGTGCTGTTCGGCTGGATGACGCTGGTGAGCGTGGTGCGCGCCGAGTTTCTGCGCACGCGTAATTTTGACTATATCCGCGCCGCGCAGGCGATGGGCGTCAGCGATGGCGCGATTATGCTGCGCCATATGCTGCCTAATGCGATGGTGGCGACGCTCACCTTCTTCCCCTTTATTCTCAGCGGCTCGGTCAGCACCCTCACCTCCCTCGATTTTCTCGGTTTCGGGCTGCCGCTTGGCTCCCCGTCTCTCGGCGAACTGCTGCTACAGGGCAAAAATAATTTGCAGGCTCCGTGGCTCGGCATCGCGGCGTTCGTCTCAACGGCGCTGCTGCTGTCGGTGCTGATCTTTATCGGCGAAGCGGTGCGCGACGCGTTTGATCCTAATAAGGCGGTGTAAATGGCTTCCCCGTTACTGACTATTGACGCGTTAACCATCGCCTTTCGCCAGCAGGCGACGACCCGCACGGTGGTGGAGGATCTCTCCCTGCGTATTGAAGCGGGCGAAACGCTGGCGCTGGTGGGCGAGTCTGGCTCCGGCAAGAGCGTCAGCGCGCTGTCGATTCTGCGCCTGCTCCCCTCGCCGCCAGTGATCTATCCCTCGGGCGATATTCTGTTTCATGGCGAATCCCTGCTGCATGCCAGCGAGCGCACCCTGCGCGGCGTGCGCGGCAACAAGATCGCCATGATCTTCCAGGAGCCGATGGTCTCCCTCAACCCGCTGCATACGCTGGAAAAGCAGCTTTATGAAGTGCTCTCCCTGCACCGGGGAATGCGCCGGGAAGCGGCGCGGGCCGAGATGCTCGACTGCCTCGATCGCGTCGGCATCCGTAATGCGCGCAGCCGCCTCGGCGACTTCCCGCATCAGCTCTCCGGCGGCGAGCGCCAGCGTGTGATGATCGCCATGGCGCTGCTGACGCGCCCCGAGCTGCTGATTGCCGATGAACCGACCACCGCGCTGGATGTCTCCGTGCAGGCGCAGATCCTCACCCTGCTGCGGGAGCTGCGCGACGAGCTTAATATGGGGCTGCTGTTTATCACCCATAACCTGAATATTGTGCGCAAACTGGCGGATAACGTGGCGGTGATGCAAAACGGCCGCTGCGTGGAGCAGAACCGCGCACAAATCCTGTTCAGCGCGCCGAACCACCCCTATACGCAAAAGCTGATCAACAGCGAGCCGCACGGCGATCCGGTGCCGCTCCCGCCCGTCGATCAGCCGCTATTGCAGGTGGAAAAACTCGGCGTCAGCTTCCCGGTGCGTAAAGGTATTTTCCGCCGCGTTGTCGCGCAAAATGCGGTGGTGAAAGGGATCTCCTTTACCCTGCGCGCCGGTGAAACGCTGGGGCTGGTGGGTGAATCCGGCTCCGGGAAAAGCACCACCGGCCTTGCGCTGCTGCGGCTGGTTAACGCCGAAGGCACGATTCTGTTCGATGGCAAGCCGCTGCATAAGTGGAGCCGCAAGCAGATGCTGCCGGTGCGCCACCGGATTCAGGTGGTGTTTCAGGATCCCAATTCGGCGCTGAATCCGCGCCTCAATGTGCAGCAGATTATCGAAGAGGGACTACGCGTGCACCAGCCTGAGCTGTCGCGCGAAGCCCGCGAGCAGCGGGTGATCGAGGTGATGCAGGAAGTGGGGCTGGATGCGCAGACGCGCCAGCGTTACCCGGCAGAGTTTTCCGGCGGCCAGCGCCAGCGTATCGCTATTGCCCGCGCGCTGATTATGAAGCCGGAGCTGATTATTCTGGATGAACCAACCTCATCGCTGGACCGCACCGTGCAGGCGCAGATCCTCGCGCTCCTGAAGTCGCTTCAGCAGACGCACCGGCTGGCCTATATCTTTATCAGTCACGATCTGCATCTGGTGCGCACCCTCTGCCACCAGGTGATTGTGCTCAAACAGGGTGAAGTGGTGGAACAGGGCGAGTGTCGGCGGGTGTTTGACGAACCTCAGCAGGCGTATACACGCCAGCTGCTGTCGCTGAGCTGAGGTTCAGAACGGGTTGTAGTTGGAGAAGGGTTCCGCGATGGCAACGCCGAAGTTTTTCAGGCGGCAGGTCGCGGCAAACTCATCCTGGCTGTGAACGAAAAGGCATGGCTCGCCTTCGCACTCAACCACCGAGCAGTCGACTTCGATATCGCTGAGCGCCTGGCTGAGTTTATGCATCACCGGCCAGGCGTTATCACCGTCCGGGCTGAGCAATTTTAATGCCACCAGCGCGTCATCCGCCGCATGTCCATTTTGCGGAATCGGTTCAACTTTGGCACCTGCAAAACCCTCTCGCCAGCGATAGCACTGGGGCAAACGGTGGATGATTGAGAGCTGTAATGTATTCACTTTCTTTCCCCAGAAGTACTTTCACTTCACAAATATTTCACATCTAGATTAACACACTATTCACATTTCATCCTGCCAGCGGCAGAGAAAAGGTTGCACCCCGCGTAGTGTGTGGGTTTGCCGCGCTTTTATCAGCATGTTATGAACGCGTCGGCAGGCCAACTTTTCGGCTATATGTACCCGTTTATGAGATCTAACTCAACCTTTTTCACTACAAAGATGTGACTTTTTACACGAGAGGATTTTACATAAAAGAAACAAAAAGCCCAAAAAGAGAACGGCTTTTGCTTGATATGCATCAATGGAGGGAGCGGGTTACGCTCCCTGTTGAGGTAGGTTTATGCCGCTTTTTTGGTGCGGCTGGCATAGAGATAGAAGAGAACCGAGCAGGTGGCGCAGAAGGTCATCGACCAGATCATCGGCCAGGCGGTGTTGAAGGTCGCCAGCGACAGCAGCGCGCCGACAATCGCCCCGATACCGAAACGGAAGGTCCCCGCCAGCGATGAGGCGGTGCCAGCCATGTGCGGGAATTCGTCGAGGATCACCGCCATCGCGTTCGATGCCACCAGCGTGACGCAGCCGACAAACGCCGCCACCCCCACCACCAGCGCCCAGAAGCCTACACCGAGCAGCGCGGTCACCACCATCCATAACGCCATCACGAACTGGATCCACAGCCCGCTGCGGAACATATTCAGCGCGCCAACCCGGCGCACAAAGCGGCCGTTGATAATGGTCAGGATGAACAGGAAGACGATATTGAGCGCAAAGTAGTAGCCAAAGTCCTGCGGCGAGACGTGGTTGATTTCGATATAGACAAACGGCCCGGCGCTGAGGAAGGAGAACATCCCGGCAAAGCTGAAGCCGCTGGCGAGCATATAGCTGAGCACGCGTTTGTGGCGAAACAGCGAGGCAAAGTTGCCAAGGGTGGTGCGGAAATGGAACTTATGCCGCTTCTCTACCGGCAGCGTTTCACGGATGAAAAAGGCGATCATGCCTGATGCCAGCAGCGCCGCCAGCGCGAGGATCCAGAAGATGGCGTGCCAGTTGAACCATATCAGCACCGCGCCGCCAATCATCGGCGCCAGCAGCGGCGCGATGGTGGTCACCAGCATGACAAAGGACATCATGCGGGAGAACTCTTCGCGCGGGTAGATATCGCGCATCAGGGCGTTAATCACCACGCTGGCTGCCGCAGCGGCGAGGCCGTGCAAAAAGCGCATAAAGATAAGCTGCTCGATACTCTGCGCCAGCGCGCAGGCAACCGCCGCGACGGCGAACACCAGCGTACCGCCGAGGATCACCGGCTTGCGCCCGATGCTGTCTGCCATCGGGCCATAGAAGAGCTGGCCGATGGCAAAGCCGAGAATGTAGCTGCTCAGGGTCATCTGCGCGCTGCCGGCCGGTACGCCGAACTGCCCGGCAATTACCGGCAAGGCGGGCAGATACATATCAATCGACAACGGCATCAGCATGGCCAACAGGCCAAGGATAAAGACAATACTCAGTGATGAGTGTGGCCTGCTGGTCACGGCAGCAATCTCCTGAAGTTAGCGGGTGAGCATGCCAACGCTGGCAATTTCATCCTCGGTAAGCGCGCGGTACTCACCCGGCGCCAGGTCGTCATCCAGACGGATACCACCAATGCGTTCGCGATGCAGGCCGACCACGTGGTTACCCACGGCGGCAAACATGCGCTTCACCTGATGATAGCGCCCTTCGCTGATCGTCAGGCGCACCTGCGTCGGCGTAATCACCTCCAGCACGGCGGGTTTGGTGAGATCTTTTTCATTATGCAGCTGAACACCGTGGGCAAATTGCTCGGCGGTGTCCTCTGCAACAGGCGACTCCAGCGTCACCAGGTAGGTCTTTTCGCAGTGATGGCGCGGCGAGGTAATGCGGTGCGACCACTGGCCATCATCGGTCATCAGCACCAGACCGGTGGTGTCGATATCGAGACGCCCGGCGGCGTGAAGCTTGTGCGCGACCGGTTCGTCGAGGAAGTAGAGCACCGTCGGGTGATCGGGATCTTCGGTAGAACAGACGTACCCTTCCGGTTTATGCAGCATAAAGTAGCGCGGGCCGGTCTGCTGAACGAGGGTGTTGCCGTTGTACTCAACCTCGTGTTCCGGTTGCAGTTTAAAGGCGGCATCGCGAACGATCTCGCCATTGACCGTAACACGGCTGCCGCGGATTTCGCGCCCGGAAATGGCGCGGCTGACGCCAAGCTGCTGAGCGATAAACTTATCAAGTCGCATGAAATTTTCTGGCCTGTATGGTGCTGAATGGGGGCAATGCGCCCACAAAAGAGATGAACAGCCTGAAGTATAACGAGCATCATAAACCGCTTAAAGCAAAGTTTCGTGGCATACTGTCCGCCGTCAATCTGTAACGCCGTTGAGACAATGACTTTTACGCTACGCCCCTACCAACGCGAAGCGGTGGATGCCACCCTCGCCCATTTTCGTCAACACGCTGAACCCGCAGTGATTGTGCTGCCGACCGGCGCCGGAAAAAGCCTGGTGATTGCCGAGCTGGCGCGGCTGGCGCGCGGTCGCGTGCTGGTACTGGCACATGTGAAGGAGCTGGTTGCGCAGAACCACGCCAAATATATCGCCCTTGGGCTGGACGCAGATATTTTCGCCGCCGGGCTGAAGCGCAAGCAGAGCCACGGCAAAGTGGTGTTTGGCAGCGTGCAGTCGGTGGCGCGCAACCTTGATCAGTTCCAGGGTGAGTTCTCCCTGCTGGTGGTGGATGAGTGCCATCGCATCAGCGATGACGACGACAGCCAGTATCAGCAAATTCTTTCCCATCTGAAGGAGGTGAATCCGCGCATTCGCCTGCTCGGCCTGACGGCAACCCCCTTCCGTCTTGGCAAAGGGTGGATTTACCGCTTTCACTACCACGGCATGGTACGCGGGGATGAAAAAGCGCTGTTCCGCGACTGTATTTATGAACTGCCGCTGCGCTATATGATCAAACACGGTTATCTGACGCCGCCGGAGCGGCTGGATATGCCGGTGGTGCAGTACGATTTCAGCCGCTTACAGACGCAGAGTAACGGCCTGTTCAGCGAAGCGGAGCTGAACCGCGAACTGAAAAAGCAGAAGCGCATTACGCCGCACATTGTCAGCCAGATTGTTGAGTTTGCGCAGACGCGCAAAGGGGCGATGATTTTTGCCGCCACGGTGGAGCACGCCCGCGAGATCACCGGCCTGCTGCCCGCGGACGACGCGGCGCTAATCACCGGCGAAACGCCCGGCCCGCAGCGTGATGCCTTAATTCAGGCTTTCAAACAGCAGCAGTTCCGCTTTCTGGTCAACGTCGCAGTGCTGACCACCGGCTTTGATGCGCCGCATGTCGATCTGATTGCCATTTTGCGCCCGACGGAATCCGTCAGCCTCTATCAGCAAATTGTCGGTCGCGGCCTGCGCCTGGCCCCGGGGAAAACCGATTGCCTGATTCTGGATTACGCCGGTAACCCGCATGACCTCTACGCCCCGGAGATTGGCGCGCCGAAAGGCAAAAGCGATAACGTGCCGGTGCAGGTCTTCTGCCCGGGCTGCGGCTTCGCTAATACTTTCTGGGGGAAAACCACTGCTGACGGCACGCTGATTGAGCACTTTGGCCGCCGCTGCCAGGGCTGGTTTGAAGATGATGAAGGGCATCGCGAGCAGTGCGATTACCGTTTCCGCTTTAAAAACTGCCCGCACTGCAACGCAGAGAATGATATCGCCGCCCGCCGCTGCCGCAGCTGCGATGCGATTCTCGTCGACCCGGACGATATGCTGAAAGCCGCGCTGAAGCTGAAAGATGCGCTGGTGCTGCGCTGTAGTGGCATGACATTGCAGCACGGCGCGGATGAGAAAGGCGAATGGCTGAAAATCACCTATTACGATGAAGATGGCGCCGATGTCAGCGAGCGCTTTCGCCTGCAGACCCCGGCGCAGCGCACCGCCTTTGAGCAGCTCTTTATGCGTCCGCATACGCGCACGCCCGGCGTGCCGTTACGCTGGATTGTGGCGGCGGATATCGTTGCCCAGCAGGCGCTGCTGCGTCATCCCGATTTTGTTGTCGCACGTATGAAAGGGCAGTACTGGCAGGTGCGGGAAAAAGTGTTTGATTACGAAGGTCGCTTTCGCCGGGCGCATGAATTGCGCGGCTAAGCGCACTTTTGATTGCTGTATCAATCATTAGGGGATAGAATACCGCCCGCTTTTGCATCCGCAAAGCCGATCATCTGCCTGTTGCTGGGTCGCCTGTAACAGGATTTATTTAAGAGAGATTCAAATGTTTACTATTAACGCAGAAGTACGTAATGAGCAGGGTAAGGGTGCGAGCCGCCGCCTGCGCACCGCGAACAAGTTCCCGGCTATCGTCTACGGTGGAACTGAAGCGCCGGTTGCTATCGAACTGGATCACGACAAAGTGTGGAACATGCAGACTAAGCCTGGTTTCTACAGCGAAGTTCTGACCCTGGCTCTCGATGGCAAAGAAGTTAAAGTTAAGATTCAGGCTGTTCAGCGTCACCCGTTCAAGCCGAAACTGACTCACATCGACTTCGTTCGCGCGTAATCGCTGACAAGTTGAAGAAAAAACCCCGCTCCGGCGGGGTTTTTTTATGGCCTATTTTCCGCCACTCAGCCGACGCTGCAACTGATCGCGCAGGTTTGGTGGCGTGCCTTTAATGGTCAGCGTGTCGGTAGCCGGATCCCAGAAGATACGCTCGCCAAGCAGCAGCGCATCAAAATTGATGGTCAACCCGCCGCCGCTGCCGGCATATTTGGTCAACTGGCGCAGGGTGCTGCGATCCGCCGGGAAGCTCTCTTCCAGCTCGTAGCCCTGGCCTGCGGTAAACTCTTCAAAGCTCACTTCGCTTACGCCCGCCAGCTCTTTTGAGAGCGACGCCAGCTCAATCTCCTCGCCCGCCTGCAACTGCTCGTTACAGTAGGTGTAGACCTGCTGACGCACAGTTTGACGCTCGGATTTATCAAGCTCTGCCTGGGCGGTAAAATCATCGACCGCTTGCAACAGCCCGCGGTTCTGCGCTTTTGCGTTCAGCCCTTCGCTGGCGCCGAGGAAATCCATAAAGAAGTCCGCGACCTTGCGCCCTACCCGCCCCTTCAGGAAGGTGAGGTAACGCGTTGACTCCGGGTTAGTTTCCCACTCGGTTAAGTCGACGCGCGCAACGATATCGGCGTGATTGATATCAAGATAATGGGTCGAGCTGATATCGAGGTTTTCATTGACGCGCATGCTGCTTAAGTTGTTCAGCACCGCCACCAACAGATACTCCACCGCCAGATAGCGGTAGTGGCAAAACAGCACAATACCGCCGTCGGCAAAGGGGTATTTCGCCAGTTCATCACGTAAGCGCCCGGTCGCCGCGCGGCTGAAGGCCAGAAACTCCTCTTCGCCCTGGCGTTGCAGACGCAGCGCCTGTGCCAGCTCGCTCTCTTCATTAAACAGGCCATAGGCTTTACTTTTTGCGCTATAGACCCGGTGCAGTTCCGCCACCATCTCTTCGACGGGCGGGGTGGGTTCGAGCAAAGAATCGCGCAGCACCAGCTCAAGGGTTTGCTCATCGCGCTTGATAAGCTGGTGCAGGGCAATCTGGTTGATGTCCAGACTCATGATAAACTCTCCTTTTTGACCGGCGGTATTCAACCACCACCAACGCCGCGGTGCAACTGCTGATAAAAAAGCAGAAAAAAAGCTCTTCCTACGGTAAGATGTTGCCCTTTCATGAACAGACTGATTTCGATTTATGCCACAAATCTCCCGCTACAGTGATGAACACGTTGAACAACTGCTCAGTGAGCTGGCCAACGTACTGGAAAAACACAAAGCACCGGCCGACCTCTCTTTGATGGTGCTGGGCAATATGGTGACCAACCTGATTAACAGCAGCGTCGCCCCCGCGCAGCGTCAGGCCATCGCGACATCGTTCGCAAAGGCACTGCAATCGTCCATTGGCGACGACAAAGCGCACTAAGGGAAATCACAACAGTTTATGGTGACTAATCGTCAACGCTACCGTGAAAAAGTCTCCCAGATGGTGAGCTGGGGGCACTGGTTCGCGCTGTTCAACATTTTGTTGTCCATCGTGCTCGGTAGCCGTTACCTGTTTGTTGCCGACTGGCCGACCACGCTTTCCGGGCGTATTTACTCCTGGCTGAGCCTGGTGGGCCACTTCAGCTTTGTGGTGTTTGCCACCTATCTGCTGATCCTCTTCCCGCTGACCTTTATTGTGATGTCGCAGCGGCTGATGCGCGTGCTCTCGGCGATCCTCGCCACCGCAGGCATGACGCTGCTGCTTATCGACAGCGAAGTCTTTACCCGTTTTCACCTGCACCTCAATCCGGTGGTCTGGGAGCTGGTCATTAACCCCGATCAGAACGAGATGGCCCGCGACTGGCAGCTGATGTTTATCAGCGTGCCGGTCATTTTGCTGATTGAGATGCTATTCGCGACATGGAGCTGGCAGAAGCTGCGCAGCCTCACGCGCCGCCGCCACTTCGCCAAACCGGTGGCCGCCCTCTTTTTCGTCTCCTTTATTGCCACCCATGTGATGTATATCTGGGCGGACGCCAATTTCTATCGCCCGATCACCATGCAGCGCGCCAACCTGCCGCTCTCTTACCCGATGACCGCGCGACGCTTCCTTGAAAAACATGGTCTGCTGGATGCGCAGGATTACCAGCGTCGCCTGGTGGAGCAAGGCAATCCGGAAGCGGTATCGGTGCAGTATCCGTTAAGCGATCTGCGCTATCTCGATATGGGTTCCGGGCAGAATGTGCTGCTGATTACCGTCGATGGGCTGAACTACGCCCGTTATGAAAAACAGATGCCGCAACTTGCGAGCTTTGCCGGGCAGAATGTTAAATTTACCCAGCATATGAGCGCCGGGAATAACGCGGATAATGGCTACTTCGGCCTCTTCTACGGTATTTCGCCGAGTTATATGGATGGCGTAATGTCGTCACGCATTCCGCCCGCGCTGATCACCGCACTGAATCATCAGGGCTATCAGCTGGGTCTCTTCTCGTCAGATGGCTTCAGCAGCCCGCTTAATCGCCAGGCGCTGCTGTCAGATTTCTCGCTGCCGCCGGCGAAAAGCCAGAGTGATGCGCAGACGGCCGATCAGTGGATCAAATGGCTGTCCCATGATGCACAGGACGATACCCGCTGGTTCTCATGGGTCTCCTTTAACGGTACCGCGACGTTTGACATCGACACACCGGGCTTTGCACGTAAGTACACCCGCGCTGCCGCCGATGTCGATGCGCAGATTGCCCGCGTGCTGGATGCGCTGCGCGCCTCCGGCAAAATGAACAACACGGTAGTGGTGATCACCGCCGGTCGCGGCATACCGGCCAATCAACAGGACACGACCTTCGACTGGTCGCGCAGCCGCCTGCATGTGCCGCTGGTCGTACACTGGCCGGGCACGCCCGCGCAGCGTATTACCAGGCTGACGGATCATCAGGATGTGATGACCACCCTGATGCAGCGTCTGCTGCATGTCAGCACCCCGGCTAATGAGTATTCGCAGGGTCAGGATCTCTTTACCGCCACGCGCCGCCACAACTGGGTCACCGCCGCTAACAGCAATACGCTGGCGATTACCACGCCGCAGATGACGCTGGTGCTCGATCAGAACGGCAACTATAAGTCCTGGGATGCGCAGGGCGAGAAGATCCGCGATCAGAAACCGCAACTCAGTTTACTGCTGCAGGTACTGACCGATGAAAAACGGTTTATCGCTAACTGATTGATTATTTATGAATCACTCAGCCTGCCCTGTACTTGCAATCAGGCAAGAAACGGGTAGTATTAGCGCCACATGTCGGCACGTAGCGCAGCCTGGTAGCGCACTGTCATGGGGTGTCAGGGGTCGGAGGTTCAAATCCTCTCGTGCCGACCAAAATTCCCCGCCGCCTTGCCTGCTTCATTCCGGCAAGACGAGAAAAAACAGCAAGTTAAAATAACTTGCTGTTTTTTTTTGCCCGTTAAAAAACCTTTTCGCCTGGCAAACGGGTAAGCAAATCGTAATCAGGATGTTAACATAGAGACAAATTCATGCCTGTTATGATGAGTGAAACCTATGTCCGACTTAAATCGTCCACAACTCCAGCTGCCCAACGGGGCCGATAAACTGCTGCTCCACTCCTGTTGCGCGCCCTGCTCGGGTGAAGTGATGGAAGCGATCCAGGCTTCCGGTATCGACTACACCATCTTCTTCTATAACCCGAACATTCATCCGCAAAAAGAGTACGAACTGCGCAAAGAGGAGAATATCCGCTTTGCTGAGAAGCACGGCGTGCCCTTTGTCGATGCGGATTACGATACCGACAACTGGTTCGAGCGGGCAAAAGGGATGGAGTGGGAGCCTGAGCGCGGCGTGCGCTGCACAATGTGTTTTGATATGCGCTTTGAGCGCACGGCGCTCTATGCCCATGAGCACGGCTTCAAAGCCATCAGCAGTTCGCTGGGCATTTCCCGCTGGAAAAACATGCAGCAAATCAATGACTGCGGCCAGCGCGCGGCGGGGCACTACCCGGAAATGGTTTACTGGGATTACAACTGGCGCAAGCAGGGCGGCTCGGCGAGGATGATTGAGATCAGCAAACGGGAGCGCTTCTATCAGCAAGAGTACTGCGGCTGCGTCTACTCCCTGCGCGACAGCAACCTGCACCGTAAATCCCAGGGCCGACCGCTGATTAAAATCGGCAAGCTCTATTACGGTGACGAGCAGGAATAGAGATGAACAATCCCGGCCATCTGACCGGGATTGTTTGCATTACAGCGCGATATCCGCAACCTGCCCATCGTCGTGATGCGGTTGCGTCACCGGCTTCTGCACCGGCGGCGTAATATCCGCCACCATCGATTCATCGCACTTCAGACCGAGGATTTCGCTGGTGTAGCGCAGCTCGGCGTCAGCGGCTTCGATATTGCCATTCAGCTCGGTGCCAAAGGAGGGAATAATCTCCCGCAGCTTGGTTTGCCAGGCCTCTGAAGCGAAGCGCTCGGTAAACACTTTCTCCATCAGCTCGAGCATGATCGGTGCTGCGGTTGAGGCACCCGGCGACGCGCCAAGCAGCGCGGCAATGGTGCCCTCTTTGTCGCTTACCACTTCGGTGCCCAGACGCAGCACGCCGCCTTTCCCGGCTTCGCGTTTAATAATCTGCACCCGCTGCCCTGCCTGCCACAAGCGCCAGTCCTCTTTTTGCGCCAGCGGATAGTATTCACGCAGCGCATCAAAGCGGTCATCCTCGTTTTGCAGCACCTGGTTTACCAGGTATTTCACCAGGCTGAAGTTGGTCATCCCGACCGTCAGCATCGGCAAAATATTGGAAGAGTTGGTTGAGCGCAGCAGATCCCACAGCGATCCGTTTTTCAAAAAACGCGTCGAGAAGGTGGCGAACGGCCCGAAGAGCAGCACGCGTTTGCCATCAATAATGCGCGTATCGATATGCGGCACCGACATTGGCGGCGCGCCAACGGTCGCCTGACCGTAGACTTTAGCCAGATGGTGATTCACCACTGCCGGATCTTCCGCCACCAGGAACTGGCCGCCGACCGGGAAACCGGCATAATCGGCCGCTTCCGGAATGCCGGATTGCTGTAACAGCTTCAGCGCTGCGCCACCGGCACCGATAAAGATAAATTTCGCTTTGATCACCTGCTCAGCGCCGCTGTTCAGGTTATGCAGCGTCACGCTCCAGCTCTGGTCAGCGTTGCGCTTTAAGCCGCGAACTTCGGTCGCCAGCTGCAGGGCGAAGTTCGCCTTCTTCTGCAGCGAGCCGATCATCTGGCGCGTCAGCTCGCCAAAGTTAACATCGGTGCCAATCTCCGTGCGGGTCGCGGCAATTTTTTGCGTGGCATCGCGCCCTTCCATCACCAGCGGTGCCCACTGTTTGATCTGCTCAGGGTCTTCGGAATAACGCATGCCGCGAAACAGGGAGCACTGCTGCAACGCTTTATAGCGCGCGCGCAGGAAGTTGACGTTATCGTCGCCCCAGACGAGGCTCATATGCGGCACGGTATTGATAAAGGAGCGCGGGTCGCGCAGCACACCGTTTTTTACCTGGTGCGCCCAGAACTGGCGAGAGATGCGAAACGCTTCGTTGATCTCAATCGCTTTTTTGATGCTGACAGAGCCGTCCGCGCTGCGTGGGGTGTAGTTGAGTTCCATCAGGGCGGCATGCCCGGTACCGGCGTTATTCCAGCCGTTTGAACTCTCTTGCGCCAGGGCGTCGAGACGCTCCACCATCGTAATTGACCAGTCCGGTTCAAGATCCGAAAGCCAGGTTCCCAACGTGGCACTCATGATCCCACCACCGATTAAAAGCACATCTGTTTCCTGCTCTTTCGATGCGGACGCGTCTGCTGCTTTTGAGACAGCATTAAGCCCGACAGCCATCGAAAACAGCCTGGCAGTCATTCTTTTCATGATGATATTGCCTTACTTTTAGTGCTGCTTTATTCGCATTTATAGAGGGTTAAGTCGTTAGCTCGTCTAACGTAGCACTTAAAAGTCGAGATTTAAATAATGTTTAAACATTAAATAATAATTATATAAATGTTACTAATAAGTTGCTTTTATGCATTAGTTTTAACACTAATTGTTGCCCGCCTGGCGCCTGAATCTGCTATTATCCTGCGCTTTGCCAAACGCATGGATGCCATTTGCCTCTGCTTCTATGGCACTCTCCACTTGCGGAACGTTATGACCGACAAAACTCTCCTCCCCTCTTCTCAGGTAAGCGCCGTGCTGCGCTCGCCGAAGCTGTTTACACGTGAAATTTTAGCCGGTGTGATCACTGCGCTGGCGCTGATCCCGGAAGTGATCTCCTTCTCGGTGATTGCTGGTGTTGACCCGAAAGTGAGCCTGATCGCCTCGGTGGTACTCTGCTTCGCGATGTCCATTCTCGGCGGTCGCCCGGCGATGGTAACGGCAGCTGCCGGGTCAGTCGCACTGGTTATCGGTCCGATGGTCAACCAGAACGGTGTGGAATACATTTTGCCTGCGGTATTACTGGCGGGCGTGATCCAGATTATCTTTGGCCTGACCGGCATGGCGCGGCTGATGCGCTTTATTCCTCATGCGGTGATGACCGGGTTTGTTAACGCCCTCGGTATTCTGATCTTCTTTGCCCAGGTGCCCCACTTCTGGAGCAAAAACCCAATTATTCTGGCGCTCTTCGCCCTGACGCTGCTGATTGTGCTGTGGCTGCCGCGCTGGCTGAAAAGCGTGCCCGCGCCGCTGGTGGCGATTGTCGTACTGACCGCCTATACCATTTTCAGCGGCCAGCTATTACCGACCGTCGGCGATGAAGGCCCGATGCAGGGCGGCCTGCCGGGGTTGACCGAATGGCTGGTGCCGTTTGATTTGCATACGCTGAGTATTATCTGGCCCTGCGCACTGAGCATCGCTTTTGTCGGGCTGATGGAGTCGCTGCTGACCGCCAAACTGGTTGATGACTTAACCCATACGCCGTCGAATAAAGGGCGCGAAAGTACCGGGCTTGGCATCGCCAATATCCTTGCCGGTTTCTACGGCGGCATTGCTGGCTGCGCGATGATTGGTCAAACCATCGTGAACGTTGAGATGGGCAAAGGCCGCACGCGCCTCTCAACCGTTGCCGCCGCGCTGGTGTTGCTGCTGCTGGTCACGGCGTTAAGCGAGGTGATGGCGAAAATCCCGATGGTGGTGCTGGCCGGGATCATGGCGATTGTCGCCTTCAAGACCTTTAACTGGGGAAGCCTCAAGCCAGGCACCCTGAAGCAGGCGCCTTTCGTTGAGAGCGTGGTGATGGTGATAACGGTGATTGCCACCGTCAGCACCGGCAACCTGGCAATTGGCGTGGTTGCCGGCGTGGTGACGCTGGCGATAACGCCGGCGAAGTGGCGGGAAAAGTCGCTGTTTACAGCAAAAACAGCGTCGCCAGACCAAGAAAAATAAAGAAGCCGCCGGTGTCGGTAATGGCGGTGATCATCACGCTGGAGCCGACCGCCGGGTCGCGCCCCAGCCTGATCATCAGCATCGGGATCAGCACACCCATTAATGCCGCCATCAGCAGGTTAAGCACCATCGCCAGCATCATCACGCCGCCCAGCGCCGGGTCGCCATACAGCCACCAGGTGATGCAGCCCATTAAGCCGCCCCACACCACGCCGTTAATTAATGCCACGCCCATTTCGCGCAGAATAAGAAACGAGAAGTTGCCCGGCTGAATGTTTTGCAGCGCCAGCGCGCGCACAATCATGGTGATGGTCTGATTACCGGTGTTACCGCCAATACCGGCGACAATCGGCATCAACGAGGCCAGCGCCACCAGCTGCGAGATGGTGTGTTCAAAACCGTCAATCACCCGCGAGGCAATGAAGGCGGTGCAGAGGTTAAGTGCCAGCCACGCCCAGCGTGACTTTACCGCTTTGGTGACGGGGGCGAAGACATCCTCTTCGGTACTCAGGCCGCCCATCTGACGCATATCGTTATCGGTCTCTTCGTAGACCACGTCGAGGATCTCATCGACGGTCAGCCGCCCCATCAGAATGCCGTTCTCATCCACCACTGCGGCGCTGAGCAGGTTGTCACGCTCAAAGGTACGCGCAACACGCTCCGCCTCCTCTTCCGGCAGGAAGGTGACGGGATCGCTCTCCATCACCTCGCCCACTTCCCGATCGGTGGCGTTCAGCAGCAGAGTTTGCAGCGTCAGCTCGCCAACCAGCCGGTTGTCGCGATCGACCACAAACAGCTTGTCGGTGTTCTCCGGCATCTTTCCCAGACGGCGCAGGTAGCGCTGAACGGCGGCCAGCGTCACCTCGGCGCGGATGGTGATCACCTCAAACTCCATAATCGCGCCGACACAGTTTTTGCCATAGCGCATCACCTGGCGCACCCGCGCGCGCTCTTTCGGCGGTAGCGTTGCCATCATGCGCCCGGTCAGGTTGCGCGGCAGATGTTGCACCAGGTAGATCTGCTCATCAATATTGAGGGTTTCCAGCGCATCCAGCAGCGCGCGGTCGCTCATCTCATCAATCAGATCGTCCCAGACATTTTCCGAGGCTTCGAGCAGCACTTTGCCGCGCTTGTCATCTTCAATCACCCGCCACAGCGCATGGCGTTCAACCACCGGCAGCGCTTCGAGGGTATCGGCCAGATCCGGCGGCGGCAGGTGCGCGGCGAGGGCGCGAACTTCAAGCAGGTGTTGATCGAGCACTTCACTGTTCACCTGCTCTACCAGCGTGATTTCGCCTAACAGCGTGGCAGTCAGAGCTTTATGGGTAGTGAGCAACCAGATAAGGCGCGCGCGCTCTTCTTCGCGCAGTTTGACACTGTTCTTTTTGATAACCGGCATGACAATCCTGAATCGAAAGCGCCCTCTCATCCGGGCGGAATAGCCTTAAGCATAGCGCCAGGTGCTAAAAAAAGGCTCAACGGTGCGGTTGTTTGGGTAAAAAAACGGCAACGCTCCCCGGTTCAGCAGGGAGCGTTGTTGTTATGCGGTGCGGGAAACGGCGTCGCGGGAGGCGAGCTGACGCTCTTCACCTTCCAGCTCGCTTAAGTGGCCATTGCGCATCTCCAGCAGGCGATCGGCGTGGATAAAGTAGTGATCGTCATGGCTGATGGCGAAGATGGTTTTACCCATCTGCTGCATCAGCGGCAACAGCACCTGGTAGAAGTCGCGCCTGAAGTGCGGATCCTGATCTGCCGCCCACTCATCCAGCAGCAGAATATCGCGCTCTTCCGCCAGCGCCAGCAGCAGCGCGACGCGCTTCTTCTGCCCTTTTGAGAGCTTCAGGTTGAGGATTTTACCGTTCTCCAGTTCCAGCTTGTGCGACATCTTTAACTGCTCCAGCCACTTCGCCACCAGCGCCGGATCGGCCTGCTGCCCTTCGGGGCCAAGCAGCTCATCAAACAGCCAGACATCGGTAAACACCGCCGAGAAGAGCTTGCGGTAATCTTCCGGTTTATCCTGCGCCATCGGTTTGCCATCCAGCAGGATCTCGCCGGAGAGCGGCTGATAGAGGCCGGTCAACAGCATCGCCAGCGTCGATTTCCCGCTGCCGTTGCCACCAATCAGAAACACCAGTTCGCCGCGCTTGAGGGTCATATTAATTGGCCCGATGGCAAAGTCATTATCCTGATATTTAAAGGTGACATTGCGCAGCTCAAGGGTTTGCCAGCCGGGGAAGGCCTGCGGGCGCGGAAACTCCGGGCGGTAAGGTGCCAGCGCGAACTGCTTGAGTTTGCGAAACGCCACCTGGGCGGTGAGAAGCGTTGGCAGCGCACCCACGGCGGAGAGCAGCGGTGTGCGCAGAAAGAGCAGCGTCAATGAGTAGGTCGCCGCGACATTAGTATTCGCCCAGCCCAGCCCGTTCGCCATCCAGAACACCAGGCCAATCGCGCCCAGCATCATAATGTTCGACCAGTTCACCGCGCTCAGGTGGAAGGTATCGGCGCGGATAATATGGTGGCGGTATTCACGCGCATCCGGCAGGTACATCTTTTCAAACACGTGCTCGGCGCGCTCGCGGTTGAGCGTAAGCTCTTTGCGCCCTTCAAGCACCGTCTGGAAATCGGCATACAGCTTATCTTCCGTCTCGCGCAGGGTCGCCATATGTCTATAGACGCGCGACACCAGCATAAACCCGCCCCAGATGGTTAGCGCCATCCAGATCACGGTGATCAGCAACATCTTGCCGGAGAGCATGGCGAGATAGAGGCAGGAGCCGACGGTGAGGATAATCCCCTGCACCAGCTCCGGCAGGCGCACAAAGGCGATGGTGATATTACGCACATCGCTGGTCAGCCCGGCCAGCAGCGAGGCGCTGCCGAGCTGTTCGATGCGCTCGATCGGCGTATCCAGCAGACGCTTGATAAATTCGCTACGCAGGCGGTAGACAAAGTGGTGACCCAGTGTCGTCAGCGCCAGCTGCGAACCGAGAGTGACGGCCATCAACAGCAGCAGCAGGCCAAGGAACTCCGGCAGCACGGCAACAGAGAGATCGACAGATTCAATCAGGCGCTGGTTAATAAAGGCAATAAGGCCGATGCCCATTGCCGCGCTGGCAAGTGACAGCGCCAGTACCGCCACAAACGGCCAGCGATACTGCCGCCAGACAAGAAGGAGAAGTTCCATAAGCGTATCCGGTCAATAAAAACAGCCAGCAGTTTAAACGGCTACCTGTTTTCATCAAGAATAATTCTTATTTTTGTTCGCTATTGCCCGCCTGGCGAAAAGTGAGGTTATAGCGGCACTCGCCGGTCAGCGGATGGTAGCCCGGCTTCAGCGGCGCGATACCATGATAAAAGAGGCGCGACTCCCCGCCCCACACCACCACATCGCCATGCTCCAGCAGCAGACGCTGTAGCGGATCGCTGCGTTTCAGCCCGCCGAACTGGAATACCGCTGGCAGACCGAGCGAAACAGAGACAATCGGCGCACGCAGATCCGGCTCATCTTTATCCTGATGCAGCGAGAGTTTGGCTCCCGGTGCGTAACGGTTGATAAGGCAGGCATCCGGGCGGAAATCGGGGTAGCCAGCGGCGGCGCTAGCCGCGTTGCAGAGCGTCACAAAGGCCTGCGGCATGGCGGGCCACGGGCGCTGCGTCTGCGGATCGGCGGCATCGTAAAGATAGCCGCTCTTGTCCGTTGTCCAGCCAAGCTGCCCACAGTTGGTCATGGCAACGGACATGGTGTAACCGCCGGGTGTTACCATATGGCGCAGCGGCGCAACGCTAACCACATCGGCGATACCGCGCATCAGCGCCTCGCTGTGCGCAAGGGCAAAGCGGCGCAATACCACGGCGCCCGGCGCCAGCGGCTCCTGCCACGGTTGTTCATCGGCAAACAGATCGAGCATCAGGTCTCCTGTTGATTAGCTTCGCGTGCCAGCAGCTGCGCTTTGCGCTCGGCTCCCCAGCGGTAGCCGGAGAGCGCCCCGCTCTGGCGCACCACGCGATGGCAAGGAACAATAACCGCCAGCTTATTCGCCGCGCAGGCGCTGGCGACGGCTCTGACCGCGCCGGGCCTGCCAATAGTCTGCGCCAGTGCCTGGTAGCTGACCCTCTCCCCTGCCGGGATCTGGCGCAGCGCTTGCCACACCTGTAGCTGAAACGCGGTGCCGCGTAAATCGAGCGGCAGGGTAAAGGGCGAATCGGGTCTCTCTACATGCGCAATCACCTGCTGCACGCGCGCGGTAAATTCTGGATCATCTTCTGCCTGGCGGGCATGTGGAAACAGGTTGCTGAGCTGCGCCAGTAATGCGTCATCACTCTGGGCCAAGAGTACGGCGCAGATCCCGCGTTCGCTCTCCGCCACCAGGCAGCGGCCCAGCGTACAATCCGTTAGCGTAAACCAGACCGGGCAGGACGCGCCGCCGCGGCGAAAGGCGCGGGCGGTCATGCCGAGCGCCGCATCCGCGTTTCGATAGTAGCTGCTGCTGTCCGGGAACCCGGCCGCCAGCACCGCATCGGTAATGGTCTCGCTGTTCGCCAACGTTTCGCGTAAGCGCCGGGCGCGAAACGCCTGCTGCCACGCTTTTGGCGTCACGCCGGTCACCGCTTTAAACAGACGGTGGAAATGATAAGGGCTCATGGCAACCGCCGCAGCAAGCTCTGCCAGCGTCACGGGTTGATCCTGCTCCAGCAAACGGCACGCGGTGGCGACCTTCTCCAGCCGCTGCTGCTGCGGATGTGTTTTATCCGGCTGGCAGCGTTTGCAGGGGCGAAAACCCGCCTCCAGCGCACTGGCGACATCTTTATAGAAGCGTACATTCTGGCGCAGGGCGCGCCGCGCTGTGCAGGAGGGGCGGCAAAAGATCGCTGTGGTCAGCACGGCAAAGACAAACTGACCGTCGGCGTTCGGGTCGCGCGCCAGCACCGCCTGCCAGCATTGATCATCGGTTAACATCGCATTGTTCATCGCAGGCTCCTTATCTAAGCTTAGCCTTACTGTGGCGGTTAGCGCGCGCGCAAACACCCGCAATCTTGCGCTTTAATTTTTATCCTTCACCAGGAAGGCGGAGAACTGCGGCGACATCCAGGTCGTGAAGCCCTCCCCCTCCTTCATGATCATCATCACCGCCAGCCCTTCGCGCGTCACTACCTCTTTTGCCCGCTCAGGGCCGAGCACCATCAGGCCGGTGTCCCAGGCATCCGCTTCCAGCGCGGTTGGCGAGATCACCGTCACCGATACCAGCTTGTGATCGATTGGCCGCCCGCTGCGCGGATCGATGACGTGAGAGATGCGTTTACCGTCCAGCTCATAGTAGTTGCGATAGCTGCCGGAGGTGCTGATACCGTGGCCATTAATATCGACCACCGCCTCGACGGCATTTTCACGATCCGTTGGCTTCTGTACCGCCACACGCCACGGCAGCCCTTTAACATTCATCCCGCGGCTGACCAGCGCGCCACCGACGGAGACCAGATAGCGGCCAATCCCCTCGCGCTCCATTAAGTGCGACAGATGATCGGCGGCGTAACCTTCGCCAACCGTGGAGAGATCGACATACAGATCGGGCAGATCTTTTTGCAGGAACTGTTCACCGGCGCGGTTGATTACCGTGAGATGTTGCAGCCCGGTACGCGCTTTTGCCGCGTCGATCTGCGCCTGCGTTGGCGTCTTGATCGGCTGCTGGTCGGGGCCAAAACCCCACAAATTCACCAGCGGTCCAACGGTAATATCCATCACGCCATCGGTTTTTTTACCGACGCGCAGCGAGGTGGTGACAATATCCGCCATCGCTTCGCTGACCGGCCACGGCGCGGTGCTGGTGCTGCGGTTAAAGCGCATCAACGCTGAATCTTTTTTCCAGGTCGACATCAGCCAGTCGTCGCCATCAAGCTGCGCCTGGATTTTCTTTTGTAGTGCTGCCGCTTGCTGCGGCGTGATATCCACCGTGCTGACGCGCCAGGAGGTGCCCATGGTTTTACCTTCGAGCACCGTCGGTGTGGCCTGGCTTGCCGTGTCGCAGCCAGCTAACAGAAAAAGTGCCGCCATCAGCGCGGCACGAAGAGAAGCGATCGCCATAATTGTTATCTCCTTGCTGGCGCAAGCGTACACGAAAAAGGGATTTGCCCGAAACAGGCAATAAAAAAGGGGCCTTGCGGCCCCTTCAATACGCGTTGTTGCAGACTTAGAACTGGTAAACCAGGCCCACGCCAACAATGTCGTCGGTCGCAATACCGGCCGCGCGGGTAAAGGTGTTTTCGTCCAGCAGGTTGATTTTGTAATCAACATAGGTGGACATGTTTTTGTTGAAGTAGTAAGTCGCGCCAACATCAACGTATTTCAGCAGATTTTGGTCGCCGAAGTCAGCAGTGCCGTTGGTGCTGGTGATGTCCTTACCTTTAGACTGCAGGTAAGCGATGGACGGACGCAGGCCGAAGTCGAACTGGTACTGTGCAACCACTTCGAAGTTCTGCGCTTTGTTTGCAAATCCGTAGATCCCGTTTTTGCTCGTAGAGTCACCAAAACGGGTTGCATTATAGGTCTGAGAGTACTGTGCTGCCAGGTAGATGTTGTTGGCATCATATTTCAGGCCGCCGCTGTAAACTTCAGCGCGGTCACCCTCACCGTACAGGTTATTCAGGTTGTTCTGGATAGCGTTCACACCATTCTGATCGGCAGTGCGTTTAGAGGAGGACATCGCACCGCCGATGCTGAAGCCTTCGCCCAGATCGTAGGTCAGAGACGCGCCGTAGCCGTCGCCATTCTGGTTCAGCACGCTGCGGCCAGTGTTGTTTTCACCGCTGACGCTGCCGTTTTTGCCCTGGTACTGCAGAGCAAAGTTCAGGCCATCAACCAGACCGAAGAAGTCGGTGTTACGGTAGGTTGCTACGCCGTTAGCGCGGTTCTGCATGAAGTTATCTGCGCCGTAGGTGTCGCCGCCGAACTCTGGCAGTACGTCGGTCCAGGAGGTCACGTCGTAGTTAATGCCGTAGTTACGACCGTAGTCGAAAGAACCGGTGTTAGCTACGCGAATACCTGCGAAGGCCAGACGGGTCCATGCCTGATCGCTTGCACCCTCTTCTTTGTTCGCCTGGATGTTGTATTCCCACTGACCGTAGCCGGTTACCTGGTCGTTAACCTGAGTTTCGCCCTTGAAGCCAAAACGCACATAGGTCTTATCGCCATCAGAACCGTTGTCGTCAGAAAAATAGTGCAGGCCGTCTACTTTACCGTAGAGATCTAATTTGTTGCCGTCTTTATTATAAACTTCAGCCGCATTTGCTGCGCCCGCTACCAGCAGAGCCGGTACCAGGAGGGACAGAACTTTAACTTTCATTTTATTAACCCTCTGTTATATGCATTTTTATTGCCACTGCATGCTGATTAACCCTCAAATCAGCTGGCGATTCATTGTGCGCAAAAATCAAAAATAATCCAACAGGAATATGATACGAAAACTTTGAAGATGTTTCATATCTAAAGCTAAATGTTTCCATTTGTAATTTTGCGGGAACTTTTTGAAAGCACTAAAAGCCAATAAATAAGAAAAACAGCGGATGAAATACAGTTCTTTACCTATAAAAACAGTAACTTACTAAAATTTAAAATGAGAGCACTGAATGCCAAACCGAAAGCAGAATTGGTGTCTAAAATAATCGACGCTATCATCATTAACTTTATTTATTACCGTCATTCGAATCTGAATGTCTGTTTACCCCTCTTCAAACCGGATGCCCTGCATTCGGTTTTTTTTTACCTTTCTTTACATCAGTTGATACTTAAGATTTATATAGTCGCCATTTGTAATGACTATTAATTAATCAATTAACGTACCAGAGTTGATCCTTAAACATATTTAGAAAGTTAATATCTTGTTATTTCGTGCGATATTTTACTGACGAGACGGTAAATAGGCCGGCAGCGCTGCGCAGCTGTACATTTTTCCTGCGCTTCAGGTAAAGAATGCATATTCATGCACTCCCCAGGCATTTCCTGAAAAGAGAGTCTGGAAATTCACCCATTTACCGATATACTGCCTGCTGAACATTACTCTGCAGCACACTACCTTTACGCCCGCGGCCCCCAAAACGCGACGCTAACGGCATGGCAGCAACATTGTCTCAGCGCAGGCTGAAAGTTATCAGCCGTGTTGTCATAACGGGTTACACACACGAATGAGTCAATCGGACACAATGATTCCTGGCAAATTTTCCCTGATACCGGGCAACATTACCCGTTACTTTCTTTTATTGATTATTGTCCTGCTGGTCACCATGGGCGTGATGATCCAGAGCGCGGTCAACGCGTGGCTGAAGGACAAAAGTTATCAAATTGTTGATACCACCCATGCCATTCATAAGCGCATCGATATCTGGCGCTATGCGACCTGGCAGATTTACGACAATATCGCTGCGGCCCCCGCCTCCTCCGGCGAAGGGCTGCAGGAGACGCGTTTAAAGCAGGACGTCTACTACCTCGAAAAACCGCGCCGCAAGACAGAAGCGCTGATTTTCGGCTCCCATGACAGTTCGACGCTGGAGATGACCCAGCGTATTTCGACCTATCTTGATACGCTGTGGGGCGCAGAAACCGTGCCGTGGTCGATGTACTACCTTAACGGCCAGGATAACAGCATGATCCTTATCTCGACGCTGCCGCTTAAGGATCTTACCTCCGGTTTTAAAGATTCGATGATCAGCAATATCGTCGATACCCGCCGTGCGGAGATGCTCCAGCAGGCGAACGCCCTTGATGAGCGCGAAAGCTTCTCCTCGCTGCGCCGTCTTGCCTGGCAGAATGGTCACTACTTTACGCTGCGCACCACCTTTAACCAGCCGGGCCATCTGGCGACCGTCGTCGCCTTCGATCTGCCAATCAATGATTTGATTCCGCCCGGTATGACGCTGGACAGCTTCCGCCTCGATCCCGATACCACGCCGGGCAGCGCACGCGCGCAGGATAAAGAGAACACCGACAGCGTCTCAGTAAACTTCAACAGCTCGCGCATTGAGATCTCCTCTGCGTTAAACGGCACCGGTTTACGCCTGGTGTGGCAAGTGCCGTTCGGCACACTGCTGCTTGATACCCTGCAAAACGTTCTGCTGCCGCTGCTGCTGAATATTGGTCTGCTGGCGCTGGCGCTGTTTGGTTACACCACCTTTCGCCAGATGCCGGGGCGCAAGAGCGATACGCTCGCGACGCCGGGCGCGAATAATGAGCTACGCGTGCTGCGCGCATTTAATGAAGAGATTGTCTCTCTGCTGCCGCTGGGTCTGCTGGTTCACGATCAGGAAGCCAACCGCACGGTGCTGAGTAATAAAATTGCCGACCACCTGCTGCCGCACCTCAATTTGCAGAACATTACCGCGATGGCGGATCAGCACCAGGGCGTGATCCAGGCGACCATCAATAACGAGCTCTATGAGATCCGCCAGTTCCGCAGCCAGGTGGCGTCGCGTACGCAGATCTTTATTATTCGCGACCAGGATCGCGAAGTGCTGGTCAACAAGAAGCTCAAGCAGGCGCAACGGCTCTATGAGAAGAACCAGCAGGGTCGCGCGGCGTTTATGAATAACCTCGCCGAGGCGCTCAAACAGCCGGTAAAAGCGCTGGCCAGTGACGCAGCGGCGATTGAGAGCAACGAAGCTAACCGCCTTGCCGATCACGCCGACCGACTGGTGCAGCTGGTGGATGAGCTTCAGCTGGCAAACATGCTGGAGAACGACACCTGGAAAGGCTCCTCTTCCCTCTTCTCCATTCAGGATCTGATTGATGAAGTGGTGCCGGAAGTGCTGCCGGTGATCAAGCGTAAAGGGTTGCAGCTGCTGATCAACAACCACCTTCCGGCCAATGAGGAGCGTCACGGCGATCGCGATGCGCTGCGTCGCATCATGCTGCTGCTGATTCAATATGCGGTGACCACTACGCAGATGGGCAAAATCACCCTCGAAGTGAGCATGGACGAATCCGCAGATGACCGGCTGACCTTCCGTATCCTTGATACCGGCGTCGGCGTCAACGCCAGCGAGATTGATAATCTGCACTTCCCGTTCCTTAACGAAACGCAGGGCGATCAGTTTGGCAAGGCAAATGCCCTCACCTTCTGGCTTTGCGATCAGTTGGCCCGTAAACTGGGCGGACATCTCAATATTAAAGCGCGTGAAGATCTCGGCACCCGCTACTCCCTGCATGTGAAAATGGCCGTACGCGCGCAGCAGGGCGAGAGCGAAGAGAAATTGCTCGATGATGTGGTGGCGATGATTGATATTACGTCGAACGAAATTCGTAATATTGTGGTGCGTCAGCTTGAGAATTGGGGGGCGAGCTGCATTTCGCCCGATGAACGATTATCAAATCAAGAATACGATCTCTTTTTAACAGATAATCCGTCAAATCTTACAGCTTCAGGATTGCTTTTAAGCGATGATGAGGTCGGCGTGCGGAAAATTGGTCCAGGCCAGTTGCGCGTCAATTTTAATATGAGCAATGCAATGCAGGGAGCAATATTGCAGCTCATTGAGGAGCAGCTGGCGCAGGAGGAAGTCACGGAGTCGCCTTTAGGCGGCGATGAGAATGCCGAACTCCATGCCAGCGGCTATTACGCGCTGTTTGTCGACACAGTTCCCGATGATGTTAAGAGGTTGTATACTGAATCGGCTTCGCGCGATTTCGCTGCGCTGGCACAGACGGCCCACCGCCTTAAGGGGGTGTTTGCCATGCTTAATCTGGTACCTGGTAAGCAGTTGTGTGAAACGCTGGAGCAATTAATTCGCGAGAGTGATGCTCCAGGCATAGAAAATTACATCAGCGACATTGACGCTTACGTCAAAAGCTTGCTGTAGCAAGGTAGCCTAATACATGAACAATATGAACGTAATTATTGCCGATGACCATCCGATTGTACTGTTCGGTATTCGCAAGTCACTTGAACAGATCGAATGGGTAAATGTAGTCGGTGAATTTGAAGACTCTACAGCGCTTATCAACAACCTGCCGAAACTTGAGGCCAATGTATTGATCACCGATCTGTCAATGCCGGGCGACAAATACGGCGATGGCATTACGCTGATCAAGTACATTAAGCGCCACTTCCCGGCGCTGTCGATTATCGTGCTTACCATGAATAATAATCCGGCAATTCTTAGCGCCGTTCTGGATCTCGATATCGAAGGTATCGTGCTGAAACAGGGCGCGCCGACGGATCTGCCGAAAGCGCTGGCGGCACTGCAAAAGGGTAAGAAGTTCACCCCGGAGAGTGTCTCCCGTCTGCTGGAGAAGATCAGCGCCGGTGGTTATGGCGATAAACGCCTGTCACCGAAAGAGAGTGAAGTGCTGCGCCTGTTCGCAGAAGGTTTCCTGGTGACGGAGATTGCCAAGAAGCTGAACCGCAGCATTAAGACCATCAGCAGCCAGAAGAAATCAGCGATGATGAAACTGGGTGTAGATAACGATATCGCCCTGCTGAACTACCTCTCTTCCGTGACGCTCACCCAGACGGAAAAAGAGTAATCCCCGTAACCCCGGCACTCGCCGGGGTTCGTTTTTCTTAGCCCTACTCCCTGCTTTTTCTTACCCGCGCGGCGTATGCAGCCAGCGTCTGCTTCAGCACGTCCAGCGTTACCGGCTTCGACAGACAGCTATCCATCCCCGACTCGAGACAGCGCTGCTTCTCTTCTGCCAGAGCGTTCGCCGTCACGCCGATCACCGGCAGCGTCAGCCCAAGCTGGCGAATGCGCTGCGTCAGGCGGTAACCATCCATATTCGGCATGTTCACGTCGCTGAGCACAATATCGATCGGGTTCTTGCTCAACACATTGAGCGCATCGACGCCATCATTGGCGGTTTTACATTGATAGCCCAGAGAGCCCAGCTGATCGGCCAGCAGACGGCGGTTGATTGGATGATCGTCCACCACGAGGATCATCATATCCTCGTTATTCTCCATCTCGCCGGAATCCGATGCTAAGGCATTTGCCGCCTGCGCCTCGGCCACCGGCACGCGATAGATGCGGCCCAGCAGCGCCAGCAGATCGTGCGGCGAGGCGACGCTGTGCAGCCACTCACCCGGCGCGCGCTCAAGCGGAATACCAATATGGCGGCGGGAGAAGATAACCGCCGCGCGTCCGGTCCACGGCTGCGGCAGCTCATCATCGGTGATCAGCGTATCCTGGTTGCCCAGTTCATGGCCGTCATACTGCTTAACCTGAATGCCGTTCCACTTCAGCAGGTTATGCAGATACTCCGACAGCCAGGCGTTGCGTACCGCCAGCCAGCAGCAGGTTTCCGCCAGCCCATCCACGTCGGCCTGCACCGTTGGCACCGCGCTGTAGAGCGGAATGCGAATGGTGAACTGGCTGCCCATGCCCGGTTCAGTATCGACAGCGATATCGCCATCCATCATGTTGACCAGCTTTTCACAGATCGCCAGCCCAAGCCCGGTGCCCTGGAAGTTGCGCTGCACGCCGGTGCCAACCTGGAAGAAGGGATCGAATAAGCGCACCACCTCTTTGCCAGGAATCCCAACGCCGGTGTCACGCACGCGAATGCTGAGATACTCCATATCACACTGCACATGCAGCACGATGCAGCCCATATCGGTGAACTTAATCGCATTACTTAGCAGGTTGGAAATCACCTGTTGCAGGCGCATCGGATCGCCATTAATCGCCAGCGGCACATCCGGCTCGATAAAGCAGTAGAGCCCAAGCTGCTTGCGCACCACCAGCGGCAGATAGTTGGCGGTGATATGGCTCATCACTTCGCGCGGCGAGAACTCACGCGGCTCAATCTTCAGCTGTTCGGACTCAATTTTCGAGAAGTCGAGAATATCGCTGATGATCTTCAGCAGCAGGCTCGAGGAGTTGTTCATCGCGGTCACTAACCGGTCGACCCCTTTCGGCAACTCTTTGGTCTGCAACAGATCGAGGTTACCGATAATGCCGTACAGCGGCGTGCGCAGCTCATGGCTGACCGTCGCGAGGAACATCGACTTCGACTGGCTCGCCTGCTCCGCCGCCTGCGCCATCTCCTGTAACGACTCCTCCATTTTGACGCGGGCGGAGACATCCACCAGCACGCAGATCGCCACGTTCTCATTGCGATAGCGCGAATGCACGAAGCTGATTTGCAGGTTGGTGTTGTTGCTGGTTAACACATCGACAAAGTTAACCTGCTGCCCGCAGATAATTTGCGTCAGCCTTTGGCGATCCTCATGGGTCAGCATATTGAGGTAGTTATGCGCCAGCTCGTTACTCAGTATGTTGGTGCCATCCTGGGTACGCAGGATACAGATCCCCACCGGCGCGGAGGCGACAATCTTACGGTTGAACTGCTCATGCTCCTCAAGCCGCTGCGCATCGTTCTCCGCCGGAATAAAAATGCGCCGCTCATAGAGGCGCGCCAGGGTAAACAGCGCCACCCCGACCAGCACATTAAGCAGCACCGCATTGAGGATCAGCATGCGGATGCGCTCCAGCACCACGTCCACCGGCACGGAGTAGACCACGCTCAGGGAGGATGGCGGCAGCGTCTTCTTGAGGATCAGCTCACGGAAACCGGAGGTGTACCCAAACCAGGAGCGCTCCTGCAGCCAGCGCGGATCGGCGGTAATGCCACTCTCCTGCCCGGTCAGCGAAAGCAAGGTATGGCCATTCTCATCAAGGATGGTGACACCCATCGGCAGCGTACCCGGCGTGAAGAAGTTCTCCATCCGGATCGACTGCTCGGTGCCGAGCAGCGCCTGCAGGCGGTTGCCGAGATAGACCGGCGTCAGCGCGTAGAAATAGCCGATGCCCGGGCGCGGGCCCTGGCTCATCCAGTAGACGTTGTTGCTGCGCTCATCCTGCGGCGCATTGCGATATTTGACGATCCGCTCATGCAGGCTCTTCAGCGTGTCATCCCGCTCCACCGGCATATCGCGCAGGCCGAAATCGGCCATACAGAGGTTGTCGCTGCCAATCAAAAAGACGCGGTTCAGATCGTACGCCGCGGAGAAATTATCGCGCCAGTAGCGCATAAACCACGCCAGCGACTCCAGCGAGCCGCGCCAGGCGGTGCCCATCGCCGAGCAGTCGGAATCAGGAAAGAGCGGTAAGAAGGCCGGCACGTTGGTTTTGTCGTCGCGGGAGCGCGACGTCAGGATGCCGTTGTCCGCCGTCAGGCGATTTTCAGCAATATACTTCAGCTCCTTCATCACATCAGAGGTGCGCTGAATATAGCGCTGCGCCTGATCGGAACTGAGGTTGAACTCCTGGCGGATCTCCGACTCTTTGTCATGCAGGGCATTAACGATGTAAAAGACGGAAAAAAAGGCAATTAACAGCCAGAGTAATAGCGCCAGCGCCCTGAACAGATAGCGGGAAACTTTCAGGGTACTGCGAAAAGAGACGAGGTATTTCAACCTGGGGAAACTCCGCCACAAGGAAGTTAAAAAAGAGTGTGCTTAAAGTAGCGATAAATCGCAGATGCCGCAAGGCAATGAAAAAGGGCCGGAAACCCGGCCCTTTATAACGCGTTACTCGGCGTCTTCGTCATCCGCCGCGTCGTCGTCAGTATCGACTTCCGGCGCGATGTCCTCATCGCCTTCCGCAACGCTGCCGTCGATGGAGTCAAGCTCTTCATCATCCACCGGCTCAGCGACACGCTGCAGACCCACCACGTTTTCATCTTCCGCAGTGCGGATCAGGATCACGCCCTGGGTGTTACGACCTACCACGCTGATCTCCGACACGCGCGTACGCACCAGCGTACCGGCATCGGTGATCATCATGATCTGATCGCAATCATCGACCTGGACCGCGCCGACTACCGAACCGTTACGATCGGTCACCTTGATAGAGATAACGCCCTGCGTACCACGAGATTTAGTCGGGTACTCCGCTTCCGCGGTACGTTTACCGTAACCGTTCTGCGTCACCGTCAGGATTGCGCCTTCGCCGCGCGGCACGATCAGCGAAACTACGCTGTCTTTTTCCGCCAGGCGAATACCGCGCACGCCGGTCGCGGTACGACCCATCGCACGCACGGCGCTCTCTTTAAAGCGCACCACTTTCCCGGCGGCGGAGAAGAGCATTACGTCGTCGCTGCCGTCGGTCAGGTTTACGCCAATCAGCTCATCGCCTTCGTTCAGGTTGACGGCGATAATCCCCGCAGAGCGCGGACGGCTGAACTCGGTGAGCGCGGTTTTCTTCACGGTACCGCTGGCGGTGGCCATAAAGACGTTCACGCCCTCTTCATATTCACGTACCGGCAGAATGGCGGTAATACGCTCATTCGGCTCCAGCGGCAGCAGGTTGACGATCGGACGACCGCGCGCGCCACGGCTCGCTTCCGGCAGCTGGTAGACCTTCATCCAGTAGAGACGGCCACGGCTGGAGAAGCAGAGGATCGTGTCATGGGTGTTGGCCACCAGCAGACGATCGATGAAGTCCTCTTCTTTAATGCGCGCGGCAGATTTACCTTTCCCGCCGCGACGCTGCGCTTCGTAATCGGTCAGTGGCTGATACTTCACGTAGCCCTGATGCGACAGCGTCACCACAACATCTTCCTGGTTGATCAGGTCTTCGATGTTGATATCTGCGGTGTTAGCGGTAATTTCGGTGCGGCGCTCGTCGCCAAACTGCTCGCGAACCAGCTCAAGCTCCTCGCGGATCACTTCCATCAGACGCTCAGCGCTGCCGAGGATATGCAGCAATTCAGCGATCTGCTCCAGCAGCTCTTTGTACTCTTCGAGCAGTTTTTCATGCTCAAGGCCGGTCAGTTTCTGCAGACGCAGATCCAGAATCGCCTGTGCCTGCTGTTCGGTCAGGTAGTATTTACCATCACGAATACCGAACTCCGGCTCCAGCCACTCAGGACGCGCGGCGTCATCACCGGCACGCTCCAGCATCGCAGAGACGTTGCCCAGAGCCCACGGCTGCGCGATCAGGCCAGCTTTCGCTTCGGCCGGCGTCGGCGCACGACGGATCAGTTCAATGATCGGGTCGATGTTCGCCAGCGCAACAGCAAGCGCTTCAAGGATGTGCGCCCGGTCACGGGCTTTACGCAGTTCGAAAATGGTACGGCGCGTCACCACTTCGCGGCGGTGGCGCACAAACGCGGCCAGGATATCTTTCAGCGGCATGATCTTCGGCTGGCCATGGTGCAGCGCAACCATGTTGATACCGAAGGAGACCTGCAGCTGCGTCTGGGAGTAGAGGTTATTCAGCACTACTTCACCGACGGCATCGCGCTTCACTTCAATCACGATGCGCATACCGTCTTTATCAGACTCGTCGCGCAGCGCGCTGATACCTTCAACGCGTTTCTCTTTCACCAGCTCGGCAATCTTCTCAATCAGGCGCGCTTTGTTCACCTGGTAGGGAATCTCATGCACGATGATCGTTTCGCGGCCGTTTTTCGCGTCGGTTTCCACTTCCGCGCGGGCGCGAATGTAGATTTTGCCGCGACCGGTGCGGTAGGCTTCTTCAATGCCGCGGCGACCATTGATGATCGCGGCGGTCGGGAAGTCCGGCCCCGGAATATGGGTCATCAGCTCTTCAATGCTGATCTCTTCATTATCGATATAGGCCAGGCAGCCGTTGATCACTTCCGTCAGGTTGTGCGGCGGAATGTTGGTCGCCATACCGACAGCGATCCCGGAAGCGCCGTTAACCAGCAGGTTCGGGATCTTGGTTGGCATCACATCTGGGATTCGCTCAGTGCCGTCGTAGTTATCAACGTAATCGACGGTCTCTTTTTCCAGATCGGCCATCAGCTCATGGGCGATTTTCGCCAGGCGGATTTCCGTATAACGCATTGCCGCGGCGGAGTCGCCATCGATGGAACCGAAGTTACCCTGGCCGTCGACCAGCATATAACGCAGCGAAAACGGCTGTGCCATACGAACAATGGTGTCATACACCGCGGAATCACCATGGGGATGGTACTTACCGATTACGTCACCAACGACACGGGCAGATTTTTTGTAGGCTTTATTCCAGTCATTGCCCAATACGTTCATGGCGTAAAGTACGCGACGGTGAACCGGTTTCAGGCCATCTCGGACATCCGGAAGCGCACGGCCAACAATGACCGACATCGCATAGTCCAGATAGGAGCTCTTCAGCTCTTCCTCAATGTTAACCGGTGTAATTTCTCTCGCAAGGTCGCTCATCTAACCGCTATCCCTCTACTGTATCCCGGATTCAAAGGTCGCAAATTATAACACAACCGGTTTGATACAGGTAAACCTATAACACCCCGGCAAAGGTTTATTCATGCCGTTGGCCTGATATACTCACAGGTCTTATTGAGAGAGGAGTAAATGCGCCCATGAATGCCGAAAAACCGTCGGTTACTCAGAACGTTGATCATGCAGAAATCGCCAAGTTTGAAGCCGTCGCTTCACGCTGGTGGGACACAGAAGGCGAATTTAAACCTTTACACCGTATTAACCCGCTGCGCCTCGGCTATATCGCCGAACACGCTGGCGGCCTGTTTGGCAAACGCGTGCTGGATGTCGGCTGCGGCGGCGGCATTCTCGCCGAGAGCATGGCCAAAGAGGGTGCGCAGGTGACCGGGCTGGATATGGGCGCGGAGCCGTTGGAAGTTGCGCGTCTGCACGCGCTGGAGTCGGGCGTGCAGGTTGACTATGTACAAGAGACAGTCGAAGAGCATGCCGAAAAACAGGCGCAGGGCTACGACGTCGTCACCTGTATGGAGATGCTGGAGCACGTGCCGGATCCGCAATCGGTGGTCAGAGCCTGCGCACAGCTTGTGAAACCCGGCGGTCACGTCTTCTTCTCGACCATCAACCGTAACGGCAAAGCGTGGCTGATGGCGGTAGTTGGCGCAGAGTATGTGCTGCGCATGGTGCCGAAAGGCACGCACGACGCGAAGAAGTTTATCAAACCTGCCGAGCTGTTAACCTGGATCGACGATACGGTGTTACAGGAGCGTCACATCACCGGGTTACACTTTAACCCGCTGCTGAATAAGTTCACCCTCGGACCGGGCGTTGATGTTAACTATATGTTGCATACAACGGCGAAAAATCGCTAACGTCATGCGTTAATGTTATGAAGATTGCGCAGCCGCAAATCGCGCAATCTTCCCCGCCGTCGAAGAAATCAGCACTCGATCAAAATTTCATTTTTTTTTTCAGATTATTGACAACCTCTGCAAGCCTTATGCGACGAGGACTTAGCGTTTATTACGCTTTCGCAACCTCAAGTTAACGTCAAAATCAACTCTTGTACTCAAAAGAATCCTTACTAGAATACTCACCATATAGCGTTTCTCTTATCGCAAACCCCCTATATATAGTATTTATCCACAGAGTTAGTCACAGTGCTGCGTTGTGGATAATACGGGGGATACTTTTATTTCACGGACAGGTAAGCAAATGAATCAGAGTCTGCTGGTGACAAAGCGTGATGGTGGCACTGAGCGCATCAATCTCGACAAAATTCATCGAGTACTGGATTGGGCCGCAGAAGGGTTGAGCAACGTTTCCATCTCTCAGGTGGAGCTGCGTTCACATATTCAGTTTTACGACGGTATCAAAACCTCCGATATCCACGAGACCATTATTAAAGCCGCTGCGGACCTCATCTCCCGCGATGCGCCGGACTATCAGTACCTTGCCGCGCGCCTGGCGATTTTCCACCTGCGTAAAAAAGCTTACGGCCAGTTTGAACCACCTGCGCTGTTCGACCACGTGAAGAACATGGTTGCGCTGGGTAAATACGATCATCATCTGCTGGAAGACTACAGCGAAGAAGAGTTCCAGCAGATGGACGGCTTTATTGATCACTGGCGTGATATGAACTTCTCCTACGCGGCCGTTAAGCAGCTGGAAGGGAAGTATCTGGTGCAGAACCGTGTGACCGGTGCGATCTACGAGAGCGCGCAGTTCCTCTACATTCTGGTTGCTGCCTGCCTCTTCTCCAACTACCCGCGCGAAACCCGTCTCGACTACGTGAAACGTTTCTATGACGCGGTCTCGACCTTCAAAATTTCGCTGCCGACGCCGATCATGTCCGGCGTGCGTACGCCGACGCGTCAGTTCAGCTCCTGCGTACTGATCGAGTGCGGCGACAGCCTGGACTCCATCAACGCCACCTCCAGCGCGATTGTGAAGTACGTTTCCCAGCGCGCAGGTATCGGCATCAACGCCGGTCGCATCCGTGCGCTGGGCAGCCCGATCCGCGGCGGTGAAGCGTTCCACACCGGCTGTGTACCGTTCTACAAACACTTCCAGACCGCAGTGAAATCCTGCTCACAGGGCGGCGTTCGCGGCGGCGCGGCAACCCTCTTCTACCCGATGTGGCATCTGGAAGTGGAAAGCCTGCTGGTGCTGAAAAACAACCGCGGCGTCGAAGGCAACCGCGTGCGTCACATGGACTACGGCGTACAGATCAACAAACTGATGTATACCCGTCTGCTGAAAGGTGAAGATATCACCCTGTTCAGCCCGTCCGACGTGCCTGGCCTCTATGACGCCTTCTTCGCCGATCAGGATGAGTTCGAGCGTCTGTACACGCAGTACGAAAAAGATGACTCCATCCGCAAGCAGCGTATTAAAGCGGTCGAGCTCTTCTCGCTGATGATGCAGGAACGCGCCTCGACTGGCCGTATCTACATTCAGAACGTCGACCACTGCAACACCCACAGCCCGTTCGATCCGGCTGTTGCGCCGGTGCGCCAGTCCAACCTGTGCCTTGAGATCGCCCTGCCGACCAAGCCGCTGGAAGATGTTAACGATGAAAACGGCGAGATCGCGCTCTGCACGCTCTCTGCGTTTAACCTTGGCGCGATTAAGAACCTCGACGAGCTGGAAGAGCTGGCTACGCTTGCGGTGCGCGCTCTCGATGCCCTGCTTGATTACCAGGACTACCCGATCCCGGCCGCAAAACGTGGCGCGATGGGTCGTCGTACCCTCGGTATCGGCGTGATCAACTTCGCGTACTGGCTGGCGAAAAACGGCAAGCGCTACTCCGACGGCAGCGCCAACAACCTGACGCACCAGACCTTCGAAGCGATTCAGTACTGGCTGCTGAAAGCCTCCAACGAGCTGGCGAAAGAGCAAGGCGCCTGCCCGTGGTTCAACGAAACCACCTACGCTAAAGGCATTCTGCCGATCGATACCTATAAAAAGGATCTCGATGGCATTACCAGCGAGCCGCTGCACTACAACTGGGAAGCGCTGCGTGACGATATCACCACGCACGGCCTGCGTAACTCGACGCTCTCTGCCCTGATGCCGTCTGAAACCTCGTCGCAGATCTCCAACGCCACCAACGGCATTGAGCCGCCGCGCGGCCACGTGAGCATCAAAGCGTCGAAAGATGGCATCCTGCGCCAGGTGGTGCCGGATTATGAAGAGCTGAAAGATGCCTACGAGCTGCTGTGGGAAATGCCGAACAACGACGGCTACCTGCAACTGGTCGGCATTATGCAGAAGTTTATCGACCAGTCGATTTCAGCGAACACCAACTACGATCCGACCCGTTTCCCGTCGGGCAAGGTGCCGATGCAGCAGTTGCTGAAAGACCTGCTGACCGCCTACAAATTTGGTGTGAAGACGCTCTACTATCAAAACACCCGCGACGGCGCGGAAGATGCGCAGGATGACCTGGTCCCTTCTATCCAGGACGATGGCTGCGAAAGCGGCGCATGTAAGATCTAACTAAGGGGCGGGGAAACCCGCCCTTTTTTTCGCAAGACAGGACTCACATTCATGGCATACACCACCTTTTCTCAGAAGAAAAACGATCAGCTGCTCGAGCCGATGTTCTTTGGCCAGCCGGTGAACGTGGCGCGCTACGACCAGCAAAAATATGACATCTTCGAAAAGCTGATCGAAAAGCAACTCTCCTTCTTCTGGCGTCCGGAAGAAGTTGATGTTTCCCGCGATCGCATCGACTTCCAGGCACTGCCGGAACATGAAAAGCATATCTTTATCAGCAACCTCAAGTATCAGACGCTGCTGGACTCAATTCAGGGTCGTAGCCCGAACGTGGCGCTGCTGCCGCTGATCTCCATTCCGGAGCTGGAAACCTGGGTGGAAACCTGGGCGTTTTCAGAAACCATTCACTCGCGCTCCTACACCCATATCATCCGCAATATCGTTAACGATCCGGCGGTGGTGTTTGACGATATCGTCACCAACGAGCAGATCCTCAAGCGCGCGGAAGGGATCTCCTCCTTCTATGACGAGCTGATTGAGATGACCAACTACTGGCATCTGCTGGGCGAAGGCACCCATAGCGTGAACGGCAAAACCGTCACCATCAGCCTGCGCGAACTGAAGAAAAAACTCTATCTCTGCCTGATGAGCGTGAACGCGCTGGAAGCGATTCGCTTCTATGTCAGCTTCGCCTGCTCCTTCGCTTTCGCCGAACGCGAACTGATGGAAGGTAACGCCAAAATCATCCGCCTGATTGCCCGTGATGAAGCCCTGCACCTGACCGGCACCCAGCATATGCTGAACCTGCTGCGTTCCGGGGTTGACGATCCGGAGATGGCGGAGATTGCCGAAGAGTGCAAAAAAGAGTGCTACGACCTGTTTGTGCAGGCGGCGCAGCAGGAGAAAGAGTGGGCGGAGTATCTCTTCTCCGGCGGCTCAATGATTGGTCTGAACAAAGATATCCTCTGCCAGTATGTTGAGTACATCACCAACATCCGTATGCAGGCGGTGGGTCTTGATCTGCCGTTCCAGACCCGCTCCAACCCGATTCCGTGGATCAACACCTGGCTGGTGTCCGATAACGTGCAGGTGGCGCCGCAGGAAGTGGAAGTGAGTTCCTACCTCGTCGGGCAGATCGACTCGCAGGTCGATACCGACGATCTGAGCAACTTCCAGCTGTGATGAGCCGGGTTACGCTCCGCCTTTCCGGCACGCAGGTGCATTGCCAGGAAGAGCACCCTTCCCTGCTGGTGGCGCTGGAGTCCCAGCAGGTGGAAGTTGAATATCAGTGCCGTGAAGGCTACTGCGGCTCCTGCCGCTGTCGGCTGGTAGCAGGCCAGGTGGACTGGATTAGCGAGCCGCTGGCCTTTATCAACGAAGGGGAAATTTTGCCCTGCTGCTGCCGGGCGAAAGGCGATATCGAGATCGAGATGTAAAAAATGCCGGGTGGCACTGCGTTTACCCGGCCTACAATTACTACACACTCATCTTTTGTAGGCCTGATAAGCGAAGCGCCATCAGGCAACTTCGCTTATCGGCTTCCACGCTTATTTACGCTTCAAAAACTGCACTGCTTTATCAGGGAAATCGGTAAACAACCCGTCGACCCCGGCCTGGTGATATAACACCTCATAAAGCTGATTCACATCGCTGGCATACGGCGGCAGCTGATCGGCGCGCACCGTAAACGGGTGCACCTGTAAATGGCTGGCATGCGCCTCTTGCACCATTGCGGTTAACTGCACGTGACCCGGCTTCGAGCCATCCGCCACCAGCATATGGTAATCGGGGCCGATACCATCCGCGTACTGCGCAATCTGCTTCATCGCGCCGGGTTTCAGCATCCAGTCATAATCGTAATTGACCCACTTGCCGTCCGGCTGCTTCTGTTGGGTTTCATTCCATTTGGTATAGGCAATCAGCTGCACCAGATTGAGATCCATCCCCATCTTCGGCTCAAGCTCATTTTTGATGCGCTTAAGCTCATCAGCGTCGAAGCACTGCAGATAGACCTTATCCTTCTTGCTGCTGTAACCGTACTTCTTCAGCACCTCAAGGGTCGCCTTCGCAATATCCTTCCCTTCCTGATGGTGGAACCACGGGGCTTTGATCTCCGGATAGATCCCGATATCTTTGCCGGTCGAGTGGTTCAGCCCCTGCACAAACTCAATCTCCTCTTCAAAGGTATGAATACGGAAATCGGATTTGCCCATCGGGAAACGGCCAGGGAAAACCTGCTCTTTCTTGCCGTTCTTTAACTCAAACCCTTCGCTGAATTTCAGCGAGCGGATCTCATCCAGCGTGAAATCGATGGCGTAATAACGGCCATCTTTGCGGGCGCGGTCGGGAAAGCGCTCGGCAACATCGGTGACGCGATCGAGATAGTGGTCATGCAGCACCACCAGACGATCGTCTTTGGTCATCACCAGATCCTGCTCCAGATAGTCCGCGCCCTGGGCATAGGCCATCGCTTTGGCAGGCAGCGTATGCTCCGGGAGATACCCGCTGGCGCCGCGATGGGCGATCACCAGCTTTTCGGCGGCCAGCGCCTGGCCTGCCATCAGGCCCGCCAGCAGCAGGCCTGTCGTAATGCGGCTAAAGGACAATTTCATAACATCTCCTGTTATTGACGACGCGCAAGCACGTCAGCGTGATGGCGTTTTTCGCCAATCATCACCACGATCAGCAGCAGTACCGCCAGTACGCTACCCCCGATCATCACCATGAAACCGCCGTCCCAGCCGAAGAAATCGACGGTATAGCCAACAATGGCGCTCGCCGCCACCGAGCCACCGAGATAGCCAAACAGGCCGGTAAAGCCCGCCGCAGTACCGGCTGCTTTCTTCGGTGCCAGCTCCAGCGCGTGCAGACCAATCAGCATTACCGGGCCGTAGATCAAGAAGCCAATGACGATCATGCAGGCCATATCCACGCCCGGGTTGCCCGCCGGGTTGAGCCAGTAAACGATGGTGGCGATGGTCACCAGCGTCATAAAGAAGACGCCGGTCGCGCCGCGGTTACCCTTAAAGACTTTGTCCGACATCCAGCCGCAGATCAGCGTGCCGGGAATGCCCGCGTACTCATAGAGGAAGTAGGCCCAGGAGGATTTATCCAGCGCGAAGTGCTTCACCTCTTTCAGATAGGTCGGCGACCAGTCGAGGATGCCGTAGCGCAGCAGATAGACAAAGACGTTAGCGATGGCGATATACCACAGCAGCTTGTTCGGCAGCACGTACTGCATAAAGATCTGCTTCGCCGTCAGCTCCTCTTCATGCTTGTCGCTGTAATCATCCGGGTAGTCGTTTTTGTACTCTTCAATCGGCGGCAGACCGCAGGATTGCGGCGTATCGCGCATCAGTGCAAAAGCGATAATCCCCACCAGAATGGCACCAAAGGCTGGCATATAGAGCGCCGCGTGCCAGTCGTTAAACCACGCCATCCCCAGCAGGAAGAGCAGCGGAGGCAGACCGCCGCCGACGTTATGGGCGCAGTTCCACACCGACACAATGCTGCCGCGCTCCTTCTGCGACCACCAGTGCACCATCGTGCGTCCGCACGGCGGCCAGCCCATCCCCTGGAACCAGCCGCAGAGGAACAGCAGCACAAACATCACCGCAATGCTGGAGGTAGCCCACGGCACAAAGCCCATAAACAGCATTACTGCCGCTGCGAGGATCAGACCAGCGGGCAAGAAAACGCGCGGATTCGAGCGATCCGACACCGAGCCCATAATAAATTTTGAGAAGCCGTACGCAATTGAGATCCCCGACAGCGCAAAGCCCAGATCGCCGCGCGAGAAGCCCTGCTCCACCAGATAGGGCATCGCCAGCGCAAAGTTCTTACGCACCAGGTAGTAGGCGGCGTAGCCAAAGAAGATGCCCAGAAAGATTTGCCAGCGTAAACGGCGGTACAGAGGATCAACCTGCGCGTCGGGCACGCGAGACTGGTGGGGGGCGGGTTTGAAAATGCTCAACATAAACTGCCTCCGTGGCACGGTAAAAGTCATGACATCAGGCGTCATGAGTGAAAACGAAAATCGCTTGAGTTGTTCGCGGCGGATTGTAGAGAAAGTTTTGACGAGAAAGAATGAAATGCCACATATAATGTTACAGAAATATGACAAAGCTCTAACTTCGTGCGGAAAAGTGCATTTCACTTTCGTTTCTTGTTCGTATATGCGCGATATCAAACAAACCACAATAAGGGTATGGCTAAATGGTCGGTAAAGAACGTCGACCAGCCAGGAGACGACCGTGCCCTACTCAAACGACTACGATGTAATCATTATTGGCGGCGGCGCAACGGGTGCCGGTATCGCTCGTGATTGCGCTCTGCGCGGCCTGCGCGCTGTTCTGCTCGAACGCCACGACATTGCGACCGGTGCCACCGGTCGCAACCACGGTTTGCTACACAGCGGCGCGCGTTATGCGGTGACCGATAACGAATCAGCGCGTGAATGCATCGCCGAAAACCAGATCCTCAAACGTATTGCCCGCCACTGTATTGAAGCGACCGATGGGCTATTTATCACCCTGCCGGAAGACGATCTGAGCTACCAGACACACTTCACTGAGGCCTGCACCCGCGCCGGGATTGCCGCACAGGCCATTAGCCCACAGGAAGCCAGGCGCATGGAGCCGAGCGTCAACCCGCAGCTTATCGGCGCGGTGCGCGTGCCGGACGGCACTGTCGACCCCTTCCGCCTGACCGCCAGCAATATGCTTGATGCCCGCGAGCACGGTGCAAAAATCCTTACCGGCCACGAAGTCTGCGGCCTGCTGCGCACGGGCGACACGGTGTATGGCGTGCGCCTGCGCCATATCTCCAGCGGCGAAATCCGCGACCTGCATGCGCCGGTGGTGGTCAATGCCGCCGGGATTTGGGGCCAGCGCATCGCGGAGTATGCCGATTTGCGCATTCACATGTTCCCGGCAAAAGGCGCACTGCTGATCCTCGATCACCGCATTAACCAGCATGTCATCAACCGCTGCCGCAAGCCTGCCGACGCCGATATCCTGGTGCCCGGCGACACCATTTCGCTGATCGGTACCACTTCAACGCAGATTAATTATGGCGATATCGATAACGTGCGCGTCACGGCGGATGAGGTCGATATTCTGCTGCGCGAAGGGGAGAAACTGGCCCCGGTAATGGGGCAAACGCGCATCCTACGCGCTTACGCTGGCGTGCGTCCGCTGGTGGCGAGCGATGATGATCCCAGCGGGCGCAACGTCAGCCGCGGCATCGTGCTGCTCGACCACGCTGCGCGCGACGGGCTGGAGGGGTTTATCACCATTACCGGCGGCAAACTGATGACCTACCGCCTGATGGCCGAATGGGCAACGGATGCCGTCTGCCGCAAGCTCAACCATAACGTAGCCTGCACCACGGCGACGAAAGCGCTGCCGGGATCGCTGGGTTCACCAGACGAGGCACTGAAGAAGATCATCTCCCTGCCAACGCCGCTGCGCGGTTCAGCGGTCTACCGCCACGGCGATCGCGCCCCGGCGTGGCTCGCCAGCGACCGACACAACCGCAGCCTGGTGTGTGAGTGCGAAGCCGTCACCGCCGGGGAAGTGCAGTACGCGGTGGAAAACCTCAATGTCACCTCACTGCTCGATCTGCGCCGCCGCACCCGCGTCGGTATGGGCACCTGCCAGGGCGAGCTCTGCGCCTGCCGCGCCGCCGGGCAGCTTAACCGGCTCCATGTCACGCGCGACAACGAAGCGCGCAGGCAGCTGGCGGAGTTTCTGAACGAGCGCTGGAAGGGAATTAAACCTATCGCCTGGGGCGATGCGCTGCGTGAGAGCGAGTTTACCCGCTGGGTTTACCAGGGGCTGTGCGGGCTGGAGAAGGAGCAGGATGATGAGATTTGATACGGTGATTATCGGCGGCGGGCTGGCGGGATTGCTGTGCGGCATTCGTCTGAGCGAGAGCGGCCAGCGCTGCGCGATTGTCAGCCGCGGCCAGAGTGCGCTGAGCTTCTCTTCCGGCTCTCTCGATCTGCTCTCCCGTCTGCCGGAGGGTAAACCGGCCGGCACGCTGACAGAGGCCATTGCGCATCTGCAATACCATCACCCCGAGCACCCCTATGCACGGCTTGGCGTTGAGCGCGTGCGCCACTATGCGCGGCAAACCCAAACCCTGCTCGCCGACTGCGGGTTAGAGATGCAAGGCGATGTCGATACGCCGCACCTGCGCGTCACGCCGCTGGGCACTTATCGCCGGGCGTGGCTCAGCCCGCAAGAGATTGCGTTGAAACCACAGCAGGGACTGCGCGTCGCTGTTATTGGCATCAGCGGTTTTCTCGACTTTCAGCCCGAACTGGCGGTGGAAGCGCTGCGCCAGCGCGGTGTTGCTGCCGGGGCTGAAGAGATTGCGCTACCGCTTCTCGACACGCTTCGCGATAACCCCAGCGAGTTTCGCGCCGTGACCATCGCGCGCCAGCTCGATCGTCCTGAACATTACACCGATCTCTGCGCCGCCCTGCGCCCGCTGAGTGCGCGGTACGAGATGCTGTGGCTCCCCGCCTGTTTTGGTCTGACGGAGAGTAAAGTGTTTACGCAGTTGAGCGAAGATCTGGCCTGCCCGCTGCGGCTGATCGCCACGCTGCCCCCTTCGGTGCTGGGCATGCGCCTACAGTACGCCCTGCAGCAGCGGTTTACGCGCAGCGGCGGCAGCTGGATGCCGGGCGATGAGGTATTGCGCGCCGATATCAATCAAGGCCGGGTAACGCAGCTCTGGACGCGCAAGCATGACGATCTGCCGCTGCGCGCCCGCCATATCGTGCTGGCCAGCGGCAGCTTTTTCAGTAACGGGCTCATCGCTGGACGCGATCGCGTGCGCGAAGCGGTATTCAATCTCGATGTCCTGCAAAGCGCCTCGCGCCGGGAGTGGTATGGCGACGATCTCTTTGCCCCGCAGCCGTGGCACCAGTTTGGCGTGCGCACCGATGAACAGCTTCGTGGTCTGCGCGACGGGCAAGCGCTTGAGAATCTCTATGCGATCGGCTCGCTACTTGGCGGCTATGACGCCATCGCCCAGGGCTGCGGCGGCGGTGTTTGCGCTGTAACGGCGCTGCATGCCGCGCAGCAGATCCTCGATCAGGGAGGAAAACCCTAATGCACAACTCTTTCGAAAGCTGTATCAAATGTACCGCCTGCACCACCGCCTGCCCGGTAAGCCGGGTTAACCCCGCCTACCCCGGGCCAAAACAGGCGGGGCCGGATGGCGAGCGGCTGCGGCTGAAAGATGCCGCGCTGTATGACGATGCGCTGAAATATTGCACCAACTGCAAGCGCTGCGAAACCGCATGCCCATCCGGGGTGAAAATTGGCGATCTGATCCAGCGCGCCCGCGCGCAGCATGGGGCAAAACCGCTCTCAGTGCGTAATGCCATTCTCAGCCATACGGATTTGATGGGTACCCTGTCGACGCCTCTCGCGCCGCTGGTCAATGCCGCGACCTCCCTGAAGCCGGTGCGCCAGTTGCTGGATAAAGCGTTAAAAATCGATCATCACCGCACGCTGCCGAAATATGCCAGCGGCGGCACGTTTCGCCACTGGTATCGCAGCGTGGCGGCGCAGCAGCGCGCCTACGGCGAGCAGGTGGCGTTTTTCCACGGCTGCTATGTCAATTACAACCATCCACAACTGGGGAAAGACCTGACCCGCGTGTTGAACCAGATGGGCATTGGCGTGCAGTTATTGCAGCGTGAGAAGTGTTGCGGCGTCCCGCTGATTGCCAACGGCTACTTCGCTAAGGCGAAAAAGCAGGCGCAGTTCAATCTCAGCGCACTGGAGCAGGCGATTGGTATGGATGGAATGCAGGTGATCGCCACCTCCTCCACCTGCGCCTTCACCCTGCGCGATGAGTATCCACATCTGCTGGAGGTCGATAACAGCCACCTGCGCACACATATTGATTTAGCCACCCGCTGGATCTGGCGACAGCTCGATGAGGGGCACACTCTGCGGCTCAGAGAGATGCCGCTGAAAGTGGTTTATCACACGCCGTGTCATATGGAGAAGATGGGCTGGACGCACTACACGCTGGATCTGCTGCGGCGCATTCCGGGTTTAGAGTTGACGGTGCTCGATTCTGCCTGCTGCGGCATCGCGGGCACCTATGGCTTCAAGCGGGAGAACTACGCCACCTCGCAGGCCATTGGCGCACCGCTGTTTGCGCAAATCGAGGCCAGCGGTGCAGATCTAGTGGTAACGGATTGTGAGACCTGCAAATGGCAGATTGAGATGTCCACCGGCAAACCCTGCGAACACCCCATTACGCTGCTGGCGCGGGCATTAGGCTAACGCCCGCGATTGTTTTACAAGTTATTCCACAGCGAGGGTTTCAACCACCGCAATCCAGCCGTGATCGCTGGCGATATCTTTGCCCGCCAGCCAGCGGCGCAGGATATTGAGCGCCATCATTGCACAGACTTCCTGGCGCACCGCCAGGCTGTGGCGGCTGCTGTTGAACTTCACCCGCAGGGCGCGGGTGCCTTCCGGCGTCGCCAGCGCGAAGTTGAGATGATCCTCTTCCAGCCCGGTAACGGTCAACGCCAGCCCGGCGAGATGCCGGTTGCGTGACTCGGTTGTCCAGCGCGCGGTTTGTGCCAGCGCTTCGGCCTGCGACGGCAGTACTTCGCTGGCAAGTAGAGGTGCACCGGCGCGGGAGAGTTGCAAGGCGATAAGCCCGCTGGTGAACTGCTCGCTCAGGGTGAGGCTCAGCTGGCGCTCGCGCAGTGCGGAGGCAATCGCAGCCGGTAACCCCTCGGTGCCTTCAAAAATCAGGCTTTCCCCCGCCACTTTTTTCACTTCCGGCCACAGCGCTTCCATCGCCGCGCGCTGCTCTGCCGGACCGGTCAGTTTAAGTTCGATAATCGGCATCGATGAGCGGTAACCCATTACCACGCCGGGCGGCAGATCGAGATGCTGGAGTTTTTCCGCCAGGTCGCTCTCTGAGCGACCAAAAGTGGTCAGACGCAGGCAGACCGGCGGCTGCGGCAGAGTGAAACGCTCACGCAGACGCGGCAGGATCTCCTGCTCGACCATCACTTTAAATTCTGAGGGGACGCCGGGGGTAAAGAACATCAGGCAGCGGTTAAACTGCAATGCAAACCCGCAGGCGGTGCCGACCGGGTTATCGACCAGCTCGGCGCTGGCCGGGATCTCCGCCTGCTTGCGGTTGCTGGGGGCCATGACGCGGCCGCGATCGGTAAAAAAGCGCTCCATCTGCTTAAGCCACGCTTCGTGCAGCACCAGCGTTTCGCCTTTGGCGGTGGCCGCTGCCAGCGCGCTCAAATCATCGCTGGTTGGCCCAAGACCGCCGTTGACGATCAGCACATCGGCCTGTTCGCTGCGCTCGCGCAAAATCGCAATCAAGTCGTCGAGGTTATCGCCAACGGTATGGCGGCGCGTTAACGGCAACCCCTGGTTAAAAAATACGTCGGCCAGCCAGGCCGCATTGGTATCGACAATCTGGCCATGCAGCACTTCATCGCCGGTCGATAACATCTCCACATTTAACATCGTTCGCTCCTGCAATCGGGATTGAAACACTATAGCGCATGCACAGGGTAAAGAGAGGGAAATGGGCGCGGCTGCCGCCGCGCCGGGGGATCAGAAGCTGGCGCTGGCGCCGAGATAAGGACCATCCGCAACGATGCTGTCGCGGCGGCCATCTTTGCCTGCCATCTCAATGTAGCGATAACCGGCTTCGACGGTGAACGGGCGCATAATGGTATAACGCGCACCGGCTTTGGCTTCCTGGTACTCTTTAACGCCGCTTGAGAGCGAGTCCGGAGAGTAGTAATACTCGCCGAAAATGTTAAAGCTGCGGGCGATCTCCCACTGCAAACCGCCGCCGACAGCGATGGCATAACCTTCGCTGCCCTCATCCGGGTTCAGGTAGATGCCTTTACCACCAACGGTTGCCAGGAACGGCCCGAGCGGCAGGTTGTAACCGAGCCCAAGGCTTGCGGTGTCACCATCATCTTCGCTATGCGCCCAGTTACCGCTGACGGCGATACCACTGGTTTCGGTTCCCAGACCGAAACCGAGGCTGCTGTAATCTTTACCAATCTGTCCATTCAGGCTTATCGCCTGCGCACCGGCGGAGGCTAGCAACACGCCAGCACATCCTAATAGAGCTAACTTTTTCATTTTCACGTTCCGCACGAAACGGGGCAGCGCCCCAAAGCGTCTGATTGTACGCTTATTTTCCCGATAGCAGAACGTCTAATAGCGTGTACGGCCTGAGGCAAACACGCTTTCGGGCCCGAGGACGAAAAGCCTGGCACCGGAGCGTGTCAGTGGCGGGCTTTCTCTACCATCTCAACCGGAATACCGGTCAGGGAGGCCACAACGTCAGGCTCCATCCCCTTTTCCAGCATCACTTTCGCAATACGCATCGCCTCCTGCTGAACGCCTTCGGCTCGCCCCTGAGCCAGGCCTTTAACCAGCCCCTCCTCGCGAAGATATTGTGCAATGTTCATTAACGTCTCCTTCTGCTGCTGATCCACTGTCTGGCTGGCCATGGCGGTCAAAAGCGTTGCCGGATCGGCGGTGTGCCCGGCCTGTAACAGGTAGTGCAGCAACGCTTTCAACTGCGCGTTGCCAGTGTATCCCAGCGCCAGCAGGCTGACCAGTTGCTCCCTGAGCTCCAGCATATCCCGCTGGCGCACATGTTTTTGCAGCAATTCGAGCATCGCAATCCGCCGATGCTGCGCGATTTCAGCATCGGGTATCTGCGAGACATCGATCAGAGGAAAGGTTTGTGTATAGAGCGCTTCAGCCTGGTGGGATAACGGAAATCTGTCGAGCCAGCGCAGTGACCACGGGTAGGGGGTTACCCGTCCATGATAGAACAACACCGGGATCACCAGCGGCAGTTCGCTATGTCCTTTATCAAGATGGCGCTGCATAGCCGCTATGGCATAGCGCATCAGGCGAAAGGCCATATTCTTATCTGGTGAGCTTTGATGCTCCACCAACGCATAGAGATAACCGTCGCCAGAGGGGGTTTTAAGAGAGTAGAGAATATCGGAGTAGCAATAACGCAGATTCTCCTCAACAAAGCTGCCTGACTCGAGATGCAAAGTATTCAGATCACATAGCGCCAGTAAACGCTTTGGTAGATGGATTTCGAAGAAGTCACGCGCCGTTTCCGCATGTGACAGTAATTTGCGAAACACCGCATCATGCGGTGCAGATGATGAAGATGTGCCCATAGCTCTCCCTGCTTTAGCCTGCCGGGCGCAAATTAACACACTCTGAGTGCATGTCAGCCACAGACTTTCGCTCTGTCGAGGCAGCTCGCAAAAAGAGTTATGGCACTAGCGCTGCTGCTGGTTCACCCATGTTTGCAGGGCGCGGCGGGAGATTTTGATGCCGCCGTTTTTAAGCTCCTCTGGTAAAGGCAGCCAGCGCACCGGCTGTTGAAAACGCGCCAGCTTATCCGCCGCCCAGTGGCTGAGGGCCGCGGCATTGACCTCGCTTTCGCACTCAATTACCGCGACAGGGCGCTGACCAAACTCCACGTCATCAACCGGCACCACAAACACCTGCTGTACCTGCGGATGACGGGCGATGGCGCGCTCTACCTCTTCAGGCTGAATGCCTTCGCCGCCGCTGAAAAAGAGGTTATCCAGCCGGCCATGCAGGGTGAGGCGCCCTTTATGCAGCGTGCCGCGATCGCGGGTGGCAAACCAGCCTGCATCGTTAAGCAGGGGCAGCAACGCACCGTTGCGCCAGTAGCCTGCGGCGAGGCTCTCTGCTCGCAGCCACACCTCTTCGCCGACAATTTTTACCTCACGCCCCGGCAACGCATAACCGACATCCGGCGCGCCGTCGGCCTCTTTTGCACATACCGTTGAGGCAAACTCCGTTAAACCATACCCGCACCAGCAGCGGATACCGCGCTCGCGTGCCTGTTCGGTCAACTCAACGGGGATCGCTGCGCCGCCGAGCAGCACCGCTTTCAGCGACAGCGGGGCATTCTCATTGAGCAGGCGCCAAAGCTGCGTCGGCACCAGCGACGCATGGCTGCAGCCGCGCAGCGCCTGATCCAGCGGCAGCTTGTCGTGCACCGTCATGCGCGCCCCCGCCAACAGCCAGCGCCATAAAATGCCCTGCCCGGAGACATGAAATAGCGGCAGCGAGAGCAGCCAGTCATCGTCCGCATTAAAGGGAATAAGCGCCACTACGCCCTGCGCGCTGGCCAGATGGGCGGCGCAGGTATGCACCGCCGCTTTTGGCAAGCCGCTCGAGCCGGAAGTGAGCGTCATTGACGCCAGCCGCTGCGGCTGCCATTCAACCGCGTGCTCACCCGGCGCTTGCGCGCAGCGCAGAGGGATAAAATCGTGCGCCAGCGGCGCGGAGGTCAGATCGAGGGCGAAGCGTAGCGTCATGGTGGGCAGCAGCGTATCGAGCAAGGCGGCGGGAAGCTGCGGGTTGATGGGTAACACCCGCGCGCCGCACTGCAATAGCGCCAGCCAGGCGAGCACCGTCTGCGACTGGTTGCGCGCGCGCAGCATCACCCCATCCCCCGCGCCGACGCCCTGCCGGGCAAAGCCGCTTGCCAGCGCATCCACCTCGGCACAGAGCTGCTGCCAGCTCAGGGTATGCTGATCTGAGCGCAGCGCAGGCTGGTCGCCGCGCTGCTCGCGCCAGTATCGCCACGGCCAGTCGGGAAAATTCATAGTAACGCGTCCAGTTCCGCTGCCGCGATGCAGGGCAGTTCGCTGCCGGGCCAGCGGCGAATCAGCTGTGCGGACATCAACTGTAAAGTATCAAGACCGGGCACGGTGCCGGGCGTCAGCCAGGCGGCAATCCGCGCCAGCTGCGTTAGCCCAAGGCTCGACTCCAGCGATGAGCTGATCACCGCCGTCAAGCCGAGCGCATGTGCTGCCGCGACCTGCTGCGCCACCTTTTGCAGGCTGCCGGTGAGGGTTGGCTTGATCACTACCGCACTGACACCGGGCTGAGGCGTAAAGGTGAAATCCGCCTCGCGCAGGCTCTCATCCCAGGCAATCGCGATGCCAGTCTCCTCAGCAAAGGCCAGCGACGCTTCGCGGCTCTGGCACGGCTCTTCCAGAAAAGCGATGCGTGAGCGGTTGGCTGGCGCGACATATTTAGCGAACTGGCGAGCTTTCAGCGGCGTCCAGGCGCGGTTGGCATCCAGACGCAGGCGCAGATCGGGGATCGACTCCAGCAGCAGATTAACCACCATGCCGTCGCGTACCGCTTCGTACAACCCGACTTTCACCTTCGCCAGCTTCTTACCCGGCAGCGCGGCGAGTGCGGCAAACAGCTCATCGGGATCGCCAGTGCAGAGCATCGCCGCGCGGTAGTCGGCAGGCTGCGGCAACTCCCCCGCCAGCTCGGCCAGCGCACAGCTCAGACCAAACGCCGCGCTGGGTTGCGATGGCAGCGCGGGCGATGCGCCGTCACGCCAGGCTTGCACCCACGCCATCACAGCAGGCTGCACCTCATCCAGCGTCTCAATGCTGAACCCCGGCAGTGGGGTAATCTCCCCCCACCCTTCGCCGCCGTTTTCCTGTAGCTGGATAAAAAGCCCGTCACGGGTTTTCAGCCGACGCTCGCGCAGCACCACGCCTGCATCCAGCGGGATCTGCCAGCGGTAGATCTGCGCCCGGCGCATTACGGGTTCCGTTTAAATTTGCTGAAGTCAGGCTGGCGCTTCTGGTTGAAAGCGTTGCGACCCTCCTGACCCTCTTCGGTCATATAGAAGAGCATGGTGGCGTTGCCCGCCAGCTCCTGCAGCCCCGCCTGGCCGTCGCAATCTGCGTTCAGCGCCGCTTTCAGGCAGCGCAGCGCCATCGGGCTGTTCTGCAACATTTCACGGCACCAGCGCACGGTCTCTTTTTCCAGATCCGCTAACGGCACCACGGTGTTGACCAAACCCATATCCAGTGCCTGCTGCGCGTCGTACTGGCGGCAGAGGAACCAGATTTCGCGCGCTTTCTTCTGGCCGACAATGCGCGCCATATAGGACGCGCCCCAGCCGCCGTCGAAGGAGCCAACTTTCGGGCCGGTCTGGCCGAAGATCGCGTTTTCCGCCGCGATGGTAAGATCGCACATCATATGCAGCACATGACCACCGCCGATGGAGTAGCCCGCCACCATCGCCACCACCGGTTTCGGACAGGTACGGATCTGGCGTTGAAAATCGAGGACGTTGAGGTGGTGCACGCCAGAGTCATCCTGGTAGCCGCCGTAATCCCCGCGCACCTTCTGATCGCCGCCAGCGCAGAAGGCTTTATCACCTTCACCGGTCAGGATAATCACCCCGATATTGTCGTCGTAGCGCGCATCGGCCAGCGCCTGAATCATCTCTTTTACCGTGACAGGACGAAACGCGTTGCGCACTTCCGGGCGGTTGATAGTGATTTTAGCGATGCCGTCAGCGGATTTTTGATAGCGGATATCGCTAAAGCCTTCGGAGCAGTCGTGCCACTCAACGGCGGCATAAAGTTCTTTTTCATCAGGGTAGATCATGGTCGGTCCTTAATCTCAAGAGGCAGAATTCGCGCCAGCAGGGCAGCAACGGCCGCGGGATTCTCCCGGTGCGCGTTGTGCCCGGCGGCAGGAATGGCGTAACAATGGTGCGCGACTTCGCTCGCCAGCGCCCGAAACTTACGGTCATGTTCGCCAAAGAAATAGTGAACGGGAAAAGCGGCGTCCCGCAGTGCAGCGCGCAGATCGGGCTGGCGGCCCAAGGACGTCGCCGCCAGCATCTGCGCCAGCGCGTTGCCATCGTTATGACTACGAAGCGCAACCAGCGCCGCACGTTCTGTCTCTGTCAGTGCGGCAAATACTGGCTGGCGATACCAGGCGTCAAACACCTCGCTGAGCGGCTGATGACGCAGGCGCTGACACCACTGCTCATCCGCTTCAAGCCGCGCAACTCGCTCCTGTTCATCGGTAAGCCCTGGGTGGCCGCCTTCGATAATGATGCCCTGCAGCCCCACTGGTTGCTGGCAAGCGTGAAACATCGCAATGCGGCCGCCGAGGGAGTACCCCACCAGCCAGTAGCTTAGTATGTTGTAACGACTAAGCGCCGATCGCAGCAGCGCATCCATCCCGCTAAAGGAGTCGACACAGGTTGTGGCGGATGCGCCGTGGCCTGGCAGGTCGAGATAGAGACGCGGGAAATCCGCCAGCGCTGCGCCGACGGGCTGCCATTCGCGGCCATCACCAGAAAAACCGTGCAGAAAAACCAGCCACGGCAGCGGCTGTCGACCGGCATGGATCTCTGCGTGCAAACTCATAGCTGGCTGACCTGCGCGACAAGGTTTTGCAGGGTCTGCACGCCATCCGTCTCGTTTACCACCACCTCAATCACCGTCGCGCCCGGCTTCTGCCAGGCCTCGCTCAGCGTCTGCTCCAGTTGCGCCCAACTCTCCGGGCGGTGGTAAGGAAGATCGAACATCGCGGCGGCATGATCGAAATGGACATTCTGCGGCATCAGATAGAAGCGCTCGCGCTCGGCGGGCGGCGTCGGTAACAAGGAGAAGATCTGCCCGCCGTTGTTATTGACCACCAGCAGCACAAAAGGCGCGGAGGCCTGGCGCAGCAGTGCGAGGGCGTTAAGATCGTAGAGCGCAGAGAGATCGCCGACGATTGCCAGCGTCGGGCGCGCGGTGGCCCGCTGCACGCCGGCCGCCGTGGAGAGCAGGCCATCAATGCCGCTCGCGCCGCGGTTGCTGTAGACCGGATAACCTGCCGGCAGCTGCGCCAGCGCATCCACCAGCCGCACCACCAGGCTGTTGCCGAGAAAAAGCTGCCCCTGGTTTGGTAAGTAGTCGCTAATACGATGTGCGAGCTGCGCTTCGCCGAACGCCTCACGCTGTAGACGCACGCGCTCCCAGGCAACTGCTGAAAGCGAGGTCAGCGTTTCGCACCACGGCGCGCGGGGTTCAGCCGGATGCAGCGCCAGCCAGCCAGCCACATCTGCGACTAAACGACGCCCGCGATGGTGCGCCGGATCGAGCCTGCCGGGAAGGTTATCAATCAGCCAGTACTCTTGCGGCGCGCAGGTTGCTTGCCACTGTAAAAGACGTTTTCCGGTCAGGCTGCTGCCAAATTGCAGCACAATCTGCGCCTCGCTGAGCGCCTCAACGGCCTGGCTATTAGCAAGCCAGAGATCGGCGCAGGGCAGCGGCTGCCCGGTTTGCGATAACACATCGCCAATCAGCGGCCAGCCGAGGGTTTTCGCCCACTCCGCCAGCTTGCGTCCTTCGGCTGCGCTCATACGCCCGGCAATCACAACGCCACGTTTCTGCCGCCAGGAGAACCAGTCCCGCTGGGTATCAACGCCACAGGGCGCGCTGGCCTGTAACCAGGGCTTATCATCCTGCCACCAGTCGCCTAACGCCTGCTGCCAGCCAAGACCGGTCTCATCCATCTCGCCATACAGCGGCTCGGCGAACGGGCAGTTAATGTGCACCGCCCCGCCCTGCAATGTGCCCAACACATTATCAATCGTCGAGACCAGCCAGCGCGCCGGAATATCCTGTGACGGGCGCGGTAAGGCGATGGCCTCTGTCGGATGGGAAGCAAAGATGCCGGGCTGACGAATCGCCTGGTTGGCACCGCAATCAATCAGCTCCGGCGGGCGATCTGCCGTCAGCAGCACCAGTTTTTCGCCGGTCAGCCCGGCTTCAATCAGCGCCGGGTAGAGGTTCGCCACGGCGGTACCGGAGGTGACGATCACCGCCACCGGTTCACGGCTCGCTTTCGCCAGCCCGAGCGCAAGATGGCCCAGCCCGCGTTCATCAAAATGGGTGTGATGAATAAATGCGCGGTTTTCGGCGGCGGCGAGCGTCAGTGGCGTCGAACGGGAGCCTGGCGCAATGCAGATATGCCTGACGCCGTGGCGCGTTAAGGCTTCCAGAATCACCGCGGCCCAGCGTCGGTTGAATGAGCTTATCGACATGAATTTGTCCGGTATCAATATTGGGACTAAGTATAAATTTTCTGAAATGATGAGTTTTTGATATAGGTCGTCTATGGGTGCGTCTGTAGCAACAACGATCGCAGACCGGCGGCTTTATTATCGATCTCCTGCCACTCCTGCTCAGGGTCTGAACCGGGCACAATGCCTGCCCCGGCATAGAGCCGCACCGTCTCGCCGCTCACCTTCGCCGAGCGCAGCGTCACGCAGAACTCACTCTGCTTACGCGAAAGATAACCTGCCGAACCGGCGTACCACTCGCGGGCAAACGGCTCGTGGCGGGCGATAAAACGACGGGCTTCAGGGCGCGGTAACCCCGCCACCGCCGCTGTCGGCTGGAGCAGATCTAAACAGAGGGCATCGTCTGCCACCCGCAGGTCGCTCCAGATACAGCGCCGCAAGTGCTGCACTTTGCGCAGCCGCACCACCTGCGGCGGCAGCACATCCAGCGCGCCAGTCTGCTGCTGCAACCGCTGGCAGATATCCTCCACCACCAGCATATTTTCACGCTGGTTTTTATCGTCACTCATCAACCATGCTGCATGCTGCTGTGCCTGTGCGTCGTCATCATGATTTGCCACCGTCCCGGCCAGCGCTTCGGTGCGCAGCGCCACGCCGCGTCGCCGCCATAACCGTTCGGGGGTCGATCCCAGAAAGGCGGTCTGGTCGTTGAAGCGATAGAGAAAGTGGAAGCAGTGCAGGTTGAGGCGTCGGCTGGCGGCCATCAGCGCGCCAGCATTAATTGGCGCATCGAAGCGGTAATCGGTAGCGCGGGCGAGCACAACTTTATCCAGCTCGCCGCGCTGCAAGGTCTCAAGCGCCTGGCTTATCAGCGTTTCCCACCCCTCACGCGTCGGGAAGTGGTGCTGTTCAACACAGCGTGCTGGGCTCATCGCCAGTGGAGTAGCAGGTGAAAGCGCGTTAAGAAAATCGACAGCACACTGCGCATCATCACGCAGCGAGGTGGCGCTATAGAGATAGAGACGCAGCATCGCTTTGCCTCCTTCGCGCCGCCATTCGAGGCGGGGCAAAAAGAGCGCGCCCTCGCTTGGTTCAAAAGCGTTAAGCCCCCAGACGCGTACATCGTCGGGATACCCCTGCAGCTGCTGTTGCGCCTCAGCAAGTGAAGTAAACGTGCTTAACGCGCCAAGGGCGGCCGCTTCGTCATCACCGCTGCGCTGCTGCCAGTAAAATTGTGGGAAAACACGCTGAGCCGAAAGCCATGTCAGCGGGTCGAATGCGTTGTTTAGCGGGAAGGGAACGTCAAAGAGGGTAAAACCAGCAGCATCAGGAAACGTGTCGGCAAGGCGCTGATGTAGATCGCCAAGCGCAGAGGACAGAGAAAACATGCGAACCCCTCCCGGAAAAACGGCACGGTTTTAAAAACCACACAGTATACGGGGTACTACGATGAATAGCAGTACCCCCTTCCAGGGAGGGGAGATAAAGATTAGCGACGGGCTAACAGCAGACCCAGCACCAGACCTACAGCAGCACCAGCACCAACGCCCTGCCACGGTTTTTCGTGCACATAGTCATCGGCACGGTAAACCGCTTTTTTCGCACGATAGTAGTAGGTATCAGACGCGCTGCTGACGCGGTTTTTCACATCATGCAGCGCCTGTTCGGCACGTGCTTTCAGTTCAATGTACTTCTGGTCAGCGGGATCGCCCGATGAGCGGAGAACTTCTTCCAGCGTTTCGCTCAGCAGGGTCAGGTCGTCGTCAATGTGTGAATCGAATTGATTAGTCATCTCTTTTCTCCATGTTATGCACCTGTACGCTAACTATAGACAATAGCTGGCGTTTACGCCTGGCTGACCTCGCGCGCCATGCCGATGTGGGGAATGCCATCTTCATCATAGATTTCGGTGACCGGCTGGAAACCGAACTGTTGATAAAAGGGTTGCAGATGCGCCTGTGCACTCAGGTATAGCGCGTGCTGCGGCCAGTATTGCAGGCAGGAGGCCACCGCGCGCGACATCAGTTGATAACCCAGTTTTTCCCCGCGTACGCTGGCGCTGACAATCACTCTGCCGATGGCAACGGGCGAGAAATCATCGTTACTTTTCAGAATCCTCGCATACGCCACCAGCTCATCACCCTGCCAGCCGAGCAGGTGGCGGTTCTCTCCCACCAGGTCGTCGCCATCAATATCGAGATAAGGGCAGGTCTGTTCGACCACAAATACTTCGCAGCGCAGTTTCAACAGCGCATAGAGCGCAGGCACGGTCAGTTCGGAATGGTGCAGGTCTTGCCAGCGGATCATCGTTATCTCCTCAAATAGACTCATGTGGTTATACTAGATTCTTTTCATTTCAGGCAAAGCATGTGGAACTGATCTTCTTAGGTACTTCAGCAGGCGTCCCGACGCGGGCGCGCAACGTCACCGCCATTCTGCTCAATCTTCAGCACCCGACGAGCGCCGGGCTGTGGCTTTTCGACTGTGGTGAAGGTACGCAGCATCAACTGCTGCACACCGCGTTTAATCCGGGCAAGCTGGACAAAATTTTTATTACCCATCTGCATGGCGACCATATTTTTGGCCTGCCGGGCCTGCTCTGCAGCCGGTCGATGGCGGGCAATACGCAGCCGCTGCACATTTACGGCCCGCACGGCATCAAGGAGTTTGTTGAGACCGCGCTGCGCCTGAGCGGTTCGTGGACCGACTATCCGCTAACTATTGAAGAGGTGAAGCCAGGGCTGGTGATGGATGATGGGCTGCACAAAGTGACGGCCTTGCCGCTGGCGCATCCGGTGGAGTGTTACGGCTATCGCGTCGAAGAGCACGATAAACCGGGCGCGCTGAATGCCTCTGCACTTGTCGCCGCAGGCGTTCCCGCCGGGCCGCTGTTCCAGACATTAAAGGCGGGCGGTACGGTGACGCTGGATGACGGGCGCATTATCGATGGTAAAGATTACCTGGCACCCTCCGAGCCGGGTAAACGGCTGGCAATCTTCGGCGATACCTCGCCCTGCCCCGACGCGCTGGAGCTAGCGAAAGATGTTGATGTGGTGGTGCATGAAGCGACGCTTGAGAGTGCCATGGAAGAGAAGGCCAACAGCCGCGGGCACAGCTCAGCGCGGCAGGCGGCGCAGTTGGCTCAGCAGGCTGGTGCTTCACGTCTGGTGATTACCCATATCAGTTCGCGTTATGACGCTGAGGGGAGCCAGGCGCTGCTAAAAGAGTGTCGTGAAATCTTCCCGGAGACGACCTTAGCAGCAGATTTTGACGTAGTTCGCATTTGATTTTAATTTAGGCACTCTATTTTTTCGCCGTCATGCCGATAATAAGTTATACGCAGGCATTTCTTCTTTGAGGGCATGATGGATAATTTCCAGAAAGACATCGATGACAGGGCGAATCTTACTCTGTCGAACCGGTTTGAGCTGTTGCTGTTTCGCCTTGGCACATCATTAGATGCGACGAAATCTGAGCTGTTTGGCATCAATGTGTTTAAGTTGCGCGAAATCGTACCGATGCCCACATTTACTCGCCCTGCGGGAATGAAGCCGCCATTGATGGGGATGGTCAACATCCGCGATCAGGTGATCCCGGTGATTGACCTCTCCGCCGTCGCCGGGTGTAAACCGGAGACCGGCTTAAACATTCTGCTGATCACTGAGTATGCCCGTAGCGTGCAGGCTTTTGCCGTCGAGTCCGTCGAGAACATCACGCGCCTGGACTGGAAACAGGTGCACACGGCGGAGAAAGCGATCAATGGCCGCTATATCACCAGTATTGCCTGCCTCGATGATGATAAGGATACCAACAACCTGGCGATGGTGCTGGACGTTGAACAGATCCTCTATGACATCGTTCCGGCGGATCATGACGTTCACGGCGATCATGTACCGGATAAGAAATTCAACCTGAAACCGGGTTCCATCGCGATTGTGGCTGAAGACTCCAAAGTGGCGCGCGCCATGCTGGAAAAAGGCCTGAACGCCATGGAGATCCCGAGCATGATGCACATCACCGGCAAAGATGCGTGGGAGAAAATCCAGCTTATTGCCCAGCAGGCGGAAAAAGAGGGTGTGCCGGTAAGCGATAAGATCTCAATGGTGCTGACCGATCTGGAGATGCCGGAGATGGACGGCTTTACCCTGACACGCCTGATCAAAACCGATCCGCGCCTGAAAAATATCCCGGTGGTGATCCACTCTTCCCTCTCCGGCAGTGCTAACGAAGATCACGTTCGCAAAGTGCAGGCCGATGGCTATGTCGCGAAGTTCGAAATTAACGAACTTTCTGCGGTGATCCAGGAGGTGCTCGATCGCGCAGCGAACAACGTTCGCGGCCCGCTGATCAGCCACCGCCAGATGGCCCCGACCCCGCTGCTGGCGAAGTAACGCCGGCACAACGATTAAAGGCGCTACCGTCGGTCAAACGGTAGCGCCTTAAGTACGTTTCAGGTCATTACAAGAACGACAAGATCAGCTGTAGTACAGCAATGATGATCGTGATTACGCGTTTCGCGAATTCACGGTTATCCATCATCCGTTTTCCTCAACCGAGGAAGGAGCCGCCCGGACTGGTCCTCAAACTCCCCCGAATCAGGGCGAGCAGATGTTGAGTATTACTTACGCCCCTTCCAGGCCTGAACCCTGCCACCACCACGTGTTACAGCGGGGGAAATCCTTTGCCCGGCCCGAAAGTTAGATGCAGTAACCCCAACGGATTTGATTCTACACCTCACATAACCAACTGAAATATAATTAAAAAACATCAGGAAAAACGACCTGTTTTCGGGCGTTTTTCTTAAACATCCGCTAACCCAACTGTTTGCGCTTGAAATAAAACAGCATATATCGGAAGCTTCAACGCGTTGAGTATTGCATACGCTCTTACCCCTGACGGGCCGGAAACGTAAACAACGGCGTGGCGCATCCCTCACCAGTTTGCGCTATACCGTTAAAACCCCAGCTTCACCGCTGGGGTTTTTTATGCGCAAAAAAAAACCGCCAGGCTGCAAACCCGGCGGTTTTTTCATTTGCGCAAGGCGCGATTACATCATCGGCAGCGCCAGCTGGACAATGCTAATCAGCGGCTGCGGATAGATACCGAGCACCAGCACCAGCAGAGCGGAGATGAGTACCACAATACCGCCCGCGCTGTAGGCCCAGTTGGACGGCGCATCGCGGTTCAGCTGCTGCGGCGCGTTGAGATAGAGGCTCACCGCAACACGCAGGTAGTAGTAGAGACCGATTGCAGAACCGACCACTACCGCACCGGTCAGCCACCACAGGTTGGCCTGCACACCGACAGCCAGAATGTAGAACTTACCGATAAAGCCCAGCGTCATCGGGATACCCGCCAGCGACAGCATCATCACCGTCATTACCGCCGAGAGAATCGGACGGTGCCAGAAGAGGCCGCGATAGGAGTAGAGCGACTCGGCGTCCGGACCGCGATACGGGCTGGACATCAGGCTTACTACGCCAAAGGCACCCAGGCTGCTGAAGAGATAGCCGGCCAGGTAAACGCCAACGCTCTCCATCGACATCTGGCCGCCGCGCAGGGCAATCAGCGCCACCATCAGATACCCAAGGTGAGCGATGGAGGAGTAGCCGAGCAGACGTTTGATATTGGTCTGGCTCAGCGCCATCAGGTTACCGAAGATAATGGAGACAAAGGCGATAACGCCCAGCACCACGCGTACGGCTTCGCTGTTACCTACCGGCGCATAGAGGAACAGACGCATCAGCACGCCAAAGATGGCGATTTTGCTGGCGGTCGCCAGGAAGGTGGAGACCGGCGCAGGCGCGCCCTGGTAAACATCCGGCGTCCAGAGATGGAACGGCACCAGCGACAGTTTAAAGCCGAGGCCGACAATCATCAGACCGAGACCCGCCAGCAGCAGCGGCTCGTGCAGCACGCCTTCACCGAGGTTTTTACCAATGGCGACAAACGACAGATCGCCGCTCTGAGCATAGACCAGCGCAATCCCGAACAGCAGGAATGAGGAGGCAGCCGCCGACAGAATGGTGTATTTGATGCTGGCTTCCAGCGAGCGTTTCTGGCGGAAGGCGTAGCCCACCAGCCCGAACAGCGGCAGCGAGATCAGCTCAATACCGAGGAACAGCGACGCCATGTGATTGGCGTTAGCCAGCAGAATGCCACCCAGCGCGGCAATCAGCACCAGCAGGTAGAACTCTTCCTTGTTGTCGCTATAACCTTCAAGCCACGGATAGGCAAAGGTGCAGGTGGCGAGGCTCGCCAGCAGCACCAGCCCGGTGTAAAGCATGGCGTAGCCATCGACGCGCATCAGCGGCGTCACATCCATTGCTCCGGCGTGGCCAACGAACCACAGCGAGAGCAGTGCAACGTTCAGACCAACGACCGACAGCGTGGCATTGAAGAAATGGTTGCGTCGCCACGCAATGGAGAGCATCACAACCACCACCGTCAATCCGACGATTAGCAGCGGCAGCAGCGCAATCAGGTGTTGTGGAGTTATTGTCATGGCGAATTACGGCCTTGTAGTAATGGAGTTAACAAACCACTGCTGGATATTGCCCATCGCAGCGTGCGAGGTATCCAGAATCGGCTGCGGATAGAAGCCAAGCAGTACCAGAAGCACGACCAGGATAAGGATCATAAACAGCTCGCGCAGTGACAGACCCGGCAGCGTCTGGTTCGCGATTTCGCTCTTCGCTTTACCGAAGTAAGCGCGATGCAGCATCGCCAGCGAGTAAACGGAGGCGAAGACCAGACCGAAGGTGGAGATCACGGTAATCATCGGTACAACCTGGTAGCTACCGAACAGGATCATGAACTCACCGACGAAGTTACCGGTACCCGGCATCCCCAGCGTCGCCACAGCGAAGAACATCGACAGCGCCGGCAGCCACTTAATCTTGCTCCACAGACCGCCCATCATGCGCATATCACGGGTATGCAGACGTTCGTAAAGCTGACCGCAGAGAATAAACAGACCCGCCGCCGAGAGACCGTGAGCAATCATCTGAATCACCGCGCCCTGGTAGGCCAGCTGGCTGCCGGTGTAGATGGCAATCAGTACGAAGCCCATGTGGGAAACGGAGGTGTAAGCGATAAGACGTTTGATATCGGTCTGGGTGAAGGCCATCCACGCGCCGTAGAAGATACCAATTACGCCCAGCCACATGGCAATCGGCGCAAACTCCGCCGAAGCGTTCGGGAAGAGCGGCAGCGAGAAGCGCAGCAGACCGTAAGCGGCGGTTTTCAGCAAGATCCCCGCGAGGTCAACGGAACCCGCGGTCGGTGCCTGCGAGTGCGCATCCGGCAACCAGCCGTGCAGCGGCACCACCGGCATTTTCACCGCAAAGGCGATAAAGAAGCCGAGCATCAGCAGGTATTCAACGTTGTGGGACATCGGCGTTTTCAGCAGCTCTTCATAGTTGAAGGTCCACACGCCGGTGGCGTTGTAGTGCACAAACACCAGGCCGAGGATGGCAATCAACATCACCAGACCGCTTGCCTGGGTATAGATGAAGAATTTCGTTGCCGCGGTGATACGCGTCTTCCCGTCGGAGGCTTTATGGCCCCACAGCGCAATCAGGAAGTACATCGGCACCAGCATCATTTCCCAGAAGAAGAAGAACAGGAACATGTCGATGGCAAGGAACACGCCGATAACGCCACCGAGGATCCACATCAGGTTCAGGTGGAAGAAGCCCTGATATTTCTCGATTTCACGCCAGGAGCAGAGAACCGCCAGCACGCCAAGAAAGCCGGTCAGCACGACCATCAGCAGCGACAGACCGTCCATCGCCAGATGGATAGTGATGCCGAAGCGCGGGATCCAGTCGTGTTTAAAGCTCTCCTGCCACGTCGGGAAATCGGCAGCCTGCGATAAAGAGTAGCCACCCTGCAACCAGAGTTGCAGAGAGAGCGCCAGCGTCAGTCCCATGGTGATCAGGGCGATCCAGCGCGGCACCTTCACGCCGAAGCGCTCGGTTTGCCAACACAGGAAACCACCGATAAAGGGAATCAATATTAGCCAGGGTAATAACATGGCGATTCATATTCCTTGTTTAAGTCCAGCTCAGGCTTTCTGGCTCGTCATCTGACTTCACCGTTACTGCCTGTCCTTTCGGACCTGATTTTCAACGAATTTTCACAAAATTCAGATTCTGCTCGCAGGCCGGAGAACAACTCTGCTCCCCGGCCCAGGAACTCAGCGCAACACCATCAGCAGACCGAGCACCACAACGGCACCGATACTCATGGAGGCCACATACCAGCGCAGATAACCGTTCTCGCTGAACAGCAGCCCTTTCCCGGCAAAGCGGGAGAGGATCGCCGGAAGGTTCATCAGCGCATTCAGCGGATCGCTCTTCAGCAGCCAGGCAACGCCCAGATACGGTTTAACGAAGATGCGATCGTAGAGCCAGTCGAAGCCCCAGGCATTGAACCACCAGGTGCCGAAGAAGCGGCCCGCCGCGCTGTTGGCAATCGATGTCACCAGCGTGCGTTTACCCAGCCACAGCCAGGCGGCCAGCAGAATGCCGATCACCGCCACTGCGCCAGAAGCCACTTCCAGCATCACCACGCTGCTGTGCGCCAGCTCAGCCGTTTCCGGCAGAACACCGCGCAGCGGTGGCACAATCATCGCGCCAACGAAGGTGGAGAGGATCAGCAGCACAATCAGCGGCAGGTGATGGGTAATCCCCTTCCCTGCGTGGGCGTGAATCTGCTCTTTGCCGTGGAAGACAATGAAAATCAGACGGAAGGTGTAGAGCGAGGTCATAAACGCCCCGACCAGACCCGCAATCATCAGGTTAACGTGACCGTTCGCTACCGCTCCTGCGAGGATCTCATCCTTACTGAAGAAGCCCGCGGTAATCAGCGGCAGTGCAGAGAGCGCCGCGCCACCGACCAGGAAGCAGGCATACACCAGCGGAATCGACTTACGCAGGCCGCCCATCTTGAAGATGTTCTGCTCGTGGTGGCAGGCGAGGATCACCGAACCGGAGGAGAGGAACAGCAACGCTTTAAAGAAGGCGTGCGTCATCAGGTGGAAAATCGCTGCGTCCCATGCCTGTACGCCAAGCGCCAGGAACATGTAACCAATCTGGCTCATCGTCGAGTAGGCGAGTACGCGTTTGATATCGGTCTGCACCAGCGCGGCGAAACCGGCCATCAACAGCGTGACCGCACCAACGATACCGACCAGATGCAGCACTTCCGGCGTCATCAGGAACAGACCGTGGGTACGGGCAATCAGGTAGACACCGGCGGTAACCATCGTTGCGGCGTGGATCAGCGCAGAGACCGGCGTCGGGCCAGCCATCGCGTCTGCAAGCCAGGTCTGCAACGGCAGCTGCGCCGATTTACCAACCGCGCCGCCCAGCAGCATCAGGGTTGCCCACATCAGCATATGGTTGCCGTTGGCGAAGTGCTGCGGCGCCAGCTCGACCATCTCGCGGAAGTTCAGCGTGCCCAGCTCGTTGTAGAGGATGAACAGTGCGAACGCGAGGAAGACGTCACCGACGCGGGTGACGACAAACGCTTTCATCGCCGCTGCGCCATTCTTCGGATCGGTGTAGTAGAAGCCGATCAGCAGATAGGAGCAGAGACCCACGCCTTCCCAGCCGAGGTACATCAGCAGCAGGTTATCGCCCAGCACCAGAATTACCATGCTGGCGATAAAGAGGTTGGTGTAGGCGAAGAAGCGGGAGTAGCCCTCCTCCCCGCGCATATACCAGGAGGCGAACATGTGGATCAGGAAGCCAACGCCGGTGACTACCGAGAGCATGGTCAGCGACAGGCCGTCCAGCACAAGATTGAAACCGATATTGAAATCACCGACCGCCATCCACGTCCACAGCGGCTGAACAAACGCCTGCTGACCGTTATTGAAGAACTCAACGCCAACCAGCGCCGTTACCAGCGCCGAGAGACCAATCGAGCCCATACCAACGGCGGCGGAGAGATTCTCCGACCAGCGGCCACGGGAGAAAGCCAGTAACACAAAGCCAATAAGAGGAAAAATAATGGTTAAGGCGAGCATGTTCATCCACGCATCTCACTTACTGAATCGATATTCAGACTCTGGCGGCGACGATGAAGTTGCAGCAGCAGCGCCAGGCCAATGCTCGCTTCCGCAGCGGCAAGGCTAATGGCGAGAATATACATTACCTGACCGTCGGTCTGGCCCCAGTAGCTACCGGCGACCACAAAGGCCAGCGCGGCGGCGTTGATCATGATCTCAAGCCCAATCAGCATAAACAGCAGATTGCGGCGAATAACCAGACCAGTCAGACCCAGCACAAACAAAATCGCCGCGAGGATCAATCCATGTTGTAACGGGATCATGCGTGCTCCTCCGTTTTTCTTTTCGCGCGGTCATCCGTGCGATTGCTCAGCAATTCGCCAGGTCTCTCTTCGCGTCCAAGGTGGAACGCGACAACCAGACCTGCCAGCAGCAGCATTGAGGCCAGCTCAACCGCCAGAACGTAAGGACCAAACAGCGTAATACCGACCGCTTTCGCGCCAATCGCCGTGCCCTCGATGCCCTGATCGTTAACGCCCATAATGGCGTAGATCATGACGCCCAGCAGCACCGCAGAGAGCACCGCAGGACCAATCCAGATTTGCGGCGTGAGCCAGTTGCGCTCCTGCTCGACCACCGAATTGCCCATGTTGAGCATCATCACCACGAAGACGAACAGCACCATGATGGCCCCGGCGTAGACGATGATCTCCAGCGCCCCGGCGAAGTACGCGCCGAGGGAGAAGAAGACCCCGGCAATCGCCAGCAGGGAGATGATCAAGTACAGCAGCGCATGCACCGGATTGGTATGCGTAATAACGCGTACCGTCGTCAGGATGGCGATCAGGCCACAGATATAAAAAGCGAACTCCATTGCCCCTCTCCTTACGGTAACAGGCCTTTGACGTCGATAGGCTTGGCTTCGTTTTCCGCTTCGCCCTTATCTTTGCCGTCGATTGCCATACCTGCCATCCGGTAGAAGTTATATTCCGGGTATTTGCCCGGACCGGAGATCAGCAGATCCTCTTTTTCATACACCAGATCCTGGCGCTTGAACTCACCGAGTTCGAAGTCCGGCGTCAGCTGAATCGCTGTTGTCGGGCACGCCTCTTCGCACATGCCGCAGAAGATGCAGCGCGAGAAGTTGATACGGAAAAACTCCGGATACCAGCGGCCATCAACGGTTTCCGCTTTTTGCAGCGAGATACAGCCGACAGGACAGGCAACCGCACACAGGTTACAGGCTACGCAGCGCTCTGCGCCGTCCGGATCGCGCGTCAGCACGATACGGCCACGGTAGCGCGGGGCCAGGTAAACCGGCTCTTCTGGGTACATACGCGTTTCGCGTTTGGCGAACGCATGCAGGCCGATCATCCAGATACTGCGAACCTGGGTGCCAAAGCCCACGAATAACTCTTTTAACGTCATGGTCTCATCACCCCTTATTACGGCGCCTGCCAAAGAATGACTGCCGCCGTGCCCAACAGGTTAAGCAGTGTCAGCGGCAGACAGATTTTCCAGCCGAAAGACATCACCTGATCGTAGCGAGGACGCGGCAGTGCGGCGCGAATCAAAATGAACATCATCATAAAGAACGCGGTTTTCAGCGCGAACCAGATAAACGGCGGTAACAGCGGACCCTGCCAGCCACCAAAGAAGAGGGTGACCATCAGCGCAGAGATGGTGACGATACCGATATACTCGCCGACGAAGAAGAGACCGAACTTCATGCCGGAGTATTCAATATGGTAACCATCCGCCAGCTCCTGCTCCGCTTCCGGCTGGTCAAACGGGTGACGGTGACACACCGCAACACCCGCGATAGCGAAGGTAACGAAGCCAAAGAATTGCGGAATGACGTTCCACAAACCCGCCTGGTTGTTGACGATGTCGGTCATATTGAATGAACCGGCCTGCGCCACCACGCCCATCAGCGATAGCCCGAGGAACACTTCGTAGCTCAGAGTTTGCGCAGAGGCACGCATCGCGCCGAGCAGGGAGTATTTGTTGTTACTCGACCAGCCAGCGAACAGCACCGCGTAGACCGCCAGACCCGCCATCATCAGGAAGAAGAGGATCCCGATATTGAGGTCGGCCACCACCCAGGTGGGGCTGACCGGCACAATGGCGAAGGCTAACAGCAGCGAGGTGAAGGCGATCACCGGCGCGAGGGTGAAGATCACGCGATCCGAGAAGCGCGGGATCCAGTCCTCTTTAAAGAACATCTTGATCATGTCCGCGACCAGCTGGAGTGAACCACCCCAGCCCACACGGTTCGGCCCATAACGGTTCTGGAACAGGCCGAGCAGGCGACGTTCGCCAAAGCTCATGAAGGCGCCGCAGGTGACGACCACCAGCAGGATGACCACCGCTTTCAGAATGCTTAACAGAATGTCGATAACATCCGGTGTTAACCAGCTCATGCTTGCGCCTCCCGCAGATTTTCAAGACGTGCCCCGGCCAGCACCGGTGCAATACCCGGCATGCCCATCGGCAAACCGACCTGCCCCGCCGTCAGACCTTCCGATACCTGCAGCGGCAGGCTAAGGGTCTGCCCTTCGTAGGTGAAGGAGACGTGCGCGCCTGCGTTTACGCCAAGCTTCGCGGCATCGGCCGGGTTAAGCGTGATGTAAGGCTGCGGCATACGGCTCTGGAACACCGGCGAACGCTGCGACAGCTCATCGCTGCCGAACAGGTGATAGTAAGGCGCGATACGCCACTCGCCATCCTGTGCGCTGAAAGCGCCCGGAACGACGGTGAAGTAATCCAGCCCGCTCTCCGTCGCTTCAATCAGGCGCACGCCCGGATCGCCGTGACGCAGGTGGCCGCCCACTTCGTCCTGGAATTTGTTCCAGGCCTGCGGGGAGTTCCAGCCCGGTGCCCAGGCAAACGGAATTTGCGAGCGCGGCGCTGAAGGCTGGTTGTTCCCTTCCATCGAGAAGGCGAACATGGTGTCTTGATCCTGCGGCTGACGCGGTTCGTGGACGCTGATATTGGCACGCATGGCGGTGCGACCGCTGTAGCGGTGCGGCTCACGCGCCAGTTTCTGCCCGCGAATGCGGAAGCTGGCATCCGGTGCGGCATTTTTGATGCCCGCCAGCTGCGGCAGCGCGGCGACGGCGGCGTCGATCACGTGATCGAGCTGCGTCCAGTCCACTTCGCGGTTCAGCACGGTGCTGTGCAGCGAGTGCAGCCAGCGCCAGCTTTCCAGCATCAGCGCTTTGTTGTCGTAGTAGCTCGGGTCATAAACCTGGAAGAAGCGCTGCGCGCGGCCTTCGTTGTTGATCACCGTGCCGTCGCTTTCCGCGAAGCTTGCGGCAGAGAGCACCAGATGAGCGTTATCCATAATCGCCGTGCGCTGGTGATCGACCACCAGCACTAGCGGCGCTTTCGCCAGCGCAGCATCTACGCGCGCAGCAGAAGCGTGACGGTGCAGATCGTTTTCCAGCACCACGACCGCGTCGGCGCTGCCGCTCTCCAGTTCGGAGAGTGCATCATCGAGGCTGCCGCCGCCAATAAGGCCAAGGCCCATGCTGTTAACGGAGCGGGCAATCATGGTGATGCCGACATCGGCACCGCGCCCTTTCAGCGCTTTTGCCACGTTCGCCGCCGCGTGGATCACGTCGCTGCTACCGGCGTTGGTGCCGGAGATAATCAGCGGTTTCTTCGCCCCGGCCAGTGCCTGGACAATCACATCCACTTTGCCCTGCAGATCGCTGCTCAGGCCGTCAACCGCCGGTGCGGAGTTATCCAGCGCATGGGCGATGGCGAAACCTAAACGCGCCTGATCTTCCACCGGCGCGCGGTAGGTCCACGCGGCGATGTCGTCCAGACGGGTGCTGTCGACGTTGGTGACAAACAGCGGATGTTTAGCGCGCTGACCGATGTTCATGATCGCGGCAATCTGCCAGTCGGCGACTTTCTGCGCCGCCGCCATTTCGCGGGCTTTGCCTTTCACCGCCTGACGTACCGCCAGCGCGACGCGCGCGCCGGTCTGGGTGACGTCTTCGCCGAGGATCAGCACTGCGTCGTAAGATTCGATTTCACGCAGCGCCGGCGTACGGATGCCGCCTTCGCGCAGCACTTTCAGTGCCAGCGTCAGTCGCTCCTGCTCGCCTTTCGCGATACCGGTGTAGAAGTTCTCCGCACCGACCAGTTCGCGCAGCGCGAAGTTGCTCTCAACGCTTGCGCGCGGAGAACCGATGCCGATCACTTTCTTCGACTGGCGCAGAATATCCGCCGCGCCCTGCATCGCCTGTTCGGCGTTGAGGGTAATCAGATCGTCGCCGCGACGCTGTACCGGCTGGCGCGGACGATCTTTCAGATTGACGTAGCCATAGCCGAAACGACCGCGGTCGCAGAGGAAGTAGTGGTTAACCGTGCCGTTGTAGCGGTTCTCGATACGACGCAGTTCGCCGTAACGCTCGCCCGGGCTGGTGTTACAGCCGATCGAGCACTGCTGGCAGATGCTCGGCGCGAACTGCATATCCCATTTACGGTTATAGCGCTCGGAGTGGGTTTTGTCGGTGAAAACGCCGGTCGGGCAGATTTCAACCAGGTTACCGGAGAACTCGCTCTCCAGCGTCCCCTCTTCCGGGCGGCCGAAGTAGACGTTGTCATGTGCGCCATAGACGCCCAGGTCGGTACCGTCGGCATAATCTTTGTAGTAGCGCACACAGCGGTAGCAGGCGATACAGCGGTTCATCTCGTGAGAGATGAACGGACCGAGATCCTGGTTACGGTGCGTACGTTTGGTGAAGCGGTAGCGACGGAAGCTGTGACCGGTCATAACGGTCATATCCTGCAGGTGGCAGTTGCCGCCCTCTTCGCAAACCGGACAGTCGTGCGGGTGGTTGGTCATCAACCACTCCACCACGCTCTCACGGAACTCTTTCGCTTCGTGATCGTCAATAGAGATAAATGTGCCGTCGGATGCCGGTGTCATACAGGACATAACCAGGCGGCCACGCGTGTCTTCCGCGTTTTGATATTGCTTCACCGCACACTGGCGGCACGCACCCACGCTCCCCAGCGCCGGATGCCAGCAAAAATAAGGAATATCAAGGCCCAACGAGAGACAAGCCTCTAACAGGTTGTCTGCGCCGTTTACCTCGTATTCTTTGCCGTCTACGTGAATAGTAGCCATTAGCATGCTTCCAGTTGTCTCAGCCGGAGCTGAGAATTAATCAAAATTCGTTCCGCGTCCCCTCACCTGCTCACGATGAGGGGGAACCATTACCAGCGCGCTTTCAGCAGGTTTGGCTGGATACCGCCAATCGCATGGGTATTGCTGAATTGCTGCTTGATCCCCGCTTCGAACTCTTCGCGGAAATACTTAATGGCGCTCTGTAACGGTTCAACCGCACCCGGCGCGTGTGCGCAGAAGGTTTTACCCGGCCCCAGCTGGCGGCAGAGTTGCTCCAGGGTTTCGATATCGCCAGGCTGGCCTTCGCCACGCTCCAGCGCACGCAGGATTTTGACGCTCCACGGCAGCCCGTCGCGGCACGGCGTACACCAGCCGCAGGACTCGCGGGCGAAGAACTCTTCCAGGTTACGCACCAGCGGCACCATGCCAATTTCATGGTCAACGGCCATCGCCAGCGCGGTACCTAAACGGCTGCCCGCTTTACCGATGCTTTCGAACTCCATCGGCAGATCGAGGTGCGCTTCGGTAAGGAAGTCGGTTCCCGCGCCGCCCGGCTGCCAGGCTTTAAATTTCAGCCCGTCGCGCATGCCGCCCGCGTACTCTTCAAGGATTTCACGCGCGGTAGTGCCAAACGGCAGCTCCCAGACACCCGGGTTTTTCACGCGCCCGGAGAAGCCCATCAGTTTGGTACCGGCATCTTTGCTGGTCGACAGGTTCTGATACCACTCCACGCCGTTGGCAAGAATGGCCGGGACGTTGCACAGGGTTTCGACGTTGTTAACGCAGGTCGGTTTACCCCATACGCCGGAGCTTGCCGGGAAAGGCGGTTTTGAGCGCGGGTTCGCGCGACGCCCTTCCAGCGAGTTGATCAGCGCCGTCTCTTCGCCGCAGATATAACGACCCGCGCCGGTATGGACGATAAGTTCGAAGTCAAACCCGCTACCGAGAATATTTTTGCCAAGCAGGCCCGCTTCGGTAGCTTCAGCAATGGCACGGCGCAGATGCACCGCCGCTTCGATGTACTCCCCGCGCAGGAAGATGTAGCCACGATAGGCTTTCAGCGCAAAGGCGGAGATGAGCATGCCTTCCACCAGCAGGTGCGGCAGCTGCTCCATCAGCAGGCGGTCTTTATAGGTGCCCGGCTCCATCTCATCGGCGTTACACAGCAGGTAACGAATGTTCATCGATTCGTCTTTCGGCATCAGGCTCCACTTAAGACCGGTGGAGAAGCCCGCGCCGCCGCGCCCTTTCAGGCCGGCGTCTTTTACCTGGTTGACGATTTCGTCCGGTGCCAGCCCGGTCAGGGCTTTGCGCGCACCGGCATAGCCGTTCTTGCTTTGATACTCTTCAAGCCAGACCGGCTGTTTGTCATCGCGCAGACGCCAGGTCAGCGGATGGGTTTCGGGAGTACGGATAATGGTCTTCATTATTTATACCGCTCCAGCAAGTCAGGGATCGTTTCCGGCGTCAGAGAACTGTGGGTGTCCTCATCGATCATCATGGTCGGCCCTTTGTCGCAGTTGCCGAGACAGCAGGTTGGCAGCAGCGTAAAGCGGCCATCAAAGGTGGTCTGGCCCGGCTTGATCTTCAGGTGGCTCTCAATCGCCGACTGGATCCCCTGATAGCCCGTGATGTGACACACCACGCTGTCGCAGTAGCGGATCACATGGCGGCCGACCGGCTGGCGGAAGATCTGGCTGTAGAACGTTGCCACGCCTTCGACATCGCTCGCCGGAATGCCCAGCACGTCGGCAATAGCGTAAATTGCGCCGTCCGGCACCCAGCCACGCTGTTTCTGAACGATCTTCAGCGCTTCAATGGACGCCGCACGCGGGTCTTCGTAGTGGTGCTTCTCGTGCTCAATTGCCTCACGCTCTGCCGCACTCAGCTCAAAAGCCCCGGTTTCTGGTTGTTGATTCTCGTGCATAATTAGCGGTCCACATCTGACATAACAAAATCGATACTACCCAGGTAGACAATCAAGTCTGAGACCAGGCTGCCGCGGATTGCCGCCGGAATTTGCTGCAGATGCGGGAAACTCGGCGTACGGATACGGGTACGGTAGCTCATGGTGCTGCCGTCACTGGTCAGGTAGTAACTGTTGATACCCTTGGTTGCTTCAATCATCTGGAAGGATTCGTTGGCCGGCATCACCGGGCCCCACGATACCTGCAGGAAGTGAGTAATCAGGGTTTCGATATGTTGCAGCGTGCGCTCTTTCGGCGGCGGCGTGGTCAGCGGGTGATCCGCTTTGAACGGCCCTTCCGGCATATTGTTGAGGCACTGCTCAAGAATGCGCAGGCTCTGGCGCAGCTCTTCCACTTTCAGCATCACGCGGGTGTAGCAGTCGCTGACGCCACCGCCGACCGGGATTTCGAAGTCGAAGTTCTGATAGCCGGAGTACGGGCGCGCTTTACGCACGTCAAAGTTGATGCCGGTAGCACGCAGGCCTGCGCCGGTGGTGCCCCACTCCAGCGCCTCTTTCGCGCCGTAAGCGGCAACGCCCTGAGCACGGCCTTTCAGAATGGAGTTGCGCAGTGCGGCTTTCTCATAGGAAGCCAGACGTTTCGGCATCCAGTCGAGGAACTCGCGCAGCAGGCGATCCCAGCCGCGCGGCAGATCGTGCGCGACGCCGCCGATGCGGAACCAGGCCGGGTGCATACGGAAACCGGTGATCGCTTCCACCAGATCGTAGATTTTCTGACGATCGGTAAAGGCGAAGAAGACCGGCGTCATCGCGCCGACATCCTGAATAAAGGTAGAGATATAGAGCAGGTGGCTGTTGATGCGGAACAGCTCAGAGAGCATCACGCGAATCACTTCCACGCGTTCCGGCACGGTAATGCCTGCCAGTTTCTCGACCGCCAGTACGTATGGCATCTCGTTGACGCAGCCGCCGAGGTACTCAACGCGGTCAGTATAAGGAATGTAGCTGTGCCATGACTGGCGTTCGCCCATCTTCTCCGCACCGCGGTGGTGATAACCGATATCCGGCACGCAGTCGACGATCTCTTCGCCATCAAGCTGCAGAATGATGCGGAACGCACCGTGCGCAGAGGGGTGGTTCGGACCGAGGTTGAGGAACATGAAGTCCTCGTTGTCGGTGCCGCGCTTCATGCCCCAATCTTCCGGCTTAAAGGTCAGCGCTTCCATCTCCAGATCCTGCTTGGCTTTGGTCAGCTCAAACGGATCGAATTCGGTGGCGCGCGCCGGATAGTCTTTACGCAGCGGGTGACCGGTCCAGGTCTGCGGCATCATGATGCGCGTCAGATGCGGGTGGCCATCGAAGGTGATACCAAACATCTCCCAGGTTTCACGCTCATACCAGTTGGCGTTCGGGAAGAGTTTAGTGATAGTCGGCACATGCAAATCGTTTTCTGCGAGAGCCACTTTCAGCATGATGTCGCTGTTACGATCGATCGAGATGAAGTGGTAGAAAACGGAAAAATCCGCGGCGGGCAAACTGGCGCGGTGTGTGCGTAGACGCTCGTCCATGCCGTGAAGATCGAACAGCATGACGTAAGGCTTCGGTAATTTCTTTAAGAAATCGACCACTTCCAGTAACTGCTCACGCTTCACCCAAACGACGGGTACCCCGGTGCGGGTCGCCTGAACGGAAAAGGCATCCGGCCCAAAACGGTTGCGCAATTCGCCAATGACCGGATCATCCAGATGATCCCGGGTCTGCCATGGGGCTTCTTGCGCAGTTAAATCGGTCATATTTTTCACCATTGCAAAGGGTCCGTGGTGACTGTGGGGCAGTGCGTCGCGTTATTGGATTATTGAAATGCGACGCTTTTTACCCTTGCCCACAGGCGCAAATTAAATCTCGTCCGGCGAACGCAGGTTGGTGACGGCAATACGTTCACCGCGTTTACGTTCACGCTCTGACTGCATATTGGCGCGGTACACGCCCTGATCGCCAACCACCCAGGAGAGCGGACGACGCTCCTTGCCAATCGACTCCTGCAGCAGCATCAGCGCCTGCATATAGGCTTCAGGACGCGGCGGGCAGCCAGGGATGTAAACATCCACCGGGATAAATTTGTCGACGCCCTGCACGACGGAGTAGATGTCGTACATACCGCCAGAGTTTGCGCAGGCCCCCATGGAGATAACCCATTTCGGCTCCAGCATCTGGTCATAGAGGCGCTGGATAACCGGTGCCATCTTGGTGAAGGGCGTACCGGCAACGACCATCAGGTCAGCCTGACGCGGCGAGGCACGCAGTACTTCTGCGCCAAAACGCGCCACGTCGTGCACGGCGGTAAACGAGGTCACCATCTCGACGTAGCAGCAGGAAAGGCCGAAGTTGTACGGCCAAATAGAGTTCTTACGACCCCAGTTCACCATATCGTGCAGGACATTTTCGAGCTTGCCCATGTAGACGCTACGGTTGATCTCTTGTTCCAGGGGGTCAGTTACGATCTCCTGTTTTTGCAGGGGGTAACGGTCGTTCTCACCGTTAGGATCTATGCGGGTGAGCGTATAATCCATCTTATTGCCTCGCGGTTAGCGTTGACTGTCAGTGTAGCTGTTGGTCTCAGGGTTAACCTGCGCGCGGCGCGAACGCACCGGCGTCCAATCGAGCGCGCCAATACGCACCAGATAAACCAGACCAGCCAGCAGCACTAAGATAAAAATTGCGGCTTCGGCAAATCCCACCCAGCCACTCTCACGAATGGACGTAGACCATGCGTAGAGATAGAGCGCTTCGACATCGAAGATGACGAAGAACATGGCGACCAGATAGAACTTGGCGGAGAGACGTAAGCGAGCGGAACCGACGGAGTCGATACCAGATTCGAAAGGTACGTTTTTGTGCCTTGCGCGCGCGCGTCCGCCCAAAAACCGACCGCCGACCAGCATCAGGCAACAGAGGCCGATGGCGACAATAAGAAAGACAGCGAATGCCCAGTGATGAGCGATGATTTCAGTGGATGTTGACATACGCATTGCTTAACTCAAAAGGTAGCGTTAAAACCTCTGCTCTTGCTGGCAGATGACGCCACATCGATTCACGGGGAGGAATAAAAAACCACATACTTACTGTGCAAAAAGCTGAAAAACAGCTAAATGATGTGGGTTTTTACTCCTTTCTATAACCTTTTGTCAACTTTAACAAAAGTTTCCTCACATTAGTTTACATCGGCAGCAATCCATTAACATTTAGTGCCGTTTTATTGACCAGCAACAACTTTTCCTGCGGCAAAATCCGGTGTTGAATCGAGTCCGTTGTGGAGGATTACAAAAATTACCCTCCTATTTTGACAGGATTTACCCAGGATTCCTCCCCCTCTGCGGAGGTATTTTTTTGATCTGAGACACGCTTTTGTTAATTCATACAATGATTCGGCAACAATCTTGCTTGATTTTTAACATGAGCAGAGGGCATGAAAGACTATAGATGATAAAGGGGGATTGTGCTGTGAGGTGGATTAACAGATTGAAAGAAATAATGATTTAGAGCGGGAATAATTCAGATGCTTATTATTTGTGCAAAAAATGGCCCACTGTGATCGTTTCTCTCATCAGTGGGCCATTTTTACACTTACAAATTGTTACCAGTTTGCGGCGAAATGGTAGCTAGAAATCGCCATCAACCAGCAGCTGTTCATCTCCCCCTTCCGGAGTAGATCCTTTGTAGTGCCAGGGGTCGCGATAGTGCTCCATGGCATCGAAAATTACCTGCGCCAGCTCGTTCCCGCTGTTCGGGTTGCGCGAGAGCAGATATTCCGTTTCCGGCAAGGCCGGGAAGCCTTCAGCGTGACTTAATACCCGCAGGTCAGGACTCATCATCTCGACCGGTCGCGCCGTCACGCCAAGACCTGCTTTAACGGCTGCTTTCACCGCCGAGAGCGTTGAGGCCACATAGGCCATGCGCCATGGAATCTCGGCTTCATTAAGCGCGTTAAGCACCATATCGCGGAACGGGCTCGGCTCATCCAGCAGAACCAGCGGCACCGCCTCCCCTTTTTGCAGCACATACTCCGCCGCGCAATACCAGAGCGTCGGTGAGGTGCGCAGCGTTAAATAGTCAAACGGCTGGACACGATGCGTGGTCACCACCAGATCAACTTCATCCTCCTGAAGCTGATCGCTGCTCATCGGATTGCGTTTTACGCGCACATCCAGCGCCAGCTTTGGATAGACCGAGCTAATACGATTAAGCAGGAACGGCAGGATCGTATCGGCGGATTCGTCTGACGCACCAATAGTTAATACGCCCTGCAAATTGCTGAACATTAACGAGGTGCAGGCTTCGTCATTAAAGCGCAGGATCTTTCTCGCATAGCCTAATAGCTGAATACCATGCTCAGTCAGCAATTTATTGCGGCCATGACGGGCGAACAGCTCTTTACCCACTAGCTGTTCAAGGCGCTGCATTTGCTGGCTTACAGCGGATTGCGTACGGCAAACCGCCGCAGCGGCGGCTGCAAAGGTGTTTAAATCCGCGACTGCAACAAAGGTTCTCAGCAGATCGAGGTCGAGATTCAGTATCGGACGATTTGCATTTATCATCATTTTTCACTTACGGGTTGCTCGCGTTGCGTGCCCCGGGTTTATGCTGTGTTCATAAGATTAAGTAAATCCATTTAAAAAGCGCATCCTGCACTGCCATTGCCGATGAAACCTGGCAATGTGTGTGATGTTTTTGTTCGCCACCTGATGCAAGCAGAACTCAACGTCTTTTATTTGGCAAACATCCCGCTCGGGGATATATAAACCAGCCAAATGGTGTTGATGCATTTAAAACGCGTCTTTCGCGGCGAATACCGATTTAACATCGCGCGTCGCAGATAAAGGTGAACCCAACAGAGGCTCTGAAGTAAAAAAAGAGTAATAGCAATTAAGTAAAATTAAGAATTCAACCTTACTGAACTCAGGGCTTTGCCCCTGAGCGCCCTTTCAGGCTGTCTGAGTTTACCCCAAAACCTTTTTATTTATAAGCGTTAATACGAATTATCTTAAATTCTTAAAATGTCAGTACGAAAAAATGAGACATATAAATATTAGTGATGGTCATAGTTACTATTCTCAATATTAAATAGCGAACGGTTCTGAAAATGGATCTCTTTAATAGAAATTAACATTATCTTCACAGCAACAAAGCGGGACGCTAACCGTTACTTTATATCTTCGTTATAACCCTCTTTTTTCATCTCCCTCGCGCGAATAGCCGCGACAAAAGATTTAATCCCTCACTGCCGGGAGGCCATTGAATGGTGAAAAGCATTGGCAATCAATCATCAACTGGCATTAATTACTTACTATATGCAAATTGACAGCACATAAAAGAGAAAAATAGCGCGCTTAATAGTTAAAAGATCGTTAAAGGCAACTGCCCGGCCTGGCAAAATCTTCTCCTGTTAACCCTTCAAAACAGACGGGCGTGGGAGTACATTGTTCCGTATTCACTTCCACGGCAGGGAGTGGCGATTCCAGTAAAAAGGCAAAGGTTCATGTCCTCCATCGAAAAATCCAGCAAGTTAGATAACGTCTGTTATGACATCCGTGGCCCGGTTCTTAAAGAAGCAAAGCGTCTGGAAGAAGAAGGCAACAAAGTTCTCAAACTCAACATCGGTAACCCTGCCCCGTTCGGCTTCGAAGCCCCGGATGAGATTCTGGTCGATGTGATCCGCAACCTCCCTGGCGCCCAGGGCTACTGCGATTCAAAGGGGCTCTACTCTGCCCGTAAAGCGATCATGCAGCACTATCAGGCGCGCGGCATGCGTGAAGTCACCGTTGAAGATATCTATATCGGCAACGGCGTCTCTGAGCTGATTGTGCAGTCGATGCAGGCGCTGTTGAACAGCGGCGATGAGATGCTGGTCCCGGCGCCGGACTATCCGCTGTGGACCGCGGCGGTGTCGCTCTCCGGCGGCAAAGCGGTGCACTACCTTTGTGATGAATCCGCCGGCTGGTTCCCGGATCTGGACGACATTCGCGCCAAAATCACCCCGCGCACGCGCGGCATTGTGATCATCAACCCGAACAACCCGACTGGCGCAGTCTACTCAAAAGAGCTGCTGCTGGAGATTGTCGAGCTGGCGCGCCAGCACAACCTGATTATTTTCGCCGATGAGATCTACGACAAGATCCTCTACGACGAAGCGCAGCACCACTCTATCGCCGCGCTGGCACCGGATCTCTTCACCATCACCTTTAACGGTTTATCGAAAACCTACCGCGTGGCTGGTTTCCGCCAGGGCTGGATGGTGCTGAGCGGGCCGAAAAAGCACGCCAAAGGTTATATCGAAGGGCTGGAGATGCTCGCCTCAATGCGCCTGTGCGCCAACGTACCGGCGCAGCATGCGATCCAGACCGCGCTCGGCGGCTATCAGAGCATCAGCGAATTTATCGTGCCCGGCGGGCGTCTCTATGAGCAGCGCAACCGCGCGTGGGAGTTGATTAACGACATTCCCGGCGTCTCCTGCGTAAAACCGAGCGGCGCGCTCTATATGTTCCCTAAAATCGACGCGAAACGTTTCAATATTCTGGATGACCAGAAGATGGTGCTCGACTTCCTGCTGCAGGAGAAGGTGCTGCTGGTTCAGGGCACCGCCTTCAACTGGCCGTGGCCGGATCACGTGCGCATCGTCACCCTGCCGCGCGAGGACGATCTGGAAATGGCGATCACCCGCTTCGGGCGTTTCCTCTCCGGCTATCATCAATAATTGACCCTGGGGGAAGGTTTGCATCTTCCCCCACTCTCTGCGCACAATGGTTCCAGTCGCATTCAAGACAAGGTTAACTATGAGTCAGAGTCACTTCTTCGCCCACCTCTCCCGCCTGAAACTGATCAACCGCTGGCCGCTGATGCGCAACGTGCGCACCGAGAATGTCTCCGAGCATAGCCTGCAAGTGGCGATGGTCGCACACGCGCTGGCGGCGATCAAAAACCGCAAATTCGGCGGTGCGCTTAACGCAGAGCGCATTGCGCTGCTGGCGATTTATCACGATGCCTCTGAAGTGATCACCGGCGATCTTCCGACGCCGGTGAAGTACTTCAACTCGCAGATTGCCCAGGAGTACAAAGCGATTGAGAAGATCGCCCAGCAGAAGCTGGTGGAAATGGTGCCCGAAGAGTTGCAGGATATTTTCGCCCCGCTGATTGATGAGCATCACTACAGCGAGGAGGAGCGATTAATTGTTAAACAGGCCGATGCGCTCTGCGCCTACCTGAAGTGCCTCGAAGAGCTTTCCGCCGGCAACAATGAGTTTCTGCTGGCCAAATCGCGGCTGGAGAAAACCCTCGAGGCCCGGCGCAGCCCGGAGATGGACTACTTTATGCAGGTGTTTGTGCCGAGCTTCCAGCTGTCCCTGGATGAGATCAGCCAGGATTCGCCCTTATAACAAGGGCGAACACGCCCGTTTAAAAGGGAAACAGCATCGGGATCATCACCACGCACACCATCATCACCAGCAGCGTAAAGGGCACACCGAGTTTGATAAAGTCGCTGAACCGGTAGTTGCCCGGCCCTAATACCAGCGTGTTCACCGGCGATGAGACCGGTGTCATAAAGGCGGCAGAGGCAGCCATCGCCACCATCATGGCAAAGGGATAAGGCGAGACGCCCATCGATTTCGCCGCCGCCAGCGCAATGGGTGCCATTAAGACAGCCGTGGCGGTATTGGAGATAAACAGCCCTATCGCCGCGCACATCACAAACAGACAGATCAGCATCAGATGCGGGCCATAACCCCCGCCCAGCTCCATCAGCCCTTTGACCACCAGATCGACGCCGCCGGTTTTTTGCAGCGCCAGTGCAAAAGGCATCATGCCAACAATCAGAATGATGCTCGGCCAGTGGATCGCTTTATAGGCGCTCTCGGCGTCGATGCAGCGGAATTTCCCCATTAGCATGCAGGCGATAATGGCGGCAATCGGATTGGGAATATCGTCGGTCAGCATCAGCGCAACCATCAATACCAGGCAGAAAATCGCATGCGGCGCCTGGCTGTGCGCTGGCGAAGCCGCGCTCTCTTCAACGGGCAGGTTCAGCACCACAAAGTCGCGGGCGTGTCCGGCAAGCTGGCTGATTAACTTCCAGTTACCGACCACAAGGAAAATGTCGCCGAGTTGCAGCGGCTCGTCAGTGACCGCCCCTTCCAGCGCCACGCCGTTGCGCTTCAGGCCCACCACGTTCAGACCGTAGCGGGTACGAAAACCGATTTCGCGCACCGTTTTGCCCAGCAGTTCGGAATCGGGGATCAGCGAGACTTCCGCCATGCCGACATCCAGCGCCTGGTCGGAGAAGTACTCCCCGCGCAGGATCATCGGCTCCAGCTGCTGCTCGACGCAGAACTGGCGCAGGTCGACATCCGCGGAGGACATATCAATCAGTAGCACATCACGGGCGCGAAACTCCGAGACGCCATTGACGTTAACAATCACCCGGCGAAAACGCCGCCAGCGCTCAACGCCGATAACGTTGGCACCATAGCGCTCACGCAGTTGCAGATCGTCGAGGCGCTGACCAATCATCGGCGAGCCGGGGCGAATAGCTAACCGCCGCGCGCGGCCCGCCAGGTGATACTCGCGGATCAGATCGCGAAACGAGCGCCGCTTCCAGCTCTCGCGCTGGGCGTCGCTCCCCTCCGCCTTCAGCGTAAAGCGCATCAACAGCATATAGACAATGCCGAGCAGCAGGATAACCAGGCCAAGCGGCGTAACGCTGAAAAAGCCAAACCCCTCCAGCCCTTCGCGCAGCAGTTCGCTGTTCACCACCAGGTTTGGCGGCGTCGCCACCAGCGTCATCATGCCGCTAATCAACCCGGCGAAACTGAGCGGCATCATTAACCGCGACGGCGAGACCTGCATGCGCAGCGAGACGCTCAGCACCACCGGGATAAAAATCGCCACCACGCCGGTCGAACTCATAAAGGCACCCAGCCCGGCGACGGTTATCATCAGCAGGACCAGCATTTTGGTTTCGCTGCTGCCCGCCATCGTCACCAGCCAGGCGCCCATATTGGTTGCCACGCCGGTGCGCACCAGCCCGTCGCCGATAATAAACAGCGCGGCAATTAAAATAACGTTTGGATCGCTAAAACCGGAGAGCGCTTCGGGAAGCGTCAGCGTACCGCTCAGCACAAAAGCGACAATGACAAACAGCGCCACTGCGTCCATGCGCACTTTGCTCGTCGCAAAGAGCACCACGGCAATGCCCAGCAGAGAGAGAACCCAAATCAATTCACCGTTCACAACCTGTCCTTGTTTGTTGAGGGTGGTAAAAGAGTGCCATAAAAAAACCCCACCGGGGTGGGGTTACATCATTGAATCAGGCTTTTAGATCGACGCTGACGATGCCGTCATGCTGTTTTGTGACGCTTATCGCCTCCAGGCTTGTCAGCGAGAAGTCGACCTTCTCAAGCCCCGGTGAACCCGGCGGCACATTGACGGCAATCACGTGACACCCGGCGGCGAGGCCGGAAAGCACGCCCGCAGCTGCATCCTCGACTACCACGCAGGTTTCCGGTGCCAGCCCTAACAGCTCGGCACCGAGCAGGTAGGCATCCGGTTCAGGCTTGCCATGCTTCACCTGTTCTGCGGTGACAAAGACTTTCGGCATCGGCAAACCGGTCGCGCGATGGCGGGCATGGGCAACCGGCACCGAGCCGGAGGTGACAATGGCCCACGGAATCGCGGAGGCATCCAGATGCTGAAGCAGTTCAATCGCGCCCGGCAGCGGCGTAATACCGTCCGTGTCTGACGCTTCAATCTCCTCAAGGCGGGTAAATTCAGCCGCAATCTCCGCTTCTGAGGCGCCCGCCATAAAGTGACGCAGTGAGGTGATGGCCTGTTTGCCGTGAATAAAATTAAGCACCTCGTCATGGCTAATGCCAAAGCGATCGGCCCAGCTGCACCAGGCTCGCTCAACGGCGGGGAGTGAATTTACCAGGGTTCCATCCAGATCAAACAGAAAGCCTTTGCACTGCACGTTCACCTCCTCAGGCGTTGAGAATTTGATTAATTTCGTTACTGCTCAAGTGGTACTGGCGCGGGCAGGCGTGCCACACGCTCAGCATACGCTGGTATTTATCCCACATCGGCGTTTGGGCATTAAAGCCGTGGGTACCGGCATCAAAATGGGTATAGCGCCCTTCAATATTAACCATAAAGCGCACATACCCGAGGTAGCGCGCTTCGGTCGCAGCGTCAAAGCCGAGGAAAGTGACACGACGCTCGTCAATGGTGGTGTTATCTTTCATGTTGGTCCAGGAGACGTGGAGTGCGTGATACATCTCCATGATATCGATGATGTTGCGGCACGTTTCCTCTTTCAGCTCGCCGAATTCGCGATCCAGCTCGCGCATCTGCAAACCATATCCCCGTTCGACAATGGTTTGCAAACGGCGATAACGCTCCGCATTGGCCGGGTCCATCATGGTCATCATTTTGTATTGATTGGATAAGATCAGACGTTGGGCATTGGTCATTTCCATCTTCGACTCCTGTGGCACTTCGGCGCAGTAAAATAAGTTGGCCTCAGTCTACCTGTGAGTAAAAGGTGCTTTCTTGATTTGCCGGGGGTGTTACGCGTATCTACCAAAAAAGAAAGCATCCGTGGATGCTCTCTTCTTATCAATCACGCACAACTTTACAGCTCATCGAGAAAGGTTTTATCCAGCTGCTTAAAGGCGCGCTTAAGGGTATCGGCCAGCGCCTGGTAGTCCGGCTTGCCTTCAACCGGTGCCAGCGCCTGGCCCGCCTCCTGCAACTTACCGCGCACTTCATAGAACCAGTTCAGAATCGAGGGCGGCAGCGGCGTGACCGAGCGCTTGCCCAGCCACCATAGCCCCTGCATCGGCAGGCTCAGGGCAAACAGCGCGGTGGCAACAGCCGGGCCAAGCTGCCCGCCGAGGGCGATCTGCCAGCAGAGCGTGAAGATTGCCAGCGGCGGCATAAAGCGAATCGCGTAGCGTGTCGCGCGAATGGTACGGTTCTCTACAAACATGGGAGCGAGGCGTTTTTCCATAGGCCAGGTCTTCGCATAGTGCTGACCCCGGCGAAATAAACTGAAGAAACTGACGGGTCGAATCTCAGGATTTGACATGGCTTTACCTCAACTTCACGTATAAAAATTAAAAATTTTATGCAAAACAACAACTGTGAATGACAACGTTAAAATTTTTTGTCAATCCCACCTGCTATCGGGTATTCTGTGGCGGCCTTTACCAGGCCTTAGACGAATAGGTTTGAGTCGTCAAATAATAAGCTCATTATGCCACTGTCTGAAAATTGCGCAAAATAGCTTAAAATTTTAACTATTCTTTCATCGTGTCAGAAAGTTCTCTCGACATGATGTTAATCATAAATGTCAGCGTCAACCTGCGCTACGCTGTGCGACTCACTGACCTTTTTTAGCCACGTATCATAAATAGGTACTTCCATGTCGAGTAAGTTAGTACTGGTTCTGAACTGCGGTAGCTCCTCACTGAAATTCGCAATTATCGATGCTGTTAACGGTGAAGAGTACCTCTCTGGTTTAGCCGAATGTTTCCACCTTCCTGAAGCACGCATCAAGTGGAAAATGGATGGCGGTAAACAAGAAGCGGCTTTAGGTGCAGGTGCCGCTCACAGCGAAGCGCTTAACTTTATCGTTAACACTATTCTGGCACAAAAACCAGAACTGTCTGCTCAGCTGACCGCAATCGGTCACCGTATCGTCCACGGTGGTGAAAAATACACCCGTTCCGTGGTGATCGATGAGTCTGTGATCCAGGGTATTAAAGATGCGGCCTCTTTCGCCCCGCTGCACAACCCGGCTCACCTGATCGGTATCGCCGAAGCGCTGAAATCCTTCCCGAGCCTGAAAGAGAAGAACGTTGCCGTGTTCGACACCGCGTTCCACACCACCATGCCGGAAGAGTCCTACCTCTACGCCCTGCCGTATAAACTGTACAAAGAGCACGGCGTTCGTCGCTACGGCGCGCACGGCACCAGCCACTTCTATGTAACCCAGGAAGCGGCAAAAGTGCTGAACAAACCGGTTTCTGAACTGAACATCATCACCTGCCACCTCGGCAACGGCGGCTCTGTTTCCGCTATCCGTAACGGCGAGTGCGTTGATACCTCCATGGGTCTGACCCCGCTGGAAGGCCTGGTAATGGGTACCCGTTCTGGTGATATCGACCCGGCGATCATTTTCCATCTGCATGACACCCTGGGCATGAGCGTTGAAGCGATCAACAAAATGCTGACCAAAGAGTCTGGCCTGCTGGGCCTGACCGAAGTCACCAGCGACTGCCGTTATGTAGAAGATAACTACGAAACCAAAGAAGACGCGAAGCGTGCGATGGACGTTTACTGCCATCGCCTGGCGAAATACATCGGCTCTTACACTGCGCTGATGGATGGTCGTCTGGACGCGGTGATCTTCACTGGCGGTATCGGTGAAAACGCAGCGATGGTACGCGAGCTCTCCCTGGGCAAACTGGGCGTGCTCGGCTTCGACGTTGACCACGAACGCAACCTGGCTGCCCGTTTCGGCAAGTCTGGTTTTATCAACAAAGAAGGCACCCGCCCGGCGATCGTTATCCCGACTAACGAAGAGCTGGTGATTGCGCAAGACGCAAGCCGCCTGACTGCCTGATAGCTTACCCACACCGCCAGCCAACGCTGGCGGTGCTGTTTTGTAACCCGTCCGCTTCGACGGTAACGAAAGAGGATTAACCGTGTCCCGTATTATTATGCTGATCCCTACCGGAACCAGCGTCGGCCTGACCAGCGTCAGCCTTGGCGTGATCCGTGCTATGGAACGCAAAGGCGTTCGTCTGAGCGTCTTTAAACCGATCGCCCAGCCACGTGCGGGCGGCGATGCGCCTGACCAGACCACCACCATCGTGCGCGCTAACTCCGGGCTGCCGGCGGCTGAACCGCTGAAAATGAGCCACGTCGAGTCGCTGCTCTCCAGCAATCAGAAAGATGTGCTGATGGAAGAGATCATCGCCCGCTACCACGAAAGCAGCAAAGACGCTGAAGTGGTGCTGGTTGAAGGCCTGGTCCCGACCCGTAAACATCAGTTCGCCCAGTCCCTGAACTTCGAAATCGCGAAAACGCTGAACGCGGAAATCGTCTTCGTTATGTCCCAGGGCACTGACACGCAGGAGCAGTTGAAAGAGCGCATCGAGCTGACGCGCAACAGCTTCGGCGGCGTGAAAAACAGCAACATCACCGGCGTTATCGTCAACAAACTGAATGCCCCGGTTGATGAGCAGGGCCGTACGCGCCCGGATCTCTCTGAGATCTTTGATGACTCCTCAAAAGCAAAAGTCGTGCATATCGATCCTGCACAGCTGCAAGAGACCAGCTCTCTGCCCGTGCTGGGCGCGGTGCCGTGGAGCTTCGATCTGATCGCCACCCGTGCGATCGATATGGCGCGCCACCTGAATGCGACCATCATCAACGAAGGCGACATCAAAACCCGCCGCGTGAAGTCCGTCACCTTCTGTGCGCGCAGCATTCCGCACATGCTGGAACACTTCCGTCCGGGCTCACTGCTGGTGACCTCTGCCGATCGTCCTGACGTGCTGGTTGCTGCATGCCTGGCAGCGATGAACGGCGTTGAGATTGGTGCCGTGCTGCTGACCGGCGGCTACGAGATGGAAGAGAGCGTGCGCAAGCTGTGCGAACGCGCGTTTGCCACCGGCCTGCCGGTATTTATGGTGAACACCAACACCTGGCAGACCTCCCTGAGCCTGCAGAGCTTCAACCTGGAAGTGCCGGTTGATGATAACGAGCGTATTGAAAACGTGCAGGAGTACGTTGCCCGTTACATCAACGCGCAGTGGATCGACTCCCTGACCGCCACCTCCGAGCGCAGCCGTCGCCTCTCGCCACCAGCCTTCCGTTACCAGCTGACCGAGCTGGCGCGTAAAGCGGGCAAACGCGTCGTACTGCCGGAAGGCGACGAGCCGCGTACCGTGAAAGCGGCCGCTATCTGTGCTGAACGCGGTATCGCGACCTGTATCCTGCTGGGCAACCCGGATGAGATCAACCGCGTTGCGGCGGCTCAGGGTGTTGAGCTGGGCGCCGGGATCGAAATCGTCGATCCGGACGTGGTGCGTGAAAGCTACGTTGCTCGCCTGGTTGAGCTGCGTAAGAGCAAAGGCATGACCGAAGCCGTGGCGCGCGAACAGCTGGAAGACAACGTGGTGCTTGGCACGCTGATGCTGGAGCAGGATGAAGTTGACGGCCTGGTTTCCGGTGCGGTTCACACCACTGCGAACACCATTCGTCCGCCGCTGCAGCTGATCAAAACTGCGCCGGGCAGCTCGCTGGTCTCCTCCGTGTTCTTTATGCTGCTGCCGGAACAGGTTTATGTTTACGGTGACTGTGCAATCAACCCGGATCCGACCGCTGAGCAGCTGGCCGAGATCGCGATTCAGTCCGCTGACTCCGCAACCGCGTTCGGCATCGAGCCGCGCGTGGCGATGCTCTCCTACTCCACCGGCAACTCCGGCGCGGGTAGCGACGTTGAGAAAGTGCGTGAAGCGACTCGCCTGGCGCAGGAAAAACGTCCTGACCTGGTTATCGACGGTCCGCTGCAGTATGACGCCGCGGTTATGGCGGATGTGGCGAAATCTAAAGCGCCGAACTCGCCGGTTGCCGGTCGCGCTACCGTGTTCATCTTCCCGGATCTGAACACCGGTAACACCACCTACAAAGCGGTACAGCGCTCTGCCGACCTGATCTCCATCGGGCCGATGCTGCAGGGTATGCGCAAGCCGGTGAACGACCTCTCTCGTGGCGCGCTGGTAGACGACATCGTCTACACCATCGCTCTGACCGCGATTCAGGCGTCCCAGCAGCAGTAATATGCCTTCTGGCGGCTGCGTCAGTGCACAAAAAAGGCGACCTTCGGGTCGCCTTTTTTATACTGAGAAATGTAGGCCGGATAAGCGCAGCGCCATCCGGCAAAAAAACACCCTCCGCAACCGCAAACCGGCAATAAAAAAGCGACCCTCAAGGTCGCTTTTTTCTGCAAAGCAAGAGAAGTTACTCCGTCTCCTGCTCGCGCTTTTCCACATCATTGCTGGCGTTACGGCTCATCCAGAGCGCCAGCGCTTTCAGCGAATCGTCGGTAAACTCGTCGCAGCGGGCGGTGATCTCTTCCGGCGTCATCCAGAAGACTTCACTCACCTCCTCTTCCTGCAGGGCAAACGGCCCGTGGGAGACGCAGCTGAACAGCCCGCCCCACACCCGACAGTGCTCATCTTCAAAGTAGAACTGACCATGCTCGGCAAACGGTACGCCAGCAATGCCCAGCTCCTCTTCCGCTTCGCGGCGCGCGGACTCCAGCAGGTTTTCACCCGCCTGTACCACGCCGCCCGCGGTGGCGTCCAGCTTACCGGGCATAAAGTCTTTTAGCTCGGTACGACGCTGCACCAGAATATTGCCCATCCCATCATGCACCACAATATAGGTTGCGCGATGACGCAGGCACTGCGCGCGCATTTGCTCCCGGCTGGCCTGTGCAATCACCTCATTGTCTTCGTTGACAATATCTACCCATTCCATGCCTGCAAAATGACTCTGTTCCACCATCGGGACATCTTCTCTTTATGGCGCTCTTACGGCGCGTTTCGGTTGACGGGTAAATTACGGATTAATCGCAACCTGCGCAATAACCCGCTGATCATTAAGTGCGATAACACGTAACATATTCTCTTCCAGCATGCCGTAGCTGGCGGCAAACCCACCTTTCGGGATAGAGACCGAGCCGGGGTTGAAGTGCACAATCCCATCACGCTGCTCGGCAACCGGAATATGGGTATGCCCATACACCAGTACATCGCCTGCCTCCAGCGGCGGAATATTCTCCGCGCCGAAGAGATGACCGTGGGTCAAAAACAGGCGGCACGCGGGTAACAACACCTGCTGCCAGGGCGCGGTAATGGGAAAGCGCAGCAGCATCTGATCCACTTCGCTGTCGCAATTACCGCGTACGGCGATAATCCTGCTCGCCTGCGTATTGAGCCGTTCTGCCACCTGCGCCGGATTATACCCCTCCGGCAGCGCGTTACGCGGCCCGTGATTGAGTACATCGCCAAGCAGAACCAGCCAGCGGGCGCCGCTTTGCGCGAACCGTTCCAGTATGCGTTCCGTCGCGGGCAACGACCCGTGAATATCCGATGCAAACATCAGTTTCATCACTGCACCTCTTTGAAAAAAACGCCCATATGATACCGGAACGCGAAGCGCTTATCAGCCCGCTCGCTTAGCGGAAAGTGCAACATAGCGCTGAACCGAGGAGCGCTGCCACTGGAAGGTAGCGTACTCCGCTAAGCGCTCCGGTACCGGGTCGCCGTGCATCACCAGCCGGTTAAGCATCAGGGCGAGATCGACATCGGCAATGCACCATTCGCCAAACAGGTTCGGCTTGCCGTGTGCCAGCAATTCCCCCGCGATGGCAAACAGCTTATCGGCGCTCGCCTGGCCTGCTTCGCTGAGCGGCGCTTTTTTCGCCCCGGCAAAGACAACATCCGTTGAGCGCGCTTCACGGATCGGCAGCAGATCGCTGCGCAGCCAGGCCTGCACCTGCCGCGCGCGGGCGCGGTTCTCGCGGTCGTGAGGATAGAGACGCTCCCACTCCGGCGGCGCAAAACGCTCGTCGAGGTATTCGGCAATCGCCGAGGACTCGCTCAGCACAAAGCCATCAATCTCTAAGGAAGGAACACGTTGCGTCAGACGAAAGCCGGGCCAGCCCGCGCCGTGCTGCGCGCCGCTCGCCAGATCGACGGTTTTCAGCGTGAACGGCAGCGCCTTTTCATGCAGGGCAACGTACGCCGACAGCACATACGGGGAGAAGTACTCTTTGTCAGACCACAACGTGATTGCCGGTTCGCTCATAACATCCTCGTTTAGCGGATAGGTTTCGACCAAAATATAGCCTCTTCTGCCTTCTGTCACTCGCGGAAAACGTTGTCATTACCGGGAACACCTATACTTAACAGGCGACGCCCATTCCGCTCACAGGAGTTTCGATGATAGACCTCTATTTCGCCCCGACACCGAACGGCCATAAGATAACGCTGTTTCTCGAAGAGGCCGGGCTGCCGTATCGTCTGATCCGCGTAGATATTAGTAAAGGCGAGCAGTTTCGCCCGGAATTTTTAGATATCTCACCAAATAATAAGATCCCGGCGATTGTCGATCATGAACCCGCCGACGGCGGTGCACCGCTTAGCCTGTTCGAGTCGGGCGAGATCCTGCTCTATCTGGCAGAGAAGTCCGGCCAACTCCTGAGCGGTGAGCTGCGAGAGCGTCATGTCACGTTGCAGTGGCTATTCTGGCAGGTGGCGGGACTGGGGCCGATGCTCGGGCAGAATCATCACTTTAACCACTTCGCGCCACAGCCGGTGCCCTATGCCATCGAGCGCTACCAGGTGGAGACGCAGCGGCTCTATCAGGTGATGAATAAACGTCTTGAGCAGGTGCCGTGGCTGGCGGGCCAGCACTACAGCATTGCGGATATCGCCGCCTGGCCATGGATTAATGCGCATGCGCGCCAGCGTATTTCGCTTGAGGATTACCCGGCGGTCTTTAACTGGTTTGAGCGCATTCGCACGCGCCCGGCCACTGAGAGTGCATTGCAGAAAGCGCAGCTGCCATAAGCTGCGCCTTTTAAGGATAATCACGCTTCGGAGGGAAGCATGAAGATACTCGTTACTGGCGGTACCGGCCTGATTGGCCACCATCTGATCCCCCGTCTGCTGGAGCTGCACCACAGCGTAACGGTGGTCACACGAAATCCGGCCAAAGCGCAGCAAAAGCTTGATGCCCGCGTCAGCCTGCTGAAGGGGCTTAACGATCTTGCGGATCTCAACACCTTTGATGCGGTGATCAATCTGGCAGGCGAACCAATTGCTGATAAGCGCTGGACCGAGGAGCAGAAGCAGCGCTTGTGCAACAGCCGCTGGCAGATTACGCAGCAACTGGCGGATTTGATCAAAGCCAGCGATAACCCGCCGCAGGTGCTGATCTCCGGTTCCGCCTGCGGCTATTACGGCGATCTCGGCGAAGTGGTGGTGACAGAGGAAGAGCCGCCGCATAACGAGTTTACCCATAAGCTCTGCGCGCGCTGGGAGCAGATCGCCTGCGAAGCGCAGAGCGACCGCACCCGCGTCTGCCTGCTGCGCACCGGTGTGGTATTAACGCCGAAAGGCGGCATTCTCGGCAAACTATTGCCGCTCTTCCGTCTCGGTCTCGGCGGGCCGATTGGCACCGGCCGGCAATATATGGCCTGGATCCATATCGACGATATGGTCAACGCCATCCTCTGGCTGCTGGATAACGATCTGCGCGGGCCGTTTAATATGGTCGCCCCTTATCCGGTGCGTAATGAGCAGTTCGCTCACGCGCTCGGTCATGCCCTGCATCGCCCGGCGTTTATGCGTGCGCCCGCCACGGCTGTACGCCTGATGATGGGGGAATCCTCGGTGCTGGTGCTCGGCGGCCAGCGCGCGCTGCCTAAACGCCTTGAAGAGGCCGGGTTTGCCTTTCGCTGGCACGATCTCGAAGAGGCGCTGACGGATGTGGTGAACACATAAAGTTTGTCGCCCTGGGCCTGGGATGATGGTGGTAAGCTACCCGTTTTGACACTTATAGGCTTGCCATTGACCCGGTCGCAAAAAATCCGCCTCTGCGCACTCTGTCTGCTGGTGCTGCTCTGGGCACTCTGGATGTGGGAGAGCAACAAGCTGGCGGTGACGGTTTTTATGCGTGATGACGCGCCCGATACGCCAGTTCTGCTGGCGGTTGCCCTGCTGACTGGACTCTGGTGTGGCTGGCGCAGGGCAGTACGCGGTGAGGCGAGCGCATTTAAGGCGTTAGCACCGTGGCAGCTTTTCCTCAGCGTCGCGGCCTTTGTTGGCGTTACGCTGCTTAATGTCCCGGAAGGCTGGGTTCGCCTGACGGCCGGCGAAACGGTACAGAGCGACGTCACCTTTCGCCTCACCTATCCTGGCCCTTCGCTCGGGCGCAAAAGCCACTGCGAAGCGGGGCTGCGCATTGATGATGCGTGGCTCGGGCGAGTAGTCACGCTGTGCACCCACACAGAGAACGTGCCGCGCGACGCCAGTTCGGTGCAGGTCGAAAAACGCCTCGCTGCAGGCGGCGCCTGGTTTACCCGCTACCGCTTTATGACCGATAACGGCAAAGCCTATGCCTGGCAACCCGCTACCCCCTAATATTTGTGGCGCTCGCGCGCGCCTTTGCAGTGCTAAGCTTCTTCGTTTGATTCTCACAAGGACGCGTAATGACGTTGCAGACTCCCCGTTTTACCCTGACGCCATTTCAGGCGTCTGACTGGCCCTTCTTTTTGCAGATACGGCAAGATAAAAGCGTGATGCGCTATATGGCGGAGATCGCCTCTGAAAGCCAGATCCGCACCCTGTTTGAAGACAGGCTTAACGATCCAAATGCCTTTTTGATCCGCAATGAGCAGGGTCATGCAATTGGTGATGTCGGCCTGCGCCCGAGTCCACATCTTTTGCAGGAAGCGGATCTCGGCTACTCGATCCTGCCTGAAGCACAAGGCCAGGGCGTGGCGTCAGAAGTGGTTGCCGCCCTGTGCGATTTCGCCTTTACCCAGCGCGATATTCACGCCCTTAACGCCTGGGTGCTGTCGGACAACCTCGGCTCAGTGCGGGTGCTGGAGAAGAGCGGTTTCACCCGCGTACAGGTGCTGGAGCAGGCCTATTTGCTGCGCGGGAAATATTACGATGACTGGATCTATCGCCGTGAAAAGCACTAAGAGGATGTTCAAATCAGCCAAAGCGAAAGCCACTCTCGGGATTGTGATCTTCTTTTTGTGGGTGATATGGCTGCTTTTCTCCAGCGGGTTTAGCCACAAGGTCTATCTGAAAAACGGTGAGCCGGATCCCTGGATTATCCTGATCGTTGCCGTGCTGGTGGGATTGTTAGCGGCCTGGCGCGGCCCCTTTACGACGCTGCGCAATAAGCTGCTTTGTTTTGTTGCCCTGTGTTTGCTTAGCCTCGCAACCCTGTGGAACGTGCCGGAAGCGTGGGTAAAGTTTACTGCCAGCGAGATAGTAGAGAGTGAGGTGACCTTTACTATTGGTCACCCGGGCCCGCCCATCACCCGCACCAACCGTTGCCCGGCGGGACTGCGCTTTTACGATGCGTGGTTAAACCGCCCGATTGAACTCTGCACCCGCGACGCGCTTGTGCCGCCCGGCGCGCGAACGGTTCAGCTTGAGAAGCGGGTCTCCGCACGTGGGGCGATATTTACCCATTACCGTTTTATTTCCGCCTCAGGTATTCCGCAAGGCTGGTGGCCGGTTAATCGCCCGGATAAGTGATATTGCGACGGCGCAGTGCCGGATGGCGGCGTTCGCCTTATCCGGCCTACAACAGCATTCCCCCCCAGGCCTGATAAGCGCAGCGCCATCAGGCAGAGAGTTCGCCTTACCCGGCCAGCAACTGCACTTCCCCGTAGGCCTGATAAGCGTAGCGCCATCAGGCAATCATGGCTTACTTCAGCGATCCCTTGAGGAATTGCTGCAAGCGCAGGCTTTTCGGGTTGCCGAACAGCTCATCCGGCGTGCCCTCTTCTTCAATTTTGCCCTGATGCAGGAAGATCACGTGGCTGGAGACATCGCGGGCGAAGCCCATTTCGTGGGTAACCACCACCATGGTTTTCCCCTCTTCTGCCAGCTTCTGCATAATGCGCAACACTTCACCCACCAGTTCCGGATCGAGGGCTGAGGTCGGCTCATCGAACAGCAGCACTTCCGGCTCCATCGCCAGCGCGCGGGCAATCGACACGCGCTGCTGCTGGCCGCCGGAGAGATGCACCGGATACTTGATCTGCTGCATCGCATCGATACCCACTTTCGCCAGGTATTTCACCGCCCGCTCGCGCGCTTCCTGCTTGCTTAACCCCAGCACCTGAATCGGCGCTTCCATCACGTTCTCCAGCACCGTCATGTGGCTCCACAAATTGAAGTGCTGGAACACCATCGTCAGACGCGTGCGCAGCAGGCGCAGCTGATTCTTGTCGGCGACTTTCAGCTGGCCATCTTTGTCACGCACCAGATTGATATTCTGCCCGCTCACCACAATGGTGCCTTCGCTCGGTTTCTCAAGGAAGTTGATGCAGCGTAGAAAGGTGCTTTTGCCGGAGCCGGAGGAGCCGATGATGCTGATCACATCCCCGGCGTTAGCCCGCAACGACACGCCTTTCAAAACTTCATGCTCGCCGTAGCGCTTATGCAGATCGGTAACGTTTAATTTATTCTCAGACATCGTGCTCTCAGTGCGTCGAAGAGGGCTTCATATGCTGTAAAAAGCGCTTTTCCGCCCGGCGGAAGAGGCTAATCAGGACATACGAAATAATGAGATAGAGCACCGCCGCGATACCAAACGCCGTAAAGGGCTGGTAGGTGGCGGAGTTAATATCACGGGCGATTTTCAGCAGATCCGGCACCGTTGCGGTAAAGGCCAGCGCGGTGGAGTGCAGCATCAGGATCACCTCGTTGCTGTAGGCCGGCAGCGCGATACGCAGCGCCGAAGGCAAAATAATGCAGCGGTACATTTTAAAGGATGAGAAGCCATACGCCCGCGCCGCTTCAATTTCACCGTGCGGCACCGAGCGGATCGCCCCGGCGAAAATCTCGGTGGTATAGGCGCAGGTATTGAGCGTCAGCGCCAGCACCGTGCAGTTGAGGCCGCTGCGGAAAAAGGCGTTTAGCAGTTCAGTGCCTTTTACGATCTCCAGCGTATACATGCCGGAGTAGAAGACCAGTAGCTGCACATAGAGCGGCGTGCCGCGAAAGATATAGGTGAATAACCAGATCGGGAAGCAGATGAATTTGTTACTGGAGACGCGCCCGATAGCAAGAAACAGCGCCAGAATGCCGCCCATCACCACGGAAGCGATCAGCAGCCATAACGTAATCGCCACGCCGGTAATACGGTAGCCGTCGCTCCAGAGCAGGGATTGCCAGTACTCCTGAATAATCTCAATCACAGGTCGGCCCTCTTCACACCCACCGAGTAGCGGCGTTCAAGCAGCAGCAGGACGCCGTTGGAGGCCGTGGTAAAAATGAGATAGATCGCGCCGCAGACAATGGCGAAGTAGAACGGCTCCCAGGTGCTTTTGCCGGCGAGTTGGGTCGCTTTCACCACATCTTCCAGCCCGAGCAATGAAACCAGCGCGGTCGCTTTCAGGATGACCTGCCAGTTGTTGCCGATGCCCGGCAGCGCAAAACGCATCATCGCCGGGAACAGAATACGGCGGAACACCTGGCGGCCGGTAAAGCCAAACGCCGTCGCCGCTTCAATCTGCCCTTTCGGCACCGCCATAAAAGCGCCGCGAAAGGTTTCGGTAAAGTAAGCGCCGTAAATAAAGCCGAGGGTAATGATACCGGCCACCATCGGATCGATATCCAGTTGCGCCATGCCGAGCGCGTCGGTGATGGCGTTAAGGGCAATTTGCAGGCCGTAGAAGATAAGCAGCATCAGCACCAGATCGGGCACGCCGCGAATGAGGGTGGTATAGCCTTCAAAAATCAGCGCCAGCGCGCGGCTTTTCGACAGCTTCGCGCCCGCGCCCGCCAGGCCAATCAGCACCGCCAGCACCACCGAGCTGAGCGCCAGCTCGAGGGTCACCAGCGCGCCCTGGAATATCACTTGAGAAAACCCGTGCAGCATGCAGCCTGTCCTGTCGTGTGTGATGTTTGCCGTGTCTCTTCCCCTCCCTTGCGGGAGGGGTCGCACGTTAGTGTTGTGTGGGATTAACCACCGTAAACATTAAAATCGAAATACTTTTTCGCCAGCTTGTCGTAGGTGCCATCAGCGCGCATCTCGGCGAAGGCTTTATTCAGCGCTTCACGCAGTTCGCTGTCGCCTTTGCGCACGCCCATACCGGTGCCGACGCCAAACAGCTTCTCATCTTTAATCGACGGCCCGCCGAATTTGTAGGCTTTGCCCATCGGGGTTTTCAGGAAACCTTCGCTGGCGGCTACTTCATCCTGGAACGCGGCGTCAATGCGGCCTGCGGTCAGGTCGGCGTAGATATTGTCCTGCCCCTGATAGGAGACAATTTCGACCCCTTTCGGCGCCCAGTGCACGTTGCCGTAAGTCTCCTGTGTTGTGCCCTGCAATACGCCGATGCGCTTGCCTTTCAGCTTATCCAGTTCCGGCTGAATGTCAGAATCTTTTGCCACCACCAGACGGGAATCCGCCGCGTAGAGCTTGTCGGTGAAGTCAATCTCCTGCTGGCGCTTTTCGGTGATCGACAGCGAGGACATAATCGCGTCGATTTTCTTCGCTTTTAATGAAGGGATCAGCGCGTCCAGCGGGTTCTCAACGAACACACACTGCGTATTAATGCGCTTACAGAGCTCTTTTGCCAGATCGATATCAAAACCGACCAACTCACCCTGCGCATTTTTTGATTCAAACGGGGCATAAGTGGGATCGGTACCGATACGTAATTTTTGCGGGATTGCAGCAAATACAGTAGAGACGCTGGAAACAGCGAGCACCAGAGAAAGGGAGAGCACCAATTTTTTCATCATTATCCTCAACAGACTGTCTTTCCTAAGGGAATTCTCACAACTTAACGGTGCGTTATCGTGCCATCATCTCCCCCGGCAAGGCAAAAGATAAACGCGGCAGGGTAACTTTTTTTGCAAGCTGAATGCGTAACTATGCAGCCCTGCACTATTGTGATGCAGCCACTGCACCACACTGGAACAGACACCGTTTACTGCACCATGCCGCGAAAGGCGCATGGCGCACCGTTTTCCCTCACGACCCGCTGGCGCAGGCCGTACAGCCTTACTCGCCGTAGACGTTAAAGTCGAAATACTTTTTGGCAAGCTTGTCGTAGGTTCCATCTTTACGCAGCTCGGTAAAGGCTTTGTCGAACGCCGCTTTCAGCTCGGTATCATCTTTACGCAGGCCAATCCCGGTGCCGTCGCCAAAGTACTTTTTGTCTTTCACCGACGGGCCGGCAAAAGCAAACTCTTTGCCCGCAGGCTGTTTCAGGAAGCCTTCGCTGGCGGCCACTTCATCCTGGAATGCCGCATCGAGGCGACCGGCAGCCAGGTCAGAGTAGATCTGATCCTGATTCTGATAGGCGACCACGTCGATGCCTTTGCTGCGCCAGTTATCGTTGGCGTAGCCTTCCTGCGTTGAGCCTTGCAGCACGCCGACGTGCTTACCTTTCAGCGACTCCAGCGTCGGTTTGATGGGTGAGCCTTTGGCGGCAATCAGGCGTGAATCCGCGGCGTAGAGCTTCTCGGAGAAGGCGATCTCCTGCTGGCGTTTTTCGGTAATAGAGAGCGACGAGATAATGGCGTCAATCTTCTTCGCTTTCAGCGAGGGGATCAGGGCATCGAAATCGCTGCCGACCCAGGTGCATTTCACCTGCATGCGTTTGCACATCTCATTACCAAGATCGATATCAAAGCCCACAAACTCCCCTTTCGCATCTTTCGAGGAGAAAGGTGCATAGGTGGCATCGGTGCCGATACGGACTGTCTGGGGAAGCGCTGCATAAACGCTGGCGCTGGCGGAGAGCCCCAGCAGTAAAGAAAGAGCGAGGACCGTCTTCTTCATACATTACCCTCAAGTGTGCTGTTTTTTTATTGTGTCGTGTGTTGTGTTGCAGCCAGTAGCCTTGCACGTCTTATGCCACTTTCCCGATGGCGAAATAATGCGGCGGGGGAATTGTTAATAAAACGTTGCAGATTAACCGTTGTGATGAAAGATAGCAGGTCTGCGGAACGAACCGCAGCAGTAAGCGGGGGAAAAGAGGATTAAATGTTGAGGATATGATCGCGCTTACAAAATTGCCCTAAAAAAGCGCATCCGGCGATACGTTGCACTATTTTGCAGCATCGCCACCCTGCCAGCGGGCAAAAAGATCTTCCGGCAGTTCGATATCAAACTGATCCACAACGCGGTTGACGGTCTGATCGACGATATCCATCACGCTCTGCGGACGATGGTAAAACGCCGGAACCGGGGGCATGATCACCGCACCAAGTTCTGCCGCCTGGGTCATCAGACGCAAGTGGCCAAGATGCAGCGGCGTTTCACGCACGCAGAGCACCAGCGGGCGGCGCTCTTTCAGCACCACGTCTGCGGCACGGGTCAGCAGCCCGTCGGTGTAGCTGTGAACAATGCCGGAGAGGGTTTTGATAGAACAGGGCAGAATCACCATACCTGCGGTCTTGAACGAGCCTGAGGAGATGTTGGCGGCGATATCGCGGGCGTCATGCACCACGTTTGCCAGCGTCTGGACATCGCGCAGGGAGTAGTCGGTTTCAAGGGAGAGAGTTTGCCGGGCGGCCTGGCTCATCACCAGATGGGTCTCTACTTCAGCGACATCGCGCAGCACCTGTAACAGGCGAACGCCATAAATTGCGCCGCTGGCGCCGGAAATGCCCACAATCAGTCGTTTCATCTGCTTATCCACCCGCTAACATAAGCGCAAACTTTGCCTGATTATAGAGGGTGTTGCAACAAGTTGCGCCCCTCACGCGAGGGGCGCGGCGGGATTAGCCTTCGTTGTGCATCTCTAAGCTTTCAACTTCGTTCTGCAGCTGTACCGCTTTGGCATCGTCATTACGCAGGGAGTCGAGGTAGTCGAGGTACTGCTGATCGACATCTTTGGTGACGTAAATACCGTTAAACACCGAGCACTCGAACTGCTGAATATCCGGGTTCTCTGCGCGTACGGCATCAATCAGATCGTTGAGATCCTGGAAAATCAGCCCGTCGGCGCCGATGATCTGGCGGATTTCATCCACTTCACGACCGTGGGCAATCAGCTCATTGGCGGTCGGCATATCAATGCCGTAGACGTTCGGGAAGCGAATTTCCGGTGCTGCGGAAGCGAGGTAAACCTTCTTCGCCCCGGCTTCGCGCGCCATCTCGATAATCTGCTCCGAGGTGGTGCCGCGTACGATGGAGTCATCCACCAGCAGCACGTTCTTGTCGCGGAACTCGGCGCGGTTGGCGTTCAGCTTGCGGCGCACCGATTTACGGCGCAACTGCTGGCCCGGCATGATAAAGGTGCGGCCAACGTAGCGGTTTTTCACAAAACCCTGACGGTAAGGCTTGTCCAGAATGCGGGCGATCTCCAGCGCGATATCGCAGGAGGTTTCCGGAATCGGGATCACCACGTCAATATCGAGATCTTCCCACTCGCGGGCGATCTTCTCGCCGAGCTTCATGCCCATATTGACGCGGGCGCTGTAGACGGAGATTTTGTCGATAAAGGAGTCCGGGCGCGCAAAGTAGACGTACTCGAACAGGCACGGGTTGCTGACCGGGTTTTCCGCGCACTGACGGCTGTAAAGCTGCCCTTTCTCGGTGATATAAACCGCTTCACCCGGTGCGACATCGCGCAGGAACTCAAAGCCCAGCGTATCGAGCGCAACGCTCTCCGATGCCACCATATATTCGGTGCGGCCATCGCCCAGTTCGCGCTTGCCCAGCACCAGCGGGCGAATGCCGTTCGGGTCGCGGAAGGCGACCATGCCGTGACCAATAATCATCACCACGCAGGCGTAGGCACCGCGGATCTGGCGGTTGGTCGCGGCAATCGCGGCGAAAACGTTATCCGCTTCAAGCGGGTAATGACGGAAGTTATCCAGCTCGCTGGCGAAAATATTGAGCAGGATTTCAGAATCTGAGGTGGTGTTAATGTGGCGACGCTTCTCTTCGAACAGCTTTTTACGCAGTTCGTGCGCGTTGGTCAGGTTGCCGTTGTGCGCAAGCGTAATGCCGTACGGGGAGTTAACGTAGAAGGGTTGCGCTTCTGAAGCGCTGGAGCTGCCCGCGGTAGGGTAACGAACGTGGCCAATCCCCATATTGCCCTGCAGACGCTGCATATGGCGGGCTTCGAATACATCATTCACCATGCCATTCGCTTTACGCAGACGGAAACAGTTATTGGCATCAATGGTGATGATGCCCGCTGCATCCTGCCCACGGTGCTGCAGCACCGACAACGCGTCATAAATCGACTGGTTTACCGGCATGAAACCGGCGATACCGACAATACCGCACATACGTCTTTTCCTCGTTAAGAGCTTGGTTTACCAGGCGTAATCGTCAAAGACCTCTTGAAGAGGGACCGCGCGCGAAAACCGCCTGTTAAACCAAACTCTAAGCCACATCTCAGGGCTTAAGCCCTGGGCAAGAAACTCGACGAGCTTTGCAGATAGTCAAAGAACCACCTGATGATGAAGCTGAATTGCGGGATAAGCTGCGACTTTTGCCAGTCTTCGCTTTTCGACAGGCCTGTAAAGGTATCCAGAAAGAACAGAATGGCGGCGACGATCAGCACGCCGCGAAGCGCACCAAAGCAGATCCCCAACACCCTGTCTGTACCCGACAGGCCGGTTTTCTCCACCAGCGTACCGATAACGTAGTTAACGATAGCGCCCACAATCAACGTCGCGATAAACAGCACCGCGATGGCAATTCCATTACGTACCAGTTCCTCTTCAAAGCCCGTGAACCAGACTGACAGGTAAGTGTAGTAATGGCTGGCGACAAAGAAAGCACAACCCCATGTCACCAGCGATAACGCTTCACGAACAAAGCCGCGGATCAGGCTTACCAGACAGGAAAAACCAATCACCGCGATGATGGCGTAATCAATCCAGACCATATGTGTCCCACGATTTTACGCCCTGTCATCCAGTTCGGGGCGCATTCTAACAGAAAAAGAAAACGTTTGCGTAGGGATTTCCTTCCCGCGCGGAAATAAAAATGGCGCTGAAAAAATATTCAACGCCAGCAGAACATTGGCCTTAATGACCGCACATTTATCTGGCTTCCCTGCCCCGTTTTACGAGCCGTTACCAGCAAAATAGCGCAGGGTTGCGCGGTTAATTGGCGCTGTAGTTCATCACCACGCCATTGAGGCCTGACAGCTGGTTCAGCTCACCCAGCGACGCTTTGAGTTTATCGCGTGAAGCATCAGGGCCGACCAGAATGCGGGTGATTTTACCCTGAACCGGCGTCGTCGGCGATGTGTAAGCGCGATAGCCCGCCGCGCGCAGTTTACTCACCACTTCATTCACTTTATCGGCGTTTTTCAGCGCACCCAGCTGAACCACATAGGCTTTGCCGGTCGGAGCAGGTTTCTCCTCCTGCGCTTTAGCCGGTGCCGCGTTCGCCGCCGTCTGCTGCTCGCGCGCAGGCTGCGGTTGTGACTGCTGCTGCGGTTTAGGCTGCGGCTTTTCAACGGGTTTTGGCTTTGGCGTCACCGGCGTGGTGGTCACTTCCGGATCGGGATTGCTGTTTGCCGCAAACCTTGAGGCATCAAGGGACGGTGCGGCGGCATCACCAGCACGCACCTCTTCCGCTGCGCCTTCCGGCGGCTGCGCGGGCAGCGCCTGGGTTGCAGCCGGCATCATATCCGGCTCGTCACGATCGCCCGGCTTCGGCACCAGCGGGATCGCCGCGAACTCATCCTGATAATGCTTTTTCTGCCCGTCGAGCAGCCCGGGAAGGATAATCACCCCAAGCGCGACCAGTATAACGGTGCCCATTAAACGGTTCTGAAACTTACTTGCCACCGGTTCTCCCCGCTTCCATCGCTTCCATGACATGCGCCACGGTGTGGAACGAGCCACACACCAGCACGGTATCGCAGGCGTCAGCTTCCGCCATTGCCGCCTGCCAGGCCTGGGTCACGTCCGGGAATGCTTGCCCCGACGTCAGGTGCGCCAGCAACTGCTCCGCCGTCGCGCCGCGCGGCCCCTCCAGAGGGGCACAATACCAGCTATCGACCACCGGCTCCAGACAGGCAAGCGTTCCGCTAATGTCTTTATCATGCAGCATGCCAACCACCGCCAGCACGCGACCGCTTTTCGGCAGCGCCGCCAGCCGCCCGGCAAGATAGCCTGCGGCATGAGGATTATGCGCGACATCGAGGATCAGACGTGGTGATTCGCTCACAATCTGAAAACGACCGGGTAAAATCGCCCGTTCTATGCCATCGCGGATCGCCTGCTCGCTTACTGCCAGGTTACTGGCGCGCAGCGCGGCCAGCGCGGTAGCCGCGTTCGGCTGCGGCACCTGCGGCAGCGGCAGATCGCTCAGCTCGCCCTGCGCATCGCGAAAACGCCAGCTCTGCGCGCCAACCTCGTAGTGCCACGCCACATCGCGCTGTAACAGCTGCGCGCCCTTCTCCTGCGCCACCTCCGCGATGGTGTGCGGCATATCCGGCTCGCCAACCACCGCGGGTTTACCGGCGCGGAAGATGCCCGCTTTTTCACGACCGATGCTTTCGCGATCCGGCCCGAGCCAGTCGGTATGATCGAGCGCAATGCTGGTGACCACCGCGACATCGGCATCGACCATATTGGTGGCGTCGAGACGGCCACCGAGGCCCACTTCGAGGATCACCACGTCCAGCTTTGCCTGCTTAAACAGCCACAGCGCTGACAGGGTGCCAAATTCAAAATAGCTTAAAGAGATATCACCGCGCACGGCTTCGATCTCCGCGAAGGAAGCGGTATGCGCGCTTTCTGCCAGCTCCCCGCCCTGCACGCGCACGCGTTCGGTGTAGCGCACCAGATGCGGCGAGCTATAAACACCGACGCGATAACCGGTCGCCAGCAGGATCGATTCCAGCGTGCGGCAGGTGGTGCCTTTGCCGTTGGTTCCGGCGACGGTGAAGACAAAAGGTGCGGGACGCAGCACATCAAGCCGCGCCGCCACCTGGCTTACGCGATCGAGCCCTAAATCGATAGGTTTACTGTGCAGCTGTTCCAGATAAGAGAGCCATGCGGCCAGGGGCGACGTGGCTTGCGGAGTAGAGAGAGTGTCCATGATGCCCGTTGATAGTGTGCGGTTTGAAAAGCAAAAGGGCAGTGCCTTTTGGCCCTGCCCTCATGAGTATACACATGCTCGTTTTCGCTGCTGGCGCGTGGTCACATAGCCATCCCGCTCTCCTGGTGTGGAGGAAAAGCGAGCTAAGCAAGGCGCGTCAACGCACCTGCAGCAGAAAGCGTGACGTGTATTATCAGGCTTCGCCTTCCTGATCCGGCTCTGGCGTCACCACCGTGCCAATATGCGTATCGTCCGCATCCGGTGCCGGCAGATTCATCATCTTCGCCAGAATACGCGCCAGCTTAAAGCGCAGCTCCGGGCGGCGAATAATCATATCGATAGCGCCTTTTTCGATCAGGAACTCACTGCGCTGGAAACCGGCAGGCAGTTTCTCACGCACGGTCTGCTCGATAACGCGCGGGCCGGCAAAACCGATCAGCGCTTTCGGCTCAGCGATGTTGAGATCGCCCAGCATCGCGAAGCTGGCAGAGACGCCGCCCATGGTCGGGTCGGTCAGCACGGAGATGTACGGCAGACCGCGCTCCTGCATTTTCGCCAGCGCTGCAGAGGTTTTCGCCATCTGCATCAGCGACATCAGCGCTTCCTGCATACGCGCACCGCCGGAAGCGGAGAAGCAGATCATTGGGCAGTTATCTTCCAGCGCCTGCTCAACCGCACGCACAAAGCGCGCGCCAACTACGGAACCCATTGAACCGCCCATGAACGCGAACTCAAAGGCCGCTGCGACAACCGGCATGCCATGCAGCGTGCCCTTCATCACGACCAGCGCGTCTTTCTCGCCGGTCTCTTTCTGAGCTGTCGCCAGACGGTCTTTATACTTCTTCGAGTCGCGGAACTTCAGCACATCTTTCGGCTCAAGTTCGCTGCCCAGTTCAACCAGCGATCCTTCATCCAGCAGGCTATGCAGGCGATTACGCGCTGACATCCGCATGTGGTGATCACATTTTGGGCAGACTTCAAGGTTACGCTCCAGTTCGGCGCGGTAAAGCACCTGACCACAGCTATCGCATTTTGTCCACACGCCCTCAGGGATGCTCGCCTTACGGGTGGGGGTGATGTTGCTTTTAATTCTTTCAATCCAGCTCATTGATAACCTTTCTACATGAACCTGGTAGCCCTTGACTGGGGCACATTAAAACATAACGGTTCGCAACTTGGGATAAAAAAGTGGTCGAACCGCCAACAGGTGATTATTTTGTCTGCCGGGACGCAGCGCGGCGATGGCGGATAATCTCAAAGACCCCGGGAAGTATAGACACTACGATAATTCCGACAATCATCAGCTTGAGATTGTCCTGAATCATCGGGATGGTGCCAAAGAAGTATCCGGCGTAGGTGAAAAGTAACACCCACAGCAGCGCGCCCACGACATTATAAAGAGCAAAGTGGCGATAGGACATATGGCCCATACCGGCGACGAAAGGTGCAAAAGTACGCACTATCGGCACAAAACGCGCAAGGATAATCGTTTTCCCGCCATGTTTCTCATAAAACTGATGCGTTTTATCGAGATGGCTGCGACGGAAAATCTTTGAGTTGGGGTTACTGAATAACCGCTCACCGAACAGCCGCCCGATGGTGTAGTTCACCGCATCGCCTGCAATGGCGGCGATCAACATCAGCAGCACCATCATATGCACATTGAGATCGTTGGTCTCAAGCGACGCGAGCGCGCCCGCGACAAACAGCAGCGAGTCGCCCGGCAGGAACGGCGTCACCACCAGACCCGTTTCGCAAAAGAGAATAATAAACAGGATCGCATAGACCCAGACGCCATACTGCGCCACCAGCTCAGCGAGGTGAACGTCAATGTGAAGAATGAAGTCAATCAGGAAGCGTATTAAGTCCATCTACTTATGCCTTATTAATGTGCGACTAGTCCGCCAGGAACAGCGGGCCCATTGGCGCAGCGGGTAGCGCAAAGTGGGATGGATAATCCACCGACACCAGATAGAGCCCCTCCGCTTTCGCCGTTGCTGCTGCAAGCGTTCTGTCCTTTGCCGCCAGCAGCTCTGCTATCCAGCTCTCCGGCTGGTTGTGGGCGCCTACTTCCATCAGGCTGCCGACAATATTCCTGACCATATGATGTACAAAGGCATTGGCTTTGATATCGACCACAATATAGGTGCCGTAGCGGCTGACGTTGATGTGCATCAGGTTGCGCCAGGGCGTACGCGACTGGCACTGCACGGCGCGAAACGAGGTAAAGTCGTTTTCGCCGATCAGGCACTGTGCCGCGCGGTGCATGCGTTCGGCATCCAGCGGCTGATGATAGTGCGTGACACCGTGACCGAGCACCGCCGGACGCAAGCGATGATTGTAGATGACGTAGCGGTAACGGCGAGCCGTCGCGCTAAAACGCGCATGAAAATCATCGGGCACATCTTTGACCCAACGCACCGCGATGTCTTTAGGCAAATTCGCATTTACGCCTAGCGTCCACGCGGCGTCTTTGCGCAGCGCAGTCGTCTCAAAATGGACAACCTGTCCTGTCGCATGCACGCCAGCATCGGTGCGCCCGGCGCAGAAGACCGAGATCGGCTCATTGGCCACCTGTGAGAGCGCCTTTTCGAGCTTTTCCTGCACGCTGCGCACTTCCTGCTGACGCTGCCAGCCATAGTAGTGGCTGCCGTCATACTCAATTCCCAGCGCGATTTTGTAGCGCGGCGCGGTGGTTTCTTCCTGCATCAGTACAGATACTCCTGCACCAGTTTCTCCGCCGTTTTCACCGCCATCAGCGCGCCGCCAAAGCGGACGTTATCGGCCACTGACCAGAACTGGATCTGCTCCGGCATGCCGTAGTCGTTGCGGATGCAGCCGACGGAGAGATGCGCCTGACCGGACGCATCCGCCACCTGGGTCGGAAACGCATTCGCTTCAGAGAGCGCAATATCCTCAAAGCGGGCAAACGCATCGCGCGCCTCTTCCGCTGCCAGCGGGCGTAACGCTTCAAAATTCACCATCTGCGCGTGACCGTAGAAGACCGGCGACTGCACGCAGTTAGCGGAGATCATCAGCCCCTCGTCCTGCAGGATTTTACGCATCTGATCGATAATGATGCGCTCTTCGCGCACGCTGCCTTCACTATCCGGCAGCAGCGGCAGCATATTGAATGCCAGCTGGCGACCGAAGAAGTCATCATCATCAATGGGAATACCGTTCAGCAATTTGGCGCTCTGCCCTGCCAGCGCATCCACCGCCTGTTTACCGCTGCGGGAAACAGAGAGCAGGCTGGTTACCGCAATACGCGACAGGCCGCCTTCGTCAATCAGCGGCTTGAGGCCTGCCAGCAACTGGCTGGTGAGACTGTCCGGAATAGCGATAACGTTGCGGTTGCGGTAATCCGCCAGCACGAACGGGTTGACGTCCGGCATAACCAGAGGCACGTCCGGCTCAAGGGCAAACAGACCGCTGGTGTCGATCACCAGACAACCGGCGTTGGTTGCTTCTTCAATATAGGTGGCAGTGGCTTGCGCACCGGCGACAAAGAACGCCAGTTGCGCCTGCGTCCAGTCGAATTCGGCAGCATCTTCTACGCGTACGGTTTTACCGGCATAACGCAGGTTTTCTCCGGCGCTTTCGCTCCTTGCCAGCGCATAGAGTTCGCCAACCGGGAACTGGCGCTCCGCCAGCGTTTCGAGCAAGGCTTCTCCGACCGCGCCAGTGGCGCCGAGAACGGCAATATTCCAGCCTTCAGACATGGTGATTCACTCCAGAAAAAAGCGTCCCCGTCGGCGACGGGGAGCATAAAGATGAATTAACGTACCGGATGATAAACGGCGTCGAAGCCCAGTTTTTGCAGCAACGCCGAGGCGTCCGCATCGTCGCACTCAACGGTGAGTGACGACCATTCACGGCGCTCAAGATAGTGCTTACGCAGCTTATCGAACTCACCCGGTGTGCCCGCCGCTTTTCGCAGCAGGGCATCGTCGCGGCGCACATCATACACCAAATGCACCAACCTTTTTAACATTGCCTGTCCAACCGGACCATGAAGGGAGATGCGGCTGCACTCTGGCGCAGGAAGCAGCGTATTCAGCGCCACCTGCTGCGGTTGGCCGAGGAATTCGCTATAGGCTTCAAACACCTGCGTGGTGCCGCGCGCTTTCCCCTCCAGCGTGTAGCCTGCGATATGCGCCGTGCCGATATCGACCTTCGCCAGCAGCTCAACGTTGAGATCCGGCTCCGGCTCCCAGACATCCAGCACGACGCTAAGATCCTGACCGGCCTGCAGGTGCTGCAACAGCGCGGCGTTATCCACCACCGGCCCGCGACAGGCGTTAATCAGAATAGTGCCAGGATTGAGGCGGCTGAGCAGCGCGTCATCGACCAGATGCAGGGTTTTATAAGGCCCCTCTTTAAACAGCGGGGTATGGAAGGTGAGGATATCTGCTTCACTTACCAGCTCATACAGCGAGCGGAAGTCGCCAGCATCACCGCGATCGGCGCGCGGCGGATCGCATAACAGCGTGCGGATGCCCAGCGCTTCCAGCCGCGCCTGTAAGCGGCCGCCGACGTTACCGACACCGACAATCCCCACAGTGCGGTCCGTGAGCGCAAAACCGTCGCGCTCCGCCAGCATTAATAAAGAGGAGAAGACATATTCCACCACGGCGATAGCGTTACACCCTGGTGCTGCGGAGAATGCGATGCCCGCCTGTTTCAGAAAAGCCTCATCAACATGATCGGTCCCCGCCGTGGCGGTACCGACAAATTTGATCCCGGTCCCTTGCAGTAAATCGTTATTCACCCTGGTGACAGATCGCACCATTAATGCTTCTGCATCAGCCAGTTCCGCCAGCGTAATCGGGCGTCCGGGCACGGCCTTAACCTCGCCCAGTCGGCTAAAAAGATCGCGGGCGTAAGGCATATTTTCATCAACAAGGATTTTCACACTACAGTACCTGTTTGAGAGCGGGAGTTGAGCGCGCAAGTGTGCCATAATCTCGCCGCCAGGCATACCCGCAATGCCGGCCACCGCCATGCGAGAGTAAGAGGAAACCCATGATTCAACCCATTCCGGGCGCACCCGCGCGTCCTCCCGGGCAAGAGCCACCGCAAGCCGCTAACCCAGTCGGCGAGCAGCCATTATCCACCCAGCAGCGTACGGTGCTGGAGCGGCTGGTGACGCGTTTGATCGCCCTGACCCAACAGCAGAGCGCTGAGGTCTGGGCAGGCGTAAAGCATGACCTGGGGCTGAAAAACGATGCGCCCCTGCTCTCGCGCCACTTCCCTGCGGCTGAGCAGAATCTGACTCAGCGTATGGAGACGGCCACGCAGAACCACACCACGCGCCAGATGGTGACCCAGTTGACCGAGCTGCTCGGCAAGGGGAACAATCGCCAGGCGGTGAGCGATTTTATTCGTCAGGAGTTTGGCCAGACGGCGCTCAGCCAGCTTACGCCGCAGCAGCTAAAGACGGTGCTGACGATGTTGCAGAACAACCAGATTGCGATCCCGCAGCCACAACAGCGCCCGGCAACCGAGCGTCCACTGGTGGCGGCGGAGCACAACTCCCTCAACCAGGCGGTGACGAAACTGGCGGCGGCAACCGGCGAGTCGAGCAAGCTTATCTGGCAATCGATGCTGGAGCTCTCCGGTGTGAAGAGCGGCGAGCTGATCCCGGCGAAACATTTTACGCCGCTGATGACCTGGCTGCAGGCGCGCCAGACGCTGGCGACACATACGGCACCGACTCTGCAAACGGTGCAGGCCACGCTGAAACAGCCGCTGGACAGCGCCGAGTGGCGCGGCATCAGCGACTATGCGCAGCAGACATTCCAGGTGACGCCGCAGACGGTGCTGACCAATGCCCAGGTGCAGGATATTCTCAACCAGGTCTTTTTACGACGCACCGAGCGCGCGTCGGGAATGATCGAAGTGCGTGACGTGCAGCCGATCTACAGCCCCTTCGTCGCGCCGATAGTCGATACGGTAAAAGCGATGTCGATGCGTCCGGGCCTCTTTTTTATTGCCCTGCTGGTGGTGATGTTTGTACTGTGGCTGGTGATCTAGCTTTTCTGTAAGCCTGTAAAAACCGCAGGCCTGATAAGCGAAGCGCCATCGGGCAATAACCTGATGGCGCTTTAGTGACCTACGGATCACCCTCTTACTTGATGTTATCGCCGTTCTGTTTGATCACATCCTGGTACCACCAGAAGGATTTCTTACGGCTGCGCGCCAGCGTGCCGTTGCCTTCGTTGTCCTTATCGACGTAGATAAAGCCGTAGCGTTTTTTCATCTCGCCGGTGCCGGCAGAAACCAGATCGATACAGCCCCACGGCGTATACCCCATCAAATCGACCCCATCTTCCACCACCGCTTTTTTCATTTCGCGGATGTGGTTGTGCAGGTACTCAATGCGGTACTGGTCGTCGACCACGCCGTCGCTACCCAACTGATCGATAGCGCCGAAGCCGTTTTCAACAATAAACAGCGGCAGTTGGTAGTGGTCGTAGAAGTAGTTCAGCGAGTAGCGCAGGCCAACCGGGTCAATCTGCCAGCCCCAGTCCGATGCCTTGACGTACGGGTTTTTAACCAGGCTTTTGGTTTCATCGTAATCAAGCTGCGGGTTATCTTCCGTCGCTTTGGTGGCAAAAGACATGTAGTAGCTAAAGCCGATGTAGTCGACGCAACCGCGGGTCAGGATCTGCAAGTCTTCGTCGGTAATATCAAGCTTGAAATCCCGGCGGGCAAAGTAGTTGAGCAGGTGCTGCGGGTAGTAACCGCGCACGTGAACATCGGTGAACCAGTAGCGGCGATGCATCGCCACCACTGACATCATCATGTCGTTTGGATCGCAGGTGAGCGGGTAGATCGGGCACATGGCGATCATGCAACCAATCTTGAAATCGGGGTTAATTTTATGACCCGCTTCCACCGCCAGCGCGCTGGCTACCAGCTCATAGTGCGCGGCCTGGTACATGATCACTTCGCGATCTTCGCCCGGCTGATACTTCACGCCGGAGTTGGTAAACGGCGCGAAGTCTTCGTTGTAGTTGGCCTGGTTGTTGATTTCGTTGAAGGTCATCCAGTATTTGACCTTGCTGCGATAGCGGGTGAAGACGGCGTTGGCAAAACGCACAAAGAAGGTAATCACTTCACGGTTGCGCCAGCCGCCATATTTTTTGACGAGGTGATAAGGCATTTCGAAATGGGAGAGCGTGATTACCGGCTCAATGTTGTACTTCAGGCACTCGTCGAACAGATCGTCGTAGAACTGCAAACCGGCTTCGTTTGGCTCCAGCTCATCCCCATTGGGGAAGATACGTGTCCAGGCGATCGAGGTGCGAAAACATTTGAAGCCCATCTCGGCAAAGAGTTTGATGTCCTCTTTGTAGCGGTGATAGAAGTCGATGGCATCGTGGTTGGGGTAGTTTTTCCCCGGCAGTACGCCATCGGTGATCTCACGCGGTACGCCATGCGCGCCTGCGGTCATCACATCCGCCACGCTGACGCCTTTACCGCCCTCCTGCCAGCCGCCTTCCAGTTGATGCGCGGCAACCGCCCCGCCCCACAGAAAATCCGCTTTAAACCCGGACATATCACTCTCCTTTCGCTCATCAGTGCGAAAAGCATAAACGCGACCGCGCAGAGATGACATCGCCGCGGTCGCGTTTTGTGAAACCGGTTGCAAAGAGAGTATTTGCTGCTATTTATTGCGCGGTCGAAACGCGATCAGCGTTACGACAATCCCGAGCGCCGCTGAAATCGCCCCTGCAAGAAAGACGGAGGCGTAACCGAGCGAGGTGGCCAGAAAGCCGGTCAGCGGGCCGCTGGCGGCATAGGCAACATCCTGAAACGCCGCATACCCGCCCAGTGCCGTCCCGCGAACCTGCGGCGGTACGCGTTTCACCACTTCCACCCCTAACGCCGGGAAGATTAGCGAGCAGCCACAGCCGGTTAACGCCGCGCCGAATAGCGCCATCCACGCCCCGCTGGCCTGCCACAGCAATACCAGCCCGGCGATCTCCACCAGCAGAGAAACGAGCGCCACCCGCACACCGCCAAAACGGTCCGGCGTCCAGCCAAACAGGATGCGCATCAGCACGAATGCGCCGCCAAACGCGGTGAGCGTAAAGCCTGCCATCGACCAGCCTTCGCTGGCGAAATAGAGGGAAATAAAGGTGCCGATCACCGCAAAGCCAACGCCCTGTAGCGCCAGCCCTAAACCCGGTTGCCAGATAAGGCCAACCACGCTCCAGAGCGACGGGCGCTCACCGGCATGGGCCGGAACTTTGCGCACGCCGCCGTTAAACAGGCAGGCGAACAGCGGTAAGAGAAGAGAGATCGCCCCCAGCGCTGTGAAGCCAAAATGACTATTGATCAGCAGCCCGAGCGGTGCCCCGGCGGCCAGCGCGCCATAAATTGCCATACCGACCCACGACATCACTTTGCCCGAACGCGCCGGGCCAACCAGGCCAACACCCCAGGTGAGCGTGCCGGTCAACAACTGGCTTTCACCAAAGCCGAGGATCAATCGCCCGACGATCAACAGCGCGAACCTGGCCCATACTTCGACCGGCAAGAGTGCCGCCAGCAACAAGGCAACACCCGCCAGCGAGCAGGCAAACAGGCCCTGTATCGCCGAGCGTTTTGCGCCGTATTGATCGGCCAGCCGACCGGCGTAGCTGCGCGTTAAAACCGTGGCGAGAAACTGTGCGCCGACGGCAATACCGACCATGGTGTTGCCAAAGCCCAGCTGATGATGAACAAACAGTGGAATGACCGGTAGCGACAGGCCAACCGTCATGTAGGTCAGGAACACCGCGAAGGCGATGCGAAACAGCGAGAATGTGGCTGCAGGGGAATGAACAGCGTCTGCTTGAACGGACATGCATTACTCCATAGGGCAGAGCAAGGCGGGAAGAGATTTTGACCACGCCCCCTCCGCCTGACAGTCAGGATTAGGGTGCGTTGGTTGACGTTAAACGCTTACGCATTATCAAAACGATAATGTTGGGCTGGAGTTTGCCTGCCGTAACAACGGCTTGTCAATACCCAAAAAAGGGAGCCGAGGGCTCCCTTTTTTAATTCAGCTGCTAAATCATTCATGTCACGCCGTGGCATCAATGAATGAAATCGCTCACTTATTTCAGCTTGCGCATCACCAGCGTGGCGTTGGTGCCGCCGAAGCCGAAGCTGTTGGACATCACCGTGTTCAGCGTCTGCTCGGTCGGTTTGGTCACGATATTCATGCCCGCCGCCTGATCGTCCAGATCGTCAATGTTGATGCTCGGCGCGATAAAGCCGTGTTCCAGCATAAGCAGAGAGTAGATCGCTTCCTGCACGCCAGCCGCACCCAGTGAGTGGCCGGTCATTGCTTTGGTGGCGGAAATGGCAGGCGTGTTATCACCAAACACTTCACGAATCGCACCCAGCTCTTTCACATCGCCAACCGGCGTGGAGGTGCCGTGGGAGTTGAGATAATCGATCGGCGTATCAACACCGTGCATTGCCATCTTCATGCAGCGCACTGCGCCTTCGCCTGATGGTGCAACCATGTCAGCGCCATCGGAGGTCGCGCCATAGCCGACAATCTCTGCGTAGATGTGCGCACCGCGCGCCAGCGCGTGCTCCAGCTCTTCAACCACGACCATGCCGCCGCCGCCAGCGATAACAAAGCCATCACGCTCTTTATCGTAAGTACGGGACGCTTTGTCCGGCGTTTCGTTGTATTTGGTGGAGAGCGCGCCCATCGCGTCGAACTCACAGGCCATTTCCCAGCACAGCTCTTCGCCGCCGCCGGCAAAAACGATGTCCTGTTTGCCCAGTTGAATCTGTTCTACCGCGTTACCGATACAGTGTGCAGAAGTGGCACACGCGGAGCTGATTGAGTAGTTAACGCCGTGAATTTTGAACGGCGTGGCGAGGCAGGCGGAAACCGCAGAGGCCATCGCTTTGGTCACCACATAAGGACCAACGGCTTTCAGGCCGCGCGGGGTGCGCATTGCATCCGCACCGAAAACCTGCGCTTTAGACGAACCACCGGAACCTGCAATCAGGCCCACGCGCGGGTTGTTCTGATAAACCTCTTCTTTCAGGCCGGCATCTTCGATGGCCTGCTGCATGGAGAGGTAGGAATAGATAGAGGCATCGTTCATGAAACGAACCACTTTACGGTCAATTAAACCCGTAGTGTCCAGTTTAACGTTACCCCAGACGTGGCTGCGCATGCCGGAATCTTTGAACTCCTGAGAAAATGTGATCCCTGAGCGTCCTTCACGCAGAGATGCCAGGACTTCCTGCTGGTTACTACCAATGCTGGAAACGATGCCCAGGCCAGTAATTACTGCACGCTTCATTCAATACCCCTAAGTCGCACTAATTAAGTTTCGTGTCGCAAGATAGCGTACACTTGTACGCCGAACAAGTCCGATCAGACATTTCACAGAGAAATTTGCGCCTTTCTTTGACCCTCGTTAAGATCGACGCACTGCTTGCCGGACGAGTAACTTACGTGAAACACACCGCTATACAGACCGCTAACCTCGAATTCAACGCTGAGGGTACACCTGTTTCCCGAGATTTTGACGATGTCTACTTCTCTAATGATAACGGGCTTGAAGAGACCCGCTATGTTTTTCTCGGCGGTAACGGCCTCCAGACGCGTTTTCCAGAACATTCAAGGAAGCTATTCATTGTTGCGGAAAGCGGCTTTGGTACCGGCCTCAACTTCCTGACGCTGTGGCAGGCTTTCGCCGCTTTTCGCGCCGAACATCCTGACGCTACCCTGGAAAGATTACATTTCATCAGTTTCGAAAAATTTCCGCTTACCCGTGATGACCTGCAAAAAGCCCACGCCCACTGGCCGGAACTGGCGCCCTTCGCCGGGCAGTTGCAGGCGCAGTGGCCGCAGGCGTTTGCCGGGTGCCATCGGCTGTTACTGGATGAGGGGCGTGTGACGCTCGATCTCTGGTTCGGCGATATTAACCAGCTGACCGACACCCTTGATGAGAGCCTGAACCAGCAAGTTGATGCCTGGTTCCTTGATGGCTTTGCACCGTCGAAAAACCCCGATATGTGGACGCCCGCGCTTTTTCAGGCGATGGCGCGCCTTACCCGTGCTGGCGGAACGCTGGCGACCTTTACCTCCGCCGGGTTTGTGCGCCGCGGTTTGCAGGAAGCGGGCTTTACCATGCAGAAGCGCAAAGGCTTTGGCCGTAAGCGGGAGATGCTAAGCGGTGTGATGGAGAAGGGTGTTATCTGCGCGCCGCGCGCGCCGTGGTTTGCCCGCAGCGGAACAGAGACGCGGGAGGTCGCGCTGGTCGGCGGCGGCGTGGCGAGCGCGTTGCTTGCCCTTGCGCTGCTGCGCCGTGGCTGGCAGGTCACGCTCTACTGCGCAGATGCTGCTCCGGCAGAGGGCGCATCCGGCAACCGCCAGGGCGCACTCTACCCGTTGCTTAGCGCGCACGATCCGGCGCTGGCGCGCTTTTTCAGCGCCGCGTTTACCTTTGCCCGCAGGCTTTATGACGGGCTGCCGGTGGCGTTTGATCACCAGTGGTGCGGCGTCACACAGCTCGGCTGGGATGAGAAAAGCCAGCATAAAATCGAACAGATGCTGACGCTAGAACTGCCTCACGAGCTGGCGCACCGCATCAATGCGCAGGAGGTGCTGGCGCAGAGCGGCGTGGAGACCGGTTGTGATGGGATCACCTACCCTGCCGGCGGCTGGTTGTGCCCGGCGCAATTAACCGCGGGCGCTATCGCCCTGGGAATCGAACAGGGTTTGCAGGTGCACTATCGCCATGAGGTTGCAGCGCTTGTCCGCCATAGCGATAGCTGGCAGCTGCGTTTTGTCGATGGCAGCGAGTGCCGACATGAGAGCGTGGTGCTGGCCAACGGTCACCGCATTCAGCAATTTTCCCAAACGGAGAAACTGCCGGTTTATCCGGTGGCCGGTCAGGTAAGCCATATTCCCACCACCGAGCCGCTGGCCCATCTGCGCCAGGTGCTCTGTTATGACGGCTATCTGACGCCGCACAACCCGCATAACCAGCAGCACTGTATTGGCGCCAGTTATCATCGCGGCCAGCAGGAAGCGACCTACAGCGAAGCGGATCAGCAGCAGAACCGCCAGCGCCTGATTGACTGCTTCCCGCAGGCTGAGTGGGCGCAGACGGTAGATGTCAGTGCCGGAGAGGCGCGTTGCGGCGTACGCTGCGCCACGCGCGATCATCTGCCGATGGTTGGTAACGTGGCGGATTACGATGCCACGCTGTCAGCCTATGCAAAGCTTGCAGAAGATCCGCAGACGGCGGTCAGTGCGCCGGTGCATGAGGGGTTATTTATGATCGGTGCGCTCGGTTCGCGCGGCTTGTGCAGCGCGCCGCTGGCGGCAGAAATCCTCGCCGCGCAGATGAGCAACGAGCCCATTCCGCTGGATGGCGAAACGCTGGCGGCGATGAACCCGAATCGGTTATGGGTACGAAAGTTGTTGAAGGGAAAAGCGGTGAAATAAGGCGTGGCGGCAGGTATATCGCCGTAAACCGATTGCCGGATGGCGCGTAAACGCTTATCCGGCCTACGCCGTTTCAGCCGCTCCATACACGTTTTTGCAACCCCGCCCCGTAGGCCGGATAAGGCGGAGCCGCCATCCGGCAACTCCGCCACAGGTAAAAGCAGGCTTAGTGCGCTTTCGCCTGTTGGTAAAGATTTTCCCACATGCTGAGCACCAGCGCCTGGTCACGCGGCGACAGCTCACCGGCCTGAATGGCGTGTTCCACACTGGTGGTCACGCGTGCGGATACCGCTTCCGGCGAGTGGTCGTCGCCGCTCTCCAGATCGGCCACCGCCAGCGTCAGGTGCCCGCGCAGATAACCGCCAGCAAACAGTTCATCATCACTGGCGTGATCCACCATATTGTCAATTAACGCCAGAATGCGTGATTCAAACTCCGCGATCATCTCTCTTCCTCTCGTAAAAACGTGGCCCTACAGATCTTCCGGCCACGGAAACTGTGCTGCCGCTAACGGCGGCGTCTGATAATAATCCTGTAATGCCTTGATAAAGCGCGCCGGACGCGCCGGGATCCCCTGCTCCAGCCACACCATCACCTGGGCGTGTACGCGGCGCTGAAACGCCACGCGATCAGGCTCAATATCGCCTTCAAGGTTGTCGCAGCTGACATTAAACGGGAAGCCCGCTGCCGCGCAGAAGAGCCACTCCAGCGCCTGCGGCTTCACTTCGACATCCTCAAACTGCCCCTGGGTTGCAGCATCACGCCCGTCCGGGCAGTACCAGTAGCCGAAATCAACCAGCTTGCGCCGCTCTGCCCCGGCGATGCACCAGTGCGAAATCTCATGCAGGGCGCTGGCGTAAAAACCGTGGGCAAACACCACACGGTTATAAGGCGCGTCGGCATCAGCGGGAAGATAGATCGGTTCGTCATCGCCTTTAATCAGACGGGTATTAAAATCGCTGGCAAAGCAGCCATCAAAAATATCAATTAATTGCTGATAGTGGTGCGTCATACATTCACCCCCAGAAACTGGAGGATCTCCTGGCCGTGACTGTCATAGAGAAGTTTTGCGCTCATCACCGCCGAGACAATCACAATCATCGGACGGATAAGCTTCTGCCCTTTACTGAGCACCAGCCGCGATCCCATACGCGCGCCAAGAAACTGGCCGATAAGCATCACAAAACCGGTACCCCATACGACTTTGCCGCCGATGATAAACAGCAGCAGCCCGCCGACGTTGGAGGTGGCGTTAAGCACTTTAGCGTGCGCGGTTGATTTCGCGAGGTTGAACCCGCAGAGGGTGACAAACGCCAGCGCGTAAAACGACCCGGCGCCGGGGCCGAAAAAGCCGTCATAGAAGCCGACGCAGCCACCGGCGACCAGCGCAAACGGCAGGCCATACAGACGACGCTGCCGATCCTCTTCGCCAAGCTTCGGCATCAATAAAAAGTAGAGACCGATACAAATAACTAATATTGGCAGGATCTGGCGCAGCACGTCTGATTTCACATACTGCACCAGCAGCGCACCGCTGGTAGAGCCGATAAAGGTCATCAAAATATTGAGCTTCTGATCGGCGATATTGACCACTTTGCGGCGAATAAAGTAGAGCGAGGCGGAAAGCGATCCACCGCAGGCCTGCAGCTTGTTGGTCGCCAGCGCCTGCGCCGGGCTCATCCCCACGGCTAATAGCGCCGGAACGGTTAACAGCCCGCCGCCACCTGCCAGGGCATCGATAAAGCCTGCCAGTATCGCGACAAAAAAGAGCACCGCCAGCATCAGCGGTGTCATCATAAACAGCGAATCAAAGAGTTCCATCAGAGGGCGTGTTCATCCAGTAGAGCCTGACAGGAAGGCGGCAATGGTGGCGGCGTCTTTTTCTCAGGCGTGCTGCTGCCCGGTTTCGCCGGTTCAAACCAGCTTTGCAGCTCCGCGCCGCAGCCGTCGCCCGGTGGCGGCGCTGGCTGATCGACACACTCAAGGCTGTCGGCCGGGCAGCGCAGGCGCACGTGCATATGCGCGCGATGCTGGAACCACGGACGCACCTTGCGCAGCCAGTCGCGATCCGTACCGGCATCGAGGCAGAGCTGCTGTTTGATCGCCGGGTTAACGAAAATACGCGTCACCTCATCATCCTGCGCGGCAAGCTTAATCAGGCTGCTGATTTCCGGCTTCCACAGCGAAGGCACCACGCTTTTTCCATCCTGTGAGACCAGATCCAGCGCCTGCGGTTTTAGCAGCTGCGCCGCGCTCCAGCGTGTGGTCGGCAGTTGCAGGAAGATATCCACATCCAGCCCCGACTGATGGCTGGCGTGACCGCCGTTAAAGCGCCCGCCCGCCGGCATGCCCATATCGCCCACCAGCACGGTGCCAAGACCCAGGTTATGCACCTGGGTGCTGAGGCGCTGAATAAACAGCACCAGATCCGGGTGGCCGAAATAGCGGCGTTGATCGGTGCGCATCACCTGATAAGTGTCAGATTGCAGCGGCAGCTCCTGCGCGCCGACGATGCAGCCATTCGAGAATGCGCCAATCGACTGCGGGCTGCCGGGCACCGGATGGGTCAATTTTTGCCACGGTGTCGCCGCCGTAGCGGCGGCGCTCAGCAGCAGCGCAAACAGCGCGATTGCCGTGTTTTTCATCGGTTACCAGCGTGGAAGTGAAGGAGTGACATCAGCGTTTTGACCGCGCTGACGCAGGAAGTGATCCATTAATACGATCGCCAGCATCGCCTCGGCGATCGGCACCGCGCGAATACCAACGCAGGGATCGTGACGCCCTTTGGTGATCATCTCCACCTCATCGCCAGAACGCGTCACGGTTTTACCCGGCACGGTGATGCTGGAGGTAGGCTTCAGCGCGATATTGGCAACGATCTGCTGACCGCTGCTGATACCGCCGAGAATGCCACCAGCATGGTTGCTCTGGAAGCCATCGCGGGTCAGTTCATCGCGGTTCTGGCTGCCGCGCAGTTTCACCACTTCAAAGCCATCGCCAATCTCAACGCCTTTCACCGCATTAATGCTCATCATGGCATGGGCGATATCGGCATCCAGACGGTCAAACACCGGCTCACCAAGGCCTGGCGGAACGTTGTCAGCCACCACCGTCACTTTCGCGCCGATAGAGTCGCCCTCTTTCTTCAGGCCGCGCATCAGCTCGTCCAGCGCCTCGATCTTGTCCGGATCCGGGCAGAAGAAGGGGTTAAGCTCAACCTGATCCCACGCTTTGATCTCCAGCGGAATGTCACCCATCTGGCTTAAACAGCCGCGAATGACGATGCCGAATTTCTGTGCGAGGTATTTTTTCGCAATTGCGCCAGCCGCGACGCGCATCGCCGTTTCACGGGCGGAGGAGCGACCGCCGCCGCGATAGTCGCGCACGCCATATTTCTGTTCGTAGGTGTAATCCGCATGACCTGGGCGGAAGAGATCTTTGATCGCACCGTAGTCCTGCGAGCGCTGATCGGTGTTTTCAATCAGCAGGCCGATGCTGGTACCGGTGGTCACGCCCTCAAACACGCCGGAGAGGATTTTAACCTGATCCGGCTCGCGGCGCTGGGTGGTGTAGCGCGAGGTGCCAGGACGGCGGCGGTCGAGATCGTGTTGTAAATCCGCTTCCGTCAGCGGAATGCCCGGCGGCACGCCATCAACAATACAGCCCAGCGCCAGCCCGTGCGATTCACCGAAAGTGGTGACGCGAAAGAGTTGTCCAATCGTGTTTCCTGCCATCACGGCTCCGTTATTCGTTGTGTGTTTGCGCGTTGATCAGTCTTTGTAGATGCTGAAATGTTCTTGTGCGGCAATCAGTTGCGCTTTGGTCAGCATAAAGACACCATCCCCGCCGTTGTCGAACTCCAGCCAGGTGAACGGCACATCGGGGTACTGGTCCATCAGATGTACCATGCTGTTGCCGACTTCACAAATCAGGATGCCGTTATCAGAGAGGTACTGCGGAGCACAGGCGAGAATGCGGCGCGTCAATTTCAGACCATCGCTGCCGGAGGCAAGACCCAGTTCCGGTTCATGACGGTATTCCGACGGCAGGTCGGACATATCCTCTTCATCAACGTACGGCGGGTTGGTGACAATCAGGTCATACTGCACTTTCGGCAGATCGCGGAAGAGATCGGAGCGGATCGGCGTGACGTGGTGAATAAGGCCATGCTCTTCAATATTGTGTTCCGTTACCGCCAGCGCATCAGCGGAGATATCCACCGCGTCCACTTCCGCTTCCGGGAAGGCGTACGCGCAGGCGATAGCGATACAGCCGCTGCCGGTGCACATATCAAGAATGTGCTGCGGTTGCTGATCGATAAGCCCGGCGAAGTGGTTGTTAATCAGCTCGCCAATCGGCGAACGCGGCACCAGCACGCGCTCATCGACAAAAAATTCGTGGCCGCAGAACCAGGCTTTATTGGTGAGATAAGCCACCGGAATGCGCTCGTTAACGCGGCGGATCACGCGCTCAACGATGCGGTGGCGCTCGCTGGAGGTGAGGCGCGCGTTACGCATCTCTTCGGGAATATCCAGCGGTAAATAGAGGGTTGGCAGCACCAGTTGCACCGCTTCATCCCAGGGGTTGTCGGTGCCGTGGCCGTACCAGATGTTGGCGGCGCTAAATCGGCTGACCGACCAGCGCAACATGTCCTGAATGGTGTGCAGCTCGTTCACTGCTTCGTCGACGAAAATTTTATCCATACTATCCCCCAGGGCATGCTCGCAATAAATTCGGCGGCTAGTTTGCCATGAAGATGGGGATAAATCAGCATCCACGCGCATCTGCGCGGCGTAAAAATGCATTTTGCTGCACCGCAGCCGCCTGCAGTCGGGTACACTGGCGCAAAGTAAAAACAGGATGCGCAAATGAAAAAGAAACCATCGCTTAGCGAGGAGGAGCAGGCCCTGTTCCGGCAGCTGATGACCGGGACGCGCCAGATGAAGCAGGACACCGTTGTTCACCGCCCGGCGCGCAAGAAGATCGCTGAAGTGCCGGTCAAGCGCCTGTTGCAGGAGCAGGCGGATAACAGCCACTACTTTTCCGACGAGTTTCAGCCGCTGCTCAACACCGATGGCCCGGTGAAATATGTCCGCAGCGATGTCAGCCACTTTGAGTTGAAAAAACTGCGCCGCGGCGATTACTCCCCGGAGCTGTTTCTCGACCTGCACGGTTTAACGCAGATGCAGGCCAAACAGGAGCTCGGCGCGCTGATTGCCGCCTGTCGGCGCGAGCACGTCTTCTGCGCCTGCGTGATGCACGGCCACGGCAAACACATTCTTAAGCAGCAAACGCCGCTCTGGCTGGCACAACATCCGCACGTGATGGCGTTTCACCAGGCACCGAAAGAGTACGGCGGCGATGCGGCAGTGCTGGTGCTGATTGAAGTCGAAGAGTGGCAGCCGCCGGAGCTGCCGTGAGGCAGAAATGAGAAGAGCCGCACTGTGCGGCTCTTTTTTTGCATCGGTCCGATGAATCAGATGGCTTTCGGCATCTTCAGGTTGCAGGGACTCATTTGCCAGTTGAACACCCCTTTGCCCTCTTTATCCAGCGTGACGCTGGCGATAGCCGAGGTGGTGAACATGGGTGGCGTTTCGCCGGGACAGAGCTCGGCAACCAGGTAGCCTACCAGCGGCAGGTGCGAGATCACCAGCGCCGTTTCGGTGCCTTCATTGGCCAGCGCCTGCAGATAAGCGCTTACCAGGCCGACATCGCCGCAGGGCGTCAACTCCGGCAGGACATCCACGTTGTCAGGCAGGTTCATGCACTCCCCTACCTTCTCCAGCGTCTGTTCAGCGCGTAAAAACGGGCTAACCAGAACACGATCGATATCCACTTTTTGGCCTTTCAACCACGTTGCCATTTGACGCGATTCGTCGCAGCCGCAAGGGGTAAGCGGACGAACGGAGTCACTGGCTGCATCGAGGGCAGCATCGCCGTGACGCATGATAAAAACTTGCATATTGCACCGCTTTTGTTAACCAGAAGCATCGCGCTTTTGCCGGTGAAAAGAGATCACGCTGGCAGAAAAACGGGATGGCCGGGCATTTTGCCTGATTCATTCGTTGAATGAAACGCTGTTTTTTACCTCAATGGCGCAAGTATAGTCAATCACTGTTTATGAAATAACCGCAAAGGCCATGAGGTATAACACATTTACTTTTTTCGACCTTAACTTACAGGCTCACTTTCCGCTGTCGGCCAGAAGCGTTTCCCCTCCTGAGCCATGCGTACCAGGGCTTCACACGGTGCAAATCGTGCCCCATAACGCGCCTCCATCTGCTGCAGCGACGCCACGACGCTTGCCGCGCCCAGCGTATCCATATAGTGGAAAGGCCCCCCTAAAAATGGCGGGAAGCCAATGCCGAAAACGGCACCAATATCGCCATCGCGCGCGCTACGAATCACCTGCTCATCAAAACAGCGCGCCGCTTCGTTAAGCATCAGCAGGACGCAGCGCTCGGCAATCTGTTGCGCCGAGGAGTGCCCTTTCGCCGACACGCCGATTAAGCGGTAGATCGAGGCGTCGGGCTGTTTTTTGCTTTTACGCCCTTTTGTCGGGTAAAGATAGAAACCACGACCATTTTTTCTCCCTTTGCGATCGTCATTCAAAATCGCGGAGACAAGCGTTGCAGGCGCGCTAAAACGCTCGCCGTACGCGGCCTCAAGCACCGGAATGATCTTCGTGCCAGTATCGATGCCCACTTCATCAAGCAACTGGATGGGGCCGACAGGGAAACCAAACTTCACCAGCGCCCGGTCGATGGCCTCAATCGGCTCGCCCTCGCTCAGCATGCGCATCGCTTCACTGATATAGGGTGCGAGAATGCGGTTGACGTAAAAGCCCGTTTTATCGGCGACCACAATCGGCGTTTTGCCCTGCTTCTTCGCCAGCTTCACGGTAGTAGCGATAGTCTGCTCATCGGTACCGGCGTGCGGGATCACTTCCACCAGCGGCATCTTCTCCACCGGGCTGAAAAAATGTAATCCGATCACCTTTCCCGGACGCGCCGCGTTTTCGGCAATATCCGCAATCGGCAGCGAGGAGGTGTTAGAAGCAAAAATGGTGTGTGGCGCGCAGTGCGCCTCCACTTCACTCACCATCTTCTGTTTGAGGGAGAGATCTTCAAACACCGCTTCGATTACCACATCGCGATGCGCAAAGCCGCGGTAATCAAGCGAGCCGGAGATCTTCGCCATCTGGCTGTCGCGCTCGCCCGGTTTAATAAAGCGGCGACGCACCTTTTTATCCAACTCCTGCCAGCTGTACTTCAGCGCGTGGTTAATCCCTTTCGCATTAATATCTTTAATGCGAACCGGCAACCCGGCCTTGCTGGCAGTGACATAAGCGATACCGCCGCCCATTAGCCCGCCGCCAAGAATGCCGACGGAGTGCAGCGGCGCGGCAGCAACCGTGCTGCCGGGATCTTTTTTGATATCGGTTGAAGCAAAGAAGATATTACGCAGTGCCTGCGACTGCGGCGTCATCGCCAGTTGACCGAAGGCGCGCGCTTCCGCTTCATAGCCGCTGCTGCGCCCCTGCGCCAGGCCGGTTTCAATCACCGATAAAATTCGTGGTGCGGCAGGATAGTTACCGTGGGTTTTCTGCTCGGTGCGCTTCGCTGCCATCTTAAACAGCAGCGTGCGGCCGAGCGGCCCGGCGAGAATGCGTTCGCGCACCGGCAAACGGCGGCTGAGCGGGCGCTCCTGCTGCGCCAGTTCGACTGCGGTTTCCAGCAGAATATCGTGCGGCACCACATCATCCACCAGCCCCACTTTCAGCGCCTGACGCGCGCGAAGCTGTTTGCCGGTCAGGATCATCTCAAGCGCAGTGCTGACGCCCACCAGCCGCGGCAAACGCTGGGTGCCGCCGGAGCCGGGCAGCAAGCCGAGCTGCACTTCCGGCAGGCCGAGAATGGTTTTGCCATCGTCCGAGCAGACGCGGCGATGACAGGCCAGCGCCAGCTCCAGCCCGCCGCCAAGACAGGCACCGTGGATGGCGGCAACAACCGGGATCGACAGAGCGTGGATCTCCGCCATGATCTTCTGCCCCTGCAGGGCTAGCTCTTCCGCCTCTTTCGCGCTCTGGCAGCGGCCAATCATATTGATATCGGCACCGGCAATAAAGTTGTCCGTCTTCGCCGAAATAAACACTACGCCGCGCAGAGCCCGGTTATCACGGATCGCTTTTAAGATGGTACGCACCTGTGCGCCAAACTCCGCTTTCAGGGTGTTCATCTTTTCATTGGGTACATCGATGGTAACGACCGCGACATTGTCCGGGCGCACAGTAAGGGTAAATGCAGAAACCGTCATTATTCCGCCTCCAGAACCATTGCCGCGCCTAATCCTCCCGCCGCGCAGGCGGTGACCAGACCGAAACCGCCGCCGCGACGCCGCAGCTCATGCAGGGTTTGCGTGATCATCCGCGCGCCGGTGGCGGCAAAGGGGTGACCATAGGCAATTGAGCCGCCAAGCACGTTAAATTTGCTCTCATCCACCTCGCCGGTGGCCTGCGAGCGCCCCAGCACCTCGCGCGCGAAACGATCGCTGGCCATCAGTTTCAGGTTGGTTAAGGTCTGGGCGGCAAAGGCTTCATGCATATCAAACAGGGTCAGATCTGCCATGGTTAACCCGGCACGATCCAGCGCCAGCGGCGTTGCCCAGGCCGGGCCGAGCAGCATATCTTTCTGCACGCCAATTGCCGTAAAGGCGTAGCTGCGCAGATAGCCCAGCGGCACAAGGCCCAGCTCTCTGGCGCGTGATTCGGTCATTAAAATCACCGCCGCCGCGCCATCGGTGAGCGGCGTGCTGTTGGCTGCGGTGACGGTGCCATGTTTACGGTCAAAGGCCGGGCGCAGTTTGGCATAATCGGCGAGGCTGGAGTTGCCGCGCACGTTATTGTCCTGCCCGATGGGATCGCGGAACGGTGGCGCGTAGGCGGTCATCACCTCCTCAGCCAGTTTGCCCTCGGCCCAGGCCTGAGCAGCGAACTGGTGAGAGCGGTGCGCCAGCGCATCCTGCTCCTGACGGCTAATGGCGTAGGTTTTCGCCATCTGCTCGGCGGTGTCGCCCATGCGCAGGCCGGTCGAGTACTCGGCGACCGCAGGCGGGACGGGCAGCAGATCGCGCAGGCGCAGGCGCGAGAAGAGTTTGAGTTTCTGCCCGACGGTGCGCGCTTTGTTGGCATCCACCAGCACGCGCGCCAGTTTTTTACTGACGCCAATAGGCAGTACAGAAGAGGAGTCCGCGCCACCGGCGATACCCGCGCGGATGGTGCCAGCCAGCAGGCTTTCCGTTACGTTCGCCACCGCCTGAAAGCTGGTCGCGCAGGCGCGGCTAACGCTGTAGGCATCGGTGTGCACACTCATGCCGGTGCCGAGTACGATTTCACGCGCGATATTTGGCGCTTCCGGCATCTGCACCACCTGGCCGAAGACCAGTTGTTCAATCACTTCGGGGGGAATTTCGTTGCGCGCCAGCATCTCCCCCACCACCATTTTGCCGAGATCGATCGCCGGCACGCCGTGAAACGCGGTCGCCTGACGGACAAATGGGGTTCGTAACCCGCAGACAATGGCAATGCGGTCGCCCTGACGGGTGACAAGCGGTAACGCCTGACTCATAACACTCCCCTGTTAACAACGGAATCAATAAAGTGGTCTGACCTGATAACAGTCTTAACCAATCTTTTACATTTAGCCAATGGCAGGGAGGAAAAAATGGGAGCTAAGGCACAGATAAACGGATAAAAAAACGCTCCCACAGGGGGGAGCGTTGAGAGGCGGTTTAGCGCAAACCGAGCTGGAAAATGAGGGTTTCCGCTTCGCAGGCGAAAACAAAATCGATATCAAGCTGAACGCCGTCTGCCACCTCGGTGAAAGTCGGCGTGATTTCACACGGTTCAGACTCGACGCTGCGTGCTTTAGCGGTCAGCGCCGCCAGCGTCTCTTCGGCGTCGGCGCGGTTAGCGAATACGCGGCTGTAAGAGGCGGTGCAGTCGGAGTTATCCATAATGGTTCCGACATCCATACAGCAGCAAACCGGGGTTTCATCAGCACTGCATTTACTCATAGAAGATTTCCTCTAAATTCGCACCCTGGGTGCCAGGTCAAGATTGCACATATTTTACGCCGCCGCGCAGGGTCGCTCCAGTCGTTAATTGCCGGAACGGCCTTAAGTGACCGAAATCACAATTAAAAATGATCTAAAACAAAAACTACCGAAAACGGGGATCCGTGCTACGGCCAAATTTGCCACGCAGATCCCGTTTCGGAGATCACAATTGAAAAATCTTGATTACATACTTGCAACATTAGTTCTGGTCAGACCTATACTCTCGCCACTGGTCTGATTTCTCTGTGGTAGCTCAGACCCTACACTTCGCGCTTCTTTAACAAGGCGTAAGAAAGTTTGTATAAAAATAACTCGCTTCGAATGAGGTTATGGTCATGAGCCAGAAAACCCGTTTTACCAAGTCTGCTCTGGCAGTCGCAGTGGCACTCGTTTCTACCCAGGCCTGGTCCGCAGGCTTTCAACTCAACGAATTCTCCGCCTCCGGCCTCGGTCGCGCTTACTCTGGTGAAGGCGCGATTGCTGATGATGCGGGCAACGCCAGCCGTAACCCGGCACTGATCACCATGTTTGATCGCCCGACCTTCTCCGGCGGCGCGGTGTTTGTTGATCCTGGCGTAGATGTAACCGGACGCTCTGCGATTGGCAACAACGCCAGTCAGGATAATATTGCACCGACAGCATGGGTGCCGAACCTGCACTTTGTTGCGCCGATTAACGATCAGTTTGGCTGGGGCGCATCCGTCACCTCCAACTACGGTCTGGCGACAGAGTTCAACAACAACTACACGGCTGGCTCAATGGGCGGTAAAACCGACCTTGAAACCCTGAACCTGAACCTCAGCGGCGCATACCGTCTTGATAACAACTGGAGCTTCGGCCTCGGTTTCGACGCTGTCTATGCACGCGCGAAAATTGAACGCTACGCGGGCGATCTGCCGCAGCAGGTTGACGCCGCAACCGGCGGTGCATTTGGCCTTAGCGGGCTGATTCCGCCAGATACCCAGATTGCGCATCTGAAAGGCAACGAGTGGGGCTTTGGCTGGAACGCCGGCATTCTGTATGAGCTGGATAAAAATAACCGTTGGGGTCTGACTTATCGCTCGGAAGTGAAAGTTGATTTCGATGGCGACTATAAGAGCAGCCTGCCGACAGCAGTAAATACGCTGGCACCCGCGCTCGGTCTGAACGGCCTGCCTTTTGCTACAGGCGGCGCAACGATCCCGGGTTCACTGACGCTTAACCTGCCGGAAATGTGGGAAGTATCGGGTTATAACCGTGTCGATCCGCAGTGGGCAATCCACTACAGCCTGGCCTACACCAGCTGGAGCCAGTTCCAGCAGCTGAAAGCGACGGGTAGCCAGGGTCAGCAGCTCTTCTATAAAGAAGAGGGCTTTAAAGACGCCTACCGTATTGCGCTCGGTACCACCTATTACATGGATGATAACTGGACCTTCCGCGGCGGTATCGCCTTTGATGACAGCCCGGTTCCGGCTGACAAACGCTCTATCTCCATTCCGGACCAGGATCGCTTCTGGCTGAGCACCGGTGCAACCTATGCATTTAATAAAGATGCATCAGTGGATGTCGGCGTCTCCTATATGCATGGTCAGAAAGTGAAGTTCACCGAAGGGCCGTACACTTTCAAATCTGAAGGTCGCGCCTGGCTGTACGGTGCCAACTTTAACTACGCCTTCTGATAAACGCGTAGGGATAAAAAAAGGTGAGCTTCTGGCTCACCTTTTTTATTGGTTCTTATTCCGAGTCGATATCTTTTAAATCACCCTCAATCGCCTGCGCGTTCGGGTTCTCCTGCGGCTTCAGCTTACCGCCGTTGGCGATAAAGTCATGGCGCTGGAAGTAGGCTTCACGCACAAGGATATAGGGATCGGAGGACTGGCGCAGCAGGCCGTCGGAGTCGAGCAACTGGGCGCGCGACTCGATGCCTTCAACCGTCCATTTACCGACGGAGAGCGGCCAGGTGAGCCAGGAGAGCACCGGATAGAGCGTATCCGCCATATCGCCGCCATCTTCACGCAGGGTGAAGCTGCCATAGAACGGCAGTTGCATATACGGGCCGTAACCCATGCCGTAGTGGCCCAGCGTGCTACCAAAACGGTGCGGCTCTTCGCGCTGCAGTTTCGGGTTGGACATTCCGGCCACATCCATTAAGCCACCCATCCCCAATACGGTATTAAGGAAGAAGCGGGTGAAGTGAACCATCCCCTGATAAGGATTACCCTGCAGGAAGTAGTTCGCCATCACTGCCGGCTCTTCAAGGTTACTGGTGAAGTTGCTCAGCCCGTTACGCGCCGGCTGCGGCACATAATCACGCCAGGCAACGGCAACCGGTCTGACAACATAGGGATCCAGCACATTGAAGTTGAAGTTATACATGGTGCGGTTAAACCCTTCTAACGGGTCCGAGCGCCCTTGCGTCTCGTTCGAGCTGGCGCAGCCGACCAGCACAGTGGTGGCCAGCGCAAGCGCCGACAGGCGGTATTTCATCATTCTCTCCCTGCAGAATACGGCCTTCTTCGAGGCCATTCATCAAAATGCAACGCATTGTAACAGCGCGTCTTATGATGTCTATGTCGTGGACTGTGTGATTCACTTCAGCATAGCCGCAGTTGCCGGTGCGGCGTGTTAATAATCTTATACATTGTTTCCAGGCAATCTATCGCCTTTTTTGCTCTTCACTATAATTTCGGAGGATACCGCCCTGAATACGGGGAGAAAGCCGCTACGCTTAACGCACAAAAATCAATAAAGTGAGGCCTTCGTGGACAAAATAGAAGAAGAGAAGATCGACCAGCACAGCGATGATATGAAAGTCGAAAGCGAAGAGAAGCAGCGCGGCGAGGAGATAGAGGTTGATGAGGAGCGTCTGCCCTCGCGGGCGATGGCGATCCATGAACATATTCGCCAGGATGGCGAAAAAGAGATGGAGCGTGACGCGATGGCGCTCTTCTGGTCGGCGATTGCCGCAGGCTTATCGATGGGCGCATCGTTACTGGCAAAAGGCATTTTTCATGTCCAGCTGGAGGGGATTCCCGGCGGATTTTTGCTGGAGAACCTTGGTTACACCTTCGGCTTTATCATTGTCATCATGGCGCGCCAGCAGCTCTTTACCGAGAACACCGTTACCGCCGTTCTGCCGGTGATGCAAAACCCAAGCTGGAAAAATATGGGTCTGCTCGGGCGGCTATGGGGCGTGGTGCTGCTGGGTAACCTGGTCGGCACCGCCGTGGCAGCCTTTGCCTTTGAGTATATGCCGATCTTCGATGAGCCAACCCGCGATGCCTTTGTCAAAATCGGCATGGACGTGATGAAAAATACGCCGCTGGAGATGTTCTCCAATGCGATTATCTCCGGCTGGATCATCGCCACCATGGTGTGGATGTTCCCGGCGGCGGGTGCGTCAAAACTGGTGGTGATTATTCTGATGACGTGGCTTATCGCGCTCGGTGACACCACCCATATTGTGGTCGGTGCCGTAGAGATCTTCTACCTGGTGTTTAATGGCTCGCTACACTGGAGCGAATTCCTCTGGCCCTTCGCCCTGCCGACGCTCGCCGGGAATATTTGCGGCGGCACCTTTATTTTTGCCCTGCTCAGCCATGCGCAGATCCGCAATGATATGAGCAACGCCCGCAAAGCGGAGGCGAAAGCCAAAGCGAAAGAGGAGAAACAGGCGCGAGGTGAAGCGTAATTTGTCAGCAACTGATAAATTGCGGTGATATATCACATTGAGCAGTGAGCGCTGATTATCGCGGACTGGCACCCTTTAATGACCTTCCAGGGGTTGTCTGCTACACTCGCGGCATCAGCGACTCATTGCTCAGAATTATGTTTAAACGATTTTCTACCTACGCCTCTATTGGTTTATTAAATACCGCGCTGCACTGGCTTATTTTTTGTCTGTGCGTTTATGGTTTCTCGACGCGCCAGGCGCTGGCTAACCTTGCCGGCTTTATTGTTGCGGTCAGTTTCAGCTTTTTCGCTAATGCGAAATTCACCTTCAAATCATCAACCACTACCGGGCGTTATCTGATGTATGTCGGATTTATGGGCATGCTGAGTGTCGCCGTTGGCTGGCTTGCCGATCGTTCCGGCATGCCGCCCATCGTAACGCTGATTCTCTTTTCCGCTATCAGCCTGGTATGCGGCTTCGCCTGGTCAAAGTTAATTGTTTTCAGGGATGCGAAATGAAAATCTCTTTGGTGGTGCCCGTCTTTAATGAAGAAGAGGCGATACCCATCTTTTATAAAACGGTACGCGGCTTTGACGCGTTAAAGCCCTATACCGTCGAGCTGGTTTTTATTAATGATGGCAGTAAAGATGCCACTGAAACCATTATTAATACCCTCGCGCTCTCCGATCCGCTGGTCGTACCGTTATCTTTTACGCGTAATTTCGGCAAAGAGCCGGCGTTATTTGCCGGGCTTGAGCACGCAACGGGAGAGGCCATTATCCCGATAGATGTCGATTTGCAGGATCCAGTTGAGGTCATTCCCCATCTGATTACTAAATGGCAGGCGGGTGCCGATATGGTGCTGGCGAAGCGTAGCGATCGCTCAACCGATGGCCGCATGAAGCGCAAATCAGCAGAGTGGTTTTATAAGCTGCACAATAAAATCAGCTATCCGCAGATAGAAGAGAACGTGGGTGATTTTCGCCTGATGTCACGGGAGGTCGTTGAAAATATCAAACTGCTTTCTGAACGTAATCTGTTTATGAAAGGCATCCTTTCGTGGGTTGGCGGTAACACCGATATTGTTGAATATATTCGCGCTGACCGCGTGGCAGGTAAGTCAAAATTCAACGGCTGGAAGCTGTGGAATCTTGCGCTTGATGGCATCACCAGTTTCTCCACCTTCCCGCTGCGTATCTGGACCTATATCGGTCTTAGCGTCTCGTTGCTCTCCTTTTTCTACGCCATCTGGATGGTGCTCGATAAGTTGTTATGGGGAAATCCGGTACCCGGTTATCCCTCTTTGATGACGGCAATCCTCTTTTTAGGCGGTATTCAGCTTATCGGCATCGGTATTCTTGGCGAATATATGGGACGCGTTTATACCGAAGTGAAAAAGAGACCGCGTTATCTTATTAAGAACAGAAAAAGAAACCTGGAACGTTAATTACTATGTTAGAGAAATCTTATAAAGCTCTGCTTATTGCGCTCGCTTTTGCGAGCCTGTTCGCCATTGAGTGGCTAACGCCGATTCACTCAGACGATTACCGCTACTATCTGTTGGGTATCTCCCCTGCCAGCCATTACCACCACTACATGACCTGGAGCGGCAGGATCGTGGCAGATTATGCCAGCTCGCTGATCCTCTTTACCCGGTCGCAATTTGTCTACGCTTTTTCAACCGCGTTTGCGGCTTTGGCCTTCTGTTATTTCATTGCCAAAACGCCGGGCAAAACCCTGCGCTGGCAAAAAAGCGATAATATTTTGCTGCCGCTGGTCTTCTGCACCTACTGGATAGCTAACCCTAACCTAGGGCAGACCACCTTCTGGCTGGTCGGTGCGGCCAACTATCTCTGGACGAACCTGTTTGTCGCCGCATGGATTTTTTATCTCTACCGCATCACCGTCGATAATATTAAAACCATTAATCCATTACTGATGGTGCTCGCTTTTATGGCGGGCTGCTCGAATGAGAGCGTGTCACCTTTTGTCGTGCTTCTCGCGCTGGTCGCCATTATTTATGAAATGGTCACAGCGAAATCGGTGGCCAAAAACAAAATTATCTATGCCCTTTCAGCGCTGGCGGGCTCCTGTACGCTGATCTTCTCGCCGGGTAATTTTGTGCGTGCGGCCAGTAAAACCTACTGGTACGGCAAACCGCTGCTGGAGCGTATTACCATTCACTTAACCGAACGAGTACACAACCATCTGGCGCTAATCTGGATTAGCTACGTTGTGCTGCTGCTGTTGGTGCTGGTTATTCTCTTTAATAAAGAGGTGAAAGCGAAAATTACCCGCCGCACGGTGCTGCCCGCTATCCTGACGGCGATTTTTGGCGTCGGCACGGTGCTGATTATGTTCGCCTCGCCCTCCTATCCGGACCGGGTCGTCAACGGCACCTTTATGTTTTTCCTGTTGACCATCGCTTTTATCGCCTACGGCATTTTAATGAGCGGTGTCAGAAAAGCCGTTATCTGCACGGCAATTGTCACACTGCTGTGCGCAGGCACTTTTGCCTGGTCATGGACGTTGATGCATAAAAGCTACACGCGTATTGCGCTGCAAGAGCAAGTGCGGATGAGCATTATCGAAAAAGAGTCCGCGCAGGGAAACAGAGAGATCACCATTCCTGATTACCACTTTATTAAAATGCAGAACAGCGGCGGTCAATTTGGCCTGTTCCACGATCCTGAAGTCTATGGCGAATATTTTGGTGTTGATAATGTTTACCGCGAAACGGTGGACTTTGATTACTCCGCTATCGCCAATGGCGAGGTTATCCGGGTTGCGGACAACATCACCGCCTACAGCAACGCGCAGGGTGATTTAATTATCATTAGCCCGCAGCCGATTACTCAGCCGGTCACCGTTGAAGTGGGTCACACGCACCGTACGCTCGCGGCAGAGAAACTGAAATCAACGGAAATCAATGGCGAGCGCTGGTATTACAGCCATATTCCTGACGGTCATGTAGAAAAGGTCTCATTGTAATTTTTAGCCTCCCTACGCGGTAATGGTGGGGAGGTTTGCTTCTCTTCGGGCATTTAGCCTGGTTTTAGATTGACTTAATAACTCTTAAAATGCGTGTTAGCGACATCACAATAAAAAACACGTGGCAGTAAAAACTCATAAAATATGGATGATGTGATGACTGATAGAAATTTCTATTCAATACAGGCATTGAGGGCCTTCGCTGCGGTAATAGTGATGTGCTTTCATTTTAAAAGCTTTATTAATCAGTCATTTCAAGGCTGGGGCGATCGACTTTTTCTCAACGGTGATATCGGTGTCGATCTCTTTTTCGTCATCAGCGGGTTTATTATTTACTACATTACCCGCGACGACAACGGCGGTTTAACTTCTGCAAAGCTCTTCTTTATTAAGCGTTTTTGCCGTGTCTTCCCACCCTATTTCGCTATTACGCTGTTGGTGGCTGGCAGTAGCGTTGAGTCGTGGATGCAAACCGCCACTTCACTGCTGTTTATTCCGTTAGACACGACGCAAATCGCACCCTGGTTTGGCGTGGCTAAACTGTTTGTTGGCTGGACGCTCAACTACGAATTTATTTTCTACACTTTGTTTACCCTCTGCATGTTGTTCAAAACGCGTAAAAACAGTGTGCTGTTTGTGATTGTGGCTCTGGCGGTCGCCATCCCTGCCTGGCTGCATAACGTGGCGATTTCACCCTCAAACCACTATAACTACCCGGGCTATCTCGCCACCCTCACTAATAGTTTGATGCTCGAATTTCTTGTCGGCACCTTTATCGGCTGGCTGGTAGTGAATAAAAAGATCACCTACAGCAAAGGCGTCAGCATTGCCTTAATCGTGCTTAGCTTCGCGCTGTTCCTCTTTATTCTGTTAACCCATTACAGCAAGATTGGCGGCCTCGGTTATATTCTCGCCGCTTTTGCACTGGTATTTTCCCTGACCAATCACGAAGCGCAGTACGCTTTTTGGGCACCGAAGCCGGTGCTCTATACCGGGAAAATTTCTTTCTCTCTTTACCTTGTGCATTACCGTGCGAAATCACTGCTCAGCAAAGCGCTGCACCATAATCAATCTGCCTGGGGCGGTTTAATGCTGTTTGTGCTCGCAGTGATCCTCTCATTTATCTTTGCCGTCATCTCTCACTATTTGTTAGAGAAAAAGTTCAGCTCGCTGTTCAGAAAGTACTTATTAAAAAAAGCCTGAACAGAAGGATGCCATCTCAGGATGGCGTCCTGCCCCTACGCCATATCGCCTCACGCTAAAACAAAAGAACAAAAACCTTGAAGCGCAGCAAACAGTTACGGTAGCATACGCACGCCAATTCACGGTCCCGCTCTGCGTCCCCTTAGTTAAATGGATATAACGAGCCCCTCCTAAGGGCTAGTTGCAGGTTCGATTCCTGCAGGGGACATACTGATATTCTGCCCCCGGCCATTCCCCTTTCTTCACACCCCCTCCAGCGCATACTTTTTAATTTTGCGATAGAGCGTGGCAATACCAATCCCCAGCACATCCGCCGCCTGCTTTTTATTGCCATAACGCGAGAGCGCATCACAGATCATCTGCCGCTCCATCTCCTCCAGCGCCGTAACGCTCTCTGCCCGCCCTTCGGCAGCCGAGAAGTTGACGCGCTCGCGCGATACGCTGACGTTGTCACTGCTCAACAGATTAGGCGGCAAAAGCGAGATATCGATGATCTCGCCGGAGGGGACAACGTTGACCAGGTACTCCATCAGATTGCTCAGCTCACGGATATTGCCCGGCCAGCGGTAGCGTTGCAGAAAGGCCACCACCTCCGGCGCAACGCCGGGATAGACCAGATCCAGCCGGTGCGTATGCAGATGAAGGAAGTAGTGGATCAGCAGCTCAATATCCTGCTGGCGCTCGCGCAGCGGCGGTAAGCGCAGCGGGATCACATTCAGGCGATAGTAGAGATCTTCGCGGAATTTACCCTCGGCGATAACCTGTGCGAGGTTTTGATTGGTCGCGGAGATAATACGAATATCCACTGGCACCGGGTGACAGGCGCCCACCGGCTGCACTTCCCGCGACTCAATAGCGCGCAGCAGCTTCACCTGCAGAGTTAATGGCATATCGCCAATCTCATCAAGAAACAGGGTGCCATGATTTGCCGCCTGAATAAGACCCGTTTTGCCATTAGCCGATGCGCCGGTAAACGCGCCTTTAACGTAGCCGAACAGCTCGCTCTCCAGCAGATGCTCGGGGATCGCCGCGCAGTTGATGGCGACAAACGGTTTGACGCTGCGGTCGCTCAGCTTATGGATCGCTCTGGCGACCACCTCTTTGCCAGTACCGCTCTCGCCAACAATCATCACGCTTGAGGGGACGGGGGCGACGCGGTGAATCAGCTTTTTCAACTGCCGCATCGGGCGGCACTCCCCGATCAGGCTCTCAATTAAGGGCTCCTCGTGGGCGGCGCTTAATTCTGCTGATGAGTGGGACTGGTGAAAGGCCATTAAAAATAACCACTGATCCTGAACCGCATGCAGCTGACCGATAATAAGCTCTTTCTTATCATCGAATGAAACGACATGCAGCATATGGCCGTGGCGGAAATGGTCTTCAAAGGTTAGCGGGCGAAAATGTATACTCTTGCCGATCATATTTCCCGCTGATGCACCGATAATTTTCAGCGCCGAAGGGTTAGCGAATTTAATTTTATGATCGTGGCCTACCACCAGCACCCCCTGATCCATAAATTCAATCATGGTCAAAAAGACTTTCTGAATATTATCGTTGCTGGAGAGATCCTGAAGAAAGCGCGAGACAAATATCGACGAGACATGGCGAACATAATCTGAAAAGGCCTGAATATTATCGTTGATGCGAACTTGCTGCTCATGGGTTAATGCCACCAGGCTAATCACCCCAACACACTGCCCATGATAGATAACCGGGGTGCCGATAAAGGCTTTCTCTTTGCAGTTCGCTTTGCTGTGGCAACCATTACAGAAGGGATCGAAGCGGGAGTGGGTAACGACTTTCTCCTTTTTTGTCTCAACAATGTGGCGCAATAGTTGTGAACTTGTATTTAATTTACGCCCAATTTGCGTATCAAAAATTCCCGTTCCGGCGACCCTGCATAATGAATTATCAACAATTTCCACTTCCAGTTGCAGAACGCTCGCCAGCATTCCGGCGAATTTTTGTATCTTAGGTTGAATCTGCATCAAAATGGAGGGCGTGGTGGATGGAATCATAATCGTCCTTATTTATTGCTCACAAACTTTTAACAGCATCTTTCCGCTCTGCTTTCCGTCGTTGCAGGATAACACTCCCCTTCGCGTATTACGGAATAACCACACCCAACCGCTTTGTGACGAATGGTAAATATGTAATAGCTATCACATTTCGCTATCAATATGATAATTCCGCGGCGCAGTTTATCAATTTAGCGGTTATTTCCCGGCTATTTTTCCCGCACTTTCCATTTCGCCTTTATATCGCCACCGCATCGTCTGTTCACACGCCTCAGCGTATTGCTTCTTTTCTGCGCAACTCCGCAAAAATCCGTGATATGGCTCGCATAATCCCGGCCCTTTACCTCACTTCCAGCGCGGCTGGCGGGAAGTGGCACACTTATTGTTAGGGTGCCACTACACGCTGGCCGTCGCGCGTCACACTCCCCCTGCAACCGCACCGCCATGCGTAAGCCCGTCATTCTTAATCAGGATTGCAAAATGAAAACTGTTAATGAATTAATCAAGGAGATCCACACCCTTCACTCGCATCTGCATGAGAAAGATTTTCTGCTGACGTGGGAGCAGTCACCGGATGAGCTGAAGCAGGTGCTTGATGTCGCCGCGACCCTGAAGGCGCTGCGTGCAGAGAATATCGCCACCCGCGTGTTCAACAGCGGGCTGGGCATTTCGGTATTCCGCGATAACTCCACCCGCACCCGCTTCTCCTATGCCTCGGCACTCAATCTGCTCGGCCTCGCGCAGCAGGATCTTGATGAGGGGAAATCGCAGATCGCCCACGGCGAAACGGTGCGCGAAACCGCCAATATGATCGCCTTCTGCGCAGACGCCATCGGCATTCGTGACGACATGTATCTCGGTGCCGGTAACGCCTGGATGCGGGAAGTGGGCGAAGCGCTGGATGACGGCCATAAACAGGGCGTGCTGCCGCAGCGTCCGGCGCTGATTAATCTGCAATGCGACATTGACCACCCGACCCAGTCGATGGCGGATCTCGCCTGGCTGCGCGAACACTTCGGCTCACTGGAGGCACTGAAGGGCAAAAAAATCGCCATGACCTGGGCCTACTCGCCAAGCTATGGCAAACCCCTCTCGGTGCCGCAAGGGATCATCGGGCTGATGACACGTTTTGGAATGGATGTCACCCTCGCGCACCCCGACGGCTACGACCTGATCCCGGATGTGATTGAAGTAGCAAAAAGCAATGCCGCAGCCTCGGGCGGCAGCTTCCGCCAGGTCAATGATATGGCAGAAGCGTTTAAAGATGCCGATATCGTCTACCCGAAATCCTGGGCGCCCTACACGGTGATGGAGCAGCGCACCGAGTTGCTACGCGCCAGCGATCATCAGGGGCTTAAAGCGCTGGAGCAGCACTGCCTGGCGCAGAACGCCCGTCATAAAGAGTGGGAGTGTACCGAAGCGCTGATGGCGACCACCCGCAACGGCGAAGCGCTCTATATGCACTGCCTGCCGGCGGATATCAGCGGCGTCTCCTGCGACGAAGGCGAAGTCGCGGCGGCGGTGTTCGAAAAATACCGCATTGCCACCTACAAAGAGGCGAGCTGGAAGCCCTACATCATCGCCTCGATGATCCTCTGTCGCAAATATGCCGAGCCGGGCCAGCTGCTGGAACAGCTGTTTACCGACGCGCAAAAACGCATTTTGTAACCGTCCGGCAGCCCGGTCGGCCACTTACTGTTTCTGACATTATGGAGAAGGTTAGAACATGTCCGCACTTCCATTGCGTATCAATATTGCAGAAAACCACTTCTTTACCGGCGAAGCCTCGCCGCGCTTTACCCGCCAGCAGGCGCAGCAGGCGCGCCAGTTCCATCAAAAACTGGCGGGCTATCAGCCCACCCCGCTCTATGCCCTGAACGCGCTGGCGGCGTGCGTCGGTGTGGATACGATTCTGGTGAAAGATGAGTCGCAGCGCTTCGGCCTTAACGCCTTCAAAATGCTCGGCGGCGTGTACGCCATCGCCCAGCTGCTGTGCGAGAAATATCATCTTGATATCAACGCCTTCTCGTTTGAGCACTTCAAAGCAAGCAGCAAAGAGAAGCTCACCTTTGCCACCTGCACCGATGGCAACCACGGGCGCGGCGTCGCCTGGGCGGCACAGCAACTTGGGCAGAACGCCGTGATCTATATGCCGAAAGGCTCCGCGCAGGCACGAGTCGATGCCATTCTTCGCCTCGGAGCCGAGTGCATCGTCACCGATATGAATTACGACGATACCGTGCGCTTTACCCTGCAACGGGCGCAAAAGAATGGCTGGGAGGTGGTGCAGGATACCGCCTGGCCCGGCTACACCAAAGTTCCCACCTGGATTATGCAGGGCTACGCCACGCTGATCGATGAGGCAATCGAACAGATGGCCGCGATAGGCTCTCCCCGCCCCACTCACGTTTTCCTGCAAGCGGGCGTCGGCGCCATGGCAGCGAGCGTCCTGAACTACCTGGCAGAAACCTTCGACGCCCGGCGTCTCCACAGCGTGATTATTGAGCCGGAGCATGCCGACTGCCTCTACCGCTCCGCCGTGAAGGGGGAGATCGTCAAAGTAGGCGGCGAGATGGAGACCATTATGGCGGGCCTCGCCTGCGGCGAACCCAACCCGCTCGGCTGGACGATCCTGCGCAACTGCGCCAGCCAGTTTATCGCCTGTGAAGATGCCGTCGCCGCGCTGGGTATGCGCGTGCTTGGCCATCCGCTGGGCGACGATCCGCGCATCATCTCCGGCGAATCCGGTGCCGTCGGCGCAGGCCTGCTCGCCGCCATCCCGCTGCACCCGCAGGGCGAGTCGCTGAGAAAGCGCTTACAGCTTAATCGCGACTCAGTGGTGCTGCTGATCAGTACCGAAGGCGATACCGATGCGCAGCACTACCGCGAGGTGGTGTGGGCAGGCAAGCATCCGGCGGCTGAATAATTTCCCCGGCGTTACCGCCAGGCGGCAAGCGTCATAACAGGAGAAGAGAGCGATGGCTAAAGCTATCCCGTTTAAACAGATTGTTGAAAAAGCACAACTTTACGAAGCGGAAATGACACGCTTCCTGCGCGATATGATCGCCATCCCCAGCGAAAGCTGTGATGAGAAGCGCGTCGTTCACCGCATCAAAGAGGAGATGGAGCGCGTCGGCTTCGACAAAGTGGAGATCGACCCGATGGGCAACGTGCTCGGCTATATCGGCCATGGCCCACGGCTTCTCGCTATGGATGCGCATATTGATACGGTCGGCGTCGGCAATATCAAGAACTGGGGCTTTGATCCCTATCACGGGATTGAAACCGATGAGCTGATCGGCGGGCGCGGCGCCTCCGATCAGGAGGGCGGCATGGCCTCGATGGTCTATGCCGGGAAGATCATCAAAGATCTCGGCCTTGAGGATGAGTACACCCTGCTGGTGACCGGCACCGTGCAGGAGGAGGATTGCGACGGGCTTTGCTGGCAGTACATTATCGAGCAGTCCGGCATTCGCCCGGAGTTTGTCGTCAGCACTGAACCGACCGATTGCCAGATCTATCGCGGCCATCGCGGGCGCATGGAGATCCGCGTCGATGTGCATGGCGTCAGCTGTCATGGCTCCGCGCCGGAGCGCGGCGATAACGCCATCTTCAAAATGGCTCCGATTCTCGGCGAGCTGGAGCGCCTGTCGCAACGTCTGGGAAATGACGATTTTCTCGGCAAAGGCACGCTCACCGTCTCCGAGATCTTCTTCACCTCACCAAGCCGCTGCGCGGTGGCGGATAGCTGCGCCATCTCAATCGATCGCCGCCTCACCTGGGGTGAAAGCTGGGAAGGGGCGCTGGAGGAGATCCGCGCGCTGCCAGCGGTGAAAAAGGCCGAAGCGGTGGTGTCGATGTACAGCTATGACCGCCCGTCGTGGACCGGGCTTATCTACCCTACCGAGTGCTACTTCCCGACGTGGAAAGTAGAGGAGGATCACTTCACGGTGCGCGCGCTCTACAACGCCTATGAGGGGCTGTTCGGCAGCGCGCCGGTGGTGGATAAGTGGACCTTCTCCACCAACGGCGTCTCGATTATGGGGCGGCACGGCATTCCGGTTATCGGTTTTGGCCCCGGTAAGGAGCCGGAAGCCCATGCACCGAATGAGAAGACCTGGAAGTCGCATCTGGTCACCTGCGCGGCGATGTATGCCGCGATCCCGCTGAGCTGGCTGGCGACTGCGTAGTTTGTCGATGTCACGCCCGCTTGATTTGGCGGCGGGCGTTCTGGAGTCTCTATGCGCGTACTGATTAAAAATGGCCTTATCGTCAACGCTGACAAGAGAGCCTGCGCGGATCTGCTTATCGATGCCGGGCGGGTTAAGCAGATTACCAGCACGATTGAGGCCGATGCCTCCTGCAAGGTGATTGATGCTGCGGGCTGTTATGTGATGCCCGGCGGCGTCGATGTTCATACCCATTTCAACATTGATACCGGGCTTGCCCGCAGCTGCGACGACTTCTTTACCGGCACCCGCGCGGCGGCCTGCGGCGGCACCACCACGGTGGTCGATCATATGGGCTTTGGCCCGCCCGGCTGCCATCTGCGCCACCAGCTCGGCGTTTACCATAACTATGCCGCCTATAAAGCAGTGATCGACTACAGCTTTCACGGCGTGATCCAGCATGTGAACCACGGCATTCTGGATGAGATCCCGATGATGGTGGAGAGCGGCATCAGCAGTTTTAAGCTCTATCTCACTTATCAGTACAAGCTGAACGATGATGAGATTTTGCAGGCGATGCGCCATCTGCATCTGGCGGGCGCGCTGACCACCGTCCACCCGGAGAACGATGCCGCCATCGCCCAGCGCCGCGCGGCATTTCTTAATGCCGGGAAAACCGCGCCGCGCTATCACGCCCTGAGCCGCCCGCCTGAGTGCGAAGCCGAGGCGATCGCCAGAGTGATTAATCTCGCGCGGCTGGCTGGCGATGCGCCGCTCTATATCGTGCACCTCTCCAATCAGCTGGGGCTGGAGTACCTGCGTCTGGCCCGCGCGCAGCAGCAGCCGGTATGGGTGGAGACCTGCCCGCAGTATCTGCTGCTCGACGAGCGCTGCTACGAACGCCAGGACGCGCTGAAGTATCTGCTCAGCCCGCCGCTGCGTAATGCCCGCCACAATGATGCGCTGTGGGGCGGCATTGCCGATGGCGCGATCGATACCGTCGCCACCGATCACTGCGCCTTTTCGCTGACTCAGCGCCAGACCCTCTCCGGCGGCGATTTCAGCCGCTGCCCGAACGGGCTACCAGGGGTGGAAAATCGCCTGCTGCTGCTCTTCTCCTATGGGGTGATGACCGGGCGTATTTCGCCCGAGCGCTTTGTGGCGCTCACCAGCGCCAACCCGGCCAAACTGTTCGGCATGTGGCCGCAAAAAGGGCTATTGGCCCCCGGCGCGGATGGCGATGTGGTGATTATCGATCCGCAACGCACCACCACTATTCGCCACGACCGGCTGCATGACAATGCGGACTATTCGCCGTGGGAGGGGTTTATCTGCCAGGGGGCGATCCGCCAGACCCTGTCGCGCGGGCGGGTGATCTTCGATAACGGCGTCTTTACCGGCGTTGCCGGTCAGGGGCGCTTTTTACGCCGCCAACCCTTTCAGCCGCTTACGCTGCCGTCAGCGGAACCGTTGCTACAAGAGAGTGTGCTATGAAGAAAAAGATTGTTCTCGCCCTCGGCGGAAATGCGCTCGGGTGCGATCTCGCCGGACAGATGCAGGCGCTACAGCAGACCGCACAGACTATCGCCGAGCTGGTCGCCCTGGGGCACCAGGTGGTGATCACCCACGGTAACGGCCCGCAGGTGGGCATGATCACCCTCGCCTTCGAGGCCGCCGCCAGAACCGAGGCGCACACGCCGATGCTGCCGATGTCGGTCTGCGTTGCCCTGAGCCAGGGCTATATTGGCTACGATCTGCAAAATACCCTGCGTGAAGCTCTGCTCGCCCGTAACCTCGATATTCCCGTCGCCACGGTGATAACCCAGGTGGAAGTGGCGGCGGGCGATGCCGCCTTCAGCCAGCCGGACAAACCGATTGGCTCCTTCTTTTCAGCAGCTGAAGCGCAGGCGCTTATCCGCCAGGGCTACACCATGAAGGAGGATGCCGGGCGCGGCTACCGGCGGGTTGTCGCCTCGCCAAAACCTGTCGATATCATTGAAAAAGAGACGGTAAAAGCGCTGATGGCCGCCGATCAGGTGGTGATCACCTGCGGCGGCGGCGGTATTCCGGTGGTACGTGAGGGGCAGCATCTGCGCGGCGTCAGTGCGGTGATCGATAAAGACTGGGCCAGCGCCACGCTCGCCGACACGATCGATGCCGATATGTTGATCATTCTCACCGCCGTGGAGAAAGTGGCGCTGCACTTCGGCAAGGCCAACCAGCAGTTGCTCGATACGCTCTCCGTCAGGGATGCGGAGCGTTTTATCACCGAAGGGCACTTCGCCGCGGGTTCAATGCTGCCGAAGGTGGAGGCCGCCCTCGCCTTTGCCCGCTCGCGGCCTGGCCGCCAGGCGCTGATCACCGGGCTACGCCAGGCAAAAGCGGGCATTGAGGGGAAAACCGGTACGCTGATTAGCCAGTAACCAGCGGTCGGGCCTGAGCCGATCAGCTGACCGCGATGGGCGTTTCGCTCTGTTGGTGTGCGGGCATGTTGAGGCCGAGCAGCCCGCCCGCCGCGCGGTTTTTCACCTGCAGGATCTCCGCCAGTATGCTGATGGCGATCTCCTGCGGCGTCTCGGCGCCAATGTCATACCCTACCGGCGCGCGCAGGCGGGCAAGCGCGCTGTCGCTGACGCCCGTATCGCGCAGCTGGCGCAGAAAGGATTGCACCTTACGCCGACTCGACAGCAGCCCAAGCCACGCCACCGGCTGGTCAATCAGCAGCTCCAGCGCCTCACGATCCTGGTTATGGGTGGCGATCAGCACGTAGTCCTGCGGCTGAATCGCGAGGTTGTCGATCACCTCGACAAAGTTTTGCCCATACACCAGCCGAATGGAGGGGAGGAAGGCATCAGAGGTGAGGCTCTGTAGATAGGTGTCGCCAACGGCGATATCAAACCCGAGCGGCACCGCCGCGTGCGCCATCGCGCGGTTAACATGGCCTGCGCCAACCAGCACCAGCCGGGGGCGCAGGCCATGCACGCTGATATGCACCGTCATTGCGCCGCCGCAGTCCGCGCCGACCGCATTCTGCCCGCTGCGCGCCATACGGCCATGAAAAACGCGGGCGGTTTTCTCCCGCAGCGCCTCCAGCGCCTCGTTAATAACGTGGCGTTCAATCACGCCGCCGCCGATGGTGCCGATGATCGTGCCGTCATCGCGAATCAACATCTGCGCAGTGTGCCGGGGGGCTGACCCACGGCTGTCAATAATCTGCGCCAGGGCAAAAGGCCGGTTCTGCTCTTCAAGTTTTGCTGCTTCTGCAAAAATCGTCATAACATCCTCAAGGTTATTTAGTCCGCGCGTGGCACGCTTTTTCATCTTTGAGTAATGCAATATTTATACTCGTCTGCCGTTTTATTTTTTAAAGCGTGAGCCGCGTCGTAAACGAACCTGATATTTGCCTGAAGATTAATCAGTAATAACCACGCTAATACGTAGCGGCAGGCGGGAAATTATCACTCTGATAGTTTCTTTGCGCTTTTTGAGAAAATGAAAATCACGCCTGCCTGATAACCGCTTAAGTGAACACCCGCAACCGGCATAACTTTAGAGACATCTCACACTTTCACGCTCTTTCAACCACTTAAACCAGGAGTGGTGTGATTGTTGCTTTCTCTCCCCTCGCCGCTGCGATGAAAAATAGTGCGGCAATGTCGTTTATCTGAATAAGCCAGAGGAGAGGGTTATGGGAGATATTATGCGCCCCGTGCCGTTTGAGGCGCTGCTGACGCGTATTTTTGCGGAGTATCAGAGCCAGCGGTCAATATTTGGCATTCCCGAACAGCAATTCTATTCAACCGATCGTTCGCGGCCCATTACGGTATTTGGCGAATCCTGCGCCACCCCGCTTGGCCCCGCCGCCGGACCGCATACGCAGCTGGCGCAAAATATTATTACCGCCTGGCTGACGGGTGGGCGTTTTATCGAATTAAAAACCGTGCAGATCCTCGATCGCCTTGAGATTGAAAAACCCTGTATTGATGCCGCAGATGCCGGGTTTAATACCGAGTGGTCGACGGAGTTCACCCTGGCAAAGGCCTGGGATGAGTACCTGAAAGCCTGGTTTGTGCTGCATCTGCTCGATGCGGTGTTCCCGCAGACGCCGAGAACAGAAGAGAAATCGTTTATTTTCAATATGAGCGTCGGCTACAACCTTGAGGGGATCAAGCAGCCGCCGATGCAGACCTTTATCGCCCGCATGATGGACGCCTCAGCGGAGCCGAAATTTCACCTCTATCGCACCACTCTGCATCACTGCCTGAATAACGCCGACTTCCTCGCCCGCCTGCCAAATCATGCCCGCTCGGCCAGGCTGCAATCGCTCTCTGAGCGCATTCCCGCCACGCTGGTGCAGGGGGTGACGCTCTCTACCATGCACGGCTGCCCGCCGAATGAGATTGAAGCCATCTGCCGCTATATGCTGGTGGAGAAGCGGCTCAACACCTTCGTCAAACTCAACCCGACCCTGCTGGGCTACGGACGCGTACGCGAGATCCTCGACCGCTGCGGCTTTGAGGAGATTGTGCTTAATGAGGAGTCCTTCGCCCACGACTTACAGTTTGCCCCGGCGGTGGCGATGCTGACCCGGCTGATGGCGCTGGCGGCCGGGCAGCAGCGCAGCTTCGGCGTCAAGATGACCAACACCCTCGGCACGGTCAATACCCGTGGCGTGTTGCCGGGCGGCGAGATGTATATGTCCGGGCGCGCCCTCTTCCCGCTGGCCATCAATGTTGCCGCCCGGCTGTCGCGCGCCTTCGACGGCAAGCTGCCGATCTCCTACTCCGGCGGTGCCAGTCAGCTCACCATTCGCGACATCTTCGAGACCGGCATTCGCCCGATTACGCTGGCAACGGATCTGCTGAAACCGGGCGGCTATCTGCGCCTCACCGCCTGCCTGCGCGAGCTGGAGCAGGCGCAGGGCTGGGAGATGACCGCTATTGATGTCGCGCGCCTCGACGCGCTGGCCGAGCGCGCCATCACCATGGCGTACACGCAGAAAGGGTGGAAGCCGGACGATCGCATTGAGGTCGCCAGCCCGCTGCCCGCCACCGACTGCTATGTTGCGCCGTGCGTCAGCGCCTGCGCCATCAAACAGGATATCCCGGAGTATATTCGCCTGCTTGGCGAGGGCCGCTACGCCGATGCGCTGGCGTTGATTTACCAGCGCAATGCGCTCCCGGCGATGACGGGTCATATCTGCGATCACCAGTGTCAGTACAACTGCACGCGGCTGGATTATGAGAGCGCGGTAAATATTCGTGAGCTGAAGAAGGTGGCGCTGGAAAAGGGGTGGGAAGCGTATCAACGCCGCTGGCATAAACCGGCAGGCTCCGGTTCACGCCATCCGGTAGCGGTGATCGGTGCCGGGCCTGCCGGGCTGGCGGCCGGCTACTTTCTCGCCCGCGCCGGGCATCCGGTGACGCTGTTTGAGCGCGAAGCGAGCGCCGGTGGCGTGGTGAAAAATATCATTCCGCCATTTCGTATACCGCCGGAGCTGATTGAGCACGATATTGATTTCGTGGTGCAGCACGGCGTGAAGATCGTTTACGGCTGCGACCCACACCTGACCGTTGCGCAGCTGCGAAAGCAGGGTTTTCACTATGTGCTGGTAGCGACCGGCGCGGATCAGAGCCGCGCGGTGGCGCTGGGTGGCGATAACCCGAATATTCACGCCTCGCTGGCGTTTCTGCGCGCCTTTCATCGCGGCGAGCCTTTGCAGCCGGGTAAACATGTGGCGATTATCGGCGCGGGCAACACGGCGATGGATTGCGCCCGCGCGGCGCTGCGCATACCGGGCGTTGAGCGTGCCACCGTGGTTTACCGCCGTTCGCGCAAAGAGATGCCCGCCTGGCGCGAAGAGTATGAAGAGGCGCGCCGTGCAGGGGTGGAGTTTGCGTGGCTGAGCAACCCGGAGCAGTTTGCGCCAGACGGCACGCTGACCCTGCGCGTGATGCAGCTCGGTGAGGCTGATGCCGCAGGGCGACGCCAGCCGCTGGCCACAGACAAAACGCGCACCATGCAGGTCGATAGCGTGATTACCGCCATCGGCGAGCAGCAGAATAACGCGGCGCTGGCGGCATTCGGCCTGCCTGTTGATGAACAGGGCCGCGTGGCGGTCAATGCCGAGGGTGAAACGCGCCTCACCAACGTCTTTTTAATTGGCGATGTGCAACGTGGTCCGGCGTCGATTGTCGCTGCCATCGGCAATGCCCGGCGGGCAGCGGAGGCGATCCTCGCACGTGAAAGTCTCGCCAGCCATCAACAGAGCAAATACTGGAGCAATGTCGATCCAGCGGAGATTTATCAGCGCAAAGGCGACATCGCCCTGGCGCAGGCGGATAAGGCGGATCGGGAAAGTTTTGTCGCCCAGGAGGCGAACCGTTGCCTGGCCTGTAGCTACATTTGCAGCAAATGCGTCGATGTCTGCCCGAACCGGGCGAATATCTCGCTGCCGATCCCCGGCTTCAACAACCGTTTCCAGACCCTGCATCTGGATGCCTGGTGCAACGAGTGCGGCAACTGCGCGCAGTTCTGCCCGTGGCAGGGCAAGCCCTATCAGGACAAAGTGACCCTCTTCAGCCTCGAAGAGGATTTTCTCAACAGCCACAACCCCGGCTTTTTCATCGACAACCAGCGCGTCTCTATCCGCCAGCATAACCAGCAGTGGCAGCTGGATATCGATGCGGATGGCCATTTCGGCCATGTGCCACCGCAGCTGGAGGCGATGTGCCGCATTATCGGCCACGTCCATGAGCACTATCACTATCTGCTTAGCGAGGTAGAACAATGAGTCTCACCATCCTGAAAAATGCCACCGCCGCGCAGCTCTTCCCGGCGAAAGTGTGGCAACAGGTCGATATCGCGATTAAAGATGACCTGATCCTCGCGGTCGATAGCGGGCTGGAGCAGCGCTATATGGGCGCGCAGGTGATTGAAATGCAGGGTCGGCTGGTGATGCCCGGCCTGGTCTGCGCCCATAACCACTTCTACTCCGGTTTATCGCGTGGGATTCAGGCGAAAATCGCCCCCAGCCCCGATTTTATCTCGACGCTGAAAAACCTCTGGTGGCGGCTCGACCGGGCCATCGACGCCGAGTCGCTCTACTACAGCGCGCTTATCTGTGCGCTGGAAGCGGTGCGCAGCGGCTGCACGGCAGTGATTGATCATCACGCTTCGCCGGGGTATATCGCCGGTTCGCTCAGCCAGCTGCGCCGCGCTTTTCTCACCGTCGGGCTGCGCGGTATGACCTGCTTTGAGACCACCGACCGCAACGAGGGGCTGCGCGAGGTATGTAAAGGCGTGGAGGAGAATATCCGCTTTGCCAAAGAGATCGACGCCGCACGGCAAAAAGAGCAGGAACCTTATCTGGTCGAGGCCTGTATTGGCGCGCATGCGCCCTTTACCGTGCCGCACGAAGGGTTGGTGATGCTCAGTGAGGCGCGAAAAGCGACCGGGCGCGGGCTGCATATTCATGTCGCCGAGGATCGCTATGATGTCGCCCATAGCCATCACCACTATGGAAAAGATCCGCTGGAGCGGCTGGCTGAGTATGACCTGCTTGATGACAAAACCCTTGTCGCCCACGGGCTCTATCTCTCCGACATCGATATCTCGCTGCTCAATGCCCATGACGGTTTTCTGATTCATAACGTCCGTTCAAACATGAATAACCACGTCGGCTATAACCACCGGCTGGCGCAGTTCCGCCACCTTGCCCTCGGCACTGACGGCATCGGCTCCGATATGTTTGAAGAGCTAAAGTTCGCCTTCTTCAAGCACCGCGATGCGGGCGGCGCGCTGTGGCCCGACAGCTTCGCCCGTGCGCTCTATAACGGCAACGAGGTGCTGAACCGCAACTTCAACGCCCGCTTTGGCCGTATCGAAGCGGGGTATAAAGCGGATTTGACCATCTGCGACTATCTGCCGCCGACGCCGCTGGTTGATGCGAATGTCGCCGGGCATCTGGCGTTTGGCCTCAGTTCCAACAGCGTGCACAGCGTGATGGTGAACGGCAGGATGATTTACCAGGATCGCCGCTTTACCCTCGATTGCGCGCCGCTGTTTGCCGAGGCGCAGGCGGTGGCAAAACGGCTATGGGCAAGGATGGATGCCCTGAACTGACCCCGCCTGCCCGCCCGTTGGTGCAAGCCGGGCGGGCAGGCGCTACACGGTAGGGTTGAGTGGTTTGCCCGATCCGCACAGGAGAGAGAACTCATGAAAGAGAGTGCTATGGCGGCATCGACCGCGTCCGTTGATGAGGTTCTGCCCGTTACGCAGATGTTTTTTTATGGCCTGCAACATGTGCTGGTGATGTATGCCGGTGCGGTGGCGGTGCCGCTAGTGGTGGGCAACGCGGTCGGGCTGCCGGCAGAACAGATTATTTTGCTCATCAGCGCCGATCTGTTTATTTGCGGCGGCGCAACGCTGATGCAGTCGCTGGGGGTGACGCAGTGGCTTGGCTGTCGGCTGCCGCTGATCCAGGGCTGCACCTTCGCAGCACTAATCCCAATGGTGCTGATTGGGAAGGAGTATGGCCTCGGCGGCATCTCCGGGGCGGTGATTATCTCGGGGATCTTTATCCTCTGCTGCGCGCCGTGGATCAGTAAGCTGATCCGCTTTTTTCCCAGAGTGGTGATGGGCAGTATCGTCACGCTTATCGGCCTGTCGATTCTGCCCGTCGCCGGTGGCTGGGTCGGCGGCGGCGCAAGCGATATGCACGGCTTTGGCGACCTGATTTCACTCCTGATGGCTGCCGTGACGCTGGTGGTGATCCTCAATATCTACACCTTCGCCTCCGGGGTGATTAAAAACACCTCGGTGCTGATTGGGCTGGTGGTCGGCACGCTGCTGTGGAGCGTATTTAAACCGCTCGATTTTCAGCTGGTTCAGGCGACGCCCTGGCTGCATCTGCCGCAGGCGTTGCCGTTTGCGAAACCGGAGTTTCACCTGCTGCCCGTCGCCCTGCTGTCGATGGTGATGGTAGTAGTCATGGTGGAAACGATGTCGTCGATGATGGCGACCGGCGATATTGTCGGCAAAAACGTCGATGCACGGATGCTGCGTAACGGCCTTAACACCTGCGGGCTGGCAACCATGATCTGCGGGTTATTCAACCTCTTCCCCTATGCCGCCTTTGCGCAAAACGTCGGGCTTATCGGCCTCACCGGCGTGCGCAGCCGTTTTGTCGTTGCCATGTCGGGAGTGATTTTGATGCTGATGGGGCTGTTTGCCAAACTGGCGGCGCTGGTGGTGTTAATCCCCAAACCGGTGCTGGGCGGCGCGGGGATTGTGATGTTCGGCATGGTTGCCGTCTCGGGCATTCGTACCCTCGGGCAGGTCGATTATCGCAACAACAATAACGGTATGGTGGTGGCGCTGACGCTCGGGCTGGGGATGATGCCGGTGCTGGTGCCGACGCTGTTTACCCAGTTTCCACCAACGGTGCAGCTGTTTCTGCACAGCGGCATCACCATCGGCACGCTGACGGCGATCGTCGCCAATCTGACCCTCAACGGCAGTGCGCCGTTTAAATTCTCTCACCACGCTCCTTCGCCCGATCCGGTGCCGCCCAGCGCCGCCGCGCGCAATGTGGCGGTGCGCACCGTCAGAATGTGGCTGCTGCTGCGTAAAGTGCAAAAAGAGCGGCAGGAGAAAGCGTGATGCACTCGCCCCGGCGGGCTGCCCTACGCGGCCCGCCGCTGCGTGCCCAGGGCCAGTAACAGCAGGCAGATCGCCACCGAGACGGCCAGATTACAGAGCATGCCCGCGACAAACGCCGACGCATACTGCCCCGCCTGCGCAACTGGCCCGGCATTGCTCAGGGCAGCATTGAACAGCATCGCCACTACCGCCACGCCCAGCGCGGCACCGACCTGCTGGACGGTGGAGATGATGCCGGATGCCATGCCGGATTGCGCTTCGTCAACGTAGCCGAGCACCAGATTGAGCAGCGGCGTCATGATCGCCCCCTGCCCGGCGCCAACAATCATCAGCACCGGGATCAGGGTAACGGGGTTCAGCTGCGCCCCCGCCATCGCCACCTGGGCAATCAGCGCGGCGATAAACAGCGCGTAGATCAGCGCCCCGCCGATAATCGCCCGGATCCCCCAGCGCGCCACCAGCCCCGGTGCGGTGAGTGATGCCAGCACAAAGCCGACGCTACAGGGTGCAAAAATCAGCCCCGCCTGTAACGGGTCCAGCCCAAACCCGTTTTGCACCAGCAGGGCAAAGCAGAGAAAGAAGGAGCTGGAGGTGGAGTAGACCAGCAACACCAGCATTACGCCGAGCGCGACATGGCGTTGCGCCAGCAGGCGCATATCCACCAGCGGCCATAAGCCTGCAATCCGACGCTGCTCCTGCTGGCGATAAAAGAGCACCAGCATCACTGCTGCCGCGCCTGCTGACCATAACGTCCACGCGGGCCAGCCCTGGGTTGGCCCCTCGATCAACGGCACCAGTAACAGTGCGAGCGCGGTGCTAATTAGCAGCACGCCGCGCCCGTCGAGCAGCGGTTTTTGCGGCGCGAAAGATTCGGGAATCGCGCGAGCCGCAACGATGGCAATCACGCCAACCGGGATATTAATCAGAAAGATAGTGCGCCAGCCCAGGCCAAAGAGATCGGCGTGGATCAATGCTCCTCCCAACACTTGCCCGGCAATGGCTGCCAGGCCGAGGGTCATGCCGAGCAGGCCAAACGCGCGGCGTCGGTCGTTACCGTCAAAGTTAACGCGAATCGAGGCGTAGACCTGCGGGAAGAGCAACGCCGCTGCGAGCCCCTGCAACACGCGGGCGGCGATCAGCGTCTCGCTGCCTGGTGCCAGGCCACAAAGTGCCGAGGCGAGGGTAAAGCCCGCCATACCGAAGACAAAGAGGCGACGGCGACCAAAGCGATCGCCGAGCCGCCCGCCGGTGATCAGCAGCACGCCGAAGGCCAACTCGTAGCCTGCGACGATAAAGCTGATTTGCGCGAAGCTGGCACCCAGCCCGCTCTGCATACTCGGGATGGCGACGTTCACCACAAAGAGATCGAAAATGGTGACAAAGCCTGCCAGCAGCAGCACGGCTAAGCCTGCCCACGGCGGCGCGGCGGCGGGAGTGCGATCGCAGGGGATCGCAGCACAAGAAGAGGATTTCATAACGCATTTCCATTATCAGCGGAGTGTGCGACGATTCTCCCTGCTTCATTAAGCCGTTACAATTTAACCATTTATACTATTACTTTTAGCAACGAGAGCCGAGATGCGAACTCTGGAACGAACCCGCCCCGATCTGGCAGCCTTTTTACGCGCGCACCGCCAGCGCCTGTCGCCCGCCGATGTCGGCCTGCCGAGCGGCAACCGACGCCGCACGCCGGGGCTGCGTCGCGAAGAGGTGGCGGCGCTGGCCGGTGTCGGTTTAACCTGGTACACCTGGCTTGAACAGGGGCGCGATATTGGCGTCTCGGCGCAGTTTCTCGACAACCTCGCGCGGGTGCTGAAACTCGATGCGGCCGAGCGCCGTCATCTCTTTATGCTCACCCACGCGCGCCCACCGGCCGAACCGGGCAAAACCTGGTGCGTACTGCCGCCGCTGGTGCGCCGCCTGATGCACGATCTCCCCCACCCCACCTTTGTGCTCAACCTGCGCTGGGATGTGCTGGGCTTTAACGCCCCGGCGGATAGGCTTTTCGGCTTCAGTCGCCACGCGCCCGAGCGGCGTAACCTGCTCTGGCTACTGTTCACCGATCCACTGCTGCAGGAGCGTTTTGTCGCCTGGCATCAGCAGGCTCCGCTGATGCTGTCGAGCTTTCGCCGCGACTTCGCCCGCGCCAGCCAGAGCACCGATATTGTCGAACTGGTAGAGGAGCTTGAGCGCGTGTCGCCTGAGTTCAGCGGCTGGTGGCGGCAGCATGATGTACATGCTCCGTGCAACGGTGTGCGCCATTTTTGGCTTGATGAAAGATCCGTGCCGTTCGAGCACACCACGCTGATTATCGACGAAGATCGCCACCTAAGGCTGGTGGTCTATGCCCAACTACAGCAAGAAGCCGGGTAGAGAGTAACAGGAAGCAGGTCAGGGCAAAAACTCGTGCGGCGTCGCGCCAAGAATCGCCCGGAAGGCCGCGGTAAAAGCGGCGGGACAGGAAAAGCCGAGCTGGTAAGCGACCTGCTTCACCGGAATGCCGTTAGAGAGCAGATCCAGCGAAGCGCAGATGCGTGCCCGCTGTTTCCAGCTTCTGAAGCTAAAACCGGTGTCGCGGATAAACTGGCGCGAAAAGGTGCGTTCCGACATCGCTGCAATATGCGCCAGCTCGCTTAGCGACGCGTCCCAGCGCTGACCGATCAGTAATTCATTGGCGGCGCGGGCGAGGCGTTCGTCCTGCGGCAGAGGAAGCTCAGCGGCAAGGTGTTCTGTTTCGCTGAGGATTTCCAGCAACAGCAGCGCCATTCTCCGCTGGCTTGGCGCTTTATACTCATGGCTGAACAGCCCCGCAATCAGCTCTTTCACCAGTGGCGTCGCGCCAATCACATGCACCAGTTCGCTCTTGGTGAAGTTGCTGCATTCCGCAATCAGCGAGCGGCTGAAGTAGAGGGTGCGCAGGTCAGTCTGCGAGAGCAGCGTATAGCTATGCTCCTGTAACGGCGGCAGCCATAATGCGCGCTGCGGCGGGATCACCCAGCGGCGCTCGCCGGTCTCTACCAGTAACACGCCGCGGGTGGCAAACAGCAACTGCCCTTCCAGATGGTAATGGGGCGGATCGACCTCGCCGCGTCGATAACCTCTGGCAAGGTTTGACCAGCCAATGGCGTCGTCATGTCTTGGCGCTTTATCTATGCTGTTTGGCATTTGAGATTCAAAACCTGCATTTATGATTGGCCGGGTTATATCACCCCATCGCAATCTGGAGCAAACATCAATGCGGGTTCATTTTATCGTTCATGAAAGTTTTGAAGCGCCCGGCGCCTATGAAAGCTGGGCGCAGCAGCGCGGTTACCCGGTTAGCTACTCCCGCGTCTATGCGGGCGATGCGCTTCCGGCCACGGCTGACGCCTTTGACCTGCTCATTGTTATGGGCGGCCCTCAGGATCCGCATACCACGCAGGCGGAGTGTCCCCATTTTGATGCCCGTGCCGAGCAGGCGCTTATTGCTGCGGCGATCGCGGGCGGAAAAGCGGTGATCGGCATCTGCCTGGGGTCACAATTAATTGGCGAGGCGCTGGGCTCTGCTTTCGCTCACAGCCCCGAGAAAGAGATCGGTAAATTCCCCATTACGCTCACGGCGGCGGGCAAAAATCACCCGCTGTTTGCCCATTTCCCTGAAACGCTGGCGGTCGGGCACTGGCATAACGATATGCCGGGCCTGACGGCAGACGCGCAGGTGCTCGCCTTCAGTGAAGGGTGCCCGCGCCAGATTGTCGCCTACAGCGATCGCGTGTTCGGCTTCCAGTGCCATATGGAGCTAACGCCAGAGGTGGTCGAGCAGCTTATCGCCCACTCCGAAGCGGATCTGAGCCGCGCCGCGCAGTTCCGTTTTGTTGAAACGGCTGACGCGCTGCGCGCCCATGATTACCGCGAGATGAACGATATTCTGTGCCAGTTTCTCGATAAGCTTACGGCGTACTATCAAGACGCAACGCAGGCGCTGCGCCACTGATCTCATCAAGCGTATCGCGGCCCGCCTCGCGCCACATACGCAGCAGGCGCTGGCGCGAATGGGGAGCGGCGCACGCAAGCTGCTGCACGCTCTCAATCTGCGCGACGGCGAAGTGGCGAAAATCGCCGCGGGTTTCGCACCATGCGGCGAGCAGCAGATCGCGGGATAAGTAGCCGAGGGCGAAAGGCCAGATCACGCGCTCGCTGGTGTTTCCCTGGCGGTCGGTATAGCGAATGCTCACTTTCAGCTGTCGCCGGATAGCGGCACGCAGCCCGGCAACGTGCTCGCTTTCCACCGCCGTTTCTGCCCTTCCCACCAGCAGCGTGGCGTGTTCAAACAGCGACTGCATCGGCGGCGGGATGCTCTGCATCACTTTGCCCGCCACCTCGTTGGCCGCCTTGCCAATCTCCGCATCGCCATAGGTCGCCACCCAGCGCAGGCCGAGCGCCAGCGCATCCAGCTGCTCCGGGGTAAACATCATTGGCGGCAGAAGATAGCCCGGCGCAAGCACATAACCGGTGCCCGCTTCGCCCTGAATATCCGCTCCCTGCGCGCGCAGCGAGGCGATATCGCGATAGAGCGTGCGCAGGCTGATGGACAGCTCCTCCGCCAGGCTTGCGCCGCTCACCGGATAGCGGTGGCGGGCAAGGATTTGCAAAAGCGCGAGCAATCTTCCGGCACGCGCTGGTCCTGATGCTGACATGTTTTGTCACTCCTCCCTGCGATAGTCACCTCCCCATTACCTTGAGGAGAGAAGTGCCCAATGATACCGAATTTATTCATCCTGTATGTTTCCGACCCACAGCGCAGCAGCGATTTTTACCAGACGCTGTTCCAGCAAACGCCCGATGTGGTGCTGCCCACTTGGGCGGCGTTCTCTTTTGCCAACGGGCTTAACCTCGGATTGTGGTCCACCCACGCCGCCGATTTTCTCTCCGGCGGCGAGGGCAACCGCATGGAAATGAGTTTTATGGTGCAGGATAGCGCGGCAGTTGATGCGCTTTACCAGCAGTGGCTGGCGCTGGGCGTTGAGATCGAGCAGCCGCCTGCGCAGGCGGTTTTCGGCCGGACCTTTGTCGCCCGCGATCCGGACGGCCACCGCATCCGGGTTTGCATTCCGGATTAAGCAGGCTGTTCGCAGCCCCGGGAGATGGTATTGTTTTTATCCCTTAGCGGATGGTTGCCGGGCTTATCGCCTGATGCCCGGTCAATCTCCTATAACGATAAAAAGGATCAACAATGCAACCAAACCTCGCCTGCCTGACACTCGCTATTTCCACCCTGCTCGGTGCCTCGACGCTGCCCGCGTTGGCTGCGCCGCTTCCGGTCACGCCGGATCAATCGGTGCCGGTCAGTCACTACATTACGCAGCTCAACGCCGATAAGAGCGTCACCTTTCGCCTTTTTGCACCGGGCGCAAAGCGGGTCTCGGTAGTCACCGGCTCCAGCCCGGACAGCTATGTCTCGCATGATATGCAAAAAGATGAGCGCGGCGTCTGGTCGTGGAAAAGCGAGGTGCTGACACCCAACCTCTATGAGTATTACTTCGATGTAGACGGCTTCCGCTCGGTCGATACCGGCAGCCGTTTCCAGAAACCGCAGCGCCAGGTAAACACCAGTTTGATTCTGGTGCCGGGCTCGATGCTTGACGATCGCGCGGTGGCGCATGGCGATTTGCGGACGGTTACCTACCACGCGAAAGCGCTGGGGGCCGAGCGCCGGATGTATGTCTGGACACCGCCGGGTTATGACGGCAAAGGCGAGCCGCTGCCAGTGCTCTATTTCTATCACGGCTTTGGCGATACCGGCCTGTCGGCGATTGACCAGGGTCGCCTGCCGCAAATCATGGATAACCTGCTGGCGGAGGGGAAAATCAAACCGATGCTGGTGGTAGTGCCGGATACGGAGACGGATATTGCCGGGGCGATCCCGGAGAACTTCCTGCCGAAAGAGCGGCGTAAGGAGTTCTATCCGTTGAATGCGCAGGCCGCTGACCGTGAACTGATGCAGGACATTATTCCGCTGGTTGATAGCCGCTTTAACGTGCGCAAAGATGCCGACGGGCGCGCGCTGGCGGGCTTATCGCAGGGCGGCTTCCAGGCGCTCTACTCCGGTATGCACCATCTTGAGCACTTTGGCTGGCTGGCGACCTTCAGCGGCGTGACCACCGCAACGGTGCCGGATAGCGGAATTACCCGCCAGCTTGATAACGCGCAGGCGGTGAATAAGCAGCTGCATAACTTCACCGTGGTGGTCGGCGAAAAAGACTCCGTTACCGGCAAGGATATCGCCGGGCTGAAAACGGAGCTGGAGAGCAAGGGCGTCCATTTTGACTACAAAATGTACCCGGGCCTCAATCATGAGATGGATGTCTGGCGCCCGGCCTACGCCGAGTTTGTGCAGAAAGTGTTTAAGTAACGGCAAGCGCCTTCTCATCCCCCGGGAAGGCGCTAATTTGCCCCTGCTGCTCGCCTGAGATTTTTGCTGTCGCGCGCTGGCGAAGAGAATAGGTTGAACTCGCAGGCCAGGCAGGCTAGCCTGCGTCAACAAATACCCTCTTCTAAAACACAGGTAATGTCGGTAATGGCTTTAATCCCTAAAAACTACGCGCGGCTGGAAAGCGGCTATCGTGAGAAAGCACTCAAAATCTATCCGTGGGTATGCGGGCGCTGCTCGCGGGAGTTTGTTTACTCAAACCTGCGTGAATTGACGGTTCATCATATCGATCACGATCACACCAATAACCCGGAAGATGGCAGCAACTGGGAGCTGTTGTGTCTGTTTTGCCACGATCATGAGCACTCGAAATACACCGAAGCGGATCAGTATGGCACTAACGTAATTGCGGGAGAGGATGCGCAAAAAGATGTGGGCGCGGCGACCTACAACCCGTTTGCGGATTTAAAGTCGATGCTGGGCAAGAAGAAGTAAGGTTGAGTAAAACGAAGGCATAAAAAAACCCGCACATGGCGGGTTTTTTTTCATTATCAGTTGCGCTTACTGCTCAGGCTATCGCCGTCATCGCGGTTGTAAGGCTTGCTGATAATCAGCACGGCTTACAGGGCAGTAACGTTGCCAGCTGCAGGGCCTTTAGCGCCGTTTTCGATGGTGAAGGAAACTTTCTGACCTTCATCCAGGGTTTTGTAGTTGTCGCTCTGGATTGCAGAGAAGTGTACGAATACATCTTTGCTGCCGTCGTCCGGAGTGATAAAGCCAAAACCTTTATCAGAGTTGAACCATTTTACTAAACCAGTCATTTTATTAGACATAGATAATTCCTTAATAGATGAGCCACTTAGCGCGGCGATAATGGCCTGTAATTAGAGAGTATCTTATTTGGCACTTAGGAGGAGGCTCACGAAGAAGGGTATCTTTGGATAACTCTTGAACTGAGGACTGCTTTACTAAAACTGCTTTCATAAGGTCTGTCTTCCAAACCGATGGCGCTATTAAGACACAGCAAATTTCTTTTGGCAACGTTTAAGTTTAATTATTTTAAACGCTTACACACCTGGACGGCTGCCTGCAGAAGCCGGAAGGCTTGAGTGGCGCGGCTTCAGCCGCTTAAGCCAAACGGCAAACTTTTTGTATTTATCGTCTCATTCAGGAACGTTTTTGCGAACTTAAACGCTCCCTCAATCATCTGCACGTTCACATTATCCCCCCTTAAATATAGGGGTATACTCCCGCCCGCAGTTCGATCTTGTTATGGCGAGGCTCCTGAGCAAAAACAAGTTACCGCCCTGATGGTGTCGAGAGAGACCACACAGGGAAATACAGGCATCCATCGAATCAAGGTGTTGCCAAGGTAACTTCCGGCGTGTTTATCGCGGATACGTTGCTCAGTGCTAAAACCGGGACGTAGGGATCTTCTTCTATATCTTCCTGTTTTGTTCGCCCTGTAAGCAGTTTTCTATAGGGAACGTTGTATGTCACATATTTATACTCACGGCGCACACTATCCAGAGGCGCATCAGGCTGGCGATAAGCTTGCCCACTATATGTCTGCCGACTTTATTGCACTGTCTGACGATTTGACCGTTGAAGAGGGTCGCTCGACATTTCTGCAACAGATTAGCGATGACTATTTTCCGACATACGTGTTTATCGTATGCGGTGCGATGCTGCGCGGCGCGCTGCCCATCAGAGCGTTATTGCAGGAGGAGAATGTCGCGAAGCCCATCACCTCTTTAATGACCAGCGATCTGGTTCACGCCGCGCCTGATGATACGCGCCATGAAACCGCCCGGCTGATCGAAAGCCGGGGGATGACACTGATTCCGGTCACAGAGCACGGCAGGCTGGTTGGCTGTCTGGCAGAGAAAGAGATTGCGCACCTGCTCGCCGATGAAGCGACAGAGGATGCCCAGCGCCAGGGTGCAACCTTGCCGCTGGAAAAATCGTATCTGGAGATTAGCCCGGTCGGATTATGGAAAAAACGCGCGCTCTGGCTGTTACTGCTGTTTGTCGCGGAAGCCTATACCAGTAGCGTGATCCAGCACTTTGAAGAGGCGCTGGAGTCGGCGATTGCGCTGGCGTTCTTCATTCCGCTGCTGATCGGTACGGGGGGCAATAGCGGAACGCAAATCACCTCTACGCTGGTGCGTGCGATGGCGCTGGGCGAAGTCAGGATGGCCGACATGGGCCGGGTGATCCGTAAAGAGATGACTACCGCGCTGATGATTGCCGTCACCCTTGCCGCTGCTGGATGCCTGCGCGCATGGATGATGGGCATCGGCCCGGAGATCACCTTAATTGTCAGCCTGACGCTGCTCTGCATTACGCTCTGGAGCGCGGTGGTCTCCTCCGTGATCCCGATGGTGATTAAACGCGTCGGTATCGATCCGGCGGTGGTCTCCGCGCCGTTTATTGCCACGCTGATAGACGGCACCGGCCTGATTATCTACTTCAAAATTGCCCAGTATTTTCTTGGGCTGAGCTGAAATAACTTCATTCTTCTCTCTTTCCTGAACGCGCTGGCTTAATCCGTCGGCGCGTTCCCTGCCCCCCCCAATTTTCGGCGCATTCATTGCGCATCAAGACGTGCTATCTTCAACCGTTAACAGACTGTTAAAAAAGGTTTTATGATGAGCACCCTCGAACAATTAAAAGCAAAGTACCCCGGCGCGCAGGCGTGGCAGATCGGCGACAGCCCGGCGCTGGCTGATGAGCTGGCAGCGTTAGTCGCCAGCGGCATCAAAACCGCCTCCTGCGGTGCATTCTCTTGCTGGCAGGCAGAAGATCCCGCGCCCAAACTGGGCAGTTACAATATTATTCTTAACGGCCAGGATGAGCCGGTGTGCGTTATCCGCATCATCTCGCTGCGCCTGACGCGCTTTTGTGATGTCACCGAAGCGTTTGCCCGTAAAGAGGGTGAAGGCGACTTAAGCCTCGAATACTGGCGCAAAGAGCATCAGCGCTTTTTCAGCGCAGCCGGGATCTTCTCTGAAGAGATGGAGCTGGTGGCGGAAGAGTTTGAAGTCGTTGAGTGTGTTTGAATGACGCCGCATTGCGCGGCGTTTACTTAATCTACCGCCATAAAATCTTTTACACACTCTATAGCCCCATTAATAATGGGCCAATAATTTATTGTGGCTAATATAGAAAAATAATTTAGTAATTATTATTAAATAGCATTACTTTGCGTAAGCTTATTTTCTGATTGCGACTCATTATCATAAATATAATCACCACCCGGCTTATTATTCAATTACCAAACCCCAGAAAATAAAATTAAAGTGGTGGTTATCGGCGAGATAAATTAAAACTTTATGCTTTTTACCAAATAAATATAAACCATTAAGTGAAGTGAACCCTTTCGGTCAACCCTTGCCAACCAACAAACACAACTGACTGATTTTAATAAAAATTAAATATCCATTTTAATTAGAAAATTTAAACAATTTACTTCATGGACAATTAACAATGTGTATCTATAATTCCCCTGTCGCCAAATTTCTTTAAATTAAAACCCCCGGAATATAGGGGTAATTTTTATCGTGAGCGCATTAACCATTTTATTGATGCCATTTAAAACATTACAATTACCAGGGTAAAAATGAAAAACCTCTTAAATAAAATTAACCTCTCCACGAAGTTTATGGTGCTGGGTATCATTTCGCTTCTCCTCTTTGCACTGCCGACTGCTTTATTTGTAAATGAAAGCAGCCAGAAAGTGCAGGCCAAACAGGTTGAATTGAAGGCGGTTCCGGTTGAGAAAAAACTGTTGAAGCTGCTTAACCTGATCCAGCGCCACCGCGCCGAGTCCGCTATTGCGGTTACGCAAGGGAACCCTGCTTATCCGCCGCGTATTGCCCTGCGTGACCAGATCAATGTGCTGGCTGATGAGATCAGAAAAGATATCGTGGCTGAAAGCCCGGAGGCACACCCTTTACAGCAGCTCGATAAGGTCAATCAGCAGTGGCAGGCGCTGCAAAACCAGATCGACAGCCGCAGCCTGACCGCGCCGGAAAGCCTGGTCTCTCATGCTACGCTTATCCGCAGCCTGCTGGACTTCAATATCGACGTGCTGGATTTTTATGGCCTGTCGCTGGATCCTGATTTAGATACCTCGCAACTGATTACGGCGGCGCTTTTTCACCTGCCGGAGCTGACCGAGACCCTGGGCCAAATCCGTGCCAGCGGCACCTCCCTGCTGGCGAAGAAAGATGGCATCAGCGAGACCGACAATGCCCGTATGGAGTTTCAGATTGGCAACGGCGAAAAAGCGCTGCAGCTGTTTGACGTCGGCATGAAGAAATACCTGGGCGGTAACGAAGAGATCCGCAATCTGTTTGGCCGTAAAACGGAAGGTGCTGTTCAGGGCGCTGCGCAGGCACTCTCTACCGCCCGCGAAATCTTTATTACCCATTCGCGCCCGGCGATGGCACCAACGGAGTATGTGGCGATCTTTACCGAAGCCATTAACAACTTCACCGTGCTGGGTAACGGCATGAGCGATGAGCTCTCGCAGCAGTTAACTAAACAGATTTCGGCGCAACGTAGCGCACAGATCACCCTGCTGGCGGTGCTGATCTTCAGCGCACTGCTGGGTATTGCCCTGACGGTATTTATCATTCGCTCGATTACCGGCCCGGTTAATGAAGCGGCGCGCATCGCCCAGGAAGTGGCAACGGGCGATCTCACCTCCCGTATTGCCGTCACCGGCAGTAATGAGATGAGCGCGCTGTTGCAGTCCCTGATGAAGATGAGCGAACACCTCTCATCGCTGGTGAATGATATTAAAAACAACGCCGTGACCATTGCGACCTCCTCTGAAGAGATCGCCAGCGGCAACAGCGATCTCTCTTCACGCACCGAGGAGCAGGCTGCTTCGCTGGCGCAGACTGCCGCCAGTATGGAGCAGCTCGCCTCAATTATTCAGCAGAATGCGGACAATACCCGCCATGCCGCATCTATGGCAGGCTCGGCGACCAGCGCCGCGCTGCTTGGCGGTGAAGCGATGGAGTCTGTGCTGGCCTCGATGCACAAGATCAGCAACAGCGCTGGTCAGATTGAAGAGATCATCGCGGTGATTGATGGTATCGCCTTCCAGACCAATATCCTGGCGCTCAACGCCGCAGTTGAAGCGGCCCGCGCGGGCGAGCATGGTAAAGGGTTTGCCGTGGTCGCCTCAGAGGTGAGAGCCCTGGCGCAGCGTTCGGCTGTGGCAGCGAAAGAGATCAAAGAGCTGATTGAAAACTCGGTGAGCGATGCGCAGTCGGGCATTAAGATGGCGGAAAACGCCGGTGACAAAGTGAAGCAGAGCGTCAGCGCAATCGAGCAGACCTCAATGCTGATCAACGAAGTCTCCGCCTCTTCTGCCGAACAGAGCTCCGGAGTGTCGCAGATCAATATCGCGGTAAGCCAGATGGATCAGGTGACGCAACAGAACGCCGGGCTGGTTCAGCAGTCAGCCTCTTCGGCAGACGATCTCGCCGAGCGCGCGGCGCGCCTGCGCCAGCTGGTTGCCGTCTTCAAAACGCAGTAACCGTCTGCTGCTCAGAATTAACCCGTTCTGAGCCGTCGACTCAGACGCCGCCCGCATCGCCTGGCGGCGTCCTCTCCTCCCCCTGTTTCAGCGCCCGCTTTTTATCTCCTGCGCCAGGGTTTGCAGCGTCGCCTGCAACCAGCTTGTCGCGCCTCGCTTACCGCTGCGTTTATGGGAGTAAATCTTCACTTCAAACGGCGCGATGTCGAAAGGCAGGGCAAAGAGCGTGATATCCACGGCGGGCATCACTTTCTCGGCGGCAAAACGCGGGATCGCCATCAGCAAGTCGCTCCGGGCGACGATAAACGGCGCGCTCAGCATCGACGGCGTTTTAAGCGCTATCTGCCGCGTGTACCCCATCTGCTCAAGCTGTAAATCAATCACCCCCTGCTTCTCATTCCACGGCGTCACCACCAGATGCCGCGCCGCAAGATAATCCTCAAGGGTCAGCGCGGAGCGGCTCTTATTACTGATAACGACATACTCATCCCTGAACCAGTCGATCTCATCCAGTTCCGGATGGCGAACCTCATCCGGCGTGCTGAAGCCCAGCGCCAGATCGATCTCTCCGGCCAGTAATTCAGTGAGCGCCGGGCTGTGCGGGAGATAGATCAGGTCAAAACCGAGACCGGGCGCGTCGTATTGCAGTTTTTCCATCAGCGCGGGGAAGATGCAGAAGGCGGTGAAATCGGTGATGGCGATCTGCAAACGCTCCGTCGTAGTAGCGGGTGAGAACTCCGGCTGCGGCGTCAGCTCCTGATTAAGGAATTTCAGCGCCGAGGCGATCGAGGGCGCGAGCTGGGTGGCATAGACGCTGGGGCACATGCGGTGCCCTTCCCGGTAAAAGAGCGGATCGTTGAGCGCGGTGCGCAGCCGTGAGAGCGCATGGCTCAGCGCCGAGGTGCTCATCGCCAGTTCATCCGCCGCAAGGCGCACCGAACGGTAACGGTACACGGCATCAAAAACCGGCAGCAGATTGAGATCAAGACGCCGCAGCGCCGGATGCATAATATTCATCATTGTGTGATTTCATTGCACTTAATTCTTCAGACGATACCCCTTATGCTTAGCGCCAGCAATCTCACCTCTTGACCAAACCAACAGGAAAACCGATGAGCCTCACCATTCGCCCGGCCTGCCCGGAAGACGCATCCGCTATTTACGACATGATTTATGAGCTGGCCGTGTATGAAAAAGCGCCGCAAGAGGTGGTCACCACCCCCGATGAGATCCGCGAGACGCTTTTTGGCGCGGGCAGCAATACCGAAGCGTTAATCTGTGAAATCGCGGGTAAAATCGTCGGTTATGCCGTCTTCTTCACCAGCTACTCCACCTGGCTTGGCCGCAACGGTATCTATATGGAAGATCTCTATATCTCCCCGGATTATCGCGGCCAGGGCGCGGGCAGATCGATGCTGAAACAGATTGCGCAATATGCCGTGCAGCGCCGCTGCGGCCGCCTTGAGTGGAGCGTGCTCGACTGGAACCAGCCGGCCATTGATTTCTACCTGAGCATCGGCGCGCTGCCGCAATCTGAATGGGTACGCTACCGCCTTGATGGCGACGCGCTACTGAAGTTTGCTGAATAGACGGCGCACACCGCAGCAGCGTGACGGACATAAAACCTCACTCCGCTGCGATGATTTTTGTGATAACAGCGCCTGACAGCGACAGGGGGTTTGACCTGGTGAGCGGCACTGGATTATAGGTATAGCGGGTACTATTCATTTCCTGAATCTAACGAGAAAAATATGCGCACCGATAACGTCTGGAATCACGCCTATACGCTCACCATCGACAGCAGCCCTGAAGCGATATGGCAGGCATTTACCGACACAGCGAACTGGAAGCGCTGGAATCCAGGCGTGAAAGCCATTCACGCCGAGGGGCCATTTGTAACAGGAAGCTGGTTCACGATGGAACTGCCGGACGGTGACAGCATCCGCAGCCAGCTCGTGGATGTCTGCGACGGAAAATACTTTATTGATGAGACCTGGGTGGATCAAACCCGCGTCGTTGTGGAACACCGGATTAAACCCTTAAGCGGCGACCAGAGCCGGGTTGTCTATGCCATCAGCACAGAAGGCCCGAATGCGCAGGCTTTCGGCGAAGGCATCAGCGCCGACTTCCCTGAGGTAATTGCAGGGCTGACGCAATACCTGGCTGAAACCGGACTAAACACTGCAAAGCAATAATCTGTCAAGCCTCAAGCAAAGCGGGCGTAATGCCCGCCAGGAACAGAGAAATCGGATATTTATTCAGAGTGAAGAAGAGGAGATTTCTTTCACTTCTGCTTGAGGATTCGCTTCTTTAACCGCGCGTAAAAAATCAGCGAAATTATGGTTGAAGAGGGTAATGTTGTGATAAAAGCTGACCTGTTTTTCCGCCCCATCGCTCTGCCATGTCACCACCCAGTTTCGTCTGTTATTGACTCTCATGTAGCCGGGCTTCACCCGTACTATTTTTGCAAGCGGAACTTTAAGCTTCACCGTTTCCTTAATCTGATAAAAAAACGCATCGTCGTAGTAATAGAGTGTGCGAGATGCGAATAAACCGAACAATGACGGTGGCGTGGAAATTTTTCTTAGCCCGTTGCTCTCGGTAATAATTTTTTTCGGATGACGTAGCGATCTATAGAAATATCTCATCAAAGTTAAAAGCAGAATGAAAGGAATGAGCCCCACTAAAACAGATAAAACTTCGCGCATACTCTTCTCCAGAGTTTTGGCGGTAGGATCTTCGCCGGTAATAAAAAGTGCAATTAATTTCAGTAAAAACAACAAACGTAATGTTTCAGTTCATTCTCAATCGCTGCTGCCGAGCGTCTTCATTTCCGCCAGCAACCAGCCTTCAAAACTCTCCAGCGCGGCTTCATTGATTCCCGTCTCCGTCGGTTTTACTAAACAGAATCTTTTGCTCAGGCTTTCTGATGCAGGCCACGGTGAAACAAGCGTACCGCAGCGCAACTCATTCTCGATATACATACGCGGAACCAATGCGACGCCCTGCCCCGCCATCACGGCCGCGATGGCCATTTCATGCAGATCATAGCGCGCGCCCTGCGCCGGGTTATCGAGATCTATTCCGCTCTCCTGCGCATAGCGATGCCATGCATCGGGATTCTGTCGGCGGTGAATACGCGGAAGTGCGTTTAACTGCTGATTAACGTCATCATGAGTCAAGAGTGCAGGATGGCAAACCGGCAGCAGATTTTCCTGAAACAGAAACTGCATCCGCATGCCTGCCCACGCGGAGTGTTCAAAATGAATAACGGCGTCAAAACCGCTGCCCGGCAAAATAAAAGGATCCGTTCGGGCGGCAATATTTAAGGTTATATGCGGGAACAACGCGTTAAAGCTGTTCAGGCGGGGAATCAGCCAGCGGCTGGAAAAGGTCGGCAGGACAGCGATATCGAGGCTTTTACTGCCTTGCGGCATGCCCATTATGTATTGCGTGTCTCTTTCCAGCCGATCGAGGGTTTCACGCACATGATGCGCGTAGCGCGTGCCGACCGGATTAAGCTTTACCCGGCTTCCCACGCGGTCAAAGAGTTTACAGTTCAGTAGCGCTTCAAGGCGCGCAATCTGGCGGCTAATCGCCCCTTCCGTTAACGATAACTCCTCTGCCGCCCGGGCAAAATTTCCGTGCCGCGCGGCGGCATCAAAAGCCTGCAGCGATGCACTACTGGGTATTTTTCTGCGCATAGAAGAGGCTCCTTGCTCTCGCCTTTAATGACTAAATGTCACTGATACGTGACATATTATCGATTTCAAGCGGTTAAACCAGCTTGTAGCATGATGAAAAATCATTGAGCAAACCTGTTTGCTTGCGTTTATGACTCATGTGGAGATGGGCTGATGTTTTATACCGTGGAGTGCTCGTATACCGATGCTGAAAGCGAGGCTGAATGGAATGCATTTTACAGCCAGCAAAAGCTACCGGCGTTAATATCTGTTACTGGCTTTACCACCTCTCAACGCTTTCGTGCTCTTCAATCTGGCTGCCCGACTTATCTTGCCATTCATACTGTCGATGATGCGGATGTGCTCAGCAGTGAGGAGTACCGTTTAAAAGGAGGCGGTAATTTTTCCCGTTGGCAGGCCTGCATTACTGACTGGCACCGTAACCTCTATACCGGTGAGAGCCTTGCTCCCGCACTCGCTTGCAATGAAATTTTGCTATTGAGCGCAACACCAATCGGCTTTTTAGAATCAGAACTGGGATATCGAGGCCTGCAAATGAATGCGGTAGCACTGGATAAAACCCCTGCACAACGCGTTGCCTATGTTTTGCCTGCTGAAGTTGCTTCGCCCTTTACGGACATGCCCGGTGTATATCTCTACGAGGCTCTTACACCGCAGTTGCAGAGCACTAAAAAAGGGACGCCATAACGTCATGCCTAATCTGACTTTTTATCTTTCCGAAAACCACGCTGACAAGTTTCAAAACCTTGATGCGTTAACCGACAGATGCAGCGCCCTCTGCTGTGACATCCTCGGCGCAGAACGTAAAAATGTGCATATCATTTTTATCAATGTAAAGCCGGGCTGCGGGCAACCGGTCTATGCTGAGCTATTTTTCCGTCTCACTCCATGGCGAACCCCCGAAGTGATGGAGAAGTTTATGCGTGAATTGGATCTTGCCACGCAACAGGCCTCTGGCCTGACGGCCCGTATCCGCTGCTTTGGATCGCCCGCAGAACACCTTTTTGCCCGCAACTAACCCCGAGGTCGTGATGAGCCATGCATTTCAGTTCCGCCAGATTGGCGATTTCCAGATAACCGCACTGAGTGACGGCACAATGTCAGCCAGTCTGGAACTGTTATCAGGTATTGAAACCGCTGATGCGGATGCTATTCAGTGCCGTGCCGGCATCGATAAGCCCGGCGATATTCATATAAACAGTTACCTTATTCGCGGCCGGGGGCGGGTTATTCTGGTCGACGCTGGCGCAGGTGCGCCGGGACAGCTCACCGCCAATCTTGCCGCAGCGGGTGTCAGCCCTGACGATGTCGATACCGTTTTATTAACGCACTGCCATCCGGATCATATTGGCGGCCTGCTTAATGCTGAAAAAAAGCCGGTTTTTAAACGCGCTGAAATTATTCTGCACCCTCTCGAAGCGCAGCACTGGCGGGATGATAAAAAGCGCGAAAAAGCGAATGAGCGCGGGCAGCGTAATTTTTTGCTGGCGCGGCAAACCTTAGAGGCTTATGCCCCGAACGTCCGTTTTTTCAATGGCGAGAAGATAGCTGAAGACATTCTTCCAGTATGGTTGCCGGGCCATACCCCCGGGCATACCGGTTTTCGTATCGATTCAGAGAGTGAATGCTTGTTGATATGGGGCGATATTGTCCATTACCCGCATATTCAGTCAGCGCAACCGGCTGTTTCTATTCTGTTCGACGTTGATCCCGCGCAGGCCGAGGAAACCCGGAAAAAAATAATGGAACAATCGGCCAGCGAAAAACTGCTCATTGCAGGTATGCATTTAAATCAGGCAGGGTTTGCCCGCATTCTCCGGGATGGGAGTGGATACCGTATTGATTACGCTGAAAAATAAGTAGATTGCCTGGCTGGCGAACAGGGACGTTATGCCGCTGCGCCAGGCATTTATCTTCTCCTTCCTCACCCTCTGAATCTAACGAGGGATAAAAATTCGCTACCCATTCTCTTTTTTATCACTCCCTGTCTCGACCTTTTCGCAAAAAGCTATCACGAGACAGCCTTATGAATGCCCGCCCTTTCAGTGACAAATTCAATGTCACTTCGGCGAGCTAACATTGCCGATTTTTATGTCACGCGCACGGTTCCGTTGGCGCGTTTCTGCCTCTCTCCAGCGTTAACACCCGCTTCGTTTACCTCTTTCACTTAACGAAAAATAGATTAATTTTTCTTATGCTTTAATAAGCGGAGCGCGATTTCCTTATTACGAACCACTACAAAAATGCAACTGATTTAAAAGTAAAAATCGCTATTGAAAAGCCTGAGGTGTCGGCGTACAGTAAAAACACTGTATATAAATACAGTATCAAACATCACTTAAAGGAGATCACATATCATGGCTACTAATGAAAACAGCACCGCCATTACGGAAGTCGCCTCTTTTGCAGCACTGCGTGCACGTAAACCTGCCACCGAGGGTGAACGTGTTTTTCTGACCTCATGGAATGCGCGGGCAGCCACCGATCGATCGATCAATTATGGCGACGGATGGTTTATCGGAAACCTGGTGGCGGGCAGTGACGATGGCGGTTTTATCGCCAGCAACGGCGGGGCATACCACTGGCGACGCGATGCGGATATTGACGCACTCACCGTTCACGATTTTGGCGCCGTACCGGGCGGCACCGTTGACTGTGCTCCTGCCGTCAAAGCGATGTACGAATTTATGAACGGTACCTTTGCGCGTGGCGCAACCAACGATCTTTCCAGCAAAGTTGGCGTCCGTTTCGGTGCAGGCACCTATCTGATTAAGCCGCTCGATATGCGCCGTTACGGTAAGAAGATCGCAGCCAACGACGCTGAACTGCCTTATAACCCAAGCGGTTACTTTGCCGCGGGCGACTTTGTCCTGCGCGGTGTGACCACCAGTTTCGGTAAACAGATTGCGACCCGCATTGTCTCCGATAAATCGAATTCAGCCGTGCTGGCGCTCAACCACCGTTATTTCTCCATTTACGGCATTGAGTGGGAGGGGCAGCAAACCGTCAAGCAGGATGAAAAGAGTAACCTGCTGATTGGCGCCACGCTTGGGGTGTTCAACGATACCGCTTCCAACAAGCAGCCGTTTATTACCAACGAATGCGTAGGCGGCACCTTTGCTAACGTCTCTTATTTCAAGGCCAGCAATACCGGCGAGGCGGCGATTTACTATCTCGACAGCCTCGACAGTAAATTTAACCAGATCTACTGCAGCAAGGTGGCGGGCCCGGTTATTAAAGTTGGCTGGAGTAACCGCCCAGCAGGCTCGTGGGATCACTCCACGGCGATTGAGCTTTCTGAATTTAACTTCCAGTACTGCTATGCACCGGCAATCTGGATCCCGCGTCACGGCCAGGGGCTGATCCGCAACGGCTGGATTGAGCACAGCGCGGTGCCGATGGATATCAACAACGGCCAGTGGCTGATTGAGGCGCTGAGCATTGAATCATCCACGTATGACGCCGTGTTCTTCAACTCACGCGTGGTGATGTCGCAATGGTCAAACCCAACCGGCGTCAATTATGACCGCACCACCGAGCCTGGCAGCGATAAGTGGTTCAGCTACCCGAAAAACCCGGACGGCAGTGAGATCACCGCCAAGCTTTCCGGCTATGAAATGGGCATGTCGCTGTTTCAGAACAGCGGCACTTATCTGGACAACCCGCTACGCGCTAAGTGGCTGAGCGGCGTGCTGCGCGGCACCATCGACAGCAAAAAACTGTGGCTAAATATCGGTTCGTTCCAGATGCCGCAAACCGGCACCCACTGGAAGATTGAGGTCGATTGCCGCAGCAGTTACGGCAGCCTGGGCGGAAGCGGCCCAATGCCGGTAAATAACGATCGCTCTGCGGGAACGCTGCATATTCACGTTGCGCGCGGTGCTGCGGATGTTCCGGCCGTGACCTACTGGATGGAGGGTGCGCCGGGCATTACCGAAGTGAAATATATTGCTCAGGAGTTCAACAAGGTACTACCGGGCCTGTGGATCAAACTTCCGGCGACCATTGGCGAGTATGCGGTGCACGTTCGCGGCACCGGTGAAACCCGCCAGGATGCCGGGCAATGGGCAATCTTTACGCCGGATGGTCAAGTGCAGGCTGAAGCACCGAACGGCGTGGATGCCGAACCCCGCGCGTCAATGCACAACGGTAAAGCGGGCTTCGGTGCGCAAAGTGATGTGGCGGCAATCAGTACCCGTTCGCAGGCCTCATCCAGCGTACCGGTTGAGCAGTCCAAGCCGCGCCAGTGGATGCGGGTAAATATCAACGGCGTTGAGTATGCGATGCCTTACTACGCCTTTACGCCGCAGATTAAGACCCAGCCGGCGGCAACCGTTTCTGTTGCCACAGGCGCTACGCTGAGCCTGACCGTGGACGCCAATGATGCCGCCAGCTATCAGTGGCAGAAATCCACCAACGGCACCAGCTGGAGCAATATCTCCGGTGCGAACAAGGCGACATACAGTAAGGATGCTGTTGCCGCAGGCGATGCAGGACAGTATCGCTGCGTGATCAAAGGGCAAGTTGGGGCAGTGGACTCCTCTGTAACCACCAACCAGGTGACAACCAACACGTCAGTGGTGACCGTCACCGCCTGATAAACCTGACTAAATAGAAGAAAAGCCACTCTCTAAAATCCACGCGCTTGCGTGGATTTTCTTTGCCTTCGGCTGACGCACCGTCCCCTACTCGTCTTTTAAGTTCTTACTCATATTGATGCCGGTTACGCCAAAGCCGATGGCCTCATAAACATGGCGCGCCCGCGCGTTATCACCCGCCACGCGAAGGCGGATCTGCTCAACGCCTTTCGCCCGCATCTCATCCTCAAAAGCCCGCAGTGCGCCTTTCCCAAGGCCCTGTCCCTGACAGGCGTCGAAGATATGAAAATCATAAATAAAGACGGTTTGCATCGAAGCATCGGGTTTATACCAGAGGTAGCCGACATGCTTCTCGCCCTCCGCCAGCAGGCAGAGCAGAACGTGGCCCGGCGTATTAACGCCTGCGGGAAGATCGTCTGCGATCTCCTGCGTGGCTCTGGCCTGCGCCTCTGCCTCAGAAAGGCGATAGTTTGCGGCAATCTCTTGCGCATAATCCGCAATGAAATAGTCCAGATAAGCCGGGTATTCATCCTCACGCATGGGGCGCAATGTAATCATCAGTGTTCCTTTTATTAAAGCGGGATGCGCATCGCCGCCCTGAGTTATCGGCATTCACAATAAAGCGCCTGGTGAACGCTGTCAGCATAAAAGCGCCTGGCAATGTGAATCCCCTCAGTTAACGCGAAGCACAATCTTGCCCTTAATACCGCCCTGCGAAGCGCGCTGATGCGCGGCGGCAGGCACCGCGATGTACTCGGCATAAGCTCCGCTGCCTTTCATCAGATCCTGCGGAAATCTCACCCCTCATCACCCGCGCGAAAAGCGTGCGGGTTGCCGCCTCTCGACCTATCGTCTCTGTTGTTACGCCTCGCCTGACTATCTGGACAAGCACGGTATGCCGCAGCATCCCGATGAACGGGTGGATCATGAGACGGTGAATTTGCGCTATAAAAGCAGCGGGCAGCTGTTTCGCTGGCCGTTCAACGTAGGGGATCGGGAGATTGAGTTAGTGCTCCCCGCCGCACTCGTCGTTGATGCCAGCGAAGGTGTGCTGACCACCGTAGCGGCAGGCGCAGGAATTGGAATGGCAGCAAGTTTTATGGCGGCGTCATGGGTTGGACGAGGCGCGCTTGTCACTGATTTGAGCAATAGAAGCGCCTGTTGCTAAGCAGAGGCGCTGGCAAAAATTAAACGTCCAGCGTGCGAAGCACCACCAGTTCAAGGGCGTTACGCAGGACATCTTTACGGATCACATCCGTTTCAGTCTCTACGCGGGCGATAAGCGCCAGCATGATGTCTTTATTCGCTACCGTCGCTTTCACGGCCTGAAGCTCACGAGTCACTTCGTCAATGATCTCTTTTTCTGCCTCAAAGACCGAAAAAACTGACTGGAGGGTCTGCGGGAGTGTTGCGGTCGGATTATTCATTTTATTCACTCATTAAGTGGGCCCGGATTACGCATGGTTGGGCCGGCAGCCTGGTAGCGAGGTAAGTTGTACAACTTACCCATGCAAACTTGTACAAGTTGCTACTATAGTGCCACTCATTCAGAACTGCAATGTCACACCTGAAATAATTCACCGCGCAATGAGTTGTTATGATGCGTTTTTCTTTCCTGTGAGCGAAAAGCTCGCACCCGGCCGCCGCTAGTGCCAGCGCCGGGCGATATTAAAAACGCCGCTTATGCAGACATGCCGCCATCAATCACCAGTTCAGCACCGCTGACGTAACTGCTTTCGTCCGAGGCGAGGAACAACGCTGCCGCCGCCACTTCATCAGGGTGTCCAAGCCGCTTCGCCGGGATCTGCGCGCTCAGCGTCTGCCTGACCTCATCGCTCGCCTGGCCGAACATCGGCGTATCCGTGGGTCCAGGGCTGAGAGTGTTGACCCGGATGCCGCGCGGAGCCAGCTCGCTGGTCCAGGTTCGCGCATACGATCGCACCGCGGCTTTGCTGGCGGCGTAAGTGCCATACCCGGAAACCGCCATGCTGCCGGCAATCGAGCCGAGCAGCACGACAGTGCCGCCCTCACCCATCTGCGTGATGGCCTGCTGCACCGTAAGCACCATCGCGCGCACGTTGAGGCCAAAAGCGCGGTCGATATGCTCTTCCGTGCTCTCCTCAAGGCTCGCAGGTTCGGAAACGCCTGACGAGTAGACGAGGATGTCGAGACCTCCGGCTTTGGCATGAATAGCGTCAAACAGCCGGGTGCGGTCCTGGGTATTTGTGATGTCCCCCGCAATCGCTTCAACGTTACCGCCAATACGCGTCACCGCTTCTGCCAGCTGCGCTTCGCGTCGCCCGGTGATGAAAACATGGGCGCCCTCTTGCGCAAATCGCTGAGCAATCGCAAGGCCGATACCGCTGTTACCGCCGGTCACCAGGGCGGTCTTACCTTCAAGTTTCAACATGGCTACTCCAGAACGTGGGATGGACGCCTGATGATACATTTCGTATATTTACCGTCAATTACGCACCTGATATACACCAGATATAGAGAAGGTAACCTTATGTCGACCGATATCCCTGCCCTGCTGGCTGAAATCAACAGCACACGCCCGATCCTTGAACAGGTTGCCAACAAATGGTCGGTGTTGATCCTGACCGTGCTGTGCAGCGAACCCTCGCGCTTTAACGCCATTAAACGCCGGCTCGATCCCATTACCCATAAAGCATTGACTGAGGCGCTGCGCCGCCTTGAGCGTAACGGGCTGGTTAACCGCCGCGTCATCGCCTCATCACCGGTGGCGGTCGAATACTCCATCACCCCGCTGGGCCGCTCTTTACAGGACCCATTTGTGGCCTTGGTGAGCTGGGCGAGGCAATACGGCGTGGCGATTGAGCAGGCACAGGAGGTTTACGATGCGCGGCGCGCCACGGAAGAAGAGGGGTAATTTTCCCGCGTAAACAACGGGTGCAGGATTTACGCAATGAAAGCAGATAACAATTCAAAGAAGATCTGCGTTGAGCGAACAGCGGAGATTGACCGCTAGCGAAAAGTCTGGGGGGTTTCTTGATCATCCGCAGCCGCATAAAACATGCCCAGAGTGCTCATCAGGTTACGTTCGACATGGACAGACCTCAACGTCTGGCCTGCACTGCACCCGATCATGAAAGGGATTCATATTACCGTGAGATATGGTCACTTCCTCTTGCTCCGCGTTTCTGGCAAAACTATAGCGGAACTGTAACGGTAACCCTTCAGGTTGCACATGCATTAGCAGCGCTCGCTCCCCTCCGGTCACGTACTCCTGTACGCACCGGGGATCCGCTTACTTGCCGCCTTTGCGCAACTCGAATTATGTAGAGTACAGAGGCGATAAAATTTCATATCAGACGTCGGATGCGGTTTCTATGACTACACAATTTACCTTCACGATTAAGAGCGGGCGTTTTGACGAACATTATAACCCCTCCGAAAGTACGCGTATCACCACTAATTTTGCCAATCTGGCAAGAGGTGAGAACCGCCAGCAGAATCTGCGTAATACTCTGGCGATGATCAACAATCGTTTTAACAGCTTAGCCTGCTGGGATAATCCTGAAGGCGATCGTTATGCCGTTGAACTGGATATTATTTCTGTGACGATGAATATCGACGGCAGTGGTAACGCCTTTCCGGCAATAGAAATATTAAACACCACGATCATCGATAAAAAAACCGATCGACGCATCGCCGGAATTACCGGTAATAATTTCTCCTCATACGTGCGCGATTATGACTTTAGCGTGCGTCTGTTGGATCACAATAAAAACCAGTCAGCATTCACTATTCCGGATGATTTTGGCGAACTGCACGGCAATATTTTTAAGCATTTTGTCCGCTCCGATGAATACAAAAATGCATTTAAAAAACCACCAGTGATCTGCCTGAGTGTGTCCAATAAAAACGCCTATTATCGCACCGGCAATCAGCACCCTGTTTTAGGATTCGAATACCAGCAGGATGGCACATCGCTGACTGAAACCTATTTCAAAAAAATGGGCCTGCAGGTCCGGTACTTCATGCCGTCAGGTAGCGTTGCGCCGTTCGCCTTCTTTTTTATTGGCGATCTGCTGAGTGATTACAGCAATCTGGAACTCATTAGCACTATCAGCACCATGGAGACGTTCCAGAAGATCTATCGCCCCGAGATTTACAACGCAAATGCCGCAGCGGGCCTGCATTATCAGCCCGACCTGAATAATCAGGATCACTCATTAACCAAAATTATTTACGATCGCGAAGAGCGTAGCCAGCTGGCGATTGAGCAGGGGAAGTTTACGGAAAAACATTTTATCGAACCCTACAGGGATATTCTTGAGCAATGGTCTGCCCGCTACCCGCTTTGATTTATTAAAATATAAGGTCACCTGCTATGAAAACTTTGCTCCCCACGTCTACCGCCGGTAGCTTGCCTAAACCATCCTGGCTGGCCCAGCCTGAGACGCTCTGGTCACCGTGGAAACTGCAGGACGCAGAACTTATCGCCGGGAAACAGGATGCGCTGCGCTTGTCCCTCGACGAACAGTTACGGGCCGGAATTGATATTGTCAGCGACGGTGAGCAAACCCGTCAGCACTTTGTCACCACGTTTATCGAACATCTGAGCGGCGTCGATTTCGAGAAACGCGAAACCGTCAGAATTCGTAACCGTTACGATGCCAGCGTCCCGACCGTTGTGGGTGCCGTGGAGCGTCAGAAACCGGTATTTGTTGAAGATGCCCGCTATTTACGTCAGTTGACGAAGCAGCCAATCAAATGGGCGCTACCGGGACCGATGACGATGATCGATACGCTTTACGATAATCACTATAAAAGCCGTGAAAAGCTCGCCTGGGAGTTTGCCAAAATTCTCAATCAAGAAGCCCGTGAATTAGAGGCGGCAGGCGTGGATATTATCCAGTTTGACGAACCGGCGTTTAATGTCTTTTTCGATGAGGTCAACGACTGGGGTATTGCCGCTCTGGAAAGAGCTATCGAAGGGCTTAAGTGCGAAACCGCCGTGCACATCTGCTATGGCTACGGGATCAAAGCCAACACCGACTGGAAAAAGACGCTGGGTTCAGAATGGCGTCAGTACGAACAGGCGTTCCCGAAACTGCAAACCTCCGGTATCGATATTATCTCGCTGGAGTGCCATAACTCCCGTGTACCGATGGATCTCCTTGAACTGATCCGTGGTAAAAAAGTGATGGTCGGGGCTATTGATGTGGCGACCAGTGTGGTTGAAACCCCAGAGGAGGTTGCTGAGACGCTGCGTAAGGCGCTGCAGTTCGTCGATGCCGATAAGCTCTATCCCTCCACCAACTGCGGAATGGCTCCGTTGTCGCGTCAGGTCGCCACCGGCAAGCTTAATGCTTTAAGCGCAGGCGCGGATATTATTCGCCGCGAGATTCTGAATAAATAAATCTGACGCACGACGAAAATAATAAAATCTGTCTGGCGACCGGGACGTTCGCCAGACAATCTGAAACCCGAGCCATTATCCGGAAATGGGATCCCATTTCTCTCACCCCTCATTGGGAGCATGCGGAGTGAGGCCAACGCGCCCTTATCTTCTGCCAGACATTTAATCAGTATGTATAAACCACAGGTAGTTTCCTGCTTGCGGCGGCTAAATCAGCCATGAGCCGATCCGGCCATCAGACTACTTAACGGCTCTGCATTTTTTCCTGTCCCCTCATCTGAGGAGACGTTTCATCTGCTATTAGCTCCCACGGTAGGTGGAGTAGCCATACTGGCTCAGCAGCAGCGGAACGTGATAGGTCGTTTTTGTATTATCGATATGAAACTCGACCGGAATTTCCGGGAAGAAGCTCGGCTGTTTCTGGTCGGCGAAGTATTTACCGGTTTTGAAGATCACCCGATAGTCGCCCGCGGCAAACGGTTTTTCCGGCCACAGAGCACTGATGCGCCCGTCCTGATTGGTGCTGGCGGTGTTCAGCACCGTCCAGTTATCCCCCTGCTTCTGCTCAAGCGTCACCGTAACATTGGCGGCCGGCAGCCCGGTTTGCTGATTCAGCACATGGACGCTCAGCGGGTTTTTATCGGCCGCGAAGGTGAGAGCGGGCGCGGCAAGTAGTGCAGCCAGGGTTAACGCAGCGATAGACTTTTTCATGTTGGATTCTCCTGTGTTGATGACCCGGTATTTATACCTTCACGCTTGCCGCAATTGCCTGTCAGAAAGATGACCATATTGTCATCTGGCGCTGAAAGGCTGGGGCGTCTCAATATTTCGTGGCACACTGCGCCGATGAAACTGTTACTGATTGAAGACAACCTGAAAGCCAGCGCCTGGGTGCGCAAAGGGCTTGAAGAGGCAGGCTATATCGTCGATTACGCAGCGGACGGGCGCGATGGCCTGCATCTGGCGCTGGCGCACCCGTATAGCCTGGTGATCCTCGATATTATGTTGCCGGGCATGGATGGCTGGCAGGTGCTGAAAACCCTGCGTACCGCAAGCCAGATGCCGGTGATCTGCCTTACTGCCCGCGACTCGGTAGAGGATCGGGTCAAAGGGCTGGAGCTGGGCGCGAACGATTACCTGGTCAAACCCTTCTCCTTTGCCGAACTGCTGGCGCGCGTCAAAAATCAGCTTCGTCAGCACCAGCCGCACAGCACGACGCTACGCGTCGCCGATCTGGTGATGGATTCGGCGCGTTTTCAGGTGACACGAGATGGCATGCCCATCGCGCTGACGCGCAAAGAGTTTATGCTGCTGTGGCTGCTCGCCAGCCGTCACGGCGAGATCCTGCCGCGCACGCTGCTGGCAAGTGAGATTTGGGGTGTCAATTTCGACAGCGAAACCAACATTGTTGATGTCGCCATCCGCCGCCTGCGCCGCAAAGTCGACGATCCATTTGCGCAAAAGCTGATCACCACCGTCCGGGGCATGGGGTACTGCCTCTCCGTGCAGGAGCCAGGCGATGCATAGCCCCTCCCTGACGCTCAGGCTGACGGCGATTTTTACGCTGATCATGGCGCTGGCCTGCGGCGGCATCAGCCTGATCCTCTATAACGCCCTGCGCAGTGAGCTGGTGTGGCGCGACGACCAGACGCTGATCAACCGCGCCGCGCAGCTGCGCCAGCTGCTGCAAGATGGCGCTCAGCCGGAGTCGCTGCCGCTCTACTTCAACCGCATGGTCGATATTCGCCAGGATATTCTCAGCATCCGCCCGCAGCAGGCGCAAAACGTCACCATTAACCATACCGGCGTCGCGTTGCCGGATATCGCACCAATCCCGGTTAACACCCCGCCCAACGCGCAGCAGCTGCACCGCTGGCGCAGCGCGGATGATATGGACGCCTCGGCGCTCAGCCTGCAGGCCAACTCACCGCATGGGCCGGTCACCGTCACGCTTGCCCGTGTGGCGCGCGAGCGGGCGATGATGCTTGAGCGCTATCGCCAGCAAAGCATTCTGGTGTCACTGGCGGCCATTCTGCTCTGCGCCGCCCTTAGCCCGCTGCTGATTCGCCGTGGGCTAAGGGCCATTGGCCGCTTAAGCCAGATTGTGGCCGAGACCGCCAGTGACCGGTTAAATCAGCCGGTGCCGTTGCAGGCGATCCCGCAAGAGCTGCTCCCCCTCGGCAAGGCACTTAACGCCATGCGTCAGAGCCTGTCGACAGACTTTATCCGCCTCACCCAGTTTGCCGACGATCTGGCCCATGAGATCCGCACCCCGATCAACGTTATGTTAGGCCAGAATCAGGTGGCGCTGGGTCATCAGCGTTCCGTTGCCGAGTACCAGGCGCTGCTCGAAGGGAACATTGAGGAGCTGGAAGCGCTGTCGCGGCTGACGGAAAACATTCTCTTCCTTGCGCGCGCCACGCATCACAATATCAGGCTCAATCAGGAAACCTTCTCGCTCAGTGAGGCGCTGGAGATGGTGGTCGATTTTCTCGAACCGCTGGCGGAAGAGCGTGAAATGGCAATCGAGCTGAATGCGCAGGGCAGCCTCACCGCCGATAAGATGTTGTTTCAGCGGGCGATAACCAACCTGCTGACCAACGCCATTCGCTATGCGGCGGGAAACGGCACCATTGCCGTCAGCACAATTCAAAGCGGTAACTCGGTTGAAATTGAAGTGGCGAACGACGGGGAGCCGCTTGCCGAGCCGGAGAAAGCCTTCGAGCGCTTCTGGCGGGGAGATAATGTCCGTCACACCGCCGGCAGCGGGCTGGGGTTATCGCTGGTGAGCGCCATCGCCGCGCTACACGGCGGCAGCGCCTATTATCGCCACGCGCAGGGCAAGAACATTTTCGGCCTGCGTTTGCCCGCCTGACCCGTCGCGCAAATAGCATTAAACAGGGTAAAGCAGCGCCGCGCCATACAGCCCGAGGCCATAGGCCAGATGCGTCAGCAGGCTGAATACCCGCGCCCGCCACGGCATGGGCGTGCGCGAGGCCGCAATGCCAAAACCCAGCGCCGGCTGCATAATCAGCCAGGGCGCAGGCAGCGTAAACACGCCTGTCAGCACCCCCGTCAGCAGAAGCGGTTCGCGCAGCCATGACGAACCCTGCAACAAAAGCGGGATTGCCGCAAACAGGATGCCGGTGAGGTAATGAAATGCCCAACCGGTAAAACTTTCCCCTTTGATGCAAGGCGTGGAGAGAATGGTGTTATGCCGCCCCTTTCCCCGCGTGAGCCACAACAGCCAGCGCCCCACCAGCCCATAGTTAAGCGGCGGCACGCGAAGCAGCTTTTTCTGAGACATCGACCAGCCATCCATCAGCAGCGTTGCGCCAATGCCGGTGACGATGATGTGAAGCACAAGAGCGTTATCCAATTTTCCTTCCCCTGATAAAGAGATGCTAAGGTGTCGACGAGTGTGCAACGTGAAGTGAGGTTTAAGTCAACGGTGAAAGAGCTGGATATTGGGGAAGTGGCGGCGCTTTCCGGCATAAAGCCCTCCGCGCTGCGGTTTTACGAAAAGAGGGGCTTAATCAAACCGATTGGCCGCAACGGGCTGCGAAGGCAGTATCCGCATAGCGTGCTGAGTAAATTGCAGCTGATCGCCCTCGGCCAGGCGGCAGGCTTCTCGCTCGATGAGATGGCGGCAATGTTAAACCCGCAGGGCAAGGTCGCTATCAACCGCGAGCAACTTCAGCAGCGCGCGCAGGCAATTGACGAGACGATTTGCAAACTGCAGTTATTCAGCGAAGGGCTGAAGCATGCCGCCCGCTGCCCGGCGCCGGAGCATACCGAGTGTGCGTCGTTCAAAAAACTGGTGAGCAGAGGGCTGCGGCTGATCAAGCAATAAGTAGCGTATCTCTTCGGAGCACAATGTCTGTACAGATAATCAACCGCTACTTTTTGCAGGTTGCTATTGTAGATAGGAAGTTATTGAATTGGGTATATTACTGCGGCGTTTGCTTTAAGCTAGACTTGCTGGTTTATTGTTATTCAGAAGTTTGCGTTTTCTTATATAGCAGGCTTGACTGCAATTTGCGTTAAGTCCGCAGCCTACTATCTTTGGCGCTCTATAGAGTAAACATCATTGCAGAGATTTGATCCGGTATGAGCAATTTGCTAATAACAAGAATAGACGTCAGGCTCTGCGGGAATAGATTTCCTCAACGCTGTTTTATGATATTCGCCAAATGCGTTGGCTAAAGATCACTCTATAATCATCGCTCTGGTTTAGGCTCTGACGAGAGTTAATTAAATGGATTTATCAATGTTTAATCGAATTACTGTACATCTACCCGTCGAAGGGCTTCGCTTCTGGAAACTCACCGGAAGCGAAGCAATGTCTGAAGCCTTTAGTTTGAATTTGACCCTGCTGGGAGACGAGGCGCGTCTTGAACGCAGCGCATTGCTGGGTAAACCGGTTACCGTTGCTATACCGACGCGCGCTCTGACTACTGAACGTTATATTAACGGCAAAATTACTCGCGTCGCTGTGAGCGCCGTAGAGTTAACCGGAATGCGCTATGCCGTATATCATTTGACGGTGGAGCCGGACGTATGGCCGATGAAACGTGACCGCAACTTACGTATTTTTCAGGGGCAAACAGCAGCGCAGATTGTTAAAACGCTATTGAGCGAATACCAGGTCAATGTTGAAGATCGATTAACTTATAGCTATCGGGTATGGGATTACTGCGTCCAGTATCAGGAGAGCAGTTTTGATTTCATCAGTCGGCTGATGGAATTAGAAGGGATCGCATACTATTTCAGACACGAAGCCGATCGACATATTATGGTGCTAACCGATACCAATGAGCAGCACCACTCTTTCCCTGCTTATGAAGTTATTGCTTATCACCAAACCTCCTCAGGAGGTGTAACCAATGAGGAAGGTGTCGGCCAGTGGGCACTTGAAGATAATGTCACCCCCGGCATTTACAGTCTTGATGATTATGACTTTCGTAAACCACATGCCTGGCTGTTTCAGGCACGACAGAATCCCAAATCCCCCTCCCCCGGTGAGATAGATGTTTATGATTGGCCCGGACGTTTTGTCGATCATCAACATGGGGAATTCTATGCGCGCATTCGACAGGAGCGCTGGCAAGTAGAACATCAAAAAATTCAGGGCACTGCTACCGCAATTGGTATTGCCCCCGGTCACACTTTTTCGCTGGTCAATGCTCCCTTTTTTACCGACAACGGTGCGTATCTCACTACGGCCGTACATTACCATTTCGAAGAGAACCGCTACGCCAGCGGTGAAAATGGCAACACCATTCACCAAATTGATTTTTCCGTTATTCCCGCAACAGTGACATTCCGTCCAGCGCCAGTAACGCCATGGCCACGTACCTTTGGCCCACAAACCGCACGGGTCGTTGGCCCCAAAGGGCAATCTATCTGGACTGATAAATATGGTCGCGTGAAGGTTAAATTCCACTGGGACAGATTAGCGAAAGGCGATGATTCAAGCTCATGCTGGATCCGTGTTTCCAGCGCCTGGGCCGGTCAAGGTTACGGAAGCGTCCAAATCCCGCGTATTGGCGACGAAGTAGTGATTGATTTTATCAATGGTGACCCCGATCGCCCGATAATTACAGGACGCGTTTATAACGAGGCCAGCATGCCTCCATGGACGTTGCCTGCAGCCGCGACACAGATGGGTTTTTACAGCCGCAGTAAGGATGGTCACCGCGATAATGCCAACGTTTTCCGGTTTGAAGATAAGGCGGGTTCGGAGCAGATCTGGGTGCACGCTGAAAGGAATATGGATACAGATATTGAAAACTGTGAAACACATGATGTTGGCGTAGATAGAAAAAAATCCATAGGTCGCGATGAACATGTGACCATCAAACGCAATCACGATTCCAACGTTGGCAATAACGATAACAATAATGTCGGCACTCAATACACACTCAATGTCGGTGAAAATAAGACAATCTTAACGATGGATAAAGAGGGGAATGCGCTACTTGAAGCGGCCTCTTCAATTAAGTTGAAGGTGAATGATAATTACATTCATATAACACCATCAACTATCGAAATTATTGTTTCTGAAGGCACGCTGAAAGCGGAGAGCATTACTGAAGCCTCATTTAAAGGCGTGGAGATGACCAGGCTCGGGGGCGGAACGAATGCTGAGGTCAAAGCCACTGATACGATTGCAATTAATGGAACAAATTTGACCGATATTAAAGGCGCTATGGTCAAGGTTAACAGTTAACGTTCAGAAAAGGTCATCACTATGGGACAGCCAGCTGCCCGCGCGCAAATTGATACCAGCGCTCATTCAGGAACAATTCAATCCGGAAGCCCTGATGTCATTATTGGTGGTTTTCCTGCGGCGAGAAAAGGCGACGCACTGTCATGCTCACAACATGGCAATGGTGCCATCGTTGGCGGCTCCGGTACGGTTTTTGTCAATAATTTGCCGCTTGCACGTATGGGGGATCAAACCCAGTGCAACACCAGCAGTACACCGGTACCACCTGCAAATAAAGCTGCTCCAACCCAATACTGGGGCGGAACGCTTGCAAAAAAGGCCGGTGAGGATGGGCTGATACACGATGAATTCTATGATGCGCGTATTCTGGGAGCGTATGCCAATCTTGAAGATAAAAATGAAAACAGCGATCTGGATACCCTTTCGACAGGATTCGCAGTTGAAGATCTCACCATGGGTAACCTGAAAAGTGAGGACCTTCTTCGGGGTGAGTTGCGCAACAAAGTTTTAGCAGCCAATGCCACAGGTTCGATCTATGGGGGTGGAAATGATATTTACGGGCTAAACAGTGGTGCCACAGCGACAGGGATTCAATATGGTGCAACCGGTAGGGCTGGGAAGCAGGGATGGTTATATGGCAATGTCAGCGGTGAAGTCAACGTTGGCTCAGCAGAAGCTAAAGCAGTTGTTGAAATGTATACCGGCAATAAAGGTCGTTATGGCCTCAGCGGGGAGATTGGTGCTGAGGCACACGTATTCAAAGCGGAAGCGGTAGGTAATATCGATATTCTTGGTATTCTTGTTGCTGAGGGCAAAATTGCTGGCGAAGCAGGTTCTGCTTCGATTGGTACTGGTGGTGGGGCCTGGTATGATACTAATGATTACTCGCTCAATTTCAAAGCATCTGGCCATTTCGCTTTCATACTTGGAGTAGGTGCAGGTGCTGAGGTTAAATTCGCCCTAAAACCTGTTGAACGATTTACCAAATGGGTATACGAGCTGATCACAAAACCGGATACTCAACCTATAGATAGCGGAGATGGGACAATTCTCACTGGCTGTGCTACTGTACTGATTGGCGGATAGGGATATTCTAATAAGGTAACTTCATGAAATATTTATTTTTTACCATTTTTTTATTAATAACACTGTTCTATATCTGGAATGGCAAAGATCAGTTTAATAAAAAAGACTGGTTAGCTTTTTTCATTAAATTTATTCTGGTTGTTTTAGGCGCGTTTGTTTGGGGGGCAATATTGGCATTCACACTTAAATTCTTCCCTACCTTAGGTTACGATAATATGCTTTCCTTATCAGTTATTATCCCCGCATCCTTCATGGCAATCCTATTCTGTAAACTCTTCGTTGTAATGCTGTGCGCTATTTTTGCAATGATTCTTAATTTTCACAAAAACCATAACACCCAAGTAAATTATTCCAAAATATCCTTATTTTTTACACGACTGGGGCCTAACGCACTGATTTTTGCAAAATGTGTAGTTTCGGTCGCTGCTATATTGATGTTTTATGGCATCTGGCTCGCTGACGCCGCGTGATTAAAGGAGGTTTTATGGATATCGATAATAACTATGCTTTTCCATTGACTCCTGCCCTAAGCAACGCGGAGATTGAAGCCAATTACTGGAAGTGCTTATACACCTCATCTGAAGAAAAAATGCTTCAGTACTGGGTTTTCTTACCGAAACGCGTAAAGCCAGCGGAAGTCGTCCCAACGTACCTCGAAGAGGTAGGCATGACCAATTTAGGGCGTTATTTCAGTAATGATACACAGCCTTATATGGAGGTATGGTCAGCCTATGAGCATATAGAATGGGAGATGAATCCAGCAGACTGGCTGTTCAATAAACTGGAGCTTATGGGCGAAAAAGTGCTTCAGCAACGTCTGATCAAACATCCCTCCGGCTTCGGAGAATTTGCTGATGTTTTAACCCTAAAAGTCCACTCTTCCGGCGATAAGGTAATTTCACGTTTTACCGTACAAAAAGATTACAACCCTAAGAAAGGTGGCGGTAATTATTTCCTTATCAAAGCGGCTTGCGCCGCACGAGATTATGCCGCTTTGGCTGACAGTATCTATCTTACCGTCACGAATTGGGATCTCCTGCATCGCAGTAATTTAGGGCTGGCGGAGTTACTGGAAACCTTCAGCATCAGTAATAAAAACAGTAGTGGTTTTAAAATTCCGGGCTCATGGAAAGCGAAACCGATCGCTAAAAACCGCCTTCTCATTGAACATACTTTCGATGGTATTAATTATGGGGTGATTAATCTCTATTTTTATTCGAAAGATACGTTATTTACAGAGCAGGATGTGTTCAACTTAGCAACCAAACGTTATAAAGATCCTCAGGCGGGAATTACGCTCATCACTGACTCACTCAGCTCCATACCAAATGATTTTAATCCGCTGTTTGGTGAAAATATGTCAACTTGCCAGGGCGATATATTGAGTCTCGAAGAAAAGATCGAGGGCTTTTATCAGTGCTACATTTTTAGTCTGGGTAAAGCATGGTGCTATGCAGAACTCGTCGGCAAAAAGAGAAATCATCGTGATTACCACTTTGAAGCCAATAAACGCTGTCTGGAGATTATCCTGTCGACCTTTCACATCGCATAATCAGCCTCAGGTATACCAAAGTGGCGGCCCTGTAACTGAGATAAATGCGATGGCTGATAATTTATTACCGACATACACGCGTCGATCTTAACTCCTTCTTCGCCGAGTGCATCCAGCAGCGGCCATAGAGGGTTGACGCGTAGTGGCGACCGCGATCGTCAGTAATCCGGCAGTGGCAGGCAAAAGGCTCAACGGAGGCAGCGCCTTCAATTGACGCCGCATCGACTCCCTGGGGGCTAAAATCGACGATGATCTCGACGTTACTCACCCAGTCCGGTCGAATACGCTGTTTGTTCAGCAGATTTGTCAGCATATTCGTGTAATAGCGCACCAGATGATTTATCAATGCCTCGCGCGCCTCGATCCGGGTTTCGGGCAATGCAATCCCTACGGAGGTGAATCGGTGCCTGATCGCAAAGTGCTTTAGCAGCCCCAGAGACCAGTAGCCATGAAAATCATTATTGCGGCTCACAAAGCTCGAATTGAGCGCGTTAGCGATGCCTTTAAGCTCACGTCGCCTTGCCATCATTACTCCCTGTTTGCAGATCAACGGCCTCGCCAATATTAGGGGTTGCGCACCTGTTGTTGCCTTTCAAAAGATTATCCATGTTAGAACATGGCGTTAGTCTTTATGAATATACACGCGCACATTACAGGAATCGCTATGCCATATACATCAGCAACACCGCGCCTCTTTTACCGCACGCAGGGAGAAGGTCCGTTAGTCATCATGCTTCATGGTCTGTTGATGGATAGCAGATGCTGGGTGGATAACGGCTTCATCTCTGCGTTGAGTCCTCATTTTCAGGTGGTGTGTCCGGATCTGCCCGGCCACGGGGCGAGCGATAAACCTGATGATCAGGCTGCCTACACCCAACAGCGCCAGGCGTTAGCCATCGTCAATCTGATGGATGAACTGGGGTATGAAAAAGCGCATATCATCGGCTACTCTGCCGGTTCCTGGCTGGCGATGGAGCTGATAAACGCTCACGCAGATCGCCTGCACTCTGTGGTGTTGGGGGGATGGGATTGTGAAGCTGGCCTGCCTGAAACGCCTGTTGGCAAGCTGACATTTGAGATGTTTATTGCTTATGCCCGGCAAGTCGCGCCGGAACTCACCGCCTCGCTCACCCCTGAGGATGAAAAAGGGGCGGAGCACTTTTTCAATGAACTGAGAAAACACGCTCAGGACGCGGAGGGCTTTTTCCCCTGCCCTGTTCCGCTGCGGTTTTGGGCGGGCGCTGATGACCCCTATTACGCCGCAATGGCGGCGTTAGCCACGCGCTATGACATACCGCTTTTCGCCGGTAAAGGGGATCACCTGAGTGAAGTGAATCATCCAGCGAGTGCCACCCTGAGTGCGATCCTGAATTTTGTCAGTAATTCTCAAGCGTCCGGGCGGGCATAACTTCTGTAGCGAGAGGGAGCAGCCACGCCTGGCCTGCTCCCCCTTTGTGGTTATCACACGCTTAGTTCGTCACCGCAACTTTCATTGCCGGGCGCTGCGGCAGTAGCCAGAGAAACGCCATGATAATCAGCGCCAGCGTCAGTGACGCGCTATAGCGGCTCAACGCAAGGCCGCCATCTGCGACAGGTTTATCGAGGAAATCACCGACTACCGCACCCAGTGGGCGAGTCAGAATAAACGCGGCCCAGAAGAGTGCAGTGCGCGACAGCGAGGTAAAGCGGCTGGCGGCCCAGATAATCGCCAGCGCGCCGACAAACAGCAGGATGCCGCCATCATAGCCCAGCCCTTCGCTGTCTGCGGTCCAGTCACCCAGCGCGGTGCCGAGAGTCTGTGAAAACATAATGGTGACCCAGTAAAAGCTCTCCGTGACGCCATTGTTGACTGAACTGACAGCGATGGTGCCGCAGGTCAGACGCCAGACAAGCAGTGAAAGCAACAGCAGCGAACTCAGCAGCAGCGTGCCGCCCAGATAACCTATCCCGAGTGAGCGATCGGCAAAGTCCGCAAGCGTAGTGCCAACTGTCGTGGTGGCAACTACCGTAAACCAGTAGATCCACTTATTAAAGCTGTGGCGTTCAATCTGCACCACCACGGCAATCAAAAAGATGATGGCGAAAATCAGCGTCCCGGTGAGGTAGCCCAGATTCATCGACATGGTCACTGCATCACCACCGGTCTCACCCAGCGTTGTCGCAGCAATCTTGGTTAACCAGAACGTCAGCGTCACAGCGGGAACTTTGCTGGCGACGGTTTGATGTGCGGACTTATTTTGCATAGGAGAGGCTCCGGAATAGCCCGGGATGGGCTAGCGTAGCACTTACATTATCGGAGTATTCTTAAGCGAGGATTAAGTAACACCGATAAATTGCAGAAATTTTGCGCGACAGCCAGGGCTCGATCCCTGGCGTAAATATAAAAATCGGCAGCATCAGGTTTTCTGCAATTTCATATGCAAAAGCGGATAGGGCCGCCCCTGGCCATCATGCTCAGAGCGGCCCACTACTTCAAAGCCCTGCTGTTGATAAAACCCCACCGCTTGCGGATTCTGTTCATTGACGTCCAGCTCATCCGCGCCCTGCGCGATGGCGTGTTGCAGGAGCACTTTGCCGGTGCCTTTTCCGCGCCGGGCGGCATCGACAAACAGCATCTCAATCCTGTTGTCACTGACGCCGACAAAGCCGACGATGGAGCCATCTTCAACCAGCCGGGCAATCGACAGCGTGACGGCAGGGAAATAGAGATTTTCTAACAGCGGGCGCAACGCCTCAATATCCTCTTCCGGTAAGAACTCGTGGGTGGCACGCACCGATGACTCCCAGATGTCCAGTAATGTCGCGTAGTGAGCGGGCCTGCCCGCTTCAATCGTTATCATCATCTTCCTCTCCGTAATGGCTTAACAGCGCGGAATGCATATTAGCAGCCGCGAATGCCAGCTACACTTTCAGCGGCTTAAACGAATAGAAACCAGTTATTAAAGAGGTCACACAATGAGCACTTCAACCTTCACGCTATACGTCACCTATTACGGCGATCCGCAGAGCCGTTTTGACCGGGACTATTACGTCAACAGTCATATTCCGCTGGTGATCAAAGCGTTCCAGCCCTATGGCCTGCTCAGCGCAGCCGCCCTCTTCCCGGCCGTTGAGCAGACGGGCACCGTCGCCATCGCCGAGTGCGTTTTCCGCGATGAGGAGGCGATGAAAGCGGCGTTTAACTCGCCAGAAGCGCCGGAAGTGACGGGCGATGTGCCGCACTTTACCGATCTGACGCCGAGCCTGTTGCGCGCCGTTGCGCTTTAAGCGCTAAACAATAAGGCCGGTGCTGATGCACCGGCCTTCTCATTTTTACTGTGCGACAAGTGCCGCCACAAAGTCGCGGTAGGTGGGGAGCGCGGTGGCCAAGCAGCGCCACCAGCCGCTCCCGGTCGCCCCCATTTGGGATCATGCCGTGGCTGACGTAGCGCTCGGCCATCAGGCGCATTTCATAGGCCATCCATTTCGGCATAAATTCCGTCATGCCAGCTTCAAAGGTGTCCGGGCTGTCACCGCCATACATCACCTCGCGCCCGAGCACATCGCGCCAGATTGCCGCCGCATCATTACCCGTCAGCGTATCGGGGCCAACGAGATTAATGGTCTCGACGGGCAGCTTCTCGCTCGCCTGGTCGCGCCGAAGCAGCTCAATAGCCGCCACCTCGGCGATATCACGCGTATCCACCATCGCCAGCCCGCGGCTGCCAATCGGCATCGGGTAAACGCCGTGGTTAACGACCACCTCCTTAATCATCGCCTCATTATCGATAAAGTAGGTAGGGCGCAGAATGGTGGCGCTGAAGTTCATCGCGGTAAGCATGCGCTCGGCACCATATTTAACCGCGAAATGCGGCACATTGACGGCGGCATCCGCGCCAAAAACCGAGAGATAAACCACGCGCTCAACGCCCGCTTCCCGTGCGATGTTGAGCGTAATCAGCGTCTGGGTAAATTCATCGGCGGCAACCGCATTGAGTAAAAATAGGGTCCTGATGCCGCTAAAAGCAGCGCGCAGGGCGTCGATATCCAGCAGATCGCCCTTAACTACCTCCACATTGTCAGCAAAACCGGCTTTTGCGGGATCGCGGGTCAATACGCGGACATCAGCGCCGCGGCGAAGCAGCTGGTCAACAACGTGGCGGCCAACGCGGCCGGTCGCTCCGGTAACAAGAATGGTCATGATGTTTACTCCGTACTTTCTGGTGGGTGTAACCAGAGACTATGCCGATCCATTTTTGCCCGGAAGAGGCTATTATTTGCACACTCCGTTCCAAAAATGAGACAGCTAATGGATATCAACGCTTTAAGAGAGTTTCACCTTATCGCGGCAGCGGGCGGGATTGGTGCTGCCAGCCGTGCCAGCGGTAAACCTAAAGCCACTCTTTCTCGCAGGCTGACCGATCTCGAAGAGGCGCTGGGCGTGCGGCTGGTGGAGCGCGGCGGCCAGAAGCTGAAGATTACCGAAGCGGGCGAACGTCTATTGGCGCGCACGCTGGGTGCCATCCGTGAAATTGATGAAGCGGCTGAAGCGGCGCGGGAAGATAACGCCGCGCCCGCAGGGTGGCTGCGCGTTGCTGCCCCGCTGCTCTTTTCGCAGCTGGCGCTGGGGCGGCTGATGGCGGAATTTCGCCAGCGCTTTCCGCAGATCCACATTGAGGTGGTTTCTGAAAACCGCATGAGCGATCTGGTGGAAGAGCACTTTGATGTGGCGATCCGCATAAACCCGCAGGCAAACAGTTCGCTGGTGGGCCGATGCTTCGCCAGGGACAAGCTGGTGCTGGTCGCCGCGCCTTCTGTCATCCTGCCCGAAGTGGATGGGCAAAGCGTGCCGACGATCCCGGCCATTGTCATGTCAACGCATACAGAAGGAAGTGACTGGATCGTAGATAAGGGACAGCGCCACTTTACTCCGCAGCCGGTGATGCGCCTCTCTTCACTGCTGACCGTCCGCGATGCGGTTCTGGCGGGTGCTGGTGCGGCGATGGTGCCGAAGTCAATCGTCAACGCTTATCTTGCGAGTGGGGAGCTGATGAGCTGGGGAGAGGCCGATACGCTTACCGAGCTGTGGGTGCTGCACACCTCACGTCGGCTTCAGAGCCCTAAAGTGAAGGCCTTTGTAGAGTTTATCTGCGAATACTATCCCGCTGGCTGGTTCTCTACCTGAGGCGAGCGGGAAATGTGAGGAAAGAAGCATTGGCGCCAGTTACTGCTCGCTGACGGCAACGCCCTCACGCGCAACGAGGCTGATAGCGGATTCATAAACTTCGTTCATCCCATCCACCGCCTGCGCTTTCCCCTTTTTCAACTGCTCGAGAATCCCCTCTTTTTCAACGCGTTTCCCCGCTGTAATTAATGAGGATACCGCGTGCCCGATAACCATATAGACTTCACTTACACGTTCTGAACTTATGATATCCATTCACTTCCCTCCCGCGTAGATGCCACACCCGTAATTACTCGCTGCCCGAGCAGTTAAGTGAGCAAGGTATGTCGATGTTGTCCGATATATTTATAAAGTAATTTACCCGCAAAATCATCACTGTTTTATGAGGATTGTCTGAAGGTGAGTTAAATATTTTTTCGATTTTAAAGAAGATGTTAGATATTGATACTGCTGAAGGTTTTATGACAATAAAAAATGAAAAGGGGTTTTATGAAAATAATCTGGCGGGCCATCAGACGTTAAAAAAGTGGCAGGGGACATCATCTCCTGCCGACTATAATCCGACAACGGCACCGTAACCTTGTGCGCTTTATAATCCCAGTGTGACGGAGAAAGCTTAGAAAAACCTTAACGCCCCGGCCTTTTTCGAGATGTTAACCAGCGCCGCTCGCTGAAATATGCCGATGCCACCCCCCTGGTTTTTGCTTAAGGATCTACTCAGCTAAACAGCCGACGCGAGGTATGATATCGCTTCAGTCACATGCGGAGCAGAAGATGGATAAGGATACACTGGTTACCCTGGTGAAATTTAAGCGTTGGATGGATGGCGAAACCCTGAAAGCTATCAAGGCGATCGACGAACCGGCGCACCCGCAAAAGCGCCACCTGATGATAAGGTTGATGAACCATATTTATGTCGTCGACATGATTTTCAGAGCCAATCTCACCGGTCAGCAGCATGGTTACACCGCGCTAAATACCCCGGAAACACCTACGCTTGAAGAGCTTGAAGTGAAGATGGCCGACTGCGCCACGTGGTATATCCAGCATGTTGACGCCCTCTCCTCGAGCGATCTGGAAAAAGTCATCACCTTCCGTTTTGTCGACGGTGGTCACGGCGAGATGCGCGCCATCGATATGCTCAACCATGTACTGTTTCATGGCACCTATCATCGCGGCGCGGTCGGCTGGATGATTTCAGAGTGCGGCGGCGTTGCGCCGAAGGATGTGCTGACGGTTTTTCTGCGCGATCATAATCACTGACTTGTCTGAAGGTTTGAAGGGCATTCAGCCGCCATTAAGCATAATAAGTACGCGCAGCGACCTGCGCGTACTCCTGAAAGGGTTTTACTCTACAAAGGTCAGCTTAGTAGCATCGTCAGAGTGGGTGATAAAAGCGCCTCTGCCACTGTTATCCTTGATCCACATTTTGCCCATTACAGGGTCGGTGGCTTCGCGATAGCCAAGCGAGACGAGATAATGCTTGATAGCATCAACATCAGCCTGCCCGTCGTACTCAATCTGATTTGTCTGAGGTGCCGGACCGTCTGCCGCTCTGAAATGGAGCATGACCACTTTACCGAAATGAGGGGCATTTTTTATCTCATCAGGGGTCAACAGTCGGTATGCCAGCCAGTCTGATGACGTGTAATCCACACTGTCAGACATATAGACCGACGCGAATTTATAACAAACGGCTGACAACAGCAGAACGATCAATACCAATGCATATTTAGTCACTCTGCTCATCGGAATTTGTCCTGAGGCTTTCGACCAACATTCATAAGCACACCATTGTTTGAAATTACCCGCACGGTATCACGCGAAAAATCACTCCAGGGCTGAACACACTTCATAAAGCCCGGCAGTTCACCGTACCAGGGGCGGGCACCTTTATTCTTATCAGGATCAGGGAACAGAAGCGGCTGGAATAGCCGATTTTTGTAGCGCCCAATTTCCCCGTAGTGATCCCATCGTTTAAGCGCCTCCGCCTTACTAACGAGTTTTAGCTGAGCGAAGTAATTCATAGGACGTATCACCCGGTAGAAACCAAGCAAATCTGATACAAGATCCTCTGCGCTAAATCCACTGTTGGTAGCCCATGAAAAAGGTACCGACGCCTGCCGGCTTTCAAAACGGCCAGCTGTAATCATCATCATCGCCAATACGATACTATGCCTGACATGCAGAGGGGTTCCCTTTTTTACCATCCAAAGAAGATAGACGCCGGTGCCAAACGTATGGTTTCGCTGGTACATCGATTGTGAATAAACCACCTCATAGTAAGGTGCACTCCCCTTTTCCCCCTCAGCCATCTGTTCCAGAATCCTTTTGATATCCCGACCCAGAGCATGCCCCAGATCTATCCAACCCAATATTTCTGAATAGACCAAACCAACAGGTGCGCCCAGTTCTGTTGCAGGATCAATTATGTCAGTCCGTTTGCTCATAATCTTTCGCCTAATCTTGTACTCGTGATTGTTAACATGTTGCTCAGCCAATATCGTCACCGCGATATTTAAAACGATCCCTGCATAATACCGTTCACGAAGAGGCAAACTGCGCGCCCTCCCGGAAGGAAAATAAAATCAGAAAAACGCCCTGCGGATTAAAAGCGGTGTGTTCCTATGGAGATGTAGAAGAGAGAAACTGACTAATAGTTAAGGCTGATGTATTCGGTTCGCATTTCAAGGCAGATCCATACAATATCGAGCATTTAAGGAGCCAAACCATGCTGATGTACACCACCATAGGCACCGACGATTTACCGTCGATGACGCGTTTCTATGACGCGATTTTCACGGTGCTGGGCGTGCCGCGCACTCCTGCGTGGAGTGAGTCCTGGGCGATGTGGGGCGAGCCGCCAGACCAGGGGTTTAGTTTTTGCATCTGCCCGCCGTTCGATAAAAAAAGGGCGACGCCGGGTAACGGGACGATGTTCTCCTTCCGGGCAAGCAGCGCAGAGCAGGTAAGGCAATTTCATGCCGCAGGGCTGGAAAATGGCGGCAGCGATGAGGGTGCGCCTGGTCTCAGAGAAGCCTACGGGCCGGATTTCTATGTTGCCTATTTGCGGGATCCAGAGGGGCACAAGCTGGCCTGCGTATGCCATCCCTGGCACCCGGAAATAGATAACCCAACCTGATAGTTCTTGTGTTATTACTGTTCAGGCTTAAAAACCTGTCCAGAACGGCCTTTATCCTAAGGGCTTATGCATAAGGATTCGATGTCATGGAAATCAGCATTCAGACCCCACTGCTGCACTCACTGCCGTTAAGCCAGCGCAGCGGATGCAATGTGTGGCTGAAAATGGAGTCTGCCCAGCCCACCGGCTCGTTCAAACTTCGCAGCGCGGCACATGCCTGCCGCTATTATGCAGAACAGGGCGCAAAAGGCTTTATCAGTTCGTCGGGCGGCAATGCGGGCATCGCGGTGGCGCACAGCTGTCGCAAACTCGGCCTGCCGGTCACCGTCGTAGTGCCTGAAACCACCTCCCTGCGGGCGAGAGAGCTAATTGAGCAGGAAGGGGCCACCCTTGTGGTGCACGGCAACGTTTGGAGCGAGGCGAACGACTATGCCCTCTCTTTAGCCACCGATGAGATCATTTATATTCACCCCTTTGATAACCCGCTTCTGTGGGCGGGCATCAGCACGCTGGTGGATGAGGTGATCGCCGCAGGGGTGACCCCGGATGCCGTGATCCTCTCGGTCGGCGGCGGCAGCCTGCTCTCCGGCATCGCTCAGGGGCTGGAAAAACATCACCTGAGCCATATCCCGATCTATGCCGTTGAAACCGAGGGCACCGCGTCGCTGAATGCCTCGGTTAATGCCGGTAAACTGGTGCGTCTGGAGAAGGTGAGCGGTATCGCAACGACCCTTGCCGCAAGCCAGGTGTGTGAAAATGCGTTTAACGTTGCCAGTCGTCTTGAGGTGAGAAGCCAGGTTGTTTCTGACGCTGAGGCCGTGCGCGCCTGCCGCCTGTTGCTGGACGATCATCGCGTACTGACCGAGCCTGCCTGCGGCGTGTCGCTCTCGCTGCTCTATGACAACAAACTCCGCTTTGCTCCCACCGATAACGTGCTGGTGATTGTCTGCGGCGGAGCATCGGTGACGCTGGAAAGCCTGCTCGGCTGAAGAAAGCGCCACAGCGCGTTAAAACGTGGCGGTAAGGGCGCACGCCCCTACCGCCGTGCCTGTTACCACTCGACGCAGATTTTCCCCAGGTGGGAACCGCTTTGCAGGTGCGCAAAGGCTTCGCTCAGCGCCTCATAGCTAAAGGTGCGATCGATGACTGGCTTCTGCTTCATTACTTCCAGCGCTTTCACAAAATCGATCTGATCCTGGCGGCTTGCCACAATCACCCCTTTGATCTGCACCTGTTTCGCCAGCAGTGAAAGCACCGATACGCTGGCTTCATCGCCAGACAGGATACCAATCTGCGCGATATGCCCGCCGACTTTCACCGCTTTCAGCGACTCTTTCAGGGTAGCCGGGCCGCCCACTTCCACCACGTGATCGACGCCGAACCCCTGGGTCAGTTCAAGCACTTTATCTCCCCATTCCGGCGTGGTTTTGTAGTTGATGGTCTCATCCGCGCCCAGCTCGCGCACAACCTCGAGCTTCTTATCGGAAGAGGAGGTGGCGATAACTTTCGCGCCCATCGCTTTCGCAATTTGCAGCGCCGCGATGGAGACACCGCCAGTGCCCTGGACCAGCACCGTTTCGCCCGCTTTCAGGTTGCCATCCACCACCAGCGCCCGCCAGGCGGTCAGTGCTGAGGTAGTGATGGTCGCGGCCTCTTTGTGGCTCCATCCCTGCGGCGCATGGGTAAAGGCATTTTGCGAGCGCACAACGTACTCACTTGCCATACCATCAACGCCGTCACCGGGGGTATGAGCAAAGCCGCTCACCTCGGGGCCAGGCTTACCTGCCAGCCAGATGGGGAAAAAGGTAGAGACTACGTTATCGCCGACGGCAAACTCCTCAACGCCCTCGCCCACCTCTTCGACCACGCCCGCGCCATCGGAGAGCAGAATACGGCCATCCTCAGTCGGGAACTGGCCGCTGGCAACAATCAAATCATGAAAGTTCAGCGAGCTGGCTTTAATCGCAACCCGAATTTCACCCTTGCCGGGTCTTCCCGGATCGGCGATATCTGAGACGGTAATGTTTTCCAGGCCGCCCGGCGCGTTAAGTGTGACTGCTTTCATCATGCTTCTCCTGTTACAGCGTAAATTTTCGTTAACCAGCCTAAATCATAGGATCACTTTGTTAAAGTGGAGCGTTTTTGTGACCCGGCACACACCGGCCCCGGCGTGGACTTATATCCCCTTGTTATGCCATGATGCTAATTGGTTAAATTTTTGTATATATGCCCGCCAGCCAGGGCTTATACAGATGGCATACTCGTTCAGGCGATAAGTAATGGCGTATTTGAATTCTTTATTGACGTTTATCGAAGGCAGGCCGGCGTTGGCCATTGTTTTAAATATTATTCTGCTGATCGTCTCTGGCATGTTCGCGCACCTGATGTGCAAATTCCTGCTGATTAAGGTGGTGCGTAAAGTCTTCTTTGCCAGCCATAAAAAAGATGTGCCGCTGGAAAAAGATCGCCGTATCGCCGAAAAATTATCCAACTTCGTACCGGTTCTTACGGTCTATTACCTGCTGCAGTTTATGGAAAATATGCCAGCCTCGCTGGTAACGGCAATAAATACCATGTGCGGTATTTTGTTCTTTATTTTCCTGTCAGTATTTTTCAACGAGATGCTGGATATCGTTAATAGCTCCTATCTGCGCAAGACCAAGCGTAAAAATCACTCGATTAAGGGCTATATCCAGATAGGTAAAATCTTAATTCACGTTATTGCCGCGATCATGATCCTCGCGGTGATGTCGAACAAATCGCCAGCGATTATTATCTCCAGCCTCGGTGCCGTGGCGGCAGTGCTAATGTTAGTGTTTCAACACACGCTGCTTTCGCTGGTCGCCAATGTGCAGGTCTCCTCAAATGATGTCCTGCAACTCGGAGACTGGATTGAGATGCCGGATAAAAACCTCAGCGGTGAAGTGACCGATATCGCGCTGCACACCATTACTATCCGGAACTGGGATAACACCATCTCCCGTATTCCGACGAAAAACTTCCTTACCGAAACCTATACCAACTGGCAGGCGATGTTCTCCTCCGGCGCGCGCCGCATTATGCGCAGCACCAATATCGATCAGCACTCGGTGACCTTTCTCTCACAGGAGATGCTGGCTCCCATGCTGGCGATACGCGGCGTGAGTGAACCGCTGTCAAAACTGCTTGATGGCCGCGATCCGATGGGCGTGGCGGACAGCTGGTTTATTGATAATGGCCTGACGAATTTGACGCTTTTCCGCCACTACTTAATGGCTTATCTCGCCGAGCGGCAGGATATTGTCAAAGAGATGTACATTGTCGTCAGGACACTAAAGCCGTCACCGGCCGGTATTCCGCTGGAAATTTACTGCTTCACCTCGTCGACCCTGTGGGCAGATTATGAGAATACGCAATCGGCGATATTTGAATATATCACTGCGGTAGCAGGACAATTCTCCCTGCGCTTATATCAATATCCCGCCGGCCACGATTTCTGGCGTTTATCGCAGCAGCACACGATAGAGAAAAGCGCGCCGCCAGGGGAAGGGTAACAGGCTTAACGGCTTACAGTAGTGCGGGTCGGATCCCCCTCCCGCGTCTTACCTCAGATAAACATCGCCACGTTACGACGGGAAAATATATTTTCCCGAAGCACTACGCATACCGGTAATTGATAAGCCAAAAAAAAGAAGAACAAAAAAAGATATATCTCAGACTTAGGATCTTTATCAAAAAATAAAAAAAGAAAAACCCCACTTCATTGCAGAAGTTTATACCCGTAGCAAGAATCATTATTACCGTTGTGATATGAGCAAAGAAAAATGAAAAAAACTCGTATTGTAGTGATGATGATAAGCGCTATTTCCGGCACCGCGTACGCAGACTCAGAGCAGTTAATCCCCGATTTTTCTCCTGAAAGCTTTTCCGCCTCCGCCTCTGCCGGGATGCTGAGCGGTAAATCGAATGAACTAGTCTATGACGAAATAACAGGGAGAAAAATCAGCCAGCTTAACTGGAAGATAAAGAATGTCGCCATTGTGAAAGGCGATCTCTCCTGGAACCCCTACTCCTTTTTAACCCTTAACGCCCGCGGCTGGACGTCACTCGCCTCCGGGGCAGGCCATATGGATGATTACGACTGGCTGAGTGAAAGCCAGTCAGGCTGGACCCATCACTCCACCCATCCTGATTCGGATGTCAATTACGCCAATGAGTTCGATCTCAACCTGAAAGGCTGGATTTTCCAGGACGCGAATTATAAAGCGGGCGTGGTGGCAGGCTATCAGGAGACGCGCTTCAGCTGGACGGCGCTCGGCGGCGCTTACGATTATAATAATGGAGCCTCAGTGGGTAACTTCCCGGCAGGCGAACGCGGGATTGGTTACAGCCAGCGCTTCACCATGCCCTATGTTGGGCTGGCGGGCCAGTACCGCATTGATAACTTCGAATTCAATGCGCTGCTTAAATTCAGTGACTGGGTGCGCGCGCATGATAACGATGAGCACTATATGCGCGACCTCACCTTCCGTGAGAAGACCAGCAACTCGCGCTATTACGGCGCGTCACTTGATGCCGGCTACTACGTCACGCCACACGCGAAAGTGTTTGCTGAGTTCACTTACAGCAAATATAAAGAGGGCAAAGGCGGGACGCAGGTTATTGACACCACCAACGGCGGATCGGAATTCATCGGTGGCGATGCTGCGGGTATTGCCAACAAAAACTACACCATCACCGCCGGTCTGCAATATCGCTTCTAAACCCGCGATATGACACCGCATAAAAAGCCCCTGATGGGGCTTTTTTATCTCCGCTATTTAGCTGCAATAAACCCGGCAATCGCCGCCGTCACCGCATCGGCGGCTTCCGTTGGTGGATGGTGCCCAGTTTTTGCCAGCGTGAGCAGTTGAGCATTGGGCAGAAGCGCGGCGATCTCCTTGCTTAACTCAACCGGGGTTGCCCTGTCCTCTTCCCCGACAATCACCAGCGTCGGCGCAGCGATCGTCGGCAACAGGTGGGTGATATCGCCCCGGTCAAACACGGCGGCATCCAGCGCCAGCGCTAACCCTTCGCGGTTGTGGGCATGCATCATGGCGCGCTCTTCGGCGGCCTCATGGGGTTGATTTTGCAGCCATTCCACGCTGTTTACATAGGCCTGAAGGGTGGTAAAAAGCGCTTCGCGCGCCGCATCGGAACCACTGAGCAGTGTTTCGCGCTGCCTGCGCCACATCTCCAGCCGTTCAGGCAACTCCGCACGCGCGCTGGTGCCAATCAGCACAAGGCCTGCCAGCAGCTGCGGATAATTCGCTGCCAGCCGCAGCGCCACCATCGCGCCCTGGCTCTGCCCAACGATGGTGACCTTGCCGAGCGCCAGTTCCTCAATCATCAGCGCCAGATCGCGGCTCAGATCATCAAGTGTCCAGCCGGTGGGATCGTACCCGCTCAGGCCGTGTCCCGGCATATCAACAACGATGCAGCGATACGACTGGCTCAGGGCCTGAACCTGTGCGGCGAAAATGTGATGGCTGGCGAAAAGCCCGTGGGCGAAAAGCAGCACTGGCCCTTCGCCGATATCGCGGTAACGGTAGAGCGTGCCATTGATGCGCACCTGCTGCAGCGACCACTCATCATCCGCGTCAAAAGCTCTTGCCAGCAGCGCCGAATCTTCAAAGATTTGATAACGGCGAATCTTGCCGTTGGTGACCGTAAAGTGAATGATCATATCGCTGCCGACGGAGTGTTGCGTGCTCACCACCGTATGGCGAAAACGCCCCAGTACCAGCACGCTGTCGTGCTGCGCGATAATCTCATTAATGACAAACTCCCGTGGCCTGAAATTCTGCGGGAAGGCCAGTAACCAGCGTCGAACCTGCTCAGGCCCCTGCAACAATCCAACTGTCGAGACGCCTGGTTCGCCGTCGATATGCCACACCACATCGTCGGCCAGCAGGCTGACAATCTCATCGACTCTGCCCGCAGCAAAAGCTGCAAGGTAGGTTTCCACGATCACTCTGGCGGGGTTCTGATTCGCTGTGACTTCCATCTGCTCACTCCTGTTTTTCGAATAGTAATGCCGTAACAGAAGTCTATTTTTTCCATATTTTGAAAACTACGGATAAAATCGGCGAATCATTTTGCACAAACAGAAAACAGAGACGATGGACTGGAACGATTTACGCTTCTTTTTGGCCGTTGCGCGCACCAACAGCCTGACCAAAACGGCGGCCACGCTCAAAGTGAGCCAGTCGACGGTATCGCGCAGAGTTAGCGCGCTGGAGAGCAGCCTGCGGACCAGCCTGTTTCTGCATCATCAGACCGGCTACTTTCTTACCGATGCCGGGCAGGCGCTGCTGAGCTACGCCGAAGAGGTGGAGAGCCGAATCGGCGCGCTGGAGCACGCCTTTGCCGGAGGCGATGGCGAAGCGGCGGGAACCGTGCGCCTGGCGACAGCAGAGACGCTGGCCAATCACCTGATTATCCCGGCCTTGCCGCAGTTTCAGGCCGATTACCCGGCGATCCGCCTCGAGCTGATTACCGGGGTCAACACCGTCTCGGTGGTACGAAACGATGCCGATATCGCGCTGCGCCTGGTGCGCCCGGAGCAAAACACGTTGAAGATCCGCAAAGCCGGGGTGATGGCCTCGGCGGTCTACGCAGCAGAGCGCTATCTGCACGCTCACCCCGCGCCAGAAGATGCCCCCTTGAGCGGGCGGCGCTTTATTACCTGGGACAGTTCGTTCAGCCATCTTCCCGCCGCCCGTTGGTTTGATGAACAGGTTGAGGATAAAACCTCTGCGCTTGCCACCACCAGCCTGGTGACCCAGCTCTCTGCCGTCAACGCCGGGCTTGGGCTGGCAGTGCTGCCCTGCTTTATCGCCGCGCAGCAGCCGGGATTAGTCGAAGTGATCCCACCCGGCCAGGTGCTGAGCGAAGATCTCTGGCTGGTAACCCATGCCGATCTTATCGCCTCGGCACGCATCAAAGCGGTGGCGGAATTTTTAATGACCATCCTCGCCCGGGCAAACATGGCCTGACGAACATTACCCGCCGCCACGCGGGTTTATGCGCCGCCGCGGCAGCGTATCAAGCAAACGGTTAAGCTCGGTTCGCTGGCGATACTGCGCTGGCGTGTCGATATCGCAATGGATCCCCGGCTCATCGACGGCAACCGTACAGGTGCCGATCTGGCGAACAATCGTCTTTAAGCTGCTGTTGGCGGGCGCGTTGCTGATAAGCGCAAGCGCCTGCGCCGGGAGCAGCACCGGATGGCCCTGGCCCTGGTCATAACCTGGCACCAGGCAGTGATCATGATCCGCATGCTGCCATAACGCGCTGTAAACCGCGGGCGACACTTCTGGCATATCGCCCAGCGCCAGAAAAAAACGCCTTGAGGTGACCGCCGCCGCGCCACACTTTACTGAAGAGAACATCCCCGAGGCGTAATCAGGGTTGTGGACAAGCGTAATGGCGGGCTGACCGTGATAGTAGCGCGCCAGCTCATCGCCACGATGCCCGGTAACCAGGATCACCCGGTCGCAGAGCGAGAAGGCGCTGCGAAGCGCACTGTCGAGCAGCGTGCCCGCCCCCCAGGGCAGCATCATTTTCCAGTCACCCATCCGGCTGGATAACCCGGCCGCCAGCATTACGCACTCAATCAACGCCTTTTCACTCATCGCTTGCCCCTCTTCACGCCTCGCCCTTCAGCACCGCTTTGATGGAGGTGATGATCGGCTGATAGCCGGTACAGCGGCACAAATTCCCCTCCAGCGCCTCTTTCAGCGCGTCGTCATCCGGCGTGGGGTTCACCGCTAAAAGTGCTTTAGTGCTCATCAACACGCCCGGCGTGCAGAAGCCGCACTGGACGCCGCCGTGGCGCACAAAGGCATTTTGCAGCCGTTTGCCCACCGGGTCGTGATGCAGGGCTTCGATAGTGGTCACCTCCGCACCGTGACACTGGGCGGCGAGCAGCAGGCATGAGCAGACCGCCTTGCCATCAAGCATTACGGTACAGGCACCGCACTCACCCACGGAACACCCCTCTTTGGTGCCGGTCAGGCGTAAATCGTCGCGCAGCAGATCGATAAGCCGCAGGTTATCGTCCACCTCGCGGCGAATACGGATGCCATTCACTTTCAGTTCGATTGGGTGCATCTTCGCGCTCCTTAGTTGCTCTGCTCGGTTATTACGTCCTGCATCATCAGGCGGAACATATCGACAAATACCGGGATTTTGTACGGTGCAGACCAGCGCCCGCCGATGGCTTCATCCACCATCCCTTTCAGCACCTGCGCCGCTTTATCAATCGAGGCTGCGTTCAGCGGCTGGCCGACTAAGGCCTCTTCTACCGGGCTTAGGCGCTGCGGTTTACGCATCAGCGCGCCGTCGACCAGCCGACAGATGCGGATGGTGCCTCGGCTATCGACATGAAATTGTCCGCTCAGGCTTTGCCTGGTGATGTTGAGCGCATTGCGCCGCCCCAGTTGCAGGTAGCACTCCACCAGCGGCTGGGTCATTGGCACCGGCAGAATAAAGCGCGTGACAAGTTCATCGGCAGCGATACCGGTGCGATAGCCATCGGTGACAAACTCACTCACCGGCAAGCGGCGCGTACCGCGCAGGCTGCGCAGCTCCACCTGCGCGTCATAGATAATCAGCGGCGGCAGGGAGTCGGCGCAGGGCGCGGCATTGACCACATTGCCGCCGAGCGTGGCGCGGTTGCGAAGCTGTAACGAGCCGATGGTTTTGCAGGCAGTGATAAGCAAGGGATAGCGCTGCTGCACCAGCGGATGTTTAATCAAATCGCTGAAGCAGACCCCGGCACCAATCGACAGCCCGCCGTCGAGATCGAAGATCTCTTTCAGTTCAGCCAGCCCGGCAATATTGACCAGCGGCACCGCATCACAGCGCAGGCGCGCCTGCACCAGCACATCTGTGCCGCCGGCAATCGGCTGCGCTGCGTTTTCTGCCATCAGGGTTAACGCTTCTTTTAAGGTGTGCGCCACTTTCAGCGACACCGTATTGAGCCGGTGAACCTCTTTTTTAGGGCCGCAATCGAACAGCCGCTCGCTCTGGCGCGCCGGTTTTTTCAGGTTATAACCGAGCCTGACCTGCTCAAGGGTCAGCGGTAGCGTGCGGTTAAAGCGGCCGATGGCGAAACTGACCGCGTTATTGAGCGCCGCGGCACCAAGTTCAAGCACCGGCTCGCCGATCACTTTCCCTCCCATTGGGCCTGCTTTATCGGCATTTTCGATGGCGTTGATGATAATTGGCGGCATATCTTTGATGGTCGGTAACAGATAGGTGTCGAAATTCTCCGACTTCACCACCCCCTGCTCGGTGTTGAAATCCTCCAGCATGCCGTAGCCAATCATCCCTTGCAGCACGCCGCCGTAAACCTGGCCATTAAAGCCGACCGGGTTGATCACCTTGCCGACATCGTGGGTCGCAACCACGCTGTTAACCGCCACTTTGCCGGTGCGCAGATCGACCGCCACATCGGCAATCTGGCAGCCGTAGACCCAGGTGAAATAGGGACTGCCGCTCCCCTTCTCCTCATCCCAGTGAATCGGCGGTGCCACATGCCAGCCGTAGGCGGATAAGTTCGCGCCAGTGGCGCGGGTCATATCGACCACCTGCTGAAAGGTGAGACGGCGTTGCGGCTGATGACGGTTGAATACGTGCCCGTCGCGCCATACCAGATCCGCTATCTCACTGGCGTGCAGGGTTGCCAGGATGGCGGCGGCCATCCGATTTTTAATGGTGTTGGCGGCGCTGAGGATCGCCTGCCCGCCCATCAACGTGCCGCGCGAGGCGACGGTAGAGCCGCCATCGGCAATCATCGCCGTCGCCGGTTCGCTAAAGGTGACGTGCGCAAGCGGAATGCCGAAAGCTTCCGCCGCCAGCAACGACATGGTGGTCTGCAATCCCTGCCCGTTCTCCGAGACTGAAGTGGAGATGTTAATACTGCCGTCGGTATTAACCTGCATCAGCGCGGATGACGCATCCAGCCCCTCCGCACCGAGCGAGCAGCCGCGGTGGCTCAGCGCCAGGCCGATACCGTAACGCACCGGGCCACCCTCGGCATTCAGCTGCTGATAGTGCGCCCGCCGCGCCTCGAACTCGGCTTTCAGCACCGAGGTTTCCAGCACCTCCTGCGCCGAGACGGTGTGATCGCACATCCGCTGACCAGCCATGCTGGTATCGCCCTGGCGCAGAATATTGCGCAGCCGCAGCTCCACCGGCGAAAGCCCCATTATCTCTGCTACTTCATCCATCAGGGATTCATTGGCGAAGATGATTTGCGGCGCGCCGTAACCGCGATAAGCCGAGGTGTAGTTATTGTTGGTGTAGACGCCGGTGATATCGACGCGCACGTTGGGAATGTTATAGGGGCCCGCCGCCTGCACCGAGCTGCGCCAGGTGACAAACATCGTCTGCCCGGCGTAGCTGCCGCCATCGGCGATGATATTGATCTGCATCGCCTGAATGCGGGCATCATCATCAAGGCCAATGCGGTAATGCAATTTATAGGGGTGGCGTTTGTAGCTCTCGCGCATCGACTGCTCGCGGTTATAGGTCATCTTGACCGGACGCCCCGTCAGCTGTACCAGTAGCGCCGCGCGGCAGGCGAGATTATCAATAATGTCATCTTTGCCGCCAAACGAGCCGCCGAGCACCGAGCGTTTTACATTCACCTTGCTTTGCGGCAGATCGAGGTATTTAGCGACAATGCCGCGAATACGGTGGGCATTCTGAATCGATCCGGCGATGGTCATAATCTGCTGGTCATCATCCAGCCACGCGGTGATCGACTCCGGCTCGATATAGGCGTGCTCCTGGAACCCCACCTCATAGTCACGCTCAATGATCTTCGTCGAGGCGGCAAACCCGGCCTCAATATCCCCTTTTACCGTGTGATGGCGGTTGATCACATTACTCTCAAGCGCGCTATGGATCAGCCGCGCGCCCGGTTTCAGGGCCTCTTCCGGGGAGGTGATCGGCTCGCAGGGCGAGTAGGTAAGCTTAATTTTGTCTACCGCCAGGCAGGCGGCCTGATAGCTCTCGGCGGCCACAACGGCAATCACGTCGCCGCGATAGGCCACCTCATTGTCGATAATCGGCGGGTAATCGGGAATGATCACTCCCAGCTTGCGCTGGCCGGGGATATCCTTCCAGGTGGCGATACGCACCACGCCAGGCACCTTTTCCGCTTCACTGATATCGACTGAATCAACGCGTCCCGCAGCGATATCAACATAGCGACAGACGCCGTAAAGCATGTTTTTCAGCCGGATATCGTCGCCATAAATCGCTGTTCCCCTGACTTTGGCCAGCCCGTCTACGCGGGCTACTTCACTGCCAACCAGCACCGTCTCCATTGTTATGCGCTCTCCACTAGCAAAAGGATGATTGCTATAAGCAATGGCTATGCCACTTTCGATTTGGGTAAAAAACAGACGAAACAGGGCGAAAAGCGGCAATAACGGATAAAAAGCAGGCAGATGCGCGCCCGGCCCTTATCAAGCCGGGAAAAGGAGTATCACTTTGATAAATTCATCGCCGACGGCGGCTATTTATCGACGAGGCGGTAAACGGGCATCAGCCTCGTGGTGCCGGTGAGATCGTCGAACACTTCGGTTTCAGCGGTGGCGATCGCCATCCCGCTTTTGCGCAGCCGCAGCACATCTGCCGCTATGCGCTGTAGCCCAAACCAGAACAGCCCATCCAGCGCGGTGACCTGCAAACCAGACACCAGCGCCTGTTTCAGCCGCTCGCGCGGGGCTTTTATCTCTTTGGCGATCTGCTGGTAGGGCGTGGCCGTCGCACCGCTCGGATCGGTGCGCCGGATACGCGTCGCAAGACGGTACTGGAAGGTATCGGGAATGTCGTTTAAATCAGTTTTCAGACTGTAGACGCAGCCAAAACGCTTGCCATTAAACACGACATTTTTCTGCGCCAGGCTGAATTCGTCGCGCAGCGCGGCAATCAGCTGCGGCGCGCGGGTCAGGAGTAAACGGAAGGGAAGCTCAAAGCTGGTGACATAATCAACATTGAGCAGCGCGATGCGCAGCCGCTCTTCGGCTCCGGCGTTGAGCTGGCGGCACTCATCCAGCACATCACGCCACTGCTGCGCCAGACGCGGCGTACCGGCGACGTCGGCAAAGCTGTATTTCTCAATCTGATAATCAATTTTCCCGCTCACCCGGCCTTCCCTTCTGTATGAAGTCACTCTCCGTGGCTCAATTTACCAACTCCGTGACCTAACCGGAAGCGGCTATCGCCGCGCCGTGATAGCCGTCATGGCGCGAAGATGAATGAAGCCTGGATAAGCTGTTTATGGGGCTGGCTGTCATTGCTCAGGCCATAAAATAGCGTATAGGTTTTATTCTTAGCGAAAGGATAATTCCAGGTCGGCAAACATTCGCCGCTGCGCGGCAGCACCGGCTTGTCATTAAATACCTCATACCATGTCTCCCCGGTTTCACTGCCAATTTGCAGGGAGGTGATGCGATCGCCCGGCTTTACCGCATAGGTAATACAAAGATGATTCTCCTTTGTCGTTACCTCAGCCGGTATTTTCTTAACCATACGATCGCCAGGACCAGGGCAACCAGTGAGAAGAAACAGAGGGATTAACCACAGCGTTTTATTCATCATTTATTCCCGCCCGGTAACAATTTTGCGATATAAGCGCGGAATTTCACTTATAGGATCCTTCCCGCTGTATTTACCCTGACTATCCGAAGAAAGAAAAGATATCCATTTATTTAACCCGTACACCAGAAGAAGCCAATAATCAGCGATAATAGATGCTTGCTGTTCCAGAGGGTAATCCGTCAATTTTTCCCTATCGAGCTGATAATAGTAATTCGCAAATTTGCTCACCAGCCCCCGCACTCTTACCCATTGTCCATGCTGGTGTTGCCACACATGCCCCAGCTCATGAATAAAAATATGTTTGTCTTCCACCGAAACATCTGCACGTGAGAAGTCTGCGTGATAGTCCTCTTTACGAAACCAGAGTTCGCCATTTGGTGCCATCGCTGTGCCTGGTGTCTGCAATCCAAAAGGGAAATAACTGTCGCAATGAACCCATACACGGCTATAAACGATGCTGTCGCCAAAGATCCGGCGCGCCATTGCAATTTCACCCAACGTCATCAGCCGTAACGTGCCCTCTTTGTATCCCGCATTCCTCTGCATCCGTCTGTTCTCCTTTAACAATACTGACCAGGCACATTAAAGGGTGATGGCTTTTCACTCTAGCGGTGAATATTAAAAAAAATCCTATTTATCAGAAAACCAGCCTCCACTCACGCTTCAAATTAGCTCTCTTAAGCAATGCAATAAAAAGCCCGGCGTAGGTGCCGGGCCTGGTTTTCAATTTGCAGGTGAAAGTATTTTCGGCAGCAGTCGCCGCAGATGGCCTGCGCTGAGCAGCGTCATGGCGGCCTCGATATCGGGGGCGAAGAAGCGGTCCTGCGCATAGTGCGTGACCTGCTCGCGCAGCAGGCTACGGGCCTGCTCCAGCAGCGGGCTGGTGGTTAAACCTTCGCGCAGATCCAGCCCCTGGCAGGCGGCGAGCCACTCGACGGCAATCACGCCGCGGGTATTGGCTGCCATCTCCCACAGGCGGCGACCGGCGGCGGGTGCCATCGAGACGTGATCCTCCTGATTGGCGGAGGTCGGCAGGCTGTCGACGCTGTGCGGGTGCGCCAGCGCTTTGTTTTCACTTGCCAGCGCCGCCGCCGTCACCTGGGCAATCATAAACCCGGAGTTGACGCCGCCGTTTTTCACCAGGAAGGGCGGCAGTTGCGACATATGGCTGTCCATCAGCAGCGCAATGCGCCGCTCTGCCAGCGCGCCAATTTCGGCAATCGCCAGCGCGAGATTATCGGCCGCCATCGCTACCGGCTCGGCATGGAAGTTGCCGCCGGAGATAACGTCATTTTGTGCAGCGAAGACCAGCGGATTATCGGAAACGGCATTTGCTTCGGTTAACAGCACTTCAGCGGCAAAGCGCAGTTGCGTTAAACAGGCGCCCATCACCTGCGGCTGGCAGCGTAATGAGTAGGGATCCTGCACCTTGTTGCAGTTGTGATGGGACTGCGCAATCGCGCTGTCATCGGTAAGTAGATGGCGGTAGAGCGCAGCGGTGTCGATCTGCCCGCGCTGCCCGCGCACGTCGTGAATACGCGCATCGAAAGGCCGACGGGAGCCGAGCGCCGCTTCGGTGGTCAGCGCCCCGCATACTACCGCCGAAGCGAAGAGATCTTCGGCTTCAAACAGCCCGCGCAGCGCAAAAGCGGTCGACGTTTGCGTGCCGTTCAGCAGGGCAAGCCCCTCTTTTGCCGCCAGCTTCAGCGGCACCAGACCGGCGCGGTTCAGCGCCTCGCTGGAGGGCAGCCATTCCCCCTGAAACCGCGCTTTACCTTCGCCGAGCAGCGTCAGGGAGAGATGCGCCAGCGGCGCGAGATCGCCGGAGGCACCCACGGAGCCTTTCGTCGGGATCCACGGATAAACACCAGCGTTGAGCATATCTATAAGCAGTTGGATCACCCGCAAACGGATGCCAGAGAAGCCGCGCGCGAGGCTGTTGATTTTCAGCAGCATTATCAGGCGCACCATCGCCTCATCCAGCGGCTCGCCAACGCCCGCGGCATGGGAGAGCACCAGCGAGCGTTGCAGGTTTTCCAGGTCTTCGGTGGCGATACGCGTCTGCGCCAGCAGGCCGAAGCCGGTGTTGATACCGTAGGCCGTGCGCCCCTCAGCCATAATGGCGTTTACGCAGGCGACGCTCTGCGCAATATCAGCAAAAGCGCTTTCATCCAGGGTGACGTGCAGCGGCTGACACCAGGCGTCGCGCAGCTGCGCCAGCGTCAACTGGCCGGGAATAAGGTGTAGCGTGATGTTCATGAACGTTTCCCTTGGGTGGCGGCCACCATCGGTAAGTTAAGCCCCTGTTCAACCGCGCACTCAATGGCGCTCTCATACCCGGCATCGGCGTGACGCATTACGCCGGTGGCCGGATCGTTATGCAGTACGCGGGCAATTCGCGCCGCGGCTTCATCGCTGCCGTCGCAGACAATCACCATCCCCGCATGCTGTGAAAAGCCCATGCCGACGCCGCCTCCGTGGTGCAGCGAGACCCAGGTGGCGCCGCTGGCGGTGTTAAGCAGCGCGTTGAGCAAAGGCCAGTCAGAGACGGCATCGGAGCCGTCGCGCATCGCTTCGGTTTCGCGGTTCGGGCTGGCAACCGAGCCGGAGTCGAGGTGGTCACGGCCAATCACAATCGGCGCTGAAACTTCGCCGCTGCGCACCATTTCGTTAAACGCCAGCCCCAGTTTTTGTCGCCACTCTAACCCCACCCAGCAGATGCGCGCCGGTAAGCCCTGGAAGCTGATGCGCTCGCGCGCCATATCGAGCCAGCGGTGCAGGTGCGGATCGTCAATCATCGCTTTCACTTTGGCATCGGTTTTGTAGATATCTTCTGCATCGCCGGAGAGCGCCACCCAGCGGAACGGGCCAATGCCGCGGCAGAAGAGTGGGCGAATATACGCCGGGACAAAACCGGGGAAATCAAAGGCGTTGGTGACGCCCATCTCTTTCGCCATCTGGCGAATGTTATTGCCGTAATCAAAAGTCGGCACGCCCATCTGCTGAAACGCCAGCATCGCGTTGACGTGTTCCGCCATGCTCGCTTTTGCTGCCTGCACGGTCTGCTGCGGATCGGATTCGGCTTTGCGTTGATACTCTTCCCATGACCAGCCCTTTGGCAGGTAGCCATGCAGCGGATCGTGGGCGCTGGTTTGATCGGTGACCATGTCCGGGCGCACGCCGCGCTGCGCCAGCTGGGGCAACACGTCGGCGGCGTTGGCGCAGAGCGCCACGGAAACCGCCCTGCCCTCGGCGATGTAGCGTTTGATTCTCGCCAGCGCGTCGTCGAGGGAGCTGGCCTGCTCGTCGATATAGCGGGTGCGCAGGCGGAAATCGATGCGGCTCTGCTGGCACTCAATCACCAGCGAGCAGGCACCAGCCAGCGTCGCTGCCAGCGGCTGTGCGCCACCCATGCCGCCCAGCCCGGCGGTTAACACCCAGCGCCCGGTTAAATCACCGCCGTAGTGCTGACGCCCGGCTTCAACAAAGGTTTCATAGGTGCCCTGGATGATCCCCTGGCTGCCGATATAGATCCAGCTCCCGGCGGTCATCTGGCCATACATCGCCAGCCCTTTCGCATCCAGCTCGTTAAAGTGCTCCCACGTGGCCCAGTGCGGCACAAGGTTAGAGTTGGCAATCAGTACGCGCGGTGCATTTTCATGGGTTTTAAACACGCCGACCGGCTTGCCGGACTGCACCAGCAGCGTTTCATCTTTCTCCAGATTCGTCAGCGCCTGAACGATGGCGTCGTAGCACTCCCAGTTGCGCGCCGCGCGCCCGATACCGCCATACACCACCAGCGCCTGCGGGTTTTCCGCCACCTCCGGGTCGAGGTTGTTCATTAACATGCGCAGCGGCGCTTCGGTCAGCCAGCTTTTGGCCGTCAGCGCCGTGCCTCGCGGGGCGCGGATCGCCTGCGGGCGAGAGGGGGTATGCGACATCGTTGTTCTCCTGAAATCACGCGATGAGTGTGTAAACACATATACTTGTCTATACAATTGCGCGCAAGGCAGGATTTAACACTTAAGATACATTTTTCTGATAGTGCGCTAACAATCACGCTTTTGCTGCTGACAGCACTCAGGAGCCGAAATGGCCCTGTAAACGGTAGCGGGAGCCGGGGTAAAGCAGGCTGGCGTGGGAGACAATCTGCGATGTCGACCAGGTACGGCGGCGGATCAACAGGCAGGGATCGTGCTCCTGGATCTGCAACAAGCGGCACTCTTCAGCCGAGGCGTGCACGGCTTCCACAATGTGCTCCCCTTCAGTGAGCGGCGCAATCAGCGACAGATAAGCATGAGCGGTGGTCTGCGTGTAATCCTGTTGCAGATACTCCGGCACCACGTCGGCATTGACCCAGCGCTCCTCAATCTGCACCGGGACGCCATTCTCAAAATGCACCATGCGCGAGTGAAAAATGCGTGTCCCTTCCACCACGTTTAATGCTGCGGCCTGGGTTGCGTCGGCGGCGCGCGCCTCCAGCAGCAGCACTTCGCAGCGGTGCTGATGGTGGCGATCGGCAATCTCATCGGCAATGCTGCGCACCTTGAACAGCGCCGATTGCCCTTTCGGCTCGGCAACAAAGGTGCCGACGCCCTGCAAGCGTACCAGTAACCCCTCATCGGTCAGGGCGCGCACCGCGCGGTTAATGGTCATGCGGCTAAAACCAAACTGCGCCACCAGCTCCGCTTCAGAGGGGATGCGATCGTGCGGGCGCCAGATACCGGCGGCGATCTTCTCGCTGATGGCCTGCTTAACCTTCTCGTAAAAGGGCACGGGCGCGGTGGCCGGGGCCACCCGGGGGCGGGGGGAATACATAGCGCGGCAATTCCTTATTGTTATTTGTCAGGCGAGTATATCACTGCCACCAGTGCAGGATTTGCCAGGCCAGCCGGGCAGCGGCTTTCGCGCCCTGCCCTGCGTGATCAAACGTCGGATTAAACTCCACTAAATCCACCGCCTGCACTTTGCCGCTGCGACACAGCGGTTCGATAATGCGCAGCAGCAGATGCATCGGCACACCCAGCGCCGCTGGCGCGGAGACGGCGGGCATCTCCCAGGCGGGCAGCACGTCGAGATCGATGGTCAGATAGATCCTGTCGTACTGCTCAATGATGCGTTTAATTTCGGGTAGCGCTTCGGTTTCAAAGGCGTTTAACAGCGCTAGATCCTCAACTACCGTCACGTTGCGGCGCGTTGCCTCATCCCACAGCGCCTGGGTATTGGCCGCCAGGCTTGCACCGAAACAGGTGTAGTGAAAGCCGCGCTGCTGAGTGTCGCACTGCTGGGCCAGCTGGCGAAACGGCGTGCCGGAGCTAGCGCGCGCCGCGTGGCGTAAATCGAGGTGCGCATCGAGATTGATAATCGCAACCTGCTCATGGGGGAAAGCATCAAGGATTGCCGAGCCGTGACCAAATGCCGTTTCATGCCCGCCGCCCAACACCAGCGTGCGCATCTGCGCCTGCTGGCAGGCGAGCACCGCATCATGCAGCGCCTGCTGCGCCTGCTCCAGCGCCTCCGGGCTGGCGACAATATTACCTAAATCAACAAGCTGATGATGCCCGGCGTGGCTGGCCATATTTGCCAGTGCTGTACGCAGGGCAAATGGCCCCTTCGCGGCCCCCGCGCGCCCCTGATTGCGCTTCACCCCCTCATCACAGGCAAAGCCGAGCAGCGCCGTCTTGCCGCCGTGCTGCTCGGGCGCAAACGTCGCCGCCTGAGTGACGGTCTGAAACAGGCGCAGGGCATTTGCCGCTTCGCCGCTGTCATCCCTGCCCTGCCAGCACGCAGGCGCTACCGGCTTCCATAGATTCATGCAGTGACCTCGCCACGGAAAATACGTTGATAAAGCGGATTACGTCCCGGCTCGTAGATCATCTCCACCGGATGATTAGCGTCCCAGACGACAAAATCGGCGACAAACCCGGCGGCCAGCTGACCATGGGTTTGCTTACGACCAAGCGCCTGCGCAGCATGGCGCGTGACGCCCGCCCAGGCCTCTTCCGGCGTCAGGCCAAACTTCACGCAGGCCATATTCATTGCCAGATGCAGGCTGGCAAACGGGCTGGTGCCAGGGTTGAAATCCGTCGCTACCGCCATCGGCACCCCCTGCTGGCGCAGCAGGGCAACCGGCGGTTTTTGCGTTTCATTAAGAAAATAGAAGGCTCCAGGCAGCAGAACAGCAACGGTCCCGCTGGCGCGCATCGCCATCACGCCCGATTCGCTCAAATACTCAATATGATCGGCGGATAAGCCCTTAAAGCGGCTGACCAGCTCCGCGCCGCCCAACGAGGAGAGTTGCTCAACATGGCCTTTCACCGGAATACCGAGCGCCTGCGCGGCGCGAAACACCTGCTCGGTTTGCGACGGAGTAAAGCCGACGTTTTCACAAAACGCATCTACCGCTTCAAACAGCCCTTTGTCCGCCAGGGTGGGCAAAATGGTGTTGCAGACCAGATCAATGTAGGCCTGCGGGTCCGTTTTATACTCCGGCGGCGCGGCGTGCGCGGCGAGCAGCGTGCGGCTCACTTCTACCGCGTTGTTTTGCGCCAGCGTACCGGCGACGCGCAGCATCTTCTCTTCGCTGGCGACATCCAGCCCGTAGCCCGATTTGATCTCAATCGTGGTGACGCCTTCGCGCATCAGCCGCACAAGCCGTGACTGCGCAAGATTAAGCAGTTCGTCTTCGTGACACTCTCGCGTCGCCCGCACAGTTGAGCTGATCCCGCCGCCTTCGGCGCTAATCTGTTGATACGAAACACCGTTTAACCGCTGCTCCCACTCCTGGGCGCGGTTTCCGGCAAAAACAAGATGAGTATGACAGTCGATTAAACCGGGCGTCACCAGACGGCCCTGCAGATCGCTGCTCTGCGGCGCGTGCGCGGGCAGTTCACTCTCCGGCACGATTGCCCGGATCTGCCCGTTGCGCACCACGATGGCATGGCGCTCAAGCAGGCCATAGGGTTCTGCTCGCGTGGGATCCATGGTCGCAAGCGTTGCGTTACGCCACAGACGATCGTCAGAGGTCAACTCAATCATATGGTTCTCTTGTCATGTGTTGTATAGACATTTATTTGCATAATGATTCGCTTGTCAACTCTGCGGCGCGTTTGCTGCGGGCAGTGCCGCCAATAACATGGCTGGAAGCAGCAAACTGTGACGCACCACATAAAATTCGCCTTATATTTCAACCGCAAATGAAGCGTTTCAGCAGGGCAAAAAAATCGTCGCCCAAGGGCAATTTATTTAGCAGTGAAAGTATTGTGTCGCCAAAGCCCGACACTCTGTAAGTTGCTAAAATTAAATAGAAAAAAGGCTCTTGTAAGGGCAAAAAATTAAGCGTACATTAGCCCCCGTTTGGTGATGAAATCACCCGAAATTCTGAGATGGCGCTGTGGCCGAAAGGGAGAAAATTCTCATTTTCGTTTTGGCATAGTTTCACCTCTCTATACTCAGTCCTGACAGATCATTAATGCATACTTTGTGTGCGGAGCGATGAACGTGAAATATTTCTTTATGGGCATATCGGTGATGGTTATCGTGTGGGCCGGCACATTCGCCCTGATGATCTAGCCTGAGCCATAGCGCAGAAAAAAATAAGGAGCCATGCGGCTCCTTTTTTTATGGCTGATTGTTATGGCTGGGTCTCTTCCGCTGCCCCTTTTGGCGTCACGGGAAGCAGGCCGTCGGCGCGGAACATCGCTTTGATGCCGCGCACCGCCTGGCGGATACGATCGCGGTTCTCAATCAGCGCAAAGCGCACATGGGTATCGCCATAATCACCAAAGCCGACGCCGGGCGAGACGCACACTTTCGCCTCTTTCAGCAGCTTTTTCGCAAACTCCAGCGAGCCCATCGCCGCATACTGCTCCGGGATTTTCGCCCAGACGTACATCGATGCTTTCGGCATCTCCACCATCCAGCCCGCTTCATGCAGCCCTTTGACCAGCACATCGCGGCGGCGCTTATACTGCGCGGCGATATCGCGCACGCACTGCTGATCCCCTTCCAGCGCGGCAATTGCCGCAACCTGTAGCGGCGTGAAGGTGCCGTAATCGTGGTAGCTTTTGATACGCGCCAGCGCGTTGACCAGCGTCGGGTTACCGACCATAAAGCCAATGCGCCAGCCCGCCATATTGTAACTTTTCGACAGGGTGAAGAACTCAACGGCGACATCCCGCGCGCCGGGTACCTGCATAATAGACGGCGCTTTCCAGCCATCAAACACGATATCGGCGTAGGCCAGATCGTGCACCACCAGCACATCGTAACGCTTCGCCAGCGCCACCACTTTTTCGAAGAACTCCAGCTCAACGCACTGCGCGGTCGGGTTCGACGGGAAGCCTAAAATCATCATTTTCGGCTTCGGATAACTTTCGCGGATCGCCCGCTCCAGCTCGTTAAAGAAGTCGACCCCTTCCACCAGCGGCACCGATCGCACCTGCGCACCGGCGATCACCGCGCCGTAGATATGGATCGGATAGCTCGGGTTGGGCACCAGCACGGTATCACCGTGATCCAGCGTTGCCAGCATCAGGTGCGCCAGCCCCTCTTTCGAACCAATGGTGACAATCGCCTCCGTTTCCGGGTCGATATCCACCTGGTAGCGATCCTGATACCAACGTGAAATTGCCCGGCGCAGACGCGGAATACCGCGTGAGGTGGAGTACCCGTGCGTATCGGGGCGCTGCGCCACGGTGCAGAGTTTTTCCACGATATGCGGCGGAGTGGCACCATCCGGGTTGCCCATACTGAAATCGATAATGTCCTCGCCGCGGCGTCGCGCAGCCATTTTCAGTTCAGCAGTGATATTAAACACATAGGGGGGAAGACGATCGATACGCGTGAAGCGGCGTTCAGGACTGGAGTCAGCCATAGGTTCCTCGAAGTTACGTTAGCGCCCGGACCGTCCGAGCGACGTCGCTGCATGTGCAGCCTGTTCAGAACATAGCCTGATTAAATTCCCGCTGTCGAGAGGGAAACGAAAAAATAGTGCGGGAGCGAAAAAGAGGAAACGTAATTTGAGAAACTGAAAAGTGATTGCCGCTTAAAAGCATGAGAGTAGCTTTTCATTAACAAGATGATAAAAAGAAAATTACCTTACACCCAGCCGGGTTATCGTAATTCCGGCCCTGCGTCGGATATCATCTAATCCCCTTTTTAAAAAAAGGTTTTTCCCCATTCATCTAATCAATGGTTAACTGGTGATCTGCCGCCGGGTTTTTTATCATAGCCCTTTGACCTCTATCACATGAGTCCCCCGTGCACGAAATATTCGACATGTTGCTGGCGGTTTTTGACCGCGCGGCGTTGATGCTGATCTGCCTCTTCTTTCTGATCCGCATCCGCCTGTTTCGCGAGCTGCTGCATAAAACCGCCCACTCACCGAAAGAGCTGCTCGGCGTAACGGCGATCTTCTCTCTGTTTGCGCTGTTCAGCACCTGGTCCGGCGTGCCGGTGGAGGGATCGCTGGTCAACGTGCGCATTATTGCCGTGATGTCCGGCGGCATCCTCTTCGGGCCGTGGGTCGGCATTATTACCGGCATTATCGCCGGCACGCACCGCTACCTGATTGATATCGGCGGGGTGACCGCCGTGCCCTGTTTTATCACCAGTATTATCGCTGGCGTGATGTCGGGGCTGATTAACCGAAAGTTTCCCAAAGCCCAGCACTGGCGCGCCGGGATCATCGGCGGGATGATTTGCGAAAGCCTGACCATGCTGCTGGTGGTGATCTGGGCGCCCTCTACCGCGCTGGGGCTGGATATTGTGGCGAAAATCGGCGCGCCGATGATCTTCGGCACCGTCTGTATCGGCTTTATTGTGCTGCTGGTGCAGAGCGTTGAGGGGGAAAAAGAGGCAATTGCCGGGCGGCAGGCGCGGCTGGCGCTGGATATTGCCAATAAAACGCTGCCGCTATTTCGCAATGTGAACAGCGAGTCATTGCGCCAGGTGTGCGACATCATTCGCCGCGATATTGATGCCGATGCGGTGGCGATCACCAACGTTGATCACGTGCTGGCGTATGTCGGGGTGGGCGAAAATAACTACCTCGACAACGATGATATTATTAGCCCGACCACCCAGCAGGCGATTACCACCGGTGAAATTATCATTAAAAACAATGATGAAGCGCACCGCACGCCGGAGATCCACTCCATGCTGGTGATCCCGCTGCGCGAACAGGGCATCGTCACCGGAACGCTAAAAATCTACTACTGCCACGCGCATCAGATTACCTCGGCGTTGCAGGATATGGCGGTCGGCTTATCGCAGATTATCTCAACGCAGTTAGAAGTCTCCCGCGCCGAACAGCTGCGCGAGATGGCCAATAAAGCGGAGCTGCGCGCACTGCAAAGTAAAATTAACCCCCACTTTCTCTTTAACGCCCTGAATGCCATCTCCTCATCCATTCGCCTCAATCCCGATACCGCGCGCCAGCTGATTTACAATCTGTCGCGTTATCTGCGCTATAACATTGAATTAAAAGATGATGAGCAGATCGATATTAAAAAAGAGCTTTACCAAATCAAGGACTATATCGCCATTGAGCAGGCGCGCTTCGGCGATAAGCTGACGGTTATCTATGATATCGATGAAGAGGTGAGCTGCGTGATCCCGAGCCTGCTGATCCAGCCGCTGGTAGAGAATGCGATTGTCCACGGTATTCAGCCCTGCAAAGGCAAAGGCGTGGTCACCATTAGCGTGGAAGAGTGCGGCAACCGGGTGCGCATTGCGGTGCGCGATACCGGCAATGGCATTGCCCCTGAAATGATCGCCCGCGTCGAAGCAGACGAAATGCCGGGGAATAAAATTGGTCTGCTGAATGTTCATCAGCGGGTGAAACTACTGTATGGCGAAGGGCTGCATATTCGCCGCCTGACGCCGGGCACCGAAATCGCCTTTTATGTGCCCCGCCAGACGTCGCGCGCGACGCTGTTGCCCTGACCGGAGAGAAGATGAAAGTCATCATTGTAGAAGATGAATTCCTGGCGCAGCAGGAGCTAAGCTGGCTTATTCGTGAACATAGCCAGATGGAGATTGTCGGCACGTTCGATGATGGTCTCGACGTGCTGAAGTATTTACAGCACAACCGCGTGGACGCCATTTTTCTCGATATCAACATCCCGTCGCTGGATGGTGTGTTGCTGGCGCAGAATATCAGCCAGTTCGCTCATAAACCCTTTATTGTCTTTATCACCGCGTGGAAAGAGCATGCGGTCGAGGCGTTTGAACTGGAAGCGTTTGACTACATCCTGAAACCTTATCAGGAGTCACGCATCGTCAATATGTTGCAGAAGCTGGAGAGCGCCTGGCAGCAGCAGGCTGGTACCGCGAGCAGCCCGCAATCGCGGGAAAACGCCACCATTAACCTGGTAAAAGATGAGCGGATTATTGTCACCAGTATTCACGACATCTATTACGCAGAAGCGCACGAGAAGATGACGTTTGTCTATACCAAGCGGGAATCGTACGTGATGCCGATGAATATTACCGAGTTTTGCAGCAAGCTGCCAACGGCGCACTTCTTCCGCTGCCACCGCTCATACTGCGTTAATCTGGACAAGATCCGCGAGATCGAACCCTGGTTTAACAACACCTATATTCTGCGGCTGCGGGACCTCGATTTTCAGGTTCCCGTCAGCCGCAGCAAGGTAAAAGAATTCAGGCAACTGATGAATCTTTAGAGGACATAACCCAGCGTCTGGCGCAGATGTGCGCCGGAGCCCAGCAGGCCTGGGTTATCGTGAACAATCAGGTAGACCGGAATATCCTGCACATAGGCTTTGAAGCGCCCTTTATCTTCGAAGCCGCCGCGAAAACCGGAGGCGGTGAAGAAATCAAGGAAGCGCGGCACGATGCCACCCGCGATGTAAACGCCGCCAAACGTGCCGAGATTGAGCGCCAGGTTGCCGCCAAAACGGCCCATAATCACGCAAAACAGCGACAGCGCGCGGCGACAGTCGGTGCAGCTGTCCGACAATGCACGCTCGGTAATATCTTTTGGTTGCAGGTTTTCCGGCAGGCGACCGTCTGATTTCACAATCGCGCGGTAGAGGTTGATAAGCCCGGGGCCGGAGAGCACGCGCTCGGCGGAGACGTGGCCAATTTCAGCCCGCAGCTCTTCAAGGATAATCCCCTCCTCTTCGCTGTTCGGCGCGAAATCGACGTGGCCGCCTTCGCCCGGCAGGCTCACCCAGCGCTTATCCACATGCACCAGATGCGCGACGCCAAGACCGGTGCCAGCGCCGTAAACGGCAATCGGTTTGCCTTCAACCGGCGCGTTGCCGCCAAACTGAATCAGGTGTTCCGCTTTCAGCATCGGGATGGCCATTGAAACGGCGGTGAAATCGTTGATGATCTCCAGATGCGCGAAGCCGAGGTTTTGCCTCATTTCGTCAATGGAGAAGGCCCAGGTGTGGTTGGTCATCGCCACCCAGTCGCCGGTGATGGGGCAAGCGATGGCGATACAGCCATCTTCCACACTCACCTCGTGCTCTTCGAGGTAAACGCGAACGACCGCTTCCAGGCTCGGGTAATCAAGACCTGAATAGGTCTTGGCCCGGGAAATGTCGCCGGTCTCGACATCACACAACGCTAAGCGCGCGTTGGTGCCGCCCACGTCTCCCACTAAAGCATATTTTTTCATTCTTCTACGGCTCCGCTAAAGTCAGAATAAATCTTTGGCACACTGTAAATTCAAGGCGCTGTAACGACAACGACCATATCACGAGTGCCCCTTTATTATCGATCTACATCACAGATTAGCCCTAAGCTTTCAGACTGATTACTGCCTTATTGCCGCAGTGCGTTACAAGGAGATACCTGGAGTGCGTTTGTGCGCTGAAATAGTGCGCAACATGGCGCGCTTTTGTGCCTGGAATTTATCGCTTCCCCTTTTATCAGGAGTATTTGCATGGTTTACCTGGCGGACCCCGCACGTTATGAAAAAATGGCCTATAACCGTTGCGGCGAGAGCGGGCTCAAATTGCCTTTGGTGTCGCTCGGGCTGTGGCATAACTTTGGCGATGCCACACTGCTTGAGACCAGCCGACAGCTGCTGCGCCACGCCTTTGACCTCGGCATCACCCATTTCGATCTGGCGAATAACTACGGGCCACCGCCCGGCTCGGCCGAGAGCAACTTTGGGCGCATCATGCAGGAGGATTTCCGCCCCTATCGTGATGAGCTGATTATCTCCAGCAAAGCCGGTTACACCATGTGGGACGGCCCTTATGGCGACTGGGGATCGCGCAAATATCTGGTTGCCAGCCTCGATCAGAGCCTGCGGCGCATGGGCATTGAGTATGTCGATATTTTCTATCATCACCGCCCGGATCCCGATACACCGCTGAAAGAGACAATGCGCGCACTCGATCACCTGGTGCGCCAGGGCAAGGCGCTCTATGTCGGGCTGTCGAACTATCCGGCGGCACAGGCGCGGGAAGCGTTCGAGATCCTTAACGATCTCGGCACGCCGTGCCTGATCCATCAGCCGAAATACTCCCTGTTTGAACGCTGGGTAGAGAGCGAGCTGCTGGATCTGTTGCAGGAGAAAGGCGTTGGCAGTATCGCGTTTTCGCCGCTGGCCGGTGGGCAGTTGACTGACCGCTATCTGCAAGGGATCCCGGCGGATTCGCGCGCGGCGAGCGGCAGCCGCTTCCTCAACCCGGATCAACTCACCGAAGAGAAACTGGCGACGGTGCGGGCGCTGAATGCCGTGGCCGGGCGCCGTGGGCAGAAGCTGTCGCAGATGGCGCTGGCGTGGGTGCTGCGCGGCGGGAAAGTGACGTCGGTGCTGATTGGAGCCAGCAAAACCAGCCAGCTTGACGATGCAGTGGGGATGCTGGCGAACCGGGCGTTTAGCGCCCAGGAGTGCGAGGAGATTGACGCTATTCTCGCCGGCACGCAGTAAACGAGCATTTTAGCAAAACGTGCTATTAACGATGATTTAGGAGTTCCGCCACTAATACGGGGTTTGCGCGCCCCGTAATATTGCCGCCACAGGCCTCCCCGGCCCGATCGTGAAGGAGAAGAGTATGTTCAGGTCACTGATTCTGGCAGCAGTGTTACTGGCTTTTGCGCCGCTGGCCGCCAATGCTGGAGAAATCACCCTGTTGCCGTCGGTTAAATTGCAGATTGGCGATCGCGATAATTATGGTAACTACTGGGACGGCGGCCGCTGGCGCGACCGCAATTACTGGAACAATAATTATGAGTGGCGCGATCACCGCTGGCATAAACATGACCGCGGCTGGCATCGTGGCTGGGATAAACGTGGTTGGGACAAGCGTGACGCCTATGAGCGCGGCTATCGCGAAGGCTGGAACGATCGTGACGATCGCCGTGGACCGGGTCGCGGTCACGGGCATGGACACCACCATTAATTGTGTTTCGCAGGTAGTTTGATTACCCGGTGAAACGTACAGTGCCGGATGGCGGCTAACGCCTTATCCGGCCTACGCGATCCAGCCCCCGAAAAGTTTTGTGCGCCGATAAATTTTTGAATGCCCGATAAGCGTAGCGCCATCGGGCATTCAACACCGAACCTTCAAACCGCACAAGATTCGTAGGCCCGATAAGCGTAGCGCCATCGGGCCTTCAACACCGAACCTTCAAACCGCACCAGATTCGTAGGCCCGATAAGCGTAGCGCCATCGGGCATTCAAGCCGCAGAAACGATACGCCCATCACCACCGGGCGTTATTTACCCATCAACTCGGCAAGCGTTCCCACCAGCAGCCAGCCATTCAGGCACACCACCAGCGCGACAATCACCCAGCCAGTGCGTCTTACCAGCGCGGTATTCACCAGTTCGCCCATCAGTTTTGCATTACTGGTAAACACCAGCAGGGGCACCAGCGCCAGCGCGATCCCAAAGCTCAGCAGCACCTGGCTCATCACCAGGATTCGCGTCGGATCCAGCCCCAGCCAGATAACAATAAACGACGGCATCATGGTGATGGTACGACGTACCCACAGCGGAATATGGAACCGGACAAACCCCTGCATCACCACCTGTCCGGCCAGCGTACCGACAACGGTGGAAGAGAGACCCGCAGCTACCAGACTCAGGCCGAAAATAGTCGCCGCGGCATGGCTTAACAGCGGCTCCAGCGTTAAATAGGCCTGGTCGAGATCGGCCACGCCGGTGTGTCCATTAAAGTGAAACGCCGCCGCAGCTGTCGCCATCATCGCCAGGTTAACAAATCCGGCAATGGTCATTGCCAGCCCGACATCCCATTTGGTGGCGGAATAGCGCTCCCGGCGCGTACCGTCATGCAGGTTCTGTGTCAGGGAGGAGTGCAGATAGATGACGTGCGGCATAATGGTCGCGCCCAGTACCCCGGCGGCAAGGAACACCGCATCAGTGCCTGAAAGCGTAGGAATAACAATCCCTTTTGCCAGCGCAGCTAGCTTCGGCTGCGAGAAGATCAGCTCAACGATATAGGCCGCCGCGACAAACAGCAGCAGGCCGCCAATCACCTTTTCCAGCGGTTTCTGCCCGCGCTTTTGCAGCATCAGGATCAGGAAGGTGGCGATCCCGGTCAGCACCGCGCCCTGCATCAGCGACACGCCGAGGATCAGCTTGAAGCCAATCGCCGCGCCGATAAACTCCGCGAGGTCCGTCGCCATGGCGATAATTTCCGCCTGCACCCAGTAAAACCACACCAGCGGGCGCGGATAGTGATCGCGGATCTGCTCCGCGAGATTTTTGCCGGTCGCAATACCGAGCTTGGCAGAAAGCAGCTGAATGAGCATCGCCATCAGGTTCGCCCACACCACCACCCATAAAAGCTGGTAGCCGAAGGTCGCGCCCGCCTGAATATTGGTGGCAAAGTTACCCGGATCGATGTAACCAATAGCAGCGATAAATGCAGGCCCCATCAGCGCAAACCGGAGTTTGCGTGCTGCCCGTCCGTTACTGCTCTCCACGCGACTACTGCTCATTTATTGCCCCTAAATATAGCCTTTGCTATGTTTGATGCTACCAAAATGAGAATGATTATCAAGATCATTAAGATGGGTTTACTTGATTTCTCTGATAGCCTGAAACAATAGAAGGGTTGAATGCCAAGGATGGTGACGGCGGCAACAACATTTACCGCAGCGTTATGTTATGAGTCTAGCAGCGTGACGCAACTTTTCACGGCCTTTATTAACATACCTGAATTGTATGTTTGATCACTAATTTTGAGTCTGGTCACAGGACATTAATATAGTGTGCCTTTGATCTCGTTTTCTTTTGTCTTGTTACATAGAATGTGCACGAAATTCCTACCCGTCTCATATTTGGAGCAAATATGTCCCGCGTTCTGCACTTTGTCCTGGCGCTTGCTGTTGTGGCGCTGCTTGCCTTGCTCGTGAGCAGCGATCGCAAAAAGATCCGCATCCGCTTTGTTATTCAACTGCTGGTGATTGAAGTTGTGCTGGCCTGGTTCTTCCTCAACTCTGATGTCGGCCTTGGCTTCGTAAAAGGCTTCTCCGAGATGTTTGAAAAACTGCTCGGCTTTGCCAACGAAGGCACCAACTTCGTCTTCGGCAAAATGAATGATGAAGGCCTGGCCTTCTTCTTCCTGAAAGTGCTCTGCCCGATTGTCTTTATCTCTGCGCTGATTGGTATTTTGCAGCACATTCGCGTGCTGCCGATTGTGATCCGTGCCATCGGTACGGTGCTGTCGAAAGTGAATGGCATGGGTAAACTGGAATCATTTAACGCGGTCAGCTCCCTGATTCTGGGTCAATCCGAGAACTTTATTGCTTATAAAGATATCCTCGGCAAAATGTCACGCAACCGCATGTACACCATGGCTGCGACCGCAATGTCGACAGTTTCAATGTCGATTGTGGGTGCCTACATGACCATGCTGCAGCCAAAATATGTCGTCGCAGCGCTGGTGCTGAACATGTTCAGTACCTTTATCGTGCTCTCGCTGCTCAACCCGTACCGCGTGGATGAGAGCGAAGAGAACCTGCAGATGGCGAAACTGCACGAAGGTCAGAGCTTCTTTGAGATGCTGGGTGAATACATTCTGGCAGGTTTCAAAGTGGCGATTATCGTTGCGGCGATGCTGATTGGCTTTATCGCGCTGATTTCCGGCCTGAACGCCCTTTTCGCTGCCGTGCTGGGCATCTCCTTCCAGGGCATTCTGGGGTACATCTTCTACCCGGTTGCCTGGGTGCTGGGCGTACCGGCTCATGAAGCGTTGCAGGTGGCGAGTATCATGGCGACTAAACTGGTCTCCAACGAATTCGTGGCGATGATGGATCTGCAGAAAATTGCCTCCACCCTCTCTCCGCGTTCGGAAGGTATCCTCTCGGTCTTCCTGGTCTCCTTTGCTAACTTCTCCTCTATCGGCATTATCGCAGGCGCGATCAAGGGCCTGAACGAAGAGCAGGGCAACGTGGTTTCCCGCTTTGGTCTGAAGCTGGTTTACGGTTCGACGCTGGTGAGCGTGCTCTCTGCGGCGATCGCGGCGCTGGTTATCTGATTCGAACATGCTTTAACAAAAACCGGGGCCTGCCCCGGTTTTTTTATGCCAGCGGCTGCGGCTTGCCGAGCAGATAGCCCTGCAGATAGTCGACGCCCGCATTCAGCAGCAGCTCGCGCTGCGCCTCGCTCTCCACATACTCGGCCACCACCGTCAGGCCTTTGGCCTTCGCCAGATCGCATATCGCTTTCACGATCATCGCATCCTGCGGGTCAGTGAGAATATCGCGCACAAAACAGCCGTCGATCTTGATGATATCCGCCTTGATGCGCTTTAAACGCTCGAAATTGGCGTAGCCGGTGCCGAAGTCATCAATGGCGATCTTAAACCCCGCCTCGCGTAAGCGCGTGATATTACGGATGCTCACTTCCGAGTGGGAGAAGGCCTGCTCCTCGGTAATTTCGATAATCACCGCCTGCGCGGCGATGCCGTAGCGCGCAAACAGTGCAAGAAACTGGGTAGCGAAGGATTGTTGCATCAGGGTCAGCGGCATCAGATTGAGGGAGAAACGTGGCTTTGTAGCAGGCTGCGGATGCGCCTGCATCCATTTCAGCAGCGTTTCGACGACCTGCATATCGAAGCGCGAACCGAGATCAAACTGGGCAATCACCGGAATAAACTGGTCGGGCATGATGATATGGCCATCGCTGACCAGCCTTGAGAGGATCTCGTGATAGCCCTCGCCACTGGCATCGACGATGGGCTGGGCATAGAGCGTAATCCCGCCCTCCTCCAGCGCCCGTTTCACCCTCTCCAGTTGCAGCACGCGCTCAGTGGTCTGGGTATTCACTTCCGCCAGGCTGTTAGTAAGCGCCAGCACACGATTTTCGCTGTCCGTCTGCTCTGACAGCCAGCTCAGCTGGCCGAGCGTCTGCTGCAACGCCTCCCGGTTGCCCTGCAGTTCGCCCCACGAGGCACCGAACTCAATCTCCAGCGGGTTCTTATTCCAGCAGATGCGCTGGCTGTTAAGGCGATCCAGCATCGAGTGCAGGCGCGCCAGGGTTTCTGGCCCACTGAGTAGCAGGAGTAATTCATTACCGGGCAGCTGAAAGAAATGCTCTCCTTCACGCAGCCAGGGTTGCAGCGTGCGGGTGACGCTGCGCTTCACATGTACGCGCATCATCATGCCAAAGTGGCGGCTGAGGAAATCGAGATTTTTCATATGCAGGCAGCAGACGATACTGCCCGGCTGGCGCTCCACTTCTCTTTCCAGCGCGCGCAGATTGGGCAACCCGGTGAGGGGATCGCTCATCGCTTGCGCCTGCCAGCGCCGCTTTAGCCACAGGCTGCGGTTGAAAACGCGGATGTTATAGAGCAGGCAGACGGTGAAACAGATCAGCACTGACATGACAAATGCCAGCGAGTAATCCGCACGTACGCCATGAAAGAAGTTGTTGTTATAGGCCAGTAACAGGAAAGCCGAAATGGACCAGCTCAGCGTCAGAAACGTGCCCGGCAGGCGGCTACAGCCAAAGTTGAAGATAATAAAGATCACCGGTACCAGATAACCGGCAATCAGATCTGATTTATATGGCGCGCATAGAAGCGCCACAACGGTGATTAATGCCGCCAGCCAGCCCAGGCTAAATAAACGTTTTCTTTTGCTAAAACAGGGAATAACGCTACGACGCCACCACACTTTTGCGAAGCGCGGATTGAGGATCATGCGCATCGGATAATAAACAATCATGGTAAAAATCAACGCCGAACACATCAAACTCTGAATATCGATTATTGAGAATATTAACGAACCGCTGCCGAAATAATTGGAGAGATAGACCGGATAATTAAGCCACTCCCCGGCAAGATACATCGATACTTTTATCCCGACGGGCGCAATAAACCCCAGCCATAAAATGCGTACCCCCATATTTTTATTGGGAATACCGTAACGCCAGCGCGAACCAAGCTGCCAGCGGACAATGCCGCACACGATAAAGAGAATAAACAGCTGGCAGAAGAGCAGCACTGCCGCTTCGTCGAAAGGCAGATGAAAAGCAATCTCATTAATGATGGCGGAGCCGATAATGAGCGGCGCAATGGCGTGTCGACCAAATAACAGCAGCAGCGCCAGCGTAACGCTTAAGGGTAACCAGGCGAGATAAATATTGCCGTCATCAACAACCGTTTTCGGCGAAATATAACGGGCTACGGGAATGGCCACCAGGCACATCATTAACGCCAGCAGAAACGGCTTCACGTAACCGGATTTCATAAAATAATGTCGGCTCTGGTGGTTAAAAAATAATTACCATGAATAATAGGTTTATTGAAAGAGTGAAGCAAGCAAGGGAAATGGGCGAGAAAATGGCAGAGATGCATCTTTATCAGACAACAGCGTAGAGAAAACCCGAAACAAAAAACCCCCGCGTAAACGCGAGGGTTCAAATTTTGGTGGAGCTAAGCGGGATCGAACCGCTGACCTCTTGCATGCCATGCAAGCGCTCTCCCAGCTGAGCTATAGCCCCACAATGTTACTTTACGCACCAGTTCCGTTGGGTTCGGAATTTGGTGGAGCTAAGCGGGATCGAACCGCTGACCTCTTGCATGCCATGCAAGCGCTCTCCCAGCTGAGCTATAGCCCCATCGCGTAAAGCGTGTCGTGTTGACGGGCGGCATGATATGAATTCCCTTGTCAGGTGTCAACGGCAAAATCACCGCCCCTTTATCAACCGCTGAAAAAGCATGCAATTGAATCCCCTTGCGAAGCGCCTCGCAGCCAGCAGTTAAACCTGTCACATTTTCTTCTAAAATGGTGCTATAACATAAACCACTAATTACCCTTACTACTCACCGGGAAATTATATGCTCAAGGAACGAATGACGCCGGAAGAGCTGGCTACGCTTACCGGGTACAGCCGGCAAACCATCAATAAATGGGTGCGTAAAGAGGGGTGGATCACCTCGCCAAAACCTGGCGTTCAGGGAGGAAAAGCCCGCCTGGTTCACGTTAATGAACAGGTTCGCGCCTTTATCCGCAGCGCGCAGCGCAATGAACTCTCCCCTTCTACCGACAACGCCAGCAGCGACGCTTCGCTGGAAGCACTTCTGCTCAGGCTGGCAAAAGAGATGACCGACGCCGAGCGCACTCTGCTCTCTTCAATGCTTTTACGCGACGGCATCACCGGCCTGTTGCAACGTTTAGGGATCCGCGACCAGAAATAAGATGAACACATTACCAAGCAAAATGACCACCGCTGAGTTAGCCAACCGCCTCGGCGTCACACGACAGACCATCAACCGCTGGATCAAACGTCACAAGTGGAAAACCGAGAGTCTCCCCGGCGTAAAAGGGGGCCGCGCCCGTTACGTATTGATCACGGATAAGGTGCTGAGCCTGGTGATGGAACTGCCTGCCATGCGCCACAGCGGTTTTAACAGCTCGCTCGCCGAACCGCCGACGCCCTATCTCACCGCGCCAGGCACCATGCAAAATATCATCAACGCCTTGCAGATGCTTACCGCTGACGAACTGCACCAGCTTGAAGTGCTGCTGGCACGGGAAGGGCTGAGCACCTTTTGCAGCCGCTTAGGTATTAAGCAGACGGTACAAGAGTGAAAAAACCGGCCAGATGCCGGTTTGTACTGTTAATGGGTGTGCTGATGGTTTTCACGCCGGTAGGCTCCCGGCGGCTGGTTAAAGGTGCGGGTGAAGATCCGCGTGAAAGTTTGTTGCGAATCGAAGCCATATTTCAGGCAGATGTCGTAAACCTTCTGATCGGTGTTGCGTAAATCCTGCGCGGCGCGCGCGAGTTTGCGCTCGCGGATATAGCGCCCGAGGCTCTCCCCTTTGTACTGCAAAAAGAGCCGTTGCAGATGCCACTTGGAGTAGCCTGCGTGCGCGGCAATCTCATCAATACGCAAGGGTTGATGAAGATTGTCGTCGATCCACTCGACGATAGTGTCGATAACCTGAGCGGAAATAGTCATGCTGCGATCCCCCCTGCACTTCGATTAATTAAACGGTTTATTCCCACCAGGCGCTGAATGTTTGCGCCGTATCGGCCGCAAACACCACTTCGCCCAGCTTCGGTGTCAGTAAGCGAAACTCTTTATCGCGGCTGGCAGCCGCTAAACGTTTGTACGGATCGTCCCAGCTGTGTTTTGCCAACACAAAACGCCCGGCATGGCCCGGCAGCACTGCGCGTGCCTGCAGATCCTGCGCCGCCTGCGCGCTCTGCTCCGGCATCATATGAATATATTTCCACGCCTCGTCGTACTGCCCATTTTCCATAATGGCAATATCGATGGGGCCGAACCTGTCGCCGATGGCCTTAAAGTGCGGGCCATAACCGCTGTCGCCGCTGTAGAAGACTTTGCGTTCAGGCGTGACAAACAGAAAGCTGGCCCACAGCGTCTGGTTGCGCTTCAGCCCACGGCCGGAGAAGTGGCGCGCGGGCAGAATATTGACGCTAAGCGTATCGCTGACCTGCACGCTCTGTTGCCAGTCCGCCTCCTCAATCTTCGCTGCCTCCATCCCCCAGTAACGCAGATGGGAGCCAACGCCAAGCGGCGTAACCACGCGTTTGATTTTCGGCATCAGCGCCTTGATGGTGGCGTGATCGAGGTGGTCATAGTGGTCGTGGGAGATAATCAGCAGATCGATCTCCGGCATACTCTCTGCGGTCCAGACGCCGTTACCGGCAAACGCTTTATTGAGAAAGGAGAACGGCGCAGCGTAGTCGCTCAGCACCGGGTCGATCAGGATACGTTTGCCCGCCAGCTGCATATACCACGAGGAGTGCCCCATCCAGACCAGCGTATCCTCCTGTAGAGGCAGCGCCGCAAGATCGGTTGCCACCATCGGCAGCGGCTGCTGCGGGCGCGCGTTTTCACGTTTACCGAAGAGAAAATCCCACCACAACGCCAGCTTATTTTGCTCACCGGTAAAGCCCGGCGTCGGCAATGTATTGTGAAATGCACCATCGCGATAATGGGGCGATTTTTCCACGGCGCTGAGCGCCTCACCCTGCGGTGGCTGGCCAAAACCGGCATTCAGAACAAAAGGTAAGCTTGCAGCAGACGCAACGAGCATAACGACAACCACGCTGATAGTGAGACGTTTCATATCCTGACCCGGCTAAATCGATCCCATCCGTTGAGACGATACTCATTGAACTTGATTATGAGTGAGTAAGCACTCATTATAGAAACGAACATTAAATCGTCAAGACGATTTTTCGTTGTTTGATATTCGACGTTGCAGCCTCTCAAAGGGCATGTTTCAATCGTGGTTTTTGTAAAAAGCGGAGAAAAGCGGCGTGGCTCGTCCGAAGAGTGAAGATAAGAAACTGGCATTACTGAAAGCAGCAACCAAAGCGATTGCCCAGTCGGGGATTGCCGCCTCAACCGCGCTTATCGCCCGTAATGCAGGCGTCGCGGAAGGGACACTGTTTCGCTACTTCGCCACCAAAGACGATCTGTTGAACGCGCTCTATCTGCATCTGAAAACCGATCTTTGCGGCACCATGCTGGCGAATCTCGACCGCTCTAGCAGCGATTCGAAGGTGCACACCCACTCCATCTGGGACAGCTATATCGACTGGGGTATTCGCCACCCCAACGGCCACCATGCGGTGCGCCAGATCGCCATCAGCGAAAAGCTGACCGCCGAAACCAAGCAGCAGGTAGCCGATATCTTCCCGGAGCTGCATGAGCTGTGCCACCGCTCGGTGCGCCCGGTTTTCCTCTCCGATGAGTACGCCGCCTTTGGCGATGCCATTTTCCTGGCGATGGCGGAAACCACCATCAACTTTGCGGGACGCGATCCCTCGCGGACCAAAGAGCTTAAGCGCCTCGGCTTTGAGGCGATGTGGCGCGCGCTGGCGAAGGAGGAAAACGATGGAGAGTAAAACCTTGCAGGAGAGCGCTCATCGCTACGCGCTGTCGCTCCCCTTTACCGAGCACTGCTGGCCGTTTGGCCCGGAACATGACGTCTTCAAGGTGTGCGGCAAGATCTTTATGATGACCACCACCGCCCACGGCAGGCCGATGGTAACGATGAAATCAGAGCCGCAGGTTGCCCTGCTCAATCAGCAGATCTACCCCAGCATTGAGCCGGGTTATCACATGAATAAGAAGCACTGGATTTCCGTCTACGCAGGCGACGAGATTGACCTCTCGCTGCTCGAATCCCTGATCCAGCACGCCTGGGATCGCGTGGTCGACACCCTGCCGCGAAAAGATCAGAAGCGCCTGCGCCCTTAAGCGTTCTGCGCCAGCCACTGCAGCGCCTGCTCGCCCTGCTCATCCACCGGCATATAGACCAGTAACCGCGATCCGTTACGCGGCGCGGAGTACCAGTACATCTGCTGCAGGGTAATCGTGCCAAGCTGCGGGTGCGCAAAGACCTTGACCTTATTCTCCACGCCGCTCACTTCATAGTGCTTGCGCCACAGCGTTTCAAACTCCGCCGACGCCGCGCAAAAGCGCGCCAGCTTCGCTTCCCATATCGCATCCCCGCGGTGCGCGGCCATGGCCGCCCGGAAATAGGCAACGAAAGTCGAAAGCACCTGATCATCCAGCCCAAGGCGGCTGCGCCACTGCGGATGGGTTAAGTAGAGATAGATGCAGTTGCGGTCATCTTCCGGGATCTCGTCAAACTTGATGCCCATCAGGCGCTCAAACCCGGCATTCCACGCGACAATATCGAAATTGGGTTTCTGGATACTGGCAGGATTCGGCAGCAGGCTGTCCAGCAGGCGGCGCGTGCTGTCGCTGATGCCTTCGCACTGCGGGGAGTTGAGCGCTTCGGTCGGCGCTAGCCCAGCCAGCAGAAAGAGATGCCGCGTCTCGGTTGGCGTGCACTGCAATGCGGAGGCTATCGCCTGCAAAACATTAGCCGAGGGGTTCACCTCGCGGCCCTGCTCCAGCCAGGTGTACCAGGTGACGCCGACATCGGCTAGCAGCGCCACCTCTTCACGTCTGAGGCCCGGCGTGCGCCGCCGACTACTGCGCGGCAGGCCGAGCCGCTGCGGATCGAGGCTTTCGCGCCGCGCGCGCAGAAACGCGCCCAGCTGTTTGCGGCTCTCTTCAAGCAGCGCCAGCTGCGGCTGTTTATCCACCATCAACGTCATAAACCCTCCAGCATGGTAGTGCCAGTACCCGTATAGGCAAGAACTGGTACCCGTTTTCTCATTCGGCGATGCTACGTCCATCTGATGAATGACGCAATGGAGTTACCATGAATACGTCTGCTGTTTCTCCGGGCCGGGCGGGCCTGTTTTTACTGTTAACCGGGCAGATGCTGCCGCTGATTGACACCTCAATCACCAATGTGGCACTCGATTCCATCACCCTGTCGTTACACACTTCAGCCACCCAACTGGCGCTGATTGTCGCGCTCTATGGCGTAGCATTTGCCGTCTGTCTGGCGATGGGCAGCAAACTGGGGGATAACCTCGGCCGCCGCCGCATCTTTTTATGGGGCGTTGCGCTGTTCGGCATCGCCTCGCTGCTGTGCGGGCTGGCGAACTCGGTCTCTGCCCTGCTGGCGGCGCGCACGCTACAGGGAATGGGCGCGGCGCTGATTGTGCCGCAGATCCTCGCCACTTTGCATGTCACGCTGAAAGGCACTGCGCATGCCCGCGCCATCAGTCTCTACGGCGGGGTGGGCGGCGTGGCGTTTATCATCGGGCAGATGGGCGGCGGCTGGCTGGTGTCGGCGGATATCGCCGGGCTTGGCTGGCGCAACGCCTTCTTTATCAATGTGCCCATTTGCCTGCTTGTGCTACTGCTGAGCCGCCGCTACGTGCCGGAAACCCGCAGTGAACAACGCACGCGCATTGACTGGCAAGGCACGACTGCACTGGCGCTGATCCTCTGCTGTCTGCTTTTCCCGCTGGCATTAGGCCCGGAGATGCACTGGCCGTGGCAGAGCAAAGCGGCGCTGCTGGCCCTCTTCCCGCTGGCGCTGTGGATGCGCAGCAGCGCGGTGCGGCAGGAGAAGCGCGGCATCACGCCGCTGGTGCCGCCACGCCTGCTTAAGCTGCCGAGTATCCGCTTTGGTTTGCTGATTGCGCTGCTCTTTTTCAGCGCCTGGGCCGGGTTTATGTTCTGCATGGCGCTCACCTTGCAGGCCGGAATGGGTATGACCCCCTACCAGTCCGGAAATAGTTTTATCGCCCTCGGCGTCGCCTATTTTATCGCAGCCTGGTATGCGCCGAAGCTGATTAGCCGCTACAGCATGCGCACCATTTTGTTGACCGGGCTTACCATTCAGATTGCCGGTTTGCTGACGCTGATAGTGACTCTGCACCTCTCAGGCCGCGTGGTCGGCGTGCTGGCACTCGCCCCGGCCACCCTGCTGATTGGCTACGGCCAGGCGCTGATCGTCAACAGCTTCTACCGCATCGGCATGCGTGACATCACCGCCCAGGACGCAGGCGCAGGCAGCGCGCTGCTCAGCACCCTGCAACAGTCGGCGCTCGGTCTGGGGCCTGCGCTGCTCGGCGGCATCTTTCTTCACCTTGTCGGCCAGTCGCACGGCGACTACAGCGCGGCGCTAAGCGGTTTTCTGGCAACAGAGGTGGTGATGATGCTGGCGCTTGTCGCAGCGGCACTCGTTGCCCGTCGGCAGTTAGCGCCCCGCTGTACGACCCCTGCCTGAGGCACATAAAAAACGCCAGCACGGAGGCTGGCGTTTTCTCTTTTGATACTGAGGCTTATGCGCGCTTCGGTGTCCGCCGCAGTAGTTTGAAGGCGGCAAACAGGAACACAATCCATACCGGCAGCAAAATGGCCGACAGGCGCATATCGTCGATAGAGTACATCAGGCCGAGAATAAACAGCATAAAGCCGATGCAGAGGTAGTTGCCCGCCGGAAAGAGCAGCGCTTTGAACTGCGGATCGCGCCCTTTGCGGCGCATCGCGGCGCGAAACTTCAGGTGCGCCAGCGAAATCATGATCCAGTTCAGCAGCAGAGTGGCGACCACTAACGCCATCAGCATCGCAAAAGCTTTCTGCGGCAGCAGATAGTTCACCAGCACCACCAGCGAGGTAATCGCGCCGGAGAGGATCAGCGAGTTGACCGGTACGCCGCGACGGCTGACGCGCGTTAAAAACGCGGGCGCATTGCCCTGCACCGACAGGCCAAACAGCATCCGGCTGTTGGAGTAAACGCCGCTGTTATAGACCGACAGTGAAGCCACCAGAATGACAAAGTTGAGTGCTGAAGCAACTAAATTGCTGTCAAGTTCATGGAAGATCATCACAAACGGGCTGCTGTTGGCCTGCACGTCAATCCACGGGTAGAGCGCCAGCAGCACCACCAGCGAACCGATGTAGAAGAGCAGAATACGGTAAACCACCTGGTTAACCGCTTTTGGAATGGTGGTGTGCGGCTCGCTCGCTTCCGCGGCGGTGATACCAATCAGCTCAAGACCGCCGAACGAGAACATAATCACGGCCAGCGACAGCACCAGCCCATGCCAGCCGGTGGCGAAAAAGCCGTTGTACTGCCAGAGATTATTAATACTGGCGCGCTCGCCGCCGTGGCCAGTGAACAGCATCCAGATGCCAAAGCCAATCATGCCGATAATTGCCAGCACTTTGATCAGCGCAAACCAGAATTCGGTTTCGCCATACAGGCGCACATTGACGAGGTTAACGGCGTTGATGATAACGAAGAAGGTGGCGGCCCAGACCCAGGTCGGAATATCGGGGAACCAGTACTGCATATAGATCCCGGCGGCGGTCAGTTCCGCCATGCCGACCAGCACAAACATTGCCCAGTAGTTCCAGCCGGAGAGGAAGCCCGCAAATGGCCCCCAATACTTAAAGGCGAAGTGGGAAAACGAACCTGAGACCGGCTCTTCAACCACCATTTCACCGAGCTGGCGCATAATCAAAAAGGCGATAATGCCGGCGATAGCGTAGCCGAGTAACACCGCAGGCCCGGCCATCTGAATTGCCGGACCGATGCCGAGAAACAGCCCGGTGCCAATCGCGCCGCCAAGGGCAATAAGCTGAATATGACGGTTCTTTAATCCCCGTTGTAGCGTCGGCGCTGCCTCCGACGCGGTCCCGGTCATGTTCCCCACGACCTGTGACGCGTTTTTCACGTCCTTCCCCTTTGTGGTTTCATTTAAAGGGGCACCTTTTAACATCTCCGCCAGGGGCTGGCAAGAAATGGTACCGGCAGCGGGGAGCCTGTACTAACCGACTCCCCGCTCCAGTCAGGCCTGCAGACGGAACTGCTGTACGCTCTGCGCCAGCTGCTCTGCCTGATCTTCCAGCGACGTTGCGGCGGCAGCCATCTCCTGCACCAGCGAGGCGTTCTGCTGCGTTACGCCATCCATTTCGTTGACCGCAATGGTCACCTGGCCGATGCCTTTGGCTTGCTCATCGGAGGCGCTGACAATCTCATTGATGATGGACTGCACCGAGTTCACCGCCTGGGTCATCTCCTGCATGGTTTTACCGGCATCGTTCACCAGTTGCACCCCGGTTTCCACCCGTTTACCGGACTCTTCGATCAGCGCGCCAATCTCTTTCACCGCATCGGCGCTGCGGCTTGCCAGATTACGCACTTCCGAGGCGACCACGGCAAAGCCACGCCCCTGCTCTCCGGCACGTGCCGCTTCCACCGCGGCGTTCAGCGCCAGAATATTGGTCTGGAAGGCAATACTGTTGATAATGGCGGTGATATCGCCGATCTTCTTCGCACTATCGTCAATCTGCGACATGGTTTGAACCACCTGGCCCACCAGCGCTTCGCCGCGGCTGGCAATCTGCGTGGCATTGGCGGTCAACGCGGTGGCATGGTGCGCATTGTCGGCGTTGTGTTTAACCGTGGCGCTGAACTGCTCCATACTGGCGGCGGTCTGCTCCAGCGCGGCGGCCTGCTGTTCGGTACGGGACGAAAGGTTGATGTTGCCGCTGACAATCTCGCCAGCGCCCTGGCGCACAGAACTGCTCGCCTCCTGGATCTGACCCACCATCTGGCGCAGTTGGTCCTGCATGGTGTGCAGCGCATAGAAGAGGCTGCTGCGATCGCCCTCTTTCACCACAATAACGTTATCGAGTTTGCCTTCGGCGACCGCCAGCGCAATGCTCGCCCCTTCCAGCGGCTCGCCGCCAATCGGTTTCAGCACTTTACGGCTAAAGAGCACTCCCAACAGCGCGCTGACCAGCAGGATGCTGATAACGCCAAGGATCACGGCATTAAGCAGCTGACGGTTAGCGGCGGCCATCACCTGGCTGACCGGGGCGACAATGCCCAGATACCAGTTATCGGTGCTGTTACCGATGGTGATGGGCTGCCAGGTCACCAGCGCTTTTTCGCCAAGGATCGGATCATCCTGCTCCACCACACTGGTGGTAAAGCCTTCGGTATTGCCAGGGTAGGGTTTGCTGGTCAGTTTTTTATCCGGATAGGAGATCACTTTCCCCGAGGTGGAGAGCAGCATCGCATAGCCGCCACCTTCCCACGGTTTGATCTGGTTCACTTTCTGTTGCAGTGAAGCCAGGGAAATGTCGGAGGTGACCACCGCGTTGAGTTTGCCGTCATTAATGATTGGCGCGGCGACCGAGGTTAACAGCGTCGGGACGCCGTTATAGGCATAGCTGTAGGGTTCGATCAGCGTATCTTTTTGCGTGCGTTGCGGCACGAGGTAGTAGTCGCCCTGCCCCGGCGTCAAGATCGAGAGCAACGGATGCATGGCGTATTTCCCGGCGGGATCGCGATCGGCAAACACCGCATAGCGCCCTTTGGGAGCCTGATCCGGTTTACCGGCAAACTCCGCGTCGCGACCATCGAAGGCGTTCTCTTCAAAAATCACCGACACGGAGAGGTAGTCCGGGTTATCGCGCACCGCATACTCAATTAACTTATTCGCTACGTTACGATCGGTGATCCCGGCCTGCGGCAGCGCGGCCAGGCTGTGGCCGAGGTTATGCGCCACATCGCGCGCATAGTTAAGCTGTTGCTGAATATTGAGCGCCTCACTACGGGCGATTTTTTGCAGATATTGTTCGGCGAGCGCTTTTTGCTGATTGCTGGACTGCCAGCTCAGTACCCCGATAGTGACCGCAAAACCGAGGGTGATGGTGATGGCGCCCGTCAGCAGCATTTGCGCGCGGGTGCTCATTTTTTTATTCACGAATTGTCTGGCCATTACGGCTCTCCTGGAGTCAGCCTTATGTCGTCAATGTTCCTTGCAGCATGCACTCCCTGTAGCAATGCTATCGGCGATTATTTTTTGATCTTTAATTGTTAAAAATGGGCAGACGGGAGAGGGAAACACGCCCTTTCCGCCAGCAAGGCAGCAGGCTAGCGCGGCGCTATATGTAGCGGCAGTTAACTTAACGGGCAGTGATGCTTAATACGGAGTTTTCGACTACGTGAGGGGCAATAACTTTATTTACATAATGTGATAACGGAAACTGCCCCGGTGGAGAAACCGGGGCGAGAGGGTCAGCCGCGATCGTCTTTCGGGCCGAGGAAATAGAAGCCAAACGGCAGCGAGCCGATGATGGTGAACATCAGGCTGTAAATCGCCACCCATGCGCCCTGCATGATAAACATTGAGGTGGTCCAGGAGGACATCGGCAGATTGTATTGATCCTCAACGCCTTCGAAGGTCACTTTTGACACCACGCTTACGGCAATCAGGAAGACCACCAGCACCGCGCAGAGAAATTTTTTCCCGTCGCGGGTTCGTAGTTTTTCCAGCATCTCACTCTCCTTTTATGTGGATTTTCTGTGCCGCGAGTGTAACCGATCTGCTGTTTAAATGTTGTGATTGAGCAAATAAAAGGCAGCATGCCGGATAAGCTGAGCGCGCTCCGGCCTGCTGCCATTGGCGATTAAAAATCGTAGCTCATTGACACTTTCAACTCACGGCCACCGCCCTGATAGATATAGGTGCCGTTATCTTCAACGCTTGCCCAGTAGTTCTTGTTGGTGACGTTATCCAGCCCGACGCGCCATACCATCTCGTTGCGATCGGCATTCAAGCGCATGCGGTAACGCGCACCGAGATCGAGGGTGGTGTAACTGTCCAGCTTTTTGCTGTTCGCCGCATTGGCGTACTGGGATCCGGTGTGATTGACTCGCGCCGTTGCCGTCAGCCCCTCAACCGCAGCGATGTCATACTCCGCGCCCAGCACCGAGTAGAAGCTCGCCACGCCAACCGGTTTATTGCCCTGATTGATGCCATCCTGAGTTTTGGTCATCTCCGCGTCGATCCAGGTTGCGCTGCCGTTCAGGCGCAGGCCGAGCGTCGGCTCGCCAAATACACTCAGCTCAACGCCGCGGTTGCGCTGCTCGCCGCTCAGCTCATAGATATTGGTGCTGCTGTTCTGAATAGCCGACGGTTTCTTAATTTCAAACAGCGACAGCGTACCGCCAATACGGCCAAAGTCCGTTTTCACCCCCACTTCATTCTGTTTCGAGTGGGCGATGCCGGTGGTTTGATACTGGTTCGCCGCCCCTTCTGGCGCGGTGCTGCCCGGTTGCAGTGCTTCGGTATGGTTGGCATAAAGCGAAACGACTTCCCACGGTTTGTAGACCACGCCGTAGGTCGGCATCCAGCGATCTTCAATAAAGCGCGCATTGCGGTTCTCGTCACCGGTGGCATTGTTGTAACTGTGAACCCACACTTTCTGGTAACGCGCGCCTGCGGTGAACAGCAGCGTGTCGTCAAGCACGCCCAGCGTATCGCTCAGCAGCCAGCCCTGGGTGCGGTTGCGCCCGGTGGTTAACGGATCGCTGTAGTTGCCGCCGGTCAGGCTGTAATCCGGCATCGGCACCGCGCTGTTGTTATAGATATTGACCAGCGGATTCTTCGACGACATGCGCCAGGCGACTTTGTCCTGCTTGATGCTGGCGGAGTAACCGACGTTGACTTTGTGCGACACCGGGCCGGTATCGAAGTTGCCGCGCAGGCCCGCCATGCCGCTCCAGCTATCGCTGATGCGATTGGTGTCGAGGCGGCCAATCGTCGCATCGCCCGCAGCGTTAATCACTTTCGGCCCGCCATAGACGCCTTGCTCATGAGAGTGCTGGCCGCCAAAAGCGGCGTAGGCCGTCCAGATATCGGTGAGATCATACTCGGCGCGGGCGAGGCCAAACTCGTTTTCGATATCACTCCACGCCCACTTCTGGCTGGTGTTTTTGCTGTTACCCGGCACGGCGGGCACGAAATCGATGTTGCTGATATTGACCCCCATCGAACCGCCGTGGAAGGTCTTCTTCTGGTAGCCAACATCAAGGGAGCTGCGCAGGCGCTCGCCGCGATAATCGAGGCCAACGGAGGCAACGGTGGTGCGGCGCTTATCATCTTCAACCGTGGTTTCACCCTCGCGGTGCAGCAGGTTAACGCGCACCCCGACCTGGTTGTTATCGCCATAACGCCGCCCGACATCCAGCGAGCCGCCGAGTTGCGAGCGTGAGGAGTAATCGACGCCGAGGCGCGTCAGGGGCGTATCTTCAGCGTGTTTCGGCTCCAGATTAATCATGCCGCCGACGCCAGAGGTGGCCGCGCCGTTCATTAACGCATTCGCCCCTTTAAAGATCTCGATGCGATCGAGCATCTGCGTATCGACCACCTGACGCGGCACAATGCCCGCCAGGCCGCCCATCAGCATATCGTCGCCATCAAGTTTAAAACCACGAATGCGGTAGGTTTCCGCCATATTGCCGTAGCCCTGGCTGACCTGCACCCCGGCATCATTGCGCACCACATCGGCGATAGTCTTCGCCTGCTGATCCTGCACCAGCTTCGAGGTAAAGCCGATCACGTTAAACGGCACATCCATCGCCTTCTGTTCGCCCAACATGCCAAGCCGCCCACCGTAGGCCACCTGGCCATCAAGATAGGCTGGCACCAGCGCGTCGCCGCCGGGTTTAAAATCGCTGCCGCTGGTGGACTGGACAATCAGCGTCTCCTCTTTCGTTCCGCTGGCGGGTGTTGCTGCCTGTACGGCATGCGTCGCCGCGCCAATCGCGAGCGCAAGCAAGCTCTTGCGCAAAGGTGACCAGGTATGTTTGCTGTTATTCATCATCGACTCATATCGAAGTGGAGAAAAAGGCCCGCATTCAGGCCGGATGGTTAAGGGCATCAGCCAGAAGGCTGGTCGCCATTGCCTCTCCCCGCCTGCCTTTTCGCGTTAGTTGACTGTGTGCGTGGGCGGGTAATATCCCGGTTGTGATGGCGTACTGCGCCGCGGCAACGCCATCAAACACCAAAGAGAATGAGAACTATACTCATTAACCTTAATGAGGCAAGCATAATTGACTCTATTCACCTGCATCGATCGCGTTGATAACAGAGAGTGCAATCTCGTACAAAATAGAGGGTTGACCACGAAGATGATAAAGATTATCTTTCGCATTACCGAATAGTTGAGTGTCTAACTCAGGTATTCGGTACGACATTGCTCACATTGCTTCCAGTATTTTTTGCCCGCCGTTTGTGCGGGCTTTTTTTTGCTTCTTTTTCGCCCCTCTTCCCTCCCGCTGCGCCGGGCATAATTAGCGATTCCCTTCCATACTCAAACAAACATTTGCGTAAGGAATGGTTATGCCTTTGCCCGATTTTCATGTCTCTGAGCCCTTTACCCTCGGCGTTGAGCTGGAGTTGCAGGTGGTTAACCCACCGGGCTATGACTTAAGCCAGGACTCATCCCGGCTGATCGACACCCTTCAGCACCGCGTCAGCGCCGGTGAGGTTAAGCACGACATCACCGAAAGCATGCTGGAGATCGCCACCGGCGTCTGTCGCGATATCCGCCAAGTCGCGCATCAATTTTCGGCGATGCACCACGCCATTTTGCAGGCCGCAGGCGAGCACCACGTGCAGATTTGCGGCGGCGGCACCCACCCGTTTCAGAAGTGGCAGCGGCAACAGATCTGCGCGGATGAGCGCTATGCCCGCACGCTGGAGATGTTCGGCTACCTGATGCAGCAGGCAACGGTGTTTGGTCAGCATGTCCATGTCGGCTGTACCAATGGTGATGATGCCATCTATCTGCTGCACGGCCTGTCGCGCTTTGTTCCGCACTTTATCGCCCTGAGCGCCAGCTCGCCCTATATTCAGGGCACCGATACGCAGTTTGCCTCCTCGCGGCTCAATATTTTCTCCTCCTTCCCGGATAACGGCCCAATGCCGTGGGTGGCGAACTGGCAGGAGTTTGAAGGGCTGTTTCGCCGCTTAAGCTACACCTCGATGATCGAGAGCATTAAGGATCTGCACTGGGATATTCGCCCGAGCCCCGGTTTCGGTACCGTTGAAGTGCGGGTGATGGATACGCCACTGACTATTACCCACGCCGTCAGCCTGGCGGGCTTTATTCAGGCGCTGTCGCACTGGCTGCTGGCTGAGCGTCCGTTTAAATTCCAGGAGCGGGACTACCTGCTATATAAATTCAACCGTTTTCAGGCCTGCCGCTTCGGCCTGAAGGGGGTAATAACCGATGTGCATACCGGCGAACAGCGCACCATTGCTGATGATGTATCGCATCTGCTGGAGAAGATCGCGCCGTGGGCCGACAAACTTAATGCCAGCAGCGCGCTGGATGACATTGCCGTCTGCGTTAAACGCGGCAAAAGCGAAGCGCAGCTGATGCGGGAATTTATTGCCGATGGCGGATCGTTAATTGGCCTGATGAAAAAGCACACTGAAATTTGGGCCGCCGGATAATCCATACCTTATTTAAGGTTATTTTTTGCCGTGGGGATATTTTGCCTGCGGCAAACTCTTTTTCCTTTGTTTAACAGAGAGATTTCTTAAATAACTAATACTTATGGAGTAGCGATATTTCCTGAGAATTGATAAATATCAACAACCCCTGCATTAAAGTAAAGGCCGCGCGTAATCACTCCGATAACAAATATATACACGCGAACAAGAGGCCTATTTATGAAGTGGATTTACCGTATCTCGATGAAGTCAAAACTGCTATTAGCTCTGCTGCCTCTGTTGTTTGCGCTTATCTGGCTTGCCGCCAGCGGCATCATGTCACGCGTTGAGACCGGCCAGCAGATGCATACCATCATTTCATTAACAACGCTGGCGAAAGAGGCCGGGAGCGTTATTCATGAATTGCAAAAAGAGCGCGGTTTAAGTGCAGGTTATATCGGCAGTAAAGGCCAGCAATTCAATAATGAGTTATCCACGCAATATCCCGTCTCGACAAAAGCGCTGACACAATTAACCGCACTGCTTGACCAATTCCCGGAACAGGACGCGAATAGCGATATTCGCCAGGCGCTGGCGCAATTTCGCCAGCATCAACAGGGTATTATTGGTTTTCGCGATCAGGTGCGCGCATTAAGCGTCAACGGCTCCGATTCGCTGGTGTGGTACAGCACCATTATTAATGACCTGCTGAATGTGGTCGGTGGTATTAGCCAGTTAACGGATAACGGCGAGATTGTTAACCAGCTGGCGGCCTACTACAGCGTGCTGAATGCCAAAGAGCAGAGCGGTATTGAGCGCGCGCTGCTGTCGAACGTCTTCTCCGCTGACCGCTTTACCGAGGCGCAATTCCGCCAGCTTAATGAAGTGGTGGGTAAACAGGCCTCATGGCTTGCGGCAACCCACGCGTTTAGCTCCGCAGAGGTGAACGCGAAAATGAACGCGCAGCTTAACTCTCCAGAAGCCCTTAAAGCCCTCTCTTTACGCCAGACCGCTATCGATCACGCCGCAACCGGCGGCTTTGGCGTCGCACCCGCCGACTGGTTTAACGCCCAGACCGCGCGCATTAACACGCTAAAAGCCGTTGAAAATGCCGCGTCTAATCACCTGCTTATGACCGCGCAGAAACTGGCCGATGAAGCCTGGCGCGAAGTAACGCTGTTCGCGGTGATAAGCGTGATTGCACTGGTTATCGCCCTCTTCTTTGCCGTGCTGGTCGCCAGCAGCATTCACCGCCAGTTGCAGCACTCACTGGCAACCATCGAAGGGATGGATGGCGATCTCACTCAGCGGCTGGATGTGCCGGGCAGCGACGAGCTCTCTCTGCTTAACCGCGCCTATAACCAGGCGATCGAGAATATTCAGCATATCGTCAGCGAGATCAAACATGGCGCCGGCGTGCTGCGCGGCGCCAGCTCCGAGATCGCCAGCGGCAACCAGGATCTGGCCTCCCGCACCGATCAACAGGCGGCCTCGCTGGTGGAAACCGCCGCCAGCATGGAGCAGATCGCCACTGCGGTAAACATGACGGCGGACAATGCTAATGAAGCAAAACGACTGACGCAGGAGATGGAGAAACAGGTGCAGGAAGCGAGCCGCGTGGCGGGTGAAACCAGCAACAGCATGTCGGCTATCCGTTACTCCAGTGAACAGATCTCCAATATTGTCAGCTCGATTGATGAGATCTCGTTTCAGACCAACCTGCTGGCGCTGAATGCCGCGGTGGAAGCGGCACGCGCCGGTGAGCTGGGCAAAGGCTTTGCGGTGGTGGCATCAGAGGTGCGTAACCTGTCACAGCGCTGCGCCAACGAGGCACAGCAGATCCGCGAACTGGTGAGTAAAAATATGGATCAGATCCAGCAAGGCGTGGCGCTGGCGCAGGCATCCGATCGCGCGCTGCATGCGGCTCGCGAGAATACCGGCCAGATGCTGTCGTTTGTCAGCGATATCGCCCACGCGGCCAATGAGCAGTCGCTCGGCGTCTCGCAGGTGCATGAAGCGCTCAATCAGCTGGAGCAAGTCACGCAGCAAAACGCCGGTCTGGTGGCGAGTGCGGCCAGCGCCAGCCAGCTGCTGGATCAACAATCTGAAACCATGTCAGAGCTGGTTGGCCGCTTCGTGGTCGCCTGAGTGAAGGTCGGGGAACGTTGCGCTCAGGCCAGCTTTCCCCGACAATGCGTTTTTTCATCAATGATTAACGCTTATGAAACATCCCCTCGAAACGATGGTCACGCTTGCGGGCATCCTGCTGCTCTCTTTTGTCTCTGTGCTGCTGCTACCTGCGCCGCAGCTGGGTATGCAGCTGGCGCAAACGCTGATGCAAACCTTCCATCTGCTGGATTTAAACCAGTTTTATACCCTGCTCTACTGCCTCTGGTTTTTGCTGCTCGGCACCATCGAATTCTATGTTTTACGCTTTATCTGGCGGCGCTGGCTGGCGGTTTAACGCCGCGTGGCTCTCTGGCTCATTCTAATTTTTTGAATGTTAACGGCAAATTGTTGGACTTTTCTTTATTGCATCCCAGGCCTATGCTTTTTCGAGGCAGCATATTGATGCAATGAATGATCAACCGGTTATAAATTTGCTTCGGGCGCTTTTTCCGCCGTTTGCTGATGACAGCACAGCGGAGGTGCAGATAACTTCAGGAGGAATCATGTCAGATAATTTTCTCGCTTTAGCTACACAACGTAGAACGATCTATGCTCTCGGCAAAAACCTGCCGCTGGCAGAAGATGAGGTGATTGACCTTATTAAAGAAGCGATTCGCCAGGCACCGTCGGCGTTCAACTCGCAAAGTTCACGTGCGCTGATCCTGCTGGGTAAAGAGCATGAGCAGTTCTGGGAACTGACTCGCGCGCAGCTGAAGAAAATCGTGCCGGAAGAGAATTTCCACGGTACTTCGCAAAAATTAGATGGTTTTGCGGCAGCAGCAGGTTCGGTGCTGTTCTTTGAAGATCAGGAAGTGGTGACCCGCTTACAGGAGCAGTTCGCCGCGTATGCCGATAACTTCCCGGTGTGGTCTGAACACAGTACCGGTATCGCCCAGTATGCTGTCTGGGTTGCGCTGGCAGAGAAAGGCATTGGCGCTAACCTGCAGCACTACAACCCGCTGGTGGATGAAGATGTACAGCGTACCTGGAATATTCCGGCGAGCTGGAAACTGCGCGCTCATATGAACTTCGGTTCAATTATGGCTCCGGCAGGCGAAAAAACGTATATGGACGACGATAAACGCTTTGTGGTTGCGCGTTAAGCTGCGCACTGGCGTGTGTCTGAACAATTAAAAAAGCCGCCTTTTCAGGCGGCTTTTTTTTGGCTTACTGCTGGCTTTCACGCTCAGCGATAAAGCCCAGCGCTTTATTGATGCGCTCAATGCTGCGGGTCTTACCAATCGCGTGAACGGTAACATCCAGACCCGGCGACTGACCGGCACCGGTCACTGCCACGCGCAACGGCATGCCAACTTTACCCATGCCCACTTCCAGCTCATCAGCGGTGGCCTGAATGGCGTGATGGACGTTTTCAGCACTCCAGTCGGTAATGGCGGCGAGTTTGTCGCGAACCACTTCCAGCGGCTGACGCGCAACCGGACGCAGGTGCTTTTTCGCCGCATCAGCGTCGAATTCCGCAAACTCTTCATAGAAGTAACGGCAGCTTGCCGCCATCTCTTTCAGCGTTTTGCAGCGCTCGCCCAGCAGCGTAACCAGCTCCGCCAGCTGCGGACCGGTGCGGGTATCAATATTTTCCTGCTCAATGTGCCACTGCAGATGGGTAGCAACATACTCCGGCGCCAGGGTGTTGATGTAATGATGGTTCAGCCACAGCAGTTTGTCGGTATTAAACGCACTGGCGGATTTGCTTACCGCGCCCAGCGAGAAGAGTTTGATCATCTCTTCGCGGCTGAAGATCTCCTGATCGCCGCTGGACCAGCCCAGACGCACCAGGTAGTTAAGCAGCGCTTCCGGCAGGTAACCATCATCACGATACTGCATCACGCTCACCGCGCCGTGGCGCTTGGAGAGTTTTTTACCGTCGTCGCCGTTGATCATTGAAACGTGCGCGTAAACCGGCACCGGCGCATTCAGCGCTTTCAGGATGTTGATCTGGCGCGGGGTGTTGTTGATGTGGTCTTCACCGCGGATTACGTGGGTGATCTCCATATCCCAGTCATCGACGACAACGCAGAAGTTGTAGGTCGGGGAGCCATCGGTACGGCGAATGATCAGATCGTCGAGTTCCATGTTGCTGAATTCGATCGGACCGCGGATCTGATCGTCAAAAATTACCGACCCTTCTTGCGGGTTGGCAAAACGCACCACACACGGCTCATCAGCAGCATGGTGAGTATGGTCATGGCGGCAACGGCCGTCGTAACGCGGTTTTTCGTTATTTGCCATCTGCGTTTCGCGCAGCTGCTCAAGGCGCTCTTTGGAGCAGTAGCATTTATAGGCGGTGCCCGCTTCCAGCATTTCATCAATCACCGCGTTATAGCGGTCGAAGCGTTTGGTCTGGAAGTACGGGCCTTCATCCCACTCGAGGCTCAGCCAGTTCATGCCATCCATAATGGCTTCGATTGCTTCCGGAGTGGAACGCTCGAGATCGGTGTCTTCGATGCGCAGCACAAACTCACCGCCTTGATTGCGGGCAAACAGCCAGGAGTAGAGAGCAGTGCGCGCGCCGCCAACGTGCAAATAGCCGGTGGGGCTTGGCGCGAAGCGAGTTTTGATTTTCATGAATTGGCCTTACGTTGATAGCGATGCCGACCGTCGGCAATACCTAATAGAAAAGTGGGCGATATTCTATCACTGTGGGCTGATTCCTCAATGTTGTTACCGAAATGGCGCAGCAAACGGGCTATTTTGTTTATAAATCATGCGCTCGCGATCGATTCATCAGCGGTTTGTCTAATTTTACGACGAACGAACAATTTCTTTTGAAAATGCGTTGACTCATTTTCAACTCTCCCTATAATGCGACTCCACACAGCGGGGGTGATTAGCTCAGCTGGGAGAGCACCTCCCTTACAAGGAGGGGGTCGGCGGTTCGATCCCGTCATCACCCACCACAAATTTTGTGGTTCCCGCAGTGTAGATAAGAATGAGAAGTGGGTGATTAGCTCAGCTGGGAGAGCACCTCCCTTACAAGGAGGGGGTCGGCGGTTCGATCCCGTCATCACCCACCACTTTCTCGCCAGCGAATTCTTATCATTGAAGTACCGAAGTGGGTGATTAGCTCAGCTGGGAGAGCACCTCCCTTACAAGGAGGGGGTCGGCGGTTCGATCCCGTCATCACCCACCACTTCGGGTCGTTAGCTCAGTTGGTAGAGCAGTTGACTTTTAATCAATTGGTCGCAGGTTCGAATCCTGCACGACCCACCAATGTAAAAAAGCGCCCTAAAGGCGCTTTTTTGCTATCTGCCGGTTTCAAAGATTCGACAAAATTGTAGGGAACAATTTTGAACAACGCGAAGCGTTGGCCCGTAGGGTGAGTCTCAGGATGAGACGAATATACCTGCGGCAGGTTCGGGTCGAACGAAGTGAGACAACGGAGCCGCTTGCGGCGACGGCCCGAAGGGCGAGCGAAGCGAGTCATCCTGCACGACCCACCAATGTAAAAAAGCGCCCTAAAGGCGCTTTTTTGCTATCTGCGATTTGAAAATTCCGTGCGCTCTTCTTGCCGGATGGCGGCTACGCCTTATCCGGCCTACAACTTCGATTTGAAAATTCCGTGCCCTCTTCTTGCCGGATGGCGGCTATGCCTTATCCGGCCTACAACAGATCTCCGTACCCGGTTTTCCAGGACTGCTAAGCGCAGCGCCAGCAGGCAGTTTGCCGGGCAAATGCTTTCGACTGACACATCATCACACGCTTCTTATTTAAGTCCGCCACAATTGAGCCGATAACTCTCTTTTAAGGCAAAAAAGGAGTTTGTAATGACCACCATTTCGGCAGCAACCCCCTCTGTTCAGGGCGGCAGCACCAGCGGTTCATCTTCCGCTGGTAGCGACACCGCATCTCAAATCAGCCGCGTGACGCAGCAGATCGCCAAACTTACCCAGCAGTTAAAAGATATCCCTAATGGCGAAGGGACGACTGAAGAGAAAAAGAAACAGCAAGAGCAGATTCAGCAACAGATCCAGTTGCTGCAGGCACAGCTACAACAGTTAATGCGCAAGCAGGCTGAAGAAGCTGAGCAGAAGCAGACGCAAAACCATCCGAAAACCCCGACGCAGGGTAAAATTGAAGGCGTGAATAACCCTTCAGTCGATCATCAGGTTGATATCTACATCTGAGTAAAGAGCGGATCGTTCTCCCGGGCCCGGTTTAAACACCGGGCCTCTTCCCGCACCACATCCCATAACGCCTGCGCCGCGCCGGAAAGCGATCGGTTTTTGCGCCGTACCAGCATAATTTTGCGCTGCATATCCGGCACCAGCCGTTTCACCATCAGCTGGCTACCCTGCGGGAGTGGCAATGCCAGCGCGGGCAGAATGCTGATGCCAATCCCCGCTTCCACCATCGGAAAAAGCGTCGCCGGATGACCAATCTCCTGCACAATCTTTGCCCGCACCGCAAAATGGTGTAGCGCGGCATCGATCAGCGGACGGCTGCCGGAGGCGTAATCCTGCACCACCAGCCGGGCACCATCCAGCGCTGACCACGGCACGGCATCAAGCGGCGCCCAGGAGTGATCGTTGCGGCACAGCAGGAAAAAGGGCTCGGCGAGGATCTCCTCGATCTCCAGATCGCTGGCCGGGCCGGGATCGATCACAATGCCAAAATCGACTTCACCCTGGCGAATACTCTCCAGCACCCACTGTTGCGGGCGGTCATGCAGCACAAAATCGATCTCCGGGTAGCGCTGATTGCTGCTGGCGATACAGTGCGGAATGAGATGCGCAGAGATAGTCTGGCTGGCGGCAACGCGCACGGTTCCGGTTAACTGCTGCCCTACCCTCCCCGCTTCGCGCAGCGTGCTGCTAAGCTCATCTAACAGCCGCTCCAGCCGCCCGGCCAGCTGCTGGCCCGCTTCGGTCAGCACCACTTCCCGGGTAGTGCGATCCAGCAGCTTGACGCCGGTCTGCCGCTCCAGCTCTTTTACGCTGTGGCTGACCGCCGACTGGCTGAGGCCGATCATCTCCCCGGCGCGGCTGAAACTCTTCGCCTGGGCGACGGTGACAAAGACACGTAATTGACGGAGTGAATAATTCATCTGATAAATTCATGAATGGATGCAATAAATCAATTTTATTTCTCAAAGCAGACAAAGCACAATAGCGCCATCGACTTTCAGGAGTGCACATGAAACTTTTTCGTATCCTTGATCCCTTTACCCTGACGCTGGTGTGCGTCGTTCTGCTGGCCTCTTTCTTCCCGGCGCGCGGTGGTTTTGTCCCCTTTTTCGAAGGGCTGACTACCGCCGCGATTGCGCTGCTCTTTTTTATGCATGGCGCCAAGCTTTCCCGTGAGGCGATTATTGCGGGCGGCAGCCACTGGCGTTTACACCTGTGGGTGATGTGCAGCACCTTCGTGCTCTTCCCGGCGCTCGGCGTGCTGTTTGTCTGGTGGTCGCCGGTCAATATCAGCCAGGAGCTTTATACCGGTTTCCTCTATCTCTGCATTCTGCCTGCCACGGTGCAGTCGGCTATCGCCTTTACCTCACTGGCAGGCGGTAACGTCGCGGCGGCGGTCTGCTCGGCATCGGCATCGAGCCTGCTGGGGATCTTCCTGTCGCCGCTGTTAGTTGGCCTGCTGATGAACCTCCATGGTGCGCAGGGTAGCCTTGAGCAGGTCGGCAAAATCATGCTGCAACTGCTGCTGCCATTTGTGCTCGGTCACCTGTCACGCCCGTGGACCGCAGGTTTCGTCACCAAACATAAAAAGTGGATCTCCAAAACCGACCAGACCTCGATTCTGCTAGTGGTTTACTCCGCCTTTAGCGAAGCGGTGGTGAACGGCATCTGGCACAAAGTGGGCCTCGGCTCGCTGATGTTTATCGTGGCGGCGAGCATCGTCCTGCTGGCGATTGTGATTGCGATAAATATTCTGGTGGCGCGCAAATGCGGCTTCAATAAAGCGGATGAGATTACGATTGTCTTCTGCGGATCGAAAAAGAGCCTCGCCAACGGCATACCAATGGCCAATATTCTCTTCCCGACGTCGGTGATCGGTATGATGGTGCTGCCGCTGATGATTTTCCACCAGATCCAGCTGATGGTGTGCGCCGTGCTGGCCCGCCGTTACAAACGTAAGGCGGAGCAGCACGCCGCGCAGGAAGCGGCGAAAGCTTAAGGCCGCTTGAGGGGCTGAACCAGATGGCTCAGCCCCTCGGTTTTAATCACTAAGGTGATTTGCATTAACTCGCCAAGCCGCCCGGCGGGAAACTGATCCTTACGGGCGAACCAGAGCAGATACTCCTCCGGCAGATCAATCAGCCGACGCCCCTGGTATTTGCCAAAAGGCATCACCATGTTGGCGATCTCTATCAGCTGCTCCTTCTCCATTCAGGCTCCCAGCAAGCGAATCATTTCATCTTCATCGATAACCGCAATGCCCAGCTCCTGCGCTTTCGCCAGCTTCGATCCTGCGGCTTCACCGGCAATCACCAGATCAGTCTTCTTCGATACGCTGCCCGCCACTTTCGCCCCCAGCGCCGTTAAGCGCTCTTTGGCATCGTCGCGCGAAAGCTGGCTCAGGCTACCGGTTAACACCACGGTTTTACCGGCAAACGGGCTGTCGATCTCCTCGGCGTTAACCACCAGCGGCGCGGGCCAGTGAATGCCCACTTCTTCCGTCAGCTGGCGAATCACGTCGCGGTTGCTCTCTTCACTGAAGAAGTTATGCACGTGTTTTGCCACCACCACGCCGACGTCCGGCACTTTTTGCAGCTCGTCAACCGAGGCTGCTATCAATGCATCCAGCGTGCCGAAATAGGCCGCCAGCCCTGCCGCCGTCGCTTCGCCCACTTCGCGAATGCCGAGCGCATAGAGGAAACGGGCAAAGGTGGTCTCTTTCGCTTTTTCCAGCGCGTTGACCACGTTTTGTGCCGACTTCGGCCCCATCCGATCGAGACCGGTCAGCTTACCGGCAGTCAGACGGAAGAGATCCGCGGGCGTGTGGACATACTCCTTCTCAACCAGCTGGTCGATAATCTTATCGCCCATGCCATCCACATCCATCGCGCGGCGCGAGACGAAATGCTTAAGCGACTCTTTGCGCTGCGCCCCGCAGATGAGGCCACCGGTACAGCGGGCAACGGCTTCGCCTTCCACACGCTCGACATCAGAGCCGCACACCGGGCAGTGCGCCGGGAAGGTCACTTCCCGCGTCTCTTCCGGGCGTTCGGAGAGCACCACATTCACCACCTGCGGGATCACATCTCCGGCGCGGCGAATCACCACTTTGTCACCGATACGCAGGCCAAGACGGTCAATCTCATCGGCATTATGCAGGGTGGCGTTACTGACCAGCACCCCGGCAACGTGTACCGGCTCAAGGCGTGCGACAGGGGTAATCGCCCCGGTACGGCCCACCTGGAACTCGACATCGCGCACAAACGTCAGTTGCTCCTGCGCCGGGAATTTGAACGCTACCGCCCAGCGCGGCGCACGCGCCACAAAGCCGAGCTGCGCTTGCAGATCGAGGGAGTCGACTTTGATTACCACGCCGTCAATATCAAACCCGAGCGTCGGGCGGTCTTCCTCAACTTTATGGTAGAACGCCAGCACCTCTTCCGGCGTGCCGCACAAGCGGATGCGATCGCTGACCGGTAATCCCCACGCTTTAAACTGCTGTAAACGCGCCAGGTGGCTGTTAGGCAGCTCGCCGCCTTCGAGGATGCCAATGCCGTAGCAGAAGAAGGTGAGCGGACGCTTCGCGGTGATACGTGGATCGAGCTGGCGCAGTGAACCGGCGGCGGCGTTACGCGGGTTAGCAAACACTTTTCCGCCGGTGCGGCGCGCCTCTTCATTGATCTTTTCAAAGCCGGATTGCGGCAGGAAAACTTCGCCGCGCACTTCCAGGCGCGCCGGAATATTCTTCCCGCGCAGTTTCAGCGGAATGGCACGGATGGTGCGCACGTTGGAGGTGATATCTTCCCCGGTGGTGCCATCGCCGCGCGTGGCGGCGCGCATCAGCACGCCATTTTCATACAGCAAGCTGACCGCCAGACCGTCGAGCTTCAGCTCGCAGCAGTAGATCAGCGCGTCGCTGCTCTTTAAGCGGTCTTGTACGCGTTTATTGAACGCCAGAAAGCTCTCTTCATCGAAGACGTTATCGAGCGACAGCATCGGCACTTCATGGCGTACCTGCGTAAAGGCGGTGAGCGGCGCGGCGCCAACGCGCTGGGTCGGCGAATCGGGCGTAATCAGATCTGGATGCTGCGCTTCCAGCTCGCGCAGTTCGCGCATCAGGCGATCGTACTCGGCATCCGGGATCTCCGGCGCGTCCATAACGTGATAAAGATGTTCATGATGGCGAAGGGTAGTTCGCAGTTCTGTCAGTTGTTGTTCAATTGATTCCATATCGCACCATCAATGTAAAAAACCCCCGACGGGCGGGGGTTCTGGAAGGGAATGTGTCGTGACGCGCCGTTACGCGTTAGCCTCTTTCACTTCGCGAATACGCGCCTGGTATTCACGCAGCTTCTGCGGCGTCATCATTCGACGCTGGTCATCGAGCACCACACCGCCCACTTCATCGGCGATATGCTGTGCTGACTGCAGCATCAGCTTGAAGTTCTGCAACTCGTCGCCATAGGACGGCACCTGCATAAAGATCGTTACGCCAGGGGTGGCCATCTCGCCCATGGTTTCCACATCAAATGTGCCAGGGTTGACCATGTTAGCCAGGCTGAAGAGCGCCGGGCCGCTGCCGTCCGGGCTGAGATGACGATGGAAGATATTCATATCGCCAAATTTGAAACCGGCCTGCAGGATGCTGTTAAGCAGCACTTCGCCATTGAGCGCCGCGCCGTGATGGGCCGCAACGTTCATAATAATTACCGTCTCTTTGCGCTGCGGTTTTTCTACCGGCGCTTCCACAATCGGCTCCGGCTCTGGCTGCGGTGCAGGCTCGTGAACCTGAGGCTGCATCTGCGGCTGTTGGGCACCTTGATGTGCCGACGGCTGATGATGCGACGGCTGTTGCGGGAAGTGCTGCGGTGTCATCTGCGGCTGGGCAGGCGCGGTCGGCTGGGCGACTGGCTGCGGCTCCACTACGCGCGGCTCGACAACGGGGCGCTCCGGCTGCTGCGGCTGCGAATAGGGTTGCGGCGCGTGGTGCGCGGGCTCGCTCTGCTGAACCGGCGGAGCCGACGGGCGTGGCTGGGCCGACGCATAAGGCGGCTGGTATTGATGCTGCGCGGCATGACGCGGATTTTCCTGCTCTACGCTGGCCTTCGGTGCGCTGTGGGTTTTATGCACCCGAACTTCACCAACGCCTTCGTCCTCTTCGACGTCCTCGTCCTCGAACTCGTCGTCGTCACGTCGCGATTTCATACGTTTTAGTGGGCGATCGCGGAACATAGAAGAGCGTTCTTTGCGACTGGTCCAGAAACCGTGAACCAGTAAAGCAATTATGGCGATCGCGCCAACAATGATTAATATCAGACGCAAATCCTGCATCATTATATTCTCTGTTGTTCTAACACCTTGCCACCACGGCAAACATTTACTCACTAAGAGTATTTGCGCATTAGGCCAAGTGCAAGTGGATGGGAAGCATTCACCGCATAAAGATGAATTAAATCGTACTTTTTGCTGTTTTTTCGAACATTTCCGAACAGGTTTCCCCCGTCCGGTGAATATTATAAGCTTCGGTTTTTTCGCATGAGTTTAAAAGGAGTCCAGCCAAATCATGGTTTCATCCTCGCCCGGCGCTGCGCGCAGCGGTCTTTACTACTTTTCTCAAGGCTGGAAACTGGTCACGTTACCGGGCATTCGCCGCTTCGTGATCCTGCCCCTGCTGGTCAATATCCTGCTGATGGGCGGCGCATTCTGGTGGTTATTTACCCGCCTCGACAGCTGGATCCCAACGCTGATGAGCCACGTGCCGGACTGGCTACAGTGGCTTAGCTATCTATTATGGCCAATTATCGTTATCTCCATCCTGCTGGTGTTTGGCTACTTCTTTTCAACCCTCGCCAACTGGATTGCCGCGCCCTTTAATGGCCTGCTGGCTGAGCAACTGGAAGCGCGATTAACGGGCGCGACGCCGCCGGATGTTGGCGTATTCGGAATGATGAAAGATCTGCCGCGCATCATGAAGCGCGAGTGGCAAAAGCTCGCCTGGTACCTGCCGCGCGCCGCGATCCTGCTTATTCTCTATTTTATCCCCGGTATCGGGCAGACCGTCGCCCCGGTGCTCTGGTTCCTGTTTAGCGCCTGGATGCTGGCGATCCAGTATTGTGACTACCCGTTCGACAACCATAAAGTGCCGTTTAAAACCATGCGCTCGGCGTTGCGCGAACGGAAGGTGACTAATATGCAGTTCGGCGCGCTGACCAGCCTCTTCACGCTGATACCGGTGCTCAATCTGGTGGTGATGCCGGTTGCGGTGTGTGGCGCGACGGCCATGTGGGTCGACTGTTACCGCAATAAGCTTGCGAGCTGGCGCTAAGGAACTATTCCTTTTCTTATTCCATACTGATAACCATTATTTCGTCGCAGCATATAGATATGCGAAATCCTTACTTCCGCATCATCAGTAAGTGCGTATGCTGGGTCGGTTCCCAAATTTCATACAGTTAAGGACGGGCTATGAGTAAGATTTATGAAGACAACTCGCTGACCATTGGTCATACGCCGCTGGTTCGACTGAACCGCATCGGTAACGGACGCATTCTGGCGAAGGTCGAGTCGCGCAACCCGAGCTTCAGCATAAAATGCCGTATCGGTGCCAATATGATTTGGGATGCCGAAAAACGTGGTGTGCTGAAACCGGGCGTCGAACTGGTCGAACCGACCAGCGGTAACACCGGGATTGCGCTGGCCTATGTTGCCGCAGCGCGCGGTTACAAGCTGACGCTGACCATGCCAGAAACCATGAGCATTGAGCGCCGCAAGCTGCTGAAAGCCCTTGGCGCAAACCTGGTGCTGACCGAAGGCGCGAAAGGCATGAAAGGCGCGATTCAGAAAGCGGAAGAGATTGTCGCCAGCGATCCGGCGAAATTCCTGCTGCTTCAGCAGTTCAGCAACCCGGCGAACCCGGAGATCCACGAAAAAACTACAGGTCCTGAAATTTGGGAAGATACCGACGGCCAGGTGGATGTCTTTATCTCTGGCGTGGGCACCGGCGGCACGCTGACGGGTGTCACCCGCTTTATCAAAAACACTAAGGGCAAAACTGATCTGATCAGTGTTGCCGTTGAGCCGACCGACTCACCGGTCATCTCGCAGGCGCTGGCGGGCGAAGAACTGAAGCCAGGTCCGCACAAAATTCAGGGTATCGGTGCCGGTTTTATTCCGGGCAACCTCGATCTGAAGCTGATTGATAGGGTCGTGAAGATCACCAATGAAGAGGCGATCAGCACCGCGCGCCGCCTGATGGAAGAGGAAGGCATTCTGGCCGGTATCTCTTCCGGTGCTGCCGTTGCGGCCGCGCTCAAACTTCAGGAAGATGAGGCCTTTACCAATAAAAATATTGTGGTTATCCTCCCCTCTTCCGGTGAGCGTTACCTCAGCACTGCACTGTTTGCCGATCTCTTTACTGAGAAAGAATTGCAACAGTGATGCCAGATTGTTAAATCAGCGCAAAAAAGCACCCATCGGGGTGCTTTTTTGTGGCATACATCAAACTTTTGTCCCACCTGGCATTGCCGAAAATGGCCTGGTCTGGTATTTAACCATCACATTTATTTTGAAGCGCGAAATTAATCGAAGTCAGATTTCGGCTGGCTGAATCGTTTTTATGATTTGGTTCAATTCTGGCTTTCACGGCATAATGTTTAATGACGTGCGAAACGTCAGCGACCATCAGCGTCTGCACGAGACCGCGCCTTTCTGGCATCTGTACCTTGGCTCGTTACGCCAGCGCTAACTATACAGGCTAAAGTCCTGCCGCCAGGCTAGACTTTAGTTCCACAACACTAAACCTATAAGTTGGGGAAATACAATGTTCCAGCAAGAAGTTACCATTACAGCTCCGAACGGTCTGCACACTCGCCCTGCTGCTCAGTTTGTTAAAGAAGCAAAAGGCTTCTCTTCTGAAATCACTGTGACCTCCAACGGCAAAAGCGCCAGCGCAAAAAGCCTGTTCAAACTGCAAACTCTGGGCCTGACTCAGGGTACCGTTGTGACTCTGACCGCTGAAGGCGAAGATGAGCAGAAAGCAGTTGAACATCTGGTTAAACTGATGGCGGAACTCGAGTAAGTTTTTCGCGGGTTTCTTTAAAGATCAGTCACAAGTAAAGGTAGGGTTATGATTTCAGGCATTTTAGCATCCCCGGGTATCGCTTTTGGCAAAGCACTTTTGCTGAAAGAAGATGAGATCGTCATCGACCGGAAGAAAGTTTCTGCCGACAAGGTTGATCAGGAAGTTGAACGTTTCCTGAGCGGTCGTGCCAAGGCATCGGCGCAACTGGAAGCGATCAAAACGAAAGCAGGTGAAACTTTCGGCGAAGAAAAAGAAGCCATCTTCGAAGGCCACATCATGTTGCTGGAAGATGAGGAGCTGGAGCAGGAAATCATAGCCCTGATTAAAGATAAGAGCATGACTGCCGACGCGGCAGCCCATGAAGTTATCGAAGGTCAGGCAACCGCCCTGGAAGAGTTGGACGACGAATACCTGAAAGAGCGTGCGGCTGACGTGCGCGACATTGGTAAACGCCTGCTGCGCAACATCCTGGGTATGCCGATTATCGATCTGAGCGCCATTCAGGATGAAGTCATCCTGGTTGCAGCCGATCTGACTCCGTCCGAAACCGCACAGCTGAACCTGAAAAAAGTGCTCGGCTTTATCACCGACATTGGCGGTCGTACCTCCCACACTTCGATCATGGCGCGCTCCCTTGAGCTGCCGGCGATTGTGGGCACCGGTAGCGTCACCACGCAGGTGAAAAACGGCGACTATCTGATCCTCGATGCGGTAAACAACAAAGTTTACGTTAACCCGAGCGACGACGAGATCGACGCACTGCGCGCAGCGCAGGCGCAGGTCGCGGAAGAGAAAGCTGAACTGGCGAAGCTGAAAGATCTGCCGGCGATCACCCTTGATGGTCATCAGGTCGAAGTGTGCGCCAACATCGGTACCGTTCGCGATGTCGCGGGCGCGGAGCGCAACGGCGCTGAAGGCGTTGGCCTCTACCGTACCGAATTCCTGTTTATGGATCGCGACGCGCTGCCGACTGAAGAAGAGCAGTTCGACGCCTACAAAGCGGTAGCGGAAGCCTGTGGCTCCCAGGCCGTGATTGTACGTACCATGGACATCGGCGGCGACAAAGAGCTGCCGTACATGAACTTCCCGAAAGAAGAGAACCCGTTCCTCGGCTGGCGCGCCATCCGTATCGCCATGGATCGCAAAGAGATCCTGCGCGATCAGGTTCGCGCTATCCTGCGTGCCTCTGCTTTCGGCAAACTGCGCATTATGTTCCCGATGATCATCTCCGTTGAAGAAGTGCGTGCACTGAAGAAAGAGATTGAGACCTACAAACAGGAACTGCGCGACGAAGGCAAAGCTTTCGACGAATCCATCGAAATCGGCGTGATGGTAGAAACCCCTGCCGCCGCGACGATTGCACGCCATCTGGCGAAAGAAGTGGACTTCTTTAGTATCGGCACCAATGATTTAACGCAGTACACCCTGGCAGTTGACCGCGGTAATGATATGATTTCACATCTTTACCAGCCGATGTCGCCGTCCGTACTCAACCTGATCAAGCAAGTTATTGATGCTTCTCATGCTGAAGGTAAATGGACCGGCATGTGTGGTGAGCTTGCTGGCGACGAACGTGCTACACTTCTGTTGCTGGGGATGGGTCTGGATGAATTCAGTATGAGTGCCATTTCTATCCCGCGCATTAAGAAGATTATTCGTAACACGAACTTCGAAGATGCGAAGGTGTTAGCAGAGCAGGCTCTTGCTCAACCGACAACGGACGAGTTAATGACGCTGGTTAACAAGTTCATTGAAGAAAAAACAATCTGCTAATCCACGAGATGCGGCCCAAATTACTGCTTAGGAGAAGATCATGGGTTTGTTCGATAAACTGAAATCTCTGGTTTCTGACGATAAGAAAGAGACCGGCGCTATTGAGATCATTGCCCCGCTGTCTGGCGAAATCGTTAACATTGAAGATGTACCGGATGTGGTGTTCGCTGAAAAAATCGTCGGCGACGGCATTGCTATCAAACCGACCGGCAACAAAATGGTCGCTCCGGTTGACGGGACTATCGGCAAAATCTTTGAAACCAACCATGCCTTCTCTATCGAATCCGATAGCGGCATCGAACTCTTCGTTCACTTCGGTATCGATACCGTTGAACTGAAAGGTGAAGGTTTCAAACGCATCGCGGAAGAAGGCCAGCGCGTTAAAGTTGGCGATCCGGTTATCGAGTTCGACCTGCCGCTGCTGGAAGAGAAAGCAAAATCCACGCTGACGCCGGTTGTTATCTCTAACATGGATGAGATCAAAGAGCTGATCAAACTCTCTGGTAGCGTGACCGTGGGTGAAACCCCGGTGATCCGCATCAAGAAGTAAGCGCTCTACAGTCGAAAAAATGGCACCTTACGGTGCCATTTTTGTTTTAGCGCGGCGGTAAAATCAGTTCGTCATACCCCTTCTCAAGCGTATAACCCATCACTTCCACCACCCGCTCGCCCGCAGCCTGCACCGCCATATCCAGCGCTTTGCCCTGAATAATGCCGCTCACCAGTTCGGAGCAGAAGAGATCGCCTGTCCCCTTCAGATCCGTCGCCACGCGCGGATAGCTGCTGATATTGACGCCCTCGGCTGAGACCACTACTACATGGATCTGCCCATCGTTGTGGTCCACCGGCGCGCTGGTTATTGCCACCCAGCGCAGTGTTGAGGAGAGCAGCCCCTGCGCCGCGGCAATTGCGCTTTGCAGATCGCGACACGGTTTGCCACTCAGCACTTCCAGCTCAAACACATTGGGCGTAATGCCCTGGGCCAGCGGCAGCATCACTTCGCGGTAAGCCTCGGGAATTTCCGGTTTCACATAGATGCCGCTGTCGATATCGCCAATCACCGGATCGACCAGAATCAGCAGCTCCGGGTGTTTCTCCCGCAGCGCCGTCAGCCACTTCGCCAGCAGCTTGATCTGGCTGGCGCTGCCCATGTAGCCGGTTGTTACCGCCTTCACGCTGCGCAGCACATCACGCTCTTCCAGCGCCTGCAAATAGCCGCTGAACCACTCATCGGGAATGACGCCGCCATAAAAGGTGTCGTAATGCGGAGTATTGCTGAACAGCACCGTAGGAACGGCCAGAACGTTAAGCTGGTGCTGACGAATATTGGGTACTGCAATGCTGTTACCCACGCTGCCGTAAACCACCTGCGACTGAACCGCGACGATATCGGCCTGCTGCGCCCGGGTTTTATCCCTGAACAGGATCATCTCCATTTTGTCTCCTTGACGGGTTAAATCCCCGCGCCCTGCGAATAACTCTCTTCACCAAACACGCCGGTCGACAGATAGCGATCGCCGCGATCGCAAATGATGGCGACAATCACCGCGCCCGGGTTTGCTTTCGCCACCCGAATCGCGCCGGCGACCGCGCCGCCAGAACTGACGCCGCAGAAGATACCCTCTTTGACCGCCAGCGCGCGCATGGTATTTTCCGCCTCGCGCTGCTGGATATCCAGCACCTCATCCACCAAATCGGCGTTAAAAATGCCCGGCATATAGTCGGCAGGCCAGCGGCGAATACCGGGAATGCTACTCCCCTCTTCCGGCTGAAGGCCAACAATCGTCACCTTTTTCGCCTGCTCGCGCAGGAAACGTGAAACGCCGGTGATAGTGCCGGTGGTGCCCATGCTGGAGACAAAGTGGCTGATGCGCCCCTGCGTCTGCTGCCAGATTTCCGGGCCGGTAGTGGTGTAATGAGCGTAGGGGTTATCGGGATTATTGAATTGATCGAGCAGCTTGCCGTCACCGCGCGCCGCCATCTCAAGGGCCAGATCGCGCGCGCCCTCCATGCCCTGCTCTTTGCTGACCAGAATCAGCTCGGCACCATAAGCACGCATTGCCGCGCGGCGCTCCTGGCTCATGTTGTCCGGCATCAGCAGCTTCATGCGATAGCCTTTCAGCGCCGCAATCATCGCCAGCGCAATGCCGGTGTTGCCGCTGGTCGCCTCAATCAGCACATCGCCAGGTTTGATCTCGCCGCGCCGTTCCGCCTGCACAATCATCGACAGCGCAGCGCGGTCTTTTACCGAACCGGCCGGATTGTTACCTTCGAGCTTGACCCAAATTTCACTGCCGTTATCCGGGGTCAGGCGCTGTAATTTGACCAGCGGCGTATTGCCAATAGTCTCTTCTAATGTGTTCACGATCGCTGTCCAATAAAAAACCCGGTCCGCATAACGCATACCGGGCTTGTCGGCCGGGTGAGCAACGCGCCACCCGGCAAAAACCACGTTTCCTTAAGCTATCAGGCTGACTGAGCCAGAGCAAGCTTCGCGCCGGGCTCAATACGCTCATCGCCGTTATAGAGCCGCGCGTTCTGCAAGCCAACGAACAGCCGCTCGCCACGCTGGGGCGGATGCTCATCGCGCATCACCACCGTTAACGGATCCGGGTTCCAGCCGAGCGGCTGCACCACCAGCTGTGTGTAGTGCCCTTTCGGGCTGGCTTCCAGCACCTGCACCGGCAGCGGCGAATCAAGGCTGGTGCGGCGGCTGACGTCCACTTCCCACGGACGCAGGAAGAGATCGACATCGCCCTGATAAACCGGCGTATGGCCAAGCGGCCAGTGGTGCGCGCCGACGTGGAACTGCCCGCCGCGAATCACCCCTTTCAGGCGATTCACCTCGCCCATAAACTCCAGCACAAAGCGGGTCGCCGGTTCGCGCCACACCTGATCCGGCGCGTCCGCCTGCTCTATATTCCCCTGGCTCATCACCACCACGCGATCGGCCACTTCCGTCGCCTCTTCCTGATCGTGGGTCACGAATACGCTGGTGAATTTCAGCTCTTCATGCAGCTGACGCAGCCAGCGGCGAAGCTCTTTACGCACCTGCGCATCCAGCGCGCCGAAGGGTTCATCAAGCAGCAGGATTTGCGGTTCAACCGCCAGCGCACGCGCCAGCGCCACACGCTGCTTCTGCCCACCGGAGAGCTGCGCCGGGTAGCGATCCGCCAGATGCGCCAGCTGCACCATCTCCAGCAGTTTGGTCACTTTCGCTTTGATGGCGGCGGCATTCGGCCGCTCGCGGCGCGGCAGCACCGTCAAACCAAAGGCGATATTGTCGAAGACCGACATATGGCGGAACAGCGCATAGTGCTGAAACACGAAGCCGACGCGGCGCTCGCGCGCATGCAGGCGGCTGACATCGGTGCCGTGAAAACGGATACGCCCACTGTTCTGGTGCTCCAGCCCGGCGATAATGCGCAGCAGTGTGGTTTTACCGGAGCCTGAAGGGCCCAGCAGCGCCACCATCTGCCCGGACGGGATATCCAGAGAGATATCATTCAGCACCTGGGTGCGACCAAACGACTTCTTAATATTCGCAATCTCAATGCTCATGATTTCCCTCCTCGTGCAGGCGTTTTTCCTGAGTATTCAAACGCCACTGAACCGCACTCTTTAAAAACAGTGTCAAAATCGCCATTAGGGTCAGCAGGGCCGCGGCGGTAAAGGCACCGACAGTGTTGTAATCCTGCTCCAGTAACTCAATTTGCAGCGGTAGCGACAGGGTTTCACCGCGAATCGAACCCGAGACCACCGACACCGCGCCGAACTCGCCAATCGCTCGTGCGTTGGTCAGCACCACGCCGTAAAGCAGCGCCCAGCGGATATTAGGCAGCGTCACGCGGCGGAACATCTGCCAGCCGGAGGCCCCAAGCAGGATCGCGGCTTCATCCTCCTGGCTCCCCTGGCTGAGCATCACCGGCACCAGTTCGCGCACGACAAACGGACAGGTGACAAAGACGGTAACCAGCACCATGCCGGGCCAGGAGAACATGATTTGCAGATTATGTTCATCCAGCCAGCCGCCAAGCGGGCCGTTGGTGCCGTAAAAGAGCAGATAGATTAGGCCTGCGACCACCGGCGACACCGCAAATGGAATATCGAGCAGGGTCAGCAACAGCTGGCGGCCGGGAAAGTTAAAGCGCGTCACCAGCCAGGCAAGCAGCGTGCCGAATACCAGGTTGACCGGCACCGAGATGAGCGCAATCAGCACCGTCAGCCAGATGGCGTGCAGCATGTCGGCATCGGCGAGGTTTTGCAGCACCGGGGCCAGCCCTTTGCTGAAGGCCTGCACAAAGATATAGATCATCGGCACCAGCAGGATAAAAGCTGAAAGCAAAATACCGGTGCCGATTAAAAACCATTTCCCCCAGTTCACCCGGGGCTTGTCATAGCGTTTCAATGCACTTATTTCCGCCATTAGTGACCTACCACACGCTGACCAAAGCGACTTTGCAAAGTATTGATGGAGAAGAGCAGCAACAGCGAAGCGGCCAGGATTACCGAGGCAATCGCACTCGCCGCCGGGTAGTCAAACTCCTGCAAGCGCACGAAGATCATCAGCGAGGTCACTTCCGTCTTCCAGGCGATATTCCCGGCGATAAAGATCACCGCGCCAAACTCACCGAGGCTGCGGGTAAAAGAGAGGGCAACGCCCGCCATCAGTGCAGGCGACAGCTCCGGCAGCACCACTTTACGAAAGCTCTGCCAGCGCGTGGCACCCAGGGTTTCCGCCGCCTCTTCATACTCCGGGCCGAGCTCTTCCAGCACCGGCTGCACCGTGCGCACCACAAACGGAATGCTGGTAAAGGCCATCGCCACCGCAATCCCGAGCCAGGTGTAGGTCACTTTAATATCCAGCGCCGCCAGCCACTCGCCGTAAAAGCCGTTAACGGAGAAGAGCGACGCCAGCGTCAAGCCCGCCACCGCCGTTGGCAGCGCAAACGGCAGATCCATTAGCGCGTCGAGCAACGTGCGTCCTGGAAAGCGGTAACGGGTAAGGATCCACGCCATCAGCATGCCAAAGACGCCGTTGAAGATTGAGGCGACAAACGCCGCCAGCAGCGTCACTTTATAGGCGGCCACCACCTGCGGGTTGGTGACCACTTCCCAGTACTGTTCCCAGCTCATCTGCGACAGCTGCATCACCAGCGCGCTTAAGGGTAATAACAGAATCAGACAGACAAAAAAGAGGCTGCTGCCGAGGCTTAAACCAAAGCCCGGCAGCACGCGTTTCGATCCAGACAACATCACTTATGCCCCGCCGCCAGCAACTTATCCAGCTCGCCGCCGCTGGCAAAATGGGTTTTCATCACTTCCGGCCAGGAGCCGAACTTATCTTCCACGCGGAACAGCGCGGTCTGCGGGAACTTATCACCCAGCTCTTTCATCACTTCCGGGTTGTTCACGCGGTAGTAGTAATCGGTGATGATAGTCTGCGCCTGCGGCGTATAGAGCCAGTTGAGGTAGGCTTTCGCCGCCTTCTCCGTGCCGTTGGCTTTCACGTTTTTATCCACCCACGCCACGGGGAACTCGGCGAGGATATTGACCTTCGGCACCACCACTTCAAAGCCCTGCGCTTCATACTGTTTGCGGATGTTATTCACTTCCGACTCAAAGGTGATTAGCACATCGCCGAGGCCGCGCTCAACGAAAGTGGTAGTCGCGCCGCGACCGCCAGTGTCGAACACCTCAACGTTTTTCAGGAACTGGGTCATAAACTGGGTGGTTTTGGCTTTATCACCGCCGTCAGCCTGGTCGGCTGCGCCCCAGGCCGCCAGATAGGTATAGCGGGCGTTGCCGGAGGTTTTTGGATTCGGGAAGATCAGCTTCACGTCAGAACGCACCAGGTCGTTCCAGTCGTGGATATTCTTCGGGTTGCCCTTGCGCACAAGGAACGCCATCGTCGAGTAGAACGGCGAGCTGTTATTCGGTAAGCGGCTCTGCCAGTCGGCGGGGATCAGTTTGCCCTTATCGTGCAGGATCTGCACATCCGTCACCTGGTTATAGGTGACCACGTCGGCTTTCAGCCCCTGCAAAATCGCCAGCGCCTGTTTTGACGAACCGGCATGGGATTGCTTGATGGTCAGCTTGTCGCCGCCATTCTCCTGCGCCCACTGCTGCTCAAAAGGCGGGTTCAGCGCCGCAAACAGCTCGCGCGAGACATCATACGAGCTGTTGAGCAGTTCCGTTGCCTGTGCCTGCGCGCTCAACAGCGTCAGCGCTGTCAGCGTCAGATATCCTTTTTTCAGTATGTTAACGGCCATTGCGCACCCTTATAAGCTGATCACTCGACGATGTTCAGTTTATTTATAACGGGAGTGAAAGCAGTAACGGTTTTATATACCAATTGGTGATTTGGAATCAGAAAAGAGTATAAGCAGAAAGGGGTATAAGCCGGGTTGCCCCGGCCTGATTTGACGTGGGTTTGTTACAGGGCAAAGAGCCTGTCGAGTGCGGGTGCGAAGTAGTAACCACCGGTAACCGGGCGGGTAAAACGCAGCATTGCGTCGCGCTTGCCGTCACTGTCGCCGAACATGCTCAGCAGCTGCTGCTCAATGTTATAGAGCCGCGCGCTGTAGGTGCAGAAATAGAGGCCGTGGGTGCCGCTGGCGGTGCCATAGGGCAGGCTCTGGCGCACAATCTTCAGCCCCTTGCCCGCCTCTTTCAGATCGACACGCGAAAGATGGGACGTTACCGGGCGCACATCGGCGTCGATCTCTTCGTTATCCGCTTTGGTGCGCCCAATCATCATCTCCTGATCGCTGACGCTCATGCGGTTAAGCTGCTTCAGGTTGTGCTCCCAGCGCTGCACCATCACGTAGCTGCCGCCCGCGTCGATGCCGTCCTGGATAATCGCCACTTCGCGGCGTTTCTCTTCGCCAGCCGGATTCTCGGTGCCGTCGACAAAACCGCTGAGATCGCGATCTTCCACCCAGCGAAAACCGTGCGTCTCCTCTTTAACCTCCAGCGCATCGCCAAAGGCAGCCAGCGCCGCCTGGGCAACAGAGAAGTTCACATCGTGACGCAGGGAGAGAATGTGGATCAGCACATCGTGCTGAGTGGCGGGCGCAAGGCCTTTGCCATAGGCGGGGAAATCTTTCAGCTCTTCAGCGCCCTGCCCGTTGCTTAATTCACGCCAGACGCGGGAACCAAACGCAACCACCGCGCCGAGCGCCGCGTCGGGGAACTGCAACTGGAAGTTTGCGAGCTTATCGGCAAACGCACGGCTGCCGGCGCGCAGGGCATCGGCCTCCCCTTTTACGCTGGCCTCAATCCAAATTGCCGCGCGGCAATGTTCCGGCAAAATGCCGCTCTGAACCTGGGACATCACATCTCCTGAAAACTGACCACAAAAACGATGCGGCATTGTACCTGTTTTTGGGTCAGTATCAGACTATTCTGATGCGATTAGCGACGCCAGATGATCTTGCTCACTTTCCAGCTTTTCAGGGTGTCATCCGATGGCATTAAGCCATCCGGGCCGCTCCAGCTGCCGCTGAAGAGATAGCTGATATGCTGGCTGTCGGGCGCTTTACACTCAATGCCGGAGATATCGGCGTCAGAGGCTTTCACGCAGTTGCCGAATGCTTTGTCATAGCGGGTGTTGAACGGCGCGCCGATTTTTACCCCTTTCGCGGTGGCAATATCGGGATCGGTAACATCAATCCGGCTGACGGCACCGTTTTCACCATTGACCACCAGCGCCAGCTGCTTCTCTTTCAGCGCTTCGAAATAGCGAACAATGGTGCCTTTATCGGTTTTCATGCCGCTGCGCAGGTGGTAATCGCCGCCTAACGCGTCGCCAATCGCCTGTTCATTGAGCGGCGTGCTGGCTGTCAGGCCGCCAACGCCCTGCTCGTTGACTTCGAGGGAGGAACCAAACCAGTTCCAGGGATACGCGGCAGACCAGTTGACGGAGGCGAACGTCGAGCAGCCGGTTAACGCCAGCGGCAGCGCGATAAAAAACATACGCAGGGGTTTCATGCACAATTCCTTATATTGACCAAACGCCTGTTGGAGTGCCGAAAGTGAAAAAAGTGCCCTCGTCACAGCGAAAGGCCAGTTTCAGTACTCTTCATCTTCAATCAGGCGCTTGCCAAGGTTAACGCTGTCGGTGTGTTCATACCCCAGGCGCTCATACATGCCGATCACCATCTCATTATCGTCGCGCACCATCAGGTTGATCTTCGGGCAGCCGCGGGCAATCAACTTCTTCTCCAGCCGGCTTAACAGCGCATTGGCGATGCCGCGACCGCGAAACTCCGGGTGGACGCCCAGGTAATAGGCCGAACCGCGATGGCCGTCATAACCGCCCATTACCGTTCCCACTACTTCGCCACCCACCTCTGCCACCAGGAAAAGGCTTACGTCATGATTGACCTTACGCTCAATGTCCATCTCCGGATCGTTCCACGGGCGCAGCAGTTCACAGCGCTCCCAAAGCGTGATCACTTCTTCAAAATCTTCCTGCCGGAAAACACGTATCTCCATGATGTCCCCCATATTTTTCAGCTGTGTAAACGGTGATTATGGCCTGTGGCGCGCGGTTAGCCAATATCCAGCATCATCGCCGCTGAAAAATGGCATAATGTCACTCTGTCACGTATTGAAATGAAAAGTAAAACAATAGTTCTTACGGACTGTCGTCACAGCAAACACGATACGCTATAACACCTGCCACCACGGATAACCCATTTCAGGCTATGAGCACCTTTAAACCATTAAAAACACTCACCTCGCGTCGCCAGATCCTGAAAGCAGGCCTGGCCGCATTAACCTTGTCAGGTATGTCTCGTGCTATCGCTAAGGATGAGACACCGCTTAAAACCAGCAACAGCCACAGCAAACCGAAAGCGAAAAAAGCGGGCGCAAAGCGCATCGTGATGCTTGATCCCGGGCACGGCGGGATTGATACCGGCGCGATTGGCCACAACGGCTCGAAAGAGAAGCATGTGGTGCTGGCGATTGCCAAAAACGTCCGCGCCCAGCTGCGCGCTCGCGGCATTGATGCGCGCCTGACGCGCACCAGCGATAAATTTATCCCCCTTTATGACCGCGTCGAGATTGCCCATCAGCACGGCGCGGATCTCTTTATGTCGATTCACGCCGACGGCTTTACCAACCCGAACGCCGCGGGCGCGTCGGTGTTTGCCCTCTCCAATCGCGGGGCGAGTAGCGCGATGGCGAAATACCTCTCCGATAAAGAGAACGCCGTGGATGAACTGGCGGGCAAAAAAGCGCGTGATAAAGATCATCTGCTCCAGCAGGTGCTGTTTGATTTGGTGCAGACGGATACCATCAAAAACAGCCTGACGCTCGGCTCACATATCATCAAACAGATTAAGCCGGTGCACCGGCTGCACAGCCGCAATACCGAGCAGGCGGCGTTTGTGGTGCTAAAATCTCCTTCCATTCCGTCGGTGCTGGTAGAGACCTCGTTTATTACCAACCCGGCGGAGGAGAAACTGCTCGGCACCGCTGCGTTTCGCCAGAAGATCGCCACCGCCATCACCGATGGTGTCATGAGCTACTTTAGCTGGTTCGATAATCACAAAGCCCACACGAAGAGGCGCTGATGAGCACTCCTGATGTAGACCCGGTAAAAAACGCCCTGCTCGCCCTGCAGGACTCTATCTGCGCGAAGCTGGCGGCAATCGACGGCGGCAGTTTTATTGAAGATGCCTGGCAGCGTGACGCCGGCGGCGGCGGACGCAGCCGCGTGCTGCGCGACGGCAGCGTGTTTGAACAGGCGGGGGTTAACTTCTCCCACGTTCACGGCGATGCAATGCCCGCCTCCGCCACCGCGCACCGCCCGGAACTGGCGGGTCGCAGTTTCGAAGCGATGGGCGTCTCATTAGTGGTGCACCCGCGCAACCCCTATGTGCCGACCAGCCACGCCAACGTACGCTTTTTTATCGCCCAGAAGCCGGATGCCGATCCGGTGTGGTGGTTTGGCGGCGGTTTCGATATGACGCCCTATTACGGCTTCGAAGAGGATGCCATCCACTGGCACCGCACTGCGCGCGATCTCTGCCAGCCCTTCGGCGAAGAGGTCTATCCGCGCTATAAAAAGTGGTGCGATGATTACTTCTATCTGAAGCATCGCGACGAGCAGCGCGGCGTCGGTGGGCTCTTTTTTGACGATCTCAACACCCCAGATTTTGACCACTGTTTCGACTTTATGCGCGCGGTGGGCGAAGGGTATACCGACGCCTATCTGCCGATTGTCGAGCGGCGTAAAAACATGCCGTGGGGCGAGCGCGAGCGCGATTTTCAGCTCTATCGCCGTGGGCGCTACGTGGAGTTTAATCTGGTGTGGGATCGCGGGACGCTGTTCGGCCTGCAAACCGGCGGGCGCACCGAGTCGATTTTGATGTCGATGCCGCCGCTGGTGCGCTGGGAATACAATTACCAGCCCGCCGAAGGCAGCCCCGAAGCGGCGCTCAGCGAGTTCATCAAAGTGAAAGAGTGGATATAACCTCGTAGGCCGGATAAGGCGCAGCCGCCATCCGGCAATCGATGCCGCGATACAATGCCGGATGGCGCGTAAACGCTTATCCGGCCTACATCGTTTCAGCGGCTTCGTTACCGTAGGCCGGATAAGGCGAAGCCGCCATCCGGCAATCGGTGCCGCGATACAATGCCGGATGGCGCGTAAACGCTTATCCGGCCTACGCGGTTCCAGCAGCAACATTTTTTCATTTGACGCCCATCTTACAGCGAAGGGTTGTGTCCCCGCTGAAATCGGCGAACCGAAGCGTGAATGACAAGGTCTGGACGCCATGGATGGCGGACAGAGGCGAACCGAGACAGGGAGCGAGTCCCGGAACGGGCGAGCAAGTCGAGTCGAGCCGGCCGCAGTCAGGCACGCGGGAGGTGAGCGCAGTGCGCAGCACCGATTTCCTCGCGGGGCCGCGGGGATTGACAAGGGGAGCGCGGCCGCTTCCCTTGTCCCGTTCACCGCACCGGTGATAAGCAAATCCCGCCGCACGCATGGTGAACGGAACCCTTCCACCCATCCAACATGTAAGCCCCATTGCCGGATGGCGCTAACGCTTATCCGGCCTACGAACCTGATCCTGCTGAAGGTTATAACGGCGCGGTCTGCGCCTCGACCACCGCTAACGCCACCATATTGACGATCCGCCGCACGGAGGCGATCGGCGTCAACACATGCACCGGCTTCGCCACTCCCATCAACACCGGCCCGACGGTTACCCCTTCGGCGCTGGAAACCCGCAGCAGGTTGTAACTGATTCGCGCGGCTTCGACGTTCGGCATAATCAGGATATTCGCCGTTCCCTTCAGCGGGCTGTCGGGCATTCTGTCCTGACGAATCGACTCATCCAGCGCTGCATCGCCATGCATCTCGCCGTCAATCATCAACTCCGGTGCCCGCTCGCGCACCAGCGCTAAGGTCTCACGCATCTTCACCGCCGCTGGCGCATTGGATGAACCGTACTGGGAGTGCGAAAGCAGCGCCACGCGCGGTTCAATTCCGAAACGACGCACCGTCTCCGCCGCCAGCAGGGTGATCTCTGCCAGCTGATCGGCGCTCGGATCTTCATTCACGTAGGTGTCGGCGATAAAGGTGTTGCCGCTTGGCAGCAGCAGCGCATTCATCGCGCCTGCGGCATGCACGCTGTCGCGATAACCAAAGATGTCGCGCACCACGCTGAAGTGCTCATGGTATTCACCAATGGTGCCGCAGATCATCGCATCCGCTTCACCGCGATGCACCATGATGGCACCAATCACCGTGGTGTTAGCAATCACCGCGCGCTGCGCCTGCTCCTGCGTTACGCCCCGGCGCTTCATAATGTTGAAGTACTCGGTCCAGTACTCTTTAAAGCGCGGGTCGGACTCGTTATTCACAATCTCGAAATCTGCCCCGGCGCGGATTTGCAGCCCCAGCTTCTGAATACGCATCTCAATTACGCTCGGGCGACCAATCAGGATCGGCTTCGCCAGCCCCAGCGTCACCAGCTCCTGGGTGGCATGCAGCACGCGCGGCTCCTCCCCTTCCGTCAGCACCACGCGTTTCGGCGCGCTGCGGGCCTGGGAGAAGATCGGCTTCATAAACAGGTTCGTTTTATAGACAAACTCGGCGAGCTTATCGACATAGGCGTCGAAATCGCTAATCGGCCGCGTCGCCACGCCGGACTCCATCGCCGCTTTTGCCACCGCTGGCGCGATTTTGACAATCAAACGCGGGTCGAAAGGTTTCGGGATCAGGTAATCAGGCCCAAAGCTGAGATCCTGATCGCCATAGGCCGAGGCCACCACTTCGCTCTGCTCGGCGTGCGCCAGCTCGGCAATGGCATGCACCGCCGCCAGCTTCATCTCTTCGTTGATCGCCGTTGCGCCAACATCCAGCGCGCCACGGAAAATAAAGGGGAAGCAGAGCACGTTGTTAACCTGGTTGGGGTAGTCCGAGCGGCCGGTGCAGATGATCGCATCCGGGCGCACCGATTTTGCCAGATCCGGCAGGATCTCCGGCTCCGGGTTAGCCAGCGCAAGGATCAGCGGCTGGCGCGCCATCTCTTTCACCATCTCCGGGGTCAGCACTTTTGGCCCCGAGCAGCCGAGGAAGATATCCGCGCCCGCCACCACTTCTGCCAGCGTGCGTTTGCCGTTGTCCTCCACCGCATAGGCGGCTTTGGTCTCTGCCATGTTTGGCTCGCGGTCTTTGTAGATCACCCCTTTCGAGTCACAGACCACAATGTTGTGTTTCTGCATCCCGAGCGCCACCAGCAGGTTCATACAGGCGATAGCCGCCGCGCCCGCGCCGGAAACCACCATGCGCACGTCAGAGAGGTTCTTTTCCACTACCCGCAGGCCGTTGAGAATAGCGGCAGTGCTGATGATCGCCGTGCCGTGCTGGTCGTCGTGGAACACCGGAATGTTCATGCGCTCGCGCAGTTTCGCCTCAATGTAGAAGCACTCCGGCGCTTTAATATCTTCCAGGTTAATGCCGCCGAAGGTCGGCTCCAGCGCAGCGACCACGTCGATCAGTTTGTCGGGATCCTGCTCGTCAACTTCGATATCGAAAACATCAATACCGGCGAATTTCTTAAACAGAACGCCTTTGCCCTCCATCACCGGCTTACCGGCGAGCGCGCCGATATTGCCAAGGCCGAGCACGGCGGTGCCGTTGGAGATAACCGCCACCAGATTGCCGCGCGCGGTGTATTTGTAGGCTGCCAGCGGGTCTTTCTCAATTTCCAGACAGGGAGCGGCAACACCGGGCGAGTACGCCAGCGCCAGGTCGCGCTGCGTCGCCAGCGGTTTGGTAGGGGAAACCTGAATCTTACCCGGGCGGGGAAACTCGTGAAAATCGAGGGCACTCTGTTTTAATTGGTCGTCCATTAGATGTTCCTTTCACGTTGCTTTCAGCGTCAAGAGTGTTAACGCGTGATGACACTCCAATGCACCGACCAGTATGGCCTTTGTCGGCGGCATAAACTTTGAAGGTCGCCATACTCTGACCATCGCATCAACAAAACCGTTACGTATATCTCCCATCTTTGTTACCTGCTGCAAAACCCCGTAAAGGGCTGCGTCTGCTATGCTTTTTTGTTATGCAGCTCTCATCCTGACAACAGCGCGATGCGACGCGCGTAAATAACACACTGCTTTTTAAGGAGTTATCTTCATGAATTATTTAGACGGCCTGAAACAGTTCACCACCGTAGTGGCGGACAGCGGCGACATCGAATCCATTCGCCATTACCAGCCGGAAGATGCCACCACCAACCCCTCTCTGCTGCTGAAGGCCGCAGGGCTGGGCCACTTTTCCCATCTGGTCGACGACGCGCTGGAGTATGGCAAAGCGCGCGGTAAAACCCAGGAGCAGCAGGTCGCGGAAGCGAGCGACAAACTGGCGGTCAATATCGGTGCGGAAATTCTGAAAAGCATTCCGGGCCGCGTCTCCACCGAAGTCGATGCGCGTCTCTCCTATGACAAAGAGAAGAGCATTGCCAAAGCACGCCGTATCGTTGAGCTCTACCAGGAGCAGGGGATCGATAAGTCACGCATTCTGATCAAACTCGCCTCCACCTGGGAAGGCATCCGTGCGGCGGAAGAGCTGCAAAAAGAGGGTATCGACTGTAACCTGACGCTGCTCTTCTCCTTTGCGCAGGCGCGTGCCTGTGCCGAAGCGGGCGTCTATCTGATTTCGCCGTTCGTCGGGCGCATCTATGACTGGTACAACGACCGCAAACCGATGGATCCCTACGTGGTGGATGAAGATCCGGGCGTGAAATCGGTACGCAATATCTATGACTACTACAAACAGCACCGCTACGAGACCATCGTGATGGGTGCCAGCTTCCGCCGCGTTGAGCAGATCCTCGCCCTCGCCGGCTGTGACCGTCTCACCATCTCGCCTGCCCTGCTGCAAGAGTTGCAGGAGCATGAAGGCACCGTCGAGCGCAAACTGGTGCCGTCGTCCCAGACCTTCTCGCGCCAGGCGAAAATGACCGAAGCGGAGTTCCGCTGGGAACATAACCTCGACCCGATGGCGGTTGAGAAACTCTCTGACGGCATCCGCCAGTTCGCCGTCGACCAGCGCAAACTCGAAGATCTGCTTGCTGCCAAACTTTAACCTTTTGCCACGGAGTGAACTATGTCCCGTAAAGAGCTTGCTAACGCCATTCGCGCCCTGAGTATGGACGCGGTGCAAAAAGCCAATTCCGGCCACCCCGGTGCGCCAATGGGAATGGCGGATATCGCGGAAGTGCTGTGGAACGACTTTCTGCAACACAACCCGGCCGACCCGACCTGGTACAACCGCGACCGCTTTATTCTCTCCAACGGTCACGCCTCGATGCTGCTCTACAGCCTGCTGCACCTCAGCGGCTATGACCTGCCGATCGAAGAGCTGAAAAACTTCCGTCAGCTGCACTCCAAAACGCCGGGCCACCCGGAAATTGGCTACACGCCGGGCGTAGAAACCACCACCGGCCCGCTGGGCCAGGGGCTGGCGAACGCCGTCGGTCTGGCGATTGCCGAGCGCACGCTGGCGGCACAGTTTAACCGTCCGGGCCATGACATTGTCGATCACTACACCTATGTTTTTATGGGCGACGGCTGTCTGATGGAGGGGATCTCCCACGAAGTCTGCTCGCTGGCAGGCACGCTGGGCTTAGGCAAACTGATTGGCTTCTACGATCACAACGGCATCTCCATTGATGGCGAAACCGAAGGCTGGTTTACCGATGACACAGCCAAACGCTTTGAAGCCTACAACTGGCATGTAATCAGCGAAGTGGATGGTCACTCTGCGGAAGCGGTGAAAAAGGCCATTGAAGAAGCGCAGCAGGTGAAAGATAAGCCGACACTGATTATCTGCCGCACGGTGATTGGTTTTGGCTCGCCGAACAAAGCGGGCAAAGAGGAGTCCCACGGTGCGGCGCTCGGCGATGAAGAGGTGGCGCTGACCCGCAAACAGCTGGGCTGGAACTACGGCCCGTTCGAGATCCCGCAAGAGATCTATCAGGCGTGGGACGCCCACGATCGCGGTGCGAAAGCCCAGCAGTCGTGGAATGAGAAACTGGCAGCGTGGGAGAAAGAGTACCCGGATCTGGCGGCCGAGTTCAAACGCCGCATGAGCGGTGGACTGCCGGAGAACTGGGAGCAGATCACCGCCGAGTACATCAACAACCTGCAGGCCAACCCGGCGAAAATCGCCAGCCGTAAGGCGTCGCAAAACACCCTGAACAGCTATGGCCCGGTGCTGCCGGAACTGCTTGGCGGCTCGGCGGATCTGGCGCCAAGTAACCTCACCATCTGGTCAGGCTCCACCTCGATTAAAGAGGACGCGGCCGGGAACTACATTCACTACGGTGTGCGTGAGTTCGGCATGACGGCAATTGCTAACGGTATCGCTCACCACGGCGGTTTCGTGCCCTACACCGCCACCTTCCTGATGTTTGTTGAGTACGCCCGTAATGCGGCGCGTATGGCAGCGCTAATGAAAGCGCGGCAGATCATGGTCTATACCCATGACTCTATCGGTCTTGGCGAAGATGGCCCGACGCACCAGGCGGTTGAGCAGATTGCCAGCCTGCGTCTGACGCCAAACTTCAGCACCTGGCGCCCCTGTGACCAGGTGGAAGCGGCAGTTGGCTGGAAACTGGCGATTGAGCGCCATAACGGCCCGACAGCGCTGATCCTCTCACGTCAGAACCTGGCACAGATGGAGCGAACCCCGGAGCAGGTCAAGGCGATCAGCAAAGGCGGTTATATCCTGAAAGATAGCGACGGCAAGCCGGATCTGATCCTGATTGCTACCGGCTCTGAAATGGAGATCACCATGAAGGCCGCTGAGCAACTGAGCAGCGAAGGCGTGAAGGTGCGGGTAGTTTCGCTGCCTTCCACGGATATCTTTGATGCCCAGGATGAAGCGTGGCGCGAATCGGTGCTGCCATCGGATGTCAGCGCGCGCGTGGCGGTGGAAGCCGGGATTGCTGATTACTGGTACAAGTATGTTGGCCTGAAGGGCGCGATTGTCGGCATGACCGGCTATGGCGAGTCCGCTCCGGCGGAGAAACTCTTCCCTTACTTCGGCTTTACCGTTGAGAACATCGTGGCGAAAGCCAAAGCGGTTCTTAAGAAGTAATCTTCAGGCGCGCCCGCTTCGGCAGGCGCGCTTTCTCTTATTTCACTACCTGCAACGCTTCGCTCTCTTGCGGCGTGACAATCTCTTCCTGCTTCTCATCCCACAGCGCTTTTTTCACCAGCACAAAGCCCGGATGCTGCGGATCGCGCTTCACCAGCGCGGCAGCGTCGTCATCTTCCTGCACATTGCTGTTATAGGGGAAGGAGGGCACAGATTTCACCCACTCTCCCTGCTGGATATCGTAGACGTAGACCACGCTCCACGCACTGGTCCACCACTGCGGGAAGATCACCACCCGATCGCGACCGCTGTCGTCAAGGCCGGAGAGTGTCTCCACGGTGGCACCAATACACTGCGGCAGCGTGGCAGGTTTTATAGCCGGGTTGCTGCTCCACAGCGAGCAGTCGCAGTCGCCCTCTTCTGTACAGCTTCCGCCGGAGTGCGGATCGCGGGCACTGACCCACACCGTCTCTTTGTTGATACCGTCAAATTTGCCCCTGGTCAGCGCGCCCTGCACCGCCGACTCTTTCTGATTCAGCCGCGTGAGCAGATCCGTCTCTGCGCTGATGCGCCAGCCCGCTGGCTGATGGAGGAAGGTTAACTGCGCGGGGTAATTTTTACGCTTGTCCGCTTCCAGCCCGGCCTGTTTGACAAAGTCGACCTCGACATCGCCCGCGCTGTTTTCGTTGATATCAAGCGTGGAGATAATGCTCTGGCTGAAGTGCGGCGCGCGGTCAGCAAACGCCTGCTGTTTGTGCAGCACCGCGTCGCGGGAGAGGTTTTCGCCAAACCAGCGCACCTGGTCGGCATAGAGATCGCCCGCGTCGGCCTTGCCGTTAAGGTGGTTGTTCCAGCGCTCAACCTGCGCGGCGATGGCCTTATTGTCGGCGGCGGTGAGTTCAGCTCTGGCGGGCAGAGCGGCGATAAGAGCCAGGCTTAAGGCAAGCCATGGCATAAACAGAGGTTTCATTATTCCCTTCCCGGTTGCAGTGTGCGGGCGGATTATAATGAGCGCAGGGCGGTTTCGTCACTCGCTTATCGCGTGACCCACAAAGTTGGCCATGAATCTGGGCCGTGCCAGCTGTCGCAGGTTGGCTCCTGGGCGTAACGCACGAGGCGGAAATTCTGCCCGTCGAAACGCCAGCGGCTGGCAACGCCGCAGTCTGCGAGGCCTCGCCCTTTTGCCAGCGTTGTCAGCTCGCGGCTCTTCTCATCAAACGAGGCATTCATCAGCTCCATCTCGCTGTTGCCGTTATCGGGGGAGAACGGCAGGCGCAGGCGCACCAGGCGGGAGATAAAGGGTTTCTGTCGCGAGACAAGCCAGGCGAGATCGACCACGTTGTAAGCGCCCGCTTCGCAATCAATCATCAGCAGCGCTTTGTCATTGGTCAGGGCGTAGACCCGCACCTGGCGGCGCGCCGGATCGAGGGAGCACTGGGTGTTGCTCATTCGCCAGTTGCCGTAATCAAGCAGATCGTTGAGTTGCTGGTGGGTTAACGGCGCGGGTGCTGCAGTGGGATGGACGACCTCTTTTAAGGCGGGCGCCGGCGGCACGCTCAGCGGCGGGCTGCCCCCTTTTTTGATCCACGCTGTTTTACTGCCGACGCGCTTTTGCTGCGCGTCAATAAACAGCAGCGCGGCTTTCAGCCCGGCGAGTGAAATACGCCCCTGCCCGCTCTGCAAAGTGATGGTCTGCCCCTCCTGGATGGTCTCCAGCAGTGCGGCAACGGTTTGCGGGTTGCTGGTCATCAGATGCCACGGCGCGATCTTCCACTCCGTATTGGCCATCTTCAGCGGTTGCCCATCAAGCAGTAGCCGCCCGGCAATCGGCGGCGCTTTGCCCGCCGGAACACCGATACCGCCGAGATCGATGCGCAGCGCAGCATCGGCACGCGACCCGGCGCTGCGCTCAAGGCTCATCACCAGCCCGGCGTGTTCGCCGATATTACGCGCCACGCAAAAATTCTGGTTATTACAGGTTACTTGCCAGTCGGAGAAGGTTTTCTGTGCGGGCGCAGCCCACAGCGCGGGTGCGGTGCAGAGACCGAAAAGGAGAGTGAGAACGCTGCGATAACGCATGAATGGTGCAACCCCGGAAGAAAAGACGCAAAACTGGCGTATCTTTACTCCCGCGGTTGACCGGCTCAATCGGATTTATCGGATAGCTTCATGCGAAAGTTGGTAGGGGGTAGCAAAAGTGCGTCACGCCATCAGACCGGAAGTTTGCAGATATTGCAGTAAAATGACCGCTTTGCCGTCGCGGATCTCACCGCTTGCTACCATTGCCAACGCCTGTTCAAACGGCAGCTCCAGCACTTCGATATCTTCATCTTCCACGCCGCCGCCGTTGTTGGCGCGCTGGGCATCGCTATATTCGGCGACAAAGAAGTGCACGATTTCGGTTACGCCGCCTGGCGACATATAGAGTTCGAACACTTTGCGCACCTCACCCACCTGATAGCCGGTCTCTTCAACCGCCTCTTTGCGAATGCACACTTCCGGCTCGTCATCGTCCAGCAGACCGGCGCAGGCTTCAATCAGCATGCCGCTCTCGTTGCCATTCACCCAACTGGCGATGCGGAACTGGCGAATAAGCACCACGCTCTGTTTTTCGCGGTTATAGAGCAGAATGGTCGCGCCGTTGCCGCGGTCATACACTTCGCGTTTATGGCGAATGACCTCACCGTTCTGACGCGTCAAATCGTAGGTGATATTGCGCAGGACAAAGTAGTTTTCGGAGAGGATTTTATCTTTAATCACATTGATTTTTAGCGACATAGCAGGCTCCAGAAGAGTAACAGAATGGCGTTATAGTACGCGTCCGGGCCTGCTTTGTCGCCGTGGGTTACTGTTTCTCCGGCGGGTTAATCCCGAGCCACGCCATCATTCCCTGCGCCGCATGACGCCCTTCCGCCATTGCCGTAACCACCAGATCGGCACCGCGCACCGCATCACCGCCGGCAAAAATCTGCGGGTGAGTGGTCTGATAACGGTATGGGGTGTTGACGCTTGCCGCAATGCGCCCCCACTCATCCACCTGCACCCCAAGGCGCGATAACCACGGCATCGAATGGGGGTTGAAGCCAAAGGCCATAATTACCGCATCGGCGGGCATAATAAACTCACTGCCCGCGATCGCCACCGGGCGACGGCGGCCTTTCGCGTCCGGCTCGCCGAGCTGCGTGCGCTGCAAGCGTATGCCGCTTACTTTGCCCGCATCATCCACTTCAATGTTGAGCGGCTGGACATTGAACTCAAAATTCGCCCCCTCATCGCGGGCATTTTTTACCTCTTTTTTCGAGCCGGGCATATTGGCTTCATCCCGGCGATAGGCGCAGGTGACCTGTGCCGCGCCGTGACGCAGCGCGGTGCGCACGCAGTCCATCGCCGTATCGCCGCCGCCCAGCACTACCACGTTAAGCCCGGCGGTGTCGACAAACGGCTCATCCGCCGTGGTCTTAAGCCCCATCAGCTGTTTGGTGTTGGCAATCAGGAACGGTAACGCATCGTAGACGCCTGGCGCCTCTTCATTGGGCAGGTTGGCTTTCATCGAGCGGTAAGTGCCGACGCCGACGAACACCGCGTCAAACTCCTCAAGCAATTGCTCCATGGGGCGATCTTTGCCGATTTCACAATTAAGCTCAAAACGGATGCCCATCGCGCTGAAGATTTCGCGCCGCCGCACCAGCAGGGATTTGTCGAGTTTGAAGGCCGGAATACCGAAGGTGAGCAGGCCGCCGATTTCCGGGTGGCGATCGAAGACGGTGGCACTGACGCCGTGGCGGGCCAGCACGTCGGCGCACGCCAGCCCCGCAGGCCCTGCGCCAATAATCGCCACGCGCTTATCGACGGGCTTCACCTGCCGCAGGTCGGGCCGCCAGCCCTGCGCCAGCGCCTGATCGGAGATGTAGCGCTCAATATTGCCGATGGTGACCGCGCCGGAGGCATCGCGCAGGGTACATGACCCTTCGCAGAGACGATCCTGCGGGCAGACGCGGCCGGTGATCTCCGGCAGGCAGTTGGTCTGGTGCGACAGCGCCACCGCGGCGGCGATATCGCCCGCTTTTACGCGATCAATCCACTGGGGAATATGGTTATGCAGCGGGCAGCGCCATTCGCAGATACTGTGCTCGCCGCAGGTTAAACAGCGCTGCGCCTCCTGCTGCGCCTGCGCGGGTCGAAACGGCAGGTAGATCTCATCAAAGCCCGTTTTCCGCGCCGCGATCGCCAGCTTATCCGGCTCGCCACGCGCGGCACTATTACGCAGCTGGCGCATTTTACTGTCGTTCTGCGCCGGAACATCGTGCCACGGCAGCGCCTGCTGGCTGGCGGTGCGCAATCGCCGCGCTTTCGCCATATTTGCCAGTGCTTCAGCGTTAACTACGGTGAGCGCATCCGCCGGGCAGTTCTCCACGCAGGCCGGGCCTGCTGCGCGCTGCGCGCAGAGATCGCATTTGTGGGCGGTGGCTTTTACCTGCCCTTTTACCGAGGTGACCAGCACCTGCATCGTGCCGAACGGGCAGGCTACAACGCAGGATTTGCAGCCGATGCATCTCTGCTGATTCACCTGCACTGTGTCATCGACGCGGGTGATGGCACCGTTCGGGCAGCTGCGCGCGCAGGGGGCGGCCTCGCAGTGATGGCAGGTCACCGCGCTGTTGTGTTGGGGATGTTTGACGACGGTAATACGTGGGTAGAACGCATCAGGGGTAAGGGGATGCTGCTCGTCGTTGTGCGCCATTACGCAGGCCACTTCGCAGGCATGACATCCAATACAGTGTTGGCTATTCGCCATAATAAAACGGTTCATGGCACCCTTCTTGATTGGCTGGATAAACCTTATCTTTTATATGACTACTCTATTTACCGGGGTGCCTGCGGGCAGGCAATGTCCATTTGCACAGAAAGGTTATCTATTTGTCACGAACATGTAGCAGATCAATTTATCTCTGCTTTTCAGAAAAATAGCAGACCTGCGCAATTGCGCCGGATGGTCTACAGTCCCTGTAACCGTCTCTCCGCTGGACGGAAGCTAAGTAAAGGTAAAGAATCGACGTTGAGAGTGGGTTCGCGCAGGAGAAAATTTGGCTTAAATTGCGTTCTGCCTCGTGATGCCTCAATCGGGCATGATAATTTACACTTTCTCCTTTATTTCTCCACGATTGGTGTCGCTATTACCGCTACATTGAGGCGGTTATTCTCCCCCTAATCATGCGCAGCAATATGAGGTCCTGTTTCTGATGGCGAACTTTTTTATCGATCGCCCCATTTTCGCGTGGGTGCTGGCGATCCTGATCTGTCTGACCGGGGCGCTCGCCATTAGCTCACTGCCCGTTGAGCAATACCCCGATTTAGCGCCGCCAAATGTGCGCATCACCGCCAACTACCCCGGTGCGTCGGCGCAGACGCTGGAAAACACCGTCACGCAGGTGATTGAGCAGAATATGACCGGGCTCGATAACCTGATGTATATGTCCTCGCAAAGCAGTGCCACGGGCCAGGCGTCGATCACCCTGAACTTCCGTGCCGGTACCGACCCCGATGAAGCGGTGCAGCAGGTGCAAAACCAGTTGCAGTCCGCGATGCGCAAGCTGCCGCAGACCGTGCAGAACCAGGGGGTGACGGTGCGCAAAACCGGCGATACCAACATCCTCACCATCGCGTTTGTCTCCACCGACGGGTCGATGGATAAGCAGGATATTGCCGACTATGTGGCGAGTAACATTCAGGACCCGTTAAGCCGCGTCAACGGCGTCGGCGATATCGACGCCTACGGCTCGCAGTACGCCATGCGCATCTGGCTCGACCCGTCGAAGCTCACCAGTTATCAACTCACTACCGGCGATGTGACCCGTGCGATTACCTCACAGAATGCGCAGATTGCCGTTGGTCAACTGGGTGGTACGCCCTCCGTTGACCGCCAGGCGCTGAATGCCACCATCAATGCGCAGTCGCTGTTACAGACGCCGGAGCAGTTTCGCGCTATCACCTTGCGCGTCAATCCTGACGGGTCGGAAGTGCGTCTTGGCGATGTGGCAACCGTTGAACTGGGTGCGGAGAAGTATGACTATCTCAGCCGTTATAACGGCAAAGCCGCCTCCGGGCTTGGGGTGAAGCTGGCCTCCGGGGCGAATGAGATGGAGACGGCAGAGCTGGCACTCCAGCGGCTCGATGAGCTGTCGCACTACTTCCCTCACGGCCTTGAGTACAAAGTGGCCTATGAAACCGCCTCGTTTGTTAAAGCCTCAATCATCGATGTGGTGAAGACGCTGCTCGAAGCGATTGTGCTGGTGTTTGTGGTGATGTACCTCTTTTTGCAGAATTTCCGCGCGACGCTCATCCCGACTATCGCCGTGCCGGTGGTGCTGCTGGGCACCTTTGGCGTGCTCTACTCCTTTGGCTACAGCATCAACACCCTGACGATGTTTGCGATGGTGCTCGCCATCGGCCTGCTGGTGGATGATGCGATTGTGGTGGTGGAGAACGTCGAGCGCATTATGAGCGAAGAGGGTCTTTCGCCGCGCGAGGCGACGCGCAAGTCGATGGGGCAGATTCAGGGCGCGCTGGTGGGCATTGCGATGGTGCTCTCCGCCGTGTTTGTGCCGATGGCCTTCTTCGGCGGCACCACCGGAGCTATCTATCGCCAGTTCTCAATTACCATTGTTTCAGCGATGGTGCTCTCGGTACTGGTGGCGATGATCCTGACACCTGCCCTCTGCGCCACGCTGCTTAAGCCGCTGCACAAAGGCGAGCAGCACGGGCAGAAGGGCTTCTTCGGTGCCTTTAACCGCGTCTTCAACCATAATGCCGACCGCTATCAAAATGCGGTGGGTAAAATCCTGCACCACGCTCTGCGCTGGATCCTGCTCTATCTACTGCTGATTGGCGTGATGGTGCTGCTGTTTATGCGCCTGCCCACCTCGTTTCTGCCGCTGGAGGATCGCGGCATGTTTACCACCTCCATTCAGTTGCCGAGCGGTTCAACGCAGCAGCAGACGCTGAAGGTGGTGCAGAAGGTCGAGCACTACTTCTTCACTCATGAAAAAGAGAATGTGCAGTCGGTGTTCGCCACCGTCGGTTCCGGCCCCGGCGGCAACGGGCAAAACGTTGCCCGCCTCTTCATTCGCCTGAAGGACTGGGAGTCGCGTGATACCACGGACGGCAGCGCTTTTGCCATTATCGAGCGCGCCACCAAAGCCTTTAGCCGCATTAAAGAGGCGCGTGTCTTTGCCGGTAGCCCGCCGGCGATCAGCGGTATGGGCAGCTCTGCCGGGTTTGATATGGAGTTGCAGGATCACGCCGGTGCCGGTCACGATGCACTGATGGCAGCGCGCGACCAGCTGATTCAGCTCGCCTCACAGGATCCGGCTCTGACCCGCGTGCGCCACAACGGCCTCGATGACAGCGCGCAGTTGCAGATTGATATCGACCAGCGCAAAGCGCAGGCGCTGGGCGTCTCGATTGATGATATTAACGACACGCTGAAGACCGCCTGGGGCTCCAGCTACGTTAACGACTTTATGGATCGCGGCCGCGTGAAGAAGGTCTATGTGCAGTCGGCGGCGAAATTCCGCATGCTGCCGGATGACATTAATCTCTGGTATGTCCGCAACAGCAGCGGCGGAATGGTGCCCTTCTCCGCCTTTGCCACCTCGCACTGGCAAACCGGATCGCCGCGTCTCGAGCGTTACAACGGTTATGCGGCGGTAGAGATAGTCGGCGAAGCTGCGCCGGGCGTCAGTACCGGTACGGCGATGGATGTGATGGAGAAATTAGTACGCCAGCTGCCGACCGGCTTTGGCCTTGAGTGGACGGCGATGTCCTATCAGGAGCGGCTCTCCGGCGCGCAGGCGCCTGCGCTCTACGCCGTCTCACTGCTGGTGGTCTTCCTCTGTCTGGCCGCGCTGTATGAGAGCTGGTCGGTGCCCTTCTCGGTGATGCTGGTGGTGCCGCTGGGCGTGATTGGCGCGCTGGTAGCGACCTGGATGCGCGGGCTGGAGAACGACGTCTACTTCCAGGTGGGTCTGCTGACGGTGATTGGCCTCTCGGCGAAGAACGCGATTCTGATCGTTGAGTTCGCCAACGAGATGAATGCCCGCGGCGAAGATCTGCTCGCCTCAACGCTGCACGCCTGCCGCCAGCGTCTGCGGCCAATATTGATGACCTCGCTGGCGTTTGTTTTTGGCGTGCTGCCGATGGTGACTAGCACCGGTGCAGGCTCAAGCAGCCAGCACGCGGTCGGCACCGGGGTGATGGGCGGGATGATTTCCGCCACGGTGCTGGCGATCTTCTTTGTCCCGCTCTTCTTTGTGCTGGTGCGCCGCCGCTTCCCGCTGAAGGCGAAACCGCGCTAATCGCGGGCAACAAAAAAGGCGACTGGATTCAGGTCGCCTTTTTTACGTGGATATTATTATTAAGCCGTCACTGCTCAATCATTCGTCTGAAAATTATTTACGAAGCATGCCTTCGATAAAATCTTTCCAGTTCCCCATTTCGTGTTCAATCATAACTACCTCTCTTATTATTACGGCCATTCTACTCAATGCCCGGATGCGCTGTGAAGCTATTTAAACCAATCGAATCAATCGCTCTTTACCGGGCATTTCTCTTTGGCTTGGGCTTACTATGCGCCGCTCTGCGGCCTCATACTGTGATTAACGGCAATATTTTCCAAAAACTTGAGGGCTAAATGAAATGGCGATCACATTGTCAGATAAATCTTTAGTTTTGTTATTAGGCGATGAACTAGCGCCGTTCAAAAGTTAATTAACTAAAATTACTCAACTCACCGTTAAGTGAATTATTATTACCACGCGAATGATATTCGAATTAGATTCCGTTATTCTAATTTTCTGTTCGAATAAGGCAAAAAAGAGACAAAAGGATTCAACATGATCACCATGTACGGCATCAAAAATTGCGACACCATCAAGAAAGCCCGCCGCTGGCTGGAGGCTGAGCAGGTGGAGTACCGCTTTCATGATTACCGCGTCGACGGGATTGATGCAGACCTGCTGCGTCCTGCTGTGGCTGAGCTTGGCTGGGAAGCGCTGCTGAATACGCGCGGAACCACCTGGCGCAAGCTGGATGAAGCGCAGCGCGCGGCAGTCGTTGACGCTGAAACGGCGATTGCCTTAATGGTTGAAATGCCAGCAATTATCAAACGCCCATTGCTCTGCGCGCCCGGTAAGCCTATGCTGCTGGGTTTCAATGAATCCAGTTATGGGAAGTTTATTCACGAGGTGTAGTTTATGTCATGCCCGGTTATTGAGCTGACGCAGCAGCTTATTCGTCGCCCTTCTCTGAGCCCCGATGATGCGGGATGCCAGGCGCTGATGATTGAACGCCTGCGCGCTATCGGTTTCACCGTTGAGCCGATGGATTTTGGCGACACGCAGAACTTCTGGGCATGGCGCGGCCAGGGAGAGACGCTGGCGTTTGCCGGTCATACGGACGTTGTTCCAGCGGGCGATGTCGATCGCTGGATCAACCCACCTTTCGAACCCACCATTCGCGACGGCCTGCTGTTTGGTCGCGGTGCGGCGGATATGAAAGGCTCGCTGGCGGCGATGGTGGTTGCCGCCGAGCGTTTCGTGGCGCAGCACCCGCAGCACAGAGGCCGCCTCGCCTTTCTTATTACCTCTGATGAAGAGGCCAGCGCCACCAACGGCACGGTGAAAGTGGTTGAAGCGCTGATGGCGCGCAACGAACGTCTCGATTACTGCCTGGTAGGCGAACCGTCGAGCACCGAAGTGGTGGGCGACGTGGTGAAAAATGGCCGTCGCGGCTCCATGACCTGTAACCTGACAATTCACGGCGTGCAGGGACACGTGGCTTATCCGCATCTGGCGGATAACCCGGTTCACCGCGCGGTACCGATGTTAACCGAGCTGGTGGGCATTGAGTGGGATCGCGGCAATGACTACTTCCCGCCGACCAGTATGCAGATCGCCAACGTTCAGGCCGGCACCGGCAGCAATAACGTCATTCCCGGCGAGCTGTTTGTGCAGTTCAACTTCCGTTTCAGTACCGAACTGACGGACGAGATGATCAAAGCGAAAGTGCAGGCGTTGCTTGAGAAGCATCAGCTGCGATACTCCGTGGAGTGGTGGGTTTCAGGCCAGCCGTTCCTTACCGGACGCGGCAAGCTGGTGGATGCGGTGGTTAACGCCATTGAGCACTATAATGAGATTAAACCGCAGTTGCTGACCACCGGCGGCACTTCCGATGGCCGTTTTATCGCGCGGATGGGCGCACAGGTTGTCGAGCTTGGGCCGGTGAACGCAACGATTCACAAAATTAACGAATGCGTAAACGCCGCAGACCTGCAACTGCTGGCGCGGATGTACCAGCGCATTATGGAACAACTCATCGCCTGACGGGCTGGAGGTTCGCATGGATTGGCTGTCAAAATATTGGTGGATTCTGGTGCTGGTTTTTTTAGTCGGCGTGTTGATCAACGTGATCAAAGATCTTAGCCGCGTCGATCATAAAAAGTTTCTCGCCAACAAGCCGGATCTGCCGCCGCATCGTGATTTCAACGATAAGTGGGATGACGAGGATGACTGGCCGAATAAGGACCAGCCGAAGAAGTAACCTTTCACCCCCGTTTGGGGGTGAATCTTTTATAGCAGCTCAATGATGTCATCATCGTTCGGCTTGCCGCCGCTTAACGCCTCATCAAAGTAGTGCTTCGGCACGGTGTACTGCAAATGATGCAGCGCCAGCGCCATGCTGCGATCGTCAATCGCGTGCCCCAAATCCTCAACGATATCGAGCGTGATATCGCCGCCTAACGCCGCAACCGCCTCTTCCGCTTTCACCGCCCAGGCCAGATCGATCACCGGATCGTCGCCGCCGTGGATCAGGTGAATGGTATTGGTGGTGGCAACCCGTTGCGGCAGGCTGGCGTAACGACCGTTAAAGGCAATGACGCGCGAGGCGAGATCCGGCTGCGCTTTGATCCCCTCCAGCGCCATAATCGCCCCCTGCGAAAAGCCAATCAGCGCCGTGGCAAGCGGGCTGATACCGCTCTGCTGCTGCCAGTAGCGGACCACCTCAATAAACTGCGGCATCACCGCATCGACGCGCTGCTGGCGGTTCTCTTCACTGATATTGCCGACGGAGAACCACTGGCGACCGGGAGCAGCACCGCTCGCTTCAACGCCGCCAATGCTGACAATCAGCGCGTCGGGAAAGGCTGGCGCAAACCAGCGGCCAATCTCGCCCATTGAAACCGGGTTATCGCCGACGCCGTGGAACAGCAACAGCAGTTGCTTAGCAGGGCTTGTCGGGCGTTGCACAACAAAATGGGCATCTTTCATCAGGATCTCCTTAACGTGTCAGGTGCAGTCTACGCCGGACGAAAAGAGTGACAATGCCATTTAACTGATGGAGATCGTTAAAAAAACTGTCTGGCCTGCACCTGCTTTTTCAGGGTGTCTGTACGCACTTCATCACTTGCCCGTAGCGCCAGACCGGCTTCGGTGCGCTGCTGCGCCAGTAGCGCTTTGCGCCCCGGTAAGCCTAAACGCGCGCAGAGCTGCGCCTCGCGCTCAGAGTGGACAAGCTGGCCACGCAGCGCCGGGAGCGGTAAACCGCTTGCGGCAAGCAGGCGTGAAAGTGCGCCAGTGGCGGCCGAGAGCGGGCGATGGGCAAAAGCAAACCCGGCCAGCTCCAGCCAGTCCTCATCATTAAGGGTAGACCCCAGGGCCGGTGGCAGGTCTAACTTTTCCCCCTGCCAGTGAGAAAGCCACGGGAGATCGCGCGCCAGACGCTGCTGCTCATGCTCCGCCAGCGCCTGCCCGGCCTCGCTTAACGGCAACAGCGCCATGGCGGTAAAGCAGCCGCTGCTCGCCTCTCGCTGGCTGCCAAGGCGCACCAGCATAAAGCCGCAGCGCTGCCAGAAGTGCCACAACGCCTGGGTAAAGCCAAAGCTGACCGACAGATAGTCGCAGTTGCTGTCACGCGCCTGCGCCACCAGCGCGCGACCAATGCCTTCCCGCTGGCAGTGAGGATGCACGGCAATGCGGCTGATGCGCCGCCCGCACAGCGTCGCGGCCAGCGGGCTGCCGCCGTGCGCAGCGAGTGATTGCGCCACCAGGTTGCCGCGCGGGCGGCGAAAACCGGCCCATATCGCCTGGCTTAATTCAGGCGATAAACCGCCCTCCTCCACCAGCCAGAGCGCGCCGACGATATTCTGCGCTTTTTTCGCCAGCCAGAAGTGCTGGCCTGGCGCATCCATCATGCGCCGCAGATCGAGCGGCGAGGTGCGATAGTGGGCGCTCGCCAGCAGGCGATAAAGTGCCGCAGGCTGTGCAGGATCGCGCTGCCAGGCGCTGGCGGGCAGCGGCGCCACCGTGAGCGGGCCGGTGGGTTTATCCGTCGTAACATCGTCTTCAAGCAGCAGCAGGTCGGCCACCGCGCGCTCAAGGGGGCAACCCGCTGCCCAGCGCAGAGGCGTGGTTAACGCACGGTGGCGCAAGTACGGGAAACCGGCACAAAACTTGAGTAAAAAGCCCTGTCCGGTGCCTTCGTACCCCTGCACGGTGGTGGTTAACAGCACATGGCTAAAGGCGGCGGTCAGGGTATGCAGCAGCGGGCCAGGGATCGCCGCGGCTTCATCGACAATCAGCCAGCCGGGCTGGCTTCCCTGCTGTTTTATCCGCCCGGCCAGTGCATCAGGGGCGATAAAATCAAACTTTTCGCCCGCGTAGTGCGCAAGCACATCGGTGGCGGCGCGCGTCGGCGCAGTCACTACAGCGGGTGAAGTTAAGGTTGCGATATGCATTCCGGCGAGCGCGGACTTACCGCGTCCGCGCGGCGCGGTTACCACCATCACGCCAGGCGGCATCTCAGCCAGTTCGGCCAGGATCGCCGCCTGCTCGCGCTGCGGCGCACCGCTGGCGGGATGCCAGCCAGCGCGGGGTGGAAAATCAGGAATGGGTTGCTCGTCCCCTTCACGCCAGAGCAGCGTCTGCCCGTCGTGAAAAAGGGTGCGGCTGAAGTGGTCAACAAAAACCGGCGTGGGGATGGGATCGGCGGTGTCGCTCCAGCGGCGGCTGTCAGCGTCCGGCTGCTGCGCCCAGCGATCGAGCGGCGGAACCAGCAGCAGCAGCCAGCTTCCCGCTTTTAGCGTGCCGCTGAGGGCGGCAAAAGCGGCGACATCAAAGCCGTCGCGCGCATCAAACACCGCATGGTTAAACTCGCGCCCGAGCAAAGTGATGAGCGCGCGCGGCGAGCAGTGCGGCGGCTCGTCGCTCACCCACAGCCAGTCGCCGGGGAGCGCATCGCGCAGTTTTTCTGCCCGATCGGCACACCACGCCGCGCTGCCGGAGAGCACCAGCAGGCGGCGGATCCCTTCCCGCGCCATCTGCGCGCTCAATGTAACCAGCGATTGCATAGTGAGGGCTTACAGACGCCCGCTAAAGGTGTCGCACTGCGCCGGATCGCCGCTATCCATGCCGCGTTTGAACCAGCTGTAGCGCTGCGCCGAAGTGCCGTGCGTAAAGCTGTCCGGGATCACGCGACCCTGGCTGCGCTGCTGCAAACGGTCATCGCCAATTGCCTGCGCCGCGTTCAGCGCCTCTGCGAGATCGCCCTCTTCCAGCACGCCCTGTTGCTGCATGCTGTGGCCCCAGACACCGGCATAACAGTCGGCCTGCAACTCCATGCGCACCGAGAGTGCATTGACCTCTTTCTCACTGGCGTTCTGCTGCAACTGGCGCACTTTCGCCTCGGTGCCGAGCAGTTTTTGCACGTGGTGACCCACTTCATGGGCAATCACATAGCCCTGAGCGAAATCGCCACCCGCGCCGAGTTTGTTTTTCATCTCATCGTAGAAGGAGAGATCGATATAGACCTTGCTGTCTGCCGGGCAGTAGAACGGCCCCATGATTGACTGGCCCATGCCGCAGCCGGTATTGAACTGATTACGGTAGAGCACCAGCTTTGGCTGCTGGTACTGACGCCCCATTTTCTGGAACAGCTGCCCCCAGGTATCTTCCGTGGAAGCAAAAATCACGCTGGAGAAGCGCGCGGCCTCATCCTCTTTCGGGTTAACCGCCGCCTGCTGTGACGACGGCGCGCTGACGGGTTGCCCGGTCAACATGCCGGTTAAATCCACGCCGTAATAACTTGCTACCACCACAATCACCAGCAGGACTAACCCGCCTTTGCCCCGCGGCAGCCGGAAACCTCCGCCGCCCATTGAGGGGCCGCCCGACTGGCTCCGTCGGTCTTCTACGTTGTCACTCTCTCGTCGCCCTTGCCAGCGCATACTGCCTCCCTATGCCAATAATGGACTCTGTGTATATATGATCGTAGGCGGTTAGGGAAGGATTACCACTGGGAAAAAGACGTAAAAAAACCAGAGGATGCGGGCACCCTCTGGCTGAGACGTTAATTTAGGGGATCAGTCCAGTTTCACGCCCAGGCGGTGCGCGACGGCTTCATAGGCTTCGATCAGCCCGCCGAGGCTCTGGCGGAAGCGGTCTTTGTCCATTTTATCCAGCGTCTCTTTGTCCCACAGGCGGCTGCCGTCCGGGGAGAACTCATCGCCCAGCACCACTTCGCCGTTGAACAGGCCAAACTCCAGTTTGAAGTCGACGAGGATCAAGCCTGCGTCATCGAACAGCTTTTTCAGCACGTCGTTGGCTTTGTAGGAGAGTTCCTTCATGCGCGCCAGGTTCTCTTTGTTCACCCAGTTGAAGGTTTCGCAGTAGGATTCGTTGACCATCGGATCGTGCATGGCGTCGTTTTTCAAAAACAGGTCAAACAGCGGCGGATTAAGCTCAATGCCTTCTTCAATGCCCAGACGTTTCACCAGCGAGCCCGCGGCGCGGTTGCGGATCACGCACTCGACCGGCACCATATCCAGCTTTTTCACCAGACATTCGGTATCCGAGAGCAGCGCTTCCATCTGGGTCGGGATGCCGGCTTCGGCAAGCTTGGTCATAATGAAGTGGTTGAACTTGTTGTTCACCATCCCTTTACGATCAAACTGTTCAATGCGCGCGCCATCCCCTGCTGACGTATCGTTACGGAATTCGAGCACCAACAGGTCCGGGTTTTCGGTACTGTAGACGGTTTTCGCTTTGCCGCGATACAACTCAGCTTGCTTTTGCATTTTATTACTCCAGGTGTGATTACAAGGCTAATTGCACTATCTTACGCCGACGCACACGTTTGCGTCACGCTGATAAAAAAAGGCCGGAGGTATTCCGGCCCTGGATCTTACTGGTTAAACGCGGCCTGGAAGGCAGCGACTAACGCGTCGTTCTGAGATTGCGTCAGGGTGTGGCCCTTAGGATCGATAAACTGGAGGCTGCTGCGGTTATCAAGGTCGCCGACCTGCAGTTTATAGTCGCCGGAGCTGAGACCCGGATCGCGCGCGCCCAGTGCCTGCCAGCCGCTGTCGGAGAGCGGTTTGTAGGTCACGGCCATGCTGCCAGTAGAACGGGTGCTGTCGGTCACTTTCATGCCCACTTTTTCCAGCACGTTCGGCAGACGCTGCCAGACGATATTGAACGGACCGCGCACCACCAGCATCGGCAGACCGGTATCATCCGCGCCGCTCTGCACGTCGAGCGTGGTCACGCTGCGCTTCTCAGCGGCGTTCTGCGCATCGGTGGCAGTTTTATCGAGGCCAGCGGAGATAACGTTCAGCATTTCGGTGCTGTAGCGCTGCAGCGATGCGGTATCAGCAACCGGTTTACCCGCCTGCTCCAGGTTCACCAGCTTGACGACCACCGCCTGCTGATAACCCTGCGGTTTCACCGCGATTTGATAGCGACCGCGATACTGCTGATCTTCATCCTGACGGTTCCACTCAACCCAATCGGTAGTCAGGGTCTGTGCGGCATCGTCGCGTTTGGCGATGGTGAAGTTTTTCGCCTGAATCAGGCTAACAACCTGCGGCCATAAGGTATTGCCGCGACCATTTTCTACCATCAGCGTGGCGGTATCGCCGTTGAACTGGGTACGCGCACCGGTCACCAGCGCCAGCGGCTGTGCCGGCGGGCGAATGTCCAGTGCTTTACCAACGGCACCGCTGCCGCTGGCGGAAGGGACATTGTAGTCCCCAGTCTGCACCGGCAGGATCAGCCCGGCGGGCGCATGAAGCTCAGCAAGCGGCGTAGCATCCAGATAGGATTCATCTCCGCTGACCTGACGCTTGTAACGTGAATCGGAATTGCAGGCGGCGAGCAACATCACAAGTGAAACACTCGCTACCTTCGCCAGGCGCGACTTCTGTACTGAGTAAGCCATCAAATCTCCCTAAACTTTACAGCAGACCGGCATGCTTAAGCGCCGCACGAACCACCTCACGACCGTGGTCGGTAATCGGTGTCATCGGCAAACGCAGCGTATCGGTTGCCACAAGTCCCAACTCCTTACATGCCCATTTGACCGGGATCGGATTGGGTTCGACAAATAGTTTGTTGTGTAACGGCATCAGACGCTGGTTAATCGCGCGGGCATCGGCAAACTGCCCTTCAGCGGCCAGTTTGCACATCTCGGCCATTTCGCGCGCCGCCACGTTGGTGGTGACGGAAATTACACCGTGACCGCCGAGCTGCATGAAGTCCATCGCAGTGGCGTCATCGCCGCTCAGCAGGATAAAGTCGTCTGAAACCAGCTCTTTGATCTGGTGAACGCGACTTAAGTTCCCGGTCGCTTCTTTAATACCGATAATATTTTTGACTTCCGCCAGACGGCCCACGGTTTCCGGCAGCATATCGCAGCCGGTACGCGACGGCACATTATACAGAATCTGCGGCAGGTCAGTATGTTCGGCGATGGCTTTGAAGTGCTGGAACAGACCTTCCTGCGTCGGGCGGTTGTAATAGGGGGTAACGGTGAGGCAGCCAACGATGCCGCTGTTATTGAAACGCTGCGTCAGGCTGATGGCTTCGGCGGTGGCGTTTGCGCCCGTGCCGGCAATAACAGGAATGCGCCCGTCAGCCAGCTCAACCGTCAGTTCAACCACATCGGCATGCTCGTCGTGGCTCAGGGTTGCGGATTCGCCGGTAGTCCCTACCGAAACGATCGCCGAGGTTCCACTGGCGACATGATAATCAATCAGTTTCTTCAGGCTTGACCGGCAGACTTTACCTTGCGAATCCATCGGCGTAATAAGCGCAACAATACTTCCCGTGAACATGGGCCATCCTCTGTGCAAACAAGAGCCTCAATGGTACGTGCGGTGCCGTAAGAAAAGCAAGAGACCTGACGGTCTGTGGCGGTTGTATGCCGGTTTTTTTTATGCTTTCCTTATGATTACCTCATGTTTGACAGGAAGCTCAGGTTTGACAACCTCATCACAACACTTTTTGGTTATCACTGCGCTGGGGGCCGACCGGCCTGGCATTGTGAATACGATCACACGCCACGTCAGCAGCTACGGCTGTAATATCGAAGACAGCCGGCTGGCGATGCTGGGAGAAGAGTTCACGTTTATCATGCTGCTTTCAGGGTCGTGGAACGCCATCACCCTTATCGAATCGACCCTGCCGCTGAAAGGCGCCGAACTGGATCTGTTGATTGTGATGAAGCGCACCGAGGCTCGCCCGCGTCCTGATATGCCCGCCACCGTTTGGGTGCAGGTTGACGTACCGGATTCGCCCCATTTAATTGAACGCTTTACGGCGTTATTCGACGCTCACGAGATGAATATTGCCGAGCTGGTTTCCCGTACCCAGCCCGCCAGCGTCGATGGTGTTCCGCAACTCTTTATTCAGATTACCGCCCACAGCCCCGCCTCGCGGGATGCATCAAATATTGAGCAGGCGTTTCGGGCGCTCTGTACAGAATTGAATGCGCAAGGCAGTATAAACGTCGTCAACTATTCTCAGCATGATGAACAGGATGGAGTGAAGCAATGAATCCACTGAAAGCCGGTGATATCGCACCGAAATTTAGCTTGCCCGATCAGGACGGTGAACAAGTAAATTTAGCCGACTTCCAGGGACAGCGTGTTCTGGTCTATTTCTACCCGAAAGCCATGACACCGGGTTGTACCGTCCAGGCCTGCGGCCTGCGCGATAATATGGATGAGCTAAAAAAAGCAGGCGTAGAAGTTCTCGGTATCAGCACTGATAAACCGGAAAAACTCTCCCGCTTCGCCGAGAAAGAGCTGCTCAACTTTACCCTGCTGTCCGATGAAAGCCATGAAGTGTGCCAGCAGTTTGGCGTCTGGGGTGAGAAGACCTTTATGGGTAAAACCTACGACGGCATTCACCGCATCAGTTTTCTGATTGATGCCGCTGGCACCATCGAACATGTGTTTGATGATTTCAAAACCAGCAATCACCACGATATCGTCGTGAACTGGTTAAAAGAGAACGCCTGAACGTCCCCTCTTCTGCTGCGGGCAACCCGTCAGGGTCGCCCTCCTCTCCAGCGCTTACTCTCGCCTTATCCGCTTATCACTTCATCTTCGCTGGCGAGCGAATCTGGCCACGCGTGGATCACCGCTTTAATCAACGTTGCCAGCGGAATGGCGAAGAAGACGCCCCAGAAGCCCCACAGGCCGCCGAAAATCACCACCGACAGAATAATCACCAGCGGATGCAGGTTGACCGCTTCCGAGAAAAGCACCGGCACCAGCAGGTTGCCATCCAGCCCCTGGATAATCAGGTAAACCGCAAAGCAGCTCCAGAACTCGGTGCCCAGCCCGAACTGAAACAGCGCCACGCCAACCACCGGAATGGTCACCACAAACGCGCCGATATAGGGAATCAACACCGAGAAGCCCACCAGCACCGCCAGCAGCAGCGAGTAGTTGAGGCCAAAGAGAATGAAGCCAATCCAGGTGGCAACGCCGACCACCACCATCTCCAGCACTTTGCCGCGAATATAGTTGGTGATCTGCTGATTCATCTCTTTCCACACCTGGCCTGCCAGCCCGCGATTGCGCGGCAGCACGCGGCGCACGGCGCTCAGCATCTGCTCTTTATCCTTCACCAGGAAGAAGACCATCAGCGGCACAAGCACCAGATAGACCGCAAGGGTAAGCAGCCCGACCAGCGAGGCGAGGGAGTATTTCACCACCGAGTCACCCATCGACAGCATGCGCGAGCGCATATTCTCAGCCATCGCATCGATGATGCCCGCATCCATCAGCGCGGGATAACGGCGCGGCAGGGTGGCAGCAAAACCGGAGAGCTTGTTTAACATGCCGGGCATATCGCGGATCAGGTTGATCCCCTGCTGCCACGCAATCGGCATCACCACAAAAGCCATCACCAGCAGAATGCCGACGAACAGCACCAGCACGATGCTTGCCGCCCAACTGCGCGAGCAGCCAATGCGCTGCAGGCGGGCCGTTGGCCACTCCAGCAGATAGGCAATCACCAGCGCAACAAGCAGCGGCGCGAGCAGGCCGCTAAAGAAGAAAAGAATGGTAAAACCGGCAAGCAGAATAACCAGCAGGGCAATCGCTTCGGGATCGCTGAAGCGACGGCGATACCACTGCGTCAACATTTCGAGCATAACGTTCCTTATTTCGCCTCACTGGCGGACGTTCAGAACAGGAAGTTTATCGAAATGTCATAAAAAAGACTTCGCTTTTCGTTCCCTTTGCGGGAAACATATCATTGCCGTGAATAAGATTTTCAATGACCATTAACGCGGCTACACTCGCAGGGCGGGTAAGCCGAATGGAACCCGGTTATCGTTGTGTCACCTCCAACACAGGAAAGAGGTTATGTTCAGGCAGTTGAAACGAACGCTGGTCGCAACCCTTATAGCCGCCCTTACCGCAGGCCAGGCTGCGCCGGTTTTTGCAGACTCGGCAGATAGCCTGCCGGATATGGGCACCTCGGCTGGCAGTACGCTCTCCATCGGCCAGGAGATGCAGATGGGCGACTTCTATGTGCGCCAACTGCGCGGCAGCGCGCCGTTGATTAACGATCCGCTGCTGGTGCAGTACATCAATTCCCTCGGTATGCGGCTGGTCGCGCATGCCTACTCAGTGAAAACCCCTTTCCACTTCTACCTGGTGAATAACGACGAAATTAACGCCTTCGCCTTCTTCGGCGGCAATGTGGTGCTGCACTCTGCCCTCTTCCGTTACACGGATAATGAGAGCCAGCTCGCCTCGGTGATGGCGCACGAAATTTCGCACGTTACCCAGCGCCACCTTGCGCGCGCGATGGAAGATCAGAAAAGCAGCGCGCCGCTCACCTGGGCAGGCGCGCTGGGGTCGATTCTGCTGGCGATGGCCAGCCCGCAGGCGGGGATGGCGGCGCTGACCGGTACACTGGCCGGCACGCGGCAGGGGATGATCAGCTTTACGCAGCAGAATGAGCAGGAGGCGGATCGCATCGGCATTCAGGTGCTGCAACGCGCTGGTTTTGACCCGCAGGCGATGCCGACCTTCCTTGAAAAACTACTCGATCAGTCCCGCTACTCCAGCCGTCCGCCGGAAATTTTGCTGACGCACCCCCTGCCGGAGAGCCGACTGTCGGATGCCCGTAACCGCGCCAACCAGATGCGCCCGGTGGTGGTGCAATCTTCTGAGTCGTTCTATATGGCAAAGGCCCGCACCCTGGGCATGTATAACTCCGGCCGTAACCAGCTGACCGACGATCTGCTCGATAGCTGGGCGAAAGGCAACGTGCGCGAGCAGCGCGCCGCGCAGTATGGCCGGGCGCTGAAAGCGATGGAGGCGAAAGATTTTGCCGGGGCGCAGAAACTGTTGCAGCCGCTACTGAGCGCGGATGCGAACAATGCCTGGTATCTCGATCTGGCGACGGATATTGATCTTGGCCTGAATAAAAGCGGCGAGGCGATTAAACGCCTGAATAGTGCCAGCGGGCTTAAGAACAGCCCGGTGCTACAGCTCAACCTGGCGAACGCTTACTTACAGGGTGGCCAGCCGGCACAGGCGGCGCAGATCCTCAATCGCTACACCTTCACCAATAAAGACGATATCAACGGCTGGGATCTGCTGGCGCAAACGGAAGCAGCGCTCGGCAACCGCGATCAGGAGCTGGCGGCACGCGCCGAAGGCCAGGCGCTGATCGGCAGGCTCGACCAGGCGATTACGCTGTTGAGCAGTGCCAGCGCGCAGGTGAAGCTTGGCAGCCTGCAACAGGCACGCTATGACGCGCGAATCGACCAGTTGCGCCAGATGCAGCAGCGCTTCCGCCCATATGAAAAGATGTAATCAGGAGAGAAGATGTCAGACGCAGTAAAAATCTACCATAACCCCCGCTGCTCCAAGAGCCGCGAAACCCTGAGCCTGCTGCAAGCCAACGGTGTTGAACCGGAGGTGGTGCTCTATCTGGAGACGCCGCCGGATGCGGCAACAATTAAACAGCTGTTGCAGTGGCTTGGCATGTCGAGCGCGCGGGAGTTGATGCGCACGAAAGAGGAGCTCTATAAATCGCTCAATCTCGGCGATAGAGCATTGTCCGAAGCGGCGCTGGTGCAGGCGATGGTGGAGAACCCGAAATTGATCGAGCGGCCCATCGTGGTCGCCAACGGTCAGGCGCGCATTGGCCGCCCGCCGGAAAGCGTAATGGAGATCGTCGGGAAAGTGTAATTGCCGGGCCGTAGGCCACAAGCTTTTGTAGGCCGGATAAGGCGGCACGCCGCCATCCGGCAGAAGAAGCCACAGTGCAGTGCCGGATGGCGCTCACGCTTATCCGGCCTACGCAACAGACCACAAGCCCTTGTAGGCCGGATAAGGCGGTACGCCGCCATCCGGCAGAAGAAGCCATCGTGCAGTGCCGGATGGCGCTCACGCTTATTCGGTCTACGCAACAGACTCCAGGCCCTTGTAGGCCGGATAAGGCGGCACGCCGCCATCCGGCAGAAAAAGCCACAGTGCAGTGCCGGATGGCGCTCACGCTTATCCGGCCTACGCAACAGACCTCAAACCCTTGTAGGCCGGATAAGGCGGTACGCCGTCATCCGGCAGAAGAAGCCATCGTGCAGTGCCGGATGGCGCTCACGCTTATCCGGCCTACGCAACAGACTCCAGGCCCTTGTAGGCCGGATAAGGCGGTACGCCGCCATCCGGCAGAAGAAGCCCCTACAGTTGCAGAATATCTTTCACAAACGGGATGGTGAGCTTGCGCTGGGCGGTGATCGAAGCGCGATCCAGCTGATCGAGGGTGTCGAACAGCGTGCGCATCTCGCGATCCAATCTTTTCAGCAGAAAACGGCCGACATCTTCCGGCAATTCGAAACCGCGAATGCGCGCGCGCAGTTGCAGCGCCTGCAATTTGTCCTCATCGGAGAGCGGCTGCAGCTTGTAGATCTGCCCCCAGTCGAGACGCGAAGCCAGATCCGGCAAGCCGAGATTGAGCTGGCGCGGCGGCCTGTCACCAGTGATCAGCAGACGGGTTTTACCCTGCTCCAGAATACGGTTGTAGAGGTTAAAGATCGCCATCTCCCACGGCTCATCGCCCGCGATGCACTCGATATTATCGATGCAGACCAGCGAGAGATGCTCCATCCCTTCCAGCACTTCCGGGACAAACCAGGTGCGTTTATCGAGCGGCACATAGCCCACGGCATCGCCGCGCTGAGAGAGTTCGGCGCAGGCGGCATGCAGCAGATGACTGCGGCCCGCGCCTTCGCGTGACCAGAAATAGATATAACCGCTGTGCGCCTCGCGCAAAACGTTTTGTAACGCCGCCAGTAAGGAGGGGTTATCACCCGGCCAGAAACTCGCAAAGGTTTCATCATCGGGTAAAAATAATGGCAGGGAGAGCTGTGCCGGCGTGTTCAGAGGTACCTCAACAGGGCTTACAAAAAACGCAGTGAGTCTATCATAAAAATCGACGCCGTTTGAACCGGGCGCGAGGCCCGGTTCAATTCTGTGCGCTACTTACGGTTTCGCCTGCTCATTTTCTGGCGCATCCAGTATCACCTCTTCCGGACGCAGCACGCTAATCAGCTTGAAGATCAGGCTCAGGCCAACGCCGACAATGGTCGCCAGCGCCATCCCTTTCAGCTCTGCCGCGCCGATATGCACCTTCGCGCCGCTGACGCCGATAATCAGGATCACCGAGGTAAGGATCAGGTTTTGCGCTTTGCTGTAGTCCACTTTCGACTCAATCAGCACGCGGATCCCCGAAGCACCAATCACCCCGTAGAGCAGTAGCGACACGCCGCCCATTACCGGCACCGGAATGATCTGGATCGCCGCCGCCAGCTTGCCGACGCAGGAGAGCAGAATAGCGATAATCGCCGCGCCGCCAATTACCCAGGTGCTATAGACGCGGGTAATTGCCATCACGCCGATATTCTCACCGTAGGTCGTATTGGGCGTCGAACCGAAGAAGCCAGAGATCATCGTCGACAGACCGTTGGCAAACATCGAACGGTGCAGGCCCGGGTCGCGGATCAGATCGCGTTTGACGATATTGGCCGTCACCACCAGATGCCCGACGTGCTCGGCAATTACCACCAGCGCCGCCGGCAGAATGGTGAAGATAGCGAACCACTCAAAGCGCGGAGTGTAAAAGGTTGGCAGCGCGAACCAGTGCGCCTGGGCGATAGGTGTGGTATCGACCACGCCCATGGCGAAAGAGAGCGCATAGCCTGCCAGTACGCCGATCAGAATCGGGATAATCGCCAGAAAACCGCGGAACAGCACCGATCCAAAGACCGTCACCGCCAGGGTCACCAGCGAAATGGTGATGGTTTTGCTGTCGGCGCTCTGCCCGTCTGCGGGCAGCAAGCCGGCCATATTCGCCGCCACGCCCGCTAACTCGAGGCCGATCACCGCCACAATGGCGCCCATTGCCGCAGGCGGGAACATCACATCCAGCCAGCCGGTGCCCGCTTTTTTGACAATCAGCGCCACCAGGCAGAAGAGCACGCCGCACATAATGAAGCCGCCCAGCGCCACTTCATAACCCAGCGGCAACAGCAGCAGCACCGGCGAGATAAAAGCAAAGCTGGAGCCGAGGTAAGCGGGGATTTTCCCTTTACAGATAAAGATATAGAGCAGCGTGCCGACACCGTTAAACAGCAGCACGGTGGCCGGGTTGATATGAAACAGGATTGGCACCAGCACGGTTGCGCCAAACATGGCGAACAAGTGCTGCAAACTAAGCGGGATCGTCTGCAAAAGCGGCGGTCTTTCACTCACCCCGATAGCACGGCGCGTCATAGTGTTTTCCTCTGAGTGTTGTTGTTAATCTCCCCGTCCGGTGCGGCGGGCAGTGTTCTGTTTCCCAAAAAAAAGCCGACTATCAAAGTCGGCTTTCATTGTGTTATCAGTTACTTCGTCCCAAAAATCTTATCGCCGGCATCGCCGAGCCCCGGGATGATGTACCCCTGCTCGTTAAGACCCTGGTCGATAGATGCGGTATAGAGTTCGACATCCGGGTGCGCTTTCTCAAGCGCCGCGACGCCTTCCGGCGCGGCTACCAGCACCAGCACCTTAATAGTGGTGCAGCCGGCGTTTTTCAGCAGATCGATGGTGGCGATCATTGAACCACCGGTCGCCAGCATCGGGTCAACCACCAGCGCCATACGCTCGTCGATGTTCGATACCAGTTTCTGGAAGTAAGGCACCGGCTCCAGCGTCTCTTCGTTGCGGTAGATACCGACAACGCTGATGCGCGCGCTTGGCACGTGCTCCAGCACGCCTTCCATCATCCCCAGACCGGCACGCAGGATCGGCACCACGGTAATTTTCTTACCCTTGATCTGGTCGATCTCTACCGGGCCGTTCCAGCCTTCGATAGTCACTTTCTCGGTTTCCAGATCCGCAGTAGCTTCATAAGTCAGCAGGCTGCCTACTTCTGAGGCGAGTTCACGAAAGCGTTTGGTGCTGATGTCGTTCTCTCGCATCAGGCCCAGCTTGTGTTTGACGAGTGGGTGTTTTACTTCCACGACCTTCATACTCTTCTCCTTCCGCTGACAGGTGGCAACCACAAAAAAATCGCCGGATTATACCGCTTTTTTCCCGTTTCGCTACAGGCAGCCGCTTGATCGCGATCAATTCAGCTGGAGAAGAGTATAAAACAATAATCGACGGCGCCCTGCAACAATGGACTCGCAAACGTTTGCCTTGGCTGTTAGAATTGCGCCGAATTTTTATTGCTACCGCTAGAAAACGCGTGGGGACAGAAGCAGTGACCGATAAAACCTCTCTCAGCTATAAAGATGCCGGTGTTGATATTGACGCGGGCAATGCTCTGGTAGACCGAATCAAAGGCGTGGTGAAGAAGACCCGTCGCCCGGAAGTGATGGGCGGGCTGGGCGGCTTCGGCGCGCTGTGCGCGTTGCCGCAAAAATATCGTGAGCCAGTTCTGGTTTCCGGCACTGATGGCGTAGGCACCAAGCTGCGTCTGGCGATGGATCTGAAACGTCACGACACTATCGGCATCGACCTTGTCGCGATGTGTGTTAACGATCTGGTGGTACAGGGCGCAGAGCCCCTCTTCTTCCTCGACTACTACGCCACCGGCAAACTGGATGTCGATACTGCTGCCAGCGTGATTAACGGTATCGCCGAAGGGTGTTTGCAGTCCGGCTGCGCGCTGGTCGGCGGCGAAACGGCAGAGATGCCGGGCATGTATCACGGCGACGACTATGATGTGGCTGGTTTCTGCGTCGGCGTAGTAGAAAAATCAGAGATTATCGACGGTAGCAAAGTCGCCGATGGCGATGTGCTGGTAGCCCTTGGCTCCAGCGGCCCGCACTCCAACGGCTACTCGCTGGTGCGCAAAGTCCTCGAAGTGAGCGGCACCGATCCGCTGACCACGCAGCTGGAAGGCAAATCACTGGCCGATCACCTGCTGGAGCCGACCCGCATTTACGTTAAATCCGTGCTGGAGCTGATCGAAAAGGTTGAGGTTCATGCGGTTGCGCACCTCACCGGCGGCGGTTTCTGGGAGAACATTCCGCGCGTTCTGCCGGATAACACCCAGGCCGTGATCGACGAATCCTCCTGGCAGTGGCCGGCGGTGTTTGACTGGCTGCAGAGCGCCGGTAACGTCAGCCGTCACGAAATGTACCGCACCTTTAACTGCGGCGTTGGCATGGTGATCGCCCTCCCCGCGCAGGAAGTGGATAAAGCGATTGAGCTGATGAATGCCAAAGGTGAAAAGGCATGGAAAATCGGTATGATCAAAGCTTCTGATTCCAGCGAGCGTGTGGTCATTGAATGAAAAACATTGTGGTGCTGATTTCCGGCAACGGCAGTAATTTGCAGGCGATTATCGACGCCTGCAAACAGAAAAGAATCAACGGCACCCTGCGGGCAGTTTTCAGTAATAAGGCCGACGCGTTCGGCCTTCAGCGTGCGCGGGAAGCGAATATTCCCGCTCATGCGCTGAGCGCAGATCAGTTTGCCAACCGCGACGCGTTCGATCGTGAGCTGATGCAGGAGATTGACGCCTACGCACCGGATGTTGTGGTGCTGGCGGGTTATATGCGCATCCTCAGCCCGGCGTTTGTTGCCCACTACGCCGGTCGCCTGCTCAATATCCACCCCTCCCTGTTACCGAAATATCCCGGTTTGCATACCCACCGCCAGGTGCTGGAAAACGGCGATGAGGAGCACGGCACCAGCGTGCACTTTGTCACTGATGAACTGGATGGCGGCCCGGTAATTTTGCAGGCGAAAGTGCCGGTGTTTGCGGGTGATAGCGAAGAGGATATTACTGCCCGTGTGCAGGCGCAGGAGCATGCGATCTATCCGCTGGTGGTGAGCTGGTTTGTCGAGGGTCGCCTGACCATGCAGCAGGGCGGTGCCTGGCTTGATGGCCTGCGTCTACCGCCTGAAGGGTATGCAGCGGACGAATAATTGCGCGTTTCCCCGGCTGCGGCTTTCGCAGCCTGGCTCTGTTCTGTGCCGGAGAGGCGAAACCATCTCCGGCACCTCCCCCTTCCCTCACCACTCCGCACTATTTTTCATCACGTTAAGCAATAAAACTGATTACTGTCATACTTTTTTGCCACAGTTGGACATCTGCTAACAAAGCTCGCCATAATAAGTTGTCTTATACGAAGGAACGCCAGCAACGTTCACCTGCAAGTCGAAGCACCGCATGTGCGAGAGGGAGTGGCCGTGCTTCGAGAAAGAACCGGAGTGTAAACAGGAATGGGTCAGGAAAAGTTATATCTCGAAAAAGAACTAAGCTGGTTGTGCTTTAACGAACGCGTGCTTCAGGAAGCCGCGGACAAAAGTAACCCCCTTATCGAACGCATGCGTTTTCTGGGGATCTATTCCAATAACCTTGATGAGTTCTATAAGGTCCGTTTCGCCGAGCTTAAGCGGCGGCTGATCATCAGCGAAGAACAGGGCGTGGCGACCAATTCACGTCATCTGCTGGGCAAAATTCAGTCTCGCGTATTGAAAGCCGACCAGGAGTTCGACGGGCTCTATAACGACCTGCTGCTGGAGATGGCGCGTAATCAGATCTTCCTGATTAACGAACGCCAGCTCTCGCAAAACCAGCAAAGCTGGCTGCGCAGCTACTTTAAACAGTACCTGCGCCAGCACATCACGCCGACGCTTATCACCCGCGAAACCAATCTGGTGCGCTTCCTGAAGGATGATTACACCTATCTGGCGGTAGAGATCATTCGCGGCGACGATATCCGCTACGCGCTGCTGGAAATTCCCTCAGACAAAGTGCCGCGCTTCGTCAACCTGCCGCCGGAGACGCCGCGCCGCCGCAAACCAATGATTCTGCTGGATAACATTCTGCGCTACTGCCTGGATGATATCTTTAAAGGCTTCTTCGATTACGACTCGCTCAACGCCTACTCGATGAAAATGACCCGTGACGCCGAATATGACCTGGTGCACGAGATGGAGTCGAGCCTGATGGAGCTGATGTCCTCAAGCCTGAAACAGCGCCTGACCGCCGAGCCGGTGCGGTTTGTTTACCAACGCGATATGCCGGATGCGATGGTTGAGATGCTGCGCGAGAAGCTGACCATCTCCCGCTACGACTCGATTATTCCCGGCGGGCGTTACCACAACTTTAAAGACTTTATTGGTTTCCCGAATGTCGGCAAAGCCAATCTGGTCAACAAGCCGCTGCCGCGCCTGCGTCACGTCTGGTTTGATAAATTCCGCAACGGTTTCGACGCCATCCGCGAGCGCGATGTGCTGCTCTACTATCCCTACCACACCTTTGAGCACGTGCTGGAGATGCTGCGCCAGGCGTCGTTCGACCCGAACGTGCTGGCGATCAAAATCAACATCTACCGCGTGGCAAAAGATTCGCGCATCATCGACTCGATGATCCACGCCGCGCACAACGGCAAAAAAGTGACCGTGGTGGTGGAGCTGCAGGCGCGTTTTGATGAAGAGGCCAATATTCACTGGGCCAAACGGCTGACGGAAGCGGGCGTGCAGGTGATCTTCTCCGCGCCGGGCTTAAAAATTCACGCCAAGCTGTTCCTCATCTCGCGTATGGAAGGCGAAGAGATCGTGCGCTATGCCCATATCGGCACCGGTAACTTCAACGAGAAAACCGCGCGTATCTACTCCGATTACTCGCTGCTGACCGCCGATGCGCGTATTACTAACGAAGTGCGCCGGGTGTTTAACTTTATTGAGAACCCTTATCGACCGGTGCAGTTCGACTATCTGCTGGTATCGCCGCAAAACTCGCGCCGCCTGCTTTATGACATGATCGACGCGGAAATCGCCAACGCGCAGAACGGTAACCCGTCCGGCATTACGCTGAAGCTGAATAACCTTGTCGATAAAGGGCTGGTAGACAGGCTCTATGCGGCGTCCTGCTCCGGTGTGCCGGTGAACTTGCTGGTGCGCGGCATGTGCTCGCTGATCCCCAATCTTGAAGGCATCAGCGACAATATTCGGGTGATCAGTATCGTTGACCGCTATCTTGAGCACGATCGCATCTATATTTTCGAACATGGTGGCGAAAAGCGTGTCTGGCTCTCCTCCGCCGACTGGATGACACGTAATATTGATTACCGTATTGAAGTGGCCGCGCCCATTCTCGATCCGCGCCTGAAACAGCGGGTACTGGATATTATGGAGCTGCAATTCAGTGATACTGTGAAAGCCCGTTATATCGACAAAGAACTGAGTAATCGCTATGTGCCGCGCGGGAATCGTCGTAAAGTACGCTCCCAACTAGCGATTTACGACTATATCAAATCCCTCGAACAGTCCGAATAATCTATGCCGATACAAGAGAAGATGCCACGACCGGAGGAGTTCGCCGCGGTCGATTTGGGTTCCAACAGTTTCCACATGGTGATTGCCCGTGTGGTGGATGGCGCGATGCAAATCATCGGGCGCCTTAAGCAGCGCGTGCATCTGGCTGACGGGCTGGACAGCAATAACATGCTGAGCGAAGAGGCGATGGAGCGCGGGATTGCCTGCCTGTCGCTGTTTGCCGAACGCTTGCAGGGCTTCGATCCGGCCAGCGTCTGCATCGTCGGTACGCATACGCTGCGCCAGGCGTCGAACGCGACAGAGTTTCTCAAACGCGCCGAAAAAGTGATCCCCTACCCGATTGAGATCATCCCCGGCAACGAAGAGGCGCGCCTGATTTTTATGGGCGTTGAGCACACGCAGCCGGAGAAAGGCCGCAAGCTGGTGGTCGATATCGGCGGCGGCTCGACGGAGCTGGTAATCGGCGAAGATTTTCAGCCACAGCTGGTTGAGAGCCGTCGGATGGGCTGCGTCAGCTTTGCCCAGCTCTACTTTGCGGGCAGCACCATTAACGGTGAAAACTTCCGCCGCGCGCGCATGGCAGCAACGCAGAAGCTGGAGTCGCTTGCCTGGCAGTACCGCATTCAGGGCTGGAACGTGGCGCTTGGCGCCTCCGGCACGATAAAAGCGGTGCATGAAGTGCTGATCGCACTGGGCGAGAAGGATGGCATTATCACTCCGGAGCGGCTGGAGAGAGTGGTCGCGGAAGTGCTGAAATTTAAGAGCTTCAGCGATCTTACCCTGCCGGGCCTCTCCGATGAGCGCAAAGTGGTATTCGTGCCGGGTCTGGCCATTCTGTGCGGCGTGTTCGACGCGCTGGCGATCCGCGAACTGCGGCTCTCCGACGGCGCGCTGCGTGAAGGGGTGCTGTATGAGATGGAGGGGCGTTTCCGCCATCAGGACATCCGTAGCCGCACCGCGCAGAGCCTGGCAAGCCAGTACAACATAGACCGCGATCAGGCGCGCCGCGTGCTGGATACCACCACGCTGATTTACGATCAGTGGCAGGCGCAGAACCCGAAACTTGGCAACCCGCAGCTTGCGGCGCTGCTGAAATGGGCGGCGATGCTGCACGAAGTGGGGCTGAATATTAACCACAGCGGCATGCACCGCCACTCGGCCTATATTCTGCAAAACAGCGATCTGCCCGGCTTTAATCAGGAGCAGCAGCTGATGATGGCGACGATGGTGCGCTACCACCGCAAGGCGATCAAGCTTGATGAGATCCCGCGCTTTACGCTGTTTAAAAAGAAACAGTTTTTACCGCTGGTGCAGATCTTACGTCTCGGCGTGCTGTTGAATAACCAGCGCCAGGCGACCACCACGCCGCCGACGCTGCGCCTGAAAACCGATGACAACCACTGGACGCTGAGCTTCCCCCATGACTGGTTTAGCCAGAATGCGCTGGTGCTGCTGGATCTGGAAAAAGAGCAGGAGTACTGGGAAGCGGTAACCGGCTGGCGGCTGAAGATCGAAGAGGAGCAGTCCCCGACCGTGGCGGCGTAAATCGCCACATTCGCTACTCCTCCACCAGCGCCGCCAGCGGCGCGGGTTTGCCAATCAGATACCCCTGAAGATAATCGATACCCAGCGCGACCGCCGCGCTGCGTATCTCTTCACTCTCTACATACTCCGCCACCACCTGCATCTTCTTCATCCGCGCCAGATGGCAGATCGAGGCCACAATCTGGTAATCGAGACTGCTGGCGACAATGTTGCGGATAAAACTCCCATCAATCTTCAGAATATCCGCTGATACGGTTTTCAGCCGCGCATAGCTGGCATAGCCGGTGCCAAAATCATCAATCGCCACCCGGCAGCCCATCTGTTGCAGCTGCGATAAGGTATTGATCGCCTGCGCCAGGCTTGGCAAAGCATTGCTTTCGGTGATCTCAAAAATAAGCTGCCACGGCTCAACGCCGTACCTCTCAAGCAGGCTGAGCACCTCTTGGGCGAAGTGCGTGCGGCAGAGGGAGGAGGGAGAAAGGTTAATGGCGAAACGCTGGCCGGGAAGCGCCTCGTGGTGCTGCGCCATAAAGCGCAGGACATGCTCCGTCACCCACAGGTCGATGCGCGATGAGAGGCCAAACTCATGGGCCACCGGCAAAAAGAGATCGGGCTTGATGATCTCGCCGCTCTCCTCGCGCATCCGCAGCAGGATTTCGTGATAATCGTCGCCGCGCACGCCCTGGATCCGCTGCGCCATCAGCACAAAATGGTCCTGCTCCAGCGCCAGTTGCAGGCGGTTCATCATCTCCACTTTGCTTTTCACCCCGCGCTGCACGTTCGCTGCTCCGCGGTTTTGCAGGCTTTCCGGGTGGTGGGTCGCCAGCGACAGATCGGCAATCGTGCTCAGCTCCCCCAGCAACATATAGAGATGTTTCACCGGCGAGCGCACGTAACAGTAGCTAAAACCGACCTGCGGCTGGAGCGGCATCTCATCCCAGACGAAACGAAACTGTTTGACCCGCGCATCCAGCGCCTCGATGCGCGTCTGGTGTGATTGGGTATTCAGGCGAATCACCAGATCGTGGCCGGAGAGCTGGTGGACACTCTCTTCTGCCGAGAGCAGCGGCTTAAGCCAGTCCGCCATGTGCTGTTTGTACTGAATACGCAGCCAGACGCCATAGTTGCGCCCGAGCAGCTCCAGCTCCGGCACGCGTAAAAAACAGAGCACCGACCAGGGGGTATCGGCAAGCGATCGGCTCAGGGCGCGCAGGTTCGGCATATGGGTGACCGGGTCGATATAGGCCAGCCGCCGGGCGCGATCGTGCACCTGCCGCTGGCGGGTCGCCATAATCGCCATCGCGAGGATCATAAAAGAGAAGACCAGATAGCTGGAGGAGGCAATCGCCAGTTGCACATCCCAGGTCGGCGAATTGGGCAGATAGTGATAGTAGAAGTGAACCGAGAGCACCAGCAGCGGTGTCCAGATAAAGAGCATAAAGCGAAAGCCGTAACGCATTGAGCCCCACAGCATCACCGGCAGCAGCAGCGACAGCGTGTAGTTAGTGCTGAATATCGAGCTGTTATTATTCAGCGGGCGCAGCAACAGCAGCAAAATGGCGGTAATAATGCCTAACCAGATCAGCAGTTCAATTCGCCTAACTTTTCGGTCGAACTCTGCGCGCAGCTGTGAGAACCAGGCAATCGCATAGCGCGGATGGCGCAAAATACGGATCACTAAATAGCTAAAGGGCACGCCAGTGATGGCCCCCACCAGCAGCGCCTGGTAGTTAATCAACGTGGGCACATTGAGCGCCAGCGCCCCGCCCTCATTAACCGCAACATCAAGATTCAGCCAGACACCCAGCTCAAGCAGGATCAGGTAGAGCGTGGCGGGGCTGAGCACCTGCCAGAAGACCCGCTGCGTCATCTGCCGCGTCGAACCATAGGCAATTTGATGGCGACGGGCGACAAAAAGCCGGTAGCCGAACCAGCTTAGCAGCAGCGGAATCAGCATATGCACGCATCGCTCCACCACGACGAACGGGCCAGCAGAGGCATAATGCCAGGTTAAGGCGATGATCACACCCGGCAATGCGGCCCAGCCAAAGAATGTCATCATGGTGGTGAACAGGGCCATCGGCAGGTAATAGAGCATCACCTCCTGACCTGAAATAATGGTGAACGTATTTGCCAGATTAACGAGCGGGTAGAAAACGGGGGTGATGATAAGCGGCAGCGCCCACCATCTGTCTTTGTATCTGTTGTAACGTCTTATCAATGACATAATCACTCAGCAAACCCGCATAACGCGAGAGAGGTGGTTAAGACAGGTTTCCAGCCTGACTACACGAAGCCCAAACAGCGTGGCAGTGCGCAAATGATAAGAAATTTAAGAGGTCAATGCGGAGTGACAATTGTTTTAGATCAAGTAATCCGCCGCGACGCGGTTATATTCGGCTGATTATTACCGATCTCGCGCTTTTTTATTTAAGGTGTAAATAATTAATTTATCTTATATAAAGTGTGGTGATATTTTATTCACACTGTTTTTGCGGCAAGCATGATTGATCTTAATAAGAGAGTGTGACTTAATGTCCCCGTCGCCCGTTGTTCGGGTATTCCTAAGGAACCATTGTGAGTCAGGCAACCAGTATGCGAAAACGACATCGATTTGACAGTCGCATGACCCGTATCGTACTTCTTATCAGCTTCCTCTTCTTCTTCGGCCGTTTTGTCTATTCCTCTGTTGGCGCCTGGTATCATCATCAGGAAAAAAGCCAGTTACAACCTGTTAGCCAGACTATCGACCCCACCGCACAACGTTAACGATTTCCGTTTTTTTTGCCTGCACGCTTTCGCGTGGGGTCACGCACGCTTATTTCCCCTCGTCAGGCGTAATGCGTAAACCGCTCGCCAGCGCGGTAAAGGCGTCTATCATTTTTGGTAACGCCTGCTCTGGCTCGTCGCTGGCCGCGACCCACAGGGCGGCATTTAACGCCGCACCGTTTAACAGGCGCGCGGCTGCGTCGGCATCAACCGGCTTGAGTTCTCCACGTTCAATCATGGCGATCACCGTCTGGCGCGTGGCTTCGAGGCAGCTATTCTGGCTTGGCCACTGAGCCGGATCGCCGAGAAACGCCGGGCCATCAAGCAGGACAATGCGCCGCACCTCTTCATCCAGCGCCATTTTAATGTAGGTAATGCCTTCGGCTAACAGTTGCTGCCATGCGTTGGCGGCTTTCGCGGCCTCAACCTTCGCCCGCTGCGCCATCTCGCCATCAATCTCGGTGACTACGGCTGCCAGCAGCCCTTTTTTATCGCCAAAATTGTGGTACAGCGCGCCGCGCGTCAGGCCGACGCTGGCGGTTAGCTCATCCATCGAAGCGGCGGCAAACCCTTTTTCAGCAAAGGCTCGTCGCGCTGCCGCCAGCAATTTCGCACGGTTCTCTTCCATCGTTTCACTGCGGCGTTTACCGGCCATCATCCTCTCCTTTTCACATACGGTGTGTATCTCATTTGACATACATCGCGTATGTGATATTAATCTCATATACGCGGCGTATATTAAACCTTTTTCCTGCGCCGCGCACTTCTCTTACTTACATTGCCAAAAGGAACCACGATGATCCGTCGCGAAGCTGTTTTCCCTGCCAACCGTCATGCGCTTTATGAGGCGCATGGCTACTCCGCCGCCATCCGCTCAGGCGATCTGCTCTTTGTCTCCGGCCAGGTCGGCAGCCGGGAAGATGGCACACCAGAGCCCGATTTTGCCCGCCAGGTTGAGCTTGCCTTTGCGAACCTTAGCGCAACCCTTGCCGCCGCCGGCTGCACCTTTGACGATCTTATTGATGTCACCACCTTTCACACCGACCCGGAGGTGCAATTCCCGACCATCATGCAGGTAAAACAGGCGATTTTCCCGCAACCGCCCTACCCCAACTGGACGGCAGTGGGCGTCAACTGGCTGGCAGGTTTCGATTTCGAAATCAAAGTGATTGCCCGCATTCCCGACGCGCAGCCGTAACGCGCGACGCACGAACCATCACACCGCTGTGGCGCGATGTGCCAGGCTGATCCTGTCCTTACTGCACAACGGAGAAGTGATGATGATGACCTTATGCCGCGCCTGCGGCACCTCGTATGAGACCGCAGGCGAACACCCGCAGCAGTGCAAAACCTGTGTTGATGAGCGGCAGTTTGTGCCGCCCGGCGGACAACAGTGGGTCGATCCCGCCGAACTGCTGGCTTCCCATGCCAATAAGTGGACCCAGCACGAGGCGGATCTCTTCAGCCTGCAAACGGTGCCGGATTTTGCCATCGGTCAGCGCGCCTTTCTGGTGAGAACACCGGAGGGGAATATTTTATGGGATTGCATCGCCACCCTCGACGCGGCGACAAAAACGCTGATTGCCGCGCTGGGCGGGCTGAAAGCCATTGCCATCTCTCACCCTCACTACTACACCACCATGCAGGATTGGGCCGCCGAGTTTGACGTGCCGATCTATCTGCACGCCAGCGATCGCGAATGGATCATGCGCGACACGCCTTATCTGAATTTATGGGAGGGCGATACGCTTCAGTTGACCCGCGACGTCAGCGTGATGCGCCTCGGCGGTCACTTCGCGGGCGGTGCGGTGCTCTACTGGGCGCGGGATGATGGCATTGTGCTGTCGGGAGATATCGTGCAGGTCGCGCCGGGCAATGACGCGGTCTCGTTTATGTGGAGCTACCCGAATATGCTGCCACTCTCAGCCGACACGGTGAGCGACATGCTGCGCCGCCTGAGCGCGATAAACTTCACCCGGCTCTACGGCGCATTTGAAGGTCGGGAGATTACGCACAACGCCGCAGAGATCGTGCGGCGTTCCGCCGAGAAGTATATTGCCTGTCTGCGCTAACGGGCTCAGCCTGGCCCTTCGCTGGCGGCTGCCAGCAGCGGCACCAGCACATCGCTGATGGGCACCGCAATGCCGTGCGCATGGCCGAGCCGCTGGATCACGCCGTTACGGATATCCCACTCCAGCGGGCGGTTCGCCTGGCGGTCAGCCAGAATAGAGGTGCCCAGATCGGCAGGCGCGCGCTGGAAGTTGCCAACAATCTCCTGCGGCACGTCATCTTTCAGCACCGCCCCTTCGGCGCGCGCAACGGCCAGGCACTCACGCAAATAGGCCAGCGCTAAATCGGTAATATCGTCACGGGAAAACATACCGGCACGGCGATTGGCCAGCACCATCAGCCCGGCCGCCGCATTCTGCAACAGCTTGCGCCAGGCGATAGAGAGAAAATCCGCAGAGAGATCGACCGCGCAGCGCGTGCCGCTTAATGCTTCGACCACCCGCTGTGCCTGCGGCACATCCGGCAGAGTCAGACGCGGTTTCGCCCGCAGCCAAACGGAGGCATCCGGCTCGCGCTGCGCCGGGAACCAGACCACGGAAGGGAGCACCGTCGCGCCATTGACCAGCGGCGCGAGCTGAGCTTTCTGCTCCACGCCATTTTGCAGCGCGCACACCACCGTCTTTTCATCGCACAGCGCGGCGAGCCAGCCCGCGCTCTCGGTAACCTGAGTGGTTTTCACCGCCACAAACAGTAAATCGACAGGCTGCTGGATCGACGTTGGCTCGGTGAGAACCGGGCCGGGGACGACGATCTCGCCCTCATCGTGGCGCAACGTTAACTGCGAATGTGCAGTGCGCCCGCAGAGCAGCGGCGCACGATCAACTTCATGCAGTGCGGCAGCAATAGTCGTGCCAATCGCGCCCGGGCCAATCAGCGCAATCGTAAGATTTTCAGACATCAAACGTTCTCCTGCTGTGATCATCGGTTATCAGTGCCCATCAGGCGAGATTGACGCATAAGCCTGTTTTCGCCTGCATAACACCATAAGCCCGTTGCAGAACGAAAGACAGCCGATTTCGTCTCACGCCTCTTTTGCCCGCCGCGTAGCCCACTCACAAAGCCGCATGATGACAACAAAAAAGACCGGCACAAAAAACAGCGACAGCACGGTGGCGCTGATCATACCGCCAAACACCCCGGTGCCTATCGCATGCTGGGTACTGGCGCTGGCGCCGCTGGCAATCATCAACGGCACCACGCCGAGCGTAAAGGCAAGCGAAGTCATCAAAATGGGGCGTAGCCGCTGCCGCGATGCCATCAGTGTCGCCTCGAGGGTGCTTTTGCCCTGCAAACGCAGCTGGCGGGCAAACTCAATAATCAGAATGGCGTTTTTCGCCGACAGACCAATCAATGTAATCAGCCCGACTTTGAAAAAGACATCATTGCTCATACCGGCGACGATCACGGCGACAAGCGCACCGATAAGCCCCAGCGGCACCACCAGCATCACCGCAAAGGGGATCGACCAGCTCTCATACAGCGCGGCAAGCACCAGAAACACCACCAGCACCGACAGCGCAATCAACCCCGGCAACTGGGCGGCAGAAGCTTTCTCCTGTAGCGAACTGCCCGCCCACTCGCCGCCAAACCCCTCTGGCAGTTCGCGCGCCAGCTGCTCCATCGTCGCCATCCCGGTGCCGCTCGAGTGCCCCGGCGCGGCGCTGCCGGTAATGCGTATTGCCGGGTAGCCCTGATAGCGGTTGAGCTGCTGCGGCGACTGGGTCCACGTTGCGCTGACCACGCTTGAGAGTAAAACCATCTCACCGCGTCTGTTTTTCAGCGGGATGTTGAGCAGCGTCTCTGGCTGCATCCGGTATGCGGCATCGGCCTGCACAATCACCTGCTGTAAGCGACCGTTCTGCGTGTAGTCATTAACGTAATTCGAGCCGGAGGCGACGGAGATCGCCTGGTTAATCTCCTCAAACGAGACGCCCATCGCCTCGGCTTTCTCGCGGTCGATAGTCAGCGAGATCGAGGTGCCCTGCGGCAAACCGTCGATATAGACATCGGAGAGCGCGCCGCTTTCATTCGCCTTCTCCACCAGCGTATCCGCCGCCTGTTTCAGCGCGTTATATCCCTTTCCTGCCCGATCCTGAATATAAAAGGTAAACCCGGATGAGGTGCCCATATCGGAGATGGCAGGCGGCAGCAGGCTCATGGTCGTCGCGCCCGGCACGGACTCCATCTTTTGCTGGATAAGATCGGCCTCACTCTGCGCCGTCGCACCGTGGCGCTCCTGCCACCCTTTCAGGGTGGTAAAGGCCATCGCCGAGTTCTGTCCGGAGCCTGAAAAGCCAAAGCCGAGGATCATCAGGTTGCTGTCAATGGCCGGGCGATCGACCAGCGCCTGCTCAAACTGCTCCACCACCTCGGTGGTGCGCTGCATAGTGGCGTCCGAGGGAAGCTGAATGGAGGACATAAAGTAGCCCTGATCCTCTTCGGGTAAAAAGGAGGATGGCAACGCCACCAGACCGGCAAACAGCGCGATGCAGAGCGCGGCGTAGATCAGCAGCATGCGGCCGCTGCGCATCAATACCCATAAAAGCCCCGATTCATAACGCGCTGACAGCCCGTTAAAGGCGCGATTAAAGCGGGCGGAGAATCCGCGTGCAGCGCCCGTGTGCGGCTTCAGCACCGTTGCGCAGAGCGCGGGCGTCAGGGTAAGCGCCAGGAAGGCGGAAAAGAGGATCGACACCGCCATCGCAATGGCGAATTGTCGGTAGATCAGGCCAACAGAGCCGCTGGCGAAGCCCATCGGGATAAACACTGCGGTCAGTACCAGCGTGATACCGATAATCGCCGGCGTGATTTCGTGCATCGCCTGCCGGGTGGCATCTGCGGGCGTCATCCCCTGCTCCTCCATCAGGCGCTCGACGTTCTCAACCACCACAATCGCGTCATCGACGATAATGCCAATCGCCAGCACCATGCCAAACATGGTGAGGATATTGATGGAGTACCCGCTCAGCAGCATCACCGTAAAGGTACCAAGCAGCGCAATAGGCGCGACAATTGCCGGGATCAGCGTACAACGCACTTTATGCAGGAAGAGCAGCATCACCAGGAACACCAGCACCATCGCTTCAATAAAGGTCTGCACCACTTTGTAGATGGAGAGTTTAACGAAGGGCGCGGTATCAAAAGGCACCGTAAAGACCATTCCTTCCGGCAGCACACTTTTCAGCTCCGCCAGACGCTGGTGCACCGCCGCTGCGGTATTAATGGCATTCGCCCCGGTGGAGAGCTGGATCGCCGCAGCCGTTGCCGGCACGCCATTCTCGCGAATACCAAAGGCGTAGCTCTGTAAACCGCTCTCGACACGTGCGATATCCGCCAGCCGCAAACGCGCGCCGGTGGTGTTCGACTTCAGCGTGATATTGCGAAACTCCTCAATGGAGGAGAGCTGGCCTTTGACGGTCAGCGGATAGGTGACGCGCTGCCCCGCCAGCGCAGGCTCATCTCCCACGCGTCCCGGCGAGACCAGCACGTTTTGCTGCGCAATCGCCGTGGTTACATCGCTGACGGAGAGCTGATAGCTGTGCATTTTGAGCGGATCGAGCCAGATACGCATCGCCTTCTCGCCGCCAAAAAGCTGCACCTTGCCGACGCCGGGAAGACGGCGCAGCTCATCGGTCACATTGCGGGCAAAGTAGTCGCTGAGATCCGCCTCCTGGTACTTACCGTTCGTCGATTTCAGCCCGACCATCATCAAAAAACCAGTCTCTGCCGCATCGACGCTGATCCCGTTTTGCCGCACCACCTGCGGCAACCGTGGCTCGACAATTTTGATCTGGTTTTGCAGATCGATCTGCGCGAGCTTGACATCGGTGCCCGGTTTAAAGGTGACGGTAATCGACGCCGTGCCGCTGGTATCGCTGGTGGCCTCAAAATAGAGGATGTTATCTACGCCGGAGATCTCGCGCTCAATCAGCGAAATAACCGAAGTGTTCATCATCTCCGGCGTCGCACCTGGAAAGGTGACAGAAATAATCACCCCTGGCGGAGCCACCGCCGGATATTGTGATACGGGCAGCTTTGGAATGGCGAGCAGCCCGCCGAGGATAATAAATAGCGCAATAACCCAGGCAAAAACGGGGCGTGCAATAAAAAAGTGCGGCATGGTTTTATTTTGTCATGTTGTCCAGAGGATCAGGCGCGGGCATGATTATGACTCGCCATTTTTTGCGCCTGGTTAATCAATAATCGTAAGGTTTATCTGTTTAGTCTTAATGCATGGTTGATGGAGCCTGTGTGGAGAGCGGGATAAGTTCAGAAGCGCCGGACGAGTAAAAACAGCGGCGTCACACCAAAAAAGGCGGTCAGAAAGCACTCATAGTAGAAAGTGAGATCGTAAATCGTCGGTACGCGATAGCGTAAGACGTTAAAAATAACGATCAGGCTAATAAAGAGAGAGGCAATAATCAGAAAGATAAGCGTTAATTCCTGTAATACGCCGCTTTTCTGCTGCACTGCCAATAAAAACGTACAGGCGCAGAGGTTGATATAGAGCAACGGCGAGGCGAGCAGCGTTAGCGCGACTTTCTCACCAATATGGTGTATTAACAGCAGCCATATATAGAGCAGGCCCCAGCAGACCAGCAGAAAAACAGCCAGCGAGGGAAAATTCTCAACCCTGGGTTTTATATCCAGTTTCATCATTGCTTCATTCCTGATGAATAAACACGGCCCGGCAGTCGTGATATTTACTCTGCACGTAAGGCAGCACACACCGGCTTTTTGCACCAATGGCAGAACAGTGAGCGACTATTGTTATCCCGCTGCATGTACATTTTTTAACGTGAATGTGGAGTCTGTGTGGAAGCCGTAATGAGGGGTTAAGAAAGAGCGCATTACGGCATGCAACTTTTGCCGTCGGGTCTGGTCTGACTGTGGCAAATTGCTGGCAGGACACCACCGTGTTTCATTCAGAAAGAACTAAATTAATACGCACTGACATCGTCAACGGTAGCGGGAGAGAAGATGGACAATAAGCACCTTATTCTGGTTGCTGAAGATGATGATGAAATCGCCGATATTCTGCAAAGCTATATCCATCGCGCCGGTATGCGTACGCTGCGCGCGGCCGACGGCGAGCAGGCGATTAGCCTTTGTTATCTGCATAAACCCGATCTGGTTTTACTTGATATTCAGCTGCCCATCCATGATGGCTGGAGCGTTCTGAGCGCGGTGCGCAAAGAGAGCACGGTGCCGGTCATCATGGTTACCGCGCTGGATCAGGACATCGATAAACTGATGGGGCTGCGGCTCGGCGCGGATGATTACGTGGTGAAGCCCTTCAACCCGTCGGAAGTGGTGGCGCGCATCGAAGCCGTGCTGCGCCGCACCAAAGCGGGCGGCGTGCCGCCTTGCGATAAACCGATTCGCACCCAGCATGTGACGGTCTATCCCGAGGAGTTTTATGTCGAGGTGCATGTTGATGGCGAAACGGTCACCCCGCTGCTGACCACCACCGAATTTAAGCTGCTGGCACACCTGGCGAAAAACCCGCGCAAAGTCTGCTCCCGCGAAGAGTTGCTCAATGCCTGCCTGCCGGAGGGCGATACGCTGGATCGCACGGTGGACAGCCATATGAGTAAGCTGCGCAAAAAGCTGGAGCAGTGCGGCCTGAAGGGGATGCCGGAGAGCATTCGCGGCATGGGCTACCGTCTGGGGCAGATGAAATGAGCCGCCAGCAGACATTAGATCGGCAGATCCTGTGGTTTATGATCTCACTGACGCTGATCGTGATTGCCATCGCCATCATCGGCTCTTATCTCTTTTATGCCTTTCTGATCGATTACATCCCCGGCGGTGCGGAGATCGGCAATGAGGAGCAGATGACGATTGTCGACTGGGCGTGGATCCTGATGGTCACCCTAGTGTCGCTTGCCATCTCGCTCTTTTTCGCCGTCAGGCTGTCATCAAAAATCCTGCGCCCGTTAACCTCTGTCGCCACCAGCCTGCGGCGGATTGCCGAGGGCGATCTCGGTGCGCGCGCCGCCTGTTCCAGTTCGCACCTTGGCGAGGTCAATAACCTCGTTAATGACTTCAATACCATGGCGGAAAAGCTGCAAACCCTCGAGGCGCAGCGCAAATCGTGGAATGCGGCGATTGCCCACGAGCTGCGCACGCCGGTGACGATCCTGCGCGGCCGGCTGCAAGGGCTGGTCGATGGCGTGTTCGACGCCGATCCGGCGCTTTTTGCCAACCTGCTGAAACAGACCGAAGGGTTAACCAACCTGATTGAGGATATGCGGGTGGTAAGTTCTTCGGGCGCGGCGCAATTTTCATTAACCCTTGAGGAGGTCGACTTAAAGTCGACGTTGCAAAGCGCGATCGATGCCTTCTCGCTGGAGTTCGCGCGGCATCACGTCAACGTCATCGCAGAGCTGCGCCCTCAGGCATGCGTATGCGATCCGCTACGCATTATTCAGTGCCTGACGGTGCTGTTCGATAACGCCATCAAATATGCCACCTCGAAAACCCTGGTGATTAAAAATGGCGCCACCGATAAAGAGGTGTACGTGCTGGTGCAGGATCATGGCCCCGGCATTCCTGAAGGGCTGCATAAATTCCTGTTTCAGCCTTTTCAGCGCGGAGCCGATGCGCGCGAGGCGCACCCGGAGGGTTGCGGGCTGGGCTTGTCGGTAGTGAAAGCGATCATGCTTGCCCACGGCGGCGATGTGACCTACACCCTGACGGCCAACCGCCATTCGCTGTTCAGGCTGAGCTGGCCGTTATGCGCAACGCGCTAAGTTAAATTCAGCCGCCACATCTCACCCAGCCGGGCATCCCACTCGGCCGGGACGATCTTCAGTTTTCCCCGGCGCGGGCTGAGGGTGATTTCACTAAAATAGATCCCCTCCTCCGCCGGCATAAGATCGATGCGGCAGTAATCGATCCCTTTGGCTAACCGTTCCGACGCGCCGATCGCTCGCGGCAATAAGTCAGGTTCGGGGATCGCACCGGGCGTATTGGGATACTCCATCTGGTAGGGCTGCAACTGCCATGCGCGGTTATAGACGTTGATATAACCATTCCCCTCTTCATCGGTAAAATCTGCCTCAATCACCTCGGCGACACCGTGGAAGCAGTGGAGGCGCAGCATCTCTGGCGTCTGGTTTTTATTGCCGCGGGTAAAGACGTCGATATATTTCTCGCACAGAATAACGGGCGCAATATCTTTGTACTGCCACTCGCGGGTGGCGTAATACATATTCTTTTTCATCGCCAGCGACAGCTTATTAATGGCTGCGCCAACGTTAAGTTCATCCTTATCAAGACAGACCACCGCGCTGCCGCTGTCGTGATTACACTTCAGCACAAAGCGCTGCGGCAGGGCGTTGAAATCGATATCGCTGACTTTGTGATAAACACCCAACAGCGGCACGATGCGTAATTGATCGGTGCGGGCGCTCACATAATCACGCACCGCCAGCTTATCCGCCAGCAGGGTGTAAAGCGGGTTTCGGTCATACAGCATGCGGTGGCAGATCTTTTCGCTGAGCGTCACCGGATGGCGCAAATCGTGTTCGCGTCCGGAAATTCTTTTTAGCCTGCTGGCATGAAAATGGCTGTCCGCCACGGCGCAGGCAGTCATTTTTTTCGCTAAATAAGAGATGTATTTACGGAAATAGTCGAGTTTGTTCATTGCCCCCTCCTGAGAACAATGAAGATTGTGAACAGCTTTTATTGCGCGATATTGCGCGAATTATGGAGGGAAAATGGAGGTCAATGAACGACCTTTCGCGCCGTTTTAAATAATTCAGCCCTTCTCTTTTTTCTGGTAATAAACTCTCTATCGCTAAACGCACAAAGCGGGCTACCAGAATTGGCGGCGCGGGGTGTTTGAAGGGAGAGGGAAAGTTCTTTACTCTCGAAGAGCAGACACATATCCATCCCATTGATGATAAAAATCATCTCCAGATAACTAAAAATGATAAGGAAAAATCATGGCCATTGAGATCGCCACCCAAGTGACGGAGCAGGACAAAGAGGAGCTGCTGAGCGGCTTACGGCGCTATAACCAGCAGTTTATTGATGGCTCTGGCTGGGGTCAGGTTGGCATCTACAGCCGAAACGAGGCGGGCGCGATGGTCGGTGGGTTAATCGGTACGCAAAAAGGGTTATGGCTGTGCATCGATTTTTTATGGGTCAGCGAAGAAGCGCGAGGTGCCAGGCTTGGCAGCACGCTTATCCGCACGGCAGAAGAGCAAGCACAGCGTATGGGCTGCCGACACGCGCAGGTGGATACCGCCAGTTTTCAGGCGCTGCCCTTTTACCTTAAACAGGGTTACGAACTGAAATTAAGCCTGCCGGACTTTCCCGGAGAGGGGATGCAGCGCCATTATCTGATTAAGTTAAACCTGAATGATCCGCGCTGAGGCCAAAATGGATATTGCCTTGCAGCAGCTGGATGAGTCGCATATCACATCCTGCGCGCAACTTTACTGCCGCACCTATCAGCAAGCGCCGTGGAATGAGAGCTGGCCGTCGCCGCAGCCGATTGTCGAGTTTATTCAGGCGCATTTGGGCAATAACTATTTCCGCGGCTATATCGCCAAATATGGCGATGAGGTAATCGCGGTGAGCATCGGCTTTAAAAAACCGTGGCCCGGCGGCATGGAGTATTACATTGATGAGTTCTTTATCGATCCGGAGTATCAAAGAAAGGGAATCGGAACCCAGCTGATGAGTTTTATCGAGGCGCGCTGCCTTGATGAAGGGCTGAATGCGATAATCCTCAACACGCAAAAAGGGTATGCTTCAGATGATTTCTACACGCGTAATGGCTTTAAAGAGCATCAGGGCTTAATTGTTCTCTCTAAATCGTTAGGCAATCACCAGGAGGCTGCCTTGACCCTTTATACCTCACGCTTACTCCTGCGCCCCGTTGCGCAGGAGGATCTCGGCGATCTGTTCGCGATTTATGGCGATCCGGCGACCAACACCTTCAACCCGGCGGGGCCCTATCCCGATATTGCATACACGAAGACGGTGCTGGATCGCTGGCTGGCGCACTGGGCAGAGCACGGGTTTGGCAGTTGGGCGATCGCGCTGCGCGACGCGCCCGAGAAGATCATCGGTTTTGGTGGCCTGAGCCTGCGCAGCTTTGCCGATATCCCGATGAATAACTTAGGTTATCGCTTTGCCACCGACGCCTGGGGCAAGGGGCTGGCGAGTGAATTATCGCTTTACGCGGTGAAATATGGCTTTGAGACGCTGAAAATGGGGGAGATTTGCGGCGTGGTGCGCGCTAACCATCTGGCGTCGCGAAAGGTACTGGAAAAAGCTGGACTACAGTTTGTGCGCGAAATTGCGGATATTGAGAACGCGCCGCCGAGCCTGCTCTACAGCCTTAGCAGGGATGAGTGGCAGAAAAGCGCCCCCCATCCCTCAGCCTGAAACGCGAGGTGGATCTGCCACCTCGCCCCTCATCAGAAGCCCGGCGTGCGGGTCTGTTTGCTGTCCATAAATTTGATACGCGCCTCTCTCCAGACAGGATCGTCCAGTTCAAGAGAGGTGTTGGAGAGTTTCAGCACGGCTTGTTGCGTAGTGGAAGAGCACGCCATCCCGGCCTGTTTGCCAGGCTCTTTGCACCATACCATCGGCGTCGAATAAGGAGCATTTGATGCCGGGCCATACTTCTCGACCGCCGCTTTTTCCATTGCCTCTTTGTTGGCAGTCGACCACGGCAGCTCGTAAGTGATCATTGACGCCGCCAGCGGATGTTTCGCATCCACCGGAACGCGGCCTTCGAAATAGACCTGCAGTTTCACACCCTCTTTTTCATACCCGACAAATTTCGGCTGCTTGTTACCGGTGACCAGATTATCTTGCGGGTATTTATCCACCTGTAAAGCAGAGGCAGGCACGTTGAAGTGGGTGGTAATAGCCTTGACGACCTCATCGTAATCCATGCCGGTTTTCACCCCGGCAACGTCAAATTTTGTCACATCAACGGCACGCAGCTCTTCCGCCTGAACCACAGAGGCACCCATCAACGATACGAAAACAATCGCGCTTAAACGCTTAAACATCCTGAACTCCTGTTCCTGAAAAAGTAAGCCATTGAGCGCTTTACATTACGTCCAATGTCGATGGGCATTAAGATAGCAGCGCGTGATGAGATGGCAACCGCACCGCCCTACCAGGGTTGATAGGTTTTTCTGCAATAGTGCGTTTATGCGCCTCGTCACAGATTAGAGAGGTCATTTTTTGCCCTGGCAAACAGAGCAACTGAAACGCGAAATCATGTTAATAGCATGTTGCAATTGATTTAGGGTAAATGTTAACGGCGATTAATGCGCGTCACGCATCAGACGATGAGTTTAATGCGCTTATTCAGCTACTTTTCCTGATCCACTCTTCAGAGAGGCGCGTTACAAGCGTCCCTGTATAACTGGAGATGACATGCAAACATTGACCCCTATGGCACGAACCAGCGCGATACTGCGCGTTACCTCAGGCAACTTTCTCGAGCAGTTTGACTTCTTTCTCTTCGGCTTTTATGCCACCTATATTGCACATAACTTCTTCCCGGCCAGCAGCGAGTTTGCCTCGCTGATGATGACCTTCGCGGTCTTTGGCGCGGGCTTTTTAATGCGCCCTATCGGTGCCATTGTGCTTGGGGCCTACATCGATAAAGTGGGCCGCCGTAAAGGGCTTATCGTCACGCTGTCGATCATGGCGGCAGGCACCTTTTTGATCGTGCTGATCCCCTCTTACCAGACCATCGGTATCTGGGCGCCGCTGCTGGTATTAAGCGGGCGGTTATTACAGGGCTTCTCCGCCGGGGCCGAGCTGGGCGGGGTCTCCGTTTACCTGGCCGAGATTGCCACGCCGGGCCGCAAAGGGTTTTACACCAGCTGGCAGTCCGGTAGCCAGCAGGTCGCCATTATGGTCGCCGCCGCGATGGGCTTCGCCCTGAATGCCGTGCTGGAAGAGTCGGCAATCCGTGAATGGGGCTGGCGGCTGCCGTTCCTGTTTGGCTGCCTGATTGTGCCATTCATCTTTATCCTGCGCCGCAAGCTGGAAGAGACCCAGGAGTTTAACGCTCGCCATAAAAAGCTGGCGATGCGCGAGGTCTTTACCACCCTGCTGGCGAACTGGCCGGTGGTGATCGCCGGTATGTTAATGGTGGCGATGACTACAACCGCCTTTTACCTCATCACCGTTTACGCGCCGACCTTCGGCAAAAAAGTGCTGATGCTCAGCGCTTCAGATAGCCTGCTGGTGACGCTGCTGGTTGCGATCTCTAACTTTATCTGGCTGCCGATTGGCGGGGCGTTATCCGATCGCTTTGGCCGCAAAGCGGTGCTGGTGACCATGACACTGCTGGCGCTGTTCACCTCCTACCCGGCCCTCAGCCTGCTGGCGCAGAACCCCACTTTTACCATGATGCTGACGGTGCTGCTGTGGCTGTCGTTTATCTATGGCCTCTATAACGGCGCGATGATCCCGGCACTCACAGAGATTATGCCCACCGAAGTGCGTGTCGCCGGTTTCTCGCTGGCCTACAGCCTGGCAACCGCGGTATTTGGCGGCTTTACGCCGGTGATCTCCACCGCGCTGATTGAGTACTCTGGCGATAAAGCCTCCCCCGGCTACTGGATGAGTTTTGCAGCGATCTGCGCCCTGCTCGCCACGCTCTATATGTACCGCCGCAGCAGTTTAACCCTGCAAACCGCACGTTAAGGAGTGACGATAATGAAGACTATGTTGCGTTCCCTGTTCGCCACGCTGCTGCTCTGCACGCTGAGCCTGGGCGCCACGGCGAAAGAGATCACGGTAATGATTTCCGGTGGCTTTAAACCGGCATTGCAGAAACTGATCCCACAATTTGAAGCGAAAACCGGCGATACCATTGTGGTGGTTGCCGGGCCGTCGATGGGCAAAACGCCGCAGGCGATCCCCGCGCGGCTGGCACGTGGCGAAGCGGCGGATGTGGTGATTATGGTCGGCGACGCGCTGACAAAACTCTCAAAAGAGGGGTGGATTGCGCCCGGCTCCCGCGTCGAACTGGCCGACTCACCGATTGGGATGGTGGTGAAAGCGGGTGACGCGGTTCCCGCGATCAAAACCAATGAGGAGCTGCGCGCGACGTTGCTGAAAGCCAAATCGATTGCCTATTCGGACAGCGCCAGCGGCGTCTACGTCAGCAGCCAGTTATTCAAAAAACTCGGTATCGACGAGGCGGTGGCGCAGAAGGCGCACAAAGTGGAGCGCATTCCGGTCGCTGGCGAGGTGGCAAAAGGCCATTACGCCGTCGGCTTCCAGCAGGTGAGCGAACTGCTGCCAGAGCATGGCGTAACTTTTGTGGGCGAACTGCCGGCCGATCTTCAATACATTACCCGTTTTGCCGGGGCGGTGACGGCGAAAGCGCAACATGCGCAGGAGGGCAAAGCACTGCTGGCGTTCCTCTCCGCCCCCGAGGCGCAATCGACCATCCACCTTACCGGGATGCACTCCGTTGCGGCGGCACCGCGTGATACTGCTCGGTGATGAGTTTCTCCAGTTCGGCGGCGATATAGGACTGCACGCGCCCGCTGCGGCGGATCAGCCCCAGCGTGCGTTTGACTACCGGGTCGGTCAGCGGCAGATGCGTCAGCACCGAGTGGGCTGACGCGGGCATCGACATCGCCGGTATCGCCGCAATGCCCACCCCCGCTTCCACCATGCCAATCATGGTGGTGACATGGCGGGTTTCACAGATGCTCGGGCGCTCAGGCGTGATGTGCCCCAGCATCTGGTCAATCAAATTGCGGTTGCCAGAGGTTTTATCCAGCCCGATATAGTCATACTGATAAAATTCGCGCCAGGTGAGGCTCTTCTTGCTGGCAATCGGGTGATCGTGGCGGCAGGCCGCGACATAGGTGTCCACCACCAGCGGGCGAAACTCGATATCTGCCAGCAGGCTACCGGCAAAGCAGATGCCGAAGTCGGCCTGGCCGCTGGCAACGGTGTCGATCACGTTGCCCGCGCTGCTATCAATTAACTTCACGCGCACCCGGGGAAAGCGCGCTTTAAAGGTGCGGATCACATCAGGCATGAAGTAGCACGCGGCAGAAGGCACGGCGGCGACCGTCACCACGCCGACGCGATCCTGGCTCACTTTATCGATATCCGCTAACACTGCTTCCACATTCATCAACAGCTGTTCAGAACGCTCGGCGAAGGTCTGCCCGTAGAGGGTCAGCGCAACCCGGCGCGTGGTTCTGTCAAACAACTTAATGCCCAGCGCGTTCTCGAGCTTCTCTATGCGGCGGCTCAATGCTGATTGCGACAGGCAGATTGACTCGGCGGCAAGGCGAAAATTGCCATATTCCACCAGGGCGCGGAAAGCATAGAGATCGTTGAGATCGAAATTCACGGGCATGATGAGAGGCGATCCTTCTCGGGCGGTTAACAGAGGGATAAGAGCATAACCGCCCGGCAGACAAGATCAAATATTTAACAACGTTACAACACCGGGCTGCGCGTTATCAACAACACCATTAGCGCAATCAGCGCCGGAAGCGCCTGTACATAGAGGATTTTCCGGCTGGCGGTGATCGCGCCAAAAATCCCCGCAATCAGCACGCAGACGAGGAAGAAAACCTTAACCTGAAAGCCGCTATCGCCAAGCCATAACCCCCACAGCAAACCGGCGGCTAAAAAGCCGTTATAGAGCCCCTGGTTGGCGGCCATCACCCGGCTATCACGGGCAAAGTCGGGGCTGAGGTTAAACGCCTTACGACCTGTCTCTGTATTCCAGAGAAACATTTCGAGCACAAGAATATAGAGGTGAATAACGGCGACAAGCGCAATCAGGATATTTGCTGGCATAGCAAGCCTCAAAAATTAATGTGCGGGTTAAGAAACAGCTTAACCCATTTTTCGTTAATTTTGCGGCTGGTACAAGAGAGGCAGGTATTAATAAAGCGAAGCGCGGACGTGCAGCCAGATTATTGCCACTGCACGTTGCGCCCGGTAAGACTATAATTCGTTTTCGGCAGCCGCAGGCGCGGTCAGCGTTGCCCTTACCTGCGGCAGGCCGTGCGGATAATTTTCCTGAATAAACTCAATCATTTTTTCCCGCACGTAACAGCGTAAATCAAAGGCCGTTGGCGAGTTCTGTGCCGTCATCAACATCCTGATGGTCATGGTTTTTTCCGTGGTATCAGTCACCTGCAGCACCTGCGTTTCCTGATCCCAGAGCTTGGTTTCACTGAGCACTTTTTCAAAATGCTGGCGCAGCGGCTCTAAAGGCATCGAGTAATCAACGTAGAGAAAAACCGAGCCTAAAATTTGCGCATTATTACGCGTCCAGTTCTGGAACGGATTTTCGGTGAAGTAAGTGATCGGCAGCACCAGCCGACGCAGATCCCACAGACGCACCACCACGTAAGTCAGGTTGATCTCCTCAATCCAGCCCCACTCTTTTTCCACCACCACCGCATCATCAATTTTAATAGGCTGCGTAAAGGCAATCTGAATACCGGCAAAGAGATTGACCAGCGATTTTTGCAAAGCAAAACCGATGATAATACCGGCAACCCCGGCACCGGCCAGAATCGTGGTACCGAATTTTCGCACGCCCGGAAAGCTGAGCAAAATCAGCGAGAGGCAGAGCGTCACGAGGATAACGATAGCGACTTTCTTCACGTACATTATCTGCGTGCGGATTTTGCGCGCACGAAGATTGTTCGAAATATTAATGTCATAGCGGATAAAAAGCATATCCTGAGCAACGTTAATTAAGCGGATCAGGACCGAGCAGAATGACAAAATAATAAATATATTAATTGTTGTGGTAATAAACCCCATCGATTCTGGCTGGATGTGGACATAATTCACACCGACGCGGATTAACAGCAGCGGAATGAAAAGAAACATCGAACCGCGCAGGTGTTTCTCAAGTGATTTAAAAAGCTTTCTGTCGCGACTCTGCCAGTAACGGATAAATTGCAGCAGGATAAATCTCGCGAGAAAACCGATCGCGAGCGAGAGCGTGACGAGCAATACCGCAGGCACCCATGCCGGAGCGCCAGATAACTCACCAAATAAAAAAGGCATGCTTTCCCCTTATATTCTGCCAACACCCCTGCGTTGCCAGTACGGTTAAACGGATCGGTAACCCTTAGCTTGCAGATAACCCGCAGATTGCCTGATTCCCGCGCCTTATTATATGAAAAATATGAAAACAGCCTTATCCGTTGATAACAATATCAGGCAATTCTGATAACGATTTTCAGGGCTGAAGCGCCCTCAAGTTAGCCCGATATATTAAGAACTCTAACGTATTAAGCTGGCAAAAAATGCGTATCCACTATACTGACCACTGCAGTTGTCATTTACCTACGAGGCTGCTGACGATTACAGAATTCATAAAACCTGTACCCATGACCATCAGGAGAACAACATGCAAAAGAGTAAAACTTTAAAAGGACTGCTGGCCGTATCGGCCGCCGTCGCGATGTTCACCACGGTTGGCGTGCAAGCCCAGACACCGGCGAGCGCCGCGCAGAGTAGCGCGACCGCATCAAACACCAAACTCAGCTCCGGCGATGAAAAAGCGTTAAAAGATATGGCGCAGGCCAATATCAATGAGGTCGCCGCCGCGAAAATCGCGCTGGAAAAAGCCAAAAGCAGCGAAGTGAAAGCCTATGCGCAGAAGATGGTCGATGATCATGGCGCGGCGTTGACCAAAGTTCAGGACGTCGCTAAGCAAAAAGGCGTTGAACTGCCGACCGAGCCGGACGCTAAGCATAAAACGATGGCTGCCAAGCTTGAAAAGGAGAGCGGCGACAAGTTTGACAAGCTCTATATGGAAAACGCCGGCACCAAAGATCACAAAATGGTGCTCGATAAACTGCAGAGCGACGCTAAAGAGATCAAAGATCCAGACGTTAAAACGCTGGCCGATGCCCATACCCCGGTGGTTGAGCAGCACCTGAAGTCTGCCGAGCAGCTGTCTGCAAGTAAGTAACAAAGCGTAAAAAAGTACACGAGCCTGCAAGCTGAATGACGCAGATTTAACGTGTTACAGACCGGGGCCGCGCCGCTGCCAGACGCCGTGGCGCGGCCCTTCAGGTCATCTATCCCGCTTCGCTCACGGTTAACCATTGATTAAATAATATCCTGCAACTATCGCACTGATACATAATGCTGCTGGTGAGTTTGCCGATAACCAGATCAATTCTTACTCGATCCGGTAAATCTGATGCGTATGCCTTTCCTTAAACACCTTTTTTCCCTGAGCCGCCTGCGTTCATCCGCGTCTTATAACGCACTTTGCCAGAATAAACCTGTCATTGAATTCAGTCCGGAAGGGATCATCCATAGCGCCAGCCCGCAGTTTCTCTCCGCGATGGGGTATCGCGCGGATGAAATCATCGGCCAGCACCACCGCATTTTCTGCCCGCCGTCGCTGGTGAACTCAGCGGAGTACGCGCAGTTCTGGCAACGCCTTTCGCGTGGCGAAAGCTTTAGCGGCAAATATCTGCGCCTGGCAAAGGGTAATCGCCCTGTGTGGCTTGAGGCCAGCTATATCCCCGTCACCAACCGTCACGGCGCGGTGACCCGAGTGATAAAAATTGCTGCCGACATTTCCGAACGCATCCATGTTGCGCTTGAGAAGGAGGCGATCGTTAACGCCATTGGTCGCTCAATGGCCATCATCGCCTTCAGCCCGGAAGGGATCGTACTGGAAGCGAATGACAACTTCCTGAGCACCACCGGTTATAAACGAGAAGAGGTTATCGGTAAGCACCATCGTCTCTTCTGCTCTGAGACGCTGCATAAAAGCGACGAATACCGCCAGTTCTGGGAGAGGCTGAATCAGGGCGAGTTCTTTTCCGGTCAGTTTCCACGCCTGAACCGCCGGGGCGAACCTTTATGGCTGCGGGCAACCTATAACCCTGTGTTTAACAGCGACGGGCAGCTTTATAAGATTGTGAAATTCGCCACCGATGTCACGGCAGATGTGCTGCGCAACCAGCGGGAGCAGGAGGCGGCTGTCCACGCGTGGGATATGGCGGTGCAAACTCGTGGCAGCGCACAGAATGGCGCGACGGTTATCGAAAACAGCATCCGCATGATTGATACCATTGCCCAGAGAATGAGCACGGTCTCCAGCGATGTCTCGCGGCTCAACGATCAATCTGACAGCATCGACGGGATGGTTGAGACCATCCGCAGCTTTGCCATGCAGACAAGATTGATTGCACTGAACGCCGCGATTGAAGCTGCGCGAGCGGGCGCGTCCGGGCGAAGTTTTGCCGTGGTGGCCGCAGAAGTGCGGACGCTTGCAGCGAGCGTAAGTAGCGCGACGGAAGAGATTGAGCGGGTTGTGGCCAGCAATAATCAACTGGCTAAAGAGGTGCTGAGCGGCATTGAGAATAACCTGATGAGCACCCGCGAAGGTGTGACGCTGATGCGTGAAGCGGGCGAGGTGATTGCCAGCATCCAGAAAAATGCAGCCGGGGTTGAGGCGGCGGTAAAAGATGTTGCCCTTTCCGTCAAAGCTGACTGACTTCAACAAACAGAAATGCGCCACGCCATAACCTAAATTTCCCGTCCAGACCAGGAGAGGAGAGAGCACCCAGCGCGCTGCCCTCTCCCCTCTTTCCCGGCTTTTAACCACCGCGCACACCTATCAGTACGCAAGGAACAATCAATTAAAGCCGGCGGTTAATAGCGATTATGCCTATTAAACAAGCCGTTACGCCTGAACGTAGCCGCCCCGCTTCGCGTCGACTGTTTCATCACGAAATTATTTACCTCTCTCCCACTATCTTTCCGTAAAAATCCTGCCACAATTCACTCAATAAAATCGCACGTAATTAGTTAACGCGCTATTTATATAACGTAACAACACTCTTGGTCACCGCTATCAAACAGGACGCGACTATGAACACATTGAAAAACTACACTATCCGCCGCGTCGTGTTATGGATCCTCCTGACAGCGCTGGCGCTGATTACCGCCACCGGCGGCTATGCTGCCTTTGCCGTGCGCGATATGAACAAGCAGGCAGATCAGAGCACAGCCCTGACCCAGCAGGCGATCTTCCTCTCCCACGCCACGCAGGTGTTGCAACAGGGAAGCGCAGCCGAAAAAGCGGCCTTGATTAATGAAATCCCGCCGGGCGCAGAGTGGGCCACAGAGGCGTTATCCGGCTCCGCGAGCGCCTGGAGAATGCAGGCCAGCGAGCATCTGGCGGCGTTAACCCGTAAGTCCCATGACAATAGCGCGCAGATTGCCGCCGATCGCAGCCAACTTGATATCGTGCTGATTGTTGCCCTGCTGGCAGCCGCCGGGCTGGTGCTGTTTTGCGACTGCTACCTGGTTATCCATCTGGTGAGGCCAGTTGGCGATATCCGCGCCCATTTCCGCCTGATTGCGCAGGGTGATTTAACCTACCAGCCACAGGATATTGGCCGTAACTGTGTAGGCCAGATGATCCCGCTGGTGCGTGAGATGCAGAACAGCCTGCTGACTACCGTGAGCGCGATCAGCGAGAACAGCGACGCGCTGCACCGTGAAGCACGCGAGATCGCCGCCGGTAACAGCGATCTGGCAAACCGTACAACCCAGCAGGCGGCAGCCCTTGAACAGGCGGCATCCAGCATGGAGGAGTTGACCTCAACGGTCAGCCACAACGCCGACAATGCGCGTCAGGTTCGCGATCTGTCGGTGATGACCGCCCACACCACCGAGAAAGCAAGCAACCTGGTGGAAACCCTGGCCAGCACCATGAACCGCATTGCCGATGGTTCCGAGCAGATCCGCCAGTTCACCTCCACCATCAACAGCATTGCTTTCCAGACCAATATCCTCGCGCTAAATGCCGCCGTGGAAGCAGCGCGTGCTGGCGAGCAGGGCCGCGGTTTCGCCGTGGTAGCAACAGAAGTACGCTCCCTCGCCCAGCGCAGTGCGGCGGCGGCGCGTGAAATTGAGTCGCTGATCAAATCCGCTATTACCTCGGTTCATGAGGGCAAAGATGTGGCGGAAGATGCCGGTGAGGCGATGAGCGAAGTGAAAGGTAATGTCGCCAGCGTCAATGCGCTGATCGGTGAAATCGCGCTCGCCTCCGATGAGCAGAGTAAAGGCATCTCGCTGGTGACTCACGCAGTTGCCGAGCTGGATCGCGTGACTCAGCAGAACGCCGCGCTGGTACATCAGATTACGGCGTCAGCCAGCAACCTTAATGGCAGAACGGAAACCCTGCGCGGCGTGGTGCAGCACTTTACGCTGCCGCACGCGGTAAGCTGAGCTTCCTGAAGCAACGTGTTATACGGGACGAGGCTACGCACCGGAGAAGTCGCCGGACGTAGTAATAAAAAAGCATACGTCTTTTATCCTCTTCGTCTTATTTATAACGGGCAGTGCCGGTGTCGCGGCTGCCCGTTTTTTTTATCTCTTTTTGGCGCTCTGAAATATTCTTCTTATTTATTAATGGTGTTGTTATGAAATCTAACCATCCCCTTCCACTTTATGCTCTTCCTCCCCGGCTGGCGGGCGCTGATGGCGTAAATCAAATTGTGAAATAAATGTGAGACCGCACCTTTTACAGGCATCAGTTGCGCTCCGTTACTGCTACTATCAATACAAATCATATTTGCATTGGGCTGACGTTGCCTGCCGGTATGCTTCCATCCCGCTGTAACAACTAAAAAGCGTTTTCAGCACCCTTTATCTCTTATTTTTACCCACCGTCCACAGCCGGTTGGGAGGCAACAATGTTACTCAATATCGGCGACGACAAAGAACGCCATTTTCTGGCGTTACAGGCTCTGCTGAACCCGGATGACAGTCGCGATGATGTGCTGCGTAAAATTACCCAGCTCGCCGCCAGAATGTTAAAAATACCCGGCAGCTTTATTTCCGTACTCGATGATGAGAATCAGTATGTGCGGGCCGCGATTAACTTCCAGCTGGAGACCTCGTCGCGGGTTAACTCCTTTTGCCGCTATGCCGTCGACAGCGGTAATCCGTTTATCGTGCCGGACACTTTGCAGGACGCCCGCTTTGTCACGCATCCGCTGACCGTTGCCAGCCCTTTTATTCGCTTCTATGCGGGCGTGCCGCTGACCACCCGCGATGGCATTACTCTCGGTACGCTCTGCGTGGTGGATACCAATCCTCATACCGTAACCAAAGAGCAGATTGATACGCTGCGGCTGCTGGGTGAGCTGGCGATGTCGTTTCTGGAAGCCTGGCACTACGCTGGCCTGACGGATGTTATTACCGGGCTGCCGAACAAGCTGCATCTGCTGCGCGATATCCAGCTGCTGAACGCGGCGAATGATACCGCCGAGCGTAACCTGATCCTGATTGACTGTATCGACATGCCCCGAGCTTTCGAACTGGCGCGCACCCGCGGGATGGCCCCGGTTGAAAACCTGCTGCGCGATATGGCGATTATGCTGCCTCTGCGCCTGCGCCCGCTGAAGTGCGGCAAACTCTATATGGTGGCGACGGGCCGCTTTGCCCTGCTGACGCGTGCGTCGGACAACATTACGGCCTGCGCCATCGCCAGCCGGTTGCAGGGCGTCAGCGCCGAACTGGAGCCGGGCATTACCGTCGAGTTCCGCGTCCACACCGCAGGCAAAAACTTTATCCCCGGCGATGTATCCGCCAGAGAGGTGCTCAATAAAGCCGTGCATGCCCTGCATGAGCGCATCCGCCAGAACACCTTCCAGTTGCCGGAAACCATTATTGATGAGGATGCAGCGGCCATGCCGGTGCTAATGAAGGAGCTGACGCAGGCCATCGACGGCAAACTGTCAGGGCTTTATCTCGTCTACCAGCCGAAAATGTGTCTGCAAACCGATTCACCAGTTGGCATTGAAGCGCTGATCCGCTGGCGACATCCGCAAAAAGGCGAACTCTCGCCGGGGATGTTTATTCCCTTTGCTGAGCAGGCCGGTCTGCTACAGGATCTGACAGGCTGGGTTATCGCCAATGTGATTACCCAACTTGCAGCCTGGCATGCGCTCGGGCTTGCGCTGCCGGTATCCGTTAACGTGAGTATTCAGGATATCTCCGCGCCAGGCTTTGCCGACAGCCTCGAAGCACGCATGATCCGCGCGCGCCTGCCCACCAGCCTGCTCGGCATTGAGTGTCTGGAAACCGAGCGCATTATTGAGAGCGCGGCGGCACTGAAAGGGCTGGAGATGCTGAAACTGCGCGGCTTCCCCATTTCGCTCGATGATTTCGGCACTGGCTACAGCAACATCAGCTATCTGCGCCGTATGCCGATTGACATCATCAAACTGGATCAGAGCCTGATCTCCAAACTGTCGGAAGATACTGCCTCGCGCATTATCGCCCGCAGTATTATCGGCATGCTGAAAGAGCTCGATTATGTCGTGCTGGCGGAAGGAGTGGAAAACGCGCAGACCGGCGAAACATTGCAGAAGTATGGCTGCGACCAGGCGCAGGGGTATCTCTATGCCCGCCCGCTTCCGGCCCAGGAGATGAGCAGCTGGCTGGAGTGGAAGATCCGTGTCTGATATAGCAACGCGTTGACAGGTTACCGTCAGGCGAGGGAGCGCCTCAGAAGCGATAATTATCAAATAGTTAGTGAAAACTCATCACGCATATATACATTTAATGTATACAAGATCGCGTATTCACAAATAGTGTGATTGAATTCATCCCATCCCGGAGTAATATTCGTCTGAATAATGACTTCAGATGGGTAGGCCATGAAAAACGTCATACTGAGTATGCTAATTAAAATGTCCAGGATGGATGCGCAGATGAAAGAGCTGACCGCCCAGATTGAGGCGCAGTCGCTTATCGTTGCCGCCCTGACGCTGACCGTCGGCAAAGGCGGCGGGTTGGATGAAATGGTGGCGAGCATTAATAAGTCGATCAACTCTGTGCTGGAGACGCCCGACGCCGCGCTGCAATCCGACGCCGAGTTGCTGCTGGTGAAATTTCATGAGCAGGTCGAATTAACGCGCGCCGTCAGCAAAGAGTCGGACGAGACGCCCGCGGTGGTCACAGGTGATGACCTGACAGCCGATCGGCCAGAGCAGAGCTAATCTGCCGCTTTTTACTCAGCGTTAATCCACGCCTGATTCTGTATCACCACCCGGTAGCCATCGGCATCGGCAAAGGTGCGCCCGTTACGATCCCAGTAGGGGTTAAACGACGCCACCGGAATAAAACCGGCATCCAGCATCGTTGCGCAGGCCGCCTCCCACTCCGCTTTGTCGGGGTAGTAGAGCACCAGCAAATCCTCGTCCGTCTGTGAAGGCTGCACCGGATGATGATGGCAGAGGGTTAATTCCATATGCCAGCCCAATCCTTCCCGGCCTAGCATCACGCCGCTAAAACCGTCATGATCGCTGAAGTCCGCAATACGCTTCAGCCCTAATCCTTTGCTGTACTGCTGATAAGCCTGCTCAAGGTTGGTCACCGGCCTGGCAATTCGCATATGAGTAAACATTCCGCGCTCCTGTCATCGCGTTGATTAATTGCCTTTAGCCTACACAGAATTTGCGGGTGGATTTGTCGGTATGAGCCTGCCGATGGCAGCCAAATAAAAAAGCCCGCCATATGGCGAGCTTCGGCATCCGTTCAACTCAAATTACTCTTCTGCCAGCATCTTCTCTAACCGCGCACGCACGTTATCATCCGGCTCCGCGTGGAAGGCGGTTTCCAGCATGCCATGCAGCTCTGCCGGAAGCTGCTCTTCCGGCCAGCCCTCCAGCGCATTGAGCGCCATCAGGCGGTTACGCACCACCGGGCTGCGCAGGCCGGTTTTAATCAGCGACCAGCCCATACCGGGAAAACGGTTGAGATCCTGGAGGATAAAATCGAGCGCGCCGTGCTGGCGATACTCAGCGCCAAGGCCCATCAGCGTATCTGGTCCACTGGCAATCGCCGCAAGATCGAGCTGCTGTTCAGCGAGTTGCAGAATGCGCTCCATGCGCTGCGGGCTTTCGGTCTGCATCAGCTCATACCAGTTCGCTTCATTGGGCACCGTTTGCTGGCGGGCAAAAACCTGCTCCCAGGTATCGATGCCTAACAGCTTCGCTGCGCGCAGAGCGAGGTAAAAATCGCCGTTATCGCAGGCGGTGAGATCCTGCTGCACGCGCGTCAGCCACTTCTCCTGCGCGACAATCGCCTCTACATCATCCGCAATATGCTGGCGGATCTCATCGCTCCAGCCTTCCGCCTGCAGCGTCTCCCAGTTATTATCTTCATCACCGGCAAACGCGCCGATGGCGCTGGTGTTGAGCAAGTTGCGCAGATCGTCGTTTTGACTGCGGCGCAGCAGTGTGAGGTAGCGATGGCAAGCCTGCGCGCCCTCCGGGTAGTCATGGATATCGCGCGCCGGTCCGCCAGCAATCAGCGCCGCAAGGATGTCCCCCGCGCCAGTCAGCACGCAATCATCCACTGCGTCGACCGAAAGCGCCGCCAGCAAGCGCCCTTTGGTGGCGCAGTCCCACGCGGTGTACTCCTCCATCACTGAATTGGCGTAGCCCTCGCGCAGCAGCCATTCTCGGGTGGCGGGCGAGACCTCATCCGGCAGGCGTTCGATAAGCTGAATACGCCCCCAGCCAGTTACGCGTTTCGCCAGCGCCGTCAGCGTTGCGTCAAATGCCTCTTCCGGCAGCATATTGCGCAGGGCGACGGCGGTAAAGAGGGTAAACTCCTCATGCAGCCCAAGCGTGGTCACCAGCGCACGGTTTTCGTCGGAAGGGAAAAAGGCCAGCAGCGCAATGGCGCATTTGACCGGGTTGCGATCCGGGCTGTTGGTCGCCAGCCAGACCATCAGGTCGTGAACCTGTTGCGGCGAGAGCGACGGCGCTTCCGGCAGTTTGTCGGTCAAAATATCGATGTAATCAAGCGGCGGGCGCGCTTTCAGCAACGCATAGAAGGTGTTCATATTAGCCGGAGAGGGTTTGCGCAGCACGGCGCTTAATGCGCTGATAATCTCATCGGCTGCCTCTTCTGCGTCTGCGCCGCCGCCGTGATGACCAAACGCGCCGTCCATGCCGCCCGCCACCCAGCGCAACTCGCCCTCAAGGGTATCTTCATCCGGCAGGGTTTGCGCCTGCTCCGGCAACGGCGCGCTGCCGTCTGCATAAGGGGAGAGAAAGTGGTAGATGCTCTGCCTGTCCCCCGGCCAGGGAAGCGGGAAAGGTGCGTCCTGCTCTGCAGCCCCTTGTTTACCGAGGATTTTTGCTAACCATCGCTGCATACTCATATTCCTTGTATTGAATTCCTGATGTTTGCCGGATGCGCAAAACGCCGACCTTTACGCCTGTTTATAGCTGATTATGCCTCCGCCGCACAGAGTCGCCCCCCTGATCAAGTAGGTGATCGTACCTTTCAGAGCAGTAACAATCCCTCTACAACGAGATAAATCTAAGGGCAACGCGTGCGCTATGAATGCAATGAAGTGCTGAACGATCTGGTGAACTACTTTCTGCTTGCCGATATCCGCCTGCTGAAAAAGTTCAAAGATGACAACGAGCTCGCTGACGACCTGGCAACGGAGTTTACCCGTAATGAGAGCGGCGATAAGGCGGTGCTCGAAGGTGTGCTGATCCCGATGACGGGCGTTGAAAACTACCCCTACACCATTATTTTCACCCTGCCGCCCGAGACGCCGGAGTTGCTGAAAGCGGAAAATAATCTCCAGCACCGCCGCCCAGGTTACACGCTGCGCGTCGAGCATGGGCAGGTGCAGCTCTTTACCTGGCGCATTCTCGACGACTTCAACGATAAAAGTATCAGCGCGTTATTGCAGCGCTATGAAGCGCCGAACCGCCCGCATATCGCGCTCGAAAACGGCACTTACTCGGTGGAGATCCTTGCGGGTGAAGTGTTCCGTGAGGATGACTATCAGCCAGCATTTGAGTTTGTGCTGGAGAAAAACGACGATGCGAAGCCCGCAGCCGACCTTGATATCAACTATCTTTTTAGCGTCGACAGCCAGAGCTATTAATTGAGAGCGCCCAACAATGATTAATGAGAGCGATAACCGCCCGCTTCCGCCGCTGGTTTGGCCGGAGTTTACCGATCAGCACGCCCGCCTTGCCTGGTGGCGCGACTGTGTGCACGCCTGGCGCGATCAGTGGGATAATCCTGCTCCTTCCACGCCCGCCAGCGACGCGGAGATTGCTGCACTTGAGCAGCGCATCGGCTGCCCGCTGCCGCCGGTGCTGCGCACCTATCATCAGCAGATTGGTGAACTAAACCTCGCCGAAACGCTGTGCAGCGTGACGCCTGCGCAATACGCCGCCATCGAACCACTGCTGGCGGCCTATCCTGGCATTAGCGACATTCTTGAAGATGTGCCGCAGGATGACCCGCAGTGGGAGCTGGTTAATAACCTGATCGCCTTTGGCGACTATCTCGGCAACGGTAATTTGTGGTGCTTTCACCGCGAAACCGGCGAAGTGTGGTATTTCGACCACGACACCTCACCGATGCTGACGCAGATATTCCGCGATGCCGGGCAGTATCTCGACGCGCTGATGTTCAAATGCCTGCTCGAAGCCCACGGCGAGGAGGAGAATGAGGAACTGCTGCGCGAACGGCTCGGGGATGAGGTGGTGGAGAAGTGGATGTATTAATGGAAGCGGCCTCGTATTAGCTGGAAATAATTCTGTACAGATTACAGGCAGCTCCCTAAAATTCCCCACAGATAATGCAGCCTTTGGGGATATGGGAGGAAGTATGGAAATCAATGTGATTACGCTGATGAAAGCAATCATCGGTGGTGCAGGTTTAGGATTTGCCCTTCCCGGCGGCTTGTCATTTCTGATTCCAGCTTTCACCGTTACGGCAGGTATCGCATACAGCTTTGCTTTAGCAGGTGCGGTAGCGCTCCCTGCGCTCTATGCTGCAAGGAAGTCTGCTCACTAAAATGCACTTTCTTGACTGGCTTGCACCACAGAATACACAGGAGTTAACCCGATTTTATTTCATCCTGTGTACAGGTTACCTCGCAGTACATCTCATCTGGGATGCCCTATGCAAAGAGACTCCACCCTTCTCGCTTGATAAACTCCAGTTCAAAATGAATGAGGTTTATTCATCCTCAACCTTTGCAACCAGCGCTTTTTTTATTGTTATCCTGTTTGATATTAAAAACCCGCTCAGAACATCCGACGCCTTTATTTTCCCGTTAATCATTGCCGCATTAACAGGGTTTATGATTTCGCTATCTGCAATCGCTCCTAAAAAAGTCAAAATAGAGTAAGCCCGCTATTACAGGCTTCTTTAAATTCGCGAATCCTGAATATGAAGTGCTCCACTAATATAAGTCTTATAGCGCCAAATATAAAAAACCCACTGTAAAAACAGTGGGTTAAATTTAATTCAGATCTCTGAGAAACTCAGAAAAAGCTATCCGATCATTCCCACTCAATCGTAGCTGGCGGCTTCCCGCTGATGTCATATACGACACGGGAAATACCGTTCACTTCGTTGATAATGCGGTTGGAGACGCGGCCCAGGAAGTCATACGGCAGGTGCGCCCAGTGGGCGGTCATAAAGTCGATGGTTTCGACCGCGCGCAGGGAGACAACCCAGTCATACTTACGGCCATCGCCCATCACGCCGACGGAACGCACTGGCAGGAAGACGGTGAACGCCTGGCTCACTTTGTTGTAGAGATCGGCTTTGCGCAACTCTTCAATAAATATATGGTCCGCGCGGCGCAGCAGGTCGCAGTACTCTTTCTTCACTTCGCCGAGGACGCGAACGCCGAGGCCCGGGCCCGGGAACGGATGGCGGAACAGCATGTCGTACGGCAGGCCAAGTTCGAGGCCGATTTTGCGCACTTCATCTTTGAACAGCTCTTTCAGCGGCTCAACCAGACCCATCTTCATCTCTTTCGGCAGGCCGCCAACGTTATGGTGAGACTTAATAACGTGCGCTTTACCGGTCGCAGAGGCTGCGGACTCAATCACGTCCGGGTAGATAGTGCCCTGAGCCAGCCACTTCACATCCTGCAGCTTCAGCGCTTCTTCATCGAATACTTCCACAAACACGCGGCCGATGATTTTACGCTTCGCTTCCGGATCGTTCTCGCCCGCCAGCGCGCCGAGGAAGCGCTCTTCTGCCGGAACGTGAACAATGTTCAGACCAAAGTGGTCGCCGAACATATCCAGCACCTGCTCTGCTTCGTTCAGGCGCAGCAGGCCGTTATCGACGAAGACGCAGGTCAGGTTTTTGCCAATCGCGCGGTGCAGCAGCATCGCGGTGACGGAGGAGTCCACGCCGCCGGAAAGGCCGAGGATCACTTTATCGTTGCCAACCTGCTGGCGGATGCGCTCAACAGCGTCATCAATGATTTTTGCCGGTGTCCACAGTGCTTCGCACTCGCAGATATCGCGCACAAAGCGCTCCAGCATACGCAGCCCCTGGCGGGTGTGCGTCACTTCCGGGTGGAACTGCACGCCGTAGAAACGCTTCTCTTCGTTAGCCATAATGGCGAACGGGCAGGTTTCAGTGCTGGCAACGGTGACAAAGCCGGACGGGATCGCCGTCACTTTATCGCCGTGGCTCATCCACACGTCCAGCAGCGCTTTGCCGTCTGCAGTCAGGGCATCTTCAATCCCACGGATCAGCGCGCTTTCGGTCTGCACTTCAACCTGCGCGTAACCAAATTCACGCTCGTTAGAGCCTTCAACGTGGCCGCCAAGCTGCATCGCCATGGTCTGCATGCCGTAGCAGACGCCGAGCACCGGCACACCGGCGTCGAAAACGTACTGCGGCGCGCGCGGGCTGTTCTCTTCGGTGGTGCTTTCCGGGCCGCCGGAGAGGATGATGCCGCTTGGGTTGAAGTCGCGGATCTGCGCTTCAGTGACATCCCACGCCCACAGTTCGCAGTAGACGCCGAGTTCACGCACGCGGCGTGCGACTAACTGAGTGTATTGCGAGCCAAAGTCGAGGATAAGAATGCGATGTTTATGAATATTGTCCGTCATTGACGTTAGTTCCGAGGCAAAGAGCGAGATTGAAAAGTCAACGCCCGGCAAAAACCGGGCGCGAATTGCATTAAGAACCCATGCGGTAGTTCGGGGATTCCTTGGTGATGGTCACGTCGTGAACGTGGCTCTCCTGGATGCCCGCGCCGCTGATGCGCACGAACTCCGCTTTGGTGCGCAGGGCGTCGATGGTACCACAGCCGGTCAGACCCATACAGGAACGCAGGCCGCCCATCTGCTGGTGAATGATCTCTTTCAGACGGCCTTTGTACGCTACGCGGCCTTCGATACCTTCCGGCACCAGTTTGTCGGCGGCGTTATCGGTCTGGAAGTAGCGGTCGGAGGAGCCTTTGGACATCGCGCCCAGCGAGCCCATCCCGCGGTAGGATTTGTAAGAGCGGCCCTGGTAGAGTTCGATTTCGCCCGGGGACTCTTCGGTGCCTGCCAGCATAGAACCGACCATCACCGCGCTTGCGCCAGCGGCGATCGCTTTCGCGATATCGCCAGAGAAGCGGATGCCGCCATCGGCGATAACCGGGATGTCCATCCCTTCCAGCGCTTCAACCGCGTCGGATACGGCAGTGATCTGCGGAACACCGACACCGGTCACAATACGGGTAGTACAAATAGAGCCAGGGCCGATACCCACTTTCACCGCGCTAACACCGGCTTCAGCCAACGCGCGAGCGCCTGCGCCGGTCGCAACGTTACCGCCGATGATTTGCAGATCCGGGTATTTGGCGCGCGTTTCGCGAATACGCTGCAACACGCCTTCAGAGTGGCCATGGGAGGAGTCAATCAGCAGTACGTCAACACCGGCGGCAACCAGCGCATCAACGCGCTCTTCGTTGCCCGCGCCCGCGCCGACCGCTGCGCCAACGCGCAGACGACCCTGCTCATCTTTACAGGCGTTCGGTTTACGTTCTGCTTTCTGGAAATCTTTCACGGTGATCATGCCGAGCAGGTGGAAGCTGTCGTCCACTACCAGCGCTTTTTCGACGCGCTTTTCGTGCATTTTAGCGAAGACGACTTCGCGCGCTTCACCTTCACGTACCGTTACCAGGCGCTCTTTCGGCGTCATATAAACGCTGACTGGCTGGTTGAGGTCGGTAACAAAACGCACGTCACGACCGGTGATGATGCCAACCAGTTCGTTCTCTTCGTTAACAACCGGGTAGCCGGCGAAGCCGTTGCGCTCGGTCAGCTCTTTCACTTCGCGAAGAGTAGTAGTCGGCAGCACGGTCTGCGGCTCTTTTACCACACCAGACTCATGTTTCTTCACGCGGCGGACTTCATCTGCCTGGCGCTCGATAGACATGTTTTTGTGAATAAAGCCAATGCCGCCTTCCTGTGCGAGGGCAATCGCCAGACGCGCTTCCGTTACGGTGTCCATTGCCGCAGAGAGCATAGGAATGTTCAGGCGAATGGTTTTCGTCAGCTGAGTGCTTAAATCGGCGGTATTCGGCAGAACAGTGGAGTGGGCGGGAACGAGGAGGACGTCGTCAAACGTCAAAGCTTCTTTAGCGATACGTAGCATGGGCAATATCTCTGACCTGGGTGGTTAAATATTGCCGTGGCATTATACAGAGCGTAACCGATTGCATCTACACTTTTTTGGAAAAATACTTGTAATCGGGTGGCATCAGGCTACTATCGACCGAATAACTTGCTGATTTAGAATTTGATCTGGCTCACATGTCCTCATTGCAAACTCCCTCCATTTATACTGTCAGCCGCCTTAACCAGACGGTGCGATCGCTACTGGAACGCGAGCTGGGCCAGGTGTGGATCAGCGGCGAAATCTCCAACTTTACCCAGCCCGCTTCCGGTCACTGGTACTTCACCTTAAAAGATGACACCGCCCAGGTGCGCTGTGCGATGTTCCGCAACAGCAACCGCCGCGTCACCTTCCGCCCGCAGCATGGGCAGCAGGTGCTGGTGCGCGCCAACATCACGATGTATGAGCCGCGCGGTGAATACCAAATCATCGTTGAGAGTATGCAACCGGCGGGTGAAGGGCTGTTACAGCAGAAGTATGAGCAGCTAAAAGCAAAGCTGGCAGCGGAAGGGCTGTTCGATCAGCAGTTTAAACACCCCCTGCCCTCACCGGCGCACTGCGTTGGGGTGATCACCTCAAAAACCGGCGCCGCGCTGCACGATATTTTGCATGTGCTGAAACGCCGCGATCCGTCGCTCCCCGTGGTGATCTACCCGACCGCCGTACAGGGCGAAGACGCACCGGCGCAAATCGTGCGCGCCATTGCCCTTGCTAACAGCCGTGACGAATGTGATGTGCTGATTGTCGGGCGCGGCGGTGGTTCGCTGGAAGATCTCTGGAGTTTCAACGACGAACGCGTCGCGCGCGCCATTTTTGCCAGCCGTATTCCAATTGTCAGCGCTGTCGGCCATGAGACGGATGTCACCATCGCCGATTTCGTCGCCGACCTGCGCGCGCCAACCCCTTCGGCGGCGGCGGAGATTGTCAGCCGTAACCAGCTTGAACTGCTGCGCCAGGTGCAGGCGATGCAGCAGCGTCTGGAGATGGGGATGGATTACTATCTGGCAGGTCGCAACCGCCGCTTTGCCCAGCTTCATCACCGACTGCAACAGCAGCACCCGCAGCTGCGCCTCGCGCGTCAGCAGACGGTGCTTGACCGCTTGCAGCAGCGCATGCACAACGCGCTGGATACGCAGCTTAAGCGCGCGAATACGCGCCAGCAGCGCGTAGTGCAACGGCTTAATCATCACAATCCGCAGCCACGCATTCACCGGGCGCAAACGCGGGTGCAGCAGCTTGAGTATCGTCTGAGCCAGTCGATTCGCGATCGTCTTGGCAGCACGCGCGAACGTTTCGGCACCGCCCTCACCCATCTGGAAGCCGTCAGCCCGCTGGCGACACTGGCGCGCGGCTACAGCGTTACGACCGCCACCGACGGGAAAGTGCTGAAACAGACTAAGCAGGTGAAAGCGGGCGATACGCTCACCACTCGCCTGAATGATGGCTGGGTCGAGAGCGAGGTGCGCATTGTCACACCGGTGAAACAACCGAGAAAACGAAAAACCCCGTAGTTAAAACTCTTAATGCGGTGAGGCGACCTATACTTTTGTTGTTCTTTTGATTTTATCAAGGAGATCAACATGACCACTCGCTTCCCGCACACCGTTATTCCCCCCTACATTCTCCGTCGCATCATTGACCAGGGCTCTGAGGTTCAGAAGCGCTGTGCCAAACAAACCCTGATGCATGTCCAGACGCTAATGGCGCACAGCCACGGTAAACCGAGCGCTCCGCAGGCGAACTCGCCGGGCGAACTGGTGCGCGATATCTACGATGCGCAGCACAAAGAGAGCCTGCCGGGTAAGCAGGTGCGTTATGAAGGGCAGCCTTCCAATGGCGATGTCGCCGTCGATGAAGCCTATGACTATCTTGGCGTCACCCATGACTTTTTCTGGAAAGAGTGGAAACGTAACTCGCTGGATAACAAGGGCCTGGTGCTGAGCGGCACGGTGCATTACGGCCAGGAGTACCAGAACGCCTTCTGGAACGGTCAGCAGATGGTGTTTGGCGATGGCGACGGTGAAATCTTTAACCGTTTTACTATCGCCATTGATGTGGTGGCGCATGAGCTAAGCCACGGCGTCACCGAGTCGGAAGCGGCGCTGATCTACTTTGAACAATCGGGCGCGCTGAACGAATCCCTGTCCGATGTCTTCGGCTCGCTGGTCAAGCAGTACCACCTCAAACAGACCGCAGAGCAGGCAGACTGGATTATCGGCGAAGGGCTGTTAGCCGAAGGGATCAACGGCAAAGGGCTGCGCTCGATGTCCGAGCCGGGCACCGCCTACAACGATCCGCTGCTCGGCAAGGATCCGCAGCCCGCGCACATGAAGGACTTTATTAAAACCCGCGAAGATAACGGCGGCGTGCACCTTAACTCCGGTATCCCGAACCGCGCCTTTTATCTCGCCGCCACGGAAATTGGTGGTTATGCGTGGGAAAAAGCGGGCTACGCCTGGTACGATACGGTCTGCGATCGCCAGCTGGCGCAAAACGCCGATTTTGCCGCCTTCGCAAAACTGACCATTCATCACGGCGAAAAACGTTCCGGTAAAGCGGTGGCAGCGGCCATCGAACAGGCGTGGAAAGATGTCGGAGTCTTATGATGAACGAACCCGAACTGACCGACGATGCGGTTGTCGAGCTGGCCCGTGAAGGCGGCGTGGCTTATATCCCGATGCTCGCCGGGCGAAGGCGGATTGTTATCGCCCAGTTGACCGACGAGCAGCGTCAGCGGCTGATCGAGATCCTGCACCAGGCGTTACCGCTGGCGCAGCCTCCCGGTCAGGCTGACTCACCGGGGCGCGGCGACCAGCGCTTTTATCGCCTGCAGATCACCTGGACCACGCGGCAGACGGATATGCTGCTGCTGATCCCGGAGAGCAAAGCGCCGCCGTCGTTCGTTGAGCTGTGGCGCGAAGGCGAAGGCTGTATCTGCAAGCCTTAGCGCAGGGTGAATTCGACTCGTTTTTTGGAAATCAGCCCGTGGCCGTGCTGGCAGAAGTAGTCCACCGCGCCACAGGCTTTTAACACCTCAAGCGGCTGGTGACACTCCGGGCAGGCGGCGTTCACCTCCATATCTTTATCGCACGTGGCGCAGTGCGCCATGGTTCCGGCGAGTTCCAGCTCACCGTGGCAAGTCGGGCAGTTCAGTTGCATCACGCACTCCTCACAATCGCTTAAGATTGACCTAATGATACACACCCTCAGAAACAAAACACCCGCCAGCGGCGGGTGAAGTGAACGGTTACTTACCTTTCTTGAGGTGCTTAATCAGGCGCTTACGCTTACGTAACTGGTTCGGCGTCAGGGTGTTGCGCTTGTCAGCAAACGGGTTCTCGCCCTCTTTGAACTGGATACGAATCGGGGTACCCATCACTTCCAGCGATTTGCGGAAGTAGTTCATCAGATAGCGCTTGTAAGAGTCCGGCAGATCTTTCACCTGGTTGCCGTGGATCACCACAATCGGCGGGTTATAACCACCGGCGTGGGCGTATTTCAGCTTCACGCGACGGCCACGCACCAGCGGCGGCTGGTGATCTTCTGCCGCCATGTTCATGATGCGGGTCAGCAGCGCAGTGCTAACGCGGCGGGTAGAGCTGTCATAGGCTTCACGTACGGATTCGAACAGGTTACCGACGCCGCTGCCGTGCAGGGCAGAGATAAAGTGCACGCGCGCAAAGTCGATAAAGCCGAGGCGGTAATCAAGCGTCTCTTTCACCTGCTCTCTCACTTCCTGGCTCAGGCCGTCCCACTTGTTGACGACAATCACCAGCGAGCGACCGCTGTTGAGGATAAAGCCCAGCAGCGAGAGATCTTGATCGGAGATGCCTTCACGGGCATCAATCACCAGCATCACCACGTTGGCGTCTTCAATCGCCTGCAACGTTTTGATAACCGAGAACTTCTCGACCACGTCGGTGATTTTGCCGCGCTTACGCACGCCCGCAGTGTCGATGAGGACATATTCGCGCTCATCGCGCTGCATCGGAATGTAGATGCTGTCGCGGGTGGTGCCTGGCATGTCGTACACCACAACGCGGTCTTCACCGAGAATGCGGTTAGTGAGCGTTGACTTACCGACGTTCGGACGCCCGACAATGGCCAGCTTAATCGGCAGATCCTGCGGGTTGAAATCGTCTTCCGGCTCTTCGGCTTCACCGTTAGCCGCAGCTTCAAACTTCGCCCAGTACTCGGCCTCTTCATCCACCTCTTCCGGCGGGTTCAGCTCATCCATCCACGGCATCAGCACATGCTCAAGCAGGCTGGTGACGCCGCGTCCGTGTGAGGCGGCAATGGCGTGAATATCGCCAAGACCGAGTGAGTAGAAGTCAGAGACCGCCTGATCCGGGTCGAGGCCATCAGTTTTGTTGGCGACGAGGAAGGTGGCTTTCTCGCGCGAGCGCAGATGCTTGGCGATAGCGATATCGGCCGGCATCAGCCCGGCGCGGGCATCGACCATAAACAGCACGACGTCCGCTTCTTCAATCGCCAACAGCGACTGCTCCGCCATGCGCGTCTCAACGCCATCTTCGGTGCCATCGATACCGCCGGTATCGATACAGATAAATTCGCGGCCTTCTACTTCAGCACGACCGTACTTACGGTCACGAGTCAGACCCGGAAAATCCGCTACAAGCGCATCACGGGTGCGAGTAAGACGGTTGAATAGCGTGGATTTCCCAACGTTAGGGCGCCCGACAAGCGCGACCACAGGTACCATGTTTAAAGCCTCATTGCAGAAAATTCATTAGCAAAACGTCACGATTTACGCGGCGTTTTAAAAACAGGAAAACGGCTCCTGCAACAGGAGCCGTCTTTCAGATACGACACTCTCAGCGCGCTTAGCGCGTGAGGGCGTACAGCGTGCCGTCTTTCGCCTGGATAAGCAGTTTGCCGCCAGCCACAACCGGCTCGGTCAGGAAGCCGGAACTATCGACTTTCTGCTGGGCAACAAAACGACCATCTTCGACGTTAATCCAGTGGAGATAGCCTTCGCTATCGCCGGTCACAATATAACCATTATAGAGCGCCGGAGAGGTCAGGTTGCGGTGCAGCAGATCGCTCTGCGTCCACAGCGTTACGCCGCCATCGGTGCTCAGGGCCAGCACGCGATCGTTCTGATCGATGATGTAGATACGGTTGCCATCAATCACAAAATCGCTTACCGAGCCAAGATCGCGTTTCCACATGATCTGGCCGCTGCGCAGATCCAGCGCCGTCATATTACCGTTATACGCCAGCGCGTAAACCACACCATTTACCACTACCGGCGTAGTATCGACGTCGCTCAGGCGATCGATTTCGGTCGGGCCATTCGCCTGGGAGATGCGCTGCTGCCAGATCAACTGGCCCTGCTGCATCAGCACGGCGCTGACGCGTCCGTTATCACCGCCGACAATGGCAGCGCCAAACGCGGTGGTTGGCGCAGATTCACCGCGCAGGGAGAGCGACGGCATATCGAGGTTAACGGTCCATTTCACCGCACCATCCGCTTCGTTCAGCGCCTGCAGCTGACCGTTGCTGGTGTGAATCAGCACCAGACCATCGCTGACTACCGGGCGAGAGAGGGCTTCACCCACCACGCCGGTTTTCCAGGCAACGGAACCATCGCTGGCATTAAGCGCATACACCTGCGCCTGCTCGGTACCGATGTAGACTTTACCGCCGGAAACGGTCACACCGCCGGAGAGCAGCGCGGCGCGGGTGGAGAACCAGCCATCTTTCTCAGCAAGGTTTACCGACCAGATTTCACGGCCATCATCAATGCTGAGCGCTTTCACCACGCCATGACGATCGGCGGCGTAAACCACGCCATCGGCAAAGGCCGGGTGCAGGGTGGAGTAGTACTTGCCGATACCGTTACCGACGGAAGTGCTCCACGACGTTGTCGGCGTGAACTGGTTTTCAACCACCGGCAGCGGCGACATTTTGACAACATCTTCTTCGCTGTTGAAGAGGGAACAGCCGCTCAATAACGTGACGGAAAGCAGCCCTGGCAGTAGTAATTTACGCAATTGCATCGGGTCCCTCTTAGATGGACAAATTATTAATTTTCATCTGCATCATTTCACTCAGCGCAGGAGAAGCATTGTTTTTAATGCCGTTTTCCCATGCGGTGCGCGCACCTTTTTTGTCGCCTTTGCTCAGCAACGCTTCGCCGCGCAGATCCGCAACGATGGCTGACCAGCTTTCGCCTTTCACGGCATCCAGCGTTTTCAGCGCCGCGTCCTGCTGCTTCAGTTGAACCTGAATGCGCGCCAGACGGACATTGATCATCGACTTCAGATTCTCATCGTCGGTCGCGGCCAGGCCCTGCTGCAGCTGTGCAGCGGCTTTTTGCAGATCGTTCTTCTCAACGTAACGCTGTGCCAGCTCAAGGGAGGCCAGCGCACCGTAGCTGTTTTTGTTATCAGCAGCGAATTTTTCCGCTGCGGCAAATGAGTCCTGTTTGCCAGCCTGCAGCGCGCTTACCGCGTTCTCATACGCCTGCGAGATCTCGCGCGCATTGTCCGCCTGATGGCTGTTCCAGAAACGCCAGCCCACCAGCGCGCCGATACCCAGTACTACCCCAACGGCCAGCGCTTTGCCATTGTCGGCAAAGAAGCGCTTAATCGCGTCTACCTGGTCGTTTTCGTTTTCGTAAATTTCCACGCAGTCCTTCTCCTTAACGATAAATCACCGGGGAGATTAGCCCAGTAGTGTGCGCAAATGCGCCGCAACGCTATCCTGCGTTACCGTACTCTGCTCACCAGAGCGTAAATCCTTCACCACAACATTCCCGTCGGCAATTTCAGACTCGCCGAGCACCAGCGCGACGCGAGCGCCCCACTTATCTGCCCGGGCAAACTGCTTCTTAAAGTTGCCGCCGCCGTGGTTCATCATCAGCCGCACGCCAGGCAGCGCATCGCGCACCTGCTCACCCAGCAGCATCGCTGCGGATTGCGTGTTAGCGCCAGAGGCCACCAGGTAAATATCGACAACGGATTCGGCTTTAAATTCCGGATTAACTGCCTGAACCAGCAAAACAAGTCGCTCAAGACCCATCGCGAAGCCAACCGCTGGCGTCGCGCGACCGCCGAGTTGCTCAACCAGGCCATCGTAACGGCCACCGGCGCAGACGGTGCCCTGCGCGCCGAGGCTGCTGGTCACCCACTCAAACACGGTGCGGTTGTAGTAATCGAGACCGCGCACCAGGCGCTGGTTAACGGTGTAGGCGATGCCCGCTGCGTCAAGGAAAGCGCAGAGACCGGCAAAGTGCTCGCGTGACTCATCGTCAAGATAATCGCCCAGCTTCGGCGCATCGTTCAGCAGCGCCTGAATATCCGGGTTTTTGGTGTCCAGCACGCGCAGCGGGTTGCTGTACATGCGGCGCAGGCAATCTTCGTCGAGCTTATCTTTATGCTGCTCCAGGAACGCCACCAGCGCGTCGCGATAGGTCGCGCGAGCCTCCAGCGAACCGATGGAGTTAAGCTCAAGCGCAACGTGAGAAGCGATGCCCAGCTCGCGCCACCAGCGCGCGGTGAGCATAATCAGCTCGGCGTCGATATCCGGCCCCTGCAGGCCAAACACTTCCACACCCAGCTGATGGAACTGACGGTAGCGCCCTTTCTGCGGACGCTCGTAGCGGAACATCGGCCCGACGTACCACAAGCGCTGTTCCTGATTGTACAGAAGACCATGTTCGATGCCGGCGCGTACGCAGCCCGCGGTACCTTCCGGACGCAGCGTCAGGCTGTCGCCATTGCGATCGTCGAAGGTATACATCTCTTTTTCAACCACGTCGGTCACTTCGCCGATCGCGCGTTTGAATAACGGGGTCTGCTCTACAATCGGCAAACGGATTTCACTGTAACCGTAGCTGCCGAGCACGTTCTTCAGGCTGCTTTCAATGCGCTGCCAGATGGCGGTCTCGCCAGGCAGATAATCGTTCATGCCGCGAATGGCTTGAATATTTTTTGCCACGTTTATTCTCTTTATTAATACAAAAAATGAACCCTCAGGGCGGCGACAAAAGCGGTCGCGCCGGGCGGGCTCATGATACACGGGATGCCAGCCTTGGCGGCACCCTTATTTTTCTACCTGCATGACGTCGATACGGCGCGTCTCATCCAGCATCGCGGCTTTCGCACGAATACGCGCCTCAAGCTGGCTGATCATATCGCCGTTATCAAGGCGATCTTTACGTACGCCATCTTCATACAGGCCGCTTTTCTTATTCCCGCCGGTCACGCCAAGGGTCGAAACCAGCGCTTCGCCCGGCCCGTTCACCACGCAGCCGATAATCGAAACATCCATCGGGGTGATGATATCTTCCAGCCGCTGCTCCAGCGCGTTGACCGTACCAATCACATCAAACTCCTGACGGGAGCAGGTCGGGCAGGCGATAAAGTTGATGCCGCGAGCGCGGATGCGCAGGGATTTGAGGATATCGAAACCGACTTTGATCTCTTCAACCGGATCCGCTGCCAGCGAAATGCGCAGCGTATCGCCGATCCCTTCCGAGAGCAGCAGGCCTAAGCCAATCGCCGATTTCACCGAGCCTGCGCGTGCGCCGCCCGCTTCAGTGATCCCAAGATGCAGCGGCTGATCGATCTGCTTCGCCAGCAGACGATAGGACTCAACGGCAAGGAAGACATCAGAGGCTTTCACGCTCACTTTGAACTGGTCGAAGTTGAGACGATCGAGATGATCCACATGGCGCATGGCCGATTCGAGCAGCGCCTGCGGCGTCGGCTCGCCATACTTCTCCTGCAGATCTTTTTCCAGCGAACCGGCGTTAACGCCGATGCGGATCGGAATGTTTTTATCGCGCGCGCAGTCGACAACGCTGCGAATACGCTCTTCGTTACCGATATTGCCAGGGTTGATGCGCAGGCAATCGACGCCGTACTCGGCGACTTTCAGCGCAATGCGATAGTCAAAGTGGATGTCCGCCACCAGCGGGACACTCACCTGCTGTTTGATAAGCCTGAACGCTTCTGCCGCGTCCATCGTCGGCACTGAGACACGCACGATGTCTGCGCCGACGCGCTCTAATGCTTTGATTTGGTTGACCGTTGCTTCAACATCCGTGGTGCGGGTGTTTGTCATAGACTGCACGGCGATGGGAGCCCCATCGCCGATCGGCACATTACCAACATAAATCCGTTTTGATTTCCGCCGTTGGATCGGCGACTGGTTATGCATGAATGATCTCCCGCGTTGCCCGTCTGTTACTGTGCTGCTGATTGTTCGGCATTGAGGGTCAGACGCGCAACCTGGTTAGTTCTGATAAAACGACTCAGATCGACAGGTTTCCCCTGGAACTGGATCTGCACAGCCGACGGCGCGCCAATTTTCAGTTTATAGGGTGCCTGGCCGGTGAGATTCAGGGTGGCATCTTTACGCTGCATACCGCTAAAGAGTTTTTTACCGGTCGCGTCGCTCACTTCCAGCCAGCAGTCGGCATTAAAGTTCATTACCAGCGCGTTCGCGTCGGCAGATGCGCCCGCTACGCCAGCCTGATCGGTTGGCAGCTGAGAGGCGTTATTGGCGGTAGCAGCAGGCTGCTGGGCAGAAGGTTCAACGTTCGCCTGCGAAGGCGGAACCACGCTGTTCTGGTTAGCGGTGGTGGCTGGCGAGGTGGTTGCAGGTGCCTGCGTGCTGTTGGTCGGAGCCGGGGTTTCAACCGGGGTGGAACCGTTGTCCACCGGGGTAGAGGCAGCCTGGTTATCCAGCGGCACGCTCTGGCCGTTGCTGGCATTAAGCTCTGCGGAGGATTGATCGGCCATGGTGCTGATCTCTTCCTGCTGCGCTTTGTGGTTTTGCCACCACCATGCGCCCGTCAGGCCGACGACTACAAACAGCACCAGCCAGGTGACGCTCATCAGCCAGCCGTCGCGTTTTTTGCGCGGTTTACCCAGCGCAAAGCCCTGCATCGGTGCGACTTTTGCCGCGCGGATCGGCGCTTGTTTCTCAAGGATCGGCAGCAGCTCTTCTTCGGGAATGTGCACCAGGCGAGCATAGGAGCGGATATAACCGCGCACAAAGGTGGATGCCAGATCGGCAGGCGACCTGTCCTCTTCGATATCGCGTACCGTGGAGACCTTCAGGCACAAGCGTTCGGCAACCGCTTGCTGGCTGAGTCCAAGTTGCTCACGAGCATTGCGCAGACGAACGCCCGTGGATTGTGCTTCGTTTTGGTCTTGAGTGGCTTCAGTATTCATTCGCTACAACTACTGGTACGTGAAAAGTAAACACACAGGCGCGCGTAACCGCATAACCTACACACGCCGCGAAAAATCCGGGTCAGTTAAACGTAGACCCACAGTATAAGACTGTCAGGTTCGTGATAACAGGACGGCTTTCAGCACTATTTGCTAAGCCGTTGTTCCAGCATTACATACTGCCTCAAAGTAAGAGGAAACGCACCGTAATTATTAACGGCCTCTATATAAGCAGGCCAAATATTCAACATATTCCAAACCTGCGGCGCCCACTTCGCGCCGCAGTCACGCTTACAGCGCTTTAACCGCGATCGGCTCGCCCTGCAGACGTTTACGCATCGTGCGCTTGGTACGGTCGATGACCTCGCCCGCCAGCTGACCACAGGCGGCGTCGATATCGTCGCCACGGGTTTTACGCACAATGGTGGTGAAACCGTAGCTCATCAGCACTTTGCAGAAACGGTCGATACGGCTGTTGGAGCTGCGGCCATACGGCGCGCCCGGGAAGGGGTTCCACGGGATCAGGTTGATCTTGCACGGCGTATCTTTCAGCAGCTCGGCCAGCTCATGGGCGTGTTCGGTGCCGTCATTGACGTGATCCAGCATCACATACTCAATGGTCACGCGGCCCTGGTTGGCGTTGGACTTCTCCAGGTAGCGGCGAACCGACCCGAGGAAGGTTTCGATATTGTACTTTTTGTTGATCGGCACAATCTCATCGCGAATGGCGTCATTCGGCGCATGCAGTGAGATCGCCAGCGCAACGTCAATCATATCGCCGAGCTTGTCGAGCGCCGGAACAACACCGGAGGTCGAGAGCGTCACGCGGCGTTTGGAGAGACCAAAGCCGAAATCATCCAGCATGATCTCCATCGCCGGCACCACGTTGGTGAGGTTCAGCAGCGGTTCGCCCATGCCCATCATCACCACGTTGGTGATCGGGCGGTTGCCGGTCACACGGGCAGCGCCAATGATTTTTGCGGCGCGCCACACCTGGCCGATGATTTCCGATACGCGCAGGTTGCGGTTGAAGCCCTGCTGCGCCGTGGAGCAGAATTTGCACTCCAGCGCACAACCGACCTGGGAGGAGACACAGAGCGTGGCGCGATCTTCTTCCGGGATATAGACGGTTTCAACGCGCTGATCGCCGACGGCGATAGCCCATTTGATGGTGCCATCAGAAGAGCGTTGCTCCTCGACGACTTCAGGGGCGCGGATCTCCGCAACCTCTTTTAACTTGCCGCGCAGCACTTTGTTGATGTCGGTCATCTCATCAAAGTCGTCGCAGCAGTAGTGATACATCCACTTCATCACCTGGTCGGCGCGAAACGGTTTTTCGCCTAAGTTTTTGAAAAACTCACGCATCTGCTGACGGTTAAGATCCAGCAGGTTAATTTTTGCATCTTTGTTTGGAACCGTGAGAGCGTCGCTCTCAGACATGGCAATTTGTTCAGACATATTTTATTCCGGCCTCGTTATTACACGTTGTGGCCCGTGGAGGGTTAAAAAGAAGCGCCCCAGGCAAGCTTCAGCTCATCCTGGGGCGCAACATTGTACAAATTCTGTCGCACAGATACCACGCCTGGACGCGGCATTTACCAATTAAAGTGTAAATCTCGTTACACAGTTAACCGGAAATTAACGGGTGCGCGGGCAAACTTCGCCTTCAGCGAAGAAGTAAGCGATTTCGCGAGCAGCAGATTCAACGGAGTCGGAACCGTGGGTGCCGTTCTCGGTGAAGCTGTCTGCGTAATCTGCGCGCAGGGTACCGGCCAGTGCGTTGTCCGGGTTGGTTGCGCCCAGCAGGTCGCGGTGACGCTGAACGGCGTTTTCGCCTTCCAGTACGGAAACCACGATCGGGCCGGAGGTCATGAACTCAACCAGGCCATCAAAGAACGGGCGACCTTCGTGCTCAGCGTAGAAGCCGCGCGCTTGCTCAACGGTCAGGTGCAGCATTTTGGTGCCAACGATTTTAAAACCTGCCGCTTCAAAGCGAGAGAAGATGTTACCAATAACGTTTTTTGCCACCGCGTTCGGCTTGATGATGGAAAAAGTACGTTCAATAGCCATGATTACCTCAGTAAGTTGTTCTGTTGCCCTGAATAGGTGTGGCGCGGATTATAAAGAGCAACACCGGTCTTGCCTATGGATTAAGGTAACATTTTTTTAAAATAAGACGAGTTTGAGCAACACCAACAGCCTGGTGCGCCCTTTCTCGCCCTATTGCACCGTAAACTGCACGGCGGCGACCTGCCCCGCCTCATCCATTACCACCAGTTGATAGTCGCCGGCTTTATCAAGCTTCAGGCTCAATAGCGTGCCGCGCGCCGTTAACGGTTCACCGTTCAAAAACCACCAGCGCCCCCCTTCCCCGCCGCTGCTTTGCAGAGGAAGAATCGCAAAATCCTGGCCGGGTACACGCTTGATCACCGCCCCTTCGCGCACACCGTTTAACAACAGCGGCGGCGGGGCGTTCTCATCCCGCGGCGGGCAAACACGGTCCGCAGGCGGTAAGCGCGCGGCGCGACGCTCGCCGGGCGGCAGCCACGGCTCAAGCGGCAGCGGCCAGACGATCCAGTTTTTCTGCTGCGCATCCGGGCAATCCGCCGCCACGCGCCGCCCCTGATGGTTCAGCCACAGCGGAAAACTGATGCCGTGCAGCCCTTCCTGCTCCGGCATTAACAGCGTCGGCGGCTGGCTGCCATCAAGTAACCAGGTCGCAAGGCGGCGTCGGCAGTTGCTGTCTCCGGCAGGCAGGCTCTGCCCGCCCGGCCAGCAGATCACCCCGCTGCTCACCGATGCCGGGCGCGGGTCGCGCGGCAAACGCGCCTGGTCCAGCGCAGAGCGCGGTTGCAGCAGATTGTTCACCTGGTTGAGTAGCGGCACAGCGCTGGCAAAACCAAACTGCCCGGCAACCGGCGTGCCGTCCGGGCGACCGGTCCAGATACCGATCACATACCGGGAGTTGAGGCCGATGGCCCAGGCATCGCGGTAGCCGTAGCTGGTGCCGGTTTTCCACGCCAGCGGCACCACCTGCGGCAGTGCGCTATCCGGCACCGGCTGCGCTTCATTCGCCAGAATCCGGCGGATAATCCACGCCGCGCCCGGTGACATCAGGCGGCGTTCAGTCAGCGGCTCATCGGGCATCAGCCTTAACTTGCCCGCTTTACCTTCGCGGGCAAAAGCGCTGTAGGCGGCAGCGATATCCTCCAGCCGCGCACCCGCGCCGCCGAGGATCAGCGAAAGGTTTGGCTCCGCACCGGCGGGCAGCATTAGCGGCAGCCCGATATTACGCAGATTACCGGCAAACTTTTTCGGCCCGTAGGCCTCCAGCACCTGAACCGCAGGCAGATTGAGCGAGCGTACCAGTGCTTCGTTCATGCTCACCGGGCCATGAAAACCGCTGTCGAAGTTACCGGGGCGATAATCCCCGACGCGCCGCGGCACATCCTGCAACAGCGATGCGGGGTGAATCAGCCCTTCGTCCAGCGCCAGGCCGTAGATAAAGGGTTTCAGCACCGAGCCCGGTGAGCGTACGGCGCTGACCATATCGACATGGCTGAAACGACTGTCGTCATTAATATCCACCGACCCCACCCAGCCGCGCACTTTCATATCCGTATGGTCGACCACGATGATCGCCAGCGAACTGCGCATCGGCAGCCGGGATTTGACGCTCAGCGCCAGCTCCTCCAGCTGTCGTTGCAGGCTGGCATCCAGCGTGGTGGTCACCTTCAGCTTTTTGTTGGCGCCCAGCATGCGGCGGGCAAAGAGTGGTGCCAGTTGCGGCATCTGCCGCGGCGCTAACCACACCGGCTCTTCGCGCGACTCTTTCACCTGAGCCACCGGCCACACCTGCTGCGTCACCATGCGATCCAGCACTTTATCGCGCGCTGCCTGCGCCCGCTGCGGCCAGCGATCCGGGCGTAAACGGCTCGGCGCTTGTGGCAGCACGGCGAGCAGTGCCGCTTCTGCATAGCTCAGCTTTGAGGGCGGTTTGCCGAGATAGGCCCAGCTCGCCGCGCCGACACCTTGCAGAGTGCCACCAAAGGGCGCGCGGTTGAGGTAAATGGTCAAAATGTCGCGCTTGGAGAGATGCCACTCCAGCTGCATCGCCCGCCACAACTGGCGAACTTTGCCGCCAAAGGTGCGCGGATGCGGGTCAAGCAGGCGCGCCACCTGCATGGTGAGCGTACTGCCGCCGGAAACCACGCGCCCGTAGCGCAGATCCTGCCAGGCCGCGCGCGCAATAGAGAAGGGGTTAACGCCGGGATGGTCCCAGAACCAGCGATCTTCATACTGGATAAGCGCCTGTAAATAGCGCGGCGAGACCTCTTCGATAGTGACCGGATAGCGCCAGATGCCGTCGGCATCAGCAAAACGCCACAGCGGCGTGCCATCTTCGGCCACCACCACCCGCGCGGGTGACACCTCGTTCAGGGGCAGTGGCCAGATTTTATCGGCGGCGATAACCAGCAGCACGAAGAGAAGAGGCACACCCGCCAGCCAGCGCCAGCGGGTGCGTATCAGAGAGACGATCTTCACGTTATGGCGTGATGATCAACGGGCCGCTGGCCGCGCCGGTTGCCCGCCACTGCGGCACATACATTGATTCCACCTGCGGAGCCGGAACCTGGTAGGTGCCCGGCGTCACCGCACGTGCCAGATAGACCAGCGTGACCGGCTGCCCTTCGCTCACCGGTACGGCGGCGACAAAGCGATCGTCACGGAACTCCATATGCTGAATATCGGCCTGCTGCATGCGGTTGAGCAGCTCCTGCACTTCGCTGCCGCTCTCCTGCAGGCTGGCGCTGCTGCTGGCCAGGTTCTGGTTTTCCAGCTCCAGACCCGCAGGCAACAGATCGACCACCAGCGCGTCCGGGACGTTCTGGCTGGCCGTCACTTCCAGCCACACCAGCACCAGCTCACCGCTCTTCAGGGAAGAGAGCGGTTTGCTGCGCCCGTCGGTGCCGAGCACATTGCGCTCGATATGCAGCACTTTGCCAGAAGGTGCCGGAGCCTGCTCTGGATAACCTGTCGTGTCGAGACGCAGCCACAGCGGTGTGGTGCCGCTGTTGGTCACTTGCAGTGCACCAAGCTGATCCGCCTCAAGGTTACGGCTCTGCGCGGTGTTACCGGCCAGCATCGCGGTATCAAGCGAGGTTTGCGCCTGCCAGTTACCGGTGCTGTTTTGCAGATTGCGGCCTGCCATAAACAGCGCGTTGCTCTCCTGGGTTGAGAGCCAGCGCTGGCTGTAGGCCTGCTCGGAGAGCGTAGCCAGCAGGTGCGCCTGCGCATCCGGCAGCAGCTTGTTGTCTTCCAGCAGCGCCAGCATCAGCGCGTTATCACGCAGGTTGCTGCCGTAATCCGCCAGCCAGCGGTTTTCCGCAATGCGATCGGTTTTCAGCGCCAGCGCGATAGCCTGATCGCCGCGCTGGGCATCGCCCATCAACTTCAGCGCAACGCCAAGCTGCATTAACGGCAGCCCCGCTTTCGCCTGCTCGTGGCGCTGCCAGATTTCACGCAGCGCGCCCAGCGGCGCTTTCTGCTGACGTGCCAGCACCAGCCCGGCGTAGCTCTGCACGGCAAACTTGGTCGCCGGCAGATCGTCGCTGTAGCGCACCGCCATCGCCGCCGGATCCTGCAAATAGCGCAGCAAGCGGTTGTTGGCGTTGTTCAGTGCTTCAGCCGGAACGCTGTAGCCCTGCGCCGAGGCGCTGACGAGGAAATCGGTCACGTAGGCGGTCAGCCAGTACTCTTCCGGGCCGCTCTTATCCCACAGGGAGAAGCCGCCGTCGTCACGCTGCATCTGCAACAGGCGGGAGATGCCGATATCCACCGCGGCGCGGCGCTGCTCATCGCTCTCGCCTTTGATGCCGAGCGCTTTAAGCTGTGCAGCGTTGGTGTAGAGCGACGGGAAGAGCCCGCTGGCGGTCTGCTCCAGGCAGCCGTACGGGTAGGCGCGCAGCTCCTGAATGTAACGGGCGATATTGAGCGGCGGTTTACCGCTCAGCAGCAAGCGACCCTGCAGCGTAGCAGGCGAGATGCCCGCCAGATGCTGCCCCGGCACCTGCCAGCTTTCGCCCGGATTGAGCATCGCACCGGTGTTGATGGTCTGCGCGGCGAAAGGTGGGCGTACGCCAATCTTCCACTGCTTCTGCTGCGGCGCGAAGGTTTCGCCCGGCAGCGAAAGGCCGCTGATTTGCGCGGCAATCTCGCCGTCACCGAAGCCATCCAGCGCGCGCACCGGAATAAAGAGCGTGGTGCGTTTACCGGCCGCGAGCGTCACGCTCTGGGTAGCAGCACCCTCAAGTGAGAGCAGACCGCTTGCCGTCAGATCGACATTCAGGGTTTGCGGCTTGTCCGTCAGGTTGCTGAGATCCAGCGTCAGGCGTGAGGTGTCACCGCTGCCAAGGAAGCGCGGCGTGTTCAGCTCGGCAATCACCGGGGCTGCGACTACCACTTTGCTTTCGCTGCTGCCAAAATCGTCTGCCGTCCAGGCCTGCGCCATGACACGCAGTTCCCCGTTGAAGTCACCAATCGGCATCGTTACGGTGCCTTCGCCGTTTTCATCCAGCGTCACCGGCTGCGCCTGCTGGGCAATGATGGTGACGTGGTTAACCGGCGGTTTGCCGCCGCGGTTCAGCTCATCGCCATCACCACCGAAGCGCAGCGCCGCAAGACGACCCTGGCCTTCAATCACCTGGCCGTAGATATCATAGATATCGGCGCCATAGCGTTTCTGGCCAAAGAAGGCCTGCCACGGATCCGGCGTTACGTAATCAGTAATGTTCAGCACCCCGCTGTCGACGGCAGAGAGCAGGACGTTAACCTGTTTCGGCGTCGCGCCATCTTTCATTGAGGCTTTGACTTTGACCTTCAGCGGCTGGTTAGGACGCATTTTCTGCGGTGCGTCGAGGGCAATTTCCAGGCGGCGGTTCTCATCGCCCATCGGCAGATGCAGCAGACCGACCGCGCGTTTCGGCGTGGCGGATTTCGACTTATCACCAGGGCGCACCACCAGCGTGCTGATATAGAGATCGTGGCGCTGCCACTTCTGATCGACCGGGATCGAGAGATCCAGCCCGTCAGCCGGGACATCAATCTCCTGCCACCAGAGCGGGCCTTCGCTGGATTCGATCATCGCATAGCCTTTACCGGCGGCAGGTGCGGTGACGTGCAGCTTAACGGTATCGCCTGCTTTGTAAGAGGGTTTATCGAGCTTCATGGTGACGCGATCCGGGCGTGCCGCACCGGCGCCGTCGCTGTTATCCTGCCAGCTGTAGCCAGCCCAGAAACGCACGCTGCTGACGGTCTCATCCGGGCCTTTGACCTCCAGACGATAGGAGCCCCAGTCCACCGGGAAGGTGACTTTGCCGGTCTCATCGGCCTTCAGCGTCAGGCTCTGCTCGCCTTCCACCAGATCTTTCTGGTTGAACTGCGACTGCCAGCCGTCATTTTCTGACCAGTTCCAGAAGTAGTCGCGGCGCTCGCGGATCAGGCGCACCTGCAGATCGCTGACTGCTTTTTTGTTGCCCTGCGCGTCGGCATAGACAATATCGAACGCGGCGTTACCGCCCTCATCGACAATCGGCTGATTGACGGTGGTGTCGGTGCGGTAGTCATAGACCGCTTTTGAGGCGAACTGCGGGCGAATCCCCGGCAGAGCGGGCGCAGGCCAGATCGCCTGCTCCGCGCGGCGGGTCACTGGACGACCGCCCGATTCCAGCAGGCTGGCCTGCAGGATCACTTCCAGCGGCGAGTGGGAATCCTGCCACTGGCTCGGCGTGGTCACTTCGCCTTTGCCCTCATCATCAAGGGTCAGATGGGTTTCATCGAGGCTGCGGCTCAGGTTCTCTTCGGCGATATCGCCAAACTGGAAACCTGGCAGCGCGGCAACCGCTTCACGCAGCGGGCGCAGGAACAGCTGACCCTGCAGGGCGTTGCCGCTTGCAGGTGCACCGTAGAGATAGTGGCCTTCAATGTTAAACACTACGTCAGCGGCAGGTGCCAACGGCGTCGGCTGCGGCGTAACGTTCAGCGCCATACGCTCCGGCATAAAGTCTTCGACGTGGAAGCTCCACTCGCGCGACAGGTTGTCGCCGGTATTGGCGCGAATATGCCACGTGCCGGTCTGCGCGCTGGCGTCCAGCGCATAAGTGAAGTGATAAAGGCCGTTTTGCGGCTGGCTCACCACCGAGCGAACCACCTGGCCGTCCGGTTTTACCACTTCCAGCTTGACCGGCTGTGCGGCAATCGGATTGCCGTCGCTGTCGCGCAGCAGGCCGTTGAGGATCACCGTTTCGCCAGGGCGATAGAGATCGCGCGGGCCAAACATAAAGAACTGTTTGCTGTAGCCTGGCTCGCCGGTAATGGCGAACTCGGCGAGATCCAGCGCCGGGAGGTTAAGGTCGAGCAGCGTGGTTTCGCCCTCTTTACGCGCCAGCAGCAGCGCGCCCTCTTTATCGGTGCTTAAGGTGGCGTGACCATCGCTGTCGGTCTTCGCCTGCGCCAGGCTCTGCCCCTTCTCATTGAGCAGCATCACGTCGATACCGCCGAGCGCCGCGCCGCTTTCCAGCCCCTGGGTGAAGATATCCAGGCGGTTATGGTAACGGTGCGCAGAGAGGCCAATGTTGCTGAGCGTGAAGAGCGTCGCGGCATTGCTGTAGTTGTAGTGCCCCGCCTGGTTCATCACGGCGATATAGACACCTGCCTGTTGCAGCGGTTTGATGCTGCTCAGCGGCAGCATCAGTTTTTCGCGGGTGTTGCGCGCCGGGTTGAGGTCGAAGCGCCCGGTATAGACCAGATCCGCCATCTTCAGCAGCGTATCGGACTCCCAGTTGGAGAGCGAACTGCGGTACTCCCACTGGCTAATGAATGAGGCCAGCGATTCCGGCTTCACGCGGTAAAAGTTGATGTCGACATTTTCGACGTTGAGCGCCATCACCGGCAGCCCTTCAACCACTTTGCCCGGCAGCAGCGAGCCACGGCTGGCGAAGCCAACGCTGGGCTGAATATCCTGGGTGGTGATCGATTTCTCGAAGCTCTTGCCGAAGGTGGCTTTATTAAGCGCTACCAGCCCGCTCTCCACCGACACCAGCAGTTCGCGGTTCGGCTCAAGATGGCGCAGGCGCAGCTCTTTCAGGTTCGGTGCCAGTTCCCAGGCACCATCGACTTTGCCGCTCTTCTTATCGACCAGGTGCACCACCTGGGCAAAATTCTGATCCGGATCGAGCGGCACCGAGAAGGTCAGCACCAGCGTGGCGCTGCCGTCGAGCTGCACTTCGGACGCATCCAGCAAGTTTAAGGGCTTGCCTTCGCTACGCGCGGCAAGTTCATTGCGTTTGGCTTTATCCGGCATGGCTGCTGCCGCAGGCGTTTGCGCGGCGGATGAGGCGGACGCGGGTTCAGGCGCGCTGGCGCTCTTCGGTTTATCGTTATTGTCACAGCCTGCAAGCGTGAAGGCGGTGAGGAGCGCGAAAGTCAGCGCCGCGTAACGTAGCGGTTTCATTCTGTATCCCTGAGTGATTGACCCGTTGTGAGAGGCGTCGTCATTATCATTCGCAACGGTTAGAAATACAAAATATCTGATGGATTCTGGAAAGCATCTCGCAAAGCGCATTTTTTGCGCGACGTCCGTGATGTTAGGCCGATCACACCCCGTGACGTAACATGTTACGTTGCGCGTCATTTGTTTTTAAAACAATAAGATAGATAGCGACAACACCCGACCGGCTGCTAACGTTATGCGGTCTGTGTCCCTTACTACGCGGTGCTAATAAGCGAGAACACTATGTCCAGAGCCGTGAATGCCCTACAAAATTTTGGTAAGTCCCTTTTTGGCCCGGTGCTCATTTTGCCGATCGTTGGCCTGTTTATTGCCTTCGGTAATATCTTCGGCAATGGCAATCTGGCCGAATACCTTCCTTTTCTTGGCCACCCTCTTATTCAGCATACGGGTCAGTTGATCGCCAAATCCGCCGTTTCGGTGCTCGCCAACCTTGCGCTGGTGTTTGCCGTCGGGATCCCGGTCGGGCTGGCTTCGCGTGATAAAGGCTATGCCGCGCTGATTGGCCTGGTGACCTTTATCGTTTTCATTAATGCCATGAACGTCACGCTGCAATTGCAGGGCACGCTGGCACCGGCCGATCAGATGAAAGCCGCAGGCCAGGGGATGGTGCTGGGCGTGCAGGTGCTGGAGATGGGCGTTTTCGCCGGGATCCTCACCGGCGCGCTGTCGGGTTATCTCTACGACCGCTACTCCCGCGTGCAGTTTTCCGGCGCGATGGCGATCTACTCCGGGCACTGCTTTGTCGCGATTATTATGCTGCCGGTCTCAATGGTGCTTGGCGTAGTAATGAGCGAGCTGTGGCCCTTCGCCCAGCACGGCATCAGCGCGCTGGCGCTGGCGATTAAAGGCGCAGGCCCGTTCGGCGTGGCGATTTACGGTTTCCTGGAGCGCATTCTGGTGCCAACCGGGCTGCATCATCTGGTCTATACGCCGTTTTTGTATACCGAACTTGGCGGCACGGCTGAAGTGTGCGGCAGCAGCTATCAGGGCGCGCGCAACATCTACTTTGCCGAAATGGCCTGCCCGGGTGTGACCAAACTGAGCAGCACTGTGGTGTGGGATGCGCGCGGCATCAGCAAAATGTTCGGTCTGCCCGCAGCGGCGCTGGCCATGTATGTGACGGCGAAACCGGAGCGCAAAGCCGCGGCAAAAGCGATTTTGATCCCCGCCGCGCTCACCTCGCTGCTGGTTGGCGTCACCGAGCCGATTGAGTTCTCTTTCCTCTTTATCGCCCCGCTACTGTTCGTGGTGCATGCGGTGCTGACCGGCATCGGCATGATGCTCTTCTCGCTCTTCGGCGTTCATGCCATCGGCGCGAACGGCATTATCGACTTCATTCTCTACAACCTGCCGCTCGGCACCGAAAAGTCCAACTGGCCGATGTATCTGCTGGTCGGGCTGATTATGTTCGTCCTCTACTTCATCACCTTCCGCTTCCTCATTCTGCGCTTCAACATGAAAACGCCGGGGCGCGAAGAGGAGAGCGAAGAGACGCGCCTCTACAGCAAGCAAGAGTACCAGGCGAAGGGGAATAACGACGCGGTGGGCGAGGCGATTATTAATGGCCTCGGCGGGCGCGAAAATATCGAGGTGGTGGACAACTGCTACACCCGCCTGCGCGTAACGGTAAAGGATGTGGCGGCTATCAATGAGCCGCAGCTGAAAGCTACCGGCGCGAAAGGCGTGATTAAACAAGGTAATAACGTTCAGGTGGTCTACGGGCTGCATGTCAAAAAAATGCGAGAAGCTGTTGAGATGTTTCTCTGAAGGAGTCCAGAAATGGTTAAACCCCCGTTTATCTTATCCATTGCCGGTGGTGGCAGCACGTATACGCCGGGCATCGTCAAAAGCCTGATGGTGCGGCTGGAGGATTTCCCGCTGGCGGAAATTCGCCTCTACGACATTGATGCTGAGCGGCAAAACACCATTGCGCCGGTGGTCGAGAAGGTGATTCGCGACCACAGCGAGAGCATCAAATTTACCGTCACCAATGATGCCGAAACTGCCTTTCGCGGCGCGCACTTTGTCTTCGCCCAGATGCGCGTCGGCCAGTACAAGATGCGCGAGCAGGATGAGAAGATCCCGCTGAGCCACGGCGTGGTCGGCCAGGAGACCTGCGGGCCAGGCGGGCTGGCTTACGGCCTGCGCACCATTTTGCCGATGGTCGAGCTGATCGACCTGGTCGAGCGCTACGCGGATAAAAAAGCCTGGATCGTTAACTACTCCAACCCGGCAGCAATTGTCGCTGAAGGGGTGCGCCGTCTACGCCCGAATGCACGGGTGCTTAATATTTGCGATATGCCGGTGGCGGCGATGCGCAATATGGGCGCGATCCTCGGCGTCGATCGCCACCAGCTTGAGGTCGACTATTTTGGCCTTAACCACTTCGGCTGGTTTACCCAGGTGCGCGTCGATGGCGAAGATCGCCTTCCCGCCCTGCGCGAGCACGTCGCGCGCTTTGGCCTGCTGACGGAAGATGCCGCCCAGACCGATCCGCAGCATGCCGATCCGTCATGGGTGAAAACCTGGCGCAACATCAAGCCGATTATGGATCACTTCCCGGAGTATCTGCCGAACCCCTATTTGCAGTACTACCTGATGCCGAACGAGATTGTCGATCATCAGGATCCGAACTACACCCGCGCCAATGAGGTGATGGACGGACGTGAGAAAAAACTCTTTGCCGCGGCGGCTGAGTATAAGCAGACCGGCATTCTGCCTGATGCGTTCCACGTCGGCGTTCACGGCGCGTTTATTGTCGATGTCGCCTGCTCGCTGGCCTTCAACCTGCGCCAGCGTCACCTGGTGATTGTTGAAAACAAGGGCGCGATTGCCAACCTGCCTTACGACGCGATGGTGGAAGTGCCTGCTTACATCACCAGTAACGGGCCGGAGCCGGTGCGCATGGGCGCGGTGCCACTGTTCCACCAGACGCTGCTGATGCAGCAGCTGGCCTCGGAGCAGTTGCTGGTGGAAGCGACGATGGAGGGGAGTTACGAGAAGGCATTACAGGCCTTTACCCTTAACCGCACCGTGCCGACCATGCAGCATGCGAAGGCGATCCTCGATGAGATGATTACCGCCAACCAGGATTACTGGCCGGCGCTGCAAAAAGCCTGGGAAAACGGCAAAGCGGTGTAATTTTCCGAGGTGGCTCGCGGCGCGAGAGATGGTAGCTTGTCGGGTAGTGAAAAAACGTTAACAATTCAGATAACTGTTGATGACCCGGAGGCACCATGTCCACCTCTTTTTTTGTCGCGGCCGACTGGCTGATAGAGCACAGCGATGATCCTGAAATCCAGCTGATTGACGCCAGAATGGCGCCGGTTGGCCAGGAGCATCGCGATATGAAAGCAGAGTACCGCGCCGGACACCTGCCCGGTGCGGTCTTTTTTGATATTGAAGCCCTCTCCGATCACACCTCTCCCCTGCCCCATATGCTCTCTCGCCCGGAGACCTTTGCCGTCGCCATGCGCGAGTTAGGCGTCTGCCACGATAAACACCTGGTGGTGTATGACGAAGGTAACCTCTTCTCCGCGCCGCGCGCCTGGTGGATGCTGCGCAAGGTTGGCGTTGAGAAGGTCTCTATTCTCGCCGGTGGGCTGGCGGGCTGGCAGCGTGATGCCCTGCCGTTACAGCAGGGGGATGTTGCGCTGCCGGAGTCTGATTTCACCGCCAATTTCGATCCCTCCGTAGTGAAAAAAGTGACCGATGTGCTGCTGGCGAGCCACGAAGGCACCGCGCAGCTGGTCGATGCCCGCCCGGCGCCGCGTTTCAGTGGCGAAGTGGATGAGCCGCGCCCAGGCCTGAAGCGTGGCCATATTCCCGGCGCGCTGAATGTACCATGGGTCGATCTGGTGACGGATGGTGAGCTGAAAACTACCGATGAACTGCTGCGCATTTTCCAGCGCCAGGGTGTTGATTTGCATAAGCCGATTATCGCCAGCTGCGGCTCCGGCGTGACCGCCGCAGTGGTGCTGCTGGCGTTGGAGACGCTCAGCGTCAATACGGCAACACTCTATGATGGCTCGTGGAGTGAATGGGGCGCGCGCGACGACCTGCCTGTCGAAAGCGTGTAGATGGATAACCGACTTGCGCCTCTGCTGACGCGCGGGGAGTCACTCTCCCGCGCTGAATACCGCGTGCTGGCTCACCTTACGGAGCACCCGCTGCTGGTGGGCAACATTACCGTGCGCGCGCTGGCGCAGGCGACCTATGTTTCGACAGCGACGATTATTCGTCTCTGTCAGAAGCTGGGGTTTAGCGGTTTTAGCGAGTTTATCTGGCACTGCAAGCAACTGCTGGCGGATACGCCGCACCTGGCGGAGCAGCACCATGACGGCGTCGCCGAGTTGCCCGCTCTGTTCCAGCAGTTTATGGTCAATTATCAGCACACCTTTCAGTGGGTGACCGAGGAGAAACGGCGGCAGTTTGCCAGCCTGCTGCGCGAGCGGGAGAGCTTTTTTCTCTACGGCGCGGGGTTCTCCTATCTGTTTGCCGAGTACCTGACCAAAAAGTTACAGGTGCTGGGCAAGACGGCGTTTATCTCCGGCCCCGGCGACAGCCGCAATATCTTTCTCAGCAACGCCGCGCGTTATCAGGTGTTTATCGCCGTTTCGCGCAGCGGAGAGACCGAGCAGGTGCTGGATAAGGCGCGGATTGCACGCACGGTGGGGATGACGGTGGTGGCCTTTACCCGCGCGTCGGCCAATTCGCTGGCGGCGATGGCGGATGTACATTTCGCCCTTTACGACGAGGCGGTGCATTTCGCCGCCGAAGCGGCGGGCATCACCTCGTTTGAGTCCAACCTGGTGCTGCTGATGGATCTGCTGCTGCTGGAAGCAACGCAGGCCGGGTGACGGTGCGGTGAAATGCCTGATGGCGCTGCGCTTATCAGGCCTACAAAGGCAGCCCATGCGCCCTGGGCCGGATAAGGCGTTTATGCCGCCATCAGGCATTAACACGGCACCAAAAACGTAGGCCGGATAAGGCATTTATGCCGTCATCCGGCATTAACACGGCACCGAAACCGTAGGCCGGATAAGGCATTTATGCCGCCATCCGGCATTAACACGGCACCGAAAACGTAGGCCGGATAAGGTATTAAGCCGCCATCCGGCATTTACACGGCGCCGAAACCGTGAATCGCCATCGGCAATCTCACGCCGAATGTTTCGACAACTCCCGGCGCGCCCACGCGCTTTCCGCGTATTCATTAAGCGCGACGTAAAACTCTTCGATGGATAACTTCTCGCGCTGCTCGCCTTTCAACAGGCCGCCGGGCAGGCTCAGCACCACTTTGCGGTTTTTCGGCTCGAAGATGAAGTTGCGCACCAGCCGGCTGACAAGCAGCTTCGGTGGCTGATAGCCTTCGCGCCAGAAGAGATCGATAAACACCCAATCATTAATGCTGCGAATGCCAATATTCTCGATCGCGTCGAGCATAAACGGCGCGCTGAGCTGATAGCTCTCAATCCCCTGCGCCGTCAACGTAAAGAGCGGCTGGCGCACACGGGTGTACATCGTCCAGCTTGCCAGCGCAAAGAGCAGTGAACCAGCCACAAGGCCGAAGGTAATCATATCCATCGGACTGTTGGCCGAAGAGTTCCACTGAATGCTCAGCGTAAACACCATCACCGCGGCCGCCGCACAGAGCACCGTCAGCCCAACGAAGATCCACAAATTTTTCTTGCGCAGTGAGACCACCAGCGTATCGGTGGCGCGGGAAGCGAGATCCTTAAGCTCAGAGTGATAAGCCTCGTAATGGGCGTCAACTTCGCTGGCCATGCCGCTGGTCAGCGCCTTAGAGAGCGCAGAGGCATCGCGAAACAGGCTACGCATCCAGAGATAATCCGCTTCCCCGACCGGGCGCGACGCTTGCGCCATCAGCGCATCATCCAGCGGAACGTTAAGCTGTTCAATACGCGCACGGGTTGGCGGATGGCTGTCGGTCGGGTGCGCCAGCGCCTCTTCCAGTGATGCGGAGAGATCAAACCGTTCGCCGCTGCGCAGTTCAGTAAAGAGGCTATGCACCAGATCGTCGGTTGCCAGTTTGCGCTGGAAGAACTGTTCCATCGGCCCCTGAAAACGCTCATTGAGGGCGGAGAAACGCAGCAGCGACGCGGCAAGCGCCATTGATGAGCTGGTGCGCGCTCCTGCGGCATCCGCTGCGAGTTCACGCACGCGGCTCCAGCCACTCACCGTTTCGTGGAACTGGCGGAAAAACCACATGCCAAGATGGATGGTCGGGTTAAGCGCCAGGCGCTCCAGCCAGCCGCTGCCGCCAACATCACGGTAGAAGTAGTTGAGGCTGTTCTCCATCCCGGCGTAAAGCCCGGCAAAGTGCAGCGTATAGAGCGTGTCATTACCGGAGAAGTGCCCCAGTTCGTGACCGATGACCGCTGCCACCTCCTCTTTATTCATAAACGCCGCATAGCTGAGCGGGAAATAGAGGGTGTTGCCGGTAAGCCGTTCGCCCTTCTCGATTTGCACCGGGCTTGCGGTGACGTAGAAGCCCTCGAACAGGCCCACCACAATATTATCCGGGACGATCGCCTGCCCGCGCTGCGCAAGCTCCCTGACCCAGCGCCAGAGTTCCGGCGCATCGTTTTCGCGCACGGCGGTGCCGTAAACTTCCATATCCTGCGGCTCAAACAGGGTGAAACATTTTTTCAGCAGGAAGAGGCTCTTCAACACCATAATCAGCAGGGAGCCAATCACCAGCAGGATGAACAGCACCAGCTTGATGTTTAACGCGCTCGCGGGCCCCAGGGTGTAGAGCCAGCAGATTTCATACAAGAAGACCGCGATCAGCGCAAAACCGATGCAGGACATCACAGTGACCATGATAAAAGGCAGCAGTTTACGACAGAGGTTAAAGGCGACAATCAGGTGATCGGCAGAGAGGCGCGCCCTGCGCACGCTATAGAAACAGAGCGCCACCGCGCTGGTGCTGGCAAGCAGTGCCATCAGTGACAGAAAGATACCGGCTTTCGACAGAAAGTGGCGCAGCAGATCGGCCGCCGCGCTGTGCCCGACGGTGCCATATCGCGTGACCTGATAAACATAGCCATCATCGATGCGAATGTTTTGCCAGCAGGCATAAACCAGCAATAAGAGGGGCACGCCGAAGCAGTAGAGCAGAGTTTTTCTGTCCATAACCTTAACCGTAAAGAAACGTAAAAGCGCACCCTAACACAGGGATGGGCTGAATACATTCCCCACGAATTTAGGGGGGTAAGCGGTACGGGACGTACCGCCTGAGACGTTAGATAATGCGGTTGGTTTTGAAATCGCGCAGGAAGCTGCCCCAGCGGCGCTCGTAGAACGGGGTGATGTGCGCCAGCATAAAGTGGCTGATGCCCTTCTCGCCTTCGGCGACCTGGCAGATATCAACTGGCTCATCGCCCGGCAGCGTATCGGTCGCCACGCTGCCCGCGGCATGAATGATCTCTTCGATATCGCCTTCAGCTTCAATGCCAATTAACAGGTTCGCCTGCGCGTCGGCCTGCTCTTTGATGGAGCAGATAAAGGCGCGTTTGACGGTTTTGATGCTTTTGAACAGCGTGGTCAGGGAGTCGACCATCTGCGCGGGCGGCTCGGCAACTTCCGAGAGCAGCAGCGCGGTACCGCCTTCAAGCACCTCTTGCTGGCTGAGCGGGCTGCCCTCTTCGCCAACCAGATGGCTGATTTCACGCGGGGTGAACTCTTTCCCGGTTGGCAGCTTAGCGTTAAGGAACAGAGTTTCGCCGAGCGTCATTTCAAACAGCGTGCGCGCAGGCATCACCACAAAGGCCTGCTCGTCGTCGATTGCCTGTTGCAGGGCGGTAAGGGAGGTGAAAAAGGGGATCACCGAGGTGCCGTCATCTTTTTCCCAGTGCTGGATGTCGAGCGCGCTCTCTTCCACCACCGCTTCGCCTTCTGCGGCATTGCCTGGCACCCAGACGGTAGAGTCGAGCAGCGTGCGGAAAAAAGCCGGACGGTAAGCGGGTTCGGTCGCCGCCTGCTCAAGCAGGGTTTCTAATTCGTTTTTCGTTTCGGACATAGGATCTCTGGTTCGTTTTCGTGCGTCATCGCGCCCGGGTTTTGCGCATTGCCGGATGGCGGCATTGCCTTATCCGGCCTACGGGTTCAGTGCCGCTTTATTGCCGGATGGCGGCGTAAACGCCTTATCCGGCCTACATTTTGCAGCGTGTCGCTTTTGTAGGCCTGATAAGCGCAAGCGCCATCAGGCACGCCGCTTACTCGGCGGTCAACAGATTGGCAACGGTGCGCACACCCAACCCTGTCGCACCGGCAGCCCACTGCTCAACCGCCGATTTACGGTAGGTCGCCGAGCAGTCGATATGCAGCCAGCCCTGCTGATAGTTTTCAACAAAGTGCGAGAGGAAACCGGCGGCGGTGCTCGCCCCTGCCGGAAACGCCGCGCTGGCGGTGTTGTTCAGCTCGGCAAAGTTGGACGGCAACTGGTGACGGTGGAACTCCGCCAACGGCAGACGCCAGAACGGCTCGTTTTCCGCCGCTGCGCTGTTAAGCAGGCGGCCCGCCAGCGCGTCATCAAAGCTGAACAGCGCATGGTAATCATTGCCCAGCGCGGTTTTCGCCGCACCGGTCAGCGTCGCGGCATCGATAATCAGCTGCGGTTTTTGCGCAGAGGCGTCAATCAGGCCATCTGCCAGCACCAGACGCCCTTCCGCGTCAGTGTTCATCACCTCAACTTTTTTACCGTTGCGGTAGTGAATAATATCGCCCAGCTTAAACGCATTGCCGCTGACCATATTGTCAGCGCAGCAGAGCCACAGCTTAACGCGCTTGTTCAGACCACGGTTGATGGCAAATGCCAGCGCACCGGTCACCAGCGCCGCGCCGCCCATATCGGATTTCATTGAATCCATAAATGCGCTCTGCTTCAGGCTGTAACCGCCGGTATCAAAGGTGATGCCTTTGCCCACCAGCGCGGCGTAGACCGGCGCATCCGGGTTACCGGTCGGGTTGTAATCGAGCGCCAGCAGCACCGGCGGACGCTCGGAGCCGCGCCCTACGGTATGCAGCCCCATGTAGTTCTGCTCGCGCAGATCTTCGCCTTTGGTGATGCGGTAAGAGACATTGTCGCCGCCAACGCTGAAGAGCAGATCGACCGCGCGCTGCGCCAGTTGCTCCGGCCCGACCTCTTCCGCCGAGGCGTTGATGGTATCGCGCACCCAGTCGATCACCTTCAGGCGGCTATCCAGCTCTTTCTGCTGAGCTTCATCAAGCTGCGCCCACTCGACTTTACGCGTCCCTTTTGGCCCTTTATAGCCAGACCAGAACGCCCAACTGCGATCCGCATCCCACCCTTCGCCGTTCAGGGCGACATGTTTGATGCCGAGGCCGTCGATTTTGCGCGCCGCGCGCTGAATAAGACCGAGATCGTCTTTGCCGGTTAAGTGCAGTGCGATGCCGTCGTTGTTGATGCTGTAGGCTGCTTTTTCACCCCAGCGCGCGTCAGCGGGCTGCGTGGTGAGGGTGACTTTCATAGCTTCTGTCATTCTTTTTATCCTTTTCACAATCGCCGGAGGGCAGACGCCTTCTCCGGCCAACGGTTGTGTCCATAAAAACGGGCCACCCGAAGGCAGCCCGTTTGATGATTATGCTGCTTCGTCTAACCAGACTAGCAGAATCGCTTCAAGAATTTTTTCATTCGATGCAGCCGGATCGTCATCAAACTCTTCCAGCTCGCAGATCCACTGATGCATATCGGTGAAACGTACGGTGGTCGGGTCAACGTCCGGGCGGCTGTCATACAGCGCTTCGCCGATTTCACGGCTGTCGGTCCACTTCAGCCCCATCTTAGTGCTCCCGCGCGTGGTTGATGGTGTAACGCGGGATCTCGACCACCAGATCTTCATCGGTGATGCGCGCCTGGCAGCCTAAACGGCTCTCCGGCTCCAGACCCCAGGCTTTATCCAGCATGTCATCTTCGTCTTCGCTGCTTTCAGGCAGCGAGTCAAACCCTTCACGCACCACGCAGTGGCAGGTGGTGCAGGCGCAGGATTTTTCACAGGCGTGTTCAATCTCAATGCCGCCGCGCAGGGCGACATCCAGAATCGTTTCACCGCTCTTAGCTTCCAGAACTGCGCCATCCGGACAGAGGTCCTGATGAGGCAGAAAAACAATTTTAGGCATATTAAACCTCGTCGACGGAATGGCCTTTTAATGCGCTGCGTACGGACTGATCCATACGACGCGCGGCGAATTCCTGGGTTTGTTTATCTACATTTTTAATGGCGTGTTCGATGGCGTCGGTATCATCGGTTTCGGCAACCGCGCGCAACTGCGCGACCGCCTCGTCGATCTCCGCCCGCTCTGCGGCGCTTAGCAGCGCGGCATCCGCGGCGATCGCGCTGGTGACACTCTCCAGCACGCGCGCGGCTTCCACTTTCTGCTCCGCCAGCATGCGCGCTTTCACGTCCTGCTCGGCGAAACTCATGGAGTCTTTAATCATGTCGGCGATTTCGCCGTCGGTCAGCCCGTACGAGGGTTTCACCTGGATGGAGGCTTCCACGCCGGTCGATTTTTCCATCGCCGTGACGCTCAGCAGACCATCGGCATCCACCTGGAAGGTGACGCGAATATGCGCCCCGCCCGCCGGCATTGCCGGGATGCCGCGCAGGGAGAAACGCGCCAGCGAACGGCAGTCGCTCACCAGCTCACGCTCGCCCTGCATCACGTGGATCGACATCGCGGTTTGCCCATCTTTGAAGGTGGTGAACTCCTGCGCGCGCGCCACCGGAATGGTGGTGTTACGCGGGATCACCTTCTCAACCAGGCCACCCATTGTCTCCAGCCCTAACGACAGCGGGATGACGTCCAGCAGCAGCATTTCGCTGTCTGGTTTGTTGCCAACCAGAATATCAGCCTGGATAGCCGCGCCAATGGCGACCACTTTATCCGGGTCGATGGAGGTCAGCGGCGTACGGCCAAAAAACTCGCCCACACGTTCGCGCACCAACGGTACGCGGGTCGAACCGCCGACCATTACCACTTCCAGCACCTCGTCAGCGTCGACGCCCGCATCTTTCAGGGCGCGGCGGCAGGAGAGCAGCGTGCGTTTTACCAGCGGCGTAATCAGCGCGTCGAACTGTTCACGGGTGATTTCACCCTGCCAGCCCGCCACATTGACCACCACGCGGTCGGCATCGCTCAGGGCGATTTTGGCAGCAATCGCCGCGTCCAGCAGTTCGCGCTGCTGGCGGGCGTCGCTGCGTTCGGAGATGCCCGCCTGCTCGCAGATAAAGTCCGCCAGCAGGTGGTCGAAATCGTCGCCGCCGAGGGCTGAATCGCCGCCGGTGGCCAGCACTTCAAACACGCCGCGGCTCAGGCGAAGGATCGAGATATCAAAGGTGCCGCCGCCGAGATCGTAGACGGCAATGACGCCCTCTTTACCGGAGTCGAGACCGTAGGCGATCGCCGCCGCCGTCGGTTCGTTCAGCAGGCGCAGCACATGCAGGCCCGCCAGACGCGCGGCGTCTTTGGTGCCCTGGCGCTGAGCATCATCGAAATAGGCAGGCACGGTGATCACTACGCCATCCAGCTCGCCCGCCAACGATTCTTGCGCGCGGGCGGCAAGGGCTTTGAGGATATCGGCAGAGACGCGGATCGGGTTAACCAGACCGGCGCGGGTGACAATCATCGGCAGGCCGTTTTCGCTCGCCTGGAACTGCCACGGCAGGTGCGGATAGCGCGCCTGGATATCCGCAAGGCTGCGGCCCATCAGGCGTTTTACCGAGCTGATGGTGTTGACCGAATCGAGCGCAGCGTTGTTGCGCGCATCAAAGCCAACCACGTGGCTTTCGGCCTGATAGTGGACGACAGAGGGGAGCAGATGGCGCCCGGCGCTGTCGGCCAGCGTTTCCGCCTGGCCGCTACGTACCGTCGCCACCAGCGAGTTGGTGGTCCCGAGGTCGATGCCTGCCGCCAGCCGACGCTGGTGCGGTGCGGCGCTCAGACCCGGTTCACTGATTTGTAATAAGGCCATGATGTGCTTCCAGAAATTTAAAAACCGAGCAGTTTTTCTTCGAGTTGTTCTGTTGAGCTGCGCAGTTTATCGAGAAAACGTAGTTTACGCACGGTATCCGCCGCCGTCTCCCACGCTTGTGCATCAAGTTGTTCAACCATCTGCTGATGACGGGCGTCATACATGCCTTTGATGCGCGCCTGAAAAGCTTCCAGACGGGCGGCGTCTTCAGCCTGGGCAATCTCATCCAGCTCTTCGCGCAGCTCCAGCTGTTCCATCAGGAAAGCGGTGTCGCGCACGGTGTGCTGTTCAGAGGCCAGATCGAAGCCGTGCAGCGAGAGCAGATACTCCGCGCGCGTCAGCGGATTGCGCAGGGTTTGCCATGCCTGGTTGATGGTCGCGGAGTGCTGTACGGCGGCCAGTTGCTCAGACTGCGGCTGGCTGGCGAAGCGATCGGGGTGGAACTGCCGTTGCAGATCCTGGAAACGCGTGGCCAGCGCCTGGGTGTCGAGTGGGTACTGGGCCGGCAACCCAAAGAGGGTGAAGTAATCCATAACAATTCCGGGTATGCAATCGTAATAAACCCCACGCGCAGGCGACTGCGGTGGGGTCATCGTCAGAGGCGATTAGACGTGGAAGCTTTCGCCGCAACCGCACTCATCTTTCACGTTCGGGTTGGTGAACTTAAACCCTTCGTTAAGGCCTTCTTTTACGAAGTCCAGCTGAGTGCCGTCGAGGAACTGCAGGCTTTTGCCGTCAACCACTACCTTCACGCCTTTGTCTTCGAACACCGTATCTTCATCATTCGGTGCGTCGACAAATTCCAGCACGTAAGCCATACCAGAACAACCGGAGGTTCTCACCCCCAGGCGCAGGCCAAACCCTTTACCACGGTTGGCCAGGAAGGCATTTACTCGCGCGGCGGCACTGTCGCTGAGGCTAATGGACATGACAACAACCTCCTGCCTTATTTCGCGTCTTGTTTACTTTTGTAATCCGCAATCGCGGCTTTAATCGCATCTTCTGCCAGGATAGAGCAGTGGATTTTAACCGGCGGCAGTTCCAGCTCTTCGGCGATATCGGTGTTCTTGATCGCCTGCGCTTCGTCCAGAGACTTGCCCTTCACCCACTCGGTGACCAGCGAGCTGGACGCGATGGCAGAGCCACAGCCGTAAGTTTTGAAACGCGCGTCTTCGATAATGCCTTTATCGTTAACTTTGATCTGCAGTTTCATTACGTCGCCACACGCCGGTGCGCCAACCATGCCGCTACCGATGCTGTTGTCGCCGTTGTCGAACGAGCCAACGTTGCGCGGGTTTTCGTAGTGATCGATTACTTTTTCGCTATAAGCCATTTTTTATTCTCCTGTTTGCGCAACCTAAAATTAATGATGAGCCCATTCGATGGATTCGAGATCCACGCCCTGCTTGAACATCTCCCACAGCGGAGAGAGATCGCGCAGACGGCCAATGGATTTGCGGACCAGCTCGATGGTGTAGTCAATCTCTTCTTCAGTGGTGAAACGCCCTAAAGAGAAACGGATGGAGCTGTGCGCCAGTTCATCATTCATGCCCAACGCGCGCAGCACGTAGGACGGTTCCAGGCTTGCAGAGGTACAGGCTGAACCAGAAGAGACAGCCAGATCTTTCAGCGCCATGATCAGCGACTCGCCTTCAACGTAGTTAAAGCTGACGTTGAGGATGTTCGGTGCGCCGTGCTCAAGATCGCCGTTCAGATAGACTTCTTCGATATCGTTGATGCCGTTCCACAGACGGTTGCGCAGCACGCGCAGACGCGCCATTTCGCTCTCCATCTCTTCTTTCGCGATACGGTAAGCTTCGCCCATACCAACGATCTGGTGAACAGGCAGGGTACCGGAACGCATGCCGCGCTCGTGACCGCCGCCGTGCATCTGCGCTTCGATACGGATACGCGGTTTACGCTGTACGTAGAGTGCGCCGATACCTTTCGGGCCGTAGATTTTATGGCCGGAGAAGGACATCAGATCGACTTTCAGCTGGCTCAGATCGATCGGCAGTTTGCCGACGCTCTGGGTGGCGTCAACGTGGTAGATAATGCCGCGTGCACGGCACATTTCGCCGATAGCCGCGATATCCTGCACCACGCCGATTTCGTTATTCACGTGCATGATAGAGACGATGATGGTGTCGTCACGCATCGCCGCTTCGAGTTCTTTCAGATCGATAATGCCGTTGCGCTGCGGGGCGAGGTAAGTCACTTCAAACCCTTCGCGCTCAAGCTGGCGACAGGTGTCCAGCACGGCTTTGTGTTCGGTTTTGCTGGTGATGATGTGCTTGCCTTTTTTCTGGTAGAAATTGGCAGCGCCTTTAATCGCCAGGTTGTCGGATTCGGTTGCACCGGAGGTGAAGACGATTTCGCGCGGGTCAGCGCCGACCAGTTCAGCAATCTGGTTGCGGGCGATATCTACCGCCTCTTCAGCCTGCCAGCCAAAACGGTGCGAACGGGAAGCAGGGTTACCAAAGGTCCCGTCCAGGGTGAGAAACTGCATCATTTTCTCGGCAACACGCGGATCCACCGGCGTGGTTGCGGAGTAGTCGAGATAGATCGGTAATTTCATTGCTCTTTAAACTCCGTACATCGCTCTAATGCAAGGAATCAGGCAACCGGCTGGATGTACGACCGTGTTAACAGGGCATCAGACGATGCCCTGGCCCGATTCTGAATTCAGTTTAATTATTATGCGCGCAGCTTAACGTCGATCGCGTCCTGGCCACGGGTATTACGATGGGATTCGTTGCTGTGCTGACGGTCAGAGACGTCGAGGATCTCCTGATTATTCACCAGCTCACCGAGGGTGATGTTGTTCAGGAAACCGGTCAGGCGATCGCTCAGATCGCGCCACAGCGCGTGGGTCAGGCACTTATCGCCGCCCTGGCAGCCACCTTTACCCTGGCAACGGGTCGCATCGACAGATTCGTCAACGGCGCTAATCACTTCGCCGACGGCGATGCTGTTCGCATCTTTACCCAGCAGATAACCACCGCCGGGACCACGTACGCTGGAAACCAGGCCGTTTTTACGCAGGCGGGAAAAGAGCTGCTCCAGGTAGGAGAGGGAAATTCCCTGACGCTCGGAAATATCAGCCAACGGCACCGGGCCCGATTCGGAGTTGAGCGCAACGTCCAGCATTGCGGTCACGGCATAACGCCCTTTAGATGTCAGTCTCATGTCTTACAAGCCTCAAACTCGCCCCTGCCCGGGGTTTATTATTAAAATGTTAACGTTGCATAGCAGACGCAAGTCTGACATTCCTGACTAAAATGGTCAACTATTTAGTTGACTGTTTTAGTCAAGTATTCGCCGCTTCGCTTAACCGCCCGCCAGGACAGGGTTTGTTGCCTGAATTACCCTTTTTGCTTCTGCTCAATCGACGCCAGAATGCCGCGCAGAATGTTCAATTCCTGGCTCTCCGGACGGGCGCGAGTGAAGAGGCGGCGCAGTTTATTCATCACCTGGCCGGGGTGGCTTTCACGGATAAAACCGGTGGAGAGCAGCGTCTGCTCCAGGTGACCGTAAAAGCGCTCAAGATCGTCGACCAGCGGGTAAGGCGTCTCTTCCTGCTCTGCGCTCGGCGCATCGCTCTCCTGCTTAGCCAGCCACGCCATGCGCACTTCATAGGCGATCACCTGCACCGCCATCGCCAGGTTCAGCGAGCTGTACTCCGGGTTGGCGGCAATCGCCACGTGATAGTGGCACTTCTGCAACTCTTCATTGGTAAGCCCAACGCGCTCGCGGCCAAACACCAGCGCTACCGGTGCGTGTTCCGCTTCGGCAATACTTTTCAGGCCGCATTCGCGCGGATCGAGCATTGGCCACGGCAGCGTGCGTGAGCGCGCGCTGGTGCCAACCACCAGGCTACAACCGGCCAAGGCTTCATCTAAGGTGTCGACGATCTGCGCATTGCCAATCACATCGCTGGCACCTGCGGCCAACGCAATGGCTTGCGAATCGGGTTTGACCAGCGGGTTAACCAGCCAGAGATTGGTTAAGCCCATGGTTTTCATGGCACGGGCAACGGAGCCCATGTTACCGGTATGGGAGGTTTCAACTAAGACAATACGAATATTTTGCAGCATAGGTTTTCTACGGCTAAAGAATATTGCCGGATACTATCATAAAGCTGAGACATAATTCGAATTCGCTGGTATGATACGCGCCGTTTTCCGTTCTTTAACATCCAGTGAGAGATATCGATGCATCCGATGCTGAATATCGCCGTGCGTGCTGCGCGCAAGGCGGGTAATTTAATTGCCAAAAACTACGAAACACCTGACACCGTAGAGACCAGCCAGAAAGGCAGCAATGATTTCGTGACCAACGTTGATAAAGCTGCTGAAGCGGTAATTATCGACACCATCCGCAAATCTTACCCGCAACACACCATCATCACCGAAGAGAGTGGCGAGCACGAAGGCACCGACCCGGATGTACAATGGGTTATCGATCCTCTGGATGGCACTACTAACTTCATCAAACGCCTGCCGCACTTCGCGGTATCAATCGCCGTTCGTATTAAAGGTCGCACCGAAGTTGCGGTCGTTTACGATCCGATGCGTAACGAACTCTTCACTGCCACTCGTGGCCAGGGCGCACAGCTCAACGGTTACCGCCTGCGCGGCAGCACCGCTCGCGATCTGGATGGCACCATTCTGGCGACCGGCTTCCCGTTCAAGGCGAAGCAGCACGCAACCACCTATATCAACATCATTGGCAAACTGTTTACCGAATGCGCGGACTTCCGCCGCACCGGTTCTGCCGCGCTGGATCTGGCCTATGTTGCCGCCGGTCGCGTTGATGGTTTCTTTGAGATTGGCCTGAAGCCGTGGGATTTCGCCGCAGGTGAACTGCTGGTTCGCGAAGCGGGCGGTCTGGTGTGCGATTTCACCGGCGGTCATAACTATATGATGACCGGTAACCTCGTCGCCGGTAACCCGCGCGTGGTGAAAGCGATGCTGGCAAATATGCGTGAAGAGCTGAGCGACGCGCTGAAGCGTTAATCCTCTCGCTGGCCGGGTTTTGTGAATTGCCTGATGGCGCTGCGCTTATCAGGCCTACAAAAGCAGAACCCAACACGTAGGCCGGATAAGGCGTTTCGCCGCCATCCGGCAACAAAAGCAGAACCCGCAGTTCGTAGGCCGGATAAGGTGTTTACGCCGCCATCCGGCAACTAATGCCGCACTTCGTATCCGTCCTCGATTAAAAGGGGCGTAATCCGCCGCCCGGCGGTAATGCGCTCATCCACATCACCACTGCCGCACTCACCAGCACCACGCCACCCGCTAAGGCTAATGTCGTCCAGCCAATCTGCCGCCACAGCACCGGCGCGCGCTTACCGCTTATTTTCACCGCCAACTGGCGAAAACCGTGTACCAGCAACGCCAGCCCGCTGATGGTCAGCGAGGTTCCGGCAGCCACCGCCAGCGCAGAGGCCACGCCCCAGGCGAAGACGCCAATCACTTTACTGAACAGCAGCACCATAATGGCGCCGGAACAGGGCCGCATACCCATCGATAAAACAATCACCAGCCGTGCGCGCCAGTCGCCGCCGTTCTGCAACTGCGACTGCGTTGGCAGATGCTGATGACCGCATCCGCAATTATCGTGATGAACATGATGCGGCGTGAACGCGCGAAACCTGGGCGCTTGTAGCAACTGACGCAGGCGTTTTAATGCGCGCCAGCAGAGCAGCAGCCCCAGCACGCCGACCAGTAGATAACTCCCCTTCTCCAGCCAGTAACCGCTAAGGTGCAACTGCCGGGCGGGCAGCGCCAGCAGGCTCAGCACCACAACTACCAGTAAAATCGCCACCAGCCCCTGTAGCAGAGAGGATGCCAGCGTCAGGCCAATAGCGGGTTTTAATTTTGAGGGATGGGTCGCAAGCCAGGTGGTGATCACCACTTTGCCATGCCCCGGCCCCAGCGCATGCAGCACGCCATAGACAAAGCTGAACAGCAGCAGCGTGCCGCCCGCTTTGGTCGGGTTTTCAGCCACCGCTTTCAGCAGCGTGCTCATCTGGATATTCACTTCACGCTGCCAGAGCGCGCTTCTCATCACCACCTGCGGCCACGCCTGCCAGAGCCAGAGTGCGCCGAACAGGGCAACCACCATAAACAGCAGCAGCGGCCACCACTGCAATACGCGCCGTTTGCGCGCCATCTGTTGGCTGATTACTGACATAGCAGCGTCACCGTTTGAGCAAACTGTTTACCCAGTTCCATATCCTCCTCCGGGGCGTCGGTCTTATCCAGCGACTGCGCGTAGCTCAGCACCTCTTCGCCGGGTTTCGGTGTATGTAGCGTCGTTTTACAGCTCGATTGCAGCGCCGCGGGCAGCGTGACGTCGCTCTCCTTGTCGTAGCGCATATCCACGTAATAGGTGGGATCGAAGGTCGAGAAGGTGTATTTCTGCCCCTTCAGCGGCTGCGGCTCCGCCAGCGGCAGAACAAAGGTGAGCACCGCCTGGTGCGCCTCACGCGCGAGGCCATACTCGCTCGGGCGGTTGAGGAACTTCACCTTCTGCCCGTTATGCCACACTTCGGTGAAGTAGTGCTGGCCGAGCACGTTTGCCATCACATCCGCCGCCAGCTTTTTCCAGATCTCTTCGCCAGGCTTTGCGTTACCGGCGTCATAGAGCAGGTCTGCGGAGGTGATCTCATCCATCGTCCAGCGCATTTTCAGGCCGGTAAACTGACCGTTTGCGCTAACCAGTTGCGTCTTCATCACGATAAAGCTGTGCGGGTGCGCCATAAGAGAAAACGATAAAAGCGCGAGAAAAAGCCCCAATACCCACTGTTTAACTAATTGCATCTCTTCCTCACGTGAAAAATTCTGTGATGCTCCCCGGCATTCCTGGTCGAAAATGCGGCGGCTGCGCTGTCGCTCAAGATACCTTTAACTACGCTTATCAAATAGCCCTTTTTCCCAACCCTAACTGGACCCTGACAGATGACCATGACGCTGACCCCACCATCTGTGCTCTCCAGCCCGCAGCGTCGCTGCCAGGTGCTACTGCTGCTTGCCCTGCCGGGACAAGGTATCACCATGAAAAACATCAGCGCCATTAATGGCGTGGATGATACCGTAGCCCTGCAGGATATCGCGGAGACGCAAAGCGAGATCCAACTTTACCACCGGCTTTCCATCGTGCCCTACGGTGAAGGCGGTTACCGCATCGAAGGCACACCGCTCGATCAGCGCCTGTGCCTGCTGCACTGGCTACGCCGCGCCCTGCGCCTCTGCCCGGAATTTATTACTGAACACTTTACGCCCGCATTAAAAACGGCGCTTAAACAGCAGGGCATTGCGCGCACACTCTATGACGATATTAATCTGCATGCGTTGATCAACCTCTGCTCGCGCCGCCTGAAACGCTCGTTTGAGTGTCGCGATCGCCAGTTTTTGGGTCTCTATTTGCAGTACTGCCTGTTGCAGCATCATAGCGGCCACTCGCCGGAATTTAACCCCGTTCAGCAAGCATGGGCGCAGATGCGCGCCGAGTATCTGGTGGCGCAGGATATCGTTCGCCACTGGCAGCGCCGCGTCGCCGCTACTGCCCATGAGAATGAGCACCTCTTTTTAACCCTGCTGTTTATGCTGGTGCGTACACCCGATCCGAGCCAGGACGATCATCAGCAGGATCACCGCCTGCGCCTGGCCATCAGCCAGATGATTGCTCACTTCCATCAGCTCTCCGGCATGCATTTCAGCGACGAGCAGGGGCTGACCAATCAGCTCTATATTCACCTCGCCCAGGCACTGGATCGCAGTTTGTTCGGTATCGGCATCGATAACACCTTGCCGGCAGAGATTAATCAGCTCTACCCGCGCCTGATGCGCACCACGCGCACGGTGTTAGAGGGGCTGGAGACGGAGTATGGGCTGCGCTTTAGCGATGAGGAAGCGGGACTGGTGGCGGTGATTTTCGGTGCCTGGCTGATGCAGGAGACCGATTTGCATGAGAAGCAACTGATGCTGATTACCGGCGACGACAGCGCCCGAGAGCAGGAGATTGAGCAGCAGCTGCGCGAGTTAACGCTGCTGCCGCTCACTATTCGTTACTTGCCGCTGGAGAGCTTCCGCGAAGAGGGTGCGCCAAAAGATGTGACGCTTATCATCACCCCTTACACCACGCCGCTGCCGCTCTTCTCTGCGCCGCTGATCCACACCGACGCGCTGCTGAGCGAGCAGCAGCAGGAGCATATTCGCATTATGCTTGAGGGCTCCCCTTCTGCGCGGCGACCGTTGGACGCAGGACCAGCGCTGGCAGTGCCAGCAACGCCATAATAAAGAACAGCCCCTGATGCAGGTGTTCGAAGAGGAAACCGGCGATCATCGTCATCAGGGCAATACTTCCGCCCATCGCCACGGCGGAGTAGACCGCCTGGAGCCGGATCACCTCACTCCCCTGCCGGGCGGAGATGTAGCGCATGGCCGCCAGGTGGCAAACGGTGAAGGTGCCGCAGTGCAGGATCTGCGCGACAACCAGCCACGGCAGCGCAATGGTCCAGCCCATCAGACTCCAGCGAACCAGCCCGCAAACCGCCGAGAGCAGCAGCAGATCGCGCGCGCTGAAGCGGCGGAAAAGAAGGTTGCTGAGCGTAAAAATCACCACTTCCGCCACCACGCCCAGTGACCACAAATAGCCCACCGTTGAGGCGGAGTAGCCCACCGACTGCCAGTAAATCGCGCTGAAGCCGTAATATGCCGCGTGCGCGCCCTGTAACAACGAAACGCAGGCGAGAAAGCGCCAGTTCTGCACAATCAACGCGCGCCAGGCGGGCCAGCCTGCGCCATCCTGCTGGCGGTTTTCACCCTGTGGCAGGATCGTCGGGCGCAGCAGCATGCCGAGCAGCATTGAGGCGGTACCGAGCGACAGCATCACCAGAATCGCCCGGTAGTCGTAAAGGCTGACCAGTTTGCCGGTCAGCGCCGAGCCAATCACAAAGGCGATCGATCCCCACACCCTGACGCGGCCATAATCCATCGGAAACTGTTTTTGCCACGTGCCCGCCAGCGCATCTGTCAGCGGCACAAGCGGCGAGAAGAAGAGGTTAAAGCCGACAATCACCACCGCCAGCCAGGCGACATGGCTTCCGGCGTAAAAGGCCATCGCAAAAATAAGCGTAGCCAGCGCCAGCACGCGCAGGGCGGTAATTAAACGGGAGGGGTCGCTTACGCGCGGGGCAATCAACAGGCTACCGAGAAAACGGGCAACGAGACCGGCGCCAAGCAGCATACCGATGATTTCCGGGGTTAACCCGACGCCTTTGAGCCAGACGCCCCAGAAGGGTAAGAAGATGCCGTAACTGAAAAAGTAGGTGAAATAAGCGAGCGCCAGCCAGCGCGTTGACTGCAGAACCATGATTTCCTCCTGAATCGAAGCGTTAGTCTGGCGGCAAACGCCAGACCTGGCAAGCAACAATCAGGTAACAAATTTGCCTAAGCGCAGGTTTTGCAACATTAAAACGCGCCGGGCGGAACGCAGCACTGGCGAGCAGGCAAAAAAAAGCCCGCTTCACAGGAAGCGGGCTTGTTTGATTTTGGAAACTTATGCGTAAACCGGGAAACGGGCGCAGATATCCAGCACTTTCTGTTTGGTGCGCTCGATTACCGCTTCGTCATTGATGCTGTCCAGCACGTCACACATCCAGCCTGCCAGCTCTTTGACTTCCGCTTCCTTGAAGCCGCGACGGGTCACAGCCGGCGTACCGACGCGGATACCGGAGGTCACAAACGGGCTCTTCGGATCGTTCGGCACGCTGTTTTTGTTAACCGTAATGTTGGCACGGCCCAGCGCGGCGTCCGCTTCTTTACCGGTCAGGTTTTTATCAACCAGATCCAGCAGGAACAGGTGGTTATCGGTACCGCCGGAAACGACGTTGTAGCCGCGTGCAAGGAACACTTCCACCATCGCTTTGGCGTTTTTCGCAACCTGCTGCTGGTAGGTTTTGAACTCCGGCTCCATCGCCTCTTTCAGCGCCACCGCTTTACCGGCGATAACGTGCATCAGCGGGCCACCCTGGCCGCCAGGGAAGACGGCAGAGTTCAGTTTTTTGTACAGCTCTTCGCTGCCGCCCTTCGCCAGGATCAGGCCGCCGCGCGGACCCGCCAGGGTTTTGTGGGTGGTAGTAGTAACAACGTGAGCATGCGGAACCGGGTTCGGGTAGACGCCTGCGGCAATCAGACCGGCAACGTGTGCCATATCGACAAACAGGTACGCGCCGATGCTGTCAGCGATTTCGCGCATTTTGGCCCAGTCAACCACGCCGGAGTAAGCAGAGAAGCCGCCGATGATCATTTTCGGCTTATGTTTTTGCGCCTGCTCATTGAGTTCGTTGTAATCAATGTGGCCCGTTTCATCGATGCCGTAAGGGACGATGTTGTAGAGTTTGCCGGAGAAGTTAACCGGGGAGCCGTGAGTCAGGTGGCCGCCGTGCGCCAGGTTCATACCGAGAACGGTATCGCCCGGCTCCAGCAGCGTGGTGTAGACGGCGAAGTTAGCCTGTGAGCCAGAGTGCGGCTGAACGTTGGCGTAATCTGCGCCAAACAGCTCTTTCGCGCGGTCAATCGCCAGCTGTTCAACGATATCGACATACTCACAGCCGCCGTAGTAACGCTTGCCCGGGTAGCCCTCGGCATATTTGTTCGTCAGTTGAGATCCCTGCGCCTGCATAACGCGCGGGCTGGTGTAGTTTTCGGAGGCGATCAGTTCAATGTGCTCTTCCTGACGTACTTTCTCCTGCTCCATAGCCTGCCACAATTCGGCATCATAATCGGCAATGTTCATTTCACGCTTTAACATCCGCATCTCCTGACTCAGCTAACAAAACAACTCTCAATGAGGGCCCGAATTCGGGAACGGCTGACAGTATAACTGATTAAAATTCTGAGAACAGGTCTTGACAAAGGTTTTTGCGCAAACGATTGGCTGCCCGTCACACAAGGCTTTGAGCAATAACGGGCTTCGGTCGGGAAAGGGATTTCTTTTCAGCTTTGTGATGCAACTTCTTCATATCAGATAACCCCTCTTTCATTGCGCCCTTTACAATCTTAGGCTGGCGGTTATAAGATGCATATAAAATACAACTTTAAAAATGCACGTTTAGAAGGAAGCCATCATGCTCGACGCTCAGACCATCGCCACCGTTAAATCCACCCTCCCGTTGCTCGCCGCTACCGGCCCGAAACTGACCGCTCACTTCTACGATCGGATGTTTCAGCACAACCCCGAGTTGAAAGAGATCTTCAACATGAGCAACCAGCGCAATGGCGATCAGCGTGAAGCGCTGTTCAATGCCATTGCCGCCTACGCTGCAAATATCGACAATCTCCCCGCCCTGCTGCCCGCAGTGGAAAAAATCGCCCAGAAGCACACCAGCTTCCAGATCCAGCCGCAGCAATATGACATCGTCGGTAAGCATCTGCTGGCGACCATTGATGAGATGTTCCAGCCGGGGCAAGAGGTGCTGGACGCGTGGGGCAAAGCTTACGGCGTGCTGGCGGGTGTATTTATCAATCGTGAAGCGGAGATTTACCGCGAGCACGCCGATAAAAAAGGCGGCTGGGAGGGGACGCGCGCGTTCCGCCTGGTGGAGCGAGTGCCGCGCAGCGCGCTGATCACCAGTTTTGAGTTTGAGCCGGTCGACGGCCAGCCGATCGCCGATTACCGGCCGGGTCAGTACCTTGCCGTGTGGCTGAAGCCGGAAGGGTTTCCCCATCAGGAGATCCGCCAGTACTCTCTCACCCGCGAGCCAAACGGCAAAAGCTACCGAATTGCGGTGAAGCGTGAAGCGGGCGGCCAGGTTTCAAACTGGCTGCACGATAAAGCAAAGCCTGGCGATGTTGTCTATCTTGCTGCGCCGGCCGGTGATTTCTTCCTCGATGTTAGCCCGCAAACGCCGGTATCGCTCATCTCCGCAGGCGTGGGTCAGACGCCGATGCTGGCGATGCTGCACCATCTGACGTACAGACATCACCGCGCGCAGGTTAACTGGTTCCATGCGGCGGAAAACGGCGAGGTACATGCCTTTACCGATGAGGTAAGCGAGCTGGGCGCCAACCTGCCGCACTTTTATCAACATGTCTGGTATCGCAAGCCAAACGCAGCGGATGAGCAGGCCGAGCTGTTCAACAGCACCGGGCTGATGACGCTTACGGAGATGAAAGATCGCGTGAGTGACGGGGAGATGCAGTTTTATCTCTGCGGGCCGGTGGCGTTTATGCAGTTTGCGGCTGAGCAGTTGGTGACGCTGGGCGTTGAGCGCGATCGCATTCACTATGAGTGCTTCGGCCCGCACAAGGTGCTGTAAGCAGGATGCCCTCACCGTGCGCGGTGAGGGCGAAAAATCAGATGGCGGCGTCGTCTTCTTCGCCGGTACGAATACGCACCACGCGTGCAACGTCAAAGACGAAGATTTTGCCGTCGCCGATTTTACCGGTCTGCGCGGTACGGATAATGGTATCGACGCAGGTATCGACAATGTCGTCGCCCACCACGATCTCAATCTTCACCTTCGGCAGAAAATCCACCATATACTCTGCGCCACGGTAGAGTTCGGTGTGGCCTTTCTGGCGACCAAAACCCTTCACTTCCGTTACCGTCATCCCGGTGATGCCGACTTCAGCCAGCGCTTCACGCACATCATCCAGTTTGAAAGGTTTAATAATCGCATCAATCTTTTTCATGGTCGTTCCTTACACGCTCTTGCCAGCCTGCTGCATCGTAATCGGTTGCTCACAGTACCATAATCATTTCGCCTTTACTCTTTAAAGTCATTGGCATCCAGTTCATGGCGGGAGAGGAGTTTGTAAAACTCGGTGCGGTTGCGCCCCGCCATTCGCGCGGCGTGCGTCACGTTGCCTTTAGTGATTTGCAGCAGCTTGCGCAGGTAGTTGAGTTCAAACTGGTTACGCGCTTCGACAAAGGTCGGCAGCGCGGTGTTCTCCCCTTCCAGCGCCTGCTCGACCAGCGCATCGCTGATCACCGGCGACGAGGTGAGCGCCACGCACTGCTCAATCACGTTCACCAGCTGACGCACGTTACCAGGCCAGCTGGCGGTCATCAGCCGCTTCATCGCATCGGTGGAAAAGGCGCGCACAAACGGCTTATGGCGGTCCGCAGACTGGCGCAGCAGGTGGTTGGCAAGCAGCGGAATATCCTCCGCGCGCTCCGCCAGCGCCGGGATCTTCAGGCTGACTACGTTCAGGCGATAGTAGAGATCTTCACGAAACTCGCCGCGCGCCATCGCTTTTGGCAAATCGCGGTGCGTCGCTGAAATAATGCGCACATTGATATCGATATCGCGGTTGCTGCCGAGCGGGCGCACCTTGCGCTCCTGTAATACGCGCAGCAGTTTGACCTGTAACGGGATCGGCATATCGCCAATCTCATCAAGAAACAGTGTCCCGCCCTCTGCCGCCTGGAACAGCCCTTCCCGGCTGCTTACCGCACCGGTAAAAGCCCCGCGCGCGTGACCGAAGAGTTCCGATTCCAGCAGCTGCTCCGGCAGCGCGCCGCAGTTGATGGCGATAAAGGCGTTTTTACTGCGCGGGCTGGCGTTGTGGATCGCCTGCGCCAGCACCTCTTTACCGGTGCCGCTCTGGCCGTTAATCAGTACGCTGACGTCGGACTGCGCCACCATCCGCGCCTGTTCAAGCAGGCGCAACATCAATGGGCTGCGGGTGACAATGGTTTCGCGCCACTGATCGTCGCTGGCGGAGCCGCTGTGCTCCAGCGCATCATCGATGGCCTTATAGAGCGCGTCTTTATCCACCGGCTTGGTGAGAAAGCTGAAGACGCCCTGCTGCGTGGCAGCAACGGCATCGGGGATCGAGCCGTGCGCGGTGAGAATAATCACCGGCATGCCCGGCTGCAGGCGCTGGATCTCGGCAAAAAGCTGCATGCCATCCATCTCATCCATGCGCAGGTCGCTTATCACCAGATCGACCTTCTCACGCGCGAGAATGCGTAACCCCTCCTGCCCGCTTTCGGCGGTGACAATGCTGTAGCCTTCGCTGGTCAGGCGCAGCCCGAGCAGCTTCAGCAGGCCGGGATCGTCATCCACCAGCAGCAGATGCGCCGGTTTGCGATTGGTCATGGTTTCGCCTCCTGCTGATCGCTATCGCTTTTCGCCGGATGTGCGCTATCCGGCATATCGGCAGGCGCCGGTTTGCGAATGGAGAGACGCCGTTCAATGTCGGTAAGGTTTTCCAGCTTGCGGGTGGTGGTATCAAGCTGCTCATGCAGGAATTGCTGCTGGGCACGCAGTTTGTCGAGTTCACTGTCGGCGGACTGCTGCAATTTCGCGTAGCGGCTGCGCTCTTCGGCTAGTTGCAACTGTGCTTTTTCGCCATCGCGCCAGAGCTCAAACAGCGGGCGAACCTGCGCCGGGATCGACGGGCTTAAGGCATCGAGACGATCGGTATAGTCACGGCGTTCAAGGGGCGAGATTTTGGCATTCGAGAGCAAAATACCGCGGCGCAATGTCGCCTGCCAGGTGTTGTCCGACCATGCACGCGCTTCCGCGCGCGCCGCTGCGGGCGACAAGCGCTGGGCGCAATCCATGCCGCGCAGCCAGAACAGCGGGTTGCTGTCGACACTCTGCCCCGACAGGGTCCAGATATCGTTGCATTCCGTTAATAAAAAGTCGGCCAGTTGGCGATCGGGAAGCTGCGGTTTTTTATTGTCATGAATGGCGCTTGGCGGCGTTTGCGTCACGCAGCCTGCCAGCAGCAGGCAAGGTAGCGCGCGCAGCCAGCCCGATTGCTGTGTCATCGCGTTGACCACGCGGGAAAAGAGATGCGACATACTCACCAGATTTATATTCATTGCGTTGATTTTTCCGGCGCGACAAGCGGTAGCTCAATACGGAAACAGACATCGTCCTTGCTGTCCGTCACCAGATGCAGTTCACCCTGCATTCTGCGGATACAGTCTCTGGCGATGCTCAACCCCAGCCCGCTGCCTTTCACCGCGCCTTTGCGTTGGTGGCTTCCCTGAAAGAAGGGCTCAAAAATCATCTCGCGCTCCGCCTCGGGGATTGGGGTGCCGGTATTCGCTACGTCAATGCGCAACCGTGCGCCGGTACTATAACTGTGGAGACGAATGGTACCGGATTCAGCCCCATAGTGCACCGCGTTGGAGTAAAGATTATCCAGCACGCTCATCAGCAGCATCGGCTCTGCCTGGCAGGTCGTCGCATCGAGAGCGATTTCGGTATGCATCATTTTAGCTCGCGCTGGCAGGCTGTGCGCGGAGAGCACCATCTCCACCAGCGGTGCCAGCTCTACCGCTTCCAGCTCGACCGATCCGCCGGCCAGCTTGCGGTTGTAATCCAGCAGCTGCTCAATCAATTTTTGCAGGTTACGGCTGCTGGCATCGAGGATCTCAACCACCTCTTTCTGCTCCGGCGAAAGCGGCCCGACCACCTGGTCGGCAAGCAGTTCGGTGCCTTCGCGCATGCTGGCGAGCGGCGTTTTCAGCTCATGGGAGATATGGCGTAAAAACTGGTGGCGCTGCGACTCAAGCCACGCCAGCCGTTCGCTCAGCCAGATAATACGTTCGCCGACGTAGCGCAGCTCGCGCGGGCCGCTAAACACCACGCTTTGCGCCAGTGGACGCCCCTCCCCCAGCCGGTTAATCATCCGCTCGATACCCTTCACCGGACCGATAATCATGCGGGTAAAGAGCAGCATCAGCGCCAGGCTGACTAAAAAGAGCACTAGCGCCTGCCAGCCGAAGAACTGACCGCGCTCGGCGATCTCCAGCTGGAGCTGCTGCCCGCGCGAGAAGACCACGGCGCGGGTCGACTGCACCATCTCCGTATTCGCCGCCGCAAACGCCTCCAGCTGCGCAGAGGCGGCAGGTGACGGGCCGCTGTTGGCGCACTGCAACTGGGCGAGATCGTTCAGATCCTGGCGCAGCGCCTGGTAGAGTCTGTCATCGGGTAAAACACCGGCATGGGCCTCCAGCATCTCGCTGTAGCGCTTGCGCTGATTCTGGTAGACCCGCTCAAGGGTAGCGTCATCCAGCACGCAGTACTGGCGGTAGCTGCGCTCCATCTCCAGCGCGGCGTTGGTCATCGCTTCACTGCGGCGGGCGTCAATCAGCGTCGTGCGGTTGGTCAGCAGGGCCTGGGCGCTGAGCGCATTGAGGCTCTGCCAGGCTTGCCAGGCTAACACCAGCAGCGGCAGTAAAATAAGCAGAAACGCCATCATAACCAGTTGGCGTAAGGAGCGGGGAAAAGCGGGCCAGCGTTTCAAGGCGGTACTCTCGCAGGATAAGGTACAGAGATGCTAGCTGAGTGACGGGGTAAAGAACAACAAAGCCGGGCAAAAGCCCGGCTTTGTTATGTAATTAGGCGGTGCCTAACTCGACGTTTCGCCCGAGGTCTGATAAAGCTACGCAATTATCAGCAGGTGGACGGCAGGCACCTTTGAGTGCGTCATTCGAAGGTTTATGTAGCGCGTCCCGAAGGGGCTGACATAAGAGGGTGAATGAGCCACTGGCTATAATTATGCACGTATTATGCCAGGTTGCCACACAATATTTTAATCTGTTGATTATCATAGTGTTTATTAATATTTATCGATTTTGTGAAGTGCGCAACATTTCATCGCTCTGTCGCTATTTAGCAACACTTCATCAGACCATAAATTATCACCATTAAAATCAAAAAGATAAATGTCTCCTTTTAGAGACAGTGATAATCCTCTGATGTCGGGAAAAGCCGACACTTTTAGCACCTGATCAAAAAAGCCCCCTTCCCGGTTAAGGAAGAGGGCCTGTTTTACTGCCGCGTCGGTTTAGCCGAGCTGCTTACGGGCATTGCGGAAGATACGCATCCACGGGCTGTCTTCGCCCCAGTTTTCCGGGTGCCAGGAGTTGGCAACGGTGCGGAAAACACGCTCCGGGTGCGGCATCATGATGGTGACGCGCCCGCTTTCGCTGGTCACGGCGGTAATACCGTTCGGCGAGCCGTTCGGGTTCGCCGGGTAGCGCTCGGTCACGCTGCCGTTGTTATCGACATAGCGCAGCGCCACCAGCCCTTTGCTTTCGAGCTGTGCCAGATGGGCGGCGTCACGCACTTCGACACGCCCTTCACCGTGCGAGACGGCGATAGGCATATGCGACCCGACCATGCCATTGAGCAGCAGTGACGGGCTCTGCGTCACTTCCACCAGGCTGAAACGCGCCTCGAAGCGATCGGAGTGGTTACGCACAAAGCGTGGCCACAGTTCACTGCCCGGAATCAGCTCACGCAGGTTTGACATCATCTGGCAGCCGTTACAGACACCCAGCGCCAGCGTTTGCGGACGGTGGAAGAAGGTTTCGAACTCGTCGCGTACGCGCTCATTAAAGAGGATCGATTTCGCCCAGCCTTCGCCCGCGCCCAGCACGTCACCATAGGAGAAGCCGCCGCAGGCGACCAGCGCGTGGACGTTCTCCAGCCCGCTGCGCCCGGCCAGCAGATCGCTCATGTGGACGTCAACCGCGTCAAACCCGGCGCGGTGGAACGCCGCCGCCATCTCCACGTGGGAGTTGACGCCCTGCTCACGCAGCACGGCGACTTTCGGTCGCGCGCCGGTGGCAATAAACGGTGCCGCGATATCGTCGTTGATATCAAACGTCAGTTTGACGTTGAGGCCCGGATCGTTGTCGTTGGCTTTCGCCTCGTGCTCCTGATCCGCGCACTCCGGGTTATCGCGCAGGCGCTGCATCTGCCAGGTGGTTTCCGCCCACCACATACGCAGCGTGGTGCGGCTTTCGCTGAACACCGGCTGACCGTCCGCTTCAATCACAAAGCGATCGCCTTCGACCGCGCGGCCAAGATAGTGCACAACGTCGCTTAAACCGTAGGCCGCCAGCACGCTCTCCACTGCTTCGCGATCGGCTGCGCGCACCTGAATCACCGCACCCAGCTCTTCATTAAACAGTGCCGCCAGACGATCGTTGCCCAGCGCGGTGATATCGACATTCACGCCGCAGTGGCCGGTAAAGGCCATCTCTGCCAGCGTCACCAGCAGACCGCCATCAGAACGGTCGTGATAGGCCAGCAGTTTTCTCTCTGCCACCAGCGCCTGAATCGCGTCATAGAAGCCTTTCAGCTGTTCGACGTTACGCACATCCGCCGGTTTGTCGCCCAGCTGGCGGTAAACCTGCGCCAGCGCCGTTGCGCCAAGCGCGTTGCTGCCCTTGCCGAGATCGATTAACAGCAGGGCGTTGTCGTCGGTGGAGAGCTGCGGCGTCACGGTGTGGCGCACATCTTCAACGCGGGCAAAGGCGGTGATCACCAGCGACAGCGGCGACGTCATTTCGCGCTGCTCGCTCCCCTCCTGCCAGCGGGTCTTCATCGACATCGAGTCTTTACCCACCGGAATAGTCAGACCGAGCGCCGGACAGAGCTCTTCGCCCACCGCTTTCACCGCCGCATAGAGACCGGCGTCTTCACCCGGGTGACCAGCTGCGGCCATCCAGTTAGCGGAGAGTTTAATGCGTTTGATATCGCCGATGTGCGTCGCCGCGATGTTGGTCAACGCTTCGCCGACCGCCAGCCGCGCCGAGGCGGCAAAGTCGAGCAGCGCCACCGGAGCGCGTTCGCCGAGCGCCATCGCTTCGCCGTAGTAGCTGTCCAGGCTGGCGGTAGTCACCGCGCAGTTAGCAACCGGGATCTGCCACGGGCCGACCATCTGATCGCGCGCCACCATGCCGGTAACCGTACGGTCGCCAATGGTGACAAGGAAGGTTTTCTCCGCCACGGTCGGCAGGTGCAGCACGCGGTTTACCGCGTCAGCCACGGTAATGCCGTGAGTATTGAAGCTGTCGCCAGTCGCCTGGCGCGTCGCGACATCGCGCGTCATCTTCGGCGTCTTGCCAAGCAGCACATCCAGCGGCATATCGATTGGCTGGTTGTCGAAGTGGCTGTCGTTCAGCGTTAAGTGCTGCTCTTCGGTCGCGTCGCCAATCACCGCGTAGGGCGCGCGCTCGCGGCGGCAGAGTTCGTCGAACAGCGGCAGCTGATCCGCCGCCACCGCCAGCACATAACGCTCCTGGGATTCGTTACACCAGATCTCCAGCGGGCTCATGCCTGGTTCGTCGCTCAGAATATCGCGCAGCTCAAAGCGTCCGCCGCGACCGCCATCGCTCACCAGCTCTGGCATGGCGTTAGAGAGACCGCCCGCGCCGACATCGTGAATAAAGAGGATCGGGTTGGCTTCGCCCAGCTGCCAGCAGCGGTCAATCACCTCCTGGCAACGACGCTCCATCTCCGGGTTATCGCGCTGCACCGAGGCGAAGTCGAGATCGGCATCGGACTGACCGGATGCCATTGACGAGGCCGCGCCGCCGCCCAGGCCGATATTCATCGCCGGGCCGCCGAGCACGATCAGCTTGGCGCCAACCACGATCTCGCCCTTCTGCACATGATCTTCACGAATGTTACCGATCCCGCCTGCCAGCATGATCGGCTTGTGGTAGCCGCGCAGCTCTTCACCGTTGTGGCTGTTGACCTTCTCTTCATAAGTACGGAAGTAACCGTTCAGCGCCGGACGACCAAATTCGTTGTTGAATGCCGCGCCGCCCAGCGGGCCGTCGGTCATGATATCGAACGCGGTAACGATGCGCTCCGGCTTGCCAAAATCCTCTTCCCACGGCTGCTCGAAGCCTGGAATACGTAGGTTAGAGACGGAGAAGCCGACCAGACCCGCTTTCGGCTTCGCGCCGCGCCCGGTTGCGCCCTCATCGCGGATCTCGCCGCCGGAGCCGGTTGCCGCGCCCGGCCATGGTGAAATGGCGGTCGGGTGGTTGTGCGTCTCCACCTTCATCAAAATATGGGTCGGCTCCTGGTGGAAATCGTAGCGACCTTCAGCGCGATCGGCATAGAAACGACCAACCGCGGAACCTTCCATCACCGCCGCGTTATCTTTGTAGGCAGAGAGCACAAAGTCCGGCGTCTTCTCGAAGGTGTTTTTAATCATTTTGAACAGCGACTTCGGCTGCGGCTGCCCGTCAATCACCCAATCGGCGTTGAAGATTTTGTGACGGCAGTGCTCCGAGTTAGCCTGGGCGAACATATAGAGTTCGATATCGTTCGGGTTGCGCCCCAGGCGCGTAAAGGCGTCATGCAGGTAATCGATCTCATCTTCCGCCAGCGCGAGGCCGAGACGCAGGTTGGCGTCAATCAGCGCCTGGCGGCCTTCGCCCAGCAGATCCACGCTCTGTACCGGCGCGGGCTGGTGGTGCTCAAACAGACGCGCGGCGTCCGCTTCAGCGTTAAATACGCTCTCCATCATGCGGTCATGCAGCTGCGCCGCCACCTCTTGCCACTGGGCGTCGGTCAGGCTGGCGGCTTCAACGTAGTAGGCCACGCCGCGCTCAAGGCGGTTGATCTTTTCCAGACCGCAGTTGTGGGCGATGTCGGTAGCTTTCGATGACCAGGGAGAGATGGTGCCGGGACGAGGAGTGACGAGCAGTAATTTTCCGGTTGGGGTGTGGCTGCTAAGGCTTGGACCATATTTCAGCAGACGCTGGAGCCGGGCGTACTCTTCTTCGGTGAGCGCCGCGTTGAGGTCGGCAAAGTGAGTATATTCGGCATAAATATTGCTCACCGGCAGGTTGGTGGCCTGAAACCGCGCCAGCAGTTTGTTAATACGGAATGCGGACAGGGCAGGCGAACCACGCAGAATTTCCATCATAAGTCTCTCGTCTTCGATTACGAAGCGTCGGGGACGCTTAAAGTGTGCACCAGGGAAAACGGGCGTCATTATAGAGAATCCTGACGCGCGACGAAACCGTTTGCGTGGAAATAAAAAACGGCGGCGATTTTTAGCAATAGCTGTGGCCGAATGCTGTAATTTGTTGCCAACTGCCGTTTAGTTACGCAGAATGCCGCTAAATCAGCAGCAATCCCCTTGCTGTGATTGCGAAAACCTTTTGAGGCAAAGTACGGCGCAGAGAATTAACTCCTTGAAAAGATTTCAGATTAATTATCTGCTCATCGGCATTGTCACCCTGCTGCTGGCAGCGGCGCTGTGGCCATCAGTCCCCTGGTTTGGCAAAGCCGATAACCGCATCGCGGCTATCCAGGCGCGCGGGGAGCTGCGCGTCAGTACCATTTCGACGCCGCTTACTTTCACCTCTATCAACGGCAAAAATTACGGCCTCGATTACGAACTGGCGCAACAGTTTGCCGACTACCTCGGCGTGAAGCTTAAAATCACCGTGCGCCAGAACATCAGCCAGCTGTTTGACGACCTCGATCACGACAACGCCGATATGCTCGCCGCCGGGCTGGTCTATAACAATGAGCGCGTCAAAAGCTACCAGACCGGTCCGGTCTACTACTCCGTTTCTCAACAACTTGTCTATCGCGTCGGCAGCTATCGCCCACGTACGCTGGCGGAAGTGAATCAGAGCCAGTTGACCATTGCGCCTGGACATGTCGCGCTGGACGATCTGCGCGAGATAAAAGAGAAGAAGTACCCCAATCTCAGCTGGAAGGTGGATGAAAAACTCGGCACTACCTCCCTGCTTCAGCAAGTGGTCGACGGCAAACTGAGTTATACCGTCGCCGATTCGGTGGCGATCAGCCTCTTCCAGCGCGTTCACCCGGAGCTGGCGGTGGCGCTCGATATCTCTGATGAACAGCCCGTCACCTGGTTTAGCAAGCGCGACGACGACAATACGCTCTCGGCGGCGATGCTCGATTTCTTCAACACCATTAATGGCGAGGGGATCCTCGCGAGGCTCGAAGAGAAGTATCTCGGGCATGGCGATGGCTTTGATTATGTTGATACCCGCGCCTTTTTACGCGCCGTTGATAGTGTGCTGCCAGAGTTGCAGCCGCTGTTTGAGAAGTATGCGCAGCAGATCGACTGGAAGCTGTTAGCGGCAATTTCCTATCAGGAGTCCCACTGGGACACGCAGGCCACCTCGCCGACGGGCGTGCGCGGGTTGATGATGTTGACCCGCAATACGGCGCAGAGCCTCGGGCTGAGCGACAGAACCGATGCCGAGCAGAGCATCAGCGGCGGCGCGCGCTATCTGCAGGATATGATGAGCAAAGTGCCGGACAGCGTGCCGCAGGATGAGAAGATCTGGTATGCGCTGGCGGCCTACAACATGGGTTATGCGCATATGCTTGATGCCCGCGCGCTGACGGTGAAGACCAAAGGCAACCCGGATAGCTGGGCCGATGTAAAACAGCGCCTGCCGCTGTTAAGCCAGAAGGCCTACTACAGCAAATTACGTTACGGCTATGCCCGCGGGTATCAGGCGTATGCCTACGTGGAAAATATCCGCAAATATGAGATTAGCCTGGTGGGTTATCTTCTGGAGAAAGAGAAGGCGCTCGCCGCAACGCTCAAGCTGGCGCAGAGCTACCCGGCGGTGTCGAGCGCCGAGCTTGATCAGCCGGCCTATGGCGTGTTGCCCTTCAGCGCGCTGACGGTCGACGAGGCGTTTGGTCACCATTCGGTTTTACCGCAGGATACGCTGCAACTGAAGGTTAACCGCTGATTAAATTGCCGGATGGCGCTACGCTTATCCGGCCTACAAAACCAGGCACACCACCCCGTAGGCCTGATAAGGCGAAGCCGCCATCAGGCATTGCCCGCCGGATGGCGCTGCGCTTATCCGGCCTACAGAGGCAATCGCCCGCAAGGGCTGATCAGGTGTTGCCGGTTTTCAGGGCTTTCTTCTCCAGCCGACGCTGGCGGAAGAAATCGCTTAACATCGCGGCGCACTCATCGCGCAGCACGCCTTCGGTAAACTCGACCCGGTGATTCATCCCCGGGTGATGAAGCACATCCATCAACGACCCTGCCGCGCCGGTTTTCGCATCCCGCGCGCCAAACACCAGTTGCCCGATGCGGCTATGCACCATTGCACCCGCGCACATCACGCAGGGCTCCAGCGTGACATAGAGCGTGGTGTCGATCAGCCGGTAGTTTTGCAGCACCAGACCGCCCTGGCGCAGCGCCATAATCTCCGCGTGCGCGGTGGGATCGTGACGGCCAATCGGGCGGTTCCACCCTTCGCCAATCACCTGGTTGTTATGCACCAGCACCGCGCCTACGGGCACTTCGCCCTCGTCCCAGGCGCGCTTCGCCAGCGTCAGCGCATAACGCATCCAGTGTTCGTGAGTCAGTTCGGGATTGGACAAAGGTATAAACTCCAGTAATTCAGGCGGGGCGCATTATACACACCCCTAATACGTTCGACACTACTCAAGCTGTTGCAGTTCGCCACGGCGCGTAACGCGCCAGCGGTGCTGGCAGAAGTAGAGCAACGGGTTGTCCTGTTTACTGTCGCTGTAGCCGCTGTAAAGACGCAGCGGCGTACCGATTTTGCGCTCTAATTGCGCGACTTTCTCATGCCCGAGGCAGCGCAGGGTCAGCACCCAACCGCCGTAGCCGCGGGTCATCTGGCTGGCGATGACATTAACGCGCGGCAGCCAGGGCGTGTCGAAATAGACCTGCTCAACCAGCGACTGCGGCGAGCCGGTGATCAGCCAGATATCCGCATCCGAGGCGGCCAGATAGTTGGTTAAGCGCGTCTGCACCACCGGAAAGGCGGTGACGTGCCCGCGGAACCAGTCGGCGAATTTCTGCTGCAGGGCGTTGAGATGGCGCTCGCTGTGACCAAAGGTGCAGCCCCATAACAGCAGGCTCATGGGCCAGCGCGCGGCGCGGCCCTTTATCAGCAGCCCGGCACCAATCACCGGTAACAGCGGCAGCACAAGCAGCGCATTGAGCGGATGATGTCGCAGCAGATACCGCAAAAAGGTGCCGAACATATCCTGCTGATGTAATGTTCCATCAAGGTCAAAAAATACAACGCGGCGTTCACTGGTAGCCAAAAGATATTCCTCTGTGGGTTAACGCTCCATCGCCGGGACGCTCCGTTTGGCGATTACACTACAACTAGCCTAACAGATAGATCCTCACTTTTCCGGTAACAGCCTGTTATCAATACCTGCAATAATACGCGCCACACGTTTTCTCCCCTACTTAATACAGGTGACAATGACTCCAGCACCCCGCACAACGCCGCGACGCGCCTTACAGATCCCAGCCTTTCGCTACCTCTTTTCCGCCCGCCTGCTTACCGTGCTGGGCAACGGTATCGCGCCGATCGCGCTGGCTTTCGCGGTGCTCGATATTGGCGGCTCGGCGGCCGATCTTGGCCTGGTGGTGGCGGCACGCTCGCTGTTTAACGTCGCGTTTTTATTGATTGGCGGCGTGCTGGCGGATCGCTACTCCCGCAGCCGCGTGATGGTGCTCTCTTCTCTTGTCGCCGCTCTCTCGCAGGGTGCGGTCGCCTGGCTGGTGCTTGATGGCTCAGCCAGCGTCATGTTGCTCGCCCTGCTTGGCACGCTTAATGGTGCAGCAGCGGGCATTGCCCTTCCCGCCTCCTCGGCGCTGATCCCACAAACCGTGCCCGTTCACCTGCGCCGCGAAGCGAACGCGCTGCTGCAGCTTGGGATTTACAGCGGGACGGTCATCGGTGCCTCGCTCGGCGGGATCCTGACCAGTGCGGTCGGCCCCGGCTGGGGGCTGGCCATTGATGCGCTCGGCTTTGCCGCCTCGGCACCGCTCTATTACGCGATTCGCGTCGGTACTATCAAAGCCGCAGAGGCGACCAGCAATATCCTGCAGGATCTGCGCGACGGCTGGAAAGAGTTCGCCAGCCGTCCCTGGGTCTGGTCGGTGGTGGTGCAGTTCACCCTGATTAACGCCGCTTTCAGCGGAATTGTGATGGTGCTCGGCCCGGTGATTGCCGACAGCGCTTTTGGGCGAACCCAGTGGGGGCTGATTATCGCCGCACAGAGCGTGGGCCTGATTGTCGGCTCGTTCCTGGCGCTGCGCTGGCGGCCTAAGCGCGATCTCTTTATTGGCGTGGTGCTGATGGCGTTCTGCGCCGTACCTACCTGGCTGCTCGGCCAGGCGGCACCGGCACACTGGCTAATGGCGGCATTCTTTTGCGCCGGGATCGTCTTCGGCCTTTTCGGCGTGGCGTGGGCGCAGTCGCTGCAAACGCACATTCCGGCGGAGAAGCTGGCGCGGGTCTACGCCTGGGATGCGATGGGATCGTTTATTGCCATTCCGGTGGGCGAACTGGCAGCCGGGCCGCTGGCGATGCATTTTGGCAGCGAAACGGTGTTAACCACCTCGGCGCTGGTGGTGATCCTCGCCTGTATCGGCGCGGGTCTGGTACCCGCAATCCGCCGTCTCGAGAGCGCGCCACAGGTGAAAGCGAGTGGCTCTGGCCTCTCCAGTTGATCGCTATCAAACGCCACGCGGAGAAACTTTGTGCTGCCAGAATTTTTAATTCATAATCACCGCCCATGGATGGAATAGTTAATTCATCCGCGTAATGCACCAGGCAGTGAATTACGTGAACACCCCGGAGATCGTATGAACTGTTTGATCCGCATTCGCCAGCGCTATCCCGGCCTTGCACAGAGTGATAAAAAGCTGGCGGAATTTCTGCTCGAAAACCCCGATCGCGCCCGCCATTTAAGCTCGCAGCAGCTGGCGGCGGAAGCGGGTGTCAGCCAGTCGAGCGTAGTGAAATTCGCGCAGAAGATGGAGTTCAAAGGCTTCCCGGCAATGAAGCTGGCGATCAGCGAAGCGCTGGCCAGCAACCCCAACCCCTACTCCGTACCGGTGCATAATAAAATTCGCGGCGATGACGCCCTGCGCGTGGTCGGCGAGAAGCTGATTAAAGAGTACCAGAGTGCGATGCACGCCTCGCTGGATGTGAACAGCGAAGAGAAGCTGCTGGAGAGCGTGCGCCTGCTGCGCGAATCGCGGCGCATCGTGCTGACCGGTATCGGCGCGTCGGGCCTGGTGGCGCGTAATTTTGGCTGGAAGCTGATGAAGATTGGCCTGAACGCCATTGTCGAACAGGATATGCACGCGCTGCTGGCGGCGGTGCAGGCGCTGGAGCCGGGCGATCTGCTGCTGCCGGTCTCCTACTCGGGCGAACGCCGCGAGATCAATCTGGCGGCTGACGAAGCGTTACACGTGGGAGCAAAGATCCTCGCGATCACCGGTTTTACCCCCAATGCATTACAGCAGCGCGCGACCCACTCGCTTTACACCATTGCGGAAGAGCAGGCGACGCGCAGCGCGGCGATCTCCTCCACCAGCGCCCAGATGATGCTGACGGATCTGCTTTTTATGGCGCTGGTTCAGCAGGATCTGGAGCATGCCCCGGAGCGTATTCGCCACAGCGAGGAGCTGGTAAAAAAACTGGTTTGAGCAGGCAATCATCGTATAATGCCCGCCCTGTTTGTGTTGTTTCTGAGAATTTCCTGATGGCGCTGTTAATTACCAAAAAATGCATCAACTGCGATATGTGCGAGCCGGAGTGCCCGAACGAGGCGATCTCGCTCGGCGAGAGCATTTATGAGATTAACAGCGACCGCTGCACCGAGTGCGTGGGCCATTACGAAACGCCAACCTGCCAGAAAGTGTGCCCGATCCCCAATACCATCCTGAAAGATCTGGCACATCAAGAGAACGAAGAGCAGCTGTGGGATAAATTCGTGCTGCTGCACCACTCTGACAAAATCTAGCTCTCGATAATCACCGTCGCACAAGCGTAGTGGCGCTCATCCGCCAGCGTGACGTGCACAGAACGCACGCCCATCCGCTCTGCCAACCGCTCAGCTTCCCCCCACAGACGCAGGCTCGGTTTTCCCAGTTCATCGTTAAAGACTTCAAACTGATTGAACGCCAGGCCGTTGCGAATGCCGGTACCGAGCGCTTTTGCCGCCGCCTCTTTCACCGCAAAGCGTTTGGCGAGAAAGCGCACCGGCTGCTGGTGCGCCTCGTAGAGCGCCCATTCATTAGGGCTGAGCACGCGCTTCGCCAGCCGATCGCCGCTGCGGGCAACCACGGCTTCAATGCGTGCGATCTCAACGATATCGGTGCCCAGTCCTAAGATAGCCATTATGCGCGCGCTTCCAGCATCAAACGTTTCATCTCTGCCACTGCCTCTTTCAGGCCGCTCATTACCGCACGGCCAATAATTGCGTGCCCAATATTCAGCTCGTGCATCTCTGGCAGCGCGGCGATCGCTTTAACGTTGTGGTAAGTCAGACCGTGACCGGCGTTCACTTTCAGCCCGAGGCTGGCGGCATAAGTTGCGGCGTTGGCGATGCGCTCCAGCTCTTTCGCCTGCGCGGCTTCGTTTTCAGCATCGGCGTAACAGCCGGTGTGGATTTCGATCCAGGGCGCGCCCACTTCCGCCGCGGCTTTGATCTGCGCGTTATCGGCATCGATAAACAGCGACACCAGAATCCCCGCCTGCGCCAGGCGCTGGCAGGCATCGCGCATTTTGTCGCGCTGACCGGCCACATCCAGCCCGCCTTCAGTGGTCACTTCCTGGCGCTTTTCCGGCACCAGACAGCAGAAGTGCGGCTTCGTTTCGCAGGCAATCGCCAGCATCTCGTCGGTAACAGCCATTTCAAGGTTCATGCGCGTGTGCAGCGTCTGGCGCAGAATACGCACATCTCTGTCGGTAATATGGCGACGATCTTCACGCAGATGGACGGTAATCCCATCGGCACCTGCCTGCTCGGCGATAAACGCCGCCTGCACCGGATCCGGGTAAGCGGTGCCGCGCGCGTTGCGCAGAGTGGCAATGTGATCGATGTTTACGCCCAACAGTAATTCAGCCATGACAATCCTCAGTTTCGCAAAATTTCCGGCGCGGTCTTCGCCCCGCCTGGTCTGTGATCCTGCCGCTAGCGCTTAGGCACAAACTGCCGGAATAACTCCCGGCTTTTGAGCGGCTTGCCTCCAAGATACGGCTTCAGGGCAATGCGGGTAAAGCGCTTTGCGGCACGCAGCGTGTCGCTGTCCGGAAACTCCCGCTCGGAGAGCGCGCGTAAGTGTCGTCCGGTGAAGGTGGTGTTGTCGACCACGACGCTGGCGATAAAGCCCTTCTCTTCGCGGTAGCGATAGGTCATGCCATCCTCCACCGCCTCGCCGCTGCCCGCACAGTGCAGAAAATCGACGCCGTAACCGAGATGGCCAAGCAGCGCCAGCTCAAAGCGGCGCAGCACTGGCTCCGGCGAGCCACTGACGCCGGCCAGCGCCTGAATGCAATGCAGATAATCAAAAAAGAGTTCGGAGAAGCGCGTCTCATGCTCCAGCACGCGGGAGATGAGTTCATTGACGTAGAGACCGCTGTAGAGGGTGATGCCGCTTAACGGCAGCGCCAGCGAGACCGCTTCGGCACTGCGCAGGGTTTTGACTTCACCGCGCCCGCCAAAGCGCACCAGCAGAGGGGTAAAGGGCTGCAAGGCACCTTTGAGGTTGGAACGTTTGGAGCGTGCGCCTTTGGCAACCAGGCGCACACGACCGGACTCTTCCGTGAAGACGTCCAGCATTAAGCTGGTTTCGCTCCAGGGACGGCTATGAAGAACGAAGGCACGCTGCCATCCCTCCATCCGGTGTTACTCAGAGATCGTCGACATAACCGAGACTGCGCAGCGCGCGCTCGTCATCGGCCCAGCCCGATTTCACTTTGACCCACAGTTCAAGGTGAACTTTGGCTTCAAACATCTCTTCCATATCTTTACGGGCTTCGATGCCGATGGTTTTGATTTTGGCGCCTTTGTTGCCAATCACCATTTTCTTCTGCCCTTCGCGCTCAACGAGGATCAGGCCGTTGATGTCATACCCGCCGCGCTCGTTGGTAATAAAGCGCTCGATCTCGACGGTGACCGAGTACGGCAGTTCTGCGCCAAGGAAACGCATCAGCTTTTCGCGGATGATTTCAGAGGCCATAAAGCGCTGCGAGCGGTCAGTGACGTAATCTTCCGGGAAGTGGTGAATCGCTTCTGGCAGATGCTTGCGCACGACGCTGGCGATGGTATCAACGTTCATGCCGGTTTCCGCAGAGAGCGGCACGATGTCGAGGAAGTTCATCTGGCTTGCCAGGAACTGCAGGTGCGGCAGCAAATCAGCCTTCTCCTGCACGTTGTCGACTTTGTTCACCGCAAGGATCACCGGTGCACGGGCATCACGCAGCTTGTTCAGCACCATTTCGTCATCCGCCGTCCAGCGCGTGCCTTCAACAACGAAGATCACCAGCTCAACGTCGCCGATAGAGCTGCTGGCCGCTTTGTTCATCAGACGGTTGATGGCGCGCTTCTCTTCCATATGCAGACCCGGGGTATCGACGTAGACCGCCTGATAAGCCCCTTCGGTATGGATGCCGACGATACGGTGGCGCGTGGTTTGCGCTTTACGGGAGGTGATCGAGATCTTCTGCCCGAGCAGCTTATTCAGCAGTGTGGATTTGCCGACGTTGGGACGTCCAACGATGGCGATAAATCCGCAGTAGGTGTTTTCAGTTTCAGTGCTCATTCCAACTCCAGTTTTTTCAGCGCCTGTTCGGCGGCAGCCTGCTCCGCCTTGCGACGGCTGGAACCCGTGCCAACCACCGGTTCGCTCAGGCCGCTGACCTGGCAGTGGATAGTAAATTCCTGATCGTGCGCTTCGCCACGCACCTGCACCACCAGATAGGAGGGCAGCGGCAGATGGCGACCCTGCAAGAACTCCTGCAGGCGCGTTTTCGGATCTTTTTGTTTATCGCCAGGACTGATTTCGTCGAGGCGTGTCTGATACCAGCTGAGGATCAATTGCTCAACGGTCTGGATGTCGCTATCCAGGAACACGCCGCCGATCAATGCCTCTACGGTATCCGCTAAAATCGATTCACGGCGAAAGCCGCCGCTTTTCAACTCACCCGGCCCAAGGCGCAGGCACTCGCCCAGCTCAAATTCGCGGGCGATTTCCGCCAACGTATTGCCGCGTACCAGCGTCGCGCGCATGCGGCTCATATCCCCTTCATCCACGCGTGGAAAACGGTGATAGAGGGCATTGGCGATCACAAAACTTAAAATCGAGTCGCCGAGAAATTCGAGACGCTCGTTATGTTTGCTACTGGCGCTGCGGTGAGTTAAAGCCTGCTGCAACAGATCGTGATGTTGAAAAGTGTAGCCCAGCTTCCGCTGAAGCCGATTAATTACGATGGGGTTCATGCGTTACCAATAAATAAATGCGTCAACAATGCAGCACACGAAACCGACCTGAAGAACCAACGCGGTTTCGTGTGCTGTGGCACCCGGAGGGCCAGCCTTAAACTTCGGGGGAATATTCTATACGCAACGAGGAGGGATGTCGTTAGTAAGAAGGGAATAATCCTGGAAATAATTCGGGGCGCAACAAGAATAATTACGCCCCGCTGAATCAATGAATTCCGCCGATACGATTCAGGCGCACGCCTGTCGGCCATTCACCTTCCTGTTTCTCGAAACTCATCCAGATTGCCGTCGCGCGGCCAACCAGATTCGCTTCCGGCACAAAGCCCCAGTAGCGGCTGTCTGCGCTGTTATCGCGGTTGTCACCCATCATGAAGTAGTGACCCGGCGGCACAATCCAGGTGGCCAGCGGCTGGTTCTGCTGACGGTAGTAAATACCGAGCTGATCCTGCGCGATGGGCACGTTGAGAATACGGTGCGTGACGTCGCCCAGCGTCTCTTTACGCTCGGTAAGACGTACGCCGTCCGCCATGCTCTGCCCTTTTGCCATCTGGAAGAAGCCGCTGCTCGCTTCGCCGCCGTTACGACGGCCAAAGGTCTGCACAAAATCGCTCTCTTCCACATTGCTGTAGGTGACAGGCAGCGCGTTGCCGCACGCCTGGCCGGAACTGCAATTTGGCTGCACGGTAACCTGTTTCGTCACCGGATCGTAGCTCACTTTATCGCCCGGCAGGCCGACCACGCGCTTGATGTAATCGAGGCGTGGATCGTCCGGGTACTTAAACACCGCGATGTCGCCACGTTTCGGATGACCGGTTTCGATCAGCGTTTTCTGGTAGATAGGATCTTTAATGCCGTAGGCAAACTTCTCCACCAGAATAAAATCGCCGATCAAAAGCGTTGGCATCATCGAGCCTGACGGGATCTGGAAGGGTTCATAGATAAATGAACGCACCACCAGCACAATCGCCAGCACCGGGAAAACCGAAGCCCCCGTCTCCAGCCAGCCCGGTTTCGGGCCAACTTTTTTCAGCGTCTTCGCATCAAGCGCATCGCCCGTCGCTGCCTGCGCAGCGGCCTGACGCTCCCGGCGTTTCGGTGCAAAAATAAACTTATCCAGGCACCATAAAAAACCTGTCACCAGCGTCGCGATCACCAGGATCAGGGCAAACATGTTCGCCATGCCAACTCCTTTAGGTTATTTGCTCTCTTTGCCAACATGGAGAATGGCGAGGAACGCTTCCTGCGGCAGCTCAACGTTACCAACCTGCTTCATGCGTTTCTTACCGTCTTTCTGTTTCTGCAACAGCTTCTTCTTACGGCTAACGTCACCGCCATAGCACTTCGCCAGGACGTTTTTACGCAGCTGTTTCACGGTTGAGCGGGCAATGATGTGGTTGCCAATCGCCGCCTGAATCGCGATATCAAACTGCTGACGCGGGATCAGCTCTTTCATCTTCTCGACCAGCTCGCGACCGCGATACGGCGCGTTATCGTTGTGGGTGATCAGCGCCAGCGCATCGACGCGATCGCCGTTGATCAGCACGTCAACGCGCACCATGTTGGAGGCCTGGAAGCGTTTGAAGTTGTAATCCAGCGAGGCGTAGCCGCGCGAGGTGGACTTCAGGCGGTCGAAGAAGTCGAGCACCACTTCCGCCATCGGGATTTCGTAGGTCAGCGCCACCTGTTTACCGTGGTAAACCATGTTGGTCTGCACACCGCGTTTCTCGATGCAGAGGGTAATGACGTTACCGAGGAACTCCTGCGGCAGCAGCATATGACACTCGGCGATCGGCTCGCGCAGCTCTTCGATGTTGTTCAGCGGCGGCAGCTTGGAAGGGCTGTCGACGTAGATCACCTCTTTGTTGGTGGTCTGCACTTCATACACTACGGTTGGTGCCGTGGTGATGAGGTCAAGATCGTATTCACGCTCCAGACGCTCCTGGATGATCTCCATATGCAGCAGGCCGAGGAAGCCGCAGCGGAAACCGAAGCCGAGCGCTGTGGAGCTTTCCGGTTCGTAGAACAGGGAGGCATCGTTAAGGCTCAGCTTGCCGAGGGCGTCACGGAAGTTCTCGTAATCGTCGGAGCTAACCGGGAAGAGACCGGCGTAAACCTGCGGTTTCACCTTTTTAAAGCCGGGCAGCGCTTTGTCTGCCGGGTTGCGGGCAGCGGTCAGGGTATCCCCTACCGGCGCGCCGAGAATGTCTTTGATGGCGCAGACTAACCAGCCTACTTCACCGCACTTCAGTTCGGTACGGTCGATCTGTTTCGGCGTGAAGATGCCGAGACGGTCAGCGTTATAGACCTGGCCGGTACTCATCACCTTGATTTTGTCGCCTTTGCGCATGGTGCCGTTTTTGATACGCACCAGCGAGACCACGCCGAGGTAGTTATCGAACCAGGAGTCGATGATCAGCGCCTGCAGCGGAGCGTCAGGATCGCCTTCCGGCGGCGGAATGTCGCGCACCAGGCGCTCAAGAACATCCGGTACGCCAACGCCGGTTTTCGCCGAGCAGCGCACCGCATCGGTAGCGTCGATGCCGACGATATCTTCAATCTCTTCCGCTACGCGCTCAGGATCGGCCGCCGGCAGGTCGATTTTGTTTAACACCGGCACCACTTCCAGATCCATCTCCATCGCGGTGTAGCAGTTCGCCAGCGTCTGCGCTTCCACGCCCTGGCCTGCGTCAACCACCAGCAGCGCGCCTTCACAGGCGGCCAGCGAGCGGGAAACTTCGTAGGAGAAGTCAACGTGGCCCGGGGTGTCGATAAAGTTCAGTTGATAGGTTTCGCCATCGGTGGCTTTGTAATCCAGCGTCACGCTCTGGGCTTTAATGGTAATGCCGCGTTCGCGCTCGAGATCCATGGAGTCCAGCACCTGGGCTGCCATTTCGCGATCGGAGAGACCACCGCAAATCTGAATAATACGGTCAGACAGCGTCGATTTACCGTGGTCGATGTGAGCGATGATCGAAAAGTTACGAATATTCTTCATAGAGTGAGATTTTATGCCTTACGAGTAACTAAGAGGCCTGTTCGCGCCTGACGTCAATGTACTGAAACGCCGCATTCTACACTACAACCACAACGCGGGGAAATGCTCAAACCGCCCACACTTTGTAAGCGGTAACAGGCAGGATCAGGGGCGGCTTTCAGCGGATGCGTCATCGACGCGAATAAGGTTCGGCGGCAGGCCGACGCTAAGGATTATTGGCTGCCATTCGCTACGGGTGGCAAGCTTTGGCGAGAGACCGCGCGCCAGCAGAAAACCGCCGATACCGCCCAGCACGGCGCCGCTAAACGCCGCCATATCGTTGCCAAACAGCGTCTGGAACAGTGCGCCCATTACAAACAGGCCAAGCAGAGGGGTCATATAGACTAATACTGCAGAGCCAAGCAGGCTGCTCTCCGCAATACCCAGCTCCACTTTCTGCCCCGGCTCCAGCGGCTCAGCGCAGGGTACGGCGATGGTATGGGTGGTTTGCGGGCCAAGCTTGTTGAGTACGCGGCTACCGCAGCCGGCGCGCGAGGCGCAGCTGCTGCAGGAGGCTTTCACGTCACACTCGACCAGCGCCTGGCCATGCTGCCAGGAGACGACGGTTGCCCACTCTTTGATCATTGTGCGGCCCTGAATTTGACGTTATCCGCAATGCGTTTTGCCGTTTGCGGCGGCAACTCGCCCACGATAGTAATTTCGGCGTTGTCACGCACGGTTGTGCTGACAGTGCGTCGACCGGTGCGCAGCATCTGGTCGCTGCTGTTCTGATTTGCACGGTTGATGTTAACCGAGAAGCTGAACAATCCATCGGAGTAGAGGCGTGATTCGACGGGCACATCGACGGTCGGTAGCTGACGGCGGCTGCTGGCAACTTCGGTGAAGCCCTGCGGCAGCCATGACGGCACCCAGTTAAAGTTCACTTTGTCGCCCGTCGGCACCGAAAGCAGCGGCGGCAGGCTCGCTTTCGCCAGCGTTTGCATGCTGTCGCTTACCTGAGGATTGACGTTAAACGCAATCACACGGAACTGCTCAAGAGTTTCGCCATCGCGATCGAGCAGATCGACGCGCATCGGCAGCCGGCTCTCTTCGTCCATCCAGACAATGTAGCTGTAGCGCGTACCGTCACGCGCCACGACGCGGATCACTTCACACAGCCGGTCGGCAATACGCGTGCGCCCGACGGAGATAAAGTCGTAGTACGGCGAAAGACGTTTGAAGTCGGTATAGACCAGCGACGGCAGCGAATCGACGATGTAGTTACCGTTGAGGGTGAAGGGCTCAAGGCCTGGCTCGAAGTAGCTGATCTCATTGCCGCGCTGCACCACTTCGCGGCGCGGGCCATCCATCTGCAGCAGCTGCGCAAGCGCCTGGTTGTCGAGACGCGCATGACGATAGCGCAGCGATTCGACACCCTGTTTGTTGATGCTGATAAAAGAGAGTTCGTAATTGAGAGACTGGCTCGCTACATTCATCTGCTGTAACAACGCCCCGGATGAAACATCAGCCGAGGCGTTAGTTGAGCAAAGTAGACCAGCAGCCACAAAAGAGAGGGCACACCAAAGTTGCTTCATTACTGCGATTGCGTTCCTAAGGTTTGATTTCCTGGCACCTGGACAGCGGCCTGCTGAGTCTGCGCCTGTTCAAACTGAAGCTGCTCAGCGTGCAAACGGCGTTGCAGTTCGTAATCCTGCAGCATCGCATTGATGCGACGACGCTGTTCCTGAACCTGCTGCTGCTGACCGGCACTTGCCGTCGCATCAGCCGGAACACCCAGGCTCACCGGGCTGGCTTTGCCCATCATCGGCAGTGTGTTAAACACTGGCGCTTCGGGCTGTTGGGTGGATTCAGCCTGGCCATTATAGTGCTGAACGCCAACAATGACAGCTAACGATACGCATGCCGCAACGCCCATCTGGGTGAGCTGGCTCGCCCACGGACGTACTTTGTGCCAGAACGGCATCTTCTGCCATTGCTGTGGTGCCGGCTGCGCTTCAGGGATAAGCGGCGTCGCAGGCTGCACGGCGTCACTCTCAATCGCGGCCATAACCCGATCGGAGATATCGAAATGCAGCAGGTCGGCAGTATCACCACGCATTGAATCACGGATGAGGTGGTAACTCTCCCAGGTTCGCTGCATTTCTGGATCACGGGACAGCTCACTGAGCAGTTCGTTATCCAGGGTCTCACCATCCATTAAAGCGGAAAGTTTTTCTTTCTGCATGCCTAATACCTTTTCCAGTATCCCGCTATCGTCAACGCCTGATAAGCGGTTGAACTTTATTATCAATGGCTTCCCGCGCACGGAAGATACGAGAACGAACTGTACCCACCGGGCAATCCATGATGACCGCTATCTCTTCATAGCTTAGGCCATCCAGCTCCCGTAACGTAATTGCCATACGTAAATCTTCCGGGAGAGACTCAATAGTGCGGAAAACGATTTGTCGCAGTTCTTCTGACAACATTAAGTTCTCAGGGTTCGAAATTTCTTTCAGCGCGCCGCCGCTTTCGAAGTTTTCCGCTTCATTCGCATCCACATCGCTGGATGGCGGCCTGCGCCCCTGAGCAACCAGGTAATTTTTCGCTGTATTCACAGCAATACGGTAGAGCCAGGTATAAAAAGCGCTATCACCCCTGAAAGAATCAAGCGCGCGATAGGCCTTAATAAAGGACTCTTGTGCTACGTCAGGCACATCGCCTGAAGGGACATAACGAGAGACCAGACTCGCCACTTTATGCTGATAGCGCACCACCAGTAAGTTAAAGGCTTTCTGATCTCCCTTCTGGACCCTTTCAACAAGAATCTGATCCGTTAACTGCTCGCTCATCCGAGGTAAAGTCTCCCCAAAACCCATTTCCACGCGTAGCCAGAACGCCACTCCAAAACTGCATTATGAGCAAGCAGCCAATTAGAGAGCAGACCGGTAAGAAAGTTCCGTCACGCCTTTGTTTTTGTGCAGAGTTACGCAGAACTTTCGTTATCACTCATTATAAGTCTGCCGACTAACTGCACCCTGTTCTCAAAGAAAAGACCTTAAGATCGCCAGAGATTACCGCACTAATGCTTTTTTTTCATCCTTAATACACCTTAGTAAACAAACAGCCTTTTCTTAGATTTTATCCTCTCTCTTCAGCCACCAGCGCCCGTCATGTTTAGTGCTTAATACACAAAACAAAAAAATGTGCATTTGCTGTGCGGGTGGTGCTATTCTCGGGCAACACTTGTTTAGTAAATTAAACACACTATGCAAACAACTCCTGAACTCTCCTGTGATGTGCTGGTGATTGGCAGCGGTGCGGCGGGCCTCTCCGTTGCGTTACGTCTGGCTGAGCACCATTCCGTTATCGTTTTAAGCAAAGGGCCGGTCAGCGAAGGGTCAACACTCTACGCGCAGGGCGGTATTGCGGCGGTGTTTGATAAAACGGACAGCATCGCCTCGCATGTCGAAGATACCCTGATTGCCGGTGCCGGCATTGTCGATCGCCACGCGGCGGAGTTTGTCGCCAGCCATGCGCGTCACTGCGTACAGTGGCTTATCGACCAGGGCGTGATGTTTGATACGGAACTCAGTGAAAGCGGCGATGCCAGCTATCACCTCACCCGCGAAGGCGGGCATAGCCATCGGCGGATCCTTCATGCCGCTGATGCCACCGGCAAAGCGGTGGAGAACACGCTGGTGAGCCAGGCGATGAGCCACCCCAATATTCGCCTGCTTGAGCGCACCAATGCCGTTGACCTGATTATCTCTGACAAAATTGGCCTGCGCGGTGCACGCCGGGTGGTGGGCGCATGGGTGTGGAACCGCAATAAAGAGCAGGTTGAGACCTGTCGCGCAAAAGCGGTGGTGCTGGCCACTGGCGGCGCATCGAAGGTTTATCAGTACACCACCAACCCCGATATCGCTTCCGGCGATGGTATCGCCATGGCCTGGCGCGCGGGTTGCCGGGTAGCAAATCTCGAATTTAATCAGTTTCACCCCACCGCGCTGTTTCACCCGCAGGCGCGCAATTTCCTGCTGACGGAAGCGCTACGCGGCGAAGGTGCACACCTCAAACGTCCGGACGGCACGCGTTTTATGCCGGACTTCGACCCGCGCGGCGAACTCGCTCCGCGCGATGTGGTGGCGCGCGCCATCGACCATGAAATGAAACGCCTCGGCGTCGAGTGCATGTACCTGGATATCAGCCACAAACCGCCTGAGTTTGTGCGCCACCACTTCCCGATGATTTACGAGAAACTGCTTGGCCTCGGCATCGATCTGACTAAAGAGCCGGTGCCGATTGTGCCAGCGGCACACTACACCTGTGGCGGGGTGATGATTGACGATTGCGGCCGTACCGATGTTAATGGCCTCTATGCGGTTGGCGAAGTGAGCTACAGCGGGCTGCATGGCGCTAATCGCATGGCCTCTAACTCACTGCTGGAGTGTCTGGTCTATGGCTGGTCGGCCGCTGAAGATATTGCCCGCCGTATGCCGGGCGTCGAAAACGTGCCTGCGTTACCGGCGTGGGATGAGAGCCGTGTTGACGATGCCGATGAGCGGGTGATCCTGCAACATAACTGGCATGAGCTGCGGCTGTTTATGTGGGATTACGTCGGGATTGTGCGGACCACCAAACGCCTTGAGCGGGCGTTGCGGCGCATTAACTTGTTGCAGCAGGAAATTGACGAGTATTACGCGCACTTCCGCGTGTCAAATAACCTGCTTGAAGTGCGCAACCTGGTGCAAGTGGCGGAGCTGATTGTGCGCTGCGCAATGATGCGCAAAGAGAGTCGTGGCCTGCACTACACGCTGGATTACCCGCATCAGTTGCCGGAATCCGGGCCAACGGTGCTCTCGCCGCAAAGTTACATAAAAAGATAGAAGGCCTGGGTCAGCGCGCTATAGCTTTCTGAATAGCGCTGATCCGCGCCGCGGATCACCAGCCTGTCGGCAAACAGCTCGCCCTGGCGCGGCGAGAAGGCCAGCAGCACACGGTGCGGCAGGCGCCCTTCCGTTTCCGCGACATCGGTACGCAGCCGCAAATGCCAGCCGAGCTGTCGCGCTTTCTCGCTAAAGCCTTCGCAGGTTTCAACCGGCAGCACCACACAGAAAAAGCCCTCTTCGGTGATAAGCGTCGCGGCGATCTCCAGCAGCGTCTGGTGATCGAGGGTGGTGGTGTAACGCGCAAGGTCGCGCTCAGGCGTGGCGCACTTGACGCCCTCTTCAAAATAGGGCGGATTGCTGACAATAAGATCAAAACGCGCGGTGTTCTGCTGGCTCCAGGCGAGAATATCGGCGCAGTGGACGCGAATGCGATCGGCCCACACAGAAGCCTGCACGTTCTCCTGCGCCTGCCCTGCCGCCTGCTCATCAAGCTCAACCGCATCGACGGTTACATCATCTGCGGTACGCTGCGCCAGCATTAGCGCCAGTAAGCCGCTGCCGCTACCAATATCGAGAATATGACGGGCGCGGGAGACCGGTGCCCAGGCGCCTAACATCACACCATCGGTACCGACTTTCATGGCACAGCGGTCATGCGCGACGAAAAATGATTTAAACGTGAAGCCATCGCGGCGAAGCTGAGCCTTTGGCTGAGACATCTTTACAACCTCAAAACGGAAAACCGCTGTAGCATAGGGGAAAGCGTAGCGTCAGAAAAGCGATAAGCAGACAACAGATGAAGATTGCAGCCGTAACGTCTATAATCAGCGCCCCACACAGAGGTAGAACATGACTGTAACGACTTTTTCCGAACTCGAACTTGACGACAGCCTTCTGGACGCGCTCCAGAATAAAGGCTTTACACGCCCAACCGCTATCCAGGCCGCTGTCATTCCGCCTGCGCTTGAAGGGCGTGATGTCCTCGGTTCCGCGCCCACCGGGACAGGTAAAACCGCAGCCTTTTTGCTGCCGGCGTTGCAACACCTTCTGGACTTTCCGCGTAAGAAATCCGGCCCGCCGCGTATCCTGATCCTGACACCAACCCGTGAACTGGCGATGCAGGTTGCCGACCACGCGCGTGAACTGGCAGCAAACACCCATCTTGATATCGCCACCATTACTGGCGGCGTGGCGTATATGAACCACGCCGAAGTGTTCAGCGAAAACCAGGATATCGTGGTCGCCACCACCGGCCGCCTGCTGCAGTATATAAAAGAAGAGAACTTCGACTGCCGTGCGGTCGAGACGCTGATCCTTGACGAAGCGGACCGCATGCTGGACATGGGCTTCGCGCAGGATATCGAGACCATTGCGGCTGAAACGCGCTGGCGCAAGCAGACCATGCTCTTCTCCGCCACGCTGGAAGGCGACGCGATCAAAGATTTTGCCGAGCGCCTGCTGGAAGAGCCGGTTGAGGTCTCTGCCACGCCGTCGACCCGCGAGCGTAAAAAAATTCATCAGTGGTACTACCGTGCCGATGATGTGCAGCACAAAACCGCGCTGCTGGTGCACCTGCTGAAACAGCCGGACGCCACCCGCACCATCGTCTTTGTACGTAAGCGCGAGCGTGTGCATGAGCTGGCGACCTGGCTGCGTGAAGCGGGCATTAACAACTGCTATCTCGAAGGCGAGATGGTACAGATCAAGCGTAACGAAGCGATCAAGCGCCTGACCGAAGGCCGCGTCAATGTTCTGGTGGCAACCGACGTTGCCGCGCGCGGGATTGATATTCCCGATGTCAGCCACGTGATTAACTTTGATATGCCGCGCAGCGGTGATACTTACCTGCACCGTATCGGCCGTACCGGTCGCGCGGGACGTAAGGGCATCGCCATTTCACTGGTTGAAGCGCACGATCACCTGCTGCTGGGCAAAGTTGGCCGCTACGTTGAAGAGCCGCTGAAAGCGCGCGTCATTGATGAGCTGCGCCCGACAAGCCGTCCGCCAAGTGAAAAACTGAACGGCAAACCGTCGAAAAAAGCCTTAGCGAAGCGCGATGAGAAGAAAAAAGAGAAAGATAAAGAGAAGCCGCGCGTTAAGCAGCGCCATCGCGATACCAAGAATATTGGTAAGCGCCGCAAGCCGAGCACGGCGGGCAGCGAACAGCAGAAGAGCGAAAAGTAAAAAAACGCCGGGGAGACCCGGCGTTTTTTATTAGTGCCTGCGATTACAGGCTTTCAGTAAAGGTACGAGCGATAACGTCGCGCTGCTGTTCCGGTGTCAGCGAGTTGAAACGTACAGCGTAACCGGAAACACGAATTGTCAGCTGCGGGTATTTTTCCGGATGCTCAACGGCGTCCATCAGCGTTTCACGACGCAGCACGTTAACGTTCAGATGCTGGCCCCCTTCAACGCGCACTTCCGGCTGCACTTCCATCGGGATTTCGCGGTATTCGATATCGCCAAGTTTGCTTACTGCAACAACATCATCTTCAGCGAAACCGGCTTTCGCACAGACGCAGCGTGCTTCGCCCTTTTCGCTATCAAGCAGCCAGAATGAGTTCAACAGATCGTCATTAGCCGCTTTTGTAATCTGGATACCTGTAATCATGTATAGCCTCCCTAGGCAGATTAGGTGATTGACCGAACGCAGGTCGGCCAATTGGTAAAACCATTGTTGTCTGGTTGTTTATATACCAGCCCGCACCGGGCCATTCTTTGATTTTAGTCAATAAAAACCATACTGGAAAAATGGCTATTAGGGTTTGTTCTTGTTTTATATCAATTTATGCTTCTCGGGCGCACAAAAAATTTACGTAAATTTTCAACTATTTTTTAGCGGGTGTGCGATTTTGCGAGCGGCTGATTTTGTTCTGGAGAAAGAAGCAGTTAAGCTACGGCAAACCAACTTTGCAGGAGATCGGGATGACGACTTCATTGACATGGCATGACGTACTGGCAGAAGAGAAACAGCAGCCCTACTTTGTGAATACCCTGAATACCGTGGCCGCTGAACGCGAGTCCGGTGCGACGATCTATCCGCCGCAGAAAGATGTCTTCAACGCCTTTCGTTTTACCGAGCTTGGCGATGTGAAAGTCGTGATCCTGGGCCAGGATCCCTATCATGGCCCCGGTCAGGCGCATGGGCTGGCCTTTTCCGTGCGGCCCGGTGTCGCCGTTCCCCCCTCTTTATTGAATATGTACAAAGAGTTAGAGAAAACCGTGCCGGGCTTTACCCGTCCTACTCACGGTTACCTTGAGAGCTGGGCGCGCCAGGGCGTGTTGTTGCTTAATACGGTGCTTACAGTGCGCGCCGGGCAAGCGCACTCTCACGCCAGCCTCGGTTGGGAAACCTTTACCGATAAAGTTATCAGCCTGATTAATGAGCACCGTGAAGGCGTGGTCTTTTTACTGTGGGGATCGCATGCGCAGAAGAAGGGGGCGATTATCGACAGGAAACGCCATCATGTGCTGACCGCGCCGCACCCGTCGCCGCTTTCGGCTCATCGCGGCTTTTTTGGCTGTAACCATTTTGTGCTGGCGAATGAGTGGCTGGAGCAGCATGGCGAAAAGCCGATTAACTGGATGCCGGAACTGCCGGCGGAAAGCGAATAGGGTATGCGGGAAATGTGCCGGATGGCGGCGTTGCCTTATCCGGCCTACGAAACAGCCAGCGGAACGCGAACAGGGTATTCGGGAAATATGCCGGATGGCGGCGTTGCCTTATCCGGCCTACAAAAGTGCTGCGGGTAAGGCCGGGTAGACGCACGCGCCGCCCGACCTTGATACCTTATGCCTTATTCTGACGCCACCACTCGGCGAGCAATACGCCGGTTGCGACCGAAACGTTGAGGCTTTCAACGTTGCCGGTACCTTCAATGGAGACGCTCAGATCGGCGCGCGACAGCGTTTCATCGGAAATACCATCACGCTCCTGGCCTAACACCAGCACCATCTTCTTCGGCAGTTCGGCTTTGAACAGCGGCGTGCCGTTATGGCTGGATGTTGTCACCAGCGCGTAACCCGCCTGACGGAATGCTTCCAGCGCGCCGACAAAACTTTCGCCGGTGATCGCCTGAACGTGCTCCGCCCCGCCCTCTGCGGTACGTACCGCAGCACCGGATTCGATCACGCCCGCATCCTGCAACACTACGCCTTTTACGCCAAAGTGCGCGCAGCTACGCATAATCGCGCCGAGGTTGTGCGGGTTACCCACATCTTCCAGCGCCAGTACGCAATCTTCTTCACCTGCGCTCGCCACCCACTTCTCAACGCTCAGACCGTTGCGTTTTTTGATCAGGAAGCAGACGCCGCCGTGGTGCTCGGTGCCGGACGCTTTTGCCAGCTCCTGCTCATCGACCACGTGGTACGCTTTGCGGTTAGCCGCCATCCAGCGCAGCGCTTCTTTAAAGCGCGGCGTGACGCTCTGCACAAACCAGGCGCGCACGATGCAATCCGGGCGGCTGCTGAACAGCGCCTGGCAGGCGTTTTCGCCATACACGCGCGTCTCTTCTGCGCGCTGACGGCGCAGTACTTCAGGATCGATATAACTTTTACCGCTAATACCGCCGTGGTCCGGCTTCTCCGGCGTTTCCTCACCGGGTGCGCGTGACACGGTGCGCCACGGTGAATCACCCCGTGCGCTGTAATCATCACGCGGTGCGCGACTTCTCTCATCGCGTTGCGGACGACCACCTCTGTCATCACGTGCAGAACGACCTTTGTCGTCACGGCCCGGGCGACTTCTGTCATTGCGGGAAGCGTTTCCGGTACGTGCAGGCCCTTTCCCGGTACGCGGGTTATGACCTCGTTTATCGGAATCATCATCACTGCGGACATACATCACTTTGACCTTGCCGCTCTTGTTCTTTAACTCATCGTTCATGCTTTTCTCCACCAGCGCTGCGCGAAGCGCGCAGATTACCTGATGTGCCGACGCTTCGCCATTAATTCATTCAAAAGCCAGCGACTATTGTACTCATTGAATAAACCACGTTGTTGTTTAAAACCTGTACATCAATAATACGTAACATTGTAGAAACATAACGGCATCATGCCGCTGTGTACCACCGCTTCCCTGAGGTTAGTTATGAATACCGTATGTGCAAGCTGCCAGGCGTTGAACCGTATCCCACAAGAACGCATGCAAGATGCAGCGAAATGTGGGCGTTGCGGGCACGAGCTGTTCGACGGCGACGTGATCAACGCCACCGGCGAAACGCTCGATAAACTCCTGAAAGACGATCTGCCGGTGGTCGTCGATTTCTGGGCACCGTGGTGCGGCCCATGCCGTAACTTTGCGCCGATCTTTGAAGATGTGGCGGAAGAGCGCAGTGGCCAGGTACGCTTTGTGAAAGTGAACACCGAAGCAGAGCGTGAACTGAGCGCGCGGTTTCGCATTCGTAGCATTCCGACCATCATGCTGTTCAAAAATGGCGAAGTGGTGGACATGCTGAGCGGCGCGGTGCCGAAAGCCCCGTTCGACAGCTGGCTGAACGAATCTCTTTGATCCTGTCGGGGCGCATCTTGTGCCCCGTTTTTACCTCTGCGACAATGGCGTTTTTCCTGTGCGACCGCCATGACTGATAACGCCGTTCTCAAACTCCGCGCTGAGCGCCTTGCCCGCTCGACCCGCCCTTTTCTTGCGCGTGGTAATCGCATCCGTCGCTGTCAGCGCTGTCTGCTGCCGCTGCGCAACTGCCTGTGCGACACCTTAAAGCCAACCGCTGCCGCCAGCCGATTCTGCCTGGTGATGTTCGATACCGAGCCAATGAAGCCGAGTAATACCGGGCGTTTAATTGCCGATGTGCTGCCCGATACGCTGGCGTTTCAGTGGTCGCGCACCGAACCACCGCAGGAGCTCATCGATTTATGCACCAGCGATGCCTATCAACCGATGGTGGTGTTTCCCGCTTCTTATGCTGGCAGTGAGCGACAAGTGCTGAGCGCGCCGCCCGCAGGAAAACCGCCGTTGTTTATTATGCTCGACGGCACCTGGACCGAAGCGCGCAAGATGTTCCGCAAAAGCCCCTATCTTGATGCCCTGCCGATTATCTCCGTCGATCTGTCGCGGGTTTCGGCCTATCGCCTACGGGAAGCGCACGCCGAGGACCAATACTGCACGGCGGAAGTGGCCATCGCCCTGCTCGACCTGGCCGGTGATAACGCCGCAGCGCAGGCATTAGGCGATCATTTCACGCTGTTTCGTGAGCGCTATCTGGCCGGGAAACCGCATCATTCGTCCACCGTCACAGCAAAAGCGGAAGAAAGCGTTTAAAATCATCGGGTCGCTTATTTGTGGAGACCGGTATGAGCCAGCGAGGGTTGGAAGCGTTATTACGTCCCCGTTCGATTGCGGTTATTGGCGCATCCATGAAACCGGATCGCGCCGGTTTTCTGATGATGCGCAATCTTCTCGCTGGCGGTTTTGCCGGGCCGGTGCTGCCGGTCACGCCCGCCTATAAAGCCGTGCAGGGCGTGCTCGCCTGGCCGGATGTCGCCAGCCTCCCCTTTACCCCCGATCTCGCGGTGCTCTGCACCCATGCGAAGCGCAATCTGGCGCAGCTGGAGGCGCTTGGCGAAAAGGGGTGTAAAACCTGCATTATTCTTTCGGCCCCACCGGAACAGCATGCTGAATTACTCGCCTGCGCAGGCCGCTATCAGATGCGCCTGCTCGGGCCAAACAGCTTAGGGCTGCTCGCGCCGTGGCAGGGTCTGAACGCCAGTTTCTCACCGGTGCCGATTACGCGCGGCAAGCTGGCGTTTATTTCCCAGTCCGCTGCCGTCTCTAATACCATTCTTGACTGGGCGCAGCAGCGCGAGATGGGGTTCTCCTACTTTATTGCGCTCGGCGACAGCCTCGATATCGACGTTGATGAGCTGCTTGATTTCCTGGCCCGGGATAGCAAGACCAGCGCCATTCTGCTCTATCTGGAGCACCTCAGCGATGCGCGCCGTTTTGTCTCCGCCGCCCGCAGCGCATCGCGCAATAAACCGATTCTGGTGATCAAAAGTGGCCGCAGCCCCGAAGCGCAGCGCTTGCTGCATGCCCATTCAGGGCTCGATCCCGCCTGGGACGCGGCAATCCAGCGCGCTGGTTTACTGCGCGTACAGGATACCCACGAACTCTTCTCCGCTGTTGAGACCTTAAGCCATATGCGCCCGCTGCGCGGCGAGCGGCTAATGATTATCAGCAACGGTGCGGCACCCGCAGCGCTGGCACTGGATCAGCTCTGGTCACGCAATGGCAAGCTGGCGACGTTAAGCGAAGAGACGCTGGCGCAACTCTCTGCTGTGCTGCCGGAGTCTGTCGCCGCCGGCAACCCGCTCGATCTGCGCGATGATGCCAGTAGCGAACGCTACGCCGCAGCCCTCAACATCCTGCTCGACAGCCACGATTACGATGCATTGATGGTGATCCACGCGCCTAGCGCCGCGGCACCGGGCAGCGAAAGCGCGCTGGCGTTGATCGACGTATTGAAAAAACACCCGCGCGGCAAATATGTCACCGTGCTGACTAACTGGTGCGGCGAGTTCTCGTCGCAGGAGGCGCGTCGGCTCTTTAGCGAAGCGGGGCTGCCGACTTACCGTACGCCGGAAGGGACCATTACCGCCTTTATGCATATGGTTGAGTATCGCCGTAACCAGAAGCAGCTGCGTGAAACCCCGGCGCTCTCCCAACGCCTGACGGCAGATACCGCCGATGCACGGAAACTGCTGCAACAGGCGCTGGCCGAGGGCGCAACGACGCTCGACACCCATGAGGTGCAGCCAATTTTGCGTGCCTGGGGGCTGCAAACGCTGCCAACCTGGATTGCGGGCGACAGCGCTGAAGCGGTACATATTGCTGAGCAAATTGGCTACCCCGTCGCGCTGAAGCTGCGCTCGCCCGATATTCCGCATAAATCTGAGGTTCAGGGGGTAATGCTCTATCTGCGTACCGCCAAAGAGGTGCAGCAGGCGGCGGATGCCATTATTGAGCGCGTTAAGCTCAACTGGCCGCAGGCACGCATTCAGGGTTTGCAGGTGCAGAGCATGGCGAACCGCGCAGGCGCGCAGGAGTTGCGGGTGGTGGTAGAGCACGATCCGGTGTTTGGCCCGCTGATTATGCTCGGTGAAGGCGGCGTCGAGTGGCGCGCGGAGGATCAGGCTGCGGTGGCGTTGCCGCCGCTCAATATGAACCTCGCCCGCTATCTGGTGATTCAGGCAATTAAGCGTAAAAAGATCCGTGGCCGCAGCGCCTTACGTTCGCTCGATATTGCCGGGCTGAGCCAGTTTCTGGTGCAGGTCTCCAATCTGATTATTGATTGCCCGGAGATCGCGCGGCTCGATATTCACCCTCTGCTGGCGTCCGGCAGCGAATTCACGGCGTTGGATGTCTCGATGACGTTAGCGGCGGCCAGCGAAAATGGCGAAGCGCGGCTGGCGATCCGCCCCTATCCGCAATATCTCGAAGAGCAGGTGACGATGAAAAACGGCGAGCACTGCCTGTTCCGCCCGATCCTGCCGGAAGATGAGCCTCTGCTGCAGCAATTTATCTCGCAGGTAACGAAAGAGGATCTCTATTACCGTTACTTTAGCGAGATCAACGAATTTACCCATGATGATTTAGCGAATATGACGCAAATCGACTACGATCGGGAAATGGCATTTGTCGCAGTACGCCGCACGGAGCAGGGTGAAGAGATCCTCGGCGTAACCCGTGCGATATCGGATCCGGATAACATTGATGCCGAATTTTCCGTGTTAGTGCGTTCTGATTTAAAAGGTCTTGGGCTTGGGCGGCGTCTGCTGGAAAAACTTATTGCCTATACCCGGGATCACGGACTTAAGCGTTTGAATGGTATTACTATGCCCAACAATCGCGGTATGGTGACGCTGGCGCGTAAACTGGGATTTGATGTCGATATCCAGATGGAAGACGGGATTGTAGGACTTTCACTTCCTCTGGCAGAGACGGCGCAATCCTGAGTAAGGTACTGGAAATGTTGACCACTTTAGTGGACACGGTGTTATTATTGCCCGCTTATGTCGTCTGCATGGTACAGAAGACCCTTCAATAAACAGAGAAGAAACGCACTGTGATGTTGTCAAAATTTAAGCGTAATAAACATCAACAACACCTTGCCCAACTCCCCAAGCTTTCTCAGTCAGTTGATGAGGTAGAGTTCTTCTACTCACCGGCCGATTTCAGGGAGACGTTGCTTGCCCGGATAGCGAGCGCGACACGCCAAATCTATATCATCGCCCTTTATCTGGAACAGGACGATGGCGGCAAAGGCGTAATGAACGCGCTGTATGAAGCAAAACGTCAGCGTCCGGAGCTGGACGTGCGCGTACTGGTTGACTGGCATCGCGCCCAGCGTGGCCGCATTGGTGCGGCGGCGTCCAACACCAACGCTGACTGGTACTGCCGTTTAGCGCAGGAGAATCCCGGCGTTGATGTTCCTGTTTATGGCGTGCCGGTCAATACGCGCGAAGCTCTCGGCGTTCTCCATTTCAAAGGCTTTATTATCGATGACGCGGTGCTTTACAGCGGCGCGAGCCTCAATGATGTTTACCTCCATCAACATGATAAATATCGCTATGACCGCTATCAGCTGATCTGCAATCCGCAGATGGCGGAAGTGATGCGCGGCTGGCTGGAGTCAAACCTGATTCACGGGCGCGGTGTTAATCGTCTTGACGATCCAGCGCGGCCAAAAAGCCCGGAAATTAAAAACGATATTCGCCAGTTCCGCCAGGCGTTGCGCGATGCCTCGTTCCATTTTGAGGGCAACGCCAGCAATGACGAACTGGCGGTTACGCCGCTGGTTGGCCTCGGGAAATCGAGCCTGCTGAATAAAACTATCTTCCATCTGATGCCTTGTGCGGAACAGAAACTGACTATCTGTACTCCGTACTTCAACCTGCCGGCAGTGCTGGTTCGCAACATTATCCAGCTGCTGCGCGATGGGAAAAAGGTGGAGATTATCGTTGGCGATAAAACAGCGAATGACTTTTTTATCCCGGAAGATGAGCCGTTCAAAATCATCGGCGCGCTGCCCTATCTTTATGAGATTAACCTGCGCCGTTTCCTGAGCCGCCTGCAGTACTACGTTAATACCGACCAGCTTGTGGTGCGCCTGTGGAAAGATGGCGATAACAGTTATCACCTGAAAGGGATGTGGGTCGACGATGAGTGGATGCTGCTGACGGGTAATAATCTCAACCCGCGCGCCTGGCGTCTGGATCTGGAAAACGCGGTTCTGATCCACGATCCGAAACAGCAGCTGGCGGCGCAGCGCGATAAAGAGCTGGAACTTATCCGCACCCATACGACAGTGGTGAACCACTATCGCGATCTGCAAAGCATCGCCGAGTACCCGGTGAAAGTGCGTAAGCTTATTCGTCGCTTGCGCCGTATCCGTATCGATAAACTGATCAGCCGGATCCTCTAATATCGAAGCCCTGTCTTATGACGGGGCTTTTTTTCAGGTCTCTGCGTATGAACAAAGCCTGTCTGTTAAGCACCCTCTTATTAACCGGCTGTAGCCACATGGCGAACGATAGCTGGAGCGGCCAGGATAAAGCGCAGCACTTTCTGGCCTCGGCCATGCTCTCTGCCGCAGGGAATGAGTATGCGCAGCATCAGGGTATCAGCCGCGATCGCAGCGCTCTTATCGGCGTGATGTTTTCAGTAAGTCTTGGTGCGTCGAAGGAGCTGTGGGACAGCCGCCCGGCGGGGAGCGGCTGGAGCTGGAAAGATTTTGCCTGGGATGTCGCCGGTGCCACAACGGGCTATGCCGTGTGGCAACTGGCTGAACATTAGAGGCGTATGCCCTTCCCTTTGCGGTGCAGCGTCAGCGATACCAGAAATGCCACTGCGCCCATTGCGGTGACGTACCAGAAGAAAGCGGTTTCGAAACCGACTGATTTTAATGACAGCGCCACGTATTCAGCCGATCCGCCAAACAGTGCATTCGCCACGGCATAAGATAAGCCAACGCCCAGAGCACGCACCTGCGCCGGGAACATCTCCGCTTTTAATATCCCACTGATTGAGGTGTAGAAACTGGCGATTACCAGCGCCAGCATGACGAGTGCGAAAGCAGCATAGGGTGAAGTTACGCTGTGCAGCGCCGTGAGGATTGGCACCGTACAAGCGGTCGCCAGCCCGCCAAACAGCAGCATGGAAGTGCGCCGCCCGATGCGGTCGGATAACGCACCAATAATCGGCTGGATCAGCATAAAGAGGAACAGCGCTGCGGTCATGATGACGCTGGCAACATTCGCATGCATCCCAGCAGTATTGACCAGGTATTTCTGCATATAGGTGGTAAAGGTGTAGAAGGTGAGTGAGCCGCCGGCGGTAAAGCCAAGCACCATCAAAAATGCTTTGCGGTTGCGCCACAGCCCTTTCATAGAGCCAGCTTCTTTCAGAGATCGCACTTCCTGCTGGGAGGTTTCATCCAGCTGGCGACGTAACCAGAGCGCGACAATGGCCAGCGCTGCGCCCAGCGCGAAAGGTATACGCCATCCCCAGGCCCTGAGTTCTGAGTCTTCCATCACTTGCTGCAGGATCACCACAACCAGCAATGCCAGCAGTTGTCCGCCGATCAGGGTGACATACTGGAATGAGGCATAAAACCCTTTGCGTCCTTCAACTGCCACTTCGCTCATGTAGGTCGCGCTTGTGCCATATTCGCCGCCAACCGACAGCCCTTGAAAGAGACGTGCTAACAGCAGTAATGCCGGAGCCCAGGTACCGATGGTTTCATATCCCGGTAAGCACGCGATCACTAACGAGCCTAAACACATCATGCAGACCGAGATCAGCATCGATCTTTTACGCCCATGACGATCGGCAATACGACCAAATAACCACCCGCCGATGGGGCGCATCAGGAAACCTGCGGCAAAAACACCGGCAGTCTGAAGCAGTTGAGTAGTAGGGTTACCTTGCGGGAAAAAGATGTGCGCAAAATAGAGGGAGCAAAAAGAGTAGACGTAAAAATCGAACCACTCTACCAGGTTACCCGATGAGGCCCCGACGATGGCCCATACCCGGCGACGCGTATCGCTGCTGGTGAGAGAGGCATTATTTTTCATGCTGTTTTCAGCCATTCGTATGTAACTCCTGCTTACAATAGGTATTATTTTTAGAGCGAACGTCCCTGCTCAATGTGGACAAAAGAGGGAGATGTTACATGTTTGTTATGGTTAAAAGGTGACGTAGATCCCATTTCGACTTAGGTAGGTTAGTAATTAAGATTATGACCCGGCGGGTACGTTTGTCATGCCTGGTAACAGCGGCGGGATTATACGTGTTGAGGTTAAATGATCTTTTCCAGCAAGGCAGGCTATGGTGGAAAAAGAATAGCAAAAAGCCTCATGCTTTCGCATGAGGCTTTCGCTTTGTTTGATGCCTGGCAGTTCCCTACTCTCGCATGGGGAGACCCCACACTACCATCGGCGCTACGGCGTTTCACTTCTGAGTTCGGCATGGGGTCAGGTGGGACCACCGCGCTAGTGCCGCCAGGCAAATTCTGTTGTCATGCCGCTTACCGCCGCACAACTAATCTGGTATCAGCTGAAAATCGTCTCTCATCGCCAAAACATCTTCGGCGTTGTAAGGTTAAGCCTCACGGTTCATTAGTACCGGTTAGCTCAACGCATCGCTGCGCTTACACACCCGGCCTATCAACGTCGTCGTCTTCAACGTTCCTTCAGGAGACTTAAAGTCTCAGGGAGAACTCATCTCGGGGCAAGTTTCGTGCTTAGATGCTTTCAGCACTTATCTCTTCCGCATTTAGCTACCGGGCAGTGCCATTGGCATGACAACCCGAACACCAGTGATGCGTCCACTCCGGTCCTCTCGTACTAGGAGCAGCCCCCCTCAATTCTCCAGCGCCCACGGCAGATAGGGACCGAACTGTCTCACGACGTTCTAAACCCAGCTCGCGTACCACTTTAAATGGCGAACAGCCATACCCTTGGGACCTACTTCAGCCCCAGGATGTGATGAGCCGACATCGAGGTGCCAAACACCGCCGTCGATATGAACTCTTGGGCGGTATCAGCCTGTTATCCCCGGAGTACCTTTTATCCGTTGAGCGATGGCCCTTCCATTCAGAACCACCGGATCACTATGACCTGCTTTCGCACCTGCTCGCGCCGTCACGCTCGCAGTCAAGCCAGCTTATGCCATTGCACTAACCTCCTGATGTCCGACCAGGATTAGCTGACCTTCGTGCTCCTCCGTTACGCTTTAGGAGGAGACCGCCCCAGTCAAACTACCCACCAGACACTGTCCGCAACCCGGATTACGGGTCCACGTTAGAACATCAAACATTAAAGGGTGGTATTTCAAGGTTGGCTCCACGCAGACTGGCGTCCACGCTTCAAAGCCTCCCACCTATCCTACACATCAAGGCTCAATGTTCAGTGTCAAGCTATAGTAAAGGTTCACGGGGTCTTTCCGTCTTGCCGCGGGTACACTGCATCTTCACAGCGAGTTCAATTTCACTGAGTCTCGGGTGGAGACAGCCTGGCCATCATTACGCCATTCGTGCAGGTCGGAACTTACCCGACAAGGAATTTCGCTACCTTAGGACCGTTATAGTTACGGCCGCCGTTTACCGGGGCTTCGATCAAGAGCTTCACCTTGCGGTTGACCCCATCAATTAACCTTCCGGCACCGGGCAGGCGTCACACCGTATACGTCCACTTTCGTGTTTGCACAGTGCTGTGTTTTTAATAAACAGTTGCAGCCAGCTGGTATCTTCGACTGGTTTCAGCTCCGCGAGCAAGTCGCTTCACCTAC